>NZ_JBIOQS010000001.1:660000-1242500 GCF_051713845.1 Enterococcus sp. AZ191 | reverse complement strand
ACCTCACCGACTTCGGGTGTTACAAACTCTCGTGGTGTGACGGGCGGTGTGTACAAGGCCCGGGAACGTATTCACCGCGGCGTGCTGATCCGCGATTACTAGCGATTCCGGCTTCATGTAGGCGAGTTGCAGCCTACAATCCGAACTGAGAGAAGCTTTAAGAGATTAGCTTAGCCTCGCGACTTCGCGACTCGTTGTACTTCCCATTGTAGCACGTGTGTAGCCCAGGTCATAAGGGGCATGATGATTTGACGTCATCCCCACCTTCCTCCGGTTTGTCACCGGCAGTCTTGCTAGAGTGCCCAACTGAATGATGGCAACTAACAATAAGGGTTGCGCTCGTTGCGGGACTTAACCCAACATCTCACGACACGAGCTGACGACAACCATGCACCACCTGTCACTTTGCCCCCGAAGGGGAAGCTCTATCTCTAGAGTGGTCAAAGGATGTCAAGACCTGGTAAGGTTCTTCGCGTTGCTTCGAATTAAACCACATGCTCCACCGCTTGTGCGGGCCCCCGTCAATTCCTTTGAGTTTCAACCTTGCGGTCGTACTCCCCAGGCGGAGTGCTTAATGCGTTAGCTGCAGCACTGAAGGGCGGAAACCCTCCAACACTTAGCACTCATCGTTTACGGCGTGGACTACCAGGGTATCTAATCCTGTTTGCTCCCCACGCTTTCGAGCCTCAGCGTCAGTTACAGACCAGAGAGCCGCCTTCGCCACTGGTGTTCCTCCATATATCTACGCATTTCACCGCTACACATGGAATTCCACTCTCCTCTTCTGCACTCAAGTCTCCCAGTTTCCAATGACCCTCCCCGGTTGAGCCGGGGGCTTTCACATCAGACTTAAGAAACCGCCTGCGCTCGCTTTACGCCCAATAAATCCGGACAACGCTTGCCACCTACGTATTACCGCGGCTGCTGGCACGTAGTTAGCCGTGGCTTTCTGGTTAGATACCGTCAAGGGATGAACAGTTACTCTCATCCTTGTTCTTCTCTAACAACAGAGTTTTACGATCCGAAAACCTTCTTCACTCACGCGGCGTTGCTCGGTCAGACTTTCGTCCATTGCCGAAGATTCCCTACTGCTGCCTCCCGTAGGAGTTTGGGCCGTGTCTCAGTCCCAATGTGGCCGATCACCCTCTCAGGTCGGCTATGCATCGTGGCCTTGGTGAGCCGTTACCTCACCAACTAGCTAATGCACCGCGGGTCCATCCATCAGCGACACCCGAAAGCGCCTTTCAAATCAAAACCATGCGGTTTCGATTGTTATACGGTATTAGCACCTGTTTCCAAGTGTTATCCCCTTCTGATGGGCAGGTTACCCACGTGTTACTCACCCGTTCGCCACGCTTCTTTTTCCGGTGGAGCAAGCTCCGGTGGAAAAAGAAGCGTACGACTTGCATGTATTAGGCACGCCGCCAGCGTTCGTCCTGAGCCAGGATCAAACTCTCATAATAAAAGTTAGAACAATCTTGCGATTGTTAAGCTCAATTTGTTTGCTAGCATATTGCTTGCTTGTTAAAAATGTTTGTTGTCTTGAATCGATCAAGACGCCCTACACATTTGGTTTGTCTTACTTTGTTCAGTTTTCAAAGGTCTAATCTTTTTGTTTTAACAACTCTTATATCTTAACAGATTCTTAAGTTTCTGTCAACAACTTTCTTTCGAAAGTTTTTTGAATTGTTTGTCGTGTTCTTAACGACTTGATCATCTTATCACGTTAACTGTTATTTGTCAACAATTTTTTCGTTGATACAAAAGACTTTCAAACGTCCATTTCTAAAACAACTTTGTTATTATAACACGATTCAAAATGTTAGTCAACATCTTTTTTATGAAATGTAACAAGATTTTGAATATCGTTTTGTCAGAACAAATAATAATATATCAAGTACTTAAGTAAAATGCAATAGAAAAAATACATTTTTTTCTATTATTTCAAAACACGAATATTCGCCGATACAAACGTGTTTTTTAACATTTTTTCCCTTATTTAAGCAACTTTTTTACTCGATATCATCCAAAAAGTTCGGTTAGCCATAAAGTATTTTTACCTTCTATTCTTTCTCCCGTCCGTTTTTGTCTTTTTATTCGTCCTTTACAAAATAAAAAAACAAGCAAGGTACTTTCCTTACTTGTTTTCTTTTTTGATGATTGGAATGAAAATCCTAAAAATCGTTCCTTGGCCAACCACACTTTCTGCAATAATCTTCCCTTTGTAACTTTCTACTAATTGTTTGGCAATCGAAAGGCCTAAGCCATTACCACCTTTTGTCCGTGCTCTTGCTTTATCCACTCTATAGAATCGATTGAATATCTTATTCAGATCTTCTTGCGGTATCCCCTCTCCAAAGTCTTGGATAGCAATTTCAAACTCATTCAAAGTAGAGGAAATCGAGATATGCACTTCTTTTCGATCTGTAGAATATTTTACAGCATTATCCAAAATAATAATGATCAATTGCTCGAAATGATTACGATAGATCTGTAATGTCACTTCTTTTGTCAAATCATCGTCTAATGTAATAACGTAGTCCGGATAAAGTATCTTGAAGTTATTATACACTTGGTATGTTACTTCTTTCGCTAAGGTCGTCTCATTTGCATAGTGGATGTCCACTTGTTCTGCTCGAGAAAGGTCCAGCATTTCTTGCACCAAGCTTTTCATTCTGCTGATTTCTTGCATACTTGCAGCTAATGATTCTTCAAGTATTTCGGGATCATCTTTTCCCCAGCGATTCAGCAAGCTTAAATGCCCTTCAATGATCGCGACAGGCGTTCTCAACTCATGAGAAACATCTTCTACGAATTGTTCTTGCTGTTCGATATATAGACGCATGCGATCGAGCATTTCATTGAATATCTCTGCTAAGTCGGCTAGTTCATCGTTTGTGTCTATCTCAGGCATGTGAATATCCGACTGTGGATCTTTTCGAATCGTATCCATCGTATCTCTCAAGACCTTCAATGGTTTCAAGAAATAAGAGGACAGGAAGAACCCTAGTACGCTACTCAAGATCAACGAAACGATCTCTAAGACTATCAGCGTCAACAAAAGCTTGTTGCGGATATCATAAAAAGAAGAAAGCTCGTAAAAACTTTGAGCGTACCCGATTTTTTCTCGTGTTTCTTTGGAATAGATTGGTTGTACCGAAAGGAAGCCAGTCTTTCCATCCAAGGTAACGATCGTTGGGACTTTCCGTGTTGCTTGGATCAGTGAACGGTCTTTCTCATGTGTTTTGAAAATCAATTTTTCATCTAGATCATATACATATAAGTCCATTGATTCTTGGCCCAATTCTGAAATAAAAGAATCGATCTTCATCAAATTCCCTTCAATGATCGACGTGTCATTCACACTGCCATCTCGATCTCTTGAATTTGTCAAGTTTCGATAAGTATTAACAAGCGTTAATTCCTCATCTGAGTTAGCCAAACGAGAAGTAACCTCTGAGATCGTTCTTTCTACATTGTTTCTTTCTTTCGCAACGAGAAGGTTGATTGATGACTTATACGTGATGACTGCGAAAATAGTAAACACTACAAATATAAAGAAAGAACTTGCAAAGGCCCACTTGATAGTCAAGGAGGGACCTTTAAGTTCTCTTTTTTCTGATTTTTTTTGTTTTATCACGAGCGCATCACATAACCTGTTCCACGAACTGTTTGGATATAGCTTTCTTCTCCAGGAACATCGATTTTATTACGAAGATAACGAATATAAACATCTACAACGTTTGTTTCGACTTCTGTTTCATATCCCCATACTTTATTTAACAATACGTCACGCGCTAACACAACATTGACATTTTCCATCAGCGTAAGTAATAGTTCGTATTCACGTTTTGTGAGTTCGATCACTTCACTGCCACGTCGTACGACACGATTTTCTTTTTCAATCGTCAAATCACGATAAGTAATTGTTGTTTGTTTCGCTACATTTTTGTCGCCTTCGATATCGATTCGACGTAATAATGCACGTAAGCGGGCTAACAATTCTTCAATTGCAAATGGTTTAACGATATAGTCATCTGCTCCATGGTCTAATCCGGAAACGCGATCAATGACTGAATCTCTAGCAGTCATCATAATGATTGGCGTATTCTTCACTTGACGCACTCGTCTGCAGACTTCTAGTCCATTTAATTCTGGCAACATCAAGTCCAACAAAATAGCATCCCATTCATTGTTCAGGGCCGCATCTAATCCTGTACGTCCATTATAATGAACTTCTGCATTATAGCCTTCATGCTTTAATTCCAACTCGACAAATCGAGCCAAGTTCTTTTCATCTTCAATGATTAGAATATTACTCATTAATCTTTTTTCCTTTCTCTCTACGTGCTTATTCAAAACTATATCATTATACCGATAATCTATTTAAAAATCTACATTCATTTTAGCATGGATACAAATTTTTAAAAAGAGCTGAAGTCCTTTCATATCGATCGACTTCAGCTCTTTCGTCATTTTTTATTCAATCATTCGCGAAAAGTAGAAAGATTACTCTTCATGATACCAAGAATAGTGGAAGATCCCTTCTTTATCCACACGTTCATACGTATGAGCACCAAAATAATCACGTTGTGCTTGGATGATATTTGCTGGCAAGCGTTCTGCTCTATAAGAATCAAAATAGGCAATTGCAGAAGAAAATGTTGGGACAGGTACACCAGCTTGGACAGCTAATGCAACGACATCTCTGACAGCCTGTTGATATTTTTTAGTGATGTCCACAAAATAGTCATCTAACAAAAGATTTTCGATATCAGGTTCTTTATCATAAGCATCTGTGATCTTTTGTAAGAACCGTGCACGAATGATACAACCAGCACGCCAGATTTTAGCGATCTCACCAAATGGTAGATCCCATCCATATTCTTTAGAAGCTACCCGTAATTGCGCAAATCCTTGAGCGTAACTCATGATTTTGCTGAAGTAAAGAGCTTCACGGATTTTCTCAACAAGTTCTTTTTTATCTCCTGTAAATTCAAAGTCGTTTGTACGAGTTAGAATTTTACTTGCTTGCACACGTTCCTCTTTGTAGGCTGAAATGTAACGTGCAAAAACTGATTCTGTAATCAAAGGTAATGGAACACCTAGATCTAGCGCACTTTGACTTGTCCATTTACCTGTGCCCTTATTTCCTGCTGCGTCTAAAATGACATCAACGATCGGTTTACCTGTACCTTCATCGTCTTTTCTCGTTAAAATATCCGCAGTGATCTCGATCAAGTAGCTATCCAGTTCTCCTTGATTCCATTCCTTGAAGATATCTGCCATCTCATCTACTGAAAGGCCTAAGATATTTTTCATCAAGTCATACGATTCAGCAATCAATTGCATATCGCCATATTCGATACCATTGTGTACCATTTTTACATAATGACCAGCACCATTAGGGCCGATGTAAGTAACACAAGGTGCGCCATCTTCTGCTTTAGCAGAGATCTGTTCTAAGATCGGTGCAACTAATTCATACGCTTCTTTTTGTCCACCAGGCATGATTGAAGGGCCTTTTAACGCGCCTTCTTCTCCGCCAGAAACACCGGTGCCGATAAAGTTGATCCCTGAATTTGCAAGTTCTTCATTACGGCGGATCGTATCTTTGAAGAATGTATTTCCGCCATCAATCAAAACGTCCCCTTTATCTAAATGAGGAAGCAATTCTTGGATCGTTGCATCCGTTGCTGGACCAGCTTTGACCATCAAAAGAATTCGACGAGGTTTTTCGATTGAATCTACAAATTCTTCGATTGTGTAAGTCGCTTTGAAGTTTTTATCTGGATGTTCCTCCACCACGGCAGTTGTCTTTGAACCCGTACGATTGAATAAGGCAACTGAATAGCCACGGCTTTCAATATTAAGGGCTAAGTTTTTACCCATTACGGCCATACCGACAACGCCGATTTGTTGTTTTGACATATGAACTCCTCCTACATGTGGGATGTTCTCCCTAATCTCTCTCATTATAGCTTAACATTGCCTCATTGCAAACCAAAGAAGCACATATTTTTATGTTGCAACTCTTTTCGTCATAGAAAACTTAAATTTCCTCGATTTTTGAATAAGGAACAAAAAATAAACCTCAAGGCTCCATGGTTAGCCTTGAGGTTTTTACATTTTCTAATTAAAATGTATTAAGCTTCTTTAGACATTACGTCCTTACCATCATAGTAACCACAATTTGCACATACGTGATGGCTTTTTTTCATTTCACCACAGTTAGGACATTCGTTTAAACCTTTGATTGTCAATTTGTAGTGTGTACGACGTTTTGCTTTTTTAGCTTTTGATGTTCTTCTAGCTGGTACTGCCATTTTGCTACACCTCCTTGTAAAGTCTTGCATCATAAATGATACAATATATTCCAATCTTACGCTTTATCGTCCTCATTTGACGTTGCATCAAAAAGTTCAGATAATTTTGCAAGACGAGGATCTACTTTTGTTTCAGCTTCTTCCAGTTTTCTGCGTTCGTATTCTTCTTCAGAAACAACTTCCCAATCTGTTCCTTTAGGAAAATCGGTCGTCTTTTCTTCTTCTTCAGTCAATACACGCATTGGAATTGCCAATAAAATGTTGTCTTCGATCGATTCTGTCAAATCAAGTTTTGCATCTTCTATCAACAAAATCTCTTCTACAGACAATTGATTGTCTCTGAGTTGGTACTGTTCCTTTGTCATAAACAGTTCATCTACTGTAAAATCCATGGGTAATGCAACTGGTTCTAACGAACGAGTTGACGGTACGGTCAGAGTCGTCTGCACAGTGTAATGGACAAGATAGCCTTGATTATCAACTGAAACGAGCCCATCGACTGTAACAGGCGCAACATCTAATATCAAATTGTCTCGCTTCATAAGATCCGCTTTAAGATCAAGGGTCTCATGAAAAGTTAACGGTGTCTCTTGGTATTTTCTCAATTCCAGTAAAGACCATTTCATTCTCTCATCACTCCTAAGCAACAAAAGCAATTATACAGGGCAAAAACGTCGTTGTCAATGAAATTTTCTTGACACCTTACACTTCATAAAAAAACACAAAGTAAATCGAGAATATCTATCCATCTTGATTGCCTAATATGGAATAAACGTTTGATTCTCTTTGTTTTCAACTGTACTGATTTCGTTTCCACTACTACAGGAACAACAACAAATAAAATAGTGCTTATTAAGTATACAGCATTAATATTTGAGCCTACTACATATTTTGCATCAGGTGATTCATTTCCTGTTATCGGTAAAATGGCACACATCAACAATCAACCGAGAGGTGAAAATTTGTTTCCATAACGAGTATTGTTTTAAAGAACTCCCGCGGATACTGATAAAAAAATAAATTGCTGTGCTAAAAATAATCAAAGAATAATGCATACGACATTTCCAACTGACTGAATGCAAAGGATTCGCTATGTGTTCGATACTTCATTTGTTTAACTGATCAGTGCAGTCGCTTCTGTTTGATATAGACAACGATATAGATTACAATAAACATTATTTATATGAAGGTGCAGGGGATATTCATGAATACAAGAGATATTGAATATTATGTCCAGATCGTGAAACAAAAAAATTTTACCAAAGTCGCAAAATATTTTCAGGTTAGTCAGCCAACTATTACATATGCGTTGCAACGCCTAGAAAGAGAGTTAGGGGCAGCACTTATCACCAGAGATCGTTCCCATCATGAATTGATTATTACCCCAGCAGGCAAACAATTATTTCTCCATGCTCAATCGATTTTACAAGAAATCAAGATGGCAAAAGCGGAAATCACTCAATTACAGAAAAAGAAACTTCGATTTGGGATGCCACCTATCATCGGTAATGAGTACTTTCCAAAACTATCTAGCTATTTTATCAAGCATCAGCTGATGGAACAAATTGAGATTACAGATGGTGGCTCTAGAGACCTTTACGGAATGATCCATGAGGGAAGAATCGATTTGGCAGTCTTAGGATCAACGCAACCAATAGTTGACCAAAAACTTGAAGTAGAGTTGCTTCTGGATAAACGGTTCATGATCGTTGTTTCTAAAACACATCCACTGGCACAACATGATGCCTTATCTTTCAAAGACTTAGTAGATGAACAATTTGTTTTGTTGAATGAACATTACGTCCATCCAGCAGCTTTCACCAAATTATCTAAACAAGCCCATGTTGAACCAAAGATCGTCTATCAAAGCAATGATCTGACTATTTTGAAAAGTATGATACGTGAAAATATCGGAATCGGCTTTCTGACAGAGATCGCGATTCATCCTGAAGATAATCTTGTTTCTATCCCACTCTCAGAGGAGATCCAACCGCGTTTTCTAATTTCATTAGCAAAAAGAGCCCAACAAATCACTACCCCACTATAAGAAAAAGTTATTGAAGTGATCCATGAATTTATAAAGACCCAAAAAAAGCCATAAAGAATTTATTCAACTACACAAAACATGAAAAATACATTCAACTTCTGCTTGTTTTGAAAAAACGAGCTTGGAATAGCCAAAAAAAGAAGGAATGACAAAAATCTTGTCATTCCTTCTTTTAAGTTAGCGAGCTAAATGGATTAGATAGCTGTTGTTTCGCCACGATAAACAATACCACGACGTGAGTCAACGGTGATCAATTCGCCATCAACGATTGTTGAAGTTGCTTCTTTCGCACCAACGATTACAGGAATATCTTGAGCAATTCCTACAACTGCTGCGTGTGAGGTCAATCCGCCTTCTTCAACGATAACTGCTGCTGCTTTTTCGATTGCTGGCATATATTCTTTGTCAGTTGTTGGTACAACTAGAACCATACCATCTTTTGCTTTTTTGATTGCTTCTTCAGCTGATGAAGCAACGACTGCATTTGCAACGACTGATTTTTGACCAACGCCTTGAGCTTCTAATAATTTAGAACCAATCATTTGAATTTTCATAACATTAGTTGTTCCACGTTCACCAACTGGAACACCAGCAGTGATCAAGATCAAGTCGCCTTCTGATGCAAAACCTAAATCAACAGCTTTTTGAGCAGCTAATTCAAACATTTCATCAGTTGTTGATGGTTTTTCAGCAACTGTTGGGTAAACACCCCAGTTAAGCATCAAACCACGTTTTGTGCGTTCGTCAAAAGTAACAGCCAAGATGTCAGCATCTGGACGGTATTTTGAAATCATTTTAGCTGTGTAACCAGATTCAGTTGCAGCAACGATTGTTTTAACACCTAAGTTTTTAGCAGCACGAGCTACTGATAAACCGATTGTTTCAGTTACATCTGTTTTGTCAAATTCGTTCAATTGGAAAGTACCTAATTCAGCTAAAGCATTTTCAGCTTCTTGATCGATACGAGCCATTGTTGAAACAGCTTCAACTGGGTAGTCACCATTTGCAGATTCACCTGATAACATTGTTGCATCAGTTCCGTCAAATACAGCGTTAGCAACGTCAGAAGCTTCGGCACGTGTTGGACGTGGGTTTTCTTGCATTGATTCTAACATTTGAGTAGCTGTGATAACAGGGATTCCTGCAGCGTTACATTTTTTGATGATACGTTTTTGAACCATTGGTACAAGTTCAGCTGGGATTTCAACACCCATATCTCCACGAGCGATCATAACGCCGTCAGAAACTTTGATGATATCATCGATGTTGTCAATACCTTCTTGAGATTCGATTTTAGGGAAGATTTGAACATGTGTCATGTCTTTTTCTTCTAAAATTTCACGAATGTCTAATACGTCTTGTGCTTTACGAACAAAACTTGCAGCGATAAAGTCGATGTCATTGTCTAAACCAAAACGGATATCATCTGCATCTTTAGGTGTGATCCCTGGTAAGCTGATTGAAACGCCTGGTGCATTTACACCTTTACGTGATCCAAGCATACCTGCATTTTTAACTTCAACAACTAATTCACGAGTTGCTTCATCTTTTTCAAGGATTTCCATATCGATCAAGCCATCATCGAATAATACATGTCCACCTACATGTACATCATCGAATAAGCCTGGGTAAGTTACAGCAATTTTTTCTTTCGAGCCTACGTGTTCAGGGTCCATTGAAATACGAGTTTTATCTCCTACTTCAAATTTGATGTATCCTGCACGACCAAAATCAGCTTCTGTTGTGCCTTGAACAGTTGTACGAATTTCAGCACCTTTTGTATCTAAAAGAATACCTACATCTTTACCTGTTTTTTTAACAGCTTCACGAACCATTTCCATACGTGATAATTGTTCTTCATGGTCTCCATGTGAAAAGTTAAAGCGGAAGACATTTGCCCCAGATTCGATCAATTTAGAAATAATTTCTACTGAGTTACTAGCTGGTCCTAATGTACTAACGATTTTGGTTTTTTTCATTTTACAAAACTCTCCCATTCAATTTTGTTTATTTAAAGCCGATTAAAGCCTAAATATCTTCAGATAATGAGCGTGGGAGCAGAAGCAACTCCTTCGTAAAATAAGCCGAAATTCACCAAAATTTGAAAAGTAATTTTCGTTGATTTCTCCTTATTTCTCGAAGTTAAACACTTCTGTCCCAGTCTCATAGTTCAAATAACTTTTTCACTCTTAGAATGAAAGTGAATTATTCAAATCATATAATGATAAATCTGGTTTATGCTTGTTGTTTTCTAATGTATCAATGATGTCAGAAGCAACCATATCATTGTTATGGATACCGACACATAGTCCACCTTTACCTGCTTGTAGCAATTCAACAGCATATGCGCCAAATTTACTTGCTAACACACGGTCGCGCGCGCTTGGAGATCCACCACGAACAACGTGTCCTAAGATAGATACACGTGTATGATAGTCACCATATTCAGAAAGTTTATCAGCGAATTCATTTCCGCCCATAACGCCTTCTGCTAAGATGATCAAGCAATGTTTTTTCCCACGATCGCGGCCTTCTTGGATTTTTTTAGCAACAACTGCCATATCAAAATCATGTTCAGGGATGATGATTTCATCTGCGCCACCGGCAACACCTGACCACAAAGCGATATCTCCAGCATTACGTCCCATTACTTCAATAACGAATGTACGTACGTGTGAAGTAGCAGTATCACGGATACGGTCAATTGATTCTAATACTGTATTGATTGCTGTATCAAAACCGATTGTGAAATCTGTTCCTGGAATATCATTATCGATTGTTCCTGGAACACCCACTGCTGGGAATCCACGTTTTGTCAATGCCATAGCACCATGATATGATCCGTCACCACCGATAACAACTAAACCTTCAATACCGAATTTTTTCAATTGTTCGATTCCTTTTAATTGTCCTTCTTCTGTCGCAAATTCTGGGTAACGTGCAGAGTACAAGAATGTACCACCACGTTGAATCTTATCGCCCACATCAGCTACATCTAAGCGACGAATATCTCCTGCCACTAAACCAGCAAATCCATAATTAATCCCGTATACTTCTAAACCTTCATAAATTCCTTTACGAACAACGGCACGAACAGCTGCGTTCATTCCAGGTGCATCTCCGCCACTGGTCAAAATTCCAATGCGTTTCATAATAAACATTCACCTCATTAAATTACTTTATCCTAAGCAGTGCTTAGGTTTATAACCTTCTTGCGTTAACCACGACTAACATTCTAACATTATTTTTGCTACTTGTCTTGATTTACAGATAAAAAAATGAAAAAAAATGAAAGCAAGTAGTATTTTTTACCGTAAGTTATTTGAAAACAACATTTTCTTCTTGTAATAAGTAAGCTAATTGCTTCTTTAAATTAACACTTGCATCCACCCAGTAAGCCTCTGCTAGTACTACTTTTCGCTGATCCTTCTCATGATACATCACTATGGGAACATAGCCTGGGTGTTTTTGAAAAATCCCTTGCAATTGTTTCATCGTTTGAGGATCATCTACTTCTTCTTTGATCCTTAAAAAACAAGTTTGATCTGGATACTGTTTCTCCAAAGTCTCAGGGTCAGAAAATACTTCACCAATCAGTTGTAACTCTTGATTGTAATTGCTGATTTCCGTTCTCCCTTGGACAAAGATCACTTTGTTTACCTCAAATAATTTACGAAATTGTCGATACGTTTTCGGGAAAACAGTGATGGATATTTCACCGCTGATATCTGTTCCCTCAATAAATGCCATCAATTCCCCTTTTTTCGTTCTGATTTCTCGAATCTCTTTGATCATAACCAGCAGACACGTTGCTTGTTTGGCAACGATCTCGGTGATTAAACGGATATTTTTAGCCATTTTCAATCGTTCGTACCCTTCTGTAGGGTGCCCAGAAAGGTAGACGCCTAGATATTCTTCTTCGAGTTTCAGTTTTTCTTCAAGCGGATAGTCAGCTACTTCTTCTTCTTTTAATGCCATGATCCCCAGCAGATCGATACTTCCACCACTGTACACAACATTTTGGATCTTACCTTCTAGATCAAGCATCAATTGTTTTCTATTGGGCGAAAGTTCATCAAATACGCCCACCGCGACTAAGGATTGAAGTAAGTCTAATTTTAGCCAGCGTTTGTCTAGGCGGATCAAAAATTGATCCACTGATTGATAGGCACCATTTTCTTTTCTATCCTTCAGTATGTCTTCAATGAAATCTCTTCTGACCCCTTTGATTGCAGTTAGTCCAAAACGAATTTCTTCTTTATTGACTAGCTCAAATCCGTAATAGCTCTGATTGATAGAAGGCGCAACTAATTTTAGTTTCTTTTTGCGTGCTTCTGCAATATATTCCTTTAACTTCGTTGTATTGTGACGAACAGAGTTCATTAAACTAACAAAGAATGCGCCAGGATGATGTGCTTTGAGATAAGCCATTTGAAATCCTACAAAAGAGTAAGCAAACGCATGGGAACGATTGAAGCCATAGTTTGCAAACCGCTCGATATAATCATATACTTCAACCGCTTTTTCTCTCGAATATCCTTGCTGAAGTGCACCATTCACAAAATGCTCTCGTTCTTTATCGATCACTTCTTTTTTCTTTTTACTGATCGCTCTTCTAAGAATATCTGATTGTCCAAGTGAGAACCCAGCCATTTTAGTCGCAATTTGCATGATCTGTTCTTGATAAACGATCACGCCGTAAGTATTTTTCAGAATCGGCATCAATGAATCATCAGGATAATTGATTGCCTCTTTGCCTTTTTTCCGTGCGATAAATGTATCGATATTTTGCATCGGACCTGGTCGATAAAGCGCATTGACTGCTGCAATATCTTCAATGTTTTCCGGCCCTAGACTCCTTAATACATTACGGATACCAGCTGATTCAAATTGAAAGACACCTGTCGTATCCCCTTGTTGAAACAACAAAAGTGTTTGGGGATCATTCAATGGGATCTGTTTGAGCAGCAACTCTTGTTTCTCTACTTTTTTGATGACCTTCAGCGTATAGTCGATGATTGAAAGATTTCTTAAACCTAAGAAGTCCATTTTCAATAATCCGATTGCTTCGACGTCATTCATCGTATATTGAGTTAGAAACGCTTCGTCCGAGCCCTTTTGTAAGGGAACTAACTCTAAAAGATTTTTATCACTGATAACTACACCAGCTGCATGGGTGGAAACATGTCTAGGAAGCCCTTCTAAAATTATGGCTGTTTTGAATAACAACTGATTTTTTTCATTCGCATTCACTAATTCCACCAAATTTTTAGATGCTTGATATGCTTCTTTCAATGTGATTTTTAATTGATTAGGAATTGCTTTAGACCAACGATTTGCTTCACTTTGAGAAAGCCCAAACACTCTGGCAACATCTCGTAGCACCATTTTCGCTGCCATTGTACCAAAGGTAGCGATTTGGGACATATGGTATTGTCCGTATTTTTCTCTTACATAATTTAATACATCTTCTCTCCGATTGTCTGGTATATCAAGGTCGATATCCGGCATCGTATATCGTTCTGGGTTTAAAAAACGTTCAAATAATAGATCATACTTCAAAGGGTCCACATCTGTGATTTCTAATATATATGCTACTAACGAACCGGCGGCAGACCCGCGACCTGCTCCGGTAACGATGTTGTTTTGATGTGTAAATGCCATGACATCCCAGACGATCAGAAAATAATCATCAAATCCCATTTGATGGATCACGGATAATTCATAAGTCAGCCGTTCTTGATATTCTGGTGTGATCTGTGCCAGACGCTTGCTTAATTGTGTCTGACATAATTCATCAAGATATTCTCCTGCTGTTTTATTTCCTGGTACGGGATAATGGGGAAGAAGTTTTTGATGAAATTGGAACTCAAAGGAGATTGAATTAGCTAACCGTTGCGCACCTTCCACCGCTTTAGCCAAATTTGCCTCTTGGAAACGGGTCATCACTTCTTTCTCAGAAAGAAGAAAGCCTTGTCTTGCTCTATTTTGTTGTTGTGTAAGCTCTTCTAAAGGGAGTTGACTTCCCTCTTTGATATGTTTCATCGTCTCTAAAGCAAATAGTTCCTCTTCTCGAAGACTAGCAATCGGATGCAACGCACAAAGCGACTCATTGTTTTTCACTAAAAAATCGAGCCAGTTTTGCTCACTATCTGTATCAGACACCCCCACGTAGAAATCCTGTGGGGCAACTTTTGATTTCACTGATTGCCAATGGGTCTCAAAATTTTTTGCAACCTCAAAATCATTTTTTACAGAATGCTGTGTCGGGATAACAAAGATCAAATGATCTGTTTCATTGAAATCATCTAACAACAAATTTTCTTGGATCATTTTTTTACTTGAAAGCTGCATCAACTGTTGATAACCGGTAGTATCTTTCGCGTAAACTAATAGATCATACAGTCGTTCTTCATAACTATACGAAATAACTGCGCCTATGATTGGTTTGATACCTTCCTTGATGCAGGTCTGATAGAACTCAGGAACGCCATAGAGAACATTTTGATCGGTGATTGCCAGTACAGAATAGCCTGATTTCTTTGCTTCTTGGATATAATCCGTCACACGGATCGTACTTTGTAGTAGGGAATAGGACGTTTTAGTATAAAGCTGTGGGAAAAACATATTCATTCCACCTTTTATATAATTAGACAGCAGTTTATAGTTAAGTTTGATTCTAACTTTTACTGTGAATTGATCACGCTCTAGCGAACGCTCTGTTTTGTATGTATTCTTCTTATTCTATCATACGGGATAATAAAATCATAAAACTTGCTTTTTTACAACCTGGTTTCTTTACATTCATGAAAAATCTGGTAAACTAATCTTAGAAAAGAGGTGTTCTTTATGCGATATATCGTAACATTATTTTGGTCATTTGTGTTAGGTCAAGTCGTAGGTTACATTGGCGGTGCTCTAACAAAAGGTGCATATGATTTCACTTTAACAACGATCATTTCTTTGATTGCAGGCGTTATTGTCATTTTGCTTGGTGCAGTTGCTGTCCCTAGAAAAGAATCCTCATCACATTCATAAAAATAAAGCGAGGGTGAGACAAAGTCTCACCCTTTTTTCAATTTCCAATCAAATTGATAGCTTTGAAATTCCCATCAAACTATCCTCACAATTTTTGATGAAGGACCTTCCTGAAGTTAAATAATGACAAAAAGATATTTGATAGAACAAACAGGCTTGTCACAATAAATACTGCACTGTAATTGAAGGCATGTGCAACAGTGGAGCCTAACATTGGGCCTAATACTTGTCCAAAGTTACTAAACATTTGGTTATAACTATACACTCGACTGACTCCCTCAGTTGGTGTGATTTTACTAATAAGCGTATTGATAGATGGCATCAACGCACCTGTCGAAAATCCTAGGATAAACCGCAGTAGTCCAAGTTGCAAGGGAGTAGTCACAAATGCCATAGGTAGGTAACAACAAGCGGACATTACCAAGCCAGCTAATAAAACTTTTTGATTACCGATCTTATCACCGAGTTTCCCTAATTTTGGGGATGAGAACACAGCAGAAACACCGGCAACAGAAACGATCAATCCGCTGACAAACAGGATATTTTCTGAATTACCACTCAATTGACGGATATATAAGGTCAATATCGGGCTGATCGTCGTGATCCCGATTTGCAGGATCAACGTTGTCACAAAAAGACCAACCAAAATAGAGAAATGATCCATTTTTGAGAATAACTCTTTCGTACTGATCAAATCTTTCTTTTCAATTGGATGGAAATCTTCTTTCACTAGGAAAATCGTCAACATCGTTGTTATTAACAGCAGTCCCCCAGTGATCAGAAAAACATTTTCCATCCCAAACCACTGTGCTAATGCACCACCCATCGAAGGGCCAATCAAATTTCCCGCAATTGCCCCAGTTGATAACGTCCCTAGCGCCCAACCGCTTTTTTCTTTTGGCGCTTGCGATGCGATCATTGCAGTAGCATTCGGAATGTAACCAGACAAGATCCCATTTAAAAAGCGCATGATCAACAACCAATAGACATTCGGTACAAAGGCAAGAGAACCCATTGTAAATGTCATGCCGGCAGCTGCTCGGATCATCATGATTTTACGCCCTTTCCGGTCAGCCAAATTACCCCAAATCGGCGCCACAATCGCAGAAGCAAACGCGGTCACTGAAATGGCTAACCCAGAAAACAATTCAATCTGGTCTTTGGGTGTTCCTAATTGTTCAACATAAACTGGTATAAATGGCATAACTAAACTAATGCTTGAGCCCGTAAAGAAACAACCGATCCAAGTAATGATCAAATTTTTCCTCCATTGATTCTTCATCTATCATCCCTCTTTCATCTCTTTCATAATACCTTATTTTTTCGCCCCTATGCAATCGATGTATCGAGATAATTGAAAAATATTCTGAATATTCCAATATTTTTTCATTTACCTATTTCTATTACTTATTATTTTATCAGTGAAGGCTGTTTGTGACAAAAAAACGCCCTCAACTAACTGAGAACAGTTAGCGAGAGCGAGTTCAATTTTTTACAACTAATTTTCAATAAAAAATTAGATTGTTGCTAGGATGATAAAATTAATGATAAATAAAATGTCTACGACCCACAAAGCAATTGAAACATCTTTTGCTTTTCCATTCACTACTTTGACAATCGTGTAGAAAATGAATCCTGCAGCAATCCCATAAGAGATGCTGTAGCATAAGCCCATAAAGATTGATGCGAAGAATGCTGGCAATGCTTCTTCCATATCAAGCCATTTGATATCTGCAAATGATGCCATCATCATTACCCCTACTAGAATCAATGCAGGAGCAGTTGCTTGTGTTGGAACGATTGCAATTAGAGGAGAAAGGAAACTACTTAAGGCAAACAATACTGCGACTACCACAGAAGTTAATCCTGTACGACCTCCTGCTCCGATCCCTGCAGCAGACTCAACATAAGTAGTCGTATTTGATGTACCAAAAATTGCCCCAACTGATGTAGCAATAGCATCTGCAAACAATGCTTTATCCATCTTAGTTTTGAACCCTCTGCCATCTTCTAGTGCATCTTCATCCGCTTTAGAGAAGATTCCTGTGCGACGACCAGTTCCGATGAATGTACCAATCGTATCAAAAGTATCAGACAAGCTAAACGCAATGATTGTCATCAACACTTGAGGAATCTTTGAAGAATCACTGAATAATGATTGCATCCCTTCTTTGCCAAAAGCGGCTCCGAAAGTTGTACCTAATTCGTTGATCGAACTTCCTAGAGAGTTCGCTTTCCAATCGATTGTACCTAAATCAACTACACCCATTAAGATACCTAAAACTGTTGTCACCACAATCCCGATCAAAATAGCCCCACGGATATTCTTTACAACTAAAATTGCTGTAAATACTAAACCAATAACTGCTAATAAAATTGGTGCATTATTGAAATTTGCTAAAGCGGGAACGATACCGCCGTTGATTGTCACATTTGTCGCTTTACCACCTTCAACAACAGAACTAGTGATTGCTGATTGATCCGCTGAAAAAGATAAGAAACCTGCATTTTTGATACCCACGTAAGCAACAAAGATTCCAATTCCTCCGCCAATCGCATTTTGCAGACTTTCTGGAATAGCATGGATGATCATTTTACGAATTTTTGTTACCGTAATAAAAATATTGATCAACCCACAAATAAAGACCATCGCTAACGCTTGTTGCCAAGAATACCCTAATCCAAAAACAACAGTAAATGTAAAGAAGGCATTAAGTCCCATCCCCGGAGCCTGTGCATAAGGAACGTTGGCGAACAACCCCATCACTAATGTTCCAATAACTGAAGCAATGATCGTTGCTAAAAAGACCGCCTGAAATGGCATTCCTGATGCAGATAAAATGGTTGGATTCACAAACAAGATATAACTCATTGCAAAGAAAGTCGTAACCCCCGCCATCATTTCTGTTGATACATTCGTGTTATTCTTCTTTAACTGGAAAAACTTTTCCATAAAACTTCCACTCCCTGACTTTTTTCTAACGGAAAGCTTAATAATTTATATACCAATAAGACAAAAAATGCATTCCATCAAACAATTTCAAATTATAAGGTTGCTTCATTCGTTTTTCAATAAAAAAATGAAAAAAAAACTAAAAAAATAGAATAATGTTCGTGTTTTACTTCGTATGTACTTTCAATCTAGGAACATTAAGTTATTTTTTTCGTATCCGCTTTTATCTGACCTAAGTTGTATCTTGTTTATTCACTAAAATATGCTAGACTTAAACAAACATCGCTTTGAAGGGAATGACATTTTTGAATAAAAAACTCATTGCAATTGATTTAGATGGAACTACTTTGAATCAAGAATCACTGATCACTTCTAAAACCGAAAATACGTTAAAGAAAGCCGTGGCAGCTGGTCACCATGTCAGCATTGCTACCGGGCGACCTTTTAGAATGAGTTATCAATATTATCAACAATTAGGACTAACTACGCCTATGGTCAATTTTAATGGCGCTCTGGTCCATATCCCAAACAAACATTGGGCACAAGAAAAAGAAACCTTAATCGATAAACAAATTGTTTTTGATATCTTGGCTCAAAAACGCCAGTTGAACTTAGAGTTTATCGCCGCTGAGAATCGTGAAACTTTTTTTATTGACAGCTTTGATTTTTTTGATGCAAAGATCTTTGCTTCTGCAAAACCTAGCCCACAAAATCTACTGTCCCCACAGAACCTGACGACTAATCCCACTTCATTACTAGTAAGAACGGAAAAACGTTATGCCGAACAGGTTTCATCTGAGTTGACTCGTCAATTTGGTCAATTTGTTGATGTTCGGACTTGGGGCGGTCCAATGGCCATTTTGGAAATCGTCTCAAAAGGGATCGAAAAAGCCAAAGGCGTCCACCGTATCGCAAATTATCTTGATATTGACCAAAAGGATGTTATCGCTTTTGGTGATGAGCATAACGATCTTGAATTATTGGAATACGCTGGATGGGGAGTTGCCATGAAAAATGGTACGGATCAATTGAAAGGCATTGCGAATGATGTTACAGAACTGTCCAATCAAGAAGATGGGTTAGCAGCTTACCTTGAGGATTTGCTTGCTTTATAAAACTAAAAAAACAATCCTGATTGGAACGTCAAATAACGTTTTAGTCAGGATTGTTTTTTTATATGAGGGAGTAACTCATTTCAGTTTCTGATGCTCTTTTTTATTTCGCCATAAACATATCATAGTAAGTATCCATGATTTCTTGAGCAATCGTCAAATTCATATGGTCTTTTTCATCCAATAGATTTGGTAAAACTACACTGATAGCTATCTCAGGATTATCGGTTGGACCATAGGCTACGATATTACTGTTAACTGTTGTGATATCAGGATGCCCTTCTGCCACTGTTTCAGCTGTACCAGTTTTGGCAGACAAATCCATTTTTGCGTTAGCCAGAGGTTTAGCTGTCGTATACCCATCCGTTCCGTGAACGACTTGATGGAATCCTTCACGAAGAATAGACATTTCTTCCGCAGTAATGTCTACATTGTTCGCTACTTTTGTTTCGATTTCTTTTTTTACTTCTCCTAGATTGCCATCTGCATCATTGCCGTAGATAGCTTTCACTAGACGAGGTTCGATTCTTTTTCCACCATTCGCCACCGTAGATGCATACTGTGCTAATTGGATCGGCGTGTACGTATCAAACTGACCGAACGCAAGATCGGTGAAGTTACCCGGTGAATACCATTGTGCGCCGTTGTCAGAATTGAATTTCTTCATAAAATCGACTGAACGGGAGATACCGGCAGATTCATTTGGCAAATCGATACCTGTTGTTGTGCCCAAACCAAATTCTTTAAATGCTTTACGTAATTCCTCATAGGCTTTTGCTTCCTCATCAAGAGAAGGTAAGCCCATGTTAGGTGTATATTCCAAGCCAAGCATTTTTAATGCGACTTTGATCATGTACGTATTTGACGATAATTCAAGCGCCTTTACCGCATTGATAGGTATTTGTCCACTGCGGTTGAAGACCGAACTTTTCTCAGCAGAACCCTGCAGTTTGATTGGTTCATCCACCAACACTTGATTGCCAGCAATCGCCGCTGTTTGCCAACCAGCGGTCAAAGTTCCTGCTTTGACAACAGACCCCGGTGTGAATGCACTTGTGATCGTACCCAAAGCATTTTCTGTCAGTTCATTCGACCCTTCTTTATGACTGAATCCTGTCATTGCCAATACTTCCCCAGTTTGAGGATTCATCGCAACTGCGTAAGCACCCGGTGAATATTTCGCTTTCCCATTATTGACTAGTGTCTGATAATTATTTTTTAAGATGTCCTCCACTTTCGATTGGAATTCTGCATTGATGGACAACATCAAATTAGACCCTTTTTCGCCAGCAAAGATTTCTTTTTTATTTGTGACATTTCCATCACTGTCTAAAGTTACTTCGTATTGTGTTTTTGTACCTTGTAAGACATCTTCATATTGTTTTTCAAGGTAACTTTGACCAACTCGATCATTACGAGAATATCCTTTGGCTAGATATTTATCCGCTTCATCCGCTGGCAGTCCTTGTTTTTCTGTAGTAACACTGCCTAAAATACTTTTTAATGAGTCTGCCGCATTGTATTGACGTGTCCAGTCCGTTCCAGTTGAAACGCCTGGTAACTCTGAAGCGTGTTCCGCTACGACTGCAAGTTCTTGGTCAGTCACCCCAGAATTTTTGATAAATACTGTATTCAATTCGTAGGCACTATTCATGCGTTTAAAAATCGTTGCAATTTTTAATTCTTCTTCATTGAATTGGATTTCATCTTTTGTGACCTTGTCTACAGTTGCACTGTATTGCTCACTAGTTTCCAACTGCTTTTCTTTAGCGGAAAGTCGTTCCGTTGCTTCTTTCAAATGTTTAGGATCAGCCAACCAGAAATCTTTTTTATCTCGTTCGGTCAAATTCTCATCCGCTGGAACATCGATCAATTGATTGAGTTTCGTTGCTACCTCCAGCAAATCTTTTGACGTGACTTTTGTCCCTCTTGTAAAGGTAATCGCTTGGTTTGCTTGATTTGTCACTAACGCCTTTCCAGTTGAATCATAGATCATTCCTCGAGGAGAACTTGTTTGGATCGTCAAGGTAGATGAAGATTTGACTTTTGCTTCCATCTCTTCCCCATTGACGATTTGCAGATACCCCAGTCGAGCAATCAGCGCTACGAACAATGTAAATATAATGAAAAAAAGAAAATTTAAGCGAAAAGGCACGTGGGAACGGCGAAATGGTTTGTTTTTTGGTTCCTGTGCTCCTTTTTTTATTTTATCCATCCAAGAATTGTTCATAAATTTTTTCATAAAATCTTTCATCATTCCTATCTTTTACCTACTTACATTCACGATTCATTGTACCTAAATTTCTGAAATTAAAAAAGAAAAAAAGTTATGCTAAAAAAATTCTTTAACGAAATTCAAGATAAAAATCTCCTTTTGTTTCACAAAACTAAATTGCGTCACAAATACAAATAATTCAAATCGTTAAAAAACAGAGCTTTTTTAATAATTTTCGTTCTGATTCCCGTGAAACACAACAGGTGCTATTTTTACTGTGGAAAACTACCTGTGTTTCTATTATTTTCGCACAATCATAGTTTCGACTCAAAATAGCCTTTGATTGCTTGTCTTGTTTTTCCCACTTTTTCGCTCAACTGTTCATTTTTTGCCATATACAAATAAAAAATAATATCGATTGTCACGAATTGAGCTAACAAGGAATTCGTTGCTGCACTTCGGTTAGTGATTTCTTTTGGTCTGGAGGTTTGGATGACGACATCTGCGATTCTGCTTAAATGGTTGGTTCCAAATTGTGTTAAAGCAATTACTGGAATACTCAGATCTTTAGCGATCTTTCCTACTGCAACCACGTCTGCAGTGTTGCCAGAATTGGATATCAGCCACAGCACTTTTTTCGTTTCATTACTTACCAACTGAGGGAGTAGCACATGTATATCTTTTTCAGAGATGATCGGTTTTCCGACCCGTGACCATTTCTGCACGATGTCTTCCACCACAAGAGAAGAAGCTCCTACACCATATAAAAAAACTGTTTCTGCACCTTCCAAACTTTGAACGACCTCTTGGATTTTTTCTTCTTTCAAGACGTCAACCGTCTCTCTGATCGCCACTTGCGCATTATTTCCCAATTTATTTTTGATCGAATAAAAGGATTCATTTGGTTGGATGTCGCTAAAGCCTTCGTCGATACCTGTTTGGAGTTCTGTCGAAATATTTATTTTAAAATCAGTCAAGCTTTGATAGCCGATTTTTTTAGAAAATCGAACGACTGTTGGCGCACTTAATCCAGCTGATTCAGCTAGTTCATTGGCCGTCATCGTTGGAATTTTTTCTACATTGTTGATAATATAATCTGCAAGTTTTTTTTCTGCAGAGGAATACTCTTCCATCATGCTTTTTATATGGCTAATAACGCCCATAGATCTCACATCCTTTTCATCTTACAGTCTATGTAAGTATACCATATCTAAGCCTTTTGAGCGGCACAGCAATGTATAAAATTTCTTTAGTTTTTGTCTAAATATTCCTTGTGGTCGCTAGTGGAAAAAACAGCAGAGTAAGACAAATCGTCTTCTCTGCTGCTTTTTGTGTCTACTATTGATTAGCCTTCACGACTATAGTTTTGTACTTCCGCAACAATTGCATCTACAAAGATATTCAGATCTTCTACGGATGTTTCTTTACTACCGTATTTACGGATATTTACTGTTGCATCCTCTACTTCTTTATCTCCTACAACCAATTGGTAAGGGACTTTTTGTGTTTGAGAAGCACGAATCTTATACCCCATTTTTTCATTACGGTCGTCTACTTCTACTCGCAAGCCTTTCATTTGAAGGCGTTCTTTGATTTCATAAGCGTAGTCGCTGTGTGCATCAACTGAAACAGGAATGATCGTTGCTTGGATCGGTGCCAACCAAGTTGGGAAAGCTCCTTTGTATACTTCTGTTAAATAAGCAACAAAACGTTCCATCGTTGAAACGATTCCTCGGTGGATAACCACTGGCCGATGTGTATTTTCACCATCTTCTCCTACGTAAGTCAATTCAAAACGTTCAGGCAACAAGAAGTCTAATTGGATCGTTGATAATGTTTCTTCTGTACCTAGTGCTGTTTTGACCTGAACATCTAGTTTTGGTCCGTAGAAAGCAGCTTCTCCTTCTGCTTCAAAATAATCAAGTTCTAATTCATCCATTGCGGCTTTAAGCATTACTTGTGCTTTTTCCCACATTGCATCGTCATCAAAATATTTGTGTGTATTATTTGGGTCGCGATAACTCAAACGGAAGCGGTAGTCTGTGATATTGAAGTCTGCATAAACAGCAACCATCAACTCAAGCGTACGTTTGAATTCGTCTTTGATTTGATCTGGTCTTACAAATGTATGCCCATCATTCAACGTCATTTCACGGACACGTTGCAAGCCTGACAAAGCACCTGATTTTTCATAACGGTGCATCATTCCAAGTTCAGCGATACGAATTGGTAATTCACGATAGGAATGGATCGCGTTTTTATAGACCATCATGTGGTGAGGGCAATTCATAGGGCGAAGAACGAGCATTTCACCGTCACCCATATCCATTGGTGGGAACATATCTTCTTGGTAATGATCCCAGTGTCCAGATGTCTTATACAGTTCTACATCCCCCATGATCGGTGTGTAGACGTGTTGATAGCCTAAGCTGACTTCTTTATCAACGATATAGCGTTCGATCGTACGGCGGATCGTTGCGCCTTTTGGCAACCAGAAAGGTAAGCCTGATCCTACTTCTGGCGAAACCATGAATAAATCTAATTCTTTTCCTAGTTTACGGTGATCTCTTTCTTTTGCTTCTTCACGAAGGCGGATGAATTCTTTTAGTTCTTTTTTATCAAAGAATGCTGTTCCATACACACGTTGCATCATGTGATTATTTGAATTTCCGCGCCAATATGCACCAGCAACTGATAGTAATTTGAATACTTGGATACGTCCAGTTGAAGGAACATGTGGTCCACGGCATAGGTCGATGAATTCACCTTGTTGGTATGCAGTGATTACTTCATCTTCTGGTAATTCACTGATCAATTCAACTTTATAAGGGTCACTTGCAAAAATATCCAACGCTTCTTGTTTTGAAAGGACATGTCGTTCGATAGGCAGATTTTCTTTCACGATCTTCATCATTTCTACTTCGATTGCTGGAAGATCTTCTACACTGATTTGGTTTTCTCCATTATCTGTGTCGTAATAAAAGCCTGAATCGATTGCAGGGCCTACACCAAAATGAATATTTGGATATAATCGACGCATTGCTTGAGCCATCAAATGTGCTGCAGAGTGACGGACTAAAGATAGTGCATCTTCGTGGTCTGGTGTAACGATCTCGATTGTTGCGTCTTCTTCAATCCCACGATTCAAGTCAACCAACTGTCCGTTGACTTTACCGGCTAAAGCTTTTTTAGCTAAACTTTTTGAAATACTTTCGGCGATTTCAGCAGTAGTACTGCCAGCCTCAAATTCTTTGACTGCGCCATCTGGAAAAGTGATCTTTATCATAATAAATAGCCTCCCTTAGATTTTTGATTGATCGAGAACTCCAACAAAAAAGTCCTAGCATCTCATAAACAAGATACTAGGACGAAAGATTCGTGGTTCCACCTAATTTCGAACGCCAATACGTTCCTTAAGCGTTATAACGGTACGACCGCCTTTGTTTCGACAAAGGTTTCGAAAGTGGTCATCCTTTGGTTTTCTTCTGGAAAAGTTTCAGCCTAGCTTTTCCTCTCTTATCGAAGACTCTCAAATTCAGTTGGCTTTCTCATCAATCAACTATGTGTTTATTTAACCACTAATAAAAAGAAAAATCAAGTAAGTACGTGACTTATTTTTTCCATTCACCATTTACGCCATATGTTCCTTTTTTCATTTCATTGATGATGACATGGATGTGCTCTTTTGGCGCTTGCGTATTTTTGTGGACTGCTTCCGTGATATCTTTCATCATATTTTCAAGTTGTTCTGGACTACGTCCTTCTACTAATTCTACGTGTACGAATGGCATTGTATCGTCTCCCTTATGATTGGTCTTGAAACTAACAGATTTTCTACCACTTGATAATACCGCAAAACAAAGGAAGTAAAAAGAATTTTCTATACTTTATCTATCACTTCTCGCTCTTAATGCACTGAGGATCGATACCGTATCGACTACTTCTTGGAGTACTGCACCAAATAAAGCTGGGATCACACCCATACTTGCAACGAGCATCAAAAAGACACAGATAAAGATACCGATCAATACCGATTGCTTGGCAACCTGCATCGTTCTTTTCGAAATCATTACTGCTGTTGTGACTTTCATTAGATCATCTTTCAATATGACTGCGTCAGCACTTTCACTAGCAGCTGTCGATCCATGGGCACCCATCGCTATCCCAACATCTGCGATGGCTAGAGCAGGTGCATCATTGACGCCATCTCCCACCATCGTAACGGGCCGATCTTTTTCAGGGATTTGTTCCAATATCTTCAGTTTGTCTTGCGGCAAACAACGTGCATGGATAGAAGTCAGACCTACTTCTGCTGCGATTGATTCAGCGATTGCCTGCCCATCTCCTGTGATCATCATGAGATCGGAAATACCAAGTTTCTTTAATTCTTGAATCGTTTCTTTTGCTTCTGGACGAAGGGTATCTGAAAAAAGGATCGTGCCTGCAAATTGACCGTCAATAGCAACATAGATCGCTGTTTTTGTTGTCTGAACTTCATTGGTGCCAACAAATGAAGCTCTCCCGATTTTCACTTGATGATCGGCTACAATCGCCTGTATCCCTTGCCCTGTGATTTCCTTCAAATCACTTACAGCTAACAATTGATCGTGAGGCACATTTTTTAGTAAGGAGCGCGCCAAAATATGACCTGATTCCTGCTCGGCACTTGCAGCATAGATCAACAAATCATCTTCTGTAATGGTTGGCTCTGGGTGGATCTCAGCGACTTCAAGGAAACCTTTTGTGATCGTCCCCGTTTTATCAAAAGCAACTGTTTTGGTACGTGCTAACTTTTCAATAGTCGTTCCAGTCTTCACAACGATCCCGTTTTTACTAGAACGGCTCATTCCTGCGACTAGCGCAATTGGTGCTGCTAAGATCAATGGACAAGGGGAGGCTACCACTAACACCTCTGCAAAGCGCAACGGATCTTTGCTTAACCACCATGATATCCCACCAATCAAATAGGCTATCAGTGTAAATGGAACTGCATAGCGGTCTGCCAATCGAACAAAGTGAGCCGGCTTTTCTTTTGATTCTTCCACTAATTTTATGATCAGTTGATACTGACTGTCAGCTGCTCTTTTTTCGATCTGCATCTGGATCGAGTCATTCCCATTGACTGATCCGGACATCAATTCATCGCCGACGACTTTAGTGATTGGTTTCGCCTCACCGGTCAGTGAAGATTCGTCAAATTGAGATTCTCCTTTTACTACTCTTCCGTCTGCCGGAACGATTTCTCCTGGCTTGACTACGATAATGTCATTGATTTCGATCGAATCAACAGCAATCTCTTTTAGTTTTCCATCTTCCAGTTTATGTGCTGTGCGAGGAGTACGATCTAATAAAGATTGTAGTTCTTTACTTGCCTTTTTATTGGCATAGTCTTCCAAGCTATCTCCACCAGTCAGCATGACTAAGATCATCAGGCTTGCCCAATATTCTCTTACGATCAACGTGGCGACAATTGCTGTAATTGCTAAGATGTCGACACCGTATTTGCCAGAACGTAGGGTCTTTATCATTTCAAGAAACATAAAAAATGCTAAAAAGCCTCCAGTGACTGCAATGATAAGGTAGGCAATCTGCGGTTGTTTAAAAATAAATTCACTGATCAGCGCAATAATACCTATAGAAACAGTTAATAAAAATTTCTTAAAATGTGCCATGTTCTCACTCCTCTATAGAGTATAGAATACCGATTCCTCATAACTTTGTGAATTATTTACTCTTAAATGAAAATAACTATCACTCTCATCCTCTATTATCAAAAACAACTTCTGCTAATCAATGGACAAAGGTACCTTTTTTTCAGCTTTTGTGCTATACTTTTAATTCGTTATTTACGGCGGAAGGAGCACATAAAGAAATGAATGAAAGACAACTAGAACAACAGCATGTGGATGAAACGACTCACTTGATCCAACTTGAACAAAAGCTGCTGGACAATAAACAACAAACGCTCACACAGGAAATGAATGATTCCACGAAAGAGACTGCTACCCATAAGATCCGTTCCGGTTCAAATGAATCTTTTTATGAGTCAGCTGTTGAATACCGCCAACACGAGCAAGAACTACTTTTAAAATACCATACACTCGAAGCACAGCAAAAACGTCTGCAAACCCTAGCGGTAATGAAAGAGAACCCTTATTTTGCACGTATTGACTTTAAAGAAGAAAATGAAGCTGAAACCCTTTATTTAGGGATTGCTTCATTACGAGATCTCACAGAAGAAACGATCGTGATCGATTGGCGCGCGCCTATCGCAAACCTTTATTATGAAGGAGAAATCGGCCCTGCCTTTTATGAAACCGATACTGAAAAGATCAATGTTGATTTATTATTGAAACGCCAATTCAAGATCGTAGATGGGAAAATCGTTTCGATGGTCGATACCTCTGAAGTGATTAATGATGATTTCCTACTAGAGATTTTAGATGATGCATCAAGCGCACATATGAAAAATATCGTTTCCACCATCCAAAAAGCACAAAATGCCATCATTCGTGATACAAAGAGCAAAGTCATGTTGATCGAAGGTATCGCCGGTAGTGGGAAAACATCTGCTTTACTACAGCGCATTGCTTTTTTACTTTACCATAATCGAAAATGGCTTGAAGCTGAAAATGTGCTATTGTTTTCACCAAACCATCTTTTTTCAGATTATATTTCGACCGTCTTGCCTTCTTTAGGTGAAAGCGGCGTTCCTACGCAAACATTCAAAAGCTATTTAGACCAATTAGTCCCTGAATTCACTTTATTGGAAGAAGACCAGCAGGAAGCTGGATTTTTATCTGGTGACAAAGATCCAGTCAAAACATTAAAAAGCGGTTTGACGTTGATTGATCACATTGATGCGTATATCGAAACAATCACAAATTACGGTCCTCTGTTTCGTGACATGAAAATCAATGGACGCACCATTTTGTCAAAAGAATCGATCCGCACTTGGTACCAAGAAACCAATGAACTGTTACCATTACATCAACGTATTTCGCTCTTACAAACAAAATTATTAAAAAAATTGGGTGGATTACAAAAAGACGAAACCCGTCAACAATGGGTCAAAGATCTGGCAGAAGAACAATTACAAGAGTTATATGCGACTGATCCTAATCTAGAATACACCGAGCAAAAAGAGCGCTCTTTACGTAAAAAACTAGCAAATCAAATCGTCAAAAAACGATTCCGCCGTATCTATCGCGGAATCATGAATTATCAATTCGTCAATATTACGAAACAATACCTGCATTTTATCAAAACAATTCCAGAAATAGTTTTGGCAAAGAATCACATCAGTCCACAAATGTGGCAAGAACATGCAATGCGACTAAAAGAAAATCTACGTCAACGTTACTTGCAGCAAGAAGATGCTGTCTTATTCTTCTTGTTGATGCGCAAAGTGTATCCAGTCTCCGCCACACAAAAAGCACGCTATATCTTCATTGATGAAATGCAAGATTTCGCTCCTGCACAGGTGGCTCTTTTACAGGCGGTTTATCCGAAAGCGAATTTGACATTTTGTGGTGATTTGAATCAAAATGTTTTTGGTAATGAAACGATTACAGGTTCACTTGACCAATTATTCAAAGAGCAGGAAGTCACTCATTTCCAATTAACGACGAGTTACCGTTCGACAAAAGAAATCACTGATTTTGCTAATCACTTTTTGTCAAAAGAAGACCACGTGGAAACAACTGCTCGCAAAGGAAAGCTCCCAGTCATTGTGGAAGGTACTTCCTTAGAGGCTCGCTTAAATTGGCTGTCTGACTCACTTGTGCAAGCACAAGAAAAAACACGTTATTGGCGCACGGCGATCATTGGAAAAACGCAAGCTGAATGTGAACAGCTCTATGAGCAACTACCGAGCGTCCTAAAAGAAAAGATCCAATTGATCTCAAATGAAACAGACTTCATGAAACGACAAATCGTTTTATTGCCTGCTTTCTTAGCGAAAGGATTAGAATTCGATCGTGTATATCTCTGGAATATCGATCAAGAAAACTTTTTCTCAAGCCAAGACAAGTTAGTCCTTTATACGATGTGTACCCGCGCAATGCATGAATTGAATGTAATGACATCTGAAACTAGCCCTCTGATCGAAACGATGTCCTCTGCGCTTTACACTAAAATAAACTTATAAGTAGAATAGATGAAGAGAGGTTGGGACAGAAGTGTTTAACTCCGAGAAATAAGAAGGAGTTGCTTCTGCTCCCACCGTTTATTCGAGAGTCTGTGGCAAAACTGATTTTTAGTTTTGTCCCATGCTCTAAATACAAATAAATGGCGGTAACAGAAATATTTATTTTCAAAAAAGTATTTCTGTTACCGCCTCTATTTGGTTTTTAGGAGCACAGAAATCAAACCACGAGTTCGGTGTCCGGATATTTTAATTTAACTAAAGAGATGATCATTCGCAACTCTTCCATGTTTTCAGGATATTCTGGATCAAACAGCTTACTATGACGACCGATTCCACCATTATCAATCAAGCGATAAATTCGATTCCATTCGATGAATTGCTCAAGCGTCTGAAAATTACTGAGGGGGTACCCACCACTGTCAAGAATCTCCGATACTCTAAAAGCTAGATAGGCACTATCGATTACCTTTGCTTTTTTTAAATCATACTTTTCATTTTTTTCGATCAAGATTTTCCCTGGTTGATGTTTAAGGCTCCATTCCAATAACCGGAAAAAAGCTTCCATTCGATAATCCTCTTCAAATAATTGATAAGCAGAATCTGAACGTCGAAAAAGCAGAGGGATCAAATAATTTCTTTTGTATATCAACATGGGTGCACGATCCACCATACACTCTAGATAACGATTGAGATACCCAGTTCCGACATAGTTTCCTAAGCGGTAGCCTTCTACCCCATAACGTGCATATTTCTGTGCCAATTTCGAACAATCTGCTACATTCACAGCTAGTTCTTCGATTTTCTGGTAACCGCTTAAAATACGTTCAAAAGGCTCTAAACTAATTTTTGCTTCCATACTCTTCCCCGCCTACATCCACATTACTATGTATCATTTTTTCAAATAATACTTATAACATAATAATAACACAGGACTAAAAAGAATAGAAAATAAATCATACGAAATTACGACAGAAAGTTGCGTTGTGCTATATGTTCGCTCCTCCTTGAGCAAAAATATAAGACTTCTCTTTTATACTTACGTATTTCATTTTTTTAAACGTCCCATCTGCTCTTTTACATAAAAAAAGAATGTTGCCCAAATCTAAAAATCAGTTTTGGTACGGATGCTCGAATAAACGGCGCCCAAAAGTCAAGTTTTTAGGAAATGTCAAAAAAACGAACAATACAAAATGCGTATTGTTCGTTTTTCTCTCCAATTTCTCAAACCAAAACGACTTTTGTCTCGTCCTCTTTTATGCTTAATCTTCTAAAGCTACATTATGGAAGACATGTTGCACATCTTCAAGATCTTCCAACGCATCGATCATTTTTTCAAATGTCTCTTGATCTTCTGGAGATAATGTTACTTCATTTTGGGGGATCATTTGGATTTCTGCAATTGAAAAATCAGAGATCCCTTTTTCTTTTAAGGCCTCTTGGATACCATGGAAATCTGCTACTTCACCGTAAACGATGATTTGGCCATCTTCTTCCATCACATCACGTACATCAATGTCTTTATCCATTAGGTATTCAAGGATTTCATCCGCGTCTTCACCCGCAAAACCAAAAATTGCTGTGTTGTCGAACATGTAGGAAACTGCCCCTGAAACACCCATGTTTCCGCCGTTTTTACCAAAAGCAGCACGTACGTCAGCTGCTGTACGGTTCACATTATTTGTCAATGTGTCGACAATGACCATTGAACCACTTGGGCCAAACCCTTCATAGCGTAGTTCAGAGTATGTTTCATCGCCTGCACCTTTGGCTTTTTCAATTGCACGATCGATGATATGTTTAGGTACGTTGTAAGTTTTAGCGCGTTCAATGACAAAACGTAGTTTTTGATTGGCATGAGGATCAGGGTCACCTGATTTTGCTGCCGCATAGATTTCGATCCCAAATTTTGCATAAACTCGGCTGTTATTTGCATCTTTAGCTGTTTTTTTCGCTACGATGTTTGCCCATTTACGTCCCATATTCTCACTTCGCTTTCTAGTTTAATCGTTCTTTTATCATTGTGTGTTACACAAAATGTCCTGTTCCATTATACTTGTGTTTTCTATTTCTGTGAAGTATTTTTTCTATTTCCTATTTTTTATTCATAGATATAGGGTCTTCTACCAAAATTTTGTTCCTGAACACCTGGCGCCAACTGGTAAATTTGATCACTCCGTATTAAAAGATGTGCAACCTGTGCTTCCTGTTTGCCTATTTTTGCAAACAGCGGGAGCGTTCGTTTTTCTTTCAAAAATACTCGTCCTTTTTTTGTCGAACCCAATATATTTAGATACAGATGTGCTTGTTGCCTTTTTATTTCTTCCGTTTTGATATTTAGCAGTGTATAACAAGCTAAACGTTGCAACCTCGTCCACGTATAGCGCTTCGTTTTGACCAAATCAATAAAATCAGCAAAAGTCGTCGCTTCTTTCGCCGCTTTTATAAGTCGCACTTCGATTCCCTCTGTCATTTGATAAATTGTTTGTAATTCTTCTGTTTCTGAAGACAATAGTCGATAACGGAGTAGTGCCCAATAGGTTTCCCACGTCTGCATCGAGACAGACTGAAAAATTTTGGCTGTTTCAATTGGTACATAATGATCGATTGCTCTTTTTTCGCTCAACGCTTTTCGAATGGCCGTCGCACTAGCAATTTGCTGTTCTGGTAGTTCTTGATCATGATATCCCGCATTCTTTCGAGCAATCGGTACTAACTGCATGGGTCGATCATAACAGGCGTTTTCTTTCGCATAACTCAAACCTAAAATATGATTGGGTGACGAAAAATCTAAATTCATTTCAGGGTAGAGTCGATTGAATACTTCTGTCATTTTTTGTGGATAGCTCATGGTTTGATCCACTAATTGCAAGAATGCTTGATCTATTCTCTTTTGGTTTTCCTGAACAAATGATCCGAATGCTTGATAATCAAACGATTGCTCTCCTTCTGTACCAAAGCATAAATAATCACAGCCAATCTTCTGTAATAATCGAACTGCACCCCTGGCAAAGTAATCTGCTGATTGAACTGACCATTCTATCGGGAGTTCGATCACTAGATCAATGCCATTGGCAAGAGCTGCATTCGCTCTCGCCCATTTATCTAAGATGGCTGGCTCTCCTCGCTGTAAAAAATTACCGCTCATGACTGCGATAACAATATCAGCACCTGTCTGTTTTCTCGCCATATCTGCATGATAGCGATGACCATTATGGAATGGATTGTACTCTACGATAATACCGCAAGCTTTCATCTTTCACCCACCTTGCTTAAAATAACTACAAATGATTAAACTCAAACCATTGTGTACCCGTATACTCCTAATCTACAAAAATCGAAAAGTAAGCCGAACCATCAGAAAACGATAAAGTCTTTCTGATTGTCCGACTTATTTAGTGAAACTCGGGGCTTCTTCTATGACTTCTATTCTTTATATGCAACAAAAAATAGTCTTTTTGTCTGTTCAGATGGTTGGTCATCCGTAAAATCAGCATACGCTTCTACTTTGGAAAAACCGCTGTTTTCTAGCATCCTCAAATAATTATCTAAAGAATATGTTTGCTCTTGGTGCAACTCATCCTCACGAATGAATGTGCCTGATCCTTGTGGATCTTCTACAAAAAATGTCAAGAAATGTTCGATACTGTGTTTTTCTTTTCCTGGGTAACTATCCCACAAGAAAGCAAATCGATCATTTTGATAATGGTAGCTATATTCTGGGAAAACTGTATCCACTTGGTAAATGGAATGGACATCAAATAAAAATCTTCCTTCGTCTTCTAAAGCTTGGTAGACTTCATCGAACACTTGTTGCACTTCCTGTTCATTCTTCATATAACACAGAGAGTCAGAAAAACAAGTAATAGCCTGATACTGGCCCATCTCAGATAAATCAAGCATGTTCCCTTCTACAAACTGGATAGAAGCTTCTTCTTCATAGGCTCGTTGACTAGCGATCATCAGCATTTCTTCCGATAGGTCCAAACCAGTCACTTGGTAACCATCTTTGGCAAATGCCACAGCTAAAGCGCCTGTTCCACAAGCTAACTCCAAAATATTTTGGGTATCCTTAGGTAAATGGCGTTTCGAAAAATCTAGCCATTGTTGATACAGCGTTTCATCCATTACTTCGTCATAAACAAAAGCAAATATTTCATAAGCCATATTAATCTAACCAGTCAGTTAGGTCGACTAATGGTGCATCAGACCACAATTTTTCTAAATTATAAAAACTTCTTTCAGGTGCATGGAAAACATGGACAATGACGTCTCCCAGATCGATCAAGATCCATTTTCCACCTTCTTTTCCTTCAACTCTTCTTACTTCGTAATTGCTTTCTTCTTCCTTATCAAGTATTTCTTCTGTAATGGCGTTGATTTGACGTTCGCTATTTGCAGAGCAGACCATGAAATAATCCGCTAATAGAGAAACTTCACGAACATCTAAGGCAATGATGTCTTCTGCTCGTTTTGAATCTGCTGCTTTGACAGCGATCTGTAATTGTTCTTTGCTATTGATAATAATTTCCTCCTAATAGAGCAGCTATTATTTTTGAGCCACCCAACGATTATATGTTTCAATTGTTTTGGGATAAATTTGTTGTTCTTGTTCAATGAGATGAGCCAATGTATGCTTGGTTTCAAACGCTACAGCTTCATCAAGATCGATCAAAGCAAGTTCACGTGCTTCTTTCACACCAGGAAATACACGACCGGGTTCAATGTAGTCAGCCACATAGATGATTTTATCCAGCAGAGACATTTTTGCCGCTCCCGTAGTATGAACACGTATGGCATGAAGGATTTCTTCATCTGTAATACCAAGTTCTCTTTCAACAAAAGAAGCTCCCACAACACCGTGCCAGATCGCATTGCCATAGTCCAGTAATGCTGTATCATAACCATCTCTTTTGATCACTAATATGAATTCATCATCTGGGCGTTCTTTTGCGTAATCGTGGGTCAGCGCAGCGATACTCGCTTTTTCAGGAGAACAGCCGTATTTTTCTGCCAATGCAATTGCCATTTCTTCTACACCCAGGACATGTTTGAACCGACGTTCACTCATTCTCATCTGGATTTTTTGCATCAATATCTCTCTTGAATAACCCGTGTATTCTTCACTATAGTTCATCTTGATATAACCCTTCTTTCTGGATATAGTCAATCACTTTATCAGGAACGAGATAACGAACAGAACAACCTTGTTGGATCTTTTGTCGTATCTTCGTTGAACTAATATCGATTTCAGGTACATCTACCCAGATGACAGGATATGGTGTCTCAGTCGTATAACCGGTACGCTGAATCCCGACAAAGTTTACCATTGTGACTAATTCATCGATTTTATACCATTTAGGTAAGTATTCTACCATGTCGCCACCGATAATAAAATAATAATCCGTTTCTGGATTGTTTTGAGTTAATGCCTTCATGGTATCATACGTATAGCTCTTACCTTTTCGAGTCAATTCGATCGTTTCTATTTTTAAAAAGGGATTATCAGCTATCGCAAGTTCAAGCATCTTTAAGCGATGGGAAGCATCGATGGTCTTTTTTTCATCCACATGTGGTGGTTGATAAGACGGCATCAAATAAACTTCATCCAAACCTAGATTTTTACCTGCTTGATCCGCCATAACTAAATGAGCAAGATGGACAGGGTTGAACGTTCCCCCAAGAATGCCTACTTGCTTTCGTTTCTCGAAAATTTGTGGCATTGCTTGAGGAAACACTTGGGAACGGACAAAAGATTTCGCTTGCGATTTCATTATCGTCACTCCTTAAATTGCTCTAACTTCTTTCGATATACGTTGATATTTTTCCTTGGAAGAAGGTTTATATAAAACAAGGACCCGACCGATGATCTGAACAACTTCACATCTTACTTCTTCTTCTAAAATTTTTGCCACATCCTCAGCAATCTCATCCGTATTTTGCAATAAGGAAACTTTGATCAACTCTCTTTTTTCAAGTGCTTCGGCAATCTGCACCATCATTGCTGAATTGATTCCACCTTTTCCTATTTGAAAAATTGGTTGTAAATGGTGGGCTTTACTACGTAAAAAACGTTTTTGTTTTCCTCTTAGACTCATATCGTTCCTTCTTCCTTAAATCAATGCTTTTCTTTTCATTACATTTACCCCTTTAGGCGCCCAACCCGCTACGACAGCAGGTTGCGTAACAGTGATCCAGCCTAAACCAGCAAATACGATATCCGTTTTCTCTTTGACAGAAAATTCAAAACGGACAAGTTCTGGAAATGCTGCTACTTCATCAGGGCGAGGCGGTTGCAATAAACCACCTACGTGTTTTTCATAGAATTCATCCGCTTTTTCCAATTTTGTTCGATGTAGATTCACATCATTCGACACATAAGCAATAAAAGAGCCACGTTCGCCGCTGATAAAATCAAATCTCGCTAATCCGCCTAAGAAAAGGGTCTGTCCTTCATTCAGTTGATAGCCTTTAGGTTTGATTTCCTTAGTTGGCGCAATGATCCTTAGATCTTTTTTTCCTAAATAATGAGCCATTTGATGGCGATGGATGATTCCTGGAGTATCAACCAAAAAGTGTCCATCATCCAAAGGAATCTCGATCTTATCTAAAGTAGTTCCGGGGAACTGAGAAGTCGTGATGACATCTTGGACACCTGCTGTATTTTTGATGATCTGATTGATCAACGTTGATTTTCCAACATTTGTCACACCAACGATATAGACATCTCGTCCTTCACGGTATTCTTCGATTTTTTCCAGCAACATTTCCATTTCATTCGCTTTTTTGGCACTAGTCAATAGGACCTCAACAGGACGTAAGCCAGCTTCAAATGCTCGTTCTTTCATCCATTGGATCATTTTTGGTTTTTTCAAAGATTTTGGTAAAATATCCACTTTGTTTCCAACTAATAATACTGGATTATTGCCCACAAAGCGATGCAGCCCTGGAATCAGTGAACCGTTAAAATCAAAAATATCGACTACATTGACGATCAATGCGTCTTTTTGTCCTAGTTCGTTCAATAATCGCAAGAAATCATCATCTGTTAAGGATACATCTTGGATCTCATTATAATGTCTCAAGCGAAAGCATCGTTGACAATAGACCTCGCCAGATACTAAGCCCTTTTCTAATGCCGCTTTTGGTGTATACCCTAACTCATTAGGATGTTCGGTTTGGATCACCGCTCCACAGCCGATACATTGTAGTTCTTCGTTCATTCAATTCCACCTCGCCAGCCCATATCAGGATTGTGTGCTAATAAATAGGCCATGATTTTACGTTCCCAAAAACGATTGAATCGTGTTTTCCAGCTATCCGTATCGATGATGGGCTTCACTAAAATACTACGGATTCCCGCTCGATTCGCCCCTCTGACATCTGTCATGATTTGGTCGCCGACCATCACTAATTCATCATCTGAAAGATTTAGTTTTTTCTTTGCATTGTTGATTCCTAGCGCGAGTGGTTTCATGGCTCTTGCCACATACATCAGTTCGAACTTATCAACAGCGCGTGCAACACGCTCCGAGTTGTTATTTGAAACTACAACAACTGGGATACCAGCATTTCTCATCTCTAAAATCCAATCGAGCAATTCTTCTGTGCCATCTGGATTATTCCAAGCAATCAATGTATTATCCAAATCAGTTAAAACAGCTTTGATCCCCAGTTTTTTTAATTGTGCAGGGGTAATTTTGTAGATGGCATCCACCATCCATGTTGGTTTATAATTTGAAAACATGTTGTCTCCTCATCTGCAAAAAATGAAGGAGCACGAAACGTACTCCTCAACACTATATTATACTGCAAATGTTAAAAAAAAACTACCTCTATACCTGAATCGTTTTGGAATAAATGTACCTAAAAGAAAAAACTACGAGCTGCTCTCCCTTTGACTAGAAGACCACTCGTAGCTATTTCTTTATCTTTATAAGACTTTGGATAAAAAGTCCGCTGTCCTAGGATTACTTGTATGTTCAAATACTTCAGTTGGTGTGCCTTCTTCTACTATGACACCGCCATCCATGAAAATGATCCGGTCTCCCACTTCTTTAGCAAAGCCCATTTCGTGAGTAACGATCACCATAGTCATGCCTTCTTTTGCTAGTTTTTGCATCACTTCTAGTACTTCACCAACCATTTCAGGATCAAGCGCAGAAGTCGGCTCATCAAAAAGCATCACACCTGGTTGCATGGCCAAAGCACGTGCGATGGCGATCCTTTGTTGCTGCCCACCTGATAAAGATTGTGGGTATGCATCAGCCTTATCAGAAAGCCCGACTTTTCCCAATAAGTCTTTGGCAATCTTTTCTGCTGCTTCTTTTGATAATTTTTTTACTTTTATTGGAGATAATGTGATATTCTGCAAGACTGTCATATTAGGGAAAAGATTGAATTGTTGAAAAACCATGCCCATTTTTTCTCTAGTCTTAAAAATATCATTTTTCTTATCGGTGATATCTGCTCCTTCAAATTCGATCTTGCCTGTAGTTGGTACTTCTAATAGATTGACACATCTCAGTAATGTGCTTTTCCCTGAGCCAGACGGTCCTAAAATCACGACAACTTCACCTGGAACGATTTCGGCAGATATGTCTTTCAATACCTCATTATCCCCAAATTTTTTATTTAAATGACTGATTTTGATCAATGCTTCACTCATTGTGCTTTACTCCTATCTCTGGTAGCCTTTACCAAGTTTTTTCTCCCATAAATTCAATAAACGAGAAGTAACGAACGTCATGACGAAGTAAACGGCCGCTGCTACGAAATAAGGCTCTAAAGGGATATATGAGTTTGAAATGACGATCTGTGCTGCGCCCATCAATTCATTGATCCCAATCGCAGTTAGCAAAGAGGAATCCTTGATCAATGTAATAAATTCATTCCCTAATGGCGGCAAGATGTTCCTCAATGCCTGTGGAAGAATCACATAACGCATCGTCTGTGCTGGACGTAGTCCTAAAGAATAAGATGCTTCTGTCTGTCCGTAATTGATAGCCATGATACCTCCACGAATGATTTCAGCAACGTATGCTCCAGAGTTCAAAGACAATACGATCATCCCCGGAAGTAATCTTCCTAGATCTACAGTCAGCACGCCTAGTTCTACACTTTTTGAAGGAAAGAAACCTTGTAGTAGCAGAAAACCGATCATGATTTGTAAAAGCATCGGTGTGCCCCGTAATACTTCAATGTAAATATTAGCTATCCAATTCAATGGTTTGTTTTTTGATAGTTTCATCAAAGCCATAACTAAACCAATCAGTGTTCCTAGGACAACTGTGACAATCGAAATAATGATCGTGATTCCCGTACCAGAAACAAAGTACGGGAGATATTTATCTAAAAATGAAAAGTTCACGTTTTATACCCTCTATTCTGTAGCTGTTTTTTCAGCTAGTTCATTGTTCTTTTTAATAAATTCTTCGACTTTTCCTTCATCGTTCAACTTTTTGATGATGGTATTCAATTCTTTTTGCAAGTCACTGCTGCCTTTTGGTAATACAATCGCAAATGCTTCATCAGCAGATGGTTTAAGCGTAATATCAGCAATTGTCAAATCAGGATTTTGAGCGATATATGATTCCGCAATCGTCTTTTCTACAACCATCGCATCTAATGATCCTTGGTTCACTTCCACTACCATATTTGGCACTTTATCGATCGTTACTAGTTTAGAACCCTCAATCTGTGTCTTTACAACATCTTCTTGGATCGAACCTTTTTGGGCACCGACATTTTTGTCTTTCAATGCATCAGTACTTGTGTAAGTATCTTTATTCTTTTTGTTGATGACAATAACTTGTGGTGGATTGTAGTAATTATCCGTAAAGTCAAACTGTTCTTTTCTTTCATCAGTAGCAGAGATGGCAGAAATCGCAATATCCGATTTACCTTCTTTCAATGAAGCAAGTACAGTATTGAAACTCATATCAGAAACTTCAGCTTTGACTCCTAATTCCTTAGCGATCTCATTGACTAGATCGATATCAGAACCAACGATTTTATCTTTTCCATCCACCATTGTATGGAATTCAAATGGTGCGTAATCGGCAGATGTCGCAACTTTCAAGACACCGCTTTTTTTGATCGCTGCTAATTGATTGTCTGATTTATCAGAAGAGCTAGAAGAAGAACCCCCGCTACTTCCACATGCTCCTAAAGCAAATAAAGCTAAAGCTGTAACAATGATACCTGTGATTTTTTTCATTTTATTTCCTCCTAATACAAAACTTTCTATTCAGTGAAGTTATTATAGCATGAAAATTTCAAAAAAAGCACTTTTTTGTATATTTATTAAATAAAAATGCAGAATATGGTTTTTAAAATGAATGTATACGCCTATTGTTGCATAAACAAACAAATGCAGATGAAACCGATAACAAAAGATTAGCTATCAGAAAAAGCAGGTCAGAAAAATACATTTAAAATAACGAAATTAATTAAAATTAAAAATGTTGTAATACTATACAAATTAATCATATTCTAAACTAAATCTAATACAATATAATCATCACTCATCAAAAACTAATTTAATTGCGATGAAAAAGCGATCAAAACAGCAAGGAATCAGAATAAACTGAATTAAAAAATGATAGTGATAATCCAATTATCGGGGGTGGATCAAATAAAATAACAATAACTTTATTTTTATCTATGAAAAGGCTTCATCAGAACAAACTATACTATAAAAAAGGAGCATTTATATGAAGACAATCAATTTACTAGGAGTAACAGCTATTTTGGCATCAACTATTTTAGCAACTACACCCGTGAGCGCTATAGATCAAAATTTAGAGGGAACAGCTTCTTCCCAAGAAATTACTCAGACAACCCCAGTATTTTCTTCTGTTCGAGCACGGACACTCGCTGAATTTAGAGGATTTTCTCATAAGCTATCTCACTTAATGTATTTGAATCAAGAAATTAGTTGGCCAGAATATGTAGGTATGAATGGTCAACATGATCCTGCGGTGAATCTTAGCGAAAAGGTAACTATAAATGATGATATAACTGCTTCAAAAACAGAATATGCTGTACTAGATAGCCAAATTTTCGTTAATAACGACAATCATATCCAAAATCAGGACATCCCCGCATTTCAGTATACCGCAGATAATACGGTTACCACAATAAGCTCAAAAGTGGCTGGAATTCCAAAAGTAGTAGAGGGAGAGATTACCGTTCCTTTCAGTACTGGAAAAATGAACGTTAAAGCTGAGTTTGATTACTCATCTATAGATCCACAGACTGTTAATACTCAACTAACATTTCATACAGCGGAAGATTCAATTGAGTTAGCCCCTAATCAAATTTACTTAGTTGAATGGGGAATCAAACGGGAAGCATTTACTGGGAGTGCTGAATTAGATTATAATGCTTATGGAGCTGTGCCCTACAAATACGTTCAGTCTATATCAGGTGTAGAGGGGTTGCCTGTGGATCAAGCAATAAAAGAGTATGATAGATTAATCACACGTTTCCCTGATGCAACTGACGAGTCTTATCTTGATGGAATGGACCTTAGTCGTTATGCACCTTTCACTTCCAACATTCGTAACCAATATAAAATCCAAACAAACTCTCAGTTGGATCGCAACCTGGGTAAAGCAACTTATACTGTACGTCAAGCAACAGAATTAGTAAGAAATACTTACAATATTACGGGTAGAAGTGCTGCAGACAAGGGTGAGCCAATTGAAACAAAAACATTTTCTATTGATGAATTAGCAAAATAATCAAAACAAATAAAAAAGCATGTACGTTCTCTTTAACAAAAAGAGAACGTACATGTTTTTTCATTGATTTATCCATTAAAATTTTCGGAAACGTTGGTAACGTCTTTCCACCAATTCTTCTACGGAAGTTTGGCATAGTTCAGTTAGTTTTTCAATCAATGCTTTTTGCATCATTCGACTAACTTTTTCTTTGCTTAATGGTTCACCATTGAAGGTTTCAGGGATCACACGATCGATCACCTCTAGATCAAACAGTTCGGTAGCAGCGACTTTCATCAACTCAGCTGCTTCAGCTGCCAGACTCCCATCTTTCCACAGAATAGAAGCAAATCCTTCAGGAGACAAAACAGCATAGATCGTTTGTTCCAACATCCAGACTTCATCTGCTAGTCCAAGCGCTAACGCACCGCCGCTACCTCCTTCACCAATGATAATAGCAATGATTGGTACTTTTAGATCCGACATCTCTAGTAAATTCCGTGCAATTGCTTCACCTTCACCACGTTCTTCCGCACCGATCCCACAATAAGCCCCGGCTGTATTGATTAATGTAATCACTGGTCTTTTGAACTTCTCTGCTTGTTTCATTAAACGTAAAGCTTTACGATATCCTTCCGGATGAGGAGAGCCAAAATTTCTACGGATGTTTTCTTGTAGATCTCGCCCTTTTTGGATGCCGATCACTGTCACAGGTTTTCCATCTAATTTAGCCACACCTCCGACAACTGCTTCATCATCCCCAAATAAGCGATCGCCGTGAAATTCGCGAAACCCTTCAAAAATATTTTCAAAAAAATCCAGACTTGTCCAACGATCTCTTTCGCGTGCCAGTTGAACAATTTCATATGCTGTTCTATCCATGATTTATCCAACCTTTCTGCGTATGCAATTCAAGCAACCCATATATCGTTTTCTTCAGTTCTTTTCTCGGAACGATTTCATCCACGAAGCCGTGTGCCAGTAAAAATTCAGCTTTTTGAAAATCATCCGGAAGTTCTTGTTTGATCGTCTGCTCGATCACACGTCTTCCCGCAAAACCAATCAAACTTTGTGGTTCCGCTATGATGACATCGCCTTCCATCGCAAAACTGGCTGTTACACCACCAGTAGTTGGATCAGTCAGCACAGTCAAGTAAAACAAGCCAGCGTTACTGTGGCGTTTCACCGCTGCAGATATTTTTGCCATCTGCATCAAAGAAAAAATACCTTCTTGCATTCTGGCTCCCCCTGAAGCTGTAAATAAAACAACTGGTAACTGTTCTTTTTCTGCTCGTTCAAATAGCCGTGTGATTTTTTCACCGACCACTGTGCCCATGCTTCCCATGATAAAATTGGAGTCCATAACACCGACAGCAAAACTTAGCCCGTTGATCGTTGCCTTACCTGTAAGTACCGCCTCATGTAGACCAGTCTTTTCTTGCATTTTCTGGATTTTTTCTTGATACCCTGGAAAGTCTAATGGATCTTTCGTAACCAGTTCCGTATCCCATTCCTCTAAGCTTTTCTCATCAATGATCAATGCGAGTCTTTGCCATACACTGATGCGAAAATTATAGTCGCAATGAGGACAGATTTTTTCCTCGCCTATATCTTTTGTATAGATGATATGCTTGCAATTTGGACATTTCGCCCACATATTGTCTGGAATAGACGGCGCATTCGTTGGCTTTTCTTCTCTATTGGGATTGATTCGAATGTATTTTTTCTTCTTGAATAAAGCCATCTACTCGTCTCCTATCTCCGTTTCGGGTGACCAATTCGGTAAAAATTCTTCTTGTAAAAAGGCAGTGCTGTAGTCACCGGCGATGACCGCTGGATGACTGATCAGATCCATCTGAAATTCGGCATTTGTAATGACGCCATCTGTCACGATTTCGCTGAGCGCACGTTGCATCTTCATCAGTGCTTCAAAGCGTGTATCGCCATGAACGATCACTTTTGCGATCATTGAATCATAATAAGGAGGGATCGTGTAACCGGAATACACAGCACTATCGACACGAAGCCCCATTCCTCCTGCTGGTAATAACAGATTGTGGATCGTACCAGGGGAAGGCGCAAAATGAAACGCCGGATTTTCAGCATTGATCCGACATTCAATCGCATGACCAGAGAAAATCACCTCATTTTGCGTGATTTCTAATGGCAACCCAGAAGCAATCTCGATCTGTTTTTTTACTAGATCAATATTAGTGACCATTTCTGTTACAGGATGTTCAACTTGGATCCTTGTATTCATTTCCATGAAATAAAATTCTCCAGATTCATCCATCAAGAATTCAATCGTTCCTGCATTTTCGTAGTTCACTGCTTTAGCTGCACGTACTGCAGCTGCTCCTAAACTGTCTCTCTTACTTTGAGAAATAGCGACAGATGGAGATTCTTCTAACACTTTTTGATTGTTTCGTTGCAAAGAACAATCCCTTTCACCTAAATGTAGGACATTCCCGTAATGATCCCCTAATATTTGTACTTCGATATGTCTTGCTGGATAAATGATTTTTTCTAGATACATCTCATCATTTCCAAAAGCCGCTGCCGCTTCTTGTTGGGCCGAAGAAAAATGCTGTGGTAATTCTTCTTTAGATAAAACTTTTCGGATCCCTTTTCCACCACCGCCAGCTGCTGCTTTTAGCATGACAGGATATCCAATCTTATCTGCAATCTCTAATGCTTCTTCCACCGTTGATACTACGCCGTCACTGCCGGGAATCACGGGAACATTTGCCTCTTGCATTAGATGACGTGCATTGATTTTATTTCCCATTGCATCGATCGTGGCACTTTTAGGTCCTATAAACGCAATATTGCATTCCTCACACATCGAAGCAAACCGACTATTTTCTGACAAAAACCCGAACCCAGGATGGATTGCTTCTGCTTTTGTCACGATGGCAGCACTTAAGACTTCTTGCACATTCAAATATGAATCAGTCGCTTTAGCTGGTCCTATGCAGATGGCCTCATCTGCAAGTTGCGTATGAAGCGCATCAGCATCTGCCTGTGAGTACACAGCAACAGTTTGAACCCCAAGCTCACGACAAGCACGGATAATTCGTACGGCAATTTCGCCACGATTCGCTATCAAAACTTTTGAAAACATAACTCACCTATCCAATCATAAAGGTTAATTCAGCTTCAGCAACTTTTTTGCCATCCACTTTTGCGATTCCTTTTCCGATACCTGCAGAAGATTTGATTTTAATGATTTCAACTTCAAGGTATAATGTATCTCCTGGTGTTACTTTACGGCGAAATTTTGCTTTATCTAAGCCGCCAAAGTAAGCCGTTTTTCCTTTAAACTGTTCTAAAGACAATAGAGCAACTGCTCCAGCTTGTGCCATCGCTTCTACGATCAAAACCCCTGGCATAACAGGTTCTTCCGGAAAATGTCCTTGAAAAAATGGTTCGTTGATCGTCACATTTTTTTTGGCAACGATCCGCTCTCCTTCAATCATTTCCTCTACTCGATCAATCAGTAACATCGGATAACGATGCGGAATAATTTCTTTGATTTCTTGAATGTTCATATTGTCCCTCTTTCCTGATTTACTTAGTTTGGTTGAATTCTGAAGAGTGGTTGCCCATATTCTACGATTGCTTCATTCTCTACAAGGATCTCAACGATCTGACCATCCACTTCACTAGTGATCTCATTCATCAGTTTCATCGCTTCAATGATACAAATCACTTCACCTTTTGTTACTTTATCACCCACTGATTTGAATTGTGGTTTATCTGGTGCAGGTTGTAAATAAACGATCCCAACGATTGGAGAGTTTACTTCAATACCATCAAATGATTCAGTCGCTGTTTGCGTAGTTTCTTTAGAAACTTCAGATCTAGTCGAAGATGGAACAACCGGTTCAGCCATCACATCGTTGGGAACTTCCACTGTTGACGTAGGAGATGACACTCCGCGACTTGATTCATTTTTATTCATGTATAATTCGAATTGTCCTTCTCGAAGATCAAATTCTGTAAGAGAAGATCCGTCAAATTGGCTGACTAATTCTTTGATTTCATTGATATTCAACATTATTCCTCCCAACGTTTCATACACAAGACTGCGTTGTGCCCACCAAAACCTAAAGAATTGCTCATCGCATAAGTCAGTTCTGCAGGTTTGCTTTCATTGATCACAACATTCAAGTCGATTTCTGGATCTTGTTTTTGAACATTGATATTTGGTGGAATAAATTGGTGTTCAAGGGCCATCAAGGTTGCTAACGCTTCAATTCCTCCAGCAGCACCTAATAGATGTCCTGTCATGGATTTTGTGCTACTGACATAAGTTTCTTTAAAACTATCTCCCAAAGCAATGTGAATCGCTTTTGCCTCTGCCTGATCATTCGCAGGTGTACTTGTACCGTGTGCATTTATATAGCCAACTTCTTCTGGAGTGATACCTGCTTCTGCCATCGCTAACTTCATTGCTTTTGAAGCACCAGAGCCATCAGGTGTTGGAGCTGTCATATGGTACGCATCACAATTTGAACCATACCCTACGATTTCTCCGTAGATTTTAGCCCCACGAGCTTGTGCATGTTCCAAAGATTCGATAACTAACACACCAGCACCTTCACCCATAACAAAGCCATTTCGTTCTTCATCAAATGGAATAGAACCACGAGTCGGATCTGTGGAACGAGATAAAGCAGTCAATGCTGCGAATCCAGCAATCCCCATTTCACAAATCGATGCTTCCGTTCCACCTGCTAAGATGACATCAGAATATCCATGTTTGATGTTGCGGAAAGCTTCTCCAATCGCATTGGTTCCACTTGCGCATGCTGTTACGATGGCTGTACAGATACCTTTTGCACCTACACGCAAGGCAATATTACCGGCTGCCATGTTGGCAATAGACATCGGCACAAACATTGGTGATACTCGTTGAGGTCCCTTATCGTGCATTCGGATGACTTGGTTTTCGATCGTTGGTAAGCCACCGATCCCTGATCCAACAATGACTCCGAAACGATCTTGGTCGATTTCATCTTTATTTAACCCGCTCATCCCCATTGCTTCTAAGGCTGCATAGATACCATAAATCGAGAACATATCCATACGTTTGCTATCTTTTTTTACAAAATATTTATCATAAGGAAAATCTTTTACCTCTCCTGCTAAAGTGATGCCTGTTTCCGTGGCATCAAATTTTGTAATGGGTGCAATCCCGTTTGTTCCTTTTTGCAAACTTTCTAAAAAGCTCTCGGCATCATTACCGATTGGTGAAGTGACACCATAACCAGTGATTACTACTCGATTCATTGATTTATTTCCTCCTTGTTTATCCGTGCATGACCAATCCACCATCGACATTGATGACTTGTCCAGTAATGTATGGACTCTGCGCCAAAAATATTGCTGTATTTGCGACATCTTCGACCTGTCCAAAACGTTGCATTGGGATCTGTTTTTCTACTTGTTCTTTGACTTTTTCCGATAATACTTCTGTCATATCTGTAGCGATAAATCCAGGAGCAATTGCGTTACAAGTAATACCCCTAGTTGCCACTTCTCGAGCAACAGACTTTGTGAAACCAACTACGCCAGCTTTGCTTGCTGCATAATTTGATTGACCGACATTGCCGATCAATCCTGAAACACTTGATAAGTTGATGATTGCACCAACTCGTTTTTTCATCATTTTCTTTAAAACGTGCTGAGTCATATTAAATGTTCCTGTCAAATTGATATCTAAACATTTTTTGAAATCTTCTGCCGTCATTCGCATCACTAGTTTGTCATTTGTGATTCCGGCATTATTGATCAATATGTCAACAGAACCTAATTTCGTCTCTGCTTCAGTGATCATCATTCCAGCTTTTTCATAATCTGAGATGTCTCCAGAAATACCAATGCACTCTACTCCTAACGCTTTGATCTCTGAGATTTTCTCTTCTGGGATCTCTCCTCGTCCATTAAGGATGATATTTGCCCCTTTTTTTGCAAAAGCGATAGCTACTGCTGCTCCGATTCCTCTAGTACTACCTGTGATAAACACATTTTTTCCTGTTAGCTCCATGATATACCTCCGATACTTGTCATTGTTTCCTCAAAAGTTGCTTGATTCTCGACTCGTAGAACTGGGATCGATTTGTCGATTTTTTTCATAAATCCACTAAGTACTTTTCCAGGGCCAACTTCAATGACCCGTTCGATCCCCTGATCTTTCAACCGATGGATACCTTCATAAAAACGAACCGGCTTCATCACTTGCTGTTCAAGTAAAGTCGGTATGCGGTCCTTTGTCATTACTTCGGTTGTTGTATTACTGATAACTGGGATTTTTGGTTCATCGAACGCAATATTCTTTAACTCTGCTGCTAATTTCTCTGAAGCAGGTGCTAAAATAGCAGTATGGAAAGGTCCACTGACATTCAACGGGATCATTCGTTTGATTCCTTGTTCTTGCAGTAAAGCAACTGCTTGATCCACAGCCTGTTCTTCTCCACCGATCACGATTTGTTGTGGTGTATTGTAATTTGCTGGTGAGACGATACCTAGTTCTTGTGCTTTTTCACAGCATTTTTCAATGACTTCGATAGGTGCATTCATCACAGCAACCATCTTGCCACTACCAGCAGGAGCTGCTTCTGTCATATAGGCACCTCTTTTTGCTACTAATGCAACGGCTTCAGCAAATGCTAATGCCTCACTTGCAACTAACGCAGAATATTCTCCTAGACTAAGTCCCAAAGCTGCTTGCGGAAAAATCCCATGTTTCTTCAATAAGCGCTGATAAGCGATGCTGACAGTTAGAATTGCCGGTTGTGTGTACATCGTTTGATTCAACTTTTCATTTTCTGAAAAGCATAATTCCGCCATGTCATAGCTTAAAATCTCGCTTGCTTCATCAAATGTTTTTTTTACGATTGGCTCATGATAGAGGTCTTGCCCCATCCCTTGATATTGAGCGCCTTGTCCGCTAAATAAAAATGCTGTTTTCATTTATTTTCTCCATTAGTTTTAGGATTAGTGATGCGACTATTTAGTAAAAAAGACCAAGACATCCTATAAAAGGAAATGTCCCAGCCCCCAACCTAATCTTAATGATTATGCAGTTTGATTTTCAACATAAGTTACTAAATCTTGAACGGTTTTGATGCCGTCTTCTGTTTCGATCTTCACATTAAATTCATCTTCGATCTCGTTAATGATTTGGAATAAATCCAAGCTATCTGCTTCTAAGTCTTCTTGGATATTTGTTGTTAATTTGATTTCTTCAGTTTCTTTTCCTAATTCTTCAGCAATGATTTCTTGAATTTTTTCGAATACCATAATCTATATTCCTCCGATATTGTTTACAATTTTTTATGTTTTATCAGTTTACAGCTCCATGAGGATGCTTCCCCAAGTTAAACCTCCACCGTAACCTGTAAATACTACTTTTTGTTTTTTTCCTAAAGTGATTTTTCCACTAGTTACCGCTTCATCTAATAGGATTGGAATACTTGCAGCAGAGGTATTGCCGTATTTGTCCATATTTGTCAGAAATTTTTCTTGCGGTATTTTTACTTTTCGTGCAACCTTTTCAATGATCCTAAGATTTGCTTGATGCAAAAGCAGATAATCAACTGGCTCATCTTTGATGATTTCTTTAATGTTTTTCGCAACGTCTCTGACAGCAAAATCAAAGATATCTCTTCCCACCATCTTTAAATAGAAAGAACCTTCTGAATCTTCTGTATAAATCGGCGAAGCATTGTGATGATAGCCTGCAGTAAGTGAAGCCCCCCGCGTACCATCAGCAGCTAAGTGTTCAGACAATAATTTTTGCTCGTTTCTAGCTTCAAACAACACACCACCTGCACCATCTCCAAACAAAACAGCGGTTGTACGGTCAGACCAATCAATCAATTTTGATAATGTCTCACCACCAATGACAATGCCTTTTTTTGAACCACATCGAATCAGCTTTTCCGCTAGACTCAATGCGTAAACAAATCCAGAGCAAGCTGCACTGATATCAAATGCGACAGCTTTCATTGCACCGATCTTCCCCTGTACCTGAACAGCGACAGAGGGTGTCGCATAATCCGGCGACATGGTTGCAACAATGATAAAATCAAGTTCGCTCGCAGCGGTATTTCTTTTTTTCAGTAATTTTTCTGCTACCAAATAGCATAGATCAGAAGTTTCTTGATCTGTAACACAACGTCTTTGCCTAATACCCGTTCGAGATGCGATCCATTCATCTGATGTATCCATCATTTTAGAAAGATCCTCATTGGTAATGATTTTTTCGGGAAGGACACTAGCGGTTGCTGTGATCGTTCCAAATTGTTCCATTAAAAATCCTCACTTGTAATCTCGCAAAAAATCATGCAAGTTTTTCAACGCAGCCAGTAAAGTATGTTGTTCTTCCGTAGCCATACCATCCAAAATATTCTCGACCATTTCTCGATGAAAATGTTGGTGGACACGATACAAAAGTTTCCCTTTTTTCGTCAGCCCAAGTTTTACAACGCGGCGGTCATCGTCACTTCGGATGCGTTCAACATAGCCTTTTTTTACTAACTTATTGATAGCAGTGGTCAAGGTCCCAACAGTAATCGACAGTTCTTTGGCTACTTCTGAAGTCGTTTTTTTCTTATACATCCCGATTGCCTCGATCGTATGCATTTCTGTGATCGACAAGTCTTTAAACTGAGATTTTTTCAACTCAGATTCTTCGATTGTCAAGATGTCATTGAACACACTAACGAGATAATCATTCACTGTTTTTAAATCTGGTTCCATGTTCCACCATCCACTAATTAGTTTGATTATCAAATCATTTGATGTTCAAACTATATCTTAACTTTTTTCAAAATGCAACCTTAAAAACCATTTTTTTTATTTTATGATATTTTTTTAATCTAATACTAATTTGGGAAAACTGATAAAACAGCATTTGCGATTGATATTATTAAATAGATATACAAATAAAATTAATTTGATTATCAAAGTATTTTTTATAAATTTCTTTATATTTAGATTTAAAAGTTGTTGCTATAGCTGAAATTTGCTATAGTAGCTTTGGAAAAAAAGGAGATACGCCCTTGAAAGAAAAAGTAAAACAACTGCCGTTATTACCTGGTGTTTATTTAATGAAAAATAAAGAAGGTTCCGTTATCTATGTTGGAAAAGCAAAAAAATTAAAAGAACGCGTAAGTACGTACTTTCACAAAAACCAGCAACATTCAAAAAAAGTCCGTCGTCTGATCCATCATATCGATGATTTTGATTTTGTCGTGGTAGACACAGAATTAGATGCTCTATTATTGGAGTGTCAACTGATTCAGTATTACCGCCCCTTTTACAACCGACAAATGAATTATTTCAGTAATTATAATTATTTACATATTTCGGACGAAGGCTTCAGTCTTTCGGATGTGCCACTTACTCACACTTATGGGCCTTTTCGATTATATAAGAAAATGCCGATCATTTTAAGGATCATTGAAGAAACCTATCAAATGCCTTGGCTTTCCGAAATCAGTCGTTTAGCTTTGCAAACCCAACTTCCAGAGGTTGCACAGCTTTCTTATCTGCAAAAGAAAAAAGAGATCCAAGGACTGCTTCAAGCAAGAAATAAAAAACTATTGACTTACCAAAAACTTAGACAAGACCACTTTATCCAACAGTTGAATTTTGAAAAAGCGGCAGTGCTCCAACGCGAGATCGAATTGACCTCTTATTTTATCCAAAAGATAAAAGAGCAGAAAAAATTTTTGCGGACGCCTGAAATATCTTTCAGCTTACCTCTAGCAATAGATGACACTAGGCGAAAACACTACTTGATCTGTTACGGACAGCTTGCAGATACAGTGATTACCAAAGCAGATGAGACTCCTCACTTTTATTATGAAAAAGGCGAAAAGAAACTGGCATTAAAGCGTCAATTATCAAAAGACGAAATCGACCCTGTGCTTATCTTGATGAGTTACTATAGAAGAATTCAGAGAAAAACGAGTCTAGAGTCAAAAAAATAGAGAAGAATTCCTAAAATGAATGGTTAGGAATCTTCTCTTTTTTTATCTCTTACTATTCTGATCGAACTCTAGCAAACAAAGCACAGATCAGTGCTTGAAGAGAAATACTTTGTATTGATTCGTCTAAAAGATAAGCAGAGGCCAACTACTTGTCCTCAAGCAAACTCTTATTGAATCAAGTCATAAATCTCCATTGCTACGATATCGATATTGTCAAATTCATATTGTTGATGTGAATCTGTTTCAGTTAATTCAAATGTTTCAGTCGCTTTATCATAAGTTACTGTACATTTTTCAGCGCCCTCTTTTTCAAAACGACGGACTTGCAGTTCATTATCTGCTGATTCGACCATAGCCTCCAGTCGTTTAATGATTGCAACCAATTGTGAATGTGCCATCGGAGGTCCTCCTTTTCTTATTTCTGTTATATTGTATCAAAAGCATGGCCGACTTGCATTGATTTTCTCTAAAAAATCGAGTTTTTTAAGATTTTTTTTCTGGTATCTTTCCATCAGGCCACCAAAGTTTAATCAAAGCCTGCGTCCCATCATTTTCAAAACCTTGATCAGCTAACTGTTCGTATAATTTCAGCGCTTGGTCCGTCGCTGGCAATGTTAAAGAAAGTTTCTTTGCTTCATCCAAAGCAATTTTTAAATCTTTGATAAAATGTTTGACAAAGAAACCAGGTGTATAATCGTTTTTCAGGATGCGAGGAGAATAGTTACTTAATGACCAATTGGCTGCGCTGCCCCCTTCAAGTGTTTCAATGACTTTTTCTAGATCAAGACCGGCTTTTTCCGCATAAACCAACATTTCCGTCATACCTGTCATTGTGCCTGCGATCATGATCTGATTTGCCATTTTAGTATGTTGCCCTTTACCTGCTGACCCATGAAGCGTGAAGGTCGTTCCAAAGACTTGAAATAGTGGCAAAATTTTATCATATACCTCTTTTTCTCCACCGACCATGATCGTTAATGTCGCATTTTTAGCACCTAGATCTCCACCAGATACTGGAGCATCTAGCGCAGCTGCTCCTTTTTTTTTGGCAGTTTTTGCAATTTTTTCTGCTAAAGTCGGTGTACTTGTTGTCAAATCGACTAAGACACGTTTCGTTACATCAGTAGCAAAAATGCCAGTATCCCCATAGTAGATTTCTTCTACATCTTGAGGATAGCCTACCATCGAAAAGATGACTTCACTAGTAGCAGCTACATCTCTTGGCGTGCCTGCCCAAACGGCTCCCTCTTTTACAAGCTGATCTGCTTTTGCTTTTGTTCGATTATAGACAGTCAACTCATGCCCAGCTTCTAGCAGATGACGCACGATTGCACTCCCCATTACTCCGGTACCAATAAATCCAATTTTCATCTCTTTACCTCCTAAAAATCAAAAATCCTTGTCTCTATGCTAGTATACGCCAGAAACAAGGATTTTTTTAGAGTAAACGCCTGATTTTTATCGTTTAAACGAATTTAATTTTATTTTTATTCTTTCGATTGATGCTTCTTCTTCTTTTCTTTGTAATTCATTTGCATGATAGACGATCATATCTTCATAAAATTCAATCATCGCTTCACCAAAGTGCGTAGAAGAAATCTCATATAATTTCGATGCCAATACTTGTGGATCATGGGGTACTTCGCTTTTAATATAATCAATAAGTGCTGGTGCGAAATCCTGATCCGTTTCAAAGGTTCTACCCAAAGAAGGATGGTCAAACAAGCGATTCAAATAGGCATTTCCTTCCACAACGCAGGGCGTTCCAGCAGCCATAGCTTCTGTATAGGTTAGTCCTTGTGTTTCTGAAGTTGATGCACTCACAAAGAAATCCGCCGCTTTATAGTATAAAGCAACATCATCATTTGCCACTTCTCCAGTAAATTGAACATATTCACTCAAACCAAGCGTAGTAATCAATTCCTGTAGCTCTTCCAGATAAGGTCCTTTGCCAACGATCACCATGCGTGCATTAGGATATGCTTTGATTATTTGTGGCAAGCCATAAACTAACGCTTGAATGTTTTTTTCATAGGAAATCCGACTCAACGAGAGGATCATTAGTTGGTCCTTTTCGATGTACAAGGATTGCCTTAATTTTTCGATGTCTTTATTCGTGATATCGACACGCTTAAATTTTTCAATATCGATCCCCGTTGGAATCACACGTAATGGTGTCACGACACCATAGCCTCTTAACGTGTCGATTACCCGCTCACTTGGACAAACAACGCCTGTTGTATGATTAGCGAACAACCGTGAAAGATACTTCACATGGGACTGGCGAAGCACTTTACCTTTTGCGATATAGTGCAAGTAGTCCTCATACATTGTGTGGTACGTATGGATCAAAGGAATTTTTAATTTCTTGGCGACCATTTTCCCAAGTATTCCAGCACCAAACTCTGTATGTGTATGGATCAGTTCCAATTCTAATTCTTTAGCTACCAAATAGGCATACCACATTCCTCTCACTACTACACGACGATCCTTAAATGAAACAAACGGCACGCTTGGCATCCTGATCACATCTTTTTCTAATTTATCAGCATTTGGATCAGTCGTTGTAAAAATATATACCTCATGTCCATTTTTTTCTAGCTCTTCTTTTAAGGTTTTTATTGAGGTCGCAACTCCGCTTACCTGCGGAAAATAGGTATCGGTAAAAAAGCCAATTTTCATGTTTTTTCGCCTCCAAACTACCCTGTTTTTATTTTAGATCAATGTTATTCATCAAGTACTTGCAGATAAACATTTCGAAGTTGCTCACCAATTTTTTCGATACTGCGCTCTTGGGCTGTCTGATACCCGGCTTCTACCAAACTAGGAACTTCTTCTTCCATGATACTTTTGATCATCTCGCAAAATTCATCATTCGTATTTCCCATATAACAATTTTTTCTGTCTTCTAACCAACCATTATACACCGGAATGTCCCGTACGAGAACATTTTGTTTGCTTGCTAGTGCTTCTAAAACGACGATACCTTCAGTTTCTTCATAAGAAGGAAAGAAAAATAAATCTGCACCGGAATAAGCTCCTTCAATAATCTCCCCGCTGATGTATCCAGGAAAAATCACATTGTCAGGATGATCCTCCTTGACAATTTTTCGAATATTTTTAGGGATCGAATACATGGGCACATGTCCAAACCAGATGAATGTATATTCTGGCATTTTTTTAGCAATATCGACAAAATCAATGATGCCTTTACGGGCAAAGAAAAGCCCGACACAAATGATCACTTTTTGATTTTCAGAAAGCTGAAAATGTTCACGGAATTTTAATTCCTTGATTGGATCAGGACGATATTTTTCTAAATCGATTCCATTTGAAATTGCTTGAATCGGTACAGTAAGTCCATAGCCTTCCAATAATTGCTTTGAATAAGGAGTGGGCGTAATCAAGTAATCCGCTTTACTGTATAGTCCCACTAAGTATTTTTTGACTAGGGGCGACAATTGATTTGAGCCAATAAACGAGTTACGGAAATCTTCTTCCGTCGAGTGTGCATGATAAACGATTTTTTTCCCATCTCTTCTCGCCTGATTAACCATGTTATGACTATTGATACCATATGTATTGATGTGCAAAATATCATAGTCTTCCTTATTATCTAATGTATACGAAACTCCTACATCTTTTAGAGCACGTTTTTGATGGTCAAGTGCACGTCCGATACCAGATTTTGCCAGCATTTTTTCACTTTCAAAATATAATAATACCTTCAATTTACGTCCTCCTTCACTTATATAGTATAACATAGCACGGAAACTGTCACTCAAACTTAAGCCCTATTTTTAAAAGGTTCAGTAAATAACGCGTTATTTGCTTATTTTAATCAGCTATTGACTACTATTCCAAAAATCTAGATGACTTGTTGATGTCTATCTGTAATAATCACTGGATTCTCTCAAATAATGAAAAAAGAGCATGGGGCAAAAGTAAGAAATACTTTTGCCTCACGCTCTAAAAAATGAATAATCGGCGGGAGCAGAAGCAACTCCTTTGGAAAATAAGCCGAAATTCACAAAAATTTGAAAAGCAATTTCCGTGAATCGCTTCTTATTTCTCGGAGTTGAATACTTCTGTTCCGGCCTCTTTTTGCTAGCTTGTTTATTTTACGTATTCGTTGACAAGTTCAACGACTTCTTCCATTGTGTCGCACTCCTTCAAAGCACGATCAGCAAGTTCAGCCATCTTCGTTGTGTCTAAACGTTTCATTAAACTACGTGTTTTTAAGATAGATGTCGCACTCATTGAGAACTCATCTAATCCCATACCTACAAGTAAAGGAACAGCGGTTTGATCTCCAGCCATTTCTCCACACATACCAGCCCATTTACCTTCAGCATGTGCTGCATCAATCACGTTTTTGATCAAACGTAAAATTGAAGGGTTATAAGGTTGATACAAGTAAGATACACGTTCGTTCATACGGTCAGCTGCCATTGTGTATTGAATCAAGTCATTCGTACCTACTGAGAAGAAGTCAACTTCCTTCGCAAACTTATCTGCTAAGACAGCTGCTGCAGGGATTTCAATCATGATGCCGACTTGGATCGTATCAGATACTTCCACGCCTTCGCTCACTAATTTTTGTTTTTCTTCTTCAAAGATTGCTTTCGCTGCACGGAATTCTTTAAGAGTCGCTACCATTGGGAACATGATGCGTAAGTTTCCATGAACAGATGCACGTAACAATGCGCGCATTTGTGTACGGAACATTTCGTCACCTAATTCAGACAAGCTGATACGTAGCGCACGATAGCCTAAGAACGGATTCATTTCATGAGGTAATTGTAGATAAGGTAATTCTTTATCGCCACCAATATCCATTGTACGAACAACGACTGGTTTACCATCCATTCCTTCAAGAACCGCTTTATACGCTTCATATTGATCATTTTCAGTAGGGAAGTCAGGAGAATCCATGTACAAGAATTCTGTACGGTAAAGTCCTACTGCTTCACCACCATTGTTGTGAACACCTACTAGATCTTTTGGTGTACCAATATTTGCGGCTAACTCAAAATGCTTGCCATCAGCTGTAACTGTTTCAGCATTTTTTAGTTTGTCCCATTCTGCTTTTTGAGCAGCGTAATCAGCACCGATTTTTTCAAATTCAGCTTTTTGTTCGTCAGTTGGGTGAACAATTACATCGCCTTCAATCCCATTGACAGCCAAAATGTCGCCTTCTTTGACTTTAGCAGTGATTTCTTTTGTTCCAACGATTGCTGGAATTTCTAAAGAACGAGCCATGATGGCAGAATGTGAAGTACGTCCGCCGATATCAGTTACAAACGCTTTAACATATTTGCGGTCTAATTGCGCTGTATCACTAGGAGTCAAATCATGTGCAACAACGATCACTTCTTCGTTGATCATTGATGGATTTGGTAATGTCACTCCTAATAGATGTGCTAAAATACGTTTTGCAACATCACGGATGTCTGCCGCACGTTCTTTCATATATGCGTTGTCTTCCATCGCTTCGAACATACCAATATACATATCAGTAACTTCTTTTAGCGCTGATTCAGCGTTTACACTGTTATCTTTGATACTTTGTTTGATTTGGCCAACCATTTCTGGATCTGAAAGAACCATCAAATGAGCGTCAAATACTTGCGCTTCTGCTTCACCTAAGCTTTGCGCTGCTTTTTCACGAATTTGCTGCAATTCTTCAGTAGAGTTAGCTAAAGCATCATCTAAACGAGATTCTTCGGCAGAAGTATCTTCTACTGTTGTCTTACTGAATGTTAAATCCGGTTGAACTAGCAGGTAAGCTTTTGCAACGGCAACTCCGTCACTAGCGGCAATCCCTTTTAGCATTTCAACCATTATTCAGATAAGCCTTCTTTCTTCATTGTTTCAACGATAGCTGCCATTGCATCCGCTTCGTCAGCACCTTCAGCTGTGATAGTAACATCAGAACCTTGGCCTACACCTAAAGACATAACGCCCATGATAGATTTCAAATTTACTGATTTACCTTTATACTCTAAGTTTACATCAGAGTTAAATTTGCTTGCTGTTTGTACTAATAATGTAGCTGGACGTGCGTGGATCCCAGTTTCTGCTACTACGTGAAATTCTTTCTTTTCCATATTAATCGGTCTCCTTTAAGTGAGTGTTGTTTTTATGTGAGGGTTTTCTTTTTTAGCATTCATTAGGAACGCTAAGAAGTAGTACCCTTTCATCTGTAAAGATTACCATTTTTTGCCGACAGATACAACAGTTTTCATTTAAATTCACACAAAAGTGTATAAAAATATTTCATATGTTTTTTAAAAATGACAGCGGATATCATAACATCAATAAGAGCTATGCGTTCACTCTAACCATGGAAGTAATTTTCAGAACGAATTTTAGATCGTCGTTGAATGCCGTTCTATTCCTTATTCTATCAGCATCACTCCAATACTATTCACTTTTCTTCTCAAATCAAACTAAATACTTGCGTCGGTTAATAAATTTAGTATAATAGAACTCAAAGGTCAGGAATGGTCAACTACATTTTCCACCTTTCTTAACTACCTATAATAATGAGGGTTATTCTTTTACCTTAGCAAAAACAGGTTGTAAAATAGAAATGTAATCAACTGAAAGGACGTGAATCATTTATGCTTTGTCAAAATTGTGGTAAAAATGAAGCAACGATCCACTTATATGCAACAGTAAACGGTCAGCGAACACAGCTGGACTATTGTCAAAGTTGTTATCAAAAAATCAAAAATCAGCAAAATGGAGGTCTGACAAGTATGGCCCAAAATGATCCTTTTGGTTTTGGCAGTTTAGACGATCTATTTCGATCAATGTCACGCCAAATGCAACAACAAGGAAACATGGAACAAACACCACCAACTCAATTTGGTGGAAACAACAATTTCAATGGCGGGCAACCACCTCAAGGAAATACAGATGGCTTACTCGGTGAATATGGTATCAATATCACAGAACAAGCACGTCAAGGAGACATCGATCCAGTGATCGGCAGAGATGATGAGATCAAACGGGTCATTGAGATCCTAAATCGTCGGACCAAAAACAATCCTGTATTGATTGGTGAACCAGGTGTTGGTAAAACAGCAGTAGTCGAAGGGCTTGCACAAAAAATCGTCGACGGTGATGTTCCACAAAAATTAATGGATAAAGAAGTCATTCGGTTAGATGTCGTTTCCTTAGTTCAAGGTACTGGTATCCGTGGTCAATTTGAAGAACGTATGCAAAAATTGATTGAAGAAATTAAGCAAGCAGAGAATGTGGTCTTGTTTATTGATGAAGTCCATGAAATCGTTGGTGCAGGTTCTGCCGGAGATGGAAATATGGATGCTGGAAACATTTTGAAACCTGCCCTTGCCCGTGGTGAACTTCAAATGGTCGGTGCTACAACTTTAAATGAGTACCGAATCATTGAAAAAGATGCAGCATTAGAACGACGCATGCAACCAGTCCGAGTAGACGAACCTACAGTGAAGGAAACAATCAGTATCCTAAAAGGATTGCAAAAACGTTACGAAGATTATCATCATGTCAAATATACAGATGAAGCAATCGAAGCCGCTGCTATTTTATCGAATCGTTATGTCCAAGACCGATTCTTACCAGATAAGGCCATTGACTTATTAGACGAAACTGGTTCAAAGAAAAACTTAACGATCCAAATCGTTGATCCTAAAACGATCGATAAGAAGCTTCAAGAAGCAGAAGAACAAAAGACTCAAGCTTCAAAAGAAGAAGATTTCGAAAAAGCAGCTTATTATCGTGACCAAATCAACAAATTGCAAAAAATGAAAGAACGCCAATTGACAGATGAAGAAACACCTGTCATTACTGAAAAAGATATGGAAAAAATCGTCGAACAACGTACAGGTATTCCTGTTGGCGAATTAAAAGAAAAAGAACAAACACAATTGAAAAATCTTGCAAGTGATTTAAAAGCACACGTCATTGGGCAAGATAATGCAGTGGATCGAGTAGCAAAGGCCATTCGCCGCAATCGTGTTGGTCTAAATAAAAAAAATCGTCCAATCGGTTCGTTCCTATTTGTTGGCCCAACTGGTGTAGGTAAAACTGAGTTAGCGAAACAATTAGCCTTTGAACTATTCGGTTCTGAGGATTCAATGATTCGTTTCGATATGTCTGAGTACATGGAAAAACATAGTGTGTCTAAATTGATTGGTTCTCCTCCAGGTTACGTTGGATACGAAGAAGCAGGCCAATTGACTGAAAAAGTTCGTCGTAATCCTTACAGCTTGATTCTCTTAGATGAAGTGGAAAAAGCACATCCTGATGTGTTGCACATGTTCTTACAGATCCTAGATGACGGCCGACTAACAGATGCACAAGGGCGAACAGTCAGCTTCAAAGACACGATCATCATCATGACAAGTAATGCTGGTACTGGAAAAGTAGAAGCAAATGTTGGTTTTGGTGCAGCAAGAGAAGGTGTCACTCGCTCTGTCTTGAATCAATTGAATAACTACTTTACTCCTGAATTCTTGAACCGTTTTGATGGCATCATTGAATTCAATGCATTATCGAAAGAAAACTTGATGACGATCGTCACTCTAATGCTAGATGATGTAAACAATATGTTGGCAGCTCAACAACTACACATTGAAGTACCAACAAATGTAAAAGAAAAATTAGTCGATTTAGGATATGATCCTTCAATGGGTGCTCGCCCTCTTCGTCGAACGATCCAAGAACAGATTGAAGATGGTATTGCCGAATTCTACTTAGATCATCCAGCTATCCACGATCTAAAAGCAAAATTAGATAAAGATGGTAAAATCGTTATCACATCAAAACCAGAACGTTTGGTCAAAGAAGAAACCGAAGCCGAATAATTCTGGTGGATTTAACAAAGCAGAACGCCTATTCTACCCCATTATGGGACAGAATAGGTGTTTGTTTTTTCTATAGAAATCAAAATACTGTTCATTTGATTAAAAAAAAATTATAATTAACTAAGGTTGTATCTAAAAACTACATAAATGAGGTGAGCGCCATGAAATTTGTTAATGTAACGAATAGCCATTCACGTTTAGTATTAAATCAATTAGAGAATACTGATGCTCATATGGTAAAAGTGTATACTGCAGGAAATACGACAATTGTCTATACTGAAGCCCCTGAACATAATGAAATCTTGCTGATCAATGAAAATCGAAAAGTACAGCCAAAAGAAATTGAAGAAGTAAAAAAATATTTCTTGAAAAAAATCCATGACGCTGTGTATCATGAAGAAGAAATCAAAGTCATCGAATTAGCTGGGTTAGTGGAGATTTCTATACCTAAACATCACTTGGATACTGAGTTTGCAATGTAAAGACTATTAAATAGAGCAACTCCTTGAAAGTCAGATTGACTTTCAAGGAGTTTTTGTATGTAGATGTTTCTTCATTATTCTTTTCGAAGTCGCCACACTTCTTACTTTGTTCCCTGTCGATTTTTCCGCCTCTTTTTTCACTTTCTTTTCTTTTTGGACAATTGAGCGTACTTCTCTGAGAAGCCATTCATTTTGATCCCAGTCTTCTATATCCAACATTCGGCAAAGACGTTGCATTTCTAATTTCTTTTTTGCAATCCTGTCTTTACGTTGTTCCTCTGTCTCCATAATCTTTCACCTCATCTCTTCTATAGGTACGCAAATCAATTGTAATTCACCTAAAGAATAAAGATTTATTTATTTTTCTCAAATTAAGAAAAAACTCCTTCCCGATTTATCGGAAAAGAGTTTTTTCTTTTATAATAAGCTTTTCAGTTTTACATCTGGGTATTTATCTGCGAACCAACGCTCCGCAAACTGATTCTCAAATAAGAACAATGGTTGATCAAAACGGTCACGCGCTAAGATATTACGACTTGAGCTCATTCGTTCATCTAAATCTTCAGGATCGATCCATCGAGCAATTTTATGCCCCATCGGTGACATGATGACTTCCGCATTGTACTCATTCAACATTCGGTACTGAAATACTTCAAATTGTAATTGTCCCACTGCACCAATGATATATTCTTCAGTCAAATACGTTTTGTATAATTGGATTGCTCCTTCTTGGACCAATTGATAGATTCCTTTATGGAAAGATTTTTGTTTCATCACATTTTTGGCAGTAACTTTCATGAAAAGTTCTGGTGTAAAGGACGGTAATTCTTCATATGCAACTTTTAATTTTCCTTCATATAAAGTATCCCCTATTTGGTAATTCCCTGTATCGTAAACTCCGATGATGTCACCTGCTACAGCTTTTTCGACATTTTCACGTGAATCAGCCATAAATTGTGTCACGTTGCTCAATTTTAATTTTTTACCTGTACGCTCCAATGAAACATCCATTCCATGTTCAAATGTACCAGAACAAACACGAACAAATGCGATGCGGTCCCGATGTGCTGGATTCATGTTTGCTTGAATTTTAAACACGAAGCCTGAAAATTCTTCTTCATAGGGGCTAACAGTTTGTTCATCTTGTGTCTTGTGACTATAAGGAGATGGAGCTAATTCCACGAATGTTTCTAGAAAAGTCTGTACACCAAAATTCGTTAACGCTGAGCCAAAGAATACTGGTGTTTGATCCCCGCGAGCAATTTTCTCTTCATTGAATGAATCCCCTGCTTCTTTGAGCAATTCAACTTCTTCAAGTACTTGTTCATATAATGAATTTTCTGTTAGCGGATGTCCATCTGATAGTAAGCCATCTTCATCTAACTCGATCAACCGTTCATCGTTATAGTTTTCCGGACGATAAAATTCGATACGGTTGTGATGGATATCGTATAATCCTTCTAGGCCTTTCCCCATGCCGATTGGCCAATTCATTGGATAAGATTCGATATCTAACAACTCTTCTAATTCTTCTAAAAGTTCCAAAGGCTCGCGACCATCACGATCGAGTTTATTGATAAATGTAAAAATCGGAATGCCCCGTTTTTTAACAACTTTGAATAGTTTTTTTGTCTGAGCTTCGATCCCTTTTGCACTATCGATGACCATGACTGCGCTATCCACTGCCATCAATGTACGATACGTATCTTCTGAAAAATCCTCATGTCCTGGTGTATCCAGGATGTTGACTCTTTTTCCATGATAATCAAATTGCATCACTGAACTCGTAACAGAGATGCCGCGTTGCTTCTCGATCTCCATCCAGTCAGATTTAGCAAAATTACCAGTCTTTTTTCCTTTAACTGTTCCTGCTTGGCGAATCGCGCCACCGAATAATAATAATTGTTCAGTAATCGTTGTTTTCCCTGCATCCGGATGGGAAATAATGGCAAAAGTACGCCGATTGTCCACTTGTTGTTTTAACTCTGGATTATTCATAGTTTAACTCCATTCTTTCATCTTTTATTTAATGTTCCTCTAGATCCTCTAGAGTGTGGGACAAAAGTAAGAAACACTTTCGTCTCAGCCTCTTCTTTTCACAACTAAATCAGTATAGCATGGATTAAGTGATTGAAAAAGCCATGACATCAAGATTTCTTGCGAAATTGATTTATACGTTCAAAAAAGAATAGACATGCTGCTCTTACGCAACACATCTATTCTTACAAGTCATATTTCTCTTCAAACAATAACTTGTTTATCTTCTTGGTTCGTCATCTTCAAATTCTTTTCTGAAATAGCGACGTTCCTCATCAGGTTCTGCTTCCATTTCTTCTGGATCATGGAATAGCACTCGAATCTTCAATATTCTAGAACCTTCCATTTCTTCAGAAATCAACGTGATGTTGTCAACATCAAAGGACAGTTTCTCACCTTCATCAGGAATCATTCCTAAGGCTGTGATCAAGTATCCAGCCATAGTATCAACATCGCTCATGTGCAGATCACTATCAAAGGCTTCGTTGAATTCATCGATCAGCATGCGTCCTTGGATAAGGTATTCATGTTCATCTACTTTTTCATAAAGGTTTTCGACTTCGTCTGATTCATCATCGATTTCCCCAACAATTTCTTCTAACAAGTCTTCTAATGTTGCCAAACCTACTACGCCGCCGTATTCGTCAAGCAAGATTGCCATTTGATTTTGTGTTTTCTTCATTTCATATAAAAGATCATCAATAAATATCGTTTCTGGGACAAACAATGGTTCTTGCATGATCTTTTGTAGATCTAAATGATCAAATCCAAATTTATGTGCGGCTTTCAATAGATTCTTCGTGTGCAAGATTCCGACTACTTTATCTTTATCTTCATTATATACAGGAATCCTTGAATAATTTTCTGATAAAACTTCATTGACATTATCTTCAACGGAGTCGTTGATATCGATCATAAAAGCATCTGTTCGAGGAACCATCACTTCGCGTGCAACTTTGGTATCTAAAGAAAAAACGCCCTGTAACATTTCTAATTCTTCATTGTTCAGTACGCCTTCAGTCTCCAGCATATACCGCATTTCATCTCGGGTCATTTTCGAATCTTCGTCGTCAAAAGTCATCGGTGTGATCCTTGCTAACAAACTAGTTGAAGCAGATAAAAGCCAAACGAATGGTTTAGCGACTATACCGATCGTACGAATCATTCCAGAAGTAAAATTCGCTACCTCTTCTGACTTGTTCAACGCGATACGTTTTGGATACAATTCTCCAAATACAATGGATACATAGGTCAAAATAGCTAATACAATGATGTTGGCAATGTTTTTAGCTGCCACTCCACCACCTAAGACAGGGGCTAATCGTTCTGACAGTGTATTGGCTAATGATGCACCAGATAGGATATTGACTAATGTAATCCCTACTTGGATCGTTGACAGGAAGTTATTTGGGTTCTGCAATATTTTTAAAAGCTTTTGAGATTTGGTATCTCCTTCTTCCGCCTTTTGCTCGATTCGATTTTTATTGATCGAAACCACTGCAATCTCGGAAGCAGCTAAAAAAGCATTGATCAAAGTCAAAATGATCAGTAATAAAATTTGCGCTAACAGCGACTGACTCTCAGGGTCAGCATTCATAATCGCATTCTCTCCTTATAATTTAAAATTTTTAGTTTACGATAGAAAAAAAGCGTGACTAAAAAGATAGCCACGCTAAAATGTTATCACAAAGGCATTTCCTTTGCAATAAAAACAAATGTTTATATCCGTTACTTTCATTGTTCACTCAGAATTCACATCACAAAGTTGTTGCGATTTTTTTCTTATTTTCGTTTTGTTTATCTTCTTTGACGATCTTGATAACATAAGAAATAATCGTCTTGCAGATTGCATAAAACGGTACACCTAAGAAGATACCCATTAAACCAGCAATATTCCCTGCAACCAGTAGAACAATGATGATCGTTAATGGATGGATATTCAATGATTTACCAATCACATTTGGATAGATGATATTCCCGTCTAATTGCTGCACAATCAATACCACGACACAACAAAGCAATGCTTTAACTGGCTCGTTGAAGACTGTAACTAGAAATGCGGGAGCTAATCCTAGATAAGGACCCAAATATGGAATCAAATTCGTTAGCCCTGCAATCACTCCGAAAAGAAACGCATAATCTACACCAAGAATCATGTACCCTAAAAACGTAAATGTCCCAACGAACAAACACTCAATTGCCTGTCCACTGATATAGTTCGCTAATGTTTTATTTAATTGCCCAAGCAATTCCATGATTTGTTCTCTTCTTTTTTCTGGAAAGAACTGTTGGATATTTGGTACTAATTTTTCACTATCCTTCAGCATATAGAACAAAACAAATGGGACTGTAATAATCACGATCGTAGCAGAAGCAATTGTTCCAACGATCGAGCCAAGACTAGTTGATACTCCGCTTAAAAATTGTTGGATGATCGTTCCATATGAAATATCTAGTTGTTCAAAATATTTATTGATATTTACTTCCTTGAAGATCGGTAAATCAGATACTTGTATCAACCAATTTTCAACCTGTTTGAGAAAATCAGGTATGTTAGAAGCTAATGAAGAAATTTGCTGGATCAAACTTGGGATGACACTCAGCAAAATCCAGATGATTGCTGCTACTAATAAAAGTAACACGATCGCCACTGCCCAGACACGTTTGATTTTTGCTTTCATCAACAGTTTTACAATCGGATTTAGTAGATAATACAGAAATCCAGCAGTCAAAACTGGCGCGAATAGCGTTGAAAAGAATGTCCCAATCGGTTGAAAAATAAAATTGATTTTTGAAGAAACGAAAATCAATGTAGCTAATATGAGTAGTTCACAAGACCAAAACATTAGTTTTGATTGTTTTAATTTTTCAAACAATGTTTTTCCCCTTTCGTCTTTTTTACCAGTATATAGCATATTGGTAAAAATTTCTTTTATTCTTACTAAAATTTGTTTTTTTTTTATCTACTTTTCAATTATTTTTCTTTAAAGTATACTAGAAAAAATGAAAGGTGGCTACAAGATGAAAGTAGTGCAAACAAAAGATACCTTGAGTACTATCTATCTCGATGCGGTTCGCATCAGAAATCAAGTTTTCGTCGTCGAGCAAGGTGTCCCCCTAACAAGAGAAATAGACAAAGATGAGGCCCATTGTGTCCATTTCGTTCTTTATTCAGATGAAAAAAAAACTTGTGGCACGGTCCGACTGCTTCCATTGGAGAATGGGAAAATGAAGTTACAACGCATGGCGATCTTAACAGAGTATCGTCACCAAGGACTAGGCAAGATTTTGGTTGAAGAAGCCGAAGCATTTTCAAAAAAGCAAGGTTACAACACGATCTTACTTGGCGCTCAATCAACAGCGGAAGCCTTTTATGAAAAATTGGGCTTTCAAGCATATGGTGAACCTTTTGAAGATGCTGGCATGCCGCATGTCCATATGAAAAAAGAATTTTGACCAACCAAGTATAAAAATCACGAAAAAACAGTAAGCACAAAGACATGATCTTTGTCTTACTGTTTTTCTTTCTACTTGCGCGACAATTGCTTGTAACGGTTATACCAAATATCAATATAGCCTTCGGAGAAAGGGCCATCACCATTATTGATCCAGTCAACCAAGATCTTCACATTTTCTTTTAGGATAAAGTCGATATCATTTGGATAATTCATCATTTGGCTATGCATCTCATATTCATCGACATCTAGTAATCGTTTTTCACCATCAGGAAAAACTTTGATATCTAAATCATAATCAATATACTTTAGTGCCTCATCGTCCAGCAAAAAAGGTGAAGCTAGATTACAATAATAGGAAACCCCCTTTTCTCGAATCATTGCTATTACATTGAACCAGTATTTTTTGTGAAAATAAACGATTGCTGGTTCTCGAGTTACCCAACGCCGGCCATCAGACTCTGTTACAAGAGTGTGATCATTAACACCGATCATTGAATGCTCACTTGTTTTTAATACCATGGTATCACGCCACGTTCGATGCAATTTGCCGTCATGTTTATAACTTTGGATCGTTACAAACTCGCCTTCTTTTGGGACTCCCATAGCAACCCTTCCTTACGCAGCATCTCATGCTTTGTGTTTGGGTGTTCATTACACCGACATCGTAATTATTATATCAATAAAAAAGTGCTTTGCCTAGAAAGGATTACTATTGTTTCGATTTTTCTCAAGTTGTTCCAACAATTTGACTTGAACTTTCGGAAAAGCAACGTCATTAAATCCATTGGGATTTAACCAGCGTGCGTTTTTCGTTTCACTTAGTACATTTTCTGAATGTGTGGGCATACGACCATAAAAAAGAAGCACATGCCATTTCAAATGGCTGAAAAGATGGGTTACTTCTCCCAAATGACGCTTTTGCCAAATCAGCTCATCAGAAAAAGCAAAGGGTAGTATATGCCCTTCTTCTTCCGCCACAAGTGACTCCGCAAATAAGTCAGGTTCATATGATTGCGCCCACTCTTCTTTTAAAAGATGGTATGTTTCTTTTGTCACTTCTAGCATCGGAAATGTCCACATTTTTGCTAATAATTTTTGTGTATGCCTTTCTTCAAAATAATAGGCCCCCGCTTCATTCTGGATAGCTGCACAAATATAATAAATGTCTTTTGGTTTTTCCTTTTTTGTTTTTATTGGATACTGTTGTTGCTTTCCTTCCTGTTCTGCCAGACAAAAAGCCTGGATAGGACATTTATCACAAAGTGGTGAGGTGGGTGTACAAATAGCTGATCCTAGATCCATCAATGCTTGATTGAACTCACCTGGATGATTCTCATCAATGATACTTCGCATCGCTTCATCAAAGGTTTTTCTACTCGATGCTTTTGCAATATCTTCTTCAATACAAAATAGCCGACTGACTACCCTCATGACATTTCCGTCGATTGCTGGCTCAGGCAAACCAAAAGCTATACTCGAAATTGCACCAGTCGTGTATGGACCGATCCCCTTCAATTTACTTATTTCTTCCGGCGTGCGAGGCATTTCCCCGCTATATTCAGTCATAATTTGTTTTGCCGCAGTTTGGATGTTTCGGACTCTCGAATAGTAGCCAAGTCCTTCCCAAGCTTTAAGCAGTTTTTCTTCTGGAGCATTTGCTAGCGATTCGATTGTGGGGAACCACTCCATAAAACGATAGAAATAATCAATCACTGTATCAACACGCGTTTGTTGAAGCATGATTTCAGAAATCCAAATTCGGTAAGGGTCTTGGTTGTAACGCCAAGGAAGGTTACGCTTTTCTTTTTCGTACCATTCGATAAAGATCATTTGGAATTCTTTTTTCTGCTCACTTGTCCATTTTCCCCATTCTTTATTCACATTCTTCTTCCTTTTCTGTAATAAAACGTTGGATCATCTCTAGATCAAATCCTTTTTGATATAAACTTTGTTTGATTTTCATTTTTCTTTTTTTCGGTTCGAATCGTAAATTTTTGCGCCACAATTTTTCTCCCTGCGTTACTAAAAGATCATATTCTTGCTCCTGATCTACTTCTTGTGGCAGATTTGCTATTGCTTGTTGGATGGCTTCTTGTGTAAATCCCTTTGTTAAAAGATTTTGTTGGATCTTTCTTATAAGCTCCTTGTGGCTTTTCCCATGATTTTTATGATACAGCTTTTCCGCCACTTGCATAGCAATCGTTTGTTGATCTGTATCAGGATATTGAAACAACGCCTGCTCGATTATCTCTGGCTTCAAACCCTTTTGTTGTAATTGTTGTGCTAATTTCTTGGGCCCTTTATCACTTAACCTGACATTGGTTCGTACAAAACTTTCTCCATAAACCAAGTCATTGATCAAATCCAATTCCTTTAACCGTTCAACGATTTTATTGCGGTCTTCAAGATTGATTTCTTTATCTTTTAAATACGTTCTGATTTCTTTTTCAGAACGCAGTTGATAACTCAAGTAATTGAGGGCTTGCTGAAAGCCAAAATCAAAGCCACTACTCTTTCTTATCTCTTGTAGCGTTTCATCAGTCAACTCTTGACCCTTCAATAAGCGATAGCGAACTAAAATATCTTCCGATACTCGCAACACATCTCCTTCAGATAAATCAACTTGATAAAAAGGACCCTTGCCCTTGCTGATTCTAGTAACAGTTATCATCGACTCTCTCCCTTCGAACATATATTCCTATAATACCATAGAAAATCCCCATCTTTTCTTTTTATATGTTAGAATAAAGCCACACTATTAGAAAAAAAGGAAGATACTTATGACAGAAACTATTGTCAAAAATGGCCAGACCATCCCTTTGAAAATCAAACGTTTAGGCATCAACGGTGAAGGTATCGGTTACTTTAAACGATTGATCATCTTTGTTCCTTACGCCCTTCCCAAAGAAGAAGTACTTGTGAAAATCACAAAGGCTACACCTCGTTATGCAGAAGGACAGCTTGTTAAAATAAAAAAAGAAAGTAAGGATCGGGTAGTTGCTCCATGTCCAGTCTATTATGAATGCGGTGGCTGTCAGTTACAGCATTTAGCGTACCATGCACAACTTGACTTCAAAAAAGACTTACTTTTGCAATCTCTTGAAAAATTCAAACCAGAAGGATACCGTTCCTATCAACTACGGCCTACGATCGGAATGCCTGATCCTTGGCACTATCGTAACAAGGCTCAATTTCAGCTAAGAAAAAATAAAAAAACCCAAAAAATAGAAGCAGGACTGTATCAAGCAAATTCGCACGAACTTGTGCCATTGGCTGATTGCTTAGTCCAAGAACCAAGAACACAAGAGGTTATGAACACAGTAGTGACCCTTTTGAATAAGTATGATCTTCCTATTTATGATGAAAGAAGCAACAGCGGTATCTTCCGAACAATCATGGTCAGAGTCGGAATCAAAACAGGCGAGTTACAAGTGGTCTTTATTACTCGAAGTCGGAAATTCCCTCAAAAAAATGCACTCATTCGTGAGATCAATCAAAGATTACCAGAAGTTGTTTCGATCATGCAAAATGTGCAACCAAATAAAACTTCCCTAGTGATGGGTGATGAAACCCTTCATTTATGGGGGAAAGAGGCAATTGAAGAGCATATCAACGAAGTGACATTCGATCTTTCTCCTCGTGCTTTCTTTCAATTGAACCCGCAGCAAACAGAAATTCTCTATGGCGAAGGAATCAAAGCATTAGCTATCCAACCAAACGAAACGATCGTTGATGCCTATTGTGGAGTAGGAACGATCGGGTTAAGTGTAGCAAAACAGGCGAAAGAGATCCGTGGAATGGATACAGTTCCTCAAGCTATTGCTGATGCCAGAAAAAACGCAGAACGTTTGGGCTATCAGAACACACGCTATGAAGTAGGAACAGCCGAAGAATTATTACCAAAATGGCTAAAAGAAGGATTTAAGCCAGATGGTATCATCGTTGATCCGCCAAGAACTGGACTTGATCCTCAATTGATTCAAGCAATCTTAGCCTATCCGCCAACTAAACTTGTCTATATTTCCTGTAACGTCTCAACACTGGCACGTGACCTTGTTGAATTAAGCAAAAAATTTCAGGTCGATTATCTACAATCTGTTGATATGTTCCCTCAAACTGCCCGTTGTGAAGTTGTTGTAAAGCTAACAAAAAAATAGACTTAATCGAAAAAGATCGAGACAGAAGTATTTCATCCTGAAAGTAAGAAGGAATTACTCCCACCCTTTTTCGTATTTGGAACGAGGTCGAGACAAAAATTGTTTAGGTTTGAGAAATCGGAGAGAAAAACGAACAATACGTTTTTGTATTGCTCGTTTTTTTTTGAAATTTCCGAAAAAACTGACTTTTGGATGCCGTTTATTTGAGAGAGGCTGGGACAGAAGTGTTTAACTCCGAGAAATAAGAAGAAATAAACGAAAATTGTTTTTCAAATTTTTGTGAATTTCGGCTTATTTCCGAAGGAGTTGCTTCTGCTCCCGCCGTTTATTCAAGAGTCTGTAACAAAACTGATTTTTATATTTGTCCCACGTTCGTTTATTTTTTGCTGACAGTCTTCAATGCACGAAATAAGGTTTGAAGCTGTCCTTTGAATGACATGACTTGTTCAAAGATATCCTCTCCGTCGTTCAACATTTTCACAGTGACCCAACCTAATGATTCTGTAATTGCACTAGCAACAGTCGCATTGATAGCAGCTCCTGTAACTGTTCCAACAGCTGGCACAAATTTCACGAGATTTCCCACCGCACTTCTGCCTAGGCTAACCACCACTAATTCTTTTGACAAACTTTTTCCAAGACTTTCAGACCATGGCTGGCCGAATAGCTTATGCAAACGAGCCATCATTGTCAACTGAACCGGAACCAATAAAAAAGCATCTGAAAATGGAATAGGAGAACATCCAATGATCGCTGCTGTCAATGAAGCAGCATGAATGATACGATGGCTTTTTTTTCGAGTGATTGGATCTACCCCTTTTAAAAAATCTTCGAACACATGGTCAAATTTCACTTGATTTTTCTCCAGAATCGTTTCGGCCACTTTTTTTGATTTTTCGTACGTATTCAAAATAACCTTGGATGTCTTTTGTGGGATTTTTTTAAGTACTTCAGAGAAAAAAGAGTCAAATTCTTCTTGGTCTAATTCCTCTGAAAGTAATGGATCAACTTCCTGTTCTTTATTCTTTTCTTTACTAACTTTTGCTTTTTTCTTTAACAATCTCATCGCTCGATTCCTCCTTATTACTGAAAACATTCTTCTTTATGGATTGAAAAGAAGAACACTAATTCTCTGTATATGCCAAAGGTGACCAAAAAGGGAAATTAGCTATTTTGATACATCCAAAGCTTCAATATATACATAGTGATTTCCTATTTGTTTCTTTAAGCGAGATATTTTCCTGATGTCCGTGTAGTTCCATGATACAATAACCTATTACTGAACCAAAATCATTGACTCACAAAAAAAGCGAGAGAAAAGTACACTCACTTTTCCCTCACTCTATAGGATTGAATAAACTATTGGAACAATAGAAACTCCTTGAAAAATAAATGAAGACTCACAAAAATTTGAAGTTACGTGCATTCTGACCTATTCATTTAGGAGTAGCACTTCTATCCAACCTATTGATATTTACTTATTATTGGATATTTACATCAATTGCTTGATAAAAAGCATTGGTGGTATCGCTGATATTCCACACAGCTAAAATCACATGGTAGCCTTTGCGATCTTGCGGAACAGTGATTGTTTGATTGACGATTTTAGGTGGTACAGTTGCTTTATCATCAATTTGCGCAATCAATTCAAAATCACTGATTTTCAATGGTGCATTAGGATTCCAACCTGTTTTTGTTATATAATAATCCCATGTGCTTGTTAGATGTTGCGCAGTTAGGTTCCATGAAATAGTCAAATTACCAGGATTGATCACATTTTTATGCCATCTTGTTGCCGTTTGCTCATCCAATGGTTCAAACCCAGTGACTCCAGCACTTGCTAATTTTCCATCAATAAATGTATTTTTAGATGCTTCGATACTTTGTGGCTCCCACTGTGCACGCCCAACATTTTGATTCAAATTACCCGCTGCTGCCGTACCAAAATAAGCACGGCTTCCAGGGGAAGTGACATATCCATGTGCAAATCCAGAAGTACCGAATCCAAACAACCCTAACATGACTACACCGACAAACAATAAGACATTAAGCTTCTTCATGAATGAACCTCCTATTAGTTGATAGGTTCATCGTAATCGTTTTCTTTATCAATGACAAACATTATGCTTTTATGATTTTTAACTGATTTTTTCCCATAAAGCTGGTACGATATCTGGTGTCCAGCCAGCAATTGATGTATGTGCTTGTAAGCAGCGATAACTAGATCCACCATAAGTTACGATACTTCCAATACTGTAGGCTTGATTAGTTGTCCAAGTATTCCCTTGGCTATCTTCATCCAATGTTTTAACAGTGATTGCTTGACTGAAATCAGATGATCCATATTGGTTGATTGCTTTGACTTGATAAGTGTAAGTTGTACCAGCATCTAAATTATTATCTTCAAATTCATTCGTTTCACTGACACCTATACGAATGCCGTCACGATAAATAGCATAGTACATCACTTGTTCATTCGGCATATTTTTCACCCATGTTAACGTTAATTTATTTTGCAGAATATTTTTAGCTGTCAATTGAAGTGGCACAGAAGGTACTGGTAACTGGCCTTCCGTTTCATCATTAGTTTTAAGCGACAAAATAGCAGAATGTTCTGACTTATTCCCCGTTGTGTCTACTGCTTCTACCGTATAAGAATAGTTCGTAGCTGGTTTTAGTCCTTTATGAAGGAAATTTGGTACTTTACTTGTTCCCACCAAACGATTTTCTTCGTAAATATTATAATGAGATACTTGAACATTATCTGTGGATGCAGTCCATGACAATGAGATCGAATCAGAGGAAGCCACTCCATGTAAATCAGTTGGTGTAGACGGTTTTTCAAAATCTTCTGGTGACGGAGTATCTTTGCCAAATTGTTGAGCGACCGTTAAAAATTCATATTGGTTTTTGACTTTACCTTGTCCACCATCCACCATTGCATCTCGGTTCATTGACCAGTAAGAAACCATACCGATTTTCTTTTCTTTTGCATGTTGGATAACTTTATTGAGCATTGCTGTTGTAAAATACGGATGTGCTTCGCTTTCAAATCCAATCGAAGGCGTTGTTCCTAGTCTTGCATATGCTTGTTCATCTGTTAACATCGTGTTGGTGAAACGCTTGTAATAATCCTTCAATTGAACCATCGTATTGTCTATTGCATCTAAAGAACCTTGTGCGTAGTCAGGAACGACACTGCCATAACACATCGTCATCAAATTAACTGTAGTTAGCTCTACTCCTGCCTCTAAATAGGCTTGTAGTACAGCCAATCCTGTCGAAATCAGCCCAGTATCCATAACTGGTAAAGTCAATGTCACTTCTACACCTGTTTTTTCTTGGACTTGCCTGATCGCTTTTGCATTTGCTAAATTTTCTTGATAGCCCATTGCTGCCGCTTCTACATCGAAATCGACTCGAGTGAGGCCATAGCCCTGGATGATTTCGGTGTATGAATTAGCTAAAATAGAAATATCTTGTGTCGTTTCCCAAAAAGCACCAGAATTCAATCCACCAAAAGAAATCGCCACATCGCCACCGATTCCTCTCAATTCACGAATTGATTTTTTGATTCCTTCATATTGCCATTGATCATTGTCACTCTCGCTTAGTCCATTAAATCCACCCCAAGCCCAGTCAATTCTGTCATTTTTAACTCCTTTTGCTTGCATGAATCCTAAGTTAAAGAATTTTTGCCCTGTCTTCTTTGCAACTGCTGCAAGATCTAGTGCACCATTGCTTGAAAGATCTTCTTTTGAGCTATAGGCAGTCATGTCCACAAAAGGAGCGACCACTTGATCTCCCCACTGAATACCTTGACCAACCCCAAAATCTGCTTGTTGTTTACTACTTTGTTCTGTTGCCAATGTTTCCTCTGCATTTAACAATAACGGTGCAATCAGCAAACTACAAAGCGCCGCTCCTACAAATAATCTTTTAAACTTTTTCTCCATTTTCCCACTCCTATCATATTTTTGTTATTAAAAATATTTATGTAACCGATTACATATAAATGATAACATTTAGAAAATAACAAATAAAACAATATTAACGTTATTTAATTTATTAAAGTCAAATTCTAACTTTAGCATGATTGTTGCTAAAAATCAGTTTAAAACTAAGAAAGAGTAGTACAAAAGGAAGAGATACTCTCACATTAATGGCTGATTTTCAAAACGTCAAATACTTCTATCTAGCCTTCAACTAAAATAATAGCTAACCGAATGATTGCTTTTACCTTTTGGATCCCCAGAGTAAATTTGAGTATGTCTGAAATGTTCATGGTAAACTTAAATTATAGAAGGGAGATAATAAAATGGTTATATTAAAAGATTTTCGTTTTTGGTTATGTACAGTGGGAATCGTTATCCTAGGATTTATATCAGGGCTACTTAGTGGCAATCCTGGAAGTTACTATTATTCATTAGACTTGCCTCCGTTCGCGCCACCAAGTTGGATCTTCGGGCCGATGTGGACAGTACTCTATATCTTAATGGGTATAGCACTATACTTTTTAACGCAAATGGATGAGAGAAAATTAAAGCGTAAACTTCTTACACTATTCGTTATCCAATTTATCTGTAACTTTCTTTGGTCTGCTTTATTCTTTAATTTGCAAAGTAATTTTATTGCCGCTGTCGATATCACTATCCTAGTCATTATCTTAACGATCTTACTCTATCATTTATGGCTACATTTTCGTTTAGTGATGTGGTTACTTGTTCCATACTATTTATGGGTGCTATTTGCTACCTTGTTGAATTATTCTATTTACTTTTTGAATTGATAGCCTTCATTTTTTGCATAAAAAGAAACACTCGCGGGAGTTGAACAAACGCGAGTGCATCTTTTTTAATAGCCATTTTGGTCGTAATTTTGATCGTAGTTCTGATCATAATTTTGATTATAGTTCTGATCGTAATTCTGACCATTATCTTGGTACCCATTTTGGGTCGTATCATTATTGTATTGATTGTCATACTGACTCGTATCTTGAGAATAATAGCTTGAACTGCTATTGGTAGTTCCAGCATCCGTGTTTTCTCCATCCGAACCATCTGAGTCATCATAGAACATGTAAGACGCGTTATCGTTCTTTAAGTTTGGCAATGTATCACTTGTCTTGATCTCTAATTGTTTTTTCAATTCATTTTGGATAGCTAACAGATCATTTTGACCTAGTATCTGATAATAAATATTATCGATCATTGCATCTTTTCCTTGCAATTGATCTTGTTTGATCGTTTCAAAAGCAGAGGTATAATTTGTGGCTACATCCAACATGTCATCCCAGTCTAAATCGGTAGTGACATTTTTTTCAACAGCTTTTAATATTTTACGATAATTGCTTACGCCGTCTAAACTTAGCACTTTGTTCACGATCTTGGTAACTACTTCACGTTGTCGTGCTTGTCGGCCAACATCCCCTTTAGGATCTTCATGACGCATCCGAGAATACGCTAATCCTTTTTCTCCATCTAATGTTTGCTTACCAACTGGTACATGCACCCCATCTAGAGTGAAGTCGATTTTGTTGTTTACTTCGATTCCCCCAACCGCATTGATCAAATCTTCCATACCGTCTAGATTGATCGTTACATAATGATCGATGGGAATATCTAATAATTGCTCGATTGAATTCATTGCCATATCAACGCCACCAAACGCATAGGCGTGATTTAACTTATCCACTGTGCCGTAACCAACGATATTCGTATAAATATCGCGATCTAAACTGATGATTGTTGATTTTTTTTGTTGTGGATTGACGGTAACCACCATCATCGTATCCGAACGACCTTGTTCTGTCCGACCAAGTCCACCCGTATCTAGCCCTAAAAGTAGCACAGAAAAAGGTTCCTTATCATCAATATTGACTTTATTGTCACGCTTAGTCGATAATCGATTCGATTGTTTAGATATTTGACTTACTGTTTTACTTGCTTCTCCCATGAACTTGATTCCATAAGCTGAGATTCCGCCAATCAGAATAACAAGAACTCCTAAAAAAGCTAAAATAACTTTTTGCCACCGCTTCATAATACACCTCTGTCTCACATTTTCGTTAAAATATTTTCTCACATAACTAATAATTCAGCAATTCACTTAGTTAATCATAATAAAACTTTAAATAATAATTACAAGAATTACAAGGATAACTGATTTATATGTATTTTTTCAAAATTCTTAAACTATCATACCATAGCATTTGTTTAGAGAAAAGTAGCAATTCTAGTCTTTCAAAGCGCTTTTACATATTTCGGTTAAAATAGATAGATTATATTTATACTTTTTTTAGTCAAAAAAAGAAACGTTGTCTTTAACCTGGACATTGTCTCTTCTTTTTTAACCTATTAAACACTAACTTCACACTTCAAATTCCGTTTATTTGCGATCTTCCGGATATATTTATCGATTTGTTGAAAATCACTTCCAGTAACAGATCCTTTTACAAAGATTAAACTATCTTCATTTAGTAGTGTTTCAATTCGCTGACTCATCTCAGATAAACTAGCAAATCATTGAAAATTTTCGTATTGTTGATGCTCTGCACTGAAAATCTCCTTGAACTGTTCACCATAGCCAAAAATATAATCTGCTGTAGATTGTTCCATCTGTTCTTTTAAGTATTCATGGACTTCTTTAGACGCCTCCCCTAAATCTGCAATTTGACTAAGGATCAATAATTTCGTTCCTTGGTAAAAAGGGCTGATTTCATTGAAATAAGCAATTGCATTTTTCATTGCCGGTAAAGATGCATTATGTGTATCATCAATAAATGTAAGATTGGTACCACTATCAGATCTATAACAGGTTTTCTCTAATATTTTCGTCAGCGGTTTAAACGTTTTAAAAGCCGCGAGGTAGGGATGGATATCTCCTTTGATTTTCCAAACAGTCAACAAGGCGGCTAATGTATTCGAGACCATTCCTAATGAAGCAACCGATAGATTTAAAGAAATTTTTTTGCCGAAAAATGAGATATTTACATTGCAATAGTCTCTTTTTTGCGTAATACCGATTACAAAAACATCTCTAGTGGAGTCCGTTATCGAATAGGTAAAGATTTCACTTGTATGTTTACGTGCAGCATCTGTCAAAATAGTCAACTCTTCCGTTCCAACTATCGGCATTGATGATAGCTGTTCCATTATCCTTCAATCCCTCGAAGATTTTTGCTTTATGACGTGCCACACCAATCGTGTCTTTCAATGAGCTAAGATGTGCCTCTCCAATTGAGGTCACAATCGCAATGTCTGGTTGAATAAGGTTTGACATTGATCCTGTGTCGTAAGAGTTCAACGCATTGACTGACACTTCTAAGTTCACTATATCTGGTTGTCCTACTAACTTACTCAAATAAAGAGGGATTGCAAAACGAACATTATGCTTTCCTCGATTTGCAAGTACTTTTTCCTTTTGTAACAAGTGGGAAATCATTATTCTGGTCGATGTTTTCCCTGCTGAACCAATGATTGCTATGATAGGATTATGGTACGCTTTACGCAATTTCGAAGATATTTCTAACAAGAATTTCCAGCTGTCTTCTACAATAAAGTGTGGTGTCTTAACCGAAGGATCATCAATCGATGTTTCTGTTATGAGTAAAGCAAACTCATTCTTCCGCCCTTTGATTTGGTCATTTCCATCTCTCCAGGCTATACTTTTACGATTAACATAATTTCTTCTTTCTGACGAAATAGAAACAAACGCGGTTGTTGAATAATCTTGATTGCGTTTTAAATGGCCAGAAAAATATTCAAAATCCGTCATTGGTTGATCTAACCGATCATATCCTTAAAAAAAATTCCCCTCTATCCCATCCAAAGTATTCTGAATTGTCCACATGTATTCCCACCAACTTTTACCATCTACCACGTCGAGGTCTTTCTTGATTGACATATCTTGTAGCTGTCTTTTCAATTCTCGCGGGAGAGTTATCCTGATCAACTTCCCAAGGATAGAGTCCCTCTTCATTTTTTTCATATTGACTTAAATCGGCGTCCGTTGGATTCTTCAGGTGATTTTTTTTCTTTTTTGATCGAAAACCGAAATACGAAAGGCCAATCAACGCTAATGCCGCAAAACGAATATATCCAACCATTTTCATTCACTCCTTCTATTTATAATGAATCAAATAATTGATCAATCCAGATAAAAAATGTTCCGCATCATCGATTCTCATCCGAAAACGATCATGTCGAGCAAAAAAGCCATAGTTGATCACTTCTGGTTTTTTAAAAAACTGAGCAAATTCAGGAAACATCACTCCTGTTGTGATTTCATGCAATACACGTTTCTCCATGATTGTGTTGATTCGCTCTTGTGTCGCTATAAACTCCTCTTCTGTTTTAAACAGTCTTTCTCTTGATTCACTTGTTTCCAAATTTTTCATCATTTTGGATGCTGCAACTAGTAATTCAAGCATCGTTGGATACGCAGTGTCTCGCTTATCAATAAAATCGATATTTACCATCGCATTTTTGATACCAAATTCATAATATGTGTCTTTTTCTTGATATTTTATCATTTCATTTGTTGCATAGCTCAGCCAATGGTCATGGTATTTTTGATAACCATCTGTGACAAAACGTTCCATCAGCCTTTCACAAATTTCAAAAATCGCGAAATCATGGGAAATCCCATAAGCTCGAAGTAAAGAAAATAAAATTTCACCATCATAATAGATGATCCGAAACTGTTCTTTTAAATTCAAATCGGCATCAAGTACATGAATGGTCTTACTATTTGAAGTAATAAATTTTTTTGATACTGTTTCGATCAATCGACTTAAATATCTATAGAATTGCTGATTACCTGTCACTTCGATATATTTAGCAATTGCTAAGATAGCCGTTGCTTGTGCGCCTAATTTATACTCGATTTCTTTATTCAAATAATCTTTGATTAGCAAGTACCCGTCAACTTCAGAGGTTAGATTATCGATCCCCCATAGCAAGCCATTTTTGATGTTTTGAAGCATATTGGGGTCATATGAATATTCTGCTGCTTCTGCTAAAGCATATAGAGAAGAAAAATGACGGACAGAATTGTACCCTTTCAGCAGTTGATTGTAACAAGGATAGTATCCATAAATGAACTGGCCAGATTTTGTTAATTGTTTTTTTAGATACATACTTCCTTGTTCAATCACCAATCTCGTTGTTTCTTCAAGATTGTCATAAGTTACCTCTCGAACCCGATTCCCATTCCCATAGTTTTTCAGCGGATAAATATTTCCTTGCTCTAAGTAGAAAGATGTCGTTTCAAAAAAGTAGAACTTCGAACGTTCCAAATAACTGAGATCCATCTCTTCTCGACCGTATTTACGTTTGATGTATCCTCGATAATTTTGCGGGTCGATATGCAAGTCAGGATGATTTTTACCAACTTTATGCGTTTTACTAGGTTTAATAATGGCATTTGCCACTAATTCTTCTTTGAGAAAACTTCTCTTTCTTAGACCGTCAATCCGCAAGTTGAAATCGACATAATTATTTCGTTTGATTTTTTTCAATCGTTCATTTACTTGGTGATAATCTGCTGACTCTTCATTTTTAACTATGTCCAATCTTAAATACGGTGCCTTTTCAAATTGATTGATTCTATAAGCGGTCAATAAATTATTCCAGATTACTTTTAGATTATTTCCATAAAATTCGTAGATTTTCCCCCGCTCTTTAAAGTCTCCGATAGAAACAATCAGTAATTTTGTTGGAATAGTTTTATCTACCGTTTCAAGTATCTTTTTGATCATTGATAGATTCGTATGTGTATTCGTCTGAACAAGCATATTCCCACCTCTATTAATAATAAAAAGGCTATGGCATCGAATCACTATAGGAAATAGTCTCATCTATAGCCATAGCCTTTTTTAGTTATTGTTTTTTCTTACTTTTTTTCATTTTCCAAATCCCTAAACCTGAGATCAGCGATACTAGTCCGCCTAACCAAGAAGCAGATGAACCAATCGTATCTGATGTCTTAGGATACATTTTTGGTGTACTACTTCCGCTAGTCATAGATGAAGGTTTAGAAACCCCTGAACTACTATATTGTACTGGTAGTTTTGGTGTTGCCGTTGGTGTTGCCGTTGGTCCTGACCCACCAAAATTATTTGTTACCACAGTAATGATGGTCGTATCTTGATTATCACCAGGTTCGGTTTCTGGCTCTTGTTCAGGATCTTGTTCCTCATCGGCATCCGCGTCAGCATCCGCATCGGCATCCGCATCTGAATCCGCATCGGCATCCGCGTCAGCATCCGCATCGGCATCCGCATCGGCATCCGCGTCAGCATCAGAATCCGCATCCGCATCTGAATCCGCATCGGCGTCTGCGTCAGCATCCGCATCGGCATCCGCATCCGCGTCAGCGTCGGCGTCGGCGTCAGCATCCGCATCCGCGTCGGCATCCGCATCAGCATCTGCGTCGGCATCCGCATCAGCATCTGCGTCGGCATCCGCGTCAGAATCAGAATCAGCATCGGCATCGGCGTCAGCATCGGCATCCGCGTCGGCATCTGCGTCAGCATCGGCATCCGCGTCAGCGTCAGCGTCGGCATCCGCGTCAGCGTCAGAATCAGAATCCGTATCAGCATCTGCGTCGGCATCCGCATCGGCATCGGCTTCTTCATCATCTGGAATTACAGCTACTGTCGTAGGACTTGGGTTATCATTATCATCATATGCAATCAATTTGATTTCATCTAATGGCCCAACATCCTCTTGAGAAATTGGAATCGTGAAGTTACCAGTTCCGTCTGCTCGACCTTCTGCAATCAAAGTTCCAGTATCATCATAGATTCGGACGATTGCGTTTGGATCTGCCATCCCTGTAACCTCATATCCCTCAGTTGAATTACCTGTTACTGAAACATTATATGGTGCTGTTACTGCCCTTACTGCATAAAAAACAGGTGTGTAACCATCATAATTCGACGCAATATCAATGGCTAGCACATCGGATTTCACAATATTCCCAACAAACCCAGCTTCATAAGGTACGGAAAGATCAACACCCGCAGCAGTCAAATCAGTCGCATTAGGATCTGTAATGGTCGTTGGTATCGTTACTGTCGTTTCCCCTAAAACACTCACATCAGCCAAAGTACCAATTAAAGAAGAACCTACATTAACCAAACCTAGTGCGCCTGCAAAGGCCAAATTAAAGGCAGGTTTGATCGTTAAGCTTAAAGCCCCATTGATCGTCGCCGCTGCTAAATCTCCTCCAAATGGTGAATTCGAAGTTGCTTCAAGCGCTTGGACAGCATTGTTGATCCCTGTCAGAATCTCACTAAGCCCTTCTCGAATAACAGTTTCTAACGTGCCATCCAATTCTCCATAAATATAATCACCATTTTCTGTTTGTTGCAAAGCAAGAGCAACTTCTGCCGAACTCAGCGTACTCAAATTTTCTAATAATGCTAATTGTTCATACACTTCACTCAAATTCACTGAAGCTAATGGATTGAGATTGACGATATTTTCTACAGAACCTACCAATGCAGAAACCGACCCATTCACAACTGTTAGTAACGGAGCTAATTCATCTCCTGGCAACAAGATATCCGTACTAAAGGTACCGCTACCATTTACCTCAACTAGACCGTGCATCTCTTCAGGAATAGCTAAAATAGCTCGTCTAGTTCCAGTAAGCAAACTCACGTCTAATCCATTATTAGCCGAAATCACAAAATCAACATTTCTGATTGAGCCCTCTGCCACGTAAGGTGCCCCAACGCTCGTTCCACTTGTATTCGTTGTATCAAGATTATTAAAAAGCTGTCCGCTGACCAAATCAGCGTATACCTGTTGTGAACCTATCGTAAATAATGGTGTCGCAATCGTGATCGGTGCTGCACCCAACATGATTCCCGCGGCAATAGACGTTCCCACTAGTAAGTATTTTTTTGAGCGACGCTTCGCCCGTGCTTTTTGATCCATACTCTTCTTATAATCTTTTTTCATTTTGTAACCCCCTTGGGTGCTTAACCCTCTTTTATCTATTTCATCCCCCACTAAGCCAATAATTGAAGCTACGATTTCCCTCTGTGCAACACTCCTCAATAGATTTTTTGACCCAAAAAGATATCTTTTTGAAAGAAAATGATCCGTTAACTTAAGTTACTCGGAGTTTAACAACTGATAAATTAGAAATCTATTATTAAGTTTCAACATTTATTTAAATAACTTATCTTTTCGAGAGTCTATTTTTACTACTTTTTTATATGTATGTTATATTTTTTATATCAATTTGCTTCTTTTATTAAGTTTAATGTTCCCATTATTATAAAATTAGCATAAATTCATAAAATTTCTGTTCTTTTATGAAAGGGTTATCATTTTTAAGCAAATATAAAAAAATAACCTCTATTCCAATAAATTTCAATCAATATTTATGCTAGATCTCCTTAAAATAAAGATATTTTTATCATTTTTTGTGCAAAAAAATACAAATATTGACAATATATGTATACACATATTATCGCTATTTGTAATAAACGGAGGATAGATAAATGAATTTTTTTTCTATTTTAGACAAAAATACTCAAACACAATTAACGATTTTAGAAAAAATATATATATCAAAAAAAAGCTGGAATTTGGAGGAACTCTCTGCGTTGACTCACTCCGATAAGCGTTCCATATTGAATCATTGTGAGCATATCCAAAAACTTTCGAAGGGGCACTTCAATAAAGAGACCAGAAATTATAGTTATTCTGGGAACAGTATCGACTACCAGAAATTGATTTTAGCTATTTTAAATCAATCTTCTGTCTTTCAATTAGTGCAGACACTTTGTCTTCAATCTCAAGTTGATCTTACAGAATTTTCAAAATCAAGGAATATTAGTGAGTCTTTTTTAAGAAGACATCTCACTCGGATCAATCAGCTATTGGAAAAATATCGTATTCAAATAAAAACTGCAAAAGGTCACATTTTTATTAAAGGAGAAGAAACACAGATTCGCTACCTCGTTTATTTAATCCTATGGCAAACCTATCGTGGGGTAGAATGGCCCTTTAAGGGAGTCGATTTTCATCAAGTTTTTTTGGTCATCGAAAAATCCTTTCAATTGATCAACCAAAGACCGAATAAAATAAAAATGATGGAATGGTGTTTTATCGTAGCAATCACTAAATTAAGAGCTGATCAAGAGAAACGAATACAAAAAGCTAAATTACCTGCATTTACTGATGAACTATGTTCAGCATTTGATGGGCTAACCTCTGAATTGACTATTTCCTTTCAAAGATTAAATCTTACTACCACTGAAATCAAATTTTTATTTCTCTGGTTACAGACACGTACCTCCTTTTATCTTAGGAATCATTTTTTAGATAAAGCCGTCAAAGTCCATTTAAAATGGGATACACCTATCAAACAGTTTCAAAATAATTTTTATCGTTATCTTTATTCCATTGGGTTTAAATCTTCACAGATCAATAGCAAAAAGATGCTCTTGAACAGCACCTTATTTGCCAATGGAATGACTGGTTATCTATTTCCCGAGTTTTCGATTATCAAGCATGATATCTCAACCTTTATTGAAAAAAATTATCCCACATTCAATCGTGAAATCAATCGTCTCTCACAACACTTTAAAAATCAAAGTCAGACATTGGCATGGGTTCACCCATGGAATCTAGCAGAAGCGTTTATGATTGTAGCTTCTCCTACTTATTTTGATAAAGAAATAAAAATCAAATTTGAAAGTGATTTTCCATTAAGTATTGAATTGACTTATATGGAAATGCTACAAGAACAATTACGTGTCTATTTAAATGTTCTCTTTACAAACGATTTCTTATACAAGCCCGACTTGATCATCCGCACAACAGACATTCCGTTAAAAACAGTGACTTACGAAAAGTCTATCCCCGCTTTGACGATTTCTACTGAAATGTCTAGCGAGCAGATCTATCTACTAAGTCAAAAGATCCAAAAAATAGTAAATCGTTGATTATTCCACTAAAGTACAGGGGAAACTATTTTTTCAAATTTTGTAAAAAACAAGTCACTATTGCCATAGGAGCAGTCACAGAATCAATGATTTTTTCCTTTAAAAAATCAAAAAAGAAGATGGATCAACCATCTTCTTTTTATTGCTTTGATCAGTCCGCAAGCGCGAGCTTTTCTTCAACAAATTATTATAATTTAGTCACTTCAGCAGCTTGTGGACCACGAGCGCCTTCAACAATCGTAAATTCAACTTCTTGACCTTCTTCTAAGCTCTTGAAGCCGTCACCTTGGATTGCTGAAAAATGTACAAATACATCGTCTCCACCATCTACTGTAATAAACCCAAATCCTTTTTCATTGTTGAACCATTTTACTGTTCCATGTTCCATAAATGTATAGCCTCCAAAAAAGTTCTTGCAAGATACCTTGCAAGCCTATTATACCCAATTTAGAAAACGCTCGCAAGCTTTGCTAAATTTATTTTTCAATTCGATTTTGGAGTATACAAAACAGCTATCGTTTATTTTGCAGCTGCAAATTGTTTGTTTACTTCATCCCAGTTGACAACATTCCAAAAAGCAGCAATATAGTCAGGACGCACATTTTTATATTTCAAGTAATATGCATGTTCCCACACATCTAATCCTAAGATAGGTGTTTGGCCTGTCATCAATGGAGAATCCTGGTTTGCTGTAGAAGTGATTGCCAATTTACCATCTTCCAATACTAACCATGCCCAACCTGATCCAAAGCGTCCGGCAGCCGCTTTCTTGAACTCTTCTTTAAATGTTGCAAAATCACCAAAAGCTTCATCAATCGCTTCTTTGATTTCGCCTGTTGGTTCGCCACCTGCATTAGGTGCCATGATTTTCCAGAAAAATGAATGGTTTGCATGTCCCCCACCATTGTTTTGTACCGCTGTCTTAATATCAGTAGGAATCGCGTCCATATTAGAAATCAATTCTTCCACTGATTTTTCACCTAATTCTGGATACTTTTCAATAGCTGCGTTTAAGTTTGTAACATAAGTATTATGGTGTTTGTCATGATGCAAGTGCATCGTTTCTTCATCGATATATGGTTCCAGTGCATCAAATGCATAAGGTAGATCTGGTAATGTGTAAGTCATAAAAAAATTCCTCCTCAATGTGTTTGTTCATAGTGTTTACACTACAAAGAGTAACAAAGAGAAGGGATTTCTACAAAAATTATGCTTATATCTATTTCTTGTTCTGATTTTCAGGAAGTTCTTCTTCAATAATTTCTGTCTCTTTAAAGATAAATAATTTACTGAAAATATAATTTGCTAATACTACGATGACCTGTGTAATGATTTTTGCCACATAATCATTGACATGCATCACTTGGATCATGAGTAGCATGGCACCCATATCCATTCCATACGATACTACTCGATAAAAAATAAATTTTCCAAACTCGATGATTAAGTGAAGAAAGCTTGGAGATTTTGAATGGAACACCCAGATTTTATTTGTGACAAATGCAAATAAAACGGAACAAATCCAAGAGATCGTATTAGAAACAGGCATACTTAACTCAAACAGTTGTAGTGCAATATAGAAACTGACAAAGTTAACAACTGTTGCCAAACCACCAAAAAAGAGGTAAATAAAAATCTCCCAATACCCTTTTCGTTCTAAAAAATGTTTTGCTTGATGATAAAGATTCATTGGTCAACCTACCTTACTATTCATTTCTGCTTCATCATACCTTATTTAGGAAGATATTTCATCTTCATTTCTTAAAATCAATCGTTTCTTATCCTTTGCATTTGTTTCCGCTTGAATCACTACATACATTTTTTTATTTTGGATCTTAGATAGCCAGATATTTTTTAGGGATTTCTTTGTTTTGAAGCTATTTTTTGAGCTATAGTAAGATAGCATAATTGCTGATGTATCTCAAAGATCACGAAAGCATCAAAAGTCAATGATAACCTACCTGAAAAAAACACACCAATAAATTCTACTAAAGTAATCACACCATTTGATAAAACAACCCAAAAGATTTTAGTTGATTGCTGGTGGTCTTTCATCTTTTCCTACATTAACTTTTACTCTATCAGCATATCATGTTTGCTAAAAATGACTCATCAATTTTGTGTTTTCCTATATGCCCCTTGTATTTCCTTTCTGACTTCGCTAGAATTGCTAATGACGACACTATTATTAAAGGAGTAGTTATGACAACTAAACAATTAATCATTAGCTCTTTCACACAATTCAAAGAGCTTAAAAATGCCAGAAATACACCATTCGGTAAATCGATCCTCTATTTATTGGTGCTCAGTATCATTATGGCGTTGCCTATCTCCTTTCAGATTTTTCAAGTCTTAAATAATATCAAAGCGGATGGGCAGAAAATCGCAACTAGAATTCCAGATTTTACGATCAAAGATGGCAAAATCAACACAAAAGATAACGAGGGGTTCATTTACCAAACCAATTCGATCATATTCACATTTGACCCAGAAGGTAGACGCTCAGAAAAAGATGTCACTTCTGACTTGATGGGTAACTTTCTAAGTGTCGGCATGCTTGAAAATGAGCTTGTGGTCGCTTTCCCAAATGCGGGAACAACAACTGCTTTACTAAGCAGTAATCAATTCGAACTTGAGTACACGAATGATGCCATAAAAAATCTAACAGGGAAACAATTACGCGATACCTTAAGTGAAGCATCGATTCCATTTTGGATAAAAGCCGTGACTTTCTTGATTTCAATCTATCCGAGCTTCCTGAACCTGATTATCACATTATTTTTTGCAAATTTCGTTGCATACATCTATGCACGACTTCGTTTAACAAGAGCAACGTTTCTTGATTGTTTGAAAACAATGATCTATGCGATTTCACTTCCTACCTTGTTGGCTACGATTCTAATGATCTTCTTGCCATCATTTGATACAAGTGCATTTATCGCGATTGCCGGATTATTCATTTTTGCCCAAGCCGTCAAAGGTTGGCCCAAGATGCAAATGATGTAAAAAAGAGGACGAAACAAAAGTCGTTTAGTTTTGAGAAATTGGAGAAAAAACATACTAAGATTAGAGGGTAAATTCATCGACGGATGAAATTACCCTCTAATACTCTTTTAAGCGTATAGTTGGTTGTGAAATAAAGACTGACCACAGTCTCTTGGACTACGAGTCCTAAACAAAAAACGTTCTCCTTCACTGTCATTTTAAAACCTGGTTTAAGTATGTTGGGGCTTCGAGCCCGTGTAAAGGAAATTAGGAACGAAATGAAGCAGTGAAGAACCTTTCAATACTTCTTAGGAGATGAAAATTATGTATGTACTTGCTTTAGATGTCTCAATGGGAAAAAGTTATGTCGTTATTTATCATGAAAATACTTGTCTTTTTGAACAAGAAATTCTTCACGATAACACACATTTTTACAATTGACTTTCCCAGAATTGAAAACACTTTTCACAAACAGGTTATCAAAACTTGCCTTAAATCTTGTCGAACTTTTCCCCCACCCTGATTACTTGGCACACTTAAGCCAAACCAAGGTAAAAAATGTGCTAAAGAAAAATACGGATAAAAAAATCTCCGATCAAAAAGCCTTGGCTAAAGTACAAAACTTACTTTCACTTGCGCAAAATTCTTATCCAGCAGAATCTGGACAAAGTATTTCTGTTCAAAAAGTCGTGTATTATGCCCAACAATTGCTTGTAACAAAAGAACAACTCGCCAAACAGCTAGTTGAAATTGCGAAACAAACAATAGAATTTGATTTTTATCAAAGTATCCCTGGAATTGGTGAACTTTCTGCAGGGCTCATTATTGGTGAATTAGGGGATATTCGGCGTTTTCCTTCTCATAAGTAATTGAACGCTTTCGTCGGTGTTGATACCAGAAGATATCAATCTGGGAAATATACAGCCAAAGAACACATGAATAAACATGGAAATCCGAAGGCCCGAAAAAATTTGTATTTTATTATGACGAACATGATTCGACAACAAGCGGCGGGGTCCAATCATCTGGTGGACTATTACTATAAACTAAAAACGCAACCTTCGCCCAAAAAGCATAAGGTTGCGCTCGTCGCCTGCATCAAAAAGCTCTTGAACTGTCTCCATTCGATGGTACGACCTTCAAGTCCGTATGATTACTCATACACGGCCTCTAACGACCAATAAGGAATATATCCTTATCTAGAATAATAGCATACCTAATAAAAAAATTTCTAATTTATTAGCCTTATTTCGTATACTTTTTTCTTGATAAAAACCAATAGAAAAAAGTACTTGACTAAACGTAGGAAAGAGGCTGGGACAAAAGTAAGAAACACTTTTGTCCCACGCTTTTTTTTGTAAATTCCCGAAAAATCTACTTTTGGATGCCGTTTATTCGACAGTCTGTAGCAAAACTGATTTTTAGATTTATCCCACATTCTTTTTTCTAAACCTAGATTTTTCTCAATATCCTTTGTTTAGTTCAACCTGATTAACCTTCAACTCATGATTTGTCATGTAGCTTTGTAGGTTATCTAAAAAGATCTTCATCAATTTATTTTGGAAATCAGGTGTCAATCCTGCAATATGTGAAGTAAGTAAGACATTGTCCATTTCCCACAACGGACTATCGTAAGGTAAAGGTTCTTCCTCAAAGACATCCAGAGCAGCAAAAGCTAATCTCCCTTCATTTAGAGCAACCACCAACTCATCCGTTTTTAAGGACGCACCTCTTCCTACATTGATCAATACTGCCTGTCGATTGAACTTTTTAAATAACTCGCCATTAAATAATCCTTTTGTCTCTTCCGTCAAAGGTAGAATATTTACAATGATAGTCATTTCAGAAACTATTTCAGACAACTCTTCCAATGGGTAGGTTTGTTTAAAGCCATCTACAGGATGTCCAGAAGTATTGATCCCGTAACACTCCATATCAAATCCAGTTGCCTTTTTTGCAACCATTTTCCCAATTTTCCCCGTACCAATAATCAGTAACTTTTGATTTTCTAAAGGCTGATAGTGCACGTTCGATCCTAACCATTTTTTTGCGACTTGTGCCCGTTGCGCCTGAAATAGCCCTCTTGAATAACCAAGGATGATTCCCATGATATGCTCTGCGATCGATTTGCTATGGATACCACTACCATTAGATACCATTATCTCTTTCTCAGCAAATTTATCTAATGGTAAAGTATCCACACCAGCAGAAATCGACTGAACCCATTTTAGATGATCAGAAGCAAGCAATTTCTCTTGGTAGTTTCGGTTCCACCCTAGACTGATTTCCACATAGGGAAGCTCTTCTTCTGTCAAATCAGTTTTGATCGTATAGTTTGGAGCAATCGATTTGATTTTATCCATAAATTCTTCTCTAAAGTCTCGATCTAAGTAAATAGTTTTTTCTTCCATGTCGTTAACCACCCTTCTTTTCTTTAGTTTAGCTTAAGTACAATAAAGTATGAAACAATCTGTTTTCTTCAGAACTAGAGAAAAGGAGTCTTTCGACCGATTGCTCGCCGAAAACACTCCTTTTCTCTTTATTGTTCTTTGAAATGATACACTGGTTCATCTAAAGTTTCATCATAATCTACTTCTAGATCATATCCTTTAAAAAACCATTCATCGGCTTCGTCAATAAAAAATAGGATACCATCGATCACTTCTTTTTTTACAGGATGTTCTGGCAACTCTACAGACATACCAATGGAAAAGCCTTCATGCACTTCTGTTTTCCCATAAACCTTCCCAAAGAAACGTATACCATAATCTTTAGGTAACGCTACTTCTGATTCAAACCACTTACGTGCATTTTCTGTCACTGTCAATTCCATTTAAGCATCCCCTTATTGATTCATTTTGTCATCCAAAATATCTACATCTTCCGTCTCACCGATCACTAACAAATTATCATTTTCCAGCACATATTCATCAGCAGCAGGTGAGACTACGACTGTTCGATCTGAACGTCGAATTGCAACTACAGTTAAATCATAACGCTGTCTAAAATTTAATTCCGCTAACGTTTTATTGAAAAATTTAGGATTAGATACTCGAATTTCCGCAAGCGAAAACTGATCGGACAACTCTAAATAATCAAGGATATTCTTCGATACTAAGTTATGAGCAATTCGAATCCCCATATCACGTTCAGGATGGACAACGCGGTCAGCACCTATTTTTTCCAGAACACGAGCATGATACTCATTTTGTGCTTTTGCCAAAATATTAGGCACACCCATTTCTTTTACCATCAACGTAACCAAAATACTTGCTTGGATATCCTCACCGATCGCTATGATCACATGATCAAAGTTTCTGATTCCTAAAGAACGTAACGTCATTTCATCTTGCGCATTTGCTACTACAGCGTGCGTAGCAATATTCATATATTCATTTACTCGATCTTCACTGCTGTCGATGGCTAATACTTCTTGACCCGCTTCGACTAACGTCCGGCAGATACTACCACCAAAACGACCGAGACCTACAATTGCAAAGTTTTGTTTCACTGGTTTCCTCCCTTATCTTTTTATCTAAGTATAGCAAAGGCTTTCTAAAAACGAAAGGAAGCTTTCTTTTTTAGAACTAACAATCTAATTGTATGAGAAAAATAATCAGCCCTAACAAACATTGCTAGTGACTGATTATTTATTAGCCCTTTTTCAATCTCCCTTTAGTCATCTGATTTTAAAAAGGAACAAGTGAGTTTAGTTTTATATATTAAAAAATTATAATTTTTCATCTGTGATAGCTTCCACAATCCCTTTAGCTATCTGATCAATATTTTTTCTAATGTTTGCTACATCTCTTGAATTTGTGATGAATCCTAATTCAGCTAAGCGGTAAGGAATTCCTCGTGATTGAAGTACATTCATATTCAATAAGTCAGTTCGTAAATTGATCCCGCCAGTGTTTTGAACAGATCCCCATAATCCTACGTAATTTTTTATAACATTTGCAATAGCGTAGTTTTGAGGAGTCAACGAATTGCCATTAAGATGAGCAATCACATGGCCTCCCGTGCTGAGACCGATAGCTCCACCGTCTAAATGAAATTCACTAACGGAAGAAAATGAACTACTAATTGTGTAAGCACCTTGCAGTCGCTGAGAATCTTGATACATATCAGCATTTGTATTGTAAAAAGTAATTTTATTTTTTGTTAAACGTCCCGCCCATTTTTGGAGATATGGCATCAGTTCTCTCCTCGTAAAATCTCGCTCATTTACTCCAGCATAGGAAGCACCTGGATCGTTTACTCCATGTCCCATAACAAATAAGTGATTGATTGATGTTTGATAAGGTGTATCTGTCTTACCAGGAGCAGATGCTCCTTTTTTCACCAAAACAACTTGGATAGCTTCCATTCTTAATCCTAGATCGCTTGTCCCAGCATATTGATCATTTTTCGCCCAATCAAGCCAACCTAGTTTAGCAGAATGAACACGGTAATAAACATCATAGTTTAGCTCAAGTTGTCCCGTTAATCTGATTCTAATTCCTTCAACACGTAACTTATTGCCTGTTGTTCCAGAAATTTCGTTGTTTGCTACATAGGGCTGCCAACCGATTGATTGTACATGACTACTATACTCGATGTTTCCAGGTAGCGGCGTATCCGTTACATTCAAACGAAGGGCCTCCATCCTCAATCCTTTACTAACAGTACCTGCTATTGAGCCGTTAGCTTGAGGATTTTGCCAACCTATAGTCTGTATATGAGTTTGATAGTTTACTTTTGGCAAAGCTAATTTATCTTTTTCATAATATGAAGTTCCTAGTTTGGGACCAGACTGACCTTTAACTACTAGTTGGATTTGAATAGCTTCAACTGAATATGCAAAACCGGTACTTCCTGCCTCTAAGTCATTTTTAGCCCAACCTAACCAACCCAGATAAGCAGAATGGGTTCGATAATAAACATCATAATACTGACTTAATTCTCCAGTTAAACGAATACGTATTGCTTCTAATCTCAATTTTCTCCCTATCGTCCCCGATACCTCTTCATTATTTACATAAGTTTGCCAACCGATACTTTGGATATGACTACTATACTCAATCCCACCAGACAAAGTTGTTCCTGAAAGGTTCATTCGAATGGCTTCCATTCTTAGTCCAGAACCTACTGAACCTGATATTGAGTTATTTGATTGCCAATTTTGCCAGCCAATCGACTGAATGTGTGTTTGATAGTTAATATTCGGTGTTCTCATATTTGCTTGTTCATGATAAGCGTTGCCCACTTCTGGACCCATCCCGTTTTTTTCTATCATTTTTATTTGGATAGCTTCCATTGGATAACCAAATCCAGAAGTACCAGCTTCGCTATTATTTTTTGCCCATCCCATCCAGCCAAAGAATGATGAATGCACCCGATAATAAATATCATATTTTTGACTCAATTCTCCAGTTAAGCGAATACGTATTGCTTCAACTCTTAAAGACTGCCCGGTCGTCCCAGAAACTTCACCATTTTTGACATAAGATTGCCAACCTTCACGCTGAACATGACTACTATATTCGATATTTCCTGAAATACTAGTATCATTAAAAAAAATTTTTATTCCTTCAACCCGTTTATTTTGACCAGTCGTCCCAGCTATTTCTCCATCTACAGCCGGTGGCTGCCAGCCAATTGTCTGGACATGCGTTTGATAGGTAAGATTTGGCGACGTTGTCACACTAGAATTACTTTGTTTTGTTTCTATTGATTTATCACCGCTTGATTCTTTTTCTATAGGATCGGAAACAATCACTTTAAAAACACTTAATTGCTTTTTTTCATCACTCAAAATGACTTCTGTTTGTCCTGCCTTAAGTGCTGTGATTTTTCCATAGTTATCAACTTTAACGATGGTGGTATCAGTAGATTGCCAGCTTGGATTTTGTAAAACTGAATCTTTTGGGATAACAGAATACTCTAGTTGTAAAGAATCTCCAACAGTTAAATTAGTGATTTCATTTTTCGATTCAACTTTTTCTACAGAGGTTACTTCTGGTTGTAGAAAGTTAACACTCACAGCCACTGATATCGTTGTTTCTGAACTCTCTATCAAAGTAGTTTTCTTAGAAAATTTCACATGATAGATATAATTTAAAGGAACTTGGATCAATGTTGTAAATGAAGTACCATCATATTGCCACTCAGGTGTTTCAAGAGTAACTTGATCATTTTCTGGTCTGAGTGTTTCATCTGTTATAATCCATGTTTTATCAAACAATTGGGAAGAAACATGTCGTTTTTGGTTTGCTCCTTTAAAATAATGGATCGCATCATTAGTTGAAAGATCAATTTTGCTTAATTGATTATTTGAAACATCTAGGTAACTTAAAGCACTTAAAGTTGCTACATCCAATTCCTTCAAATTGTTATTTTGTGCTTCTAATTTTTCAAGCTTTTTAAAATATTGAATACCCTCTAATGTTTGAATATCTAAATCACTTAAATTTAATTCCGTTATTTGATTAAGCTCCTCCTCAAGTAGCTTGTCATTCTTATTATCAATCGTTTTCAACAAGAAATTTCGGAAATTTTCATCTGGGAAATTTTGTTCATTGATACTAATCCTCTCAACATTTTCTATTTCTGTGTTTGATTTTTGAGTAGAACTTATTACTTGAGTGCTACTAGTTGTTTCTTCTGATAGTTTACTATCAGTAAGACTTTCTGTGGTTTTTACTGTAGGTGTTTCACTATTTGACAATGAATGATTATCAGTCGTTTGTTCCTGTTCCACTTGTTTGTTGGGATTACTCATCACAGCGGACACACTAGGTGTTATAGTTCCAACAATAAACAATAGTGTTAATATTATTCCTAATAGCTTTTTCTTCATAGTCTTCTCCTTAATTTTTATAGTCAAATAAAAATCACTCCACCTTCTATTAAACTATAAAAAAAAGAAAATGAAAAGTTGGTGAATAAAAAAAGCTGAATTCAAATTCAACTTTTCAATCATATCATTTAACTAATCCATGTTTGAACGCATAGATTGCAGCTTGTGTTCGGTCTTCGACTTCTAACTTTGCCAAGATATTCGAAACATGTGTTTTAACAGTTTTAAGTGTGATAAATAATTCATCTGCAATTTCCTGATTACTTTTCCCTTCAGAGATCAACATCAAGATTTCATTTTCCCGATTCGTTAAATCTTCATGAAGGACTGGTTCATTTCGTCTACTCATTTTTTCCATCATTTTGTTTGTTACTTCAGGTTCCAACACACGTTCTCCACGCTGTGTTGCTCGGATCGCATCTGCTATTTCATGAGCAGTTGATGTCTTCAATAAGTAGCCTGCCGCACCTGCCTCAATTGCGGGATAAACTTTTTCATCATCAATAAAACTAGTTACGATAATGATTTTTGCTTGTGGCCAATCCTTTAAAATAGCTTTTGTTGATTCGATGCCGTCCATTTCTTCCATGACAAGATCCATCAAGATCACATCAGGTCGTAATTCCATTGCTTTTTCGTAGCCTTCACGTCCGTTTTCTGCTTCGCTAATCACTTCGATATCGTCTTGGATCGATAAATAAGAAGAAACGCCTAAACGAACCATTTCGTGATCATCTACAAGTAAAACTTTGATCATCTTTTCTTACCCCTCCTTCATTAAAGGAACTTTGATTTCAATGCTAGTACCTTGACCTTTGAAACTAATGATCTTCACTGTTCCACCGATACCTGCAACCCGTTCTCTGATATTATTTAATCCATAACTGCCAGTTTTAGATTCATTCATATTGAATCCTGCTCCATCATCGATCACCCGCAATAATAGATTGTTATTAATCTTATGCAAATAAACTTCTAATTCGTTCGCCTTCGCATGTCGTAGCGTGTTAGACAACAACTCTTGTACGATACGGAACAAATGATCCTCGATTGAACTTGTCAATTTTACGTCTTCAATGTCCCATTTCAAGGAAATCTGGATTTTATTTTGCAATTCTTTCAACAGTTGTTCGATTCCTTGTTTCAAACTCTTTTCTTCAAGGTTCACTGGACGAAGATGGAGCAACAATGCACGCATTTCTGATTGTGAGGCATTGATGATATCCGCTACCATTTGCAGTTGTTTACGAAATTTTTCAGATGTGTCTGTTTTTTCTGCTTGTTCAGTTAGTGCAGACATCATCATCATTGCCGCAAAAAGTTGTTGAGAAACCGAATCATGCAATTCTCGTGCTAATCGATGTCTCTCTAATTCTAAGATTTCTTCTCTCGTTTGTCCATCCACATATTGTGGTCTGCTTGTCATAATTTGGAGTTCACTTGACACTTCGATCATTTTCTCTTTAATTTTGGTGATCTCCTGATCAATATCATGTAAATAGATATCATCGACTGGTCTTGGTATTGGTTGATTCAAAATAGGCGATTCATAATTACCAGCCGATAGAGTCCGTAATTTTTCCTCGATTTTTCCATATCTCACTTTTTGAATAACCGATACAATCAAAAAAACGAGAAGTCCTACACCTAAAGCAATGGCAAATAAGTGAAAGATCAAAGGAATATACAAGAGTCTAGCACTTAATAACTCTCGCCACCAATCTGTTTGGTTACTCGCATAAAAATAAGTAAATAAAGAGAATAAGATGATCAAGAAAGAAACTATTGCTGAATAAACAGCAAACATTGGTTTCGACAATTTGCTGATCATACTCGTATCACCTCAACATCTCCCAAAAGTGAATTCGTGATGATCTTTAAACGTCGCGGATTTTCATCATAATCGTTACTATAGATTTTGATGGATTCATTTTTCAATGAAAATTGTTCTTCTTCAAATAAAACATTTCCAGCTAAAGTAGCATGTTCTAAACTCACTGCGATACCTACAGGAACTAAGATACGTGTTCTACCGATACCCTTTCGGACGATCACAATATTGTCATCCTTGGGTAATAAAGTATTTCCCAAATCAATGATCGTATCTCCAGATATCAGTGTAATATTGATGTCATCCCACTCATACACATCATTTCCAATTCTTTGATTACCAAATAATTGCTGCTTCTTTCGCTCATTGTTATGAGATTTTAACTGATCTGTTTGGACCATGACCATTTGTTTTTTACGCCAGAATGCATTTTTAGTAAAGTCGATACCTGATATCTCTACACCTTTTAGACCAATGAACAAAACAGCAAACACAGCCATCATCCATAACGCAGGACTATTCACTAAGCTAAAGAAGATGATCAATCCTCCCATAACTAATTGAAAATTTTGAAATCCTGATCGTGGATGCTTTTTTAATGCTAAATATATATTTAAGATACCAAAAAGTACCAAAAGAAGTAAGGCGACATTATTGACAATTTGCCAAATAGCAAAAAGCAATAGCAGCGTTTCGACAATGATAAAAAAACGCCAAGAACTATTCATCTTTTTTTCTCCTTTCATAGTCATTCTCATTCCATCATACCTAGTTTTTGTCAAAGGTACCATAGGGCTTAAGATGTAAATCATTGCTGCAAAAAAAGGGTAAGACAAAAGTAAATCACTTTTATCCCACCCTAGCAATTCGAATACACAGCGGAAACGAAAGCAACCGCTTCGAAAAATAAAACGAAATTCTCAAAAATCACAAAAATTGTTTTTGTGGATTTCCTCTTATTTCTTGAGGCACTTTTTCTGCCTCTTTTTTTACTCAAACAACCAGTTGATTTATGCTTGTTCTACTTTAGTGATTTTAACCAACATATCGCCACCAGGAGTTGCGATGGTCACTTCGTCATTAACTAACTTACCGATCAATGCTTGAGCAATTGGAGAATCATTAGAAATCTTTCCAGAAAATGGATCTGCTTCTGCACTTCCTACAATCGTATACTCTTCTTCCTCACCATCAGGCAATTCAATAAAAGTAACTGTTTTACCAATCGATACTTCGTCCGCATCTACACCGTCATTATCAATGATTTGTGCAAAACGAATCATTGTTTCGATTGTTGTGATTCGTCCTTCGACAAATGCTTGTTCATCTTTCGCAGATTCGTATTCTGAGTTTTCAGATAGATCACCAAAGCTGCGGGCGATCTTGATACGCTCAATGATCTCACCGCGTTTAACTGTTTTTAATTCTTCTAATTCTTCTTCTAGTTTGGCTTTGCCTTCTAGAGTCATAGGGTAAACCTTCTCAACCATGTATAACGTCTCCTTCTTATCTTTTGGAATACCGCAAAAGGTAATCTTTTGAGGATATAATCCAAAAAAGATTACCACGCTTTTCCTAAAATGTAAATGTTTTTTTATTAAAATGAATCCCTAATGATATCTCCTATTTTACGAATTATTGACATATTTATCAACTAATTCTAAATGTTCTTCATAAGTTTTTGCAAAGTAGACATCCCCAGTTTTGATATCCGCTACAAAATAATAGTAATCATTTTTTGTCGGTTCCAAAACAGCTTTAATCGAAGCTTCACTAGGGTTGTCGAAAGGCCCAGGTCCATATCCTGTATTGGTATATAGATTATAAGGGGAATCCACCGCAGTATCCTCATATGTTACCAATTCTTTGTGTTCCCCTAATGCATACAGCACAGAAATATCAGACTGTAAAGGCATATTTGCTGCAATCCGATTATAAAATACTTGAGCAATATTTTTACGATCGCTTTCTTTGACCCCTTCTTTTTCAACCAATGATGCCAAAGTCAATACTTCTTGCACCGTATGATTTTGTTGTTTGATTGTTGAAAAATAAGGTTGTAACACTGTATTTGTTTTATTGACCATTTGGATCACTAAGTCTTTAAGTGACATCTTTTTGTAATAGTCATAGGTAGCTGGGAACAAATAGCCTTCTAAACGATATTTGACATGTTCAGCCGTACTAGCGCTTGTCAATAAATCAGGGAACTTTTGCTGTAACTCTTTGAAGAACGTATCATCTTTCATCAAATCTAAAAATTCTTGTTCTTTTTTCCCAGTCACTTTAGCCACTCGAGAAGCAATTTGATTGATATCATACCCTTCTGGAACAACTACCTTCCCATCCGCTACTTCTGTCGGTTCAGAAGTACCACCTTCTTGTAATTCCTTACCGATTTCATCTAAAGTCATATTAGGTGCCATTTGGTAATATCCAGCTTGGAACCCAGTCATATTTTTGAATTTCGTATAATAGTTAAATACGATACCGCTCTTAATGATATTATCCTTCTCTAAGATTTCACCGATTTGCTTATTTGAAGAGCCACTTGGGATCTCTACTTGCACCAATTGGTCATCTGATGCATCCAGCGGCTTTAACCCGCTGTCGACATAACGGTACACTGTAAAGCCAAGTACGCCCCCAACGATCAATAATGTAAGCACAATCACCATAATGATCTTACTTACGATCTTATCCTCTTTTTTACGTAAATTCTTTCTCTGAGTGATCACTTCAGTAGTATCAGAAGAAAGATTCTTTTTTTTCTCCACTGGACGTTGTTTGTTTTCTGACAAAACAACTCCTCCTTACTATCAAGTTCGTAACTTTATTCATTATACATGATATTTGAATTGGCGTGAATGATTTTATTTAAATATTCTATCAAAAATGTAAGTAGTAAATCCATTACTATAAGATTAAAATAAATATTATCAAGATACAAGCTATTTTAGCTTTATTCTTTCTGTAAAAAAGAAAGGAGACTAAACTATTATGAAAAAAGGAAAACATGCTAAAAAAAGAAAACATTCGTTTTTACTGATCGTTGTCATTTTGTTTAGCCTTGGCGCATTCTCTACAGGAACTATTCTTGGATGGCAATTCTACAATAATGAACACTCACAGATAGTTGCCCATGCTCAATCAGCTAAAAAAAAGTTGATACTGACTACCAATGAACAGCAGCTCGTTGAAAAAATCGATCAACTATTAAAAAAAAATGATTATATTGGTTCGATTTACGTAAAGAAAAATAATCGCGTCATCATGGAAAAAGGCTATGGCTATGCGAATAAAATCACGCAGCAACCAAATGATCCTTCACTTTATTATCAGATTGGTTCGATTCAAAAAGCATTGACTGCTCTTTTGATTTTAAAACAAGTCGAGCGTGGGCACCTTTCTTTAGATACTAAGCTGGCTCAATTCTATCCACAAATTGCTGGCAGCCAGCAAATTACTATCCGTGACTTGCTCTATATGCGCTCAGGCTTGCATCGAACTGCTTCTCCAACCATACCGATGACTGATGAAGAAGTCGTTCAATTTGCGATTCAGCACTTAAAATTTACAGATTATCAGACCTATCATTACGAACCATTAAACTTTACCATATTGACCGGAATTTTGATCAAATTAACGAATCAACCCTATGAAAAATTGTTGACCGACGATATCATTCAACCTTTAGGATTACAGCATACAAAATTTTATGACCAAGTCAAAAATTCATCCAATCATGCACTATCCTATCAAATGTCTAAAGAGGATGATTACTTTAAACCACTGACAGAATCTGAAACAGAGATCCATAACGAATTAGGAACTGGTAATATCAGTATGTCCGTCTATGATTTAGATACGCTTTTTACACAAGCTTTATCTGGAAAAATAGTTTCCAAAGACATACTCTTCTCACTATGGCGCGAAAATGCGAATGGACATCCCTACAGTGGTGGGGTATATTGTGGAAATAATTATATTCTAACGCAAGGAAATATTAATCGTTTCCATTCAGTTGCTGTTTTTAGAAGAGATTTACAAGATGCTATCGTCCTAGAAAGTAATATCCAAGCAGACAAAAATATCAAACTTCCTGCGCCTGATATAAGAAATCAAATCTATGATCTGATGGAAGGAACGAATCAGTTAGCGAATGGTTGATATAACAGAAAGAAGATTTTGCAAATACTGCTCTTTTACATAGTATTTGCTCAAAAAAGGGAATGACAAAAAATCTTGTCATCCCCCTTTTTTAGTTGATTTCAGTTTTTAAATAATTAGTCATTCCACTTAAAATATCATATTTCGGTTGGTAACCAATTGACTGAATCTTAGTGATGTCTGCTAGAGAATCATGGATATCACCCGAACGCTCTTCTTTATATTCAAGTGTCAATTCTACGTCAAGAATTTTATCAATTGCATGGATCAATTCCAAAAGTGTGGTTGCTTTACCCGTTCCAACATTGAATTGTTTTCCCAGTGCGGCTTCCTCATTTGCAACTAAAAGTAACGCTTGAATCACATCATCTATATAAACAAAATCTCTAGACTGGCTTCCATCACCAAATAACGTAAATGAAGTTGCTTCTCCTACGATTTGTTTCTTGTAGCGATCTACGAGAATAGAAATCACACCACTGTATGGAGAATTTGGATTTTGATTTGGGCCATAGACATTGAAAAAACGAACTGCGCTACCAGGTACATCATATAAATGACAATAATCTAGCACATATTGTTCTGCAGCAAATTTATCAACCGCATAAGGTGTCAATGGGCGAATCACGGACTCTTCTTTTTTTGGCAAAGTCGGTTCGTCACCATAAACAGCCGCTGAAGAACTAAATACGATCCGTTTTAAATCATGCTGATACTTACGGATCAATTCTAAAATCATTAATACACTTTCAAAATTCACACGATGTGTTTCCACCGGTCTAGCAACTGAATCTGCCACACTAGCAACTGCTGCTAAATGAAAGATATAATCAAATTCATTAGCTTTCATAATCTCTTCCATCAAGGATTTCTCTGCAACATCCCCCTCAATAAAAGTGATATTTTTCGTCATATCAAGATTTTCTACTTTTCCCATTGATAAGTCATCGATGACGATTACCACATGTTCTTCTCCTAAATGATTAGCTAAGGTAGAACCAATGAAGCCAGCTCCACCTGTGATCAATATTTTCTTCATGAAATTCACTCCAATAAATTAATAACATTTTTAATAATAGTGTAACATGACTATCATAATAAAACTATCTTATTGAATATGCCAAAATACATTCTATAGCGATAGAGAATTCATTTATAATTTGTTAATAAATCATCCTACCAAGTAATTAATATTTATAACATCAAATAAAAAAAGTTGGTAGAATAGATACATTATTCCTACCAACGTCTTACTATTATTTTACTAATTTTTCATTAGCAATTTAAACTCTTTTAAACTTAATAAAAAGTTTTTATGAATCACAATTAAATAGATAATATAAACAAACATATAAACAAACATGCTAATAAAACTTCCGTCAAATAGAAGATTACTTAAAATAAAGATGATTGTTAAAATAGTTTCGCCTATTTGCTTCATTCCAATACTTAAATTTATATCTTTACAAAGGAAAAATTCTGCTAAATTACACCGCAATGCTAAACTCAAGAGAATCAAACCTACTGTTAAATCTAAATTACCTATTATAAAAATAACGAATAGAGAAACAATCAACGTAACAATTAATGTAATGATATTTACAAGTAAAATTGTTTTTTCTTTTCTTAACGTTTTTAAATAAGTGTTGATCAATAAAGACATCCGACCTTCGTAAATAACTATGGGAAATAAAATCCCCATAAAATTTAAACTTTCAGCGTATTCTGGAAGCCAGATACTTAAAATAATTTTTGCAGGGATATAAAAAATCAAAAGACCATACGTAATTGGCACAAATAACTCTCGTAATATCCGAAATAAATTAGGTAATCGTTGAGGATTTGTTCTTCTCAATAAAGGAAACATTACAATCCCAACTGCATTGATAAATGTCAAAAACATATTGGAAATGCTCAATGTAAATGATAATTTACCAAATGTTTCGATTGTCCATTTTTGTTGAACAAAAAATCGTACAGTCCCAATAATCAACATACTAGCAATATTGCTGATCATTAATTTACTTCCAATGTTAATGTTATCTATTATCTCAGGAAAGATACTTTTTAGTTTAATTATTTTAACATTGAGCATATCTTTAATTTTTGACATAGCCCAAATCGTCACAACTGCTTTAGACAAAATATCTAATGTAATCAACCAAATAAAATTTCTACCACCTAGTACAAAGTAAACACCCATAAAAAATACATACAAATATCTATCGTTACGAGAAAGTTGTGCATATTCTTTTATTCGATTCGTTGATTGAAAAATATATAGTATAAAAGTCTTAACAATAGTGACTATTGAGACGATTGCCGTTAAAATCAATATAATTGTCTGTTCTGATGCTGGAAAGAACAAATAGGTTCCTATTGCTACAAGGAAAGAAAGAAGAAACTCAAAAATCATCAAGTACCAAAACTGAGATCCAAGTTCTCTTTTATTTAGCTGCTCGTATTCTTCCCCGCCAATTTTTAAATAAATTCCATCAAGCCATCCTAAGTGTAAAAAACCCACATAGGACGAGTAAAAAACATACAATTGCCAATAACTGTATTCTCTAATCCCCAAAATTTTAGGGACGAATAGATTTAATAAAACGGAGATTCCGAGCGTAGCGAAATTAGCCGCAACTGTATAGTACAAATTTTTCATTACAGACTTTGCTTTGTCATTCATTGAAATACCTACTTTTTTACTTAAATTAATATCTAGATAAAGATATAATACATTTAAAAGATTAAATTATTATACGGAATATATGAATGATATGCTCCAGAAATGATAAATATAAGAATAAATATCAAGAAACTAAACGTAATAAATGTAATCAAAAAAAGATACTTATTTTTTATAACATTTTCAAAAATAATTGGAACGATGAAGATTTCAACCGTTGAAAAGATCGTGCTTATTCTTCCACCAATCGTGGCTAAAGGACCAAAACATACTAACAAGATAGTTGACAAGCAATAAATTGATAATAAAAGATTGAAATTATTTCCAAAATTACTACTTTTACTTTTTACAAATAATGTCGCCCCAATCAAAATACCACATTGCATGATAAACACTGGGTTAAAAATCCAATTTCCTTGAGCATAATAACCGGATAGATAACCATAATATCTGTCTGGAATCATAAACTTAAACAAGTCAGGAAAGAAAAAGATGATGCCTACCAATGAGCTAGTAACTAGTAAAAAAATTTCTTTTTTCACATTTATATTTTTGACAAATCCAACAAAAAAATACGCTGGTATGATGAACAAGGCTACCAAATGAAACAAACTTCCAACTATGGAAAATAAAAGAACTTTCTTGAAATTTCTTTCTTTAACCCCTGGCAAAGCCAGTAAAAATATTATTGCTACAATTGACGATCTAATCTGTCCCATATCTCGAACTAAGAAGAATCTTGAATAGTAATACAATAAAACAATCGATGGTACTGGGAAAAATTTTTTTAATGCATAGGCAAGTAGCAATAAACTTATTGTAGTGAATAATAATACAAAACTAGCAAAATTCATTCCTATTTCTTTTACTAAATAGTTTAAAAAAAGATAGCCTGGTTCAGCATCTATGCTTCCGTCAAAAATTTTATTCCAGCCCACTAGTTGGTTAAAGAAATTATTATAAGAAGAATAATCATATCCCGTAGAAAATCTGAATCCTGCTAGTCCAATTAAAAAAATTATCCCTACATAGAAAAATATTTTTTTTCTGGTAACATACTCTATTATAGCTAAAATAGCTAATAGAATGAAAGTTCCTACATAAATATACAATATTATTCTCCTTATATATATATTGTCTTGATGTTGTTCGTCAATGCTTTACCAATTTCAAGTTGTTCCTTATACCATTTTTTTGTTGTCTTTTGTTTCACACAAATGATGATTAATTCCTCTGTCTTTTCACCAACAGGATTTTCGATATCTTGCAATTGATAATAGCCTGAAACACGGTCTAAATTATCTGTAGTCAATTGATTAATAAATTGTTTATCTTCTGATACCACCAATTTATTTGTATTTGTACCATTCAATATTGAATAAATAATTCTTTTTTGATCAGCTTTAGAAGATAAATCTAAAGAGTTGATATCAATAGTTTGAACATCATCTCCAAGAAAGAATTTTTGTGATACTTTTTTATTTTTGTGCTCCAACCAACTAATTAACACTGTACTAATGATTGCAGTCAATATAAAAATCACCAAAACTAAAAGAATGATTTTTTTCTTACCTACAGTTTCAGTAATTGGCAATTTATTTTGATTTGCTTGATTTATATCATTATTAACATAATAAAAAGTTTTATTTTTAAAAAAAGAAAGCTTTTTTTCATCTAGTTCCTGTCTCAAAAATTGTTTTACTTGATCTTCATCACTCTTTGAAACAGTATCTACAAATCGTACATTAATCGTATTTGAGATATCATCGTATGATACAGTCAACTTCTCTACTACTTCTTGTTTAAACTGATTGCTGTCTTCTAGACTAGTCAAAAAAACTTCCTTGACTGCTCCTGATGTATTCATAATATTTCCCTGTTCATTTTCAAGAATAAATGAAAACAATGGTACATTGATTTCTTCTGTCTGTTCAATTTTATTTTGTGACATGCTAGAGTAGAAAAAGAGACCTCCAACTAATATAATACTTAATAAAAAGGTTGCCAAGTATATTTTTAAATGACTTTTAAAAAAAGAGCAAATATCTTTTATTGATAAACCATTATTATTCATTGTTTTCCTCCTAGCGCTAACGATATTTCTTACTAAATTTACTTTTAGTAAAATATAATATATCTGCAAAGAATGAATGAGCTACAGTATAAGAACGCCATTCTTTAAAAACCGACATAAACTGATCGTTCTCGACAATTTTTAATCTTGTATCTAATTCTTTAAGTAATTTTTTTAAGACTTCTTCTTTTTCCTTCTTATTAGGAACATTATTCTGTTGAACGAAATTTAAATTTGAAATTGTTAGTATCTTTAATAATTCTAGTTTACCAATACGAATATTTTTTTTCGTCTCAGCTTCTTTTTCAGTTTCTTCGTTTTCAATTTGCATTGCACTACTTCCATGTTTACGCCACAACCCAGTTTTTTCATTCAATAAATATAGTTTATCTGTTAATACACCACTTGACCACATAGCCATATCGTGTACTGGGTAAAGCGTGGTTTTTAGATATTGATCAAAAGTCGGAATAAAATCCTTTTGAAATGCATAAACCCAGCCAGGGCGGTTTAGAAAAACATTTTTTTTCGAGAAAAATATGAAATCATTTGGCGCCTTTGTTGGAATTTTTCTCTTTTCACATGGATAAGAAACCCCATTTTCTTCAATCAACTCATCATAATTGGATACTAAAACCTTGATATTTTCTGGATCTGACATAATTTTTTCTGACATATTTTTTATTTTATGAGGATACCATATATCATCTTGGTCGCTAAAAAAAATGATATCACCCGTGGCTTTATGCATTAATTGAATGAAATTTTCCCTCCATCCAATATTTTTTTCATTAATCAATAATTTCCAATTATCTAACTGATTAGACTGAATAAATTCTTCAACAATTTTTATTGTATTATCCGTTGATCCGTCATCACATAATAAGACTTCATCTGGTTGACGTTCTTGATTTTTTATTGATTCCAATTGATCAATAATATTTTCTTCACCATTATAAGTTGGCATTATCACTGATACAGTGAATTTTTTCGTCATTGTGTACACTTCCTAATTTTTTGTTAATTAATAACGCTTGATTTTATAATGATCTCCTTTTTGCTTCTCTACTGGAGGTAATACCATATAATCTCCATATAAACTTTCTAAATAAGTCTGATATTCTTTTGGTACTGATAGATGGGTGTCCTCAAACCTCACATAAATACTTTCTTCAAAAACAGCTAATGGCAAAAATTCTCTCACTCCATAAATCGTTGCAACACATACACCGTTGGTCTTAGAATTTCTATTTTTAATATTAGTATCATTAGCTAGTTGATGCATTTTTTTTGCAAAATAATTTGCACCTTTCTTTTTTGCAAAACTTGAAATCAATTTTTTTGCAAAAATGTATTTTTCATTAGGTTTGAATTTTTTTTTGCTTTCTGCGCCTCTTAAAACATCTAGTGCTTTCATTTTAGTCACTAATATTTTTTGCTTCATCTGTGCATCAGGAATATAGTCAATTGGAAAAATATCCAAGAACAATCCATGTTGAGCAATTCGATAATCATCATCAATATAGGTTCTAGTATCATTAACTTTGGCAAAAGCATATTCCCAGTTAGGATCGTTTTCCAATGATTTTAATTCAAAATGTGCTGGTAGTTCATTACCTAGTTTAAGGAGTTTTTGATAATCCTTTCTAGGCATGATAATATCTGCATCATCATCCCACGGGATAAAGCCTTCATGCCTGATTGCTCCTAATAACGTTCCACCAGCTAAGAAATAAGTTAATCCATGATTTTGACAAAATTGGTCAAAAAATTTTAATAAATCCAGTAACCCTTCATGGATTTCCTCTGTACTTAAATAATCTGACATGATTGTTTCTCCTTTTAAATTAAATATCATAGATTTTAGACATCTGTGCCAGTGTATGACTAACATCATATTCCATTAGTTCATCGGTCATCTCATTACTGAATGGTTTTTCTAAAATTGTACTTATCCATTTTTCTTTTGGCTCATCTAATCCTATAAACACCACATTCGGTGTCACTTTTGTGTCTTTCGAGATTGTTTCGGAAAGTACTAATTTTTTCCGACTGGCTTGCGCTTCCAGGCCTACCATAGGTAAGCCTTCATATAGAGAAGTCATGCAAAAAACATCCATCGCCTGTAAAATTCCTGGTATATCTTCTCTTTCACCTAGTAATAAAACTCTATCCGAAAGATTGTAGTCAGATATCTTTTTTTCAAGTATCTCTCTTAAAGAACCCGCTCCAACTATAATTAGTTTTGCTTGATTATTTATTTTAACAAGTTCATTAAATACATCAATTAAATATACTTGATTTTTTTGTTTCTCAAGTCGTCCGATATTGCCAATCACAAAGTCATCTTGTAACAAACCCAATTCTTTTCTTTTCTCTTGTCTAACTTGCTCATTTGGATCATATAGCGACATATCGATTCCATTATGAATAATAGTGTAAGAATGCCCTTGAAATAGACTATCTCCAGCTTCTTTACTAACAGCTAAAAAATCAGTTGCTTCCTTCATTAATAAATAATGCAAATAGCGTCTTAAAATATTCATTACAAAATTACTTGATTTTCCATCACTCGTTGCATGGCTATGTGCAATTCTTTTTTTTATTCCTTGTTTCCGTGCAAGTAATAAATTGATTCCACCGCCAAAATAGACCTCGTTATGTGCAATATCAAAATGTTCTTCTCTTAACAAATGTTTTACATCAAACCAATATTTGATAATGTTTTTCTTAGGGTTCGTAACTATAAATATTCTTCCCCCCATTCTTTTGATTTCATCATGATAATCTGTGACGTCTGCATAATCATCATAAATCAAAAAATCGAATTGTAGCTTAGAACGATCAATCTTACGATATAAATTCATCATAAAGGATTCCGCTCCACCTTTTCCCATCCGACCTTGGAAATGTAAAACTCTTTTTACTTTACTCACCCAATCACCTATTTTTATCATTATAGTTATAGTTTTTAAGACAAAGTTATTTTAAACAAGCTTTTGATTATCATTCGCTAAAATGGACATCGTATATTGAAACCCTTCGTAAGCATCAAAATTTGCTTTCCAGCCTAAGTTATACAGCTTTTCACTATCTAAGCTAGAGTTATCCATTGGGTTGAATTTTTTACTTTCTGCACCTGTAGGCAAATCAAATTCTAGTGGTACTTGACCGATTGATGAAATAATTCTGGCCATTTCAGCAATACTAATGATGGAATTGGGATTTGATATATTATAAGCTTCTCCAGGTTTTCCTTTCATTAGAGAAAATAATAGCGCAGTAGCACAGTCTATGCTATACGTATAAGAGCGAATTTGACTCCCTTTGCTTTTCATTACAATACTTTCTCCATTTAATGCTTGATAGACAAATGCAGATGATACTCTTGTATCTCCATGCTTAGCAGAAGGACCATATATATGTCCTGGACGAACGATAATACTTTGTACTTGATACTCGTTTAAATAGCTGATACACAATGTTTCAGCAGCTCTTTTTCCCATAGGGTAAGAAGAACGAGAGTTTAAAATATCGACATAACCGTAATCATTTTCCATTAAGGGTTTCTCAGTCCTATATTCTCCATATACTTCACTTGAAGACACATATAAAATTCTCTCTACATTTTCATTTTTAGCAAATTCCAATAGGGAGCTGATTCCAAAAATATTCCCTTGCATCGTTTCAACTGGCTCTTTGGTATATAAATCAGGACTAGCGTTACTAGCAGCATGAATAATATAATCTACCTGATGGTGAAAGACAAATGGTTCTGTAGCCTCATATAACACAGGCACTATGCACTGCTTCGCCTGCTCTGTTGAAAAACGTTCATTTATTTTTTTTAAGCTCCTACCTAACGCATAAACAGTTACATTTAAATGATATTTTTGATTTGCAACCACCAAAAGATCAATTACTGTAGAACCGATAAGACCAGTAGCTCCAGTGATCAAAATGGACTTTTCTTTGAATAACTGCATGATTTCATCGATCTCATCTATTCCTTTTTCAATGTTCGATAGATAGATTTCATTTTTTAGAAGATTCATAGTATACCTGCCCTTATTTTATCCATTCGTCATTACTAGAGTTTAACAACGCTTTAAAGATTTCTAAATCGTCTAAAGTAGTAATCTTCAAATTTTTTTCAGAACCTTTTGAAAAATAAGATCTTTTACCTAATACTTGCATCAATTGACAAGATGCCGCCATATTAGTAATCCCTTTTTCTTCTGCTAATTTATATGTGTCCATGATTTCACCTAATTGATACGTGTGTGGTGTTTGAGTGCGTACTAATAGGTCTCTATTCAATGATTCCAATGAACTTTTTTCTTCTTTTTCAGTTAAAGTAAACACTACTTCTGTGCATGGAATAACAGTTACAGCATTTCCATTTTTTTTAAACACTTCGATACTTTCGCTGATAATTTTTTTACTTACCATTGGTCGATTTCCATCATGAATTAGCACAACATCTTCACGCGAACGAGTATTATAAATTTCTTTTAGACCATTATAAATTGATTCTTGACCAGAGTCTCCCCCTGGAACAATATATTTGAGTTTTGTAATATTAAATTGTTTGGCATATGCCGTTAGCATTTCTTCCCAGCCTTTTAAAATAACTACACAGATTTCATCAATTTCTGGGTGCTCTTGAAATGCTCTTAATGTATAAACGAGGATAGGAATATTGTTAACGTGAAGAAATTGTTTTGGGATATCTTGTCCCGTTCGAGTTCCAGTTCCAGAAGCTGTTAATAATGCAATATTCATAGACAATAATCTCCTTTATTTTTTCAATTCTTTTAATATTTTCTTTTCAATAAAGCAATTAAACGTGGATTAGTTTTCTGCAAACTTGCGATTGTCTTGATTGAAAAATAGGACAATCCTTTGGGTAATTGAAAAAATTTTTTCGTCAATTTTCTTATAATTGTATCTGTATTGGCAATTTTCGTTGCTTCAATAACTGAAGCATCAGATAAAATATGTTCTATTTCACTTTTTTTTTGGGAAGTAGTTCTTGTTTCTGTTTCTAATATCGAAAGGATTACTGACATCACCCCTTTTAAAAAGAGTGCCGCCATACCGTCTTTATTAATATCGTCTGTTACAGTATTTGATAATGAATAGAATTCTTTAAATGTTTCGAACTTGTTAGGTCGGTATTGATTAGTGATCCCCTTCCCACCTTCAAATTCATAAATATATTCTACTTTTGGGTTCATGATTACTTGATGACAATATTCATAATAATGTAAGTTAAATATTCGATCCTCACAACTATTATAAGTTTTAAATAGAATTTGGTTATTTTTCAGAATATCGCTGCGATAGCATTTATTCCATACAACATACATCAACTGTTCATTCATTAATTGATACATGTCTTTTATGAACTCTTCGTGAGTTAGATAGTGATATTCTGTAACTAAATTTTCTTTTTCGGAAACGATTTTTCCCTCGTCCATTGTACGAAAAACAAACGAACTAACAACAAGATCCGCTTTTGGACTCTTTTCTAGCAAATGATCATAATCTGACAAGATCGTTTTTACTGGCGTGTCATCAGCATCGAAGAATAAGAGATATTCTCCTTTTGACTGTCTTATTCCTTCGTTTCTTGCTAATCCGGGCCCTTGATTGGTCGTAGTAATCAATTCAAAACGTTCATCATTTTCAATCAGTTCTTGAATGATTTCCTGTGTTTGATCCGTTGATCCATCATTTACTAAAACGACTTCGTACTCTTCATAATCCAATTCTTTTAGAATATCAATCGTTCGACCAATAGTTGCTTCTGCATTATATACTGGTACGATTATGCTGAATTTCGGATTGTTCATTTTTACGCCCCCCAACTAGCGAAAGATTTTTTCATTTGGAAAAGCAATTTCTGCCAATGAGATCACATTTTCGTCTTCTTCAAGTCCTTGAGAGGACATTTTATCAAATAGGATCTTGATGGTTTGCAGCAAGATCTTTAAATCAAGCATCAATGAATATTTTTTGATATAAAGTAAATCAAAACGTAATTTACTGTTGTAATCAGAGACATATTTTCCATAGACTTGTGCATACCCAGTGATACCGGCACGAACATTATGCCGTAAGTAGTAATAAGGGTTTTCTGCATTGAACTGATCGACGAAGAAAGGACGTTCAGGACGTGGTCCTACAATCGACATATCGCCTTTCAGCACATTGAAGATTTGTGGCAATTCATCAAAACGGACAGCTCGAATAAATTTGCCTACAGGTGTTACTCGTGCATCATTGCTCTTAGCTAAAACTGGCCCAGACTTTGCTTCGGCTGTGGCGGTCATCGAGCGGAATTTATAGATTGAAAATTCCTTTTGATTTTTTGTGATCCGCACTTGTTTATAGATGATTGGTCCCGGTGAGGTCACTTTGACTAAAATTGCTGTGAATAACATAAAGGGTGAAGCAATAACTAGTAAAACAAGTGAAACGATGATATCAAACAAACGTTTGAATAGTTCATATTCAGGTTGGATTCTAAATCCAGATGCTTCAATAATACTTTCATCTTCAAAATTCATAATATTTGGATTGATCATCGTCAAGTTTTCAAATGTTGTATTCAAAAATAATTTTTTTTCATTTTTAGTAACTAATTGATAGATTTTGATTTTTTCGGCTTCTTTGATATGAGAAGCAAGATAGACAATGTCGACGTCTTCAATCATATTTTTGATGTTTTCGTAATAGTTATCAAGAATGACTGCTTCGACTTTATGTTTATTGTTTTTCTTTGAACCAAAATTTTGGATTGCTGGTGCGACATCTTTTTCTAGCCCAATGATGACGACCTTTTTATCTCGACTTACTCGTAAATAAAGTTTATAGACAAGAATACGGTAGATACTTAAGAAAATCGTACCGAGGATAAACGAGAGTAAGATAACAATACGTGGAAAAGCAAACCAACGGCCCGCAAAAGTCACTACCATGATTCCTAGTGTCATCAATACCTGACCGATGACTGTGACAAACACGATGTCACTGACCATTCGATTATAAAAAACATATGCACCCAACAAAATGTTCAACGCAATAAAAATCACTGAAATAATAAATGCTGAGTGTTGGAAAGTTTCGAAATTTCGTAATGGCACCTCTCCACGAAATTTCAGTAAGAAACTACTATATATTGCTACATTGTATACAATAACATCCATTAATATAATGAATATCCGTCGTGCAGCACTCCATTCTCCATTTTTATTCATATATACACTCCTAATCACAAAATAATACCTCTATTATCTTACCATAGCCACCTTTAAAAACCTAGTTTATAAGCAAATTGTAATGGAATTTAAAAATGTCTAATAAAAAGCTTTATACACCTCTAATCAAGATAAGGACTCTAAAGTACAAATCTCCAGATGAATCGATTTTCACTAATGTTGGTAAATTAAAGAAGTCGAAGTATTTGCTGCTTTTTTTATCCACTCATAAAGTGAACCTTTATATTTTTCAGATACTCCACCTTCCCAAAGCACTGTCTAGCCCATAAGAATACCTGTATTTTATGGAAAATAGAAAAAATTGAAATCAATTTTTAATGATATTATGCTTATAGAAGAAAGTGAGGTAATATCTTATGGATAAACAAGAGTTGCATGATTTCATTGGTTTTCGAACAACCAAATATATGTCAAATTGTCGCATATAAGGATGGGGTAGAAGTTTATAAAGATGAATGGAATGGTTATAAAAAAGACGATACTTGTCATATCATGTCAGCAACGAAAAGTATTGTATCTTTGGTGATTGGCATTGCTTTAGAACAAGGATTAATCAAAAGTATCGATGATAAAGTATTAGATTATTTTCCAGAGTATAAAGTAAAACGTGGGGAGAAAACTATTTACGCTATTACAATCAAGTACTTACTAACAATGAAAGCACCCTACAAATGTAAAGGCGATCCATGGACAAAAGTCTGTTCAAGTGAAGATTGGACAAAATCATCACTTGATTTATTGGGAGGAAGAAAAGGTATAACCCGCGAATTCAACTATCAAACTGTCTGTTTACACATATTAACTGGCTTGTTGTATCAGACAAGTAAGCTGACAACTGTTGATTTTGCTAATAAATATCTATTTGATCCTATAGGGATACCAAACCATATCAATTATTATGCTAAAACAGCTGAAGAACATAAGCAGTTTACAATGGATAAGTCTCCTAAAACCAATGTCTGGTTTTGTGATCCACTAAATATCGGGACAGCAGGATATGGTTTGTGTTTATCGGCAAGTGATCTGGCAAAAATTGGTGTATTATGCCTAAATAAAGGGATGTATAAAGGAAAACAAATTGTACCACCCAAGTGGGTAAACGAGATGTTCAAACCTAGAACCAGTGCTTTAGAAGACTTACAAAATATGAGATACGGCTATTTATGGTGGATATTAGATTCTGAGAACGAAATATATTCAGCAATTGGCAATAGTGGAAATGTACTTTATATTGACGCTAAAAATAATCTGGTTATCTCTATCACTTCTTATTTTAAACCCACGATAATTGATAGAGTGGCTTTTGTAGAGGAATACCTTAAACCATTTATTTTAAAATAGCCTATATTAAAATAAAGTATCGATTCTTTGACAGCTAGGGTTCGTGAAACTTTGGCTATGATTTCGTATCTATTGGTGCTCTGAGCAAGAATAAGAGCGTGGGACAAAAGTAAGAAACACTTTTGTCTCATTCTTTAAAAACGAATAAACGGTGGGAGCAGAAGTAACTCCTTCTTAAATAAGCCGAAATCCACAAAAATTTGAAAGGCAATTTTCGTGAATTTCTTCTTATTTCTCGGAGTTAAACACTTCTGTCCCAACCTCGACTTATTTTTTGGAGTCGGCACCTTCTGCCTTTTTTGACAAAAACTATAAAAAGCCGTTATGTGCGAGCGAATCACAACATAACAGCTTTTTATTGATAGATCAATCACGACGTAGCGAAAAGTCGCCGATTCCTTCTTTTGTTAAATTATCATTGTAAAATGGATCATGCGCAATATATGCTGGCCATTTATCTTGCATTTTTTTGATTTCACCAGCAAATCGTTTTTGCTTTTCAGGGGTATCTTCATACCCTCTGGATTTTGATTCAAAATGATACAGTTCTACTTGGTGTGCATAAACATTGTATCTACCTAATTCATAGATTTTCAAACATAGATCGACATCATTGAATGCCACTTCTAACGTTTCATCAAATCCATTGACAGCTTTAAAATCAGCTGCTTTAACCATCATACAAGCAGCCGTGACCGCTAGATAATTCACATCGATGACTAACCGACCAAAATAACCGCAGTGGGTACGATCGTAGTTATTCAACGCGTGCCCTGCAACCCCACCAATTCCAACAAGTACACCTGCATGTTGAGTCGTATCATCTGGATAATACAACTTCGCTCCAACGCAACCGATACGATCAAACTGAGCATAAGAAACCATTGTCGTCATCCAATTTGGTTCAATGACTTCGGTATCATTATTTAAAAACAAGAGATATTTGCCACTTGCTTTTTTTGCAACTAAATTGTTTATTCGAGAATAATTGAAAGGAATATCGATCAACTCCACGATAAATCGTTCGTCCAATTGCTTTTTATATTCAGCGAACAGCTCTTGCATCTTAGGGTCTGTACTCCCGTTATCCGCAATAATGATCTCATAATTTGGATAACTTGTTTTTTCAATGATTGAGTCGACGCATAGTTTCAGATCATCATACCCATTTTTTGTTGGGATAATGACACTGACCAGCTCTTCTTGCAATACCTCATAAGTGACTTCATAAAAACCTGAAATCAAACCTGGACGGACGGTTCCTTTGATCCCTCTTCTATTTAGAGCATCAGTTAAGGCTTTCACGCCAGAATCATAGATATAACTTTTCGCTTCGCCGCTGCTGGCTGTTGAACCTGGAATCGTTCGCCAATGATAAAGTACTTTATCAATATGGTAAATATGGTCTTCAGGGATCTGTTCTGTCACTCGTAGGACTAAATCATAATCTTGCGATCCTTCATACCCTTTTCTAAATCCGCCAAGGGACTTGACGATACTTGAACGATAAACACCTAAATGTGAAATGTAATTATTTCCCATTAGAGTATCTGGTGACCAATCTGCTTTGAAATGTGGATCGAAACGATTCCCCTCAGCATCGATCTTATCTTCGTCACTATAGATCACATCAAGTTCAGGTCGCTCATTTAAAACTTTCACTACTTCAAAAAGTGCATGAGGTGGTAATTCATCATCATTGTCCAGCAAAGCAATGAATTCACCAGTTGCGATTTCTAATGCAGAATTTGTTGCTAAACTGATATGCCCATTTTCTTTTCGAAAGACAACTTTGATCCGTGGCTCTTTTTGCTCATAAGCTTCTAAACATTTCTTGATTTTGGAATCGGTAGATGCATCATCACTGATACACAGTTCCCAGTTATCATAAGTTTGATTTATCACAGAATCGATACACTTTTCTAACCATTTGATTTCTACATTGTAAACAGGCATCGCTATGGAAATCAGCGGGCGATAGTCAAATTTTTTAGACTGCTCTTGTTGACTTTTCAAATCGATATTTTCGTGGCGAGTGATCCACTCTGCATAATCGATTGAACCTGGTTTTAGTTCTAGTTTTACTCGGCGAATTGCTTTTTTTACACCATGTGTCCGAGCATAATTGATGCTTTTTTTCAATAACCGTTTTTTCTTTTCCCAACCTGTTTCTAGTCCATCATCATAAGGGTAACGACTATTTAGTTTCACAGCAATCCCATTCTGATGTTTTTTGGTCTGGAAGTCGAGGATTGCTCTGCCTTTTAATCGTCCAGATAAGCGGATCGAAAAACCGCTTGGTGTTTTCACATCTAAGTTATATAAATGATTGATATCGAGTCGAACGACATTTGTTACCTCTGCGATAACATTTTCTTTATCTACTTTGATATGAGGAATCTCTTTTGTAACCTCATCGACTGCCCAACCGACGATCAGCAAATCGCCCGTTGCTCGTTCACGGGTGATTTTATCAATAAATACGGCAATTTCTTTTTTTTGCACTATCTTCCGTTCTCCTTTATCTTTCTTGAATAAATATGATCAGATTTCAACAAACCATGTTTGCCCATTCTCAGCTGTCAACTCGACCATAAATGAGCGTTGGTCTTGCTCACTTAGTATCTGTAACTCAAAACCAGCTTTCATTCCTGCTGGGAGTTGTTCTGCCTGATTGACTTCAGGGCGTTCAACCTGTAACACATTAAAATAAGGAGATTGGTTTTCTGACAAATGATACGCTAACGGTTTACGATCACTATTCGAAATCCCCCATCCTATGATCGTCAATAGTTTCGTTTCAGGATTCCATGATCGACTATCGATACATAAAGATAGTTCTTTTGCTTGGATTTTCTTTGATGTTTCTTTTAGTCGTTTTCCACGTGATTTGATTGTAAACTCTTGTTCATCCAATAACGAATAATAACGAGTAGTAGTTGTTTGCAAGTAATGATCTAATGTCGTCTTGTCGATTCTTAATTGCTGATTTTCTTTTTCAAGCATATCGATTCTTGTTTCAAGTTGCTGTTGGTTTGCTGCTAATGGTTTGATCGTAGCTAGCAATTCTTCCATCGTTTTAGTTAGTTCACCAATGAATCGATAATGGCAATGAACCGTTATCTCTTTCCCAGCAACATTAGAAAGAAGAAACATTGGTCGTTCTTTTCCATCAAACAAGTAACAATCACTTGGTGTGCGGATCACCGCATTTGTTTGAAGATACTCGCTTTTCTCCCCAGAAATCTCCACTTGAAATTCGATGGTACTTGGTTGTTCTTCAAACAAGAAGGAAACAGTTTCTACATCTTCTGGGATAGAAAAAGAGAGTACTTGGTTTTCACCGGTATGATTGTTGAATGGAATCGTTTGACTCGTTTCTTGACTGGCAGTTTTTTGTTTCATGTCCATTAGTCGTACATAATTTGAATTTTGCGGTTCAAAAACTTTGTTCTTTTCCACCGGATGTTTCATCAACGAGAAGAAATACTGATAAACTTCTCCGAATGGGCGCATTTTGAAATCATAACGGACCGCTTCAGGTAGTTCTCCATACGTTGATTTTAACTCTGTATCTCCTACTGCTAAATAAAGGTAATCCTCGATATTGACATATAGCCCAGCTTTTTCAAAAACTTTTTGGAAGCCATCATGCGTATAAAAAGAATTGTGTGTTTCATCTAACAAACCGTAAGAAGCCCAAGGTAGTTCATTATTGAAGAGATGTATCATCACTGAATTATGAACGAGATTTGGAAATGTGATGAGAATCTCACCATCTTCATTTAAGAATTCTCTGACCTTTTTCAAGGTTGTTCCTGGATTGACTAAATGTTCTAAAACATCTGCAAATAAGATATAGTCAAATGTTTGACCAGCGTAGTAATTCGCCCATTCAAAACTTTCGATATCGCCATAGAAGCCATCTTGTGAAAACTCATTGACAAAATCAAACAATTCTTTGTCTAGTTCCACGATACTTACTTGACAATTTTTTGCACCGATCAAATGTTTCGTCAATCGGCCATTACCTGGGCCAAATTCCAATACTTTACTTCCAGGTTTGATTTGAGCAGCAATTTTACCTACACTACTTTGCTCGTCTAAATCCATCTCAAAATCATATTTCATCGCTCTGATTACCTTCTTCCCATTTGTGGTCCAAGATCACGATTCCTTCGCCGATATACGAACCATTGACAAATAGATTCATATATTTTGTTTTGTAGACTAAAGGAACAGTGGCATTTTCTTCAAAGACCGCTACATCAAAATAATACTCGCCAGCCAATAGGCCAAGTTTGTTGTATTCTAAATAAAAAACATTCTTCCCTTTCTTCCAAGGAATCTTGATTCCATCAAGCAACGTGTTTAATCCACAGACATAAAAATTATCTACTGTTCGTAACGCAATCCCCAACACTGGATTTTTGATCGTTTCTTCCTTTACTTCATAAGTTACTTTGACGTAAAGCGTTTCTCCTTGTTGAAGGACATCAATCGGCTTTTTGTCTTTATCTAATAGTTCAGCGCTCAGCACATCAACAATATCTGGAGCAGCAAAACGTTCTACTTGGTTTTTGTTTCTGTCAACTGTCTTGACTGATTTTTTCTTCAAGAAATTCTCATAATTCGTGGTAACATCCATTGTATCGCCGTATTCCACGACTTCTCCATTTTTCAACCAATAAGATCGATCACAGAATCGGCGGATTGAACTGATGTCATGAGAAACGAATAAAATTGTCTTGCCTGAATTTTTGATTTCAGTAAATTTTTCCATACACTTCAATTGGAACTCCAAGTCACCGACAGCTAATGCTTCATCCACGATCAAAATATCTGGATTGACATTGATAGCAACCGCAAAAGCTAAACGTACGAACATCCCACTTGAGTATGTTTTTACTGGCTGATAAATATGGTCACCGATATCTGCAAATTCAATGATATCATCAACCATCCCGTCGATCTCATCACGAGAAAAGCCTAAGACCATTCCATTTAAATAGATATTTTCATAGCCAGAATACTCTGGATTGAATCCTGAACCTAATTCTAGCAAAGCAGAGATTTTTCCTTCAATCTCCATCGTGCCTGAAGTCGGGGTCAATACCCCGGTGATGATTTTAAGCATCGTTGATTTTCCTGATCCGTTTTCTCCAACAAATCCGATCATCTCACCTTTCTTTATTTCAACATTGATATTTTTCAATGCATAAAAGACATCATGATAAGATTTTTTAAAGGGGTTCAATGCTTCACGAAAACGATCTGAAGGTTTTGCATACATATTATAAGATTTTGTAATATTGTTTAATTTAATCGCATACTCTGTCATGTTTATACTCCTTACAACACATCTGAAAAATGTGGTTTCAATCTACGGAACACTGCAGATCCGATTATAAAAATAGCTAACGTGAAGACCCAGAAATACAACGTGTACATACCATGCTCCCAGAACCAAGCTTGACTTAAGAATGATTCGCGATAGCCTTGGACAACATAATATAGTGGGTTCAATTTAAGGATCTTGATGATCATTGGGTTAAATTGTGCTGGACTCCAAAGGATTGGCAATGTCCACATGATCAACTGTAGTAAAATAGTGATCAGCTGCATTAAATCGGGTAAAAAGGGTTGGATCGATGCAGTCAACCAAGTCAATCCTGTTAAAAAAGCGCACATACAGAACAAATAATAAATCAATTGCAATGTCATCGCAGTAGGAAAAATCCCATAAATTGCCGCAACTAATAACCCAATCAAAATAAAGAAAAGATGGGTATAAAGGTTCGCTAAAATTTTAGTCGTTGGCAAAATGCGGATATTGAACACTACTTTTTTCACTAAATACGTATACTCCCTAAAAACAAGCGTTGTCGAAGTAAATGCATCAGAAAAAAAGAACCATGGAACCATCCCAGTGATCAAATAAACAATAAAGGGATACTTTCCGTCAGTCATCGCTGCTTTTAGACCAAAGCCGAAAACTAACCAGTAGATCAAGACAGTAAATACTGGGTTGATAAATGCCCATAAAATTCCTAAAAAAGAGCCCGCATAGCGTGACTTGAAATCATTTACTGAAAATTGAAGCAATAACTTTCTGTTCTGATAGATATCTTTCATAAATAAAAACAGATCTTTAAACATTTGTGTTCCTCCAAGCAATTTCTGTTAATTACAGTCATGTGCCATTTTACCACATTTTTATTGACAGACTGCGATATTCTTTATTTCTTAATTTTCTATTAAGTAAACTTAACTCCAACGTTCTTATTTTACAAAAGATAGCCAGTAATTGCAATGTAGCGCTTGCTTAGACAACAGGCAAAATACTCTTTCTCTATAAAAAAGGATGTCGGACAAATCTAAAAATCAGTTTTGCTACAGACTCTCGAATAAATGGCGTCCAAAAGTTAGGTTTTTCGGAAATCTCAAAAAAACGAGCAATACAAAAAACGTATTGTTCGTTTTTCTCTCCAATTTCTCAAACCTAAACGACTTTTGTCTCGACCTCTTTCATCCGATTCATTGATTGAACGATGCTTAACCAATTAAGGAACAGATACGCCATGAATCACTCTTCTAATGCGTCGCTTCATAGTGACGGGCGACTCTTGAGGTCGTAGGTTCTTCCATTTCTAGTGGCATATCATTCAATTCAGGCTGTTGTTTCGGTAGCTCATAACGGTGAGTGGTCATCGCTAATAGTAGGTAGACAATTGGTAGCCAAGCAAATGAGGTAAGCGTATCTTCCATGAATGACTGCATCATCACTGCAAAAAAAGCCCAGAGGAAGGTAACTTGTCCATTTGATAAGTCACCATTTAATGTTAATCTTCCAACGTAGATGAGGAGCAGAATCGCTGCGATTGCTACACCTACTAATCCATAGAGGTTCAGGAATGAATTATAACTGTTATGGTTACCCAAATATTGCGTTCCTCGTTGAAAAATAAATGGTTTCATTCCAATCCAAACCTGTTGGCTTTTTTCTGCGATCGTGTCGTAAAATTTCAACCAGATTTCTTCTCTACCCGTGAAAATATTGACTTTTTCTGAAACAGCAGCTAAAAAGGAAAGTGGTAAAGCCAACACAGCAACGGCAAAGTATCCTAGGAATGGAGCTTTGATCGTTTTAAAGAATTGCTTTGGCCAGATATCTAATAAAACAAATACGATCATGGCAATCAATGCCCCTCTCGATTGACAGACCCAAATCCCTAAAATACCCGCAACTAACGCAGGTACCCCTAGCAAGCGTACATACCATCGCTCAAATGAACTAGCAAAGCTGCTGATCAATAAGGAAAGCATCATCAACGAACTGCCAATCGTATTGGTATTGATCCATATATCTGACAATTTGTTACTTGGTGTCCAGATACTTTGTCCTTCTGGAACCTTTATTTCAGTGAATACGCGATAAACAGTAATACCTAAAAAGATATAAAAAACCAGTATATAAACTGCTCGATCCAATTTATCAAATTCGATCCATTTCACGACCAGTACTAATGCCACAATAAGAGGGATCAATAAGTCAATATACATTGAACTATCTCTAGCATCGCGAAAATGAGCATAAAAGAAATAAACTATTATCGCGATTGTGAGATAGAAAAAATCAAAACCCCTTATTTTGTAGAGGTTCAATGTAAATAAAGTAAAGATGCCGTATGTCACTAATAATGAACTGTTGTTATACAAAAAGGTAGCTGAAGGAACACTTAGACCTACTGTCCAAATGAAAAAAATAGCTGATACAAGTAATAATAACAGTAATGCACTCATTTTATTAATCAATTTTTCTACTATCGTTTGAATTTTCTTTCCCTCCTTCTATTCTATTTGATTATACTGTTTTTGAAAAATAAACAAAAGTTTTATTTTAACAATCGATCAAATAGCAATAGATTTCCAAAAAAAAAAAGACAGATCATTTAAAAATAGTTCATCCTATTTCTATAAATGATCCGTCTTATTACGGAAAATCAGCTTTTTACTCATCATTTTAGGACGGGGGTAATAGCTGTATTTTCTCTGTTCTTACCAATTGACTACGTTATTAGTAGTGGCGTTATTGATATTACTCAAATCATTTTCAGGATAATTCACTTCAAATATCCTATATCCGTCGTTATCTGGACCATAAAGTTGAGTAAATTGTGCTTCACCAAGCAAATTATAATCTGTTAACGGACGCTTGCTTACTACGTAGTGTATCCCTAGCTTTTCTGCATCTTTGAAATTTAACGTTACAGAAAACATATCTGGGCGATCTAGTATATAAGAAGTATCCTCTTTCGCAATAAACGCTCGCGTATGGGCATAACGATTGTAGTATTTCTCGTACTCTTTATCTGGATCGATTTTTTTCCAAGCATTCATATCTGGATAAAAACGGACCGTATTAAATGATTTTACACCTAACGTTGGCGTAAAATTATAGAGTTCATCTTCTGATAACCACACTTTTCCAGGATCTTGCTGATTGATTTGTTGGATTTCTTTTGCCAATGTTTTTTCAAAAATGGCCCCTGTTCCTTCTACGACTGGATTGACGAAACAGCCAGATGCCACGATCAATGCTGCAAACGAGAGATAAAACAAACGAGCATGATGGAATAAGACAAAAGCCAACATCAAGGTCCCCAACACAACAATTGCAGTGATTTCTAAGACAGAAAAATAATCAGCCATTCTTGAATTCATCAATGCATACGTATAAATCCCTGCATTCACAATTAATAGGATAAATTTATACCATGTTGGAATAACATCTTCTTGCCAAATATACGCAATAAACCAAATCGTCAGTAGACAAGCCGCAAAACTAAATGTTAAATAGGCTCTAGCCGTTGGTACATAAGACAATAGAGTGATTTCAGCGATTTCCTTGGGTAATCCCATAGTGATCCAAAAAATCGCAAACAAACAAAATAACATCAAAACTCGACCAAATAATTTTTGTTCACTATTTTTTTTGCCAAATAACACAAATGGACTAGCAAAAAAAACGGTCGGGAAAAAGTGATAAAAGAGTGCCACTTCTGAATTATTAGAAAAAGTGATGTCTTTAAAAGGAATCTTCCAGTTTGTCAGAAAATAGAAAAATTTACCAATTGTCCAACTTCCACCTGTACTGACACGCTTTCCAGGATACAATGTATTTAACGAAGCCATCAAGGCATCTTTAGAAGTGAGCCAAAAATGGACCATGATCCCGCCAATGAAAAGAACAGCTCCAATAATCAAAACAGCATCGAACCAATCCCAAGTAATCTTTCTCCCGTAGTAGATCAGCAATCCAACAAAATAAAAGACAAGCAAATATGCGAGCATCACTTGATGCGCTGGATAAATAACTAAGATAAACCCAATCCCGAGAATCACAACCAGCAACATCATCAATGCCCTGAGCCACTTCTTCTCATGCTGGTAAAAATAATGGTAAAAAGCGACCATCAGACCTAACGTGAAGAATATCAGATCACCTACATGCTGCATGAACCACCATTGAACAGCTGGAGAAAAGGTCAGTGCAAAAGAACCAATCAGTGACAATGCTTTTTTCTTTCTTGTTAAGATCATTAAAACTTCAAAGCCTAATAACAACATGACAACCAGTTTCATCGCCCAATAAAAGGATAGCCCACGATCTCTTCCAAGGAAAAAGAAGCCCCAGTTGAAAGGTTTGCCGATCACAGTGATATCTTTTACTGGCGAATTATAAGCAATGATCATATTTTGACCATTTAGTGAATAATCATCATTTACTAAGGGATAATCATTTTCAGCTTGTGAAAGATAAAATGGCGTTTGGACTAACCATTCATCTGACCGCACCTCTCGATTTTGGCCAAAAATCACATCTGTCTTCTTACCATCTTCTCGTTGTGAGATATATTTGTCCCATGTGCCGAGAGAACTGCCATTTAGATTGAACGTAACAATGACTACGATGACTAAAAGACCAATCAAATATCGAAGTTTTAGAAATACATCAAGAAAAGAAAAACCTGACTGTTCCTTTCTTTTTGATGTCTGTCGTGCACTTCTTGTTTGTTTTTCCATATCATTCTCCAATTTCTTGTTTCTTTTCTTTTAATAATGAGGAAAAACATTCATATCTATTGATTATTTTTGGCTGCCACTAGCATTTTTTCCAATGCTTCCTGCCAAGTAGGGATAACAAAACCTAATTCCTCTGCTTTTTTCAAACTCATGACAGAATATTGTGGGCGAACGGCTTTTTGCGGATATTCTTCTGAAGTGACTGGTGCCACTTCAACATTTTTTTCTTTTAAGATTTCTTTGGCGAATTCATACCATGAACAGCTATCTTCATTCGACAAGTGATAAATACCGTAAGGCGCTTGTTGTTCAATCACGTAGACCATGAATTCTGCAAGTGTTCTTGTCCATGTTGGTCGACCAAACTGATCATTGACGACCGTCAAGCGATCATGGGTTTCTGCCAAACGTTGCATCGTGAAGACAAAGTTATGACCATAAATACCGAATACCCAAGAAGTACGGATAATGTAGTAATCATCTAAAATATCTTGGACAGCTTGTTCTCCCAATAATTTTGTGCGGCCATATTCATTCAAAGGATTCGTTGCATCATCAACTTCATATTCTTTGTCTTTATTTTTGCCATCAAAGACATAGTCCGTGCTGATATACACTAATTTTGCCCCTGATGCTTTAGCTGCAAGCGCTACATTTTTTGTTCCATCCACATTGATTTTTTCATCTAATTCTTTGCCTTCTTCTTCGGCTTTATCTACCGCAGTATATGCTGCACAATGGAAAATGATTTCTGGTTTCAATTCAGTGATATAGGCCATTGTTTTTTCAGCATCTGTAATGTCTAATTCTTTCGCATCTGTCGATACATAAGATAGTCCTTTTTCATCTAATAAGTGGCGCAACTCTGTTCCAAGTTGTCCATTTCCTCCTGTTAATAAAATCATTGTTGTTCTCTCCTCTTTTTTCGTTTTAAAAAAGGGTCTGTAACAATTGTCACAGCTCCCCTTTTATAATTTGTGATACATAAGTAAATCAACATATTTTCACGTTACCAACAGCATCTTCTCAGATATCGACAGGGTACGTGTAGTGGATCTACTGTCCGTTTTTAGCATAAGCTGCTTCAACAGCTTCTTTTTCTTTTTTCCACCAGTCTTGATGGTCTTCATACCATTTGATAGTATCGGCTAACCCGTCACGGAAATTAGTGAATTCTGGTTTCCAACCAAGTTCTTCACGTAATTTTGTTGAATCAATCGCATAGCGAAGATCATGACCTGCGCGATCATTGACATGATCATAAGCATCTTTAGGTTGCCCCATCAATTCTAAAATCAATTCCATCACTGTTTTATTGTCTTCTTCACCATCTGCACCGATCAGATAAGTTTCGCCGATCTTTCCTTTAGTCAAGATCAACCACACAGCAGAAGAGTGATCGTTTGTATGGATCCAGTCACGAACATTTTTACCTTCGCCGTATAATTTTGGACGAATGCCACTTAAAACGTTGGTGATTTGTCGTGGAATAAATTTCTCAATATGCTGATATGGGCCATAATTATTTGAGCAATTTGAGATCGTTGCTTGTAAACCGAAAGAACGCACCCACGCTTTGACTAACAAATCTGAGCCAGCTTTCGTTGAAGAATACGGGCTTGATGGGTTATACGGTGTTTCAGCAGTGAATTTTTCGCCTACTCCTTCTCCATGCCCAGGTAAGTCTTCACGTAGTGGAAGATCTCCATAGACTTCGTCTGTTGAGACATGATGATAACGAACGTTGTATTTACGACAAGCTTCAAGTAATGTATACGTACCAATGATGTTCGTTTGAACAAATGGAAATGGATCTTTTAAAGAATTATCATTATGTGATTCTGCCGCATAGTGCACGACAGCATCTGCATTTTTTACTAATGAATCAACGATTGTCGCATCAGCAATATCTCCTACGACTAATTCTACACGATCACTAGGAAGTCCCGCCAGATTCTCTTTGTTTCCAGCATATGTCAACTTGTCTAAGACGGTTACATGGACTTCTGGATGATTATTTACCACATAGTGGACAAAGTTGGAACCGATAAAGCCGGCACCACCAGTAACAATGATATTTTTCATATGAATCTCACTCCTCGTCAAATGTTAGATTTCACCATAAACAAATGGATTTTCTGCTTCAAATTCTTTTAAGGTCGGATGATTGTGGTCTTTTTCAGACATGATTGCCTTTGAAAGATCGATTGGCCATTCAATTGCTAGATCCGGATCATCAAACGCGATGCCGCCATCTGCTTCAGCATTATAGTAGTTGTCACATTTATAAAGAAAGTTTACATTTGGTGTAAGTGTGACAAAGCCATGGGCGTATCCTTTTGGTACTAACAACTGACGATGATTATGTTCAGACAAGATGAATCCATCCCATTGACCATAGGTAGGACTTCCTTTTCTGATATCAACGACTACATCTAAAACAGCCCCCGACGTAACTCGGATCAGTTTTGTTTGCGCTGCTTCTCCTTTTTGGAAATGAAGGCCACGAAGAACGCCAGCTTCAGCTGATAGCGAATGATTGTCTTGGACGAAATCGAAGTCTAAGCCGTATTCAGCAAATTTTGCTTTTGAATAACTTTCTGTAAAAAAACCACGATGATCGCCAAAAACATCCATTTCGATGATTTTAACATCTGTTAATTTTGTATTAGTTACTTTCATTACTAAAGACTCCCTATTCAGAGGCCAATTTTAAAAGATATTGACCATATTGATTTTTTTTCAGTGGTTGAGCTAGCGTAGCTAGTTGTTCTTTATTGATATAGCCCATGCGGTAAGCTATTTCTTCTAAGCAAGCGACCTTTAGATTTTGTCGTTTTTCGATTGTTTCAATAAAGGTAGATGCTTCTAGCAATGATTCATGGGTCCCAGTATCAAGCCATGCATAGCCGCGTCCCATCAACTCTACAGAGAGATTGCCTTTTTCTAAATAAGCTTTGTTCACATCAGTGATTTCTAGTTCCCCACGTTCTGAAGGCTTGATATTTTTAGCAATCTCTATGACTTCATTATCGTAGAAATACAGACCTGTTACTGCATAATTTGATTTCGGTTTTTCCGGTTTTTCTTCGATTGATAAAGCATGCATATTTTCATCAAATTCAACGACACCAAAACGTTCTGGATCATTTACATGATAACCGAAAACTGTTGCGCCACTTTCTTTCGCTGCAGCCCGTTGCAACATTTTGGATAATCCACCGCCGTAGTAGATATTATCACCTAAGACAAGACACACACTATCGTTCCCGATAAATTCTTCTCCAATGATGAACGCCTGTGCTAAACCATCTGGACTTTCTTGTACTGCATATTCGATCTGAAGGCCTAATTCACTACCATTACCAAATAGATCCTTGAATCGTGGTGTATCTTGAGGTGTCGAAATGATTAAAATTTCTTTGATGCCTGCCAACATCAAAGTTGACATTGGATAATAAATCATTGGTTTATCATAAATTGGCATCAACTGTTTCGAAGTTGCTTTAGTCAAAGGATACAAGCGAGTCCCGCTTCCTCCTGCAAGAATGATTCCCTTCATGAATATAAGTTCTCCTTTTATTTGGAATTTTACTTTGTTATTATCTCATCAAACTATCTATTTGTCATGAAATTCTTGACAATTTATACATCTTTTTATCAACGTCCCAACCATTTTCTTTTGGCAAGGACCTTCAACAAATGGAGCCGCCAAGAAATTTTCTGACGAATCTTTGAATGAGTGTTGATTTCACTTACATTGAAATCATGCCTGCGATAAAGTGTCAACGGTTGTCGAATAAAGCCGACATGTTTTCCACCTAATAAACCGATCCACATATCATGCATCGGAACATCGATTGGAATAGGTAAGATGTCTTTTTTTAAAGAAGAGCGAAATGCCATACCAGCCCCAATATAGTGACTGCGGATCAAATTATTCAGCCAACCTTCTTTTGACTGTCGATACGCAAAATAAGAAGAGTAACGTTCATTCAATTCACTATCAACAATCACAAGATCAGAAACCACTACTAATTGTTCTGGATATGTTTCAAAATACGTTGCTATTTTATCGACTTTTCCTTCTAACCACACATCATCCTGATCTGCTAAAAAGATGACATCACCTTTCGTCTGTTCAATGGCATGACCAAAATTAGCAATAAGACCTTTTTTTGGTCCTTCAAAAATTTTGATCCGTGCATCTTTTTCAGCATATTCCGCTAGAATCGCTAATGTGCCATCTGTGGAACCGTCATCAGAAACAATCAACTCATCATTGGTTGACAGCTGTTTTAAAATACTGTCTAGTTGTTCTTTTAAATATTTTTCACCATTAAAAGTAGCCATACAAACTGAATGCACAAACTCACACCTTCCAATTTTCAGCAAAGGATCGCAAGGTCAATCGCCAGATTTTTCTGTTTTTGACTGTCAAAAACTGCTTTGCTGTACGCAGTAATAATTGTTTTCGATGTTTTCTTAGTAATCCCTGATCATAATTTTGGTAAAATAGAGTTTCCGCCTGTAAAATAGAGCGGTATCGATTCACGTTCACCTTGGTATAATCAAGCACGGAAAGATCATGTTCGATTTTCTGAGGTAAAACAGCTACTTTTTTCTTTCGCTGGTGTATTTTCCAAAATAACCAATGATCCAAAAAGTCGAGAGGAAAATCGACATTGAATCCTCCGATTTCTTTTAAAAAATCAATGGAAAAAGCTGCGCCAGAATTAATCGCCATCAATCGGTCGCTAACGAGTTGTGGTTTATCCACCATTTGGACTTGGCGATTCACATACTGATCTGCATAGACCGGTGAAATTTGACGTCCATGATCATAAACCATGGGGACAGCAGCTACTTGATCCTCTACCCAAATAATCTGCAATAACTCATCAAAGTACGACTCGCTTAATCGACTATCTTGATCCAATAGAACAAAGGAAGAATGCTCTTTTTTAGCATGCGCTAACGCATAATTGTAAGCTTTTGCGAGCCCTGGATTTTCCCCATCATGATAATACAAAACATTGTCTGTCTCAAAAAGCGGGTCTGTTTGTGGTTCACAGCTATTGTCATACACTACGAGTTGAATCTTTTTTTCAAAGACAGCTTTGGAAAAAAGATCATATGAAGGCAGGTGGGACAAACTTTGTTGATAAAGAACAACCACAACTAATAATTGATTTTTCATCAAAAAAAAGTCCACCCCCACTTATTGAAAAATTTCCCCATCGAAGTCAAAAATACGCGGAAAAGTTTAAAATTCCGATGGGCGCCTTTACCATATAAATGGATGATCGAATACTTTGGCGTATAAAGAAGTTTATACCCCGCCTTTTCGGCTTTTAAACAGAGATCATTATCTTCAAAGTACATAAAATAACGCTCATCAAAACCATTGATTTCTTTGAACTTTTTGACATCTATCACCATAAAACTCCCAGATATCATGCGAACATAGCTATTCGAGTCCTCAGGCAATTCCCGACATTCAAACGTTGCAAGTCGTTTGTCAAACATCTGTTTGACAAAGTGGAAAGGAATAAAACGTAAGATATAATCGAACACAGCCAATCGCTGACGAATCAAATACTGTGTCGTACCATCTTCGTTCAATATTTTAGGTGCGAGCATCGCACATTCTGGATGCTCTTTTAAAAGTTGAACTAATTCCACGATCGTTTGTTCTTCGACTAAAACGTCTGGATTAAAAATGACTGCATAAGGAGATTGGCTTGATAACAAGTTATGATTGTGACCATACCCAAATCCTTTATTTTCTGCATTGAAATAAATTTTGATATACGGATATTGCAGATACTCTTTTAATTTTTCTTGATAGTCTGGCATAGAGCAATTATCAAATATCAGAATTTCGATGTTTGGCTGATCCTCAAGACTTGCAATAAGCGTATCTAGGGTTTGAAAGATTTTTTGGCTATTTGCCGTCACAATACTGATTAAAATTGGCTGTTCGATTCTTTTTTCCATTTAGCGTCTATTCCATTTCTTCTTGTATTTCTGTATCACTTGTGTCCGATATTCTTTATTACCCAAAAAGCGCAAGGTCTTAAGAATATACTGATGATTCTCATTGATCAGACCAATCAATTCGAATAATAGAATCGCTGCAAAAAGCATAGAAATGATCAAAACGATGGTTCCTAGTTCTCCAGTGTAATTCATGATCATCGCTGTGAAGGAAAACATCAGTGCTATCGCATAAATCGTTAAAACCGCTCCTTTATGAGTAAAGCCTAAGCTCATCAAGCGATGATGTAAATGTTTTTTGTCCGCAGTAGAAAATGACACACGATTGGCTTTTCTTCTCACGATAGCAAAAAATGTATCTGTGACGGGTACTCCCATGACGATCAATAACGAAATAGAAGAAACAAACGTCACATTCTTTAATCCTTGTAAAGAAAGAACTGCCATCATAAAGCCTAAAAAAAGTGCCCCTGTATCTCCAAGATAAATCTTTGCAGGATAAAAATTATACGGCAGAAAACCAATGATACTTGCTACCAAACAAAAGATGACAATAGGTATATAAACCGTAGAAGCATGTAAAAAAAAGTACCCAATAATACCGATCGTGATCAATCCGATCAATGAGATCCCAGCTGCTAATCCATCTAGCCCATCAATCAGATTCACTGCATTTGTAATACCAAATATCCAGAATATGGTCACTGGAAAACTCAGCCAACCTAATTCGATATAACCGAAAAACGGTAGCGTAAACGAATCGATATGGATGTCTGCAACAAAATAGATAACCAAGGATGCCAATAATATCCCGACGCTTTTTTGTTTCGGTGTCAACTCAAATTTATCATCCAACACACCTGTTATGATAATGACTGAAGCAGCGAATAAAATAGGAAGGATATAAAATTTAGGAATAATATCACGAAAAAAGAATAGCGTCGATGCCACAAATGAAAGAAAAATAGGTAATCCTCCAGCAGAAGGCATTGGAACTTTATTGATGCGTCGTTCATTTGGTTTATCGACCATTCCTGTTTGTACTGAAATGATTTTAAATATAGGAGTTAATATTAAAGATAATAATATCGTTGAGAAAAATCTTATGACCATACTAAATGAAACAAGCATATCGGCACCTACTTTAATCTAAGAGTTCAAAAGTATTATAAAAACACTTCTATGCATTTGACAAGAAGAACTCTCATATCTAATTTTTTTTATGAGAAAATTTATTTTTCAAACGAGTGATCCATTTGTTAGTAGGGTCTCGTCGTTTTTTTACTTCTTTACCTGTTATGTATTCCTGCACAACAGCATTGATGATCCCCCCAAGTATGATGATGGTTGCTGCAAAATTCAACCACAACATCAGCACGATAAAACTTCCGATGATTTGATAGCCGCTGACTCGTGTTGCGAAATACTTTGCATAAATACCAAATACTTGTGAGAGCAACATCCAACCGACTGTTGCAAAAATCGTTCCTGGAATCACTGCCTTTAGCTTTAGTTGCGCATTAGGAACGATCAAATAAATCAAAAACATAATAACGAATAAAGCAACCAACGTAATTGGCCATTTCAATGTTTGGAATTGATCAATGAAGTTCACAGAAAATTTAAAAATAGGTTGGATTGCTTCTAAAATCAACTGTCCAAGACCTAAAACGATCGTCACTCCACTGATTGCAAACATAAACAAAAGGATCACTACAAGTGAAAAAAAACGGACGATCAAAAAGTTTTTTCTGTTTTCCACACCATACGCTTTGTTCATGGCAATTTGCAGTGCATTGATACTTTGACTCGCAGACCACAAAGCTGCCAGAGCAGACACTGACAAAAGTCCGCCCGAGCTTTGAGTTAGCAGGTTTTTAACTGCCGGACCGATAAACTGATAGATCGTCTCTGGAATCACTTCTCGTACATATGTCAAGACTGTTTCTTGGTCGATATGGAGAAATGGCAAGATATTCCCGAATGCAATAATCAGGGGAAACAATGATAGGAGTAAATAATACGCTACAACAACAGACGTAGTTCCCATCTCTGAATCAGTGATACGTTTTTGTGTTGTTTCAATAAACCGCATCAAGTTTTCATTCTGTTTAATTCTTACCAAAAGTTTCATAAAATTCTCCCATATCTATTCCTTTAGTTGATCAATAGGTACCTTCTTCACCTTGAGATGTCAAAATTCTTGGACCATCTTTTGTGATTGCTAAGGTATGTTCATATTGGCAAGACAGACCACCATCTCTTGTATACGCTGTCCAGCCATTAGGATCCATTTTCATTCTCCATGTTCCAGTATTTACCATTGGTTCGATCGTGATGACCATTCCTTCTTTCAAGCGTAACCCTTTGCCGGCTTCACCGTAATGAGGGACTGGTGGCTCTTCATGGATCGTAGGACCGACACCATGACCAATAAAATCTCGGACCACGGCTAAGTTTTCCCCTTCTACATATGTCTGGATAGCATGCCCGATATCGCCGATACGGTTGCCTACTTGTGCTTGTTCTATCCCTAAATAAAGTGCTTTTTTCGTTACTTCCATCAACCGATCGATTTCAGGTGTAGATTCGCCAACAACGTAAGACCAACATGAATCGGAAATTCCACCCTTTAAGTCGATACACATATCGACTTTTACTAGATCTCCGCTTTTTAGCGGTTTTTTACGTGGAAAACCATGACAAATCTCATCATTGATACTGATACATGTTGCATATTCGTATCCTTCAAAACCGATTTGTGCAGCAATTCCTCCATGGCTTTCGATATAATTACGAACAAATACTTCGATATCCCAACTTGTTATACCTGGTTTGATAAAATCTCGCAGATTTTTATGTACATCCGCTAGTAAGGCACCAGACTCTGCCATCGTTTCAATTTCTCGTGCTGATTTTAATGTAATCATACTTTCGTCTCCTTTTTACAAATCCTTTTTATTTTACCATAGTAGCTTGAATTTCGCCAAATCAGATTCTCTCAAATCGCTAAGTTCTGTTTTCTTTTACTTGATGTTTTGGTATACTTTATAAAAATGAACACTTCATTTCATTTATTAATCAGGAGGCACAACCCATGGCTTTAGCAAAAATTGTATATGCAAGTATGACTGGAAATACAGAAGAAATTGCGGATATCGTAGCAGAAGCTTTTGAAAATTTAGATATCGAAGTTGAGATCAACGAGTGTACCCAAGTGGATGCAGATGAGTTTGAAGATGCAGATATTTGTGTCATCGCCACTTATACATACGATGACGGAGATTTACCAGATGAGATCGTTGATCTATATGAAGACTTACAAGAATTAGACTTATCCGGAAAAATCTATGGTGTGTGCGGCTCAGGTGATACCTTTTATGATGAATTTTGTAAATCGGTAGACGACTTTGATGCAGCATTCGCCAAAACTGGTGCTGTCAAAGGTGCAGAGAATGTCAAAGTCGATCTGAACGCTGAAGAAGAAGACATCGAGAATCTTGAAGCTTTCGCAAAAACACTCGCAGCAAAAATATAAAAAGAACGCATCCTGTCGGAGAGAAGTGACAGGATGCGCTCTTTTTATCATTAGAAGCATTTAATCTCGGAAATCAACGGGTACGCTTGGCAAAGATTTTCAACGGCACAATGAATGGTTATCAATCCACTTCGATCGGTTCTTTCAAATTCAAAATAGCATCAATATTATCTTGGATGATTTTTTCAATCTGGTGATCTGTGGGGTGGATGATGTTCGAGGACATCAAGGCAGCAATACCTGTAGCAATAATCTACGTACCATTATGCAAGGATTCGATTTGTTCATCTGACAAGTACGCATATTGGGGGTCGTCCTTGACCATTTGTACAAAATAATTATAAGAGAAAGCCTGCATCTCCTTTCCCCCACCATATTCTTCTAAGTACAATGAACTATATAGTTTTTTCTCGCGATTAGCGAAATGAATATAGTTATAAGCTAAATCAATAATCGTATTCCCAGTATGTACTACAGGAAACACTTCATATTTTAAGTAATCATAGATTTGTACAAACAGTGCCCGTTTTAAGTCATCCATGTTTTTAAATTCAAGATAAATCGGTTGGGTGGAACAATTCATCTTATTTGCAATATTTCTAGCAGTAAATCTTGAAAAACCTTCTGTGGTAGCCACTTCATATGCAGCTGACAAAATCTGCTCCTTTGTAATCGTCTTTTTTCTTGCCATAATTTTTTAATCTCCTTGAAATTATTTATAACGCTTCCACCATTGATTGATTTTATTGTAACATGTTTTTTTTACTATACACAACTTGTTTTTGAATATTTATAAAAATACTCAAATCAAAGCAATTATCAAGAAAAAAAGCACTATTTTTTTATCCAAGAAATTAACATTTACATGTTTATGCAAATTGTATATACTTTTATTAAGTGTTATCATACAAATAGTTATCCGATAAATAATGAGGAGGAAAAAAACTATGTTAGCAAATTTTAATGAAAATCTTGAAAAATACGCACGCTTGATCGTTGAAACTGGAGTCAGCGTAAAAAAGGACCATACCGTTGTCCTACAAATCAACGTTGATCAGGCTCCTCTAGCACGTTTGATCACAAAAGAAGCCTATCAATCAGGTGCAGCTGAAGTCATCGTTCAATGGACAGACGATGTCATCCAAAAAGAATTTCTTTCTCATGCAGCAAATGATCGTCTCGAACAAATCCCTCAATATAAAATTGATCAAACAGACGATTGGGTAGCTAAAGGTGCAAGTCGAATCAGTGTCGTTTCATCTGATCCTGAAGCATTTGCCGGAATCGATAGCGATCGTGTAGCCACATTTCAAGCTGCCTCTGGCAAAGCCTTGATGAATCTTCGAAAAGCGACACAAGCAAATAAAGTAAGTTGGACAGTTGTTGCAGCAGCAGGCAAACAATGGGCTGCAAAAGTCTTCCCTGATCTACCTGAAGAAGAACAGGTCGATGCTTTATGGGATCAGATCTTTAAAACTACTCGTGTTTATGAAGAAGATCCAATATTAGCTTGGGAAAAGCATGATGAAACATTAGCGCAAAAAGCTGCAGAGCTAAATAAAGAACAGTTTTCTGCTTTACACTATACTGCCCCAGGTACAGACATCATTATAGGATTGCCAAAAAATCATCTTTGGGAAGGCGCTGGAAGCTATAACGCCCGCGGCGAAAAATTCATGGCAAATATGCCAACGGAGGAAGTCTTTACTGCCCCAGATTACCGACGAATCAATGGGTATATTTCTAGTACTAAACCACTAAGTTATGCTGGGACTACTATTTCTGGAATGACATTCACATTTAAAGATGGAAAAGTCATCGATTTTTCTGCAGAACAAGGTCAAGATGTATTAGCTAAATTATTGGATACAGATGAAGGCGCTCGTTCGTTAGGAGAAGTAGCACTTGTACCTGATCCCTCTCCTATCTCTCAATCAGGTATCATCTTCTATAACACACTGTTTGATGAAAATGCGTCCAATCATTTAGCACTCGGCGCCGCTTATGCATTCAGTGTAGAGGGCGGAACAGAAATGACCGATGAGGAACTAGCAGAAGCTGGCTTGAATCGAAGTCAAACTCATGTGGATTTCATGGTAGGATCCGATAAAATGAATATTGACGGCATTCGTGAAGATGGCTCAACTGTTCCCGTTTTCCGAAATGGTAATTGGGCATGATCAGTTAGCTCCCTTCTTCATAAAAGAATAAAATCAGATTTTTTTACTGATTAATTATCCTAAAAACTAGCAACTATCACTGACTAGGAGAAATTTTCTTGGCTAGTGGTGATTGCTAGTTTATTTTTTTCTGACTATCTGCACGTCTTATCCATATCCATGAGAAAATTTCTTTTGAATGACATTGATGCTAGCAATATTTGAAAGACAGCCTAAGACCTACTAAGTTACGAATACATTCTTTGATGTATTGATTTTTCTACAATTGAAAGTGCTCGAAAAATCATGAAAACAACTTTATAAAAAATGAGAAAAAAGCGATTTGTCACCTTCTCTAAAGAAAGGTAAAATAACTTATTACTATTCCTAAGCGCAACAAGTTTTTTCATGAAACCAAAAAAAGCCGTACTCGAACTGGCATACGGCAGACTGTTCTTGTTATACAGATTATTTACAAAAAAATCCAACCTAGAAAAGAGGAATTAGAAATGAGAAACTCGTATTTTGATGGCGAATTGGTGACATATATCGGCACATCGATCCTAGCTACCTTGATTACCGTGTGTACTTTCGGAATCTGTGCACCGTGGGGAATTTGCTTGCTGTATAATTGGAAGATCAAACACACAGTGATCAATGGAAAAAGACTGTATTTCGATGGTACAGCAATGCAATTATTTGGAAATTGGATCAAGTGGTTATTACTGACATTTATCACGCTAGGAATTTACGGTTTTTGGTTAAACATCAAATTGGAACAATGGCGAGTGAAGCATACGCATGTAGCAGGTTGATATTTTATGGTTGATTTTTATCTACCAAGTACAGTTTATGTATCGAGGTGTCTCGTTTGCTTCCTCTATGAGAAGTGGTGACTCAAGATAAAACATCGATATTGTTCACTACTTTATATGAAATGATAACTAGTTTGGCATTTTTTGCATAAGCACAAAGCAAACGAGAATGGGACAAAAGTAAGAAACACTTTTGTCTTATTCTCTAAAAACGAATAAACGGTGGGAGCAGAAGCAACTCCTTCTTAAATAAGCCGAGATTCACAAAAATTTGAAAAGCAATTTTCGTGAATTTCGGCTTATTTCTCGGAGTTAAACACTTCTGTCCCAACCTCTTATTTATACGTTCCTGACTAACTATTACACGTCTTCTGTTGTGTTTGTTATTATAAGAAATGTTATCATAATAGGATTCCTTTTTGTTTGTGTTTTATTAAATTCGATTTTTTTTGGCACATAATTTGGCACAAGTACTTGTTCAACTATTTATTTAGTATAATAAATTCCACCTTTACAAAAAGAACGTTTGTTCGTATACTCTTTTCGAGGTGATCTTTTATGCTGATGGAAGGAAAAACACAATTATGGTTTAAATTTGATCCTTTGAATAGATTTATCAAAGATTTTTATAAGGTGTGGGATTCAGAAGTTTTCTTTTTAGCAATCGAAGACAGTTTATTAATCAATCTCTACTATTCTAATAAAAACTACTTTAAAATCCCTGCTGCGAAAACTAGAATGAAGAAAGACGTATATTTTTTGTTTGATGTCGTGACTGACGTGCCAGACGCACGGAGCGATCATCGGCGCTATGACTATGTAAAGTATACTTTTGTTGATCCTGAAAAATATACTGATATGTTTACTACACTAAATAAAACTATGTATGCCCCCTCAGAAAGTGAGAGGGCTATTTTTTATAACGTCAAGTAGAGCAGCTGGTTGGAGAACGAAAAAAAGACCTGGGTCGACACTAACCAGCTAAGATAAAGTTAAGCCAATAAAAAAAGGCCCCTGACTTGAGGGGCAATAAAACCACTTAACTTTCCGTTTGGGATATCCCCAGACCACTGTTAAATGTCAAAAGTCCATGACTAGATGGACAACATACTTTAGATTTTATCAATTAGTGTTTTAAACGTCAACACCCTTTTATATTTTTATTATATATTAATTAATGTTTTTAGTCTATTTTTTACTCTTCTCATATCATCATCATCTATTTTACCAATTACTTTTTCTAATCTTATGCTAGCAATACTTCTAATTTGTTCCGTTTTAATACAAGAATCCCAAGTCAAAAAATCATATTTTTCTTTTTTTAATATATAGTGTGTATACAAAGGTCGAGTGTTTTTAGTTAGAGGAATAATCACGACATGACCATTATTACTATATCTATCATCGGATACTACTAGCACAGGTCTTCTTTTGCAAATTTCATATCCAATATTTTCACCAAGTTCACACATAACAATTTCACCTTGTTTAAACGGGCGATTTCTTTTGTCTTTTTCCATTTTTATCCAATCATTTGCTAGAATTTCTTTAGATATTACCCAATTATCCAATGCTTGTTTCTTTTTTTGACTTTCTAATTCATTCATTTTTCTCACTCCGCAATTTCTTATATGGAAATATTTTTAGTCCTTTTCCTTCAAAATCTGGAAACCCAAATATTTTTTCTTTGATACAAGCAAAATCAGCATCTTCTATCTCTGTTCTTACAAATCTGTGTATTCTATATGACAGGATATCAGAAATCTCGAGAGGCCAGTACGATTGCATGCCATCAATAGTTCTCTTCGGATTGAAGTACACACCACATATACATGAAAAGTTATCTTCATTATTATACTCATTACCTGATTTTAATAATGTTTTTAACTTACTTAACACTAAACAATCTTCTTTGTATCCTCTAGATTCTAGCAAAACGATTCCTTTTTTATTCTGCCTTCTTAAATCAAAGCAAAATCTTTCTATAATGAATTCGACGCCTAATTCATATACAGGATACGGTTGAAAATATCTATTATTGTGTTCAAATTTATCAATAGTAGCAGAATAAATCTTTACTGGTAATTCTGATAAAAAAACATTAAAATCACTTTTAAAATCATCATAATTGATTATTTTCGGATTAAATGGTCCTTGTTTTTTTCGTATTTCTTTAGAATGAAAAACTACTCGTTTTCCTTGAAATAGTCCATCTGTCCAATATTTGTTTTTTATATACATTAATTGGTCCCTGATTAAATTATAATGTTCAGTATCAATATGCACTCCTGATATAGTGAACAATTTATTGTTCTCATTAAATAGATGTGCATTTTTTAAAGTAGAATTTCCATTTTCGTCAATAGAAAAAATACAATCAACACCTTTTAAAGTGTCTAACTTACAAGGGTACTCATTCCAATCCACTATATTACTCCTTTAACACTAGATAGTATAATTAAATTAAACCAAATCTATAATGTTAATACAAGCGTTTTTAACATAAAATAGAATCGCTCTAATAGTTCCGAGGGCTCTTAATAAAGCAAGAATATATGTTTTGCTCATAATTTAGTTGCAATGAATGATAACTTGTCTTTTAATCAAGCTTGCTAACCCACTCGCTTTCAGTCTCGCATAAATCATGTTAAGATTATCGAAATCATTTCATAACACTAGGAATTGTTTATCCTCCACATTTAGTATCAATCAAAAACAATGTTCAACTATTTCAATTTATTTATGTACTGCCCCTCAACGAGGAGCTATTTTTATAGCGTCAAATAAATATCAGAAATACGCACATCATTTACTGCACCTTCTCCATTCGTTTGATTGCATCGACGTAAGATGATATCGATTTTCTTGCCTTTTAACCAATCTGTGTCGAACGTCACATCGAATCCTAAAGCATCGCCACCCTGATAGCCGTATGCCTTCTTCACATCTGGCCGAGCGATTCCTTTAGACTGGTAGCGAGTTAATTCTTTGTTTGTTCCATGCTCCATAATCAAAATGAAGGCATATTTGCCGATCGGCCCTTATGGTTTATCTGGAACTAACCAAGCAGCCAAGCGAGCTTTGTCTTTACTTACTTCATTGAACTTGTCTAATTTAGCCCATGCATTTCCTTGGTGAACAGCTTTACTATCTGCTACTGCTTTATCATGATCAGACGGTGTTTGTGGTTTTGATACTGTATTTGTAGAAGAAGTATCTCCACTCAGAGATTCGCTTGTAATGGCTTCAACTATCCCTTTCGCAATCGCATCAAGATTTTTTGTTAGCTCATCAATATCCCGCTTGTTCGTAATGAATCCTAATTCGACCAATCGATAAGAAATACCTCGATTCGCAAAAACATTGCAATTTAATAGGTTTGACCTTCCCACAACGCCAGTGGGTTTCGATGATCCCCACAATCCAACATATTTCTCAATCACTTTTGCAATCGCGAGATCATTACTATCCGCTTTAAATCGAGCGTTGATAATCACATGGCCATTTTCAGCGTTAGGATTTTCTGATCCATCCAAGTGAAGCTCCGTCACAGAATCATACCCATTTACGTCATACGCTCCACCTCCAGCTTTTGTTTGTTGAAACATATCTAGTGATTCATTGTAAAAGTCGATTTGATGCCTTTTCAACTTAGAAGCCCATGCTTTCAATTTTTGACCTAAAATATTTCTGGTAAACGTTGCTTCTTGATAGCCATTCCCCATTGCTCCAGGATCACCTTGTCCGTGTCCAAAAACTACTAAGTGTTTACTCATTTTCATCGTCTCCTCGTAAATGATTTGTTGGGAAATATTTTTCTTTTTTAACTTCAATTTCATCTTCTAGCCACTTAATTAGCCACATTGGAAATTTATCTTCCCAACCTAAAACAGCTATATTTGCCATCAAACTATAGAAATTATGGTAAATAAAAGCGAAGGTAAACAAACAAAAAATAATGGAGCCAGTACCTAACAAATAATCAAATCCATAGGCAATCATGCAAATCACCAAGATTATAAAATCTCGAATAGCTGAATCGATCAGAGTCGTACTATTTTTCTTTTTACTTGTCGATAGTTTGGCTAAACTAGAACCCACAGCCCATTCCATAAGAAAAACTGCTAATAATATTCCAATAACAACCGCATGCTCAATACCTAATTTCTTTGATGTAATCCAATCAGGAAACACAAAAGAAATTCCTCCACCAATTGCACCGAATACCCAACTACCGTCATGACTCATTTTTAAAAGTTGATTTTTCAACAGTTCTATCATTGTATTCACTTATTTTCTTCCTTTCATAAAAATAAAAAGCGCACTCATTTGAGCACGCTACTAAATGATTTTATTTTCTTCAATCTAACCAATATGAAAATGTATCCAAATAACAATATTTAACATCTTTGCCACTGTCATTTCCTACGTATAGATTTCCTGCGCTAGTGACAGCTATTCTGCATGAAGTACTCAATGAATTAGTTGCCCCTAAGCCCATTTTAGTATCAGAAGGGGTGAGTTCATCTGGCAATGTAGAAATAATATGTTGTTGTGTTTGACTAGGCAATGTATTACTTGTTGTGGTTACCGCACCTCTAAATGATAGTTTTTTATGACCATCTATTGTGTCAATTCGATACTTAGGACTAGTTCCGTCTCCTCCTTGATAACCTTCTGTTAGTGATAAATCTTGCCATTCCCCTAGAACATAAGTATTATTTTTCATCCAAACAACATTCGCCGTCACTACTCTTAAGTCATCAATTAGCATTGCAATATTATTAGTATTTGTTTCCACCTCTGTTTCCTTAGCAAAATTTGCTTCTATATATTCAGAAGTCAAATCCCAGACAAAGTCATTTGGATTGTCACTATCCTTAATTCCTGTACCAAAATATTTGTACATTCTTTCTCCCGTTACTTGTTTTGATAGATAAAAAGGCGCAATTAATAGATTGGGCTGGTATGGTGTAGCTGATTCACCTTCTTCAATTTTAAGTTCATTTTTAATTTTGATAGTACCTGTAAAGCCATTTAATAGTAATTGTAACCAGGCACTCGTTATCTCAGAAGGATCGAACGATACTTCATGTTGATTTGCCATTGTTTCTACTTCTACCCACTCATTTAATGGTAAATCACTTAACTTTATATGCAAATAAGAAAGAGAATCACTTTGTTTATTTAAGCGGTAAAGCAAATAGTTATTTGATGAAGCTGGATTATCTAAAAACACTTTGGTACTCATCGTGTATTTTTTATTCGGCGACAAAATTGGTACTTCTGTTTGTACATAAGCATTAGGATTTGTAGTGCTATCGGAAAGCGTGAATGTCGTCACATTTTCTTCACTACCTTTTGTTACTCCCGTCCCAACAATCCAGTTATTTGAGTCAATATTTCTAAATAAATTGGGATTTCCACTATAATCATAGTCCCCGAAGTCGACGCTGTTAGAGTACATGACAGATAAATTACTTAGTTTTTTTATCGCTTCTTTAAGATCATCTAATTTCTCTTGTAACAATGTACTCTCAGTTTTTAGGTTAGTTAATTGTGTTTCCAGACCTTCAGCACGTACTTCAATTTGATTTATAAATGTATCGAAAGTTTCATTGTACTCTTGAATAAGCCTCTCTAATTGAGAAATATATTCACCAGCTTGACCTTGAGAAATATCAGATACTCCTAATGAAAAAAAGATGATATCTTGTGTAGTTAGAACTTGATCATCTTTTCTGTACTCTACGTAACAGTGTTTGTAATATCCTTCTTCACTCATAAATGTACCATCAAGAGAAAAAATGACTTCATCATCAGTTACACTAATAGCAACACTATCTACATAGCGGTTAGATGGGGTCGTTCCTTTTAAAGTAAAAGTTGCATCACTTGTATCCATCTGTAAACCGTTTAAAAATGGTTTAACAGACACAATAATTCCTTTATCACCTTGACGAGCCATAATTGCTTTGGTGTAGTTTAACTCTTTGCTAAAGTCTAATGCTAGTTTGTACAAGCTGTTCATTTTTCCTGTACGCCCCTTAATTTCATCGTACGCCATTTCTAAACACTCTTGTATGTTTGTCCCTTTTTGCATGGAAAGAATAATTAACGTGACGATTACGTCTCCTATACTATCTTTAAATAGCTCATCATTACTTCTTGCCATGGCCGAAGCGATTTCCCCGAACTCCTCAGCTACTTTTAAAAATTGCGCTTTTGGATCTGCTTGATCCAATCCCTTATCTTTTGCCCACTGTTCTACTTTTGTGATTAGTTCGTTCATTATTTCTCCTCCAAATATTTAAATTGACGACCTTTAGAATCAACCTTTAAATTCTTAGCTCTCTCCCAAATAATATTTTTTCTTAGTCCAGTGATTTCAGATAACTGTTCAGCGGTACCTGTAACTAGGATTTTATTCCCATACAAAATTGCAATTTTTTTAGGCTTTTTTCTTTTAGTTTTTTCAGTCCACAGTACTTTACCCAGTTTTTGTACTTCTGCGACTATTGCTTCGTCTTCTTTCCAAGATTCTGACTTTGTTAATTCAACAATTCGTTTCATTGTTTCTTTTTTATCTATACTCATTGTTTTTGACACTACTTATATTGCCCCCTTCTTTTTGAATTCGTTTCTAACACTATTATTATGCGTTTTAAGAAGTTTTATCAAACCAGGCATATAAATATATATCGAAGGACATAAAAAGCCTGAAATCGAAAAATATAATGTCATTTTTTTATTTCTTTCATCCACGCCTGATTTTCTTTGATAGGTTTCAATGGTTTCCTAAGCTTGTTTTCATAACAGACTTCTTTAATCACTTCTCCACGATGTTTAATGACAAAATCCATATCGTTATGCTCCTTTTAGTAATTTCAATACTTGATCTAAAGCACTCTCACGACCGCCGTGGAACGTGTTAAGCCATTTGTCATCATGAGAGGTGCTTTGTCTTAATGCTTCTACGTGCATCATTTCAATCTGTGCGATTAGCTTTTTAACGTCCATATTCCTTACCACCTTCAAGAGAATTTAGATAGTTTTGTAAACCGCTTATGCAAACATCAAAAGGGACGTCAAAGTACTTTGAGTTTGTTAACCATGATCTATCTACAAAGATCACATAGTACGAGCGTAATTTAATCCATGAAACGCGGTCTTTACCGCTGGCATCGAAGTCTGGTGATTTAATTTCTCTATAAACCATTCTCAGGACTTTAAGCTCTTCGTCGTCATTTGATTTTCGATTAGCTATTTTCTGAATCAGTTCTAAATAATTTGATTTCAACTTTTACCTCCTAGAATGGGACGTCAGGGTCTAATTCATTATTTGATGCAGTAGGTATAGAATTGTTCTTAGCCCAGTCAGGAAGCTTCTCTCGTCTTACATTGCGATTAAAACCACTTGATACCTTCTTAGGCTGATTATCCTTCTTAGCCCAATTACGAATGGTAGCTAGATAGTTCTTATAGGTCTTACCTGTTGAAGCACAGTACTCTGATAATCGATCAATCCGTTCTTGATAATCGTTAGGAAATTCGGTTTTGAGTTTATCCATCTGTTCATCTGTCAAAAGAACATTTTTATATTCTCCGTATTTGTGACGGATGGGCGTAGCCTTCGTTTTTTTCGAAGGCGGTAACTCTCTTATATATTCTTTTGTATTATTAAATGTATTATTAAAAGATGTATTATTATCTTTGACTTTTTCGTCAATAGGGGTATTGCGTTTTTCGTCAATAGGGTATTGATTAATTCGTAGGTACCTATTGATTATTTGATTGGTACCCTCTTTGTAAATTATTTCCCGATTCAAGTATCCAAACTTAATCAAATCACTTACCCATAGTTGCACCTATGTCTTTTCCTTTGAACTTTTTCAGAACTGCTGAATATGAATCGATTAATGGTTTAAACACTCATATCACTTCTCTTTTGTTTCGTCTCTGTACTGATCTTCAAGCCAATTAACGCCTCGTTTTAGAATGCCCAAGTCTCTCTTGGTCCATTTACTGTCATCAGCGGTTATAGAAGCCGCATCAGTCAACGCAACAATTGCTTCATCAATTGATTTCTCGTACTTGTTAGCAACCAGTTGTAAAGCATCCAAGAATAGCTTTTTGCTTCTTTGAGTAGCTGGTTCAAGCATCGAGACATCTTCTGGCATATCTTCGCCAGCAAATATATATAGCCCTAGCCCAAACATTGCTAGATTTTTTACAAGACAGCGCATGATCGTTTTGTTGATATCAAACATAGTTGCTGCTTCAACTCGCTTTTCTATTTTTCCAACAATCTCTTTTTTCTTCGTTTCGTTATTCCACTGATAATCATTGACTTCGTAGGTATATGGCTCATCTTTCATTGCCTTGTTTGCACCATCCATGACTGGTAACCACATGTCACGCTTTACTCCGTTGACTGTGATACTGGTAAAAACCATATAGCCTGTTTTTTCATCAAAGAGGTATGGACGATGCGTTTCTGGATCACGATAGATTTCATAGTCTACTTCTTCGCAGATTTTGCTGACTTCTGCCCACGCCCATGCCCAGGACAGATAAGTTAGTTTGTTTCTTTTTTCAACAACATCATTGACGGTTATCTTGTACAGACTATTGAATAATTTGTTATCGTTGCGTTTCGTTCCTTCACTCATCAAATTCTGCCTCCATTTCAGCAATGTATTTCTTACCTGGTCCGTAATAAGAGATATCAATCAAGTTATCTCTGTCGTACTCTTCTAGCGCATCAATCAAGCCATCTTCGATGACATAAATGTATTCAGGTTTTCTGGACTGCTTCGATAAATGGATAAGATAGACATGATCCCAAATACTCACAAAATTTCCCAAATCATCTTGATCACATGCTAGTTCTTCATTCGTCAAAAGATTACGTCTGATTTTTCGATTGCTTGTTTCCTTGATATTCGATTTGCCCCAACTAGGATCAGTCAAATATTGATCTAGAGTGGAAAGTTCTTTTTCCATGTGGTAACATCTCCTTAGATGTATTTTCTTTGTGACTCTATGCTTGCCGGCGGAGTCACTTTTTTGTTTCTATACTCAGCTTCATCAAGACCTATAAAGATCCATACCATGTAAACAATCGTACCGATTAATGCTTGTCTGCTTCCCCAAAGACCTAAAGCATAAATGATTAGTGGAGCGCTGAATACTAGTGCTCTGTTGAATTTACCCATCCGCTTACCTCCTTAATATTTCCGAAAAATTCGTTTCTAAAAATTCAAGTGTTTTACTTCTTAAAAATAGATATGTGTCTCTTCCTTCAACTGGATAATAGACAAATCCATTTTTGTTTTTTTCGATATCGATAATATTTCTATATCTTGGGTTCTTTAAAACTCTAGAAGTAAACCAATCATATTTTCTGTTAATCCGTTCTAGTACTTCTGGCAACGTCATCCATCTACCAGTATCATCAGCTTTTTTTAACTCCTCATAATCCACTTGGGAGATAATTACATAGCCTTCTGGAACTGGGATTTTCGCTTCTAGATATTGCATTAGCTGTTCCTCCCTTTACAATTCATACATAGTGATAATCGAATCTATAATTCTGTTTGCTTCTGCAGAAGTCTTTTTACCGTTTAAAATTAAAGATAAGTAGCTTTTGCTAATTCCAAATCTTTCAGCAAGCATGGTGTAAGTTAAGAACTTTGAACTTTCGACATATTCTTTGATTTTTTCTCTATCTCGTTGAGTGATTTCTGCAATGTCAGTCATACTAAAACTCCTTTCTAACCAATTTCCTCTAAATCCATTTGAGGGTAATATCCTTCTTTTTTTAGTAATTCGTAGATAAATAGACGCCCTTTCTGTGTCCATTTGGTATTCATTACAATTTTAGTGCCACCATCGGCTTTCGGGATCTCAGTTGTATGAGATTTTGTGTATCCTTGGTTCATGTGTTTTTTGCACAATAACCATTGGTTACCGACTTTTTTCTGAACACCTAGTTTATGAAGTAATTTATTCATCTGTTGTGGAGACATCCCATAATCTGCTGCAATCTGACTAATTGTTACTGAATCTGTAGAAGATAATATGCTATCTAAATAGGAGATTTTGGGTTCGTACTCGGCAATCTTTTGTTCTGCGATTAATCTTCCAGTTCTTTCTTCTTTTAGTTGAGTTGCTAATTGAATGATTGTATCTGGATTAAGCAAAGCTTCTTCTACTTTTTCTGGAATTAGATAACCTCCATGTTTTCTAATTGCTGGCAACACTTCACTTGTTACCCAACGTTTGAACTTCTTTGCGTTTGGTAGCTTGGATTTAAGTATTAAACTGTATAGACCTGATTCGTTGATAATCGTCATCTCTCTCGATTGACCTGAGGTCGTGATTCGCGACCCCATCTTATCTTCCAAATCTACATGCCGCGACAAAGCATCTTTAGTGTTTGAATAACCCAAAACACTTGCAACGTCTTTTCCTACAAAATATGGTTCATCATTTACTAAAACAGTTCGAACCTCGTTTTGTTCGAAATTAAAAATTTGTGGTGTGTTCATATTTCTCATTCCTTTCTTTTATATTCGTAAACAAATTTAACAACTTTTTTCTAAATCCAATTGACAAAGAATAGAGTTTTATTCTATACTTTGTACATAGTTAAATAAGACATATAAACATTGATTTTAAAAGCTTTCTTGGCGGTTGGCGTTTAATAATCAAAAGTGTTTTTTATTGTCTTTTTAGTTATTAAATTTGTTTACAAGAACAAGTATAGAGGTTTAACTCTAATTTGTCAACAGATAAATAGAGTTTTATTCTATATTTTTTCTTGTCAGTCTAGAAAGGTTGACATATCAATGAATCCATACGAAAAAATAAAAGAATTAACAAAGCAAAACGGAATATCTGTAAGAGAATTAGAAAAAAGATTGGGATATTCAAATGGATATTTCAGTAAATGGAAATCAGTATCACCTAACTCCGAAGGTTTAGCAAAAGTATCAGATTATTTTGGTGTTTCTATAGACTATCTTCTAGGAAGAGAGAAAAAAGAGACCCCTAAACATGTGGATTTATCAGAAGACGATACTATTTTTTCTTTTGACGGAAAAGAAATATCTAAAGAGACAATGCGCAAAGCGATTGCAATTGCTAAAGCTTTAGAGGAAAATGAATAGTTGGAGTGATGGGGTGTATGTATTTAAAGTTGAAAGAAATGCTGAGTGAGTATAATTTAAAGTTAATCTATATGGAAATGGAAGAACCAGGTTTTTATTATCCAAAACCAAGAATAGTATTTTTGAATGAAAAACTACACGAAGACAGGTCTGAAGCTTTTCATTTAGCCCACGAGCTCGGTCATTTCATTGCTTCACATTTTGAATATTCAGCACTGTACGATAACTCTACAACTTTTCATTCAAAGTTCGAAGCTGAAGCTGATAGAATCGCTATTATGATTCTACTTAATATCTTTATTGAGAATGAATTAACAGATGAATCTCAGTTCAAATTGGAAAATTTTATGGAATTCTATGCTATCAATAATAAGTTAAGAACAGAATGTTTTAATGTTTGCCAGTCATATTTCAAGAAAAAATACTCTTATGCACAGTAAAAAAGCCCGTGCTGCAACACGGACTAAAAACCTTATTTCTAAGATTTCACACAAAAATAATATCACAGAAATGAGGAATTAAAAATGAAAAATTCATATTTTGATGGAGGATTACTTACTTATATTGGTACGGCAATTTTAGCAGGATTAATCACAGTTTGTACGCTGGGTATCTGTGCTCCGTGGGGAATTTGTTTATTGTATAACTGGAAAATAAAACACACTGTTATAAATGGGCAAAGATTATATTTCGATGGAACTGCAATGCAATTATTTGGTAATTGGATAAAATGGCTTCTTTTAACAATTATAACAGTTGGGATATATAGTTTCTGGTTAAATATTAAATTAGAACAATGGAAAGTTAAACATACTCACTTAATAAGCTAAACGCATAATTATATTACTGCAATACAAAAACACGCCCCACCGACCAAAGTAGAAGCGTGTTCTAAGAAAAAACAAACCTACACAATAGGCTTCTTTATAGTGCCTATTGTATCAGAGAAAGAGAGTAGATTCAATTATGGCAAGATTTGTCAAACGTGGAAATAGTTGGCAATACGAAATTTCATACAAAAAAGATGACGGAAAATACACGAAGATAAGAAAATCAGGATTCAAGACAAAAGGCGAAGCAAAAGATGCCGCCAACGAATTAGAATATAACCTAAACAAAGGCCTTAAAGGGGATCGCAAAAATCTATTATTATCAGATTACTTTGAGGATTGGATGCAACTTTATAAAGAAGGAACAGTATCTCCTATCACTTATAGAAAATACGAAGATACGTTAATGAACATAAAGAAATATATGCCAGTGGTATTGATTTCTGATTTAGATAGAGTTGGATATCAACGCTTTTTAAATAAGTATGCGAAAGACCATGTAAAATCCACCGTTATTAAGTTTAATAACCATATTAGAGCATCGTTGAAAGATGCCGTAGAAGAAGGATTAATTCCGTTTGATCCAACTAGAAAAGCAGTAATCAAAGGAAAAGATTCATTGAAGCCAAAAGAAGATAAATATTTAGATTATGATCAATTTAAATCTTTAATGAAACTCGTAGAAGAAAACCTTTCTGCACAGTACTCTTCTCCTATGCTCGTGTTAGTTGCTGGTGCTACTGGAATGCGATTTGCTGAACTTCTAGGATTAACATGGGAAGATATCGATTTCGAAGATCAAATCATCACCATTAATAAAACATGGAATTATAAATTAAATGAATGGGGAAAAACAAAAAACGAGACTTCAAATCGGAAAATTTCAATTGATAAACATACGATTGATCTCTTAAAAAAGTTTAAAATCAATCAAAAAGAATTATTCGAGAATTTTGAAATCAAAAACCCTCATAATTTTGTTTTTTTCAACTTAAAAAATGGATTAGTTTCATCAAACGCCGTCAGCAAATATTTGCGCAAAAAATTAAAAAAATTAGGGATTGAAAAGCAATTTACTTTGCATGGACTAAGGCATACACATGCATCTATTTTACTTTATCAAGGAGTAAATATACTTAGCGTATCGAAACGTTTAGGACATAGCAGTTTAGAAACCACAATGTCTACTTACCTTCATATTGTTCGAGAGCTTGAAGATCAGGATAAAGAAAAAATCAATGCTGTGTTCGATAGTTTATATAAAAATGATAACTAGTTTGGCACATTTTTGGCACAAATATAAAATAAACCCCAGTACCACAAAGGATACAGGGGTTATTTATACGTTCCTGACTGGGATCGAACCAGCGACCTATCGCTTAGGAGGCGATCGCTCTATCCTACTGAGCTACAGGAACAAAAACTCAATACTATTATTTTAGCTTGTTTATATGCCACATGCAAGCTTCTATTCTAAAATCTCTTGGTTTTAACGAGGCAAAACGTTTCCAAGACAGACCCTGTAATGATAAAATGTACTTATAAATTCAGGTGATAGAGGAGGTTTTTTTATGAATGACAAACCAAAAGAAAAAGTTTATGCTGAACGTTTTGATGCATCGAAGAAAGAACGAGAAGAACTTTCAAAAAAGGCAATCGATCAGCATGAAAAAAACAAACCTCAGAAAAAAGAGAGTCGAAAGTTTAAATTTACCAAAAAAGACGATTTATTATAAAATTGAAAAAAAAGAACGAACAGGAGCTATTCTGTCCGTTCTTTTTTATTCCAACATATCCTCTTTACTTAAAAATAATCATTTAAAATCGGCTGTTGCTGAGGAAAAAGCAAGTTCAATGCAGCGATCGATTCACTAACCTTGATTTTATCATAAAAAACCAATTCATCTAACTTACGATAAGCCATCAATAGCTGAGTCATATGCTGGATGTTTCCACTGATGGTGGGCAAATCAGCTTGCTCGACTTTTTTTAGCTGATTTTTCCCATCAACGATATGGATCTCAAATATTCCTTCATTCCATTTTGCATACTCATCTTCGACGATCTTCACAGCAAATGCCGTATTTTTTCCATTGAAGGGGTACGACTCTAAGAAACGTTCTATGTCAACGATCCGTCCCATCATGTATGGTACCACGGTCATTTTAGCAAATGGATTTTGCAATAAATAATTTTGGCTATTGCCTGAATATCCGCAAGCATACTCAAATGATTCAAACGCCCCACTATGTGAACCGACAAAGCGTACCAGTGCCTTAAAAGCCTCATGTGTCAAGTAGCCCCATTCTACTATCTTGAACGTTGGTGCTGTTAATTGATAAACAACATACCCTTTTGCTTGACTCGTTTCATCATAATACAAGGCGTAATGATTTTCTTTTCTGATTTTAAACTTATAGTTGTACCACCATGCTTCTCTTTTCAACCCGCCCCGACTATTCTCAGGCATTTGTGAATAGATGTTATCCATTGCTTCTTTCGCTTGATCGAATGACAGACGTTTCATTTTTCCTGAAGTCTTTTTCACATTTGGTATGTCTCTGCTATCGAGTTGGTAGTTTGCTTGATCAAATACCTGCTCATAACCATAACGACGATAAAATGGATATGAGAATGGCGCTAGATAGGACAGGCTGACCCTTCTTTCACGACAGTCTTTGAGGATTTTTTCCATGATTTGATTGATCCCGCCTTGTCCTCTTGCTTCGGGATAAGAAGCAACGTAACCGATTCCTGCCATCAAATATTCTTTCCCATGAAATTCAACAGGAAAAGGGGTAGCCATTACTTGACTGGTTAATTGATCGTCCTGATCAAAAAAGCCATAATTCCATGAATGTTCAGCAAGCATTCGGAATTTTTCTCTTCTTTCTACCGTATCCTTTGCATTGAATGCATAAATCGCTAGATCACACATTTCATCGACATAATCAAGTCCTACTTCTTTCACATCATTTGCCATCATTATTGCTCCTTCCATCAACACAACAAAATTGTGACAAGACTCGTTCAATAATAATCAGTTTAGTAAACAATATCATTTAAATAAACTTTTTTATTATTTCCCCATCGTCTTTGCCACAACCTTTGACTCTTCAAATTATTTTATATTTTTTTGCTCTGTTACTCTTGAGCAAAAGCTTAGTAAGTTTCTTCAATCATCACTAACATTTTTTTGAAACGACGTTTTTTGAAATACATCAATAATGTTCCTAAAATCATATCATTCAATTTTTGTAGCATTCCATGAGATTCCATCTGTTCTGTGTAATGCACTTCACAGGAAGAAACATCTATAGGCTTGATTTGGTAATGGACAACAAAATCATTTTTTGTTGTTGACGTACGAAATTTATAGGACTGGTTTTCAATGAGCTCTTCGATTTTGATACGAGCACGGTTATTTTGCGAAAATTGCTTCACGTATTCCAAATTTTTTAACTGTTTACGAGTCACTGATTTTCCAGTCGCTTTACGTACATCAAAAAGGACAGAGTCCATAACTTTATCGTAGAAAAACGATGCCGGAATATTTAATTTTTTTACAATTTCCATTAGTTATTTTTCCCCTTTGCTTCTTCTCTTTTTTTCCCTTTCAAAAAGAAATATATACCTAAACCTGCCAGAAAAAGTCCAGTGACCATACTGTATAGATCATATTTTTGTGAACCAGGATTTAAACTATATAATACGATCAGTGAACCAACACTACATAAGAATAAACCGTTTTTTATCATTTTGAACCCATCCTATCTTTCAGCCACGAAGACTAAACTGCTGTTGCTTGAAAATATAAAACAGTGCCCCATGGTTGGGCTTTAATCAATTCTTTCGCCTTTTTAGCAGCTGCTTCTGTATCTTCAGCTATTGTTTCGAATAATAATTTGATTCCTTGTTTTTCTTTAAATGTAAAAGAGATCCCCTCTTCGTTGTATCCTTCTAATAACTCTTTTATAGCGTCTTGTTGCATTGCACTTGCAATTGAGATCATACTTTTTTCCTCCTACATTGATAAGTGAGCAGAAGCAGGAAATGCTTCTGCTTCACTAATTTTTTAATTTTCGCCTGCTGCAGGGTCCATTTTATTTGCAGAGATAACGAATGGAGCCCAGATCAGGAAGGTGACGACCATACATACGAGTGTAACGATTAGCGCACGCCAGTCTGCCCCGGTTGCTAGGAATGATAGCAGGAATGGCGGAACAACCCACGTGACTTGTTGAGAAACAGGTGCGACTAATCCCAGATAAGTTGCCACCCAACCAATTGCAGTTGCGACAACAGGGGCAACTAAGAATGGGATGAACATGATCGCATTCAAGACGATTGGTAACCCAAACATCACTGGTTCATTGATATTGAAGATACCGGGTCCAATGGATAGTTTCGCTACTGTTAAGTAGTCTGCACGTTTTGAGAATAATAAAATGGCGATCAAGAGAACGATTGTACCACCTGATCCACCGAACCAAGCAAAGGCATCAAATGATCCACGAACCCACATATACGCTTTTCCATCTTCAATTGCATCCAACACTGCTGGCGTACCTGTTTTTCCATTGTACCCTTTTTGGAAAATATCGATATTGATTAGTTGTGCTTGTCCCCAAATCCCTTCTAGGACTGGTGCCAAAACGTTTGGTCCATGGATACCGAAGAACCAGAAAATCTGCACGAAAACTGTGACGATCAATACTGCGCCGATCCCTTGTGATAGACCCAAGAACGGTTCAGCAATATATTTTTGGACCAAATCAATAATCAATTGGCCATCTGCCAAGCGACCAACGATATAGTTAATAATTGCAATGACATACAAAGCAATCGTTGCTGGTAAAATTGCTGCAAAAGCTTTTGATACTGCTGGCGGAACTGAATCCGGCATTTTGATCGTGATATCTGCCAACATTAATTTACAAAAAATAATTACTGAGATAGCACCCATGATCATGACTGTAAAATAAGCATTACCATTCAAATGATCAAGTTTCAACCACCCCCAAAGACCGACAGATAACGTACCATCTGCGATCGTAGCACCTAATTCTGTTCCATTGATCGCATCTGCTACATTTTTTGGAACATCGACATTCAACGCAGCTGATAAAGCTGGTCCAAAAGAAATTCCTTGAATAAGCGTAGCTAAACCAACGATACCACCTGCTAGATCATTCACCCCATAGGCTCTTGCTAAATTATAGCCCCATGAGAAAGCGAAGATCAGACCTGCAATGGCTAATGTACCATTCCAAACAAAACCATTGATACCAATAATAACATTCAATACTGCGAAAATTCCTTTATCAGCTGCTAAGCTATCCGCATAAGTGCTGACAAATTGCTGTGGTAAATCTCGAATAATTGCGTTGATCATTACAGCGACTGATCCAGCCATCGTTGCCGGTAACGTACCGATAAATGCGTCACGCAAAGCAACTAGGTGTTTCTGCGCACCGATTTTTGCGGCAACCGGAAGGATGTATTTCTCCATCCAACTTGTTAATCCGTTCATTTTTTATTTCCTCCTATAAGTTAGTTATATAAAGAATAGTCTCCTTATACCAAATTAAAAAAATCCGTTCAAAAATTTTTTTCTTCTTCCGTTCAAAAAAGAAGTTCTTGTTCTAAGAGATAGTGCTTATTCTACTTCGAGTCGGCGATACAGATCAACGATTTCCTCGGCTAGATCTGTAAAAGCAATCGATGTCATTAAATGGTCTTGACTGTGTACGGTCAATAATGTCACTTGCATATGGTTTCCTTGTGCTTCTTGTGTCAACATTTGCGTTTGCGAATGATGTGCTTGTACAAGTGATTCTTTTGCATCTGTGAGTTTCTGTTCAGCTAATTCAAAATTACCTTTTTTAGCTGCCGTAATCGCTTCTATTGCGTCGCTTTTGGCATTGCCGCCAAACATGATCAAACCCATGATGGCTTCAAGGTTTTGTTGATCTTCCACTTCGCTACCTCCAATTGAATTGTAATTACTTCATCAATTTTTCTGCTTGTTCTAATACTTTTGCACCATTCATCATTCCATAATCTTGCATATTGATCACATCTAAAGGAATCCCTTTTGGTGCAAGTTTTTGCTCAAACTGAGCTTTCATAAAACGAACTTGCGGTCCTAATAACATGACATCTACGTTTTTAGATTCAAGATTGTTATCCGCATCTGAAGCCGAAACAGCAAAAATATCTGCTTCCATTCCTTTTTCTTCTGCTGCTTTTTGCATTTTTGTTACTAATAAACTGGTACTCATTCCTGCAGAGCATACTAACATAATCGTTTTTTTCGCCATTTGTTCCACTCCCTTTATTTTGTTTTACACATAAATATAACGCAAGAAGCATGCCAAATGAAAAAAGAGTTAAAATAGCGTTTTCACGCCTTTTAACTCTTTTACATAGTGCGCACACAGATGAATAGTGTGTAATAACTATGATCAGTGTGCATTATTTCTTTATTTTATTTTCAATAAACATTTGGGTCAAAAATGCTACTTCATTTTCAGGGATATTTACTCGATACTTTCGCTCTAAGCTAATTAAGTTTGTACGAATGATATCCATTTCCAAGCGGTAGATTTTAGAAAAAGTTTCCAGATTTTCAAACACTCGTGATTTTTCATGCTTCATTAAACTATCTAATAGGAACGCTAAATGAATCACGATCCCGATATCTACGCCTGGTTCTACGATGATTGAGAGATCCGTTTGGATTTGTTGGATCGTCTTTTGCAATGAGTGGATCAATACGTCGACCGAAGAGATCGAATTGAGTGAATCTTTTAATGAATCAACAATTTTAGCTGTTGGTACTTCATCGTCTGCAATCCGTTTCAATATATTCAATTTTTCGTCATTGAATATATCATACGCAGAAAAGAAGGGAATATTTTGGTAGTCTACATCCACTGTTCCAGCAATTGCTTTGATCTCATATTCTTCTAGTAGAGCATCGATATGTCTTTTGAATGATTCACGCTCCAAAAACTGCATCTGGATCACTTCGACCTTTTTCTGATCGATCACTGGAACGATCCGTTGATATAGTTTTGCTGCTACTCCCTCACCAGTAAAGCAAGTGACGATGACAGCTTTTTTGCGTTCGATGATTTCTTGTTGCTCGACTTTAAACTGATCTCTAACGATCGTTTCAAAAGAAATTTGGATACTTTGATAAATATCCTCCAAGCTTCTGCCTACATTTGCCATCCGGACTGCTTCGATGACCACCATCGTACTGCTCATAGTGATTGCCTTTGTTCGGATACCCGTTTCCTCAAAAATCAAATCGCTAAAGGTATTCAACGACCCCATATCGGTCAGTAAAATCAACCCATTCGTCAGGTATTCTTGGCGGCTTTGGACGTAATGCAATACTTCTTCATACATCGCTTGGACTTCCATCGAAAGAGGCATATTGAAAGCTTTACCGATTTTCGTTCCCAATAGTTCCTGAGCCATTTCCAACATACTTGAGGCAGTTTGTCTGCCATGCATCAAAACTAAAACATCTACTTTGTTTTCTTTGACCGGTTCGCTTTCCCCTAGACTGATCGATAGGAACATACTGATAAAGCCGATTTCATCAAAAGGAATCTCCACTTGCTGTTCCTCTTCAATGATCGTTGATAGATCGATGGCTACTTGAAATTCCTTCTTGAAGTTTTTACGTACATTATTCAAATCAGGATGGACGATCATATGTCCGTCCCTCACACGGTCCAAGGTACTTTGTAAATGAAGGGCAAAGGCGAACCGAGCTTTTTCATTATAGATACGATCGAGCCTCTTTTCCGCCACATCGTATAACTCATTTGTCAAACGCCAAATGTCATCTGGTAATAAGTCTTTCGGAATCGTACTTTTCGTCAACTCTTTGACATATGTTTGAAAATACGCATCGACATCTTTTGAAATCAGGGTTTCCAAATCAATGTTCTCTACGCCAGTTTCAGATAAGGAAAGCATTTTTTCTTCAATATCGTTATATACCTGCATATTTCTTTCAGGATCTTGTGACCAGACTACATCTGCAAAACCTGGCTCAAAAGTGAGATATTGACTTTTGCTATCCATGAAACGATCAAGACGTTCTGGAACTTCTTTGATCTTCAATAACCCCTTTTGGACTTGAAGTGAAAGCTCTTCTTTACGAATGATCAGTTTCTCTTCATTATGCGTGCGGTAATGGAGGAATGATTTTGCACATACCAACTTCAAATCACGTTTGACTTGACCGATATTCCCTTCTGCATCATATAGCATAAATGCTAAAATAGCCTCTTTTTCAATATCTATCCGCTGATTTAACCGATTCGCTTCTTGTTTGATGAACAGTGAGATGATTTCATAGCGTTCATCTAATGACCGAGAAGCAAGGTTAGGTAAAGTAATAGCCATTGGGATCCTGCGGTTGAACGTGGTAAGAAAACTTTCTGAGGATTCCGTAGTAGCGCCGATGATCTGGACGGAGGCTTCATGTGTATGGGCACTTTCACCTAGTGGCCGATAAACGCCTTTATCAATAAAAGTGAACAGCATTTCTTGTCCTTCTGGCGGCAAACGATGAATTTCATCTAGAAATAAGATTCCGCCATCTGCTTTTGCGATCAATCCTTGGCTATCCTGTGAGGCTCCCGTATAAGCACCTTTTTTGATCCCAAAAATATGGCCAAATAGCAACTGAGGATTTTGTGCATAATCGGCACAGTTAAAAGAGACAAATGGTGCGTCTTCTGAAAGCATTTCTGAGTCGATCGCAAAATGATACATACACTCGGCAAACATGGATTTACCAGTACCAGTTTCTCCAAATATGATGGTGTGTAACCCGCGAGGCGGATACAAAATTGCCGCTTTCGCTTGTTGGATACTGACTTTTAACGAATCGTTCTCTCCAACTAATGTTTCAAAAGTCACTTGTGTAGAGTAGTCAACATGAACTTTGTCTGATGCAGTCTTTTTAGGAGGCATTGAGTAAACGACCGGACGACCCGGACTTTTGATAATATAATGATCCTTATATAAATCACTTAAATAGCGACTTGCATTGCTTCGATCGATTGAAAGCTTTTCTGCTACATCGCTAGCTGTCAATCCATGCTGATTTTCATGCAATAAGTCCAATATTTCTTCTTGTCTTTCGTTCATGCAATCCCACCTTTAGTTAAATAACAGTGATTCCGTTTTCACTTATCATAACACAAAAAGGCGCTTATTTGCGCCTTGCTCCTTTATTTTTATCCTTTTTTTGTTTATTTTTACGTTTTTTACGTACAACATCCACAGGCTCTTTTTTTGCTGTTTCTTTTTTCAAAGGATAGTTGGAAACTTTTTTGTGTGGTTCATTTTCGCGATTCATTTCTTCTTTTTCAGGTGATTCCTCTAATAATTGACCGCCATGAAGAAAAATCTCTCTAATTGGTAGATCTGCTTTTCGCGCGATTTTCTTCAAATCTCTCAAAGTGTGATCTTGAACAAATGTGATGACTATTCCTTCACTTCCCATTCGTCCTGTTCGGCCAGATCGATGCAGATAAGCTTCTTCTGTAAGCGGAACTTCCGCATTCACAACATAAGGTAGACCCTTGATGTCTAAACCTCTAGCTGCGACATCAGTTGTAAATAAAGCTGTGATCTTATTATTTTTGAATTGTTCAAGTGCTGCTTTTCGTACTAATTTGTTTTGGTCAGAAGCTAAACTTCCAACAGCAACTCCTCTAAAAAGCAATTTTTCTTCCATAGCACCTAACTCACTTAGCTGATTGAAGAAGACTAAACCTTGAAAGCCATCAACATACGCTAGTCTTCTAAGATATTCATCTTTCTTACGCGCTGGTACTTGCAAAAAGTAATGTTTTTGCCCTTTTCTTGAATCATCTTCTTTGGTAACATCGATTACTTCGATTTGTTTTTTTGTCAATTCTTCGATTTGTTTCAACGAACGATCGGCTGTTGCTGAGAAAAAGGCTAATTGATACTCAACAGGTGCTTGATGCAGTAGTTGATCGATTAAAGGACTATTCCCTTTATCCAGCAATTGATCAGCTTCATCGAAGACAATTGTTTTCAATTGATGTGCTTTGACTTTTTTTGATTTCATCAGTTCTAAGACTCGCCCTGGGGTGCCCACTAGGATCTCAGGTCTTTTCTTCAGACCTTCCACTTGTCGTTTAACGTTAGCGCCCCCTACTAAAGATTGGACTTTTAGGTCTAATGCTTTAGCCCATTCTCGTGTGACTTCTGCTACTTGGATCGCTAACTCTTGAGATGAAACTAAGACCAGTAAGGAACTTCCGTGATCCTTTTCAACATTCAATAGTAAAGGAAACAGATAAGCTAAAGTCTTCCCTGAACCAGTGGGAGAAATACCGATCACGTTTTGTTGGTCTTTTAGTGGTTGAAAGACTGCTTTTTGTATCAGTGAGGCCTCTAAAAACGCCTTTTCTTGCCATTTTTCTTGCCATGCTTGTGGAAATGTTTGTACAAATTCATTCATTAAAAATCTTCCTCATTATCGGCATCGAATTTGATGCCCCCATTTTTTCTTAGATCATAAACTACTTGATTGACACTGCGTGCTAACTCGATCCATTCTTCATAAAGCAATCCCCAAGTTGGATCTGTTGGATGCTTGATCACATTCGCAAAATCTTTTGCTTCATCAGCCATAGGATTTTCTGCGGTTTTGATTTCCAAAGTAGTGATTTCTTGATGTTGTCGATCATGGAATTCTGCTGTTTCAATGACATTGACCCCATTCATCACTAATGTTCCAGAATCGAAATAGATTTCTGAAGGTAGATAAGAGTCGCCAATTTTGCCAGGTTGGATGGATACATCAAACGATTCATAACGTAACATTCCCCATCCAAGTCCATCAACACCTGTTGAAATCTTTCTTGGGAAATAATGAACTTCTGTGGGCATACCGAACCAAGCAACTGCTGCATATACGAGATATACCCCTAGATCCATCATTGCTCCACCTGAAAATCGAGTAGAGAAAATATTTGGCACTTCTCCATCAAGCACTTGATCGTAACGTGATGAATACTTCATATAGCTAAAATTAGCCCCTAATATCTCATCTTTTAAAGGTAAGTAGTCAGTAATTTTTTTAAAGCCAGATTCATGGATATTACGTGCAGCTTCAAAGAAGAATACTTTTTTTTCATTTGCCAAATGAATGATCTCATCCATTTCTTTTGGCGTACTGAATGCTGTTTTTTCAACGATCACATTCTTACCGGCTAGAATTCCTTGCTTCGCCTGTTGAAAATGTAAACTATTTGGTGAAGCGATGTAAACAGTATCTAAATGATCCAATTGAAAGAATGTCGTCAAATCAGTTGCATATTCAATATCACCTTCATATTTCGAACCAAATGCTTGTGCTTTTTCTAGATGTCTTGAGTAGACCGCTGTCAATTCATATTCTCCAGTACCAAGTGCAGCTTGAACAAATTGATGTGTGATCCAATTGGTTCCAATAATTCCTAAATTTATCATGTTCGTTACCTTCTTTCTATAGATTAGGGTCTTCAAAGGGTTGATCGATATCAAACAGTATTTCCTGTTTTATCTTGACTTGATCAGCCGTTACCTGACAATTATACGCTAAAACGGTTACGCCATTCAGTTGCGCATAGCGAATCCTCTGTGCTAACTCTGGTTGCATTTCTTCATGGATGGTAGCTACTTGAAGATGCTCAAACTGTGCAATGAAAAGCACATACGTTTCATAGCCTTCTAAATGAGCTTCAACTAATTCCTCGACATGTTTCAATCCTCGCAGAGTTGGTGCATCAGGAAATGCGCCAATTTTTTTGTTCTCCAGTGTCATGCCTTTCACCTCAACGAATACTCTCTGATTCGCTGATGTTTCTAAATAAATATCAAACTTTGAATGTCGATAATTTACTTCTCGCTTATATTTAATGATTTTTCCTGATAGGTTTGGTAATTGGATGGTTCCATCAAGGATTCCCTCCATCGCTAATCTGTTGGGAAGCTGGCTATCGATATTGAACCACTCATCTTTTTTTTGGACCGCAACCAGATCATAGTCTGTCTTACGTTTTGGGCTAGGGGCATAGTTTACTGCAACTTTTGCGCCAGGAACAAAAACCTCTTTTCCTCTTCCTGTATTTTTAACATGGGTGGTAATGACCTCATCTCTTTGATTCAAGCAATAGGCAATAAATCGATTTGGCCGCTCAATAAAAAATGCAGTTTCAACTTGTGGGTATTTCAAAAATCGTCACCTTTCTTCCTACTATGTATCCTATCATAATTTGAGTAAAAACTCTTGAAAAACCAGTCGAAAGTCTTAGAGAATTTTTAGATATTATTCGGTACAATAGAAGAAAGTAAGACATTCGTTGTCTTTAATTAATCGTTAAAAGAAGAGGTGGTCTGATGCGGAAAAAAATAATCTATGGTGCAGCAGCTTTTTTAGCAACTTTAGTAGGTGGTAGTATCGCGATTAAAAAGAAAAAAAAACAAGAAAAGAGCTTTGATCCTTCACAGTATCAAGGTGTTTGGTTATTCATAGATGATAACCAACAAAACGAACAACTGCGTGTTTCTCCAACTTTTGATTTCTCCATCAATGATCACTCATTAGGAACCACACTGATTGAATTGAATGAGCAACAACTGATTGTTCGAGATCACTATGGCTATTATTTGACTCTTTCTTATGAAAAAATGACTTTTTACGATGAATCAACAGATTCTACTTATCAGATAAAGAAAATCGGGCGTTAAAAATTGATTTCCGTATAGTCTAAACGAAAGAACAAGAAGGTATTTCTTGTCTTTCGTTTTTTTCCTATCGAAATAAACATTTATCGATGTTTATTTCTGTTTTTTTGTCTAGAAAAATAGTCAATTCACTTTTTTTTTGATACACTTACTAGTGATGGTTTCATACCATGAAAGGATGATCGAATATGACACCAAACCGAGAAGATTATTTGAAAATCATTTTGGAGTTAGGCGGAGATACAACTAAAGTAAATAACAAGCAAATCGTTTCTAGTCTTGCTGTCTCACCAGCTTCAGTCAGTGAAATGATTTCAAAACTTGTGAAGGAACAACTTGTGGAACACTCTCCTTATCAAGGTGTACAATTAACCGAGAGTGGCTTGAAAAAAGCAAGCAGTTTGATTCGCAAACATCGTTTATGGGAAGTTTTTTTAGTCGAACATCTAGAATACAGTTGGAATGAAGTACATGATGATGCAGAGGTTTTGGAGCATGTAACATCAGAACAACTTGCAGATCATTTAGAAGACTATTTGAATCATCCTAAACATTGTCCACATGGTGGGAATATTCCTCACAAAGATGAAGTGGTCCATGAAGAACGCCGGCAAACACTAGATTCTTATCCAGTAGGTTCAACCGTTCGGATTGCACGAGTCCTTGACGAAAAAGAATTATTGGACTATCTTGTAACGATCGACCTTAATATCGATGAGGAATATGAAATCATTGATATTGCCGCATATGAAGGTCCAATCACCATCCAAAATGCACAAAAGAAAATTTCTGTCAGTTTTAAAGCTGCCAGCACGATTTTTGTCGATAAATTATAAAGGAGCTTACCTACATGTCTAATGAAAAAAATGTTTTATTTACGATATTTGGTGGTACAGGTGATTTAGCTCAACGTAAATTGTATCCCTCTTTGTTTCGTCTTTACAAAAAAGGCAATCTAGGAAAACATTTTGCTGTCATCGGTACTGCTCGGAGACCTTGGAGCGATGAACATTACCGCGAAGTTGTCATTTCGACAATCCAATCCTTAAATCCTTCCGACGAAGAAGCAAAGGAATTTGCGAGTCATTTCTACTACCAATCTCATGATGTCAATGATTCAACTCATTATGTAACATTAAAAGAATTGGCTGATCAATTAGATGAGCGATACCAACTAGATGGCAATCGTATCTATTATCTTGCTATGGCTCCACAATTTTTTGGTACTATCGTTGCCCATTTAAAATCTCAAAAAATCGTCACTGAAAATGGCTATAACCGATTGATCATCGAAAAACCTTTTGGATCAGATTACCAATCGGCTTACGATCTAAATGAAAAGATCCGTCAGGTCTTTCCAGAACCAGATATCTTTAGGATCGACCATTACTTAGGAAAAGAAATGATCCAAAATATTTCTGCTATCCGTTTTGCAAATAATATTTTTGAGTCCCAATGGAACAATCGCTACATTGATAATATCCAGATCACTTTTGGTGAAGCTCTTGGTGTCGAGGACCGCGGAGGCTATTATGACCACAGTGGTGCATTGAAAGATATGGTCCAAAACCATATTCTTCAAGTCGTTGCTTTATTAGCTATGGAACCACCTGTCGCATTTTCTGAAAAGGAAATTCGCGCTGAAAAAATCAAAGCACTGAAAGCTGTTCGAATCTACGATCAACAAGAGGTCCTAGAAAACTTTGTTCGTGGCCAATATGATCAGGGACAACTTGATGGTGAAATGTTCAAAAGCTATCGTGAAGAAGACAAAGTTGATCCTACATCAACAACTGAAACCTTTGTCGCAGGAAAATTCACGATCGATAATTTCCGTTGGTCAGGTGTACCTTTCTATGTTCGTACAGGTAAACGTCTGACAGAAAAAGGAACAAGGATCAATATCGTTTTCAAACAAGTGCCCGTAAATGTCTTCAAAACATCTGTTGATGAACCTTGTGAGGATAAGACACTTCCACCAAATGTATTGACGATCTATATCCAACCGACAGAAGGATTCTCCTTATCCTTGAATGGAAAAGAAGTCGGTCAAGGGTTCAATACCGAACCGATCAAATTAGAGTATCGTAATAGTTCTGAAATGGTCGAAAACAGTCCTGAAGCCTATGAAAAATTACTATTAGATGCCTTAAAAGGTGATGGAACAAACTTCTCCCATTGGGAAGAAGTCGCACAATCTTGGCATATCGTCGATGTCATCCGTCAAGCGTGGGATCAAACCAAACCTGATTTCCCTAACTATAAAGCAGGTACGATGGGTCCTGAAGCAGCCTTCAAACTACTTGAAAAAGATGGCTTTGAATGGATCTGGCAACCAGATGGATGGTACCGTGAACGTGGTAAATTATAAGACTAAGCAATCTGGAGATTCCGTAGTACAAAAAGTGCTAAACAGTAAAAATATTCGAATAGTTCCGAGAGTGTGGGACAAATCTAAAAAATCAGTTTTGCTACAGACTCTCAAATAAACGACGTCCAAAAGTCAGGTTTTTCGGAAATTTCAAAAAAAAAAAAAAAACGAGCAATACAAAAAATGTATTGTTCGTTTTTTTCCAATTTCTCAAACCTAAACGACTTTTGTCTTGATCTCTCTATATCACTATAAACGAACGAGAATCCTATTCTCTAGCAATAAGCCCAAATCCTCAAAATTTGAAAAATGATTTTATAAATTTTGAGGATTTCTGTACCTTATCACTTCTGTTCTTTTAACTGTTATTCAAATCCTTCAGCAACTGCTTCTGGATAATTTTCTTCTACGATATGTGCGCAACGTCCGCATAGATGAGGTAATTTTTCATCAACTCCTACATCTTTACGGATTTGGCGACAACGATCGCAAGTTTCTCCATCTGCTTTTTCAACTAAAATCGAAACATCATCGAATGTCACAGCTTCTGCAGGTACATCTATTTGATCATGTTTCACTTCAAAATAATCGGGTGAAATAATCAATAATTGTGGAATATCTGCGTCCACCGCTGTTAGCAATTCACGTACTTGTTGATTTGGATAGATCGTTAATTTAGCTTCTAAAGATTTCCCAATCAATTTACTGTTACGTGCTTCTTCAAGAGCTTTCAATACTTTATCTCTTAAGTCCATAAATGCTGCCCACGTATCCATCAACTCTTCTTGGTTAGCAAATGTTTCATATGCAGGAAGTTCGCTTAATTGCACATATTCTTCTTCTTCTTTCAAGAATGACCAAATTTCTTCCGTTGTATGTGGAATGATCGGTGTCAATAATTTTGTCAATGCCACAGCTGTTTGATAGAAAACAGTTTGCATGCAACGACGTTGATAATCATTTTCTGATTCGATATAAACCACATCTTTGGCAAAATCTAGATAGAATGCAGATAGATCTACTGTCAAGAAATTCATCACTGTACGATAGATATGCATAAAGTTATATTTTTCATATCCTTCTTCACGAATTTCTTTAATAACTTCATTTAAACGAACTGTCATATATTTATCAACAGAGCGTAGTTCTTCATAAGAAACTGTGTCTTTTTTCGGATCAAAATCTTCTGTATTCGCGATCAAGAAACGCATCGTATTTCTGATTTTACGGTAAACTTCTGCAACTTGGCTCAAGATATCCATTGATACGCGTACATCCGCTTCATAGTCGACACTTGCTACCCAAAGGCGCAAAATATCTGCTCCAAACTGGTTGATCACTTTTTCAGGTAAAATCGTATTTCCAAGTGATTTACTCATTTTGCGGCCTTCTCCATCTAAAGTAAATCCTTGTGAAAGAACTGATTTATATGGTGCCACGCCATTGATTGCTACACTCGTTGTGATACTTGAATTGAACCAACCACGGTATTGGTCAGAACCTTCCAAATACATATCTGCAGGGAATGTCAATTCTGGACGTTGACGTAAAACTGCTTCATGTGATGAACCTGAGTCAAACCAAACATCCATGATGTCTGTTTCTTTCGTAAATTGACCGTTCGGTGAACCTGGATGTGTAAATCCTTCAGGAAGTAACTCTTTTGCTTCTCTTTCAAACCAAATAATCGATCCATGTTCTGCGAATAGATTCGCAACATGTTCAATTGTTTCTGGTGTGATGATTGCTTCACCATTTTCTGCATAAAAAATCGGTAATGGCACACCCCAAGCACGTTGTCGTGAAATGACCCAGTCGCCTCGGTCACGAATCATGTTATAAAGACGTGTTTTCCCCCATGGAATAATCCAGTTCACTTTTTCAACTTCATCAAGAATATTTTGTCGGAAATCATCAATTGATGCAAACCATTGAGGTGTTGCACGATAGATCACCGGTTTTTTTGTACGCCAATCATGAGGATAGCTATGGGTAAAGAAGTCTAATTTCAATAAAGCGCCTTTTTCTTTTAATAGATCTGTGACCATTGGATTTACTTTATCGTAAAAGATCCCTTCAAACCCAGGTGCTTCATCTGTAAACACGCCTTTGGAATCAACTGGTGATACTACAGGCAACTTGTATTTATTCCCAGCGATATAATCGTCTTCCCCATGTCCAGGCGCTGTGTGTACTAGACCAGAACCAGCATCTAAAGTGACATGATCACCTAAGATCACTAATGATTCACGATCATAGAATGGATGCCAAGCAGTCATATATTCCATCTCTTGACCTGAAAACTCTTTTAAGACACTCACATTTTCCCAACCGATTTCTGATTGGACAGTTTCTAATAAATCTTTTGCAACTACAAATTTACGGCCATCAGCTTCCACTAATACATACGTATGGCTAGGATTTACTGCAATCCCTTGGTTAGCTGGTAATGTCCAAGGTGTTGTTGTCCAAATCACAAAAGCAGCATCTTCATCAACGACCCCTTTTCCATCTTTGACATTAAAAGCAACAAAGATAGAAGGTGACTTCACATCTTTATATTCGATTTCAGCTTCAGCAAGTGAAGATTCACTTGATGGTGACCAATAGATAGGTTTCAATCCCTTATAGATATAACCTTTTTCAGCCATTTTACCAAATACTCTGATTTGGGCAGCTTCATAAGATGGATCTAAAGTGACATATGGATGATCCCAGTCACCTGCGACACCCAATCGTTTGAAATCATTCCGTTGTTTGTCTACTTGTGAAAGTGCATATTCACGACATTTTTCCAAATATTCAGCCTTAGACATTTCTTTACGTTTGATTCCTTTATTGGCTAATACTTGTTCGATCGGCAAGCCGTGAGTATCCCAACCAGGAACATAGGGTGCACGAAAACCCGACATTGATTTTGAACGGATGATGATATCTTTACTGATTTTATTTAGTGAATGACCTAAATGGATATTTCCATTTGCATAAGGAGGGCCATCATGAAGAACAAAACTTGGTTTTCCTTCATTTAGTTCCTGTCTTTTTTGGTAGATTTTATTTTCTTCCCATTCTTTTTGCCAATCTGCTTCGCGATTTGGCAAGTTCCCACGCATAGGGAATTTTGTTTTACCTAGTTGCAAGGTTTCTTTCATTTTCATTACGCACTACACTCCTTGATTAATAATTTTGAGAACACAAAAAAACATGTTCATCCAAGGGACGAACATGCCGTGGTACCACCCAAATTCAGTTACATGATGATGTAACTCTCGAAGACCCATAACGAGGTCAACCGCTGTTTCCTACTCTTAGTTCAGAAACAATTCAGGTAGAGGATCTTTCATCTTGCAGTGTCTTACCGATCTTCCACTATCATCGGCTCGCTTAAAGAATGGCAAGAGGCTTTTCTGTTCTACTCTTCTTCATGATCTCCAGGAACGATCGAAATATCGATTGCCTGAGTATCGAATGCTGTGATTGGTGCTTCCATGATTCCTGTGTCTGAGTTTACATCAGTTTGATTTTCATTGTCAAGTTGTTTTGCCAAAACTTCTTTGATTACTTCATGACTATCTGTGACATAACTTGAGAATGGTTGTAAAATCTCATCCCATTCTGGACTCTTCACTTGTTCTAATTGTGATTCTAACATCAAGCTGATTCTTTGATGGAACACACGTGTTTTTTTCTTCAGATCTTCTGTTTCAGTTGCTAATTGTTTTGCTTTTTCAGTAGCATCTGTCAAGATTTTTCTTGCTTTTTCTTCAGCATCTGTCGTCAATTGATGCGCACGTTTTTCAGCTGTTGCCACCAATTCATCTGCTTTATTTTGTGCAGAAGTAACGATCACTTCCGATTCTTTACTTGCACTAGTTTTTACTTTATCCGCAGTATCTTGGGCAACAATGATTGATTGATTCAACGCATCTTTTAATTCATTGAAATATTCAAGTTTTTCTTCTGAATGTTTCACTGCTTTTTCAAGTTCACGATTTCTTTGTGTTACTTCTTCGTAATCACGAACAACTAAATCTAAGAAATCATCTACTTCGTCTTGATTATATCCCCGCATTTTTGTCGGGAATGTTTTATTTTGGATATCTAATGGAGTTAAAGCCATGAGTAAACCACCTTCTTGTTTTATTTACGTAATACACCAAACAATACTCTATACTTTTCTTTTTTAGTTTTCCCCTCAAGTCCCTGTACTTGGATGCGACCAAAACCTCTGATCGAAACAATATCCAGTAACTCAAGTAAAAAGTCGGGTCGAGTGTTTTCAGTCCAATTCACCTTTACTTTACCTGACTCAATCAACTGTTTTGAACGTTGTCTGGAGATATTATAAATCTCTGAGATGACACTGTCTAGTCTCAATGAAGCAACAGTACCTCTTTCTTCAGCCCAACTATCTTTGGGCAGAATCAATTCTGTATACTTCTTCGGTTCTAAACGAACAGCGACCTTACCAATTTTTGTTACTTGAGTTACAACAAACTGTTCTACTTCTTGTGCGATAAAGACTTGCCAACGTTCCCCGTCAGAAATGATATCGCCAAAGTAAGAACGTTTGATCCCAGTACCAACCAATGTACCCAGAATTTTTCCATGACTCAAACTGGCAAATTTGCTTGGATAGTGAATCTCATATAATGAAACTTCAAAATCCTCATCTTCAGGTTGATAATATTCGGGGAAAATCAAACATCTCTTCCGTTCCGCCTGCTCATATCCCCCATAAAAAGAATAGCGTAGTTCGGTTTCTTGTCGAACCAACGTTTCTAATATATAGGATTGTCTTGGGTCTAGAAAATCTGTAAGATACGGCGCATATTGACCCTGGACCTGTTCGATCCAATCACCAACTGAGTCAATGAAAGAACGTTCATCCGCACGGAAATGCTGATATACATTTGCGTCCATTTTTCCCCCTCCTATTTTTCTCTCTGATTCGTTGATCAGTAAACTGCCATCATCAACCATAAGACGATTTGTTGCAGTCCTTGTACCGCTAAATTCAAAATGAGAATCGATGCCAAGATCGTGAAATCAAAGCCACCGATCCGTAAAGGAAGTCGTTCGAATAACTGTATATATGGTTCGCATATTTTAGCTAGGAACCGACCGATTCCTGATTGGTATCCTCCCGGAAACCAAGATAACAGTGCATAGATCATCAACAAGATACTGTAAAAATATGCTGCTCGCCCAAGCAAATTAAGTAACATAAAAATAGTATAAATCGTAGTTCCTCCTCTTATAGGTCAAACATGTTCACGTCCGCAAACGATTGAGCCGTTGAACTATCGATTTCCATACCTGTAGGCGTACATAGGAAGATTTCGTCTCCCACACGCTTGATATCACCGTCTAGTGCATAGACAGTTCCAGTTAGAAAATCAACGATTCTTCTTGCTTGTTTTTCTTCCACAAGATGAAAATTAACTAACGTGGCTTCTCCAGCGATGATCCGTTTCGCAATGGTCATCGCTTCAGAGTACGTACGTGGTTCCATGACCGTGATTTTTCCAGCTAAATTTGTCTTTGGTGTAAATGAAGATTTTGTAGCTTCTTCTTTACGGACATTTTTAGCAGATGATTGATGTAATTCAATTACTTTTTTTGTTTCTGGTTGTGCAGTTTCACGGGTCACAGGACGTGTAGTCCTTTGTTGCTCACGTGGTTTTGAGACCACCGTAGTTTTGGGTTGACTCATCTGCACTTGTGTTGGTTTATTCTTAGTCGGCTGTGTTACAGCTCTATTAGTTGTTTCAGGGTATTCTTCGTACTCTTCTTCATCAGCTAATCCGAAAAAATTAGCAATTGCTCCTCTATTTAAAAGCGGCATTATTGTTCCTCCTCGTCTTTGAATAACGCTGTCCCTACACGAATGAATGTAGCACCTTCTTCGATTGCCAATTGGAAATCTTGACTCATTCCCATGCTTAATTCTGTACATGGTGCATGTGGAAGTTCTTTCTTCTGAACAAGATCACGCAACTCTTTCAGCGTTCCAAACACTTTACGAATTTGGTCAGCAGAAGCATCTTTAGGCGCCATTGTCATCAAACCGACAACTTTTATCTTAGTTAATGAAGCCAACGATTCTAAAAAAGGAAGAAGCTCATCTGGAGATATCCCTTGTTTTGACTCTTCACCAGAGACATTCACTTCTACAAAACAAGCAAGTTGTTTTTCTGCTCTTTTTTGGATCTCTTCTGCTAATTTTAAACTGTCCAACGCATGAAAGTAATCAATTTCATTTACAATCAATTTTACCTTTCTGCGCTGTAAATTACCAATTAAATGCCACTTGATATCAGGATGATTTTGCAAACCTTGTTTTTTCTGCAATAACTTATCTACGCGATTTTCTGCGCAATTTTTTACTCCCGCTTTAATCAGCTCTTCTGCCTTGTCAGAGTCCACAGACTTTGTCACGGCCACTAAAGTAACTTCTTTCGGATTACGATGAACAAGAGCACACGAATCCTGAATGTCTTGCTCGATTTTTAGCAAGTTGTCAGCAATCATGTGCTCTCCCTCTCCCTTATTTTTTACGACGGAAAAACGGTGGTGTATTCAATTCGTCATCACCATTTGATTTTATTTCTTCACGATTGAATGTATCAAATTCTTTTTTTTCAATAGTATCAAAATTAGATTCGTCAACTTTAGGACGGACATTTTGTTCACGTCGGATGTCCCAGTCTCCAAAACTACTTTCTTCGTCTACTGGAGTAGGTTTTGCTTGATCCATATCCAATACTGGTTTTTGAGTAGATGATTGCATAGATGTTTGTCTAGTTGGACGACTAGACTTGCGTTCCTTTTTTGTTTCATCGATACCTGTTGCAATAACCGTTACGCGGATTTCATCGCCCATTTCTTCATTGATCGAAGTACCTAGGATGATGTTTACATCTCCTGTAGCTGCATTTGCAACGATATCAGAAGCATCTTGTGCTTCAAACAATGTCATATCTAAACCGCCTGTGATGTTCAATAGGACTTGTTCCGCTCCATCGATCGATGTTTCTAATAGTGGAGAAGAAATAGCTTTCTTCGTTGCTTCAACTACACGATCTTCACCGCTTGCAACGCCGATACCCATCAAAGCAGTTCCTTGGTTTTCCATTACTGTCTTCACATCAGCGAAGTCCAAGTTCACGTAACCAGGAGCTGTGATCAAGTCGGAGATACCTTGAACACCTTGGCGTAAAACGTTGTCCGCTTCACGGAACGCTTCTAACATTGGTGTTTTTTTATCAACTACTTCTAATAAGCGGTTGTTTGAAATGATTAATAATGTATCCACGTTTTCTTTCAAACGTGCAATTCCTTCTGCAGCAAAACGGCCACGTTTTGGTCCTTCAAAAGTGAATGGACGTGTTACAACGCCGACTGTTAAAGCGCCTAATTCTCTAGCGATTCCAGCTACGATCGGTGCAGCACCTGTACCAGTCCCGCCACCCATTCCTGCTGTGATAAAGATCATATCTGCGCCATCTAATGCTTCTCTTAAAGATTGTTCGCTTTCTTCTGCAGCTTTTTGTCCAACTTCTGGTTGTGAACCTGCACCTAACCCACGTGTGTATTTAGGGCCTAATTGGATAACAGTTTCAGCTTTTGAGTTTTTCAAAGCTTGTACATCTGTGTTGGCAGTAATAAATTCTACGCCTTTTACATTTTCTTCAATCATTCGGTTTACAGCATTTCCTCCGCCGCCACCGACACCGATGACTTTGATTACTGCGCCGTCATTGATATTATTATCAATTGAGAATTCCATATTTTATTCCTCCCAGGATGAATTAATCAAAAATATTTGAAAAGAAACCTTTAATTTTATTCGTTACGTTTTCGCCAGATTTCTTTTGTTCAGTTTCGTCATAATCAGTTTCTTCTTGAACATCATAACTGTCATAAGTAGTTACTTCTTGTTCAACAGTCGGATGATGAGCAATAGTTGTTTCCCCAGTTACAGCAATTTTAGCCAATTGGTAAACTTCACTCAAGTTTGCTGAATAATCAACGATACTGATCACATTAGTAAAAACTGGATTACGTAGACCCATTTGATTTGGTACATATAATTTGACGTTTACACCAAAAATTTCTTGGGCTAGATCAACAACGCCAGGAAGACTTGCTGCTCCACCAGTAAGCACTACTCCACCAGGTAGTTCTAGTGCTTCGATTTGATCTAAAGCAGCTTTTGCTTTGTTAAAAATCTGTTCCATACGTGCAGAGATGACTTCTGACAAATAGCGTTCATCAACTTTCACTGGTTCAGATTGTCCGATCATATCGACTGGAAATTCTTCTTGATCAGAAGTCCGTTCTGGATAAGCATCACCATAATTGATTTTTAGCGCTTCGGCATTATTGAATGAAGTATTCAATACAATGGAAATATCTTTGGTGACGAATTCTCCACCTTCTTGATCTAGACTGGTAAACTTCAATTGTTTATCATGCATAACAGCCGTTGTTGTTTGGCCCCCACCCATATCAATAACAATCGTACCGAAATCTTTTTCTCCATCTGAAAGGATTGTTTCTGTTAAAGCTAATGGTGTAATGACTAATTCATTTACGACCAATCCTGCATTTTCTACACATTTACGAATATTGTGAACAATAGTTTTTGGTCCAGTAAACAATAGACCATACATTTCTAGTCTGACACCGATCATTCCACGTGGATCTTTGATTCCTTCGAATCCATCCACGGTAAAGTCCTGTGGCAAAATTGATACGATTTGACGTTCAGGAGGAATTGAACGAACTAGGGCGGCTGAAGCCACATTTCGGACATCTTCGTCGGTGATTTCTTTTGAATCTCCGTTAACTGCGATCATTCCTTGGCAATTTTCAACTTCAAGCATGTTTGCGGGCAAACCAACACTTACGCTCTTGATCTGGATTCCTGCTTTTTCTTCTGCTTGTCGTACTGCTCGTTGTATCGCTTGGACCGTTTTATCGATATCAACGATAATGCCGCGGTTAATCCCTTCTGATTTTGCGTTTCCTACTCCAATAATATTCATTTGGCTGTCGATATATTCAGCCACGACAACTTTGACAGATGTCGTTCCAATATCAAGGCCTACATACATTCCTGTTTTTGCCATGAATGGGATTCCCTCCTACTTACTATTCCATATACAAGCGAACAACTAACGTCCGTTTTTAAATATACTTTAATAGATATATTCACTGCTTTCAATTCTACCATAAATTACTGGTTTTTAGAAAGTAGATTCTCACTTTTTAAAGTTGTTTTATCAATTTTCTGTTGAAATCGAAGAAGACGAACTTGAATTATCATCATTTTGATTTGTTTCACTTGTATCACCTGACGTATTCCCTGTCTGTTCCGACTCACTTGGTACTGTTTCTTCTGATGAAGGCTCGGTACTCGCAGAGGATCCATTTGTTTGTTCTGTCGATGTTTCCATCGAATTTGTTCCAGAGGTCTGTTCTGCTTCTACACTGCTTTCTGAATAAGGATAGGAGAAAATACCGACTTCCATATCGATCACACCTTTTTCATCCATATCTTTTGCTACTTGCGCATAGTATTTCATTTGACTAGCTAGATTTTGGATATTTACAATGACTTGGTTGCCATCATTCATATTCAATCGGAGCAAGTTTTTATTCGTATCACTTGGTGTGTATTTGATTTCAGAAATTGCTTTTTGCAATTCAGCTGACAGTTTGTTGTATTCCTTTGTTAATGATTTGATTTTTTCATTGTTCGTGAATCCATCTAGGATAGGAAGATTTTTTGTGGGATTAGCCACTTTTTCACTAAGAACTGTCCCATTTTCCATTACAGGATAATACTGCCCGTTTTTCGTTACTAAAGCAATTTCTTTGTACTCTTTGACTTTTAAAGTAAACGTATTGAGCGTTTTAAAACTGATTTGTGCATTTTCGATCCGTGGCTGTTCTTCTTTCAAATTGTTGATGTAGTCAGCCTTATGCCAATATTGTTTCCAAATATTCGTACCCATCGTTAACTTCGTATCCGTAATGACTGTCTGGACAGCGACATTTTCGTTGCCCGATACAGTGACTGCTTGCAACTTGCTGTATGGAGACACATAATAAATCAAAAAGATCAATGGTATACCTAGAATCGTGATAATCAAAGCCAAGCGCCGATACAATACTTTATTTCGCTGATTTTTCAGATTGGGCAATCGATTGAGGAAAGAACCATTGTAAGGTCCACCCACTTTTGTTTGTTCCAGTTCATCTTCGGATGGAGCGTCATGCTCATGTTCTGGAACATCCTTTTCAGTTGCTGGTCCTGTATCCGCTTCTTGTTCGTCTGGTTGAACTTCATTATCCGCTTTTTTCTTTGCTTCTTTTTCTTCTTTACCATGTTCTGCTAAATATTTCCGGTTGGCCTTTTGCCAGGGAGTTAGATTGTTCTCATCAACAGATTGATTCGGCAAATTTTCTGGTTCTTTTTTCTTACTCACTTTAGACCACCCGCCTTTATTTCTGAATAACAGCTTCTACTAATCGATATAGCCGTTCTGATGCATCTGGAATCCCTTGTTGTTTAGACGCCTCGGACATGCTTTGTTGCAGCTTGTCATTTGTCATGATTTCTTCGATTGTATTTCTCAATGTTTTCCCGGTCAACTCGTCATCTTTGATCATCTTAGCTGCATGCGCATGCACTAAACTCATGGCATTTTTTGTTTGGTGATCATTCGTCACATAAGGACTTGGGATCAAGATCGCTGGCAAACCGATCGCCGTTAGCTCAGCGATGGAAGTGGCTCCCGCTCTACCGACTAGTAAATCACTCGCAGCCATGACTTCTGCCATTTTAGAGATATAGGGTTGGACACTTACATTTGGTGAAGCATTTATTTTTTCTCTCACTGCTTCATAGTAACGCTCGCCAGAAGCATAAAGCACTTGATAATCCTTACTTTCAAAATCAGTCAAAAAATCTGTTACAGCTTGATTTATTTTTAGCGCTCCTTGGCTTCCACCAAAGATCAGGACAGTCTTTTTATTTGGGTCCAGTCCAAACGATTCGACGATATCCGTCTTATTCATATTCGCTACTTCTTGTGCACGTGGATTGCCCACTAACACAGACTTTTCTTCTGGAAAAAATGCTTGAGCATCCTTAAAGGAAATAGCGATCCGTTCCACGTAGCGACTTAAAAATTTATTCGTCATCCCTGGGACACTGTTTTGTTCATGGATGATCGTTGGAATATTTGATTTTGCAGCCGCATAGACGACGGCTCCTGAAACATAACCGCCTGTACCAATCACAACATCTGGTTGAAATTCTTTTAAAATTTTTTTTGCTGAACGGATACTTTTCAAGAAAAGTTGGACTGTTTTAACATTGTACAGTGAAATTTTTCGTTTAAATCCTTGGATCTCTAAGGTACGAAATGGAATCCCTGTTTCTGGAACAATCTTATTCTCCAACCCTCTTTGTGCACCAACATACATAAATTCAGCATTTGGCACTTGTGTTTTAACATATTTGACGAAGGCTAATGCTGGATAGATATGTCCTCCAGTTCCTCCACCTGTAACCAAAATTTTCATTAATTATCGCTCGCTTCTACATTTTCTAGTTTATTGATAGCGTCCATAAAGCGTTCGCCTCTGATTTCAAAGTTAGGGTATTGATCCCAACTAGCGTTAGCTGGTGACAATAAGATCACATCGCCTTCTCCACTTAAGCGAAGAGAAACAGGTACTGCTGATTCAGCATTTTCCGCTGTTTCAATAATAGGAATACCTGCTTTCTTGCCAGCCTCCATCAATTTTTCTTTTGTTTCACCAAAAACGATCAATGCTTTAAGACCTGTTAAGGAAGGAATCAATGCATCAAATGAATTCCCTCGATCTAGCCCACCAGCGATCAATACTAAGTTTTCTGGCGTAAATCCACTTAAAGCCATTTTTGTCGCTAAAATATTCGTGGCTTTTGAGTCATTATAAAATTTACGTCCTTGAACTTCCCCTACATATTGCGTACGGTGTGGTACACCATGAAAAAGCTGTAATGTTTGTTGAATTGCGGTATTAGATACCCCATACAATTTAGCAACTGAAATGGCGGCCAATGCATTTTCAACATTGTGAGAGCCTGGCACACCTATTTCAGAACTATCCATAATTTTTTCTTGATCATAGAAGATACTTCCATTCAATGAATAGGCACCTTTCGACAATTCTTGTTCTGTTGCAAATGGTAAAACAGTTGCTTTTGTCGTTTTGCTTAGTTCTCTTAATTCAGACTGATTCCAGTTGAGGATCAAGTAGTCTGATTCAGTCATATTTTTTTGAAGTTGCCATTTGGCTTTGACATATTCATCACGCGTACCATGATAATCAATATGCGCTTCATAAATATTCGTGATCACAGCGATGTGAGGACGAAATTCAGTGATTCCCATCAATTGGAAACTTGATAATTCCATCACGATTTTATCTTCTTTAGTTGCTTCTTGTGCCACACTACTTGCAGGATAACCAATATTTCCAGCTAAGCGAGCAATGCCATCATTTTTTTCAGCATTCAATAATAAACCAGTCATGGTGGTAGTTGTCGTTTTACCATTCGTCCCAGTGATGCCAATAATCGGACATTCCGCTACCTCGTAAGCTAATTCTACTTCCGTAATTACCGGAATACCCAGTTCTTGTGCTTTTGAAACGAAAGGATGATTATAAGGGATACCGGGATTTTTGACTAATAACGAAAATTCTTCATCCAATAATTCGATTGGATGACTCCCTGTGATCACTTTTATCCCCATTGACAGCAATTCTTGTGCTTCAGGGTTTTCATCAAAAGCTTTCCCATCATTTACAGTGACAAGTGCACCCAATTCATGTAACAATTTGGCCGCACTAAATCCACTCTTTGCTAATCCTAAAACAAGGACCTTTTTATTTTCATACGTTGAAATTTTTTTCATTTCCTGTCATCTCCTACCAAATGAACCATAATGTAATCAAAGAAGTCACTAGACTAATCGCCCAAAAAACAATATCGATCTTCCACTCTGTCCAACCACTCATTTCAAAATGATGATGGATCGGAGACATTTTAAAAATTCTTTTTCCAGTTAGTTTGAATGATGTCACTTGCAACATGACACTAGCTGTTTCCACGACATAAATCAAACCAACTAACAATAATGTCCATTCTTGATTCAACATCATTGAGATTGCTGCCAGTAAGCCACCTAGGGCAAGCGAGCCCACATCACCCATAAAGATTTTTGCTGGTTTGTGGTTATACACAAAGAACCCCAATAATCCACCAAGAACACTCAAACAAATGACCAGTACATCATATTGCTGTTGATGCCAAGCAATGATTCCATAAGTGGCAAATGAAATACTACCTAACCCTGCCACTAATCCATCAATACCATCAGTTAAGTTCACAGCGTTTGAGAATCCAACTAACCAAAAAATAGCAAAAATTCCGTAGATGATCCCAAGAGGAATCTCAATACCAAAGAAGTTCAGTGTACCGGCATAATTTTCTGAACGATAGACTGCATAGAAAATGATGCCGCCGACGATTTGTCCAATCAGCTTTTGTTTTGAATTTAGACCCATATTTCTTTTTCTGAAAATTTTGATAAAGTCATCTAAAAAACCAATCGCTCCATACAGTGCTAAAACAAACAATAGAATGAAAAGAGTAGGAGTAAGTTGCTCTTGCCAAGCACCTACCCAAATCCCTGTCAATATAGCTGCAACCAAGAACACTAAACCACCCATGGTAGGAGTTCCGGCTTTGACATTATGCCATTTAGGTCCTTCTTCCCGAATTGCTTGTCCTTGTTTTTTCATTTGAAAATATCCAATAAATAGCGGCATTGCTGCAACTGTCATTGCACAGCTACTAACGATAGGAATTAATGCTTGTGTCCACTCCATGCTCTTTTCTCTCCTAAATTCTCTTCTTATTCTTCTAATGTAAAGCTTAATTTATCATCGGTAATTTTTTCATACGGCGCAAGGCTTTGTTTTGTGCAATAGCCATCACCGTCGAAAGTTACCTCGATCCCTAATATTTTACCTAATTTCATGATGTCTGCTTTAGACCAACCAGTGACATCAGGCATCAGTTTCTCGCCACCAGTATATAAGATGATCTTTTCACCAGAAATCAATTGATCGCCTTGTTCTGTTGACTGTTTTTTCACCTTTTTACCATCACCAATAACAATTGGTTGTAGTCCACTTTTTTGTGCATCTGCTGCAGCAACATCTGTACCTAGGTTACGGTAATCAGCCACAGTCACTTTTTCAGTTGCTTCTTCTGTTTTTTCATCTGTTTCTGTTTCTTTAAAGTCCATTGCACGTTTCATCAATGGATTAGCGATTTTTGCTAATGCGTCACGGTCATATGTTTTAGGATGTTTCATCGTTAAATACAATACATATTCAGGATCTTCTGATGGAACCATTTCAACGATTGAATACAAGTAAGCTGTCTCACCTGTTTGGTAACCACCAGTATCAGAAGCAATCTGTGCAGTACCCGTTTTAGCCGAAACATTGTAACCAGGTACGCTATATACACCATAGGCACTACCATAATTTTCACTTTCTACCACATCACGCATATATTCACGTACTTTTTGAGTCGTTTCCTTTGAAAATGGCTGTCCTAATACTTCTGTTTGCGTTGCTCTTTCTTCACCAGTCGTCGGATCGACGATTTTACTGATATAACGTGGTTGGATCATCGTACCATTGTTTGCTATTGACGTGAATGCCTTCATCATCTGGAAGTTCGTCACTCCTACAGCTTGTCCGTAAGCACTCATGGCACGGTCAACAATGTTTTCAGTTGGCAAAGCTCCTGAAACTTCATCATCTAAGCCAGAGTGAGTACTTTGTCCAAAACCTAGTTTTTGCAGATAGTTATACCATGCACCACCCATCCGTTGTTCCAACATGACCATCCCAACGTTACTTGACCAAGAAAGTGCTTGTCTCATTGTTAAGACACCTTTTGCGCCGTAATCATGGTCATTGATCGTTGCATCTGCAACTTTGATCTTACCTGATTGATACGTTTCATTTTCATTGAATTTTCCTTCTTCGATAGCAGCTGCTGTGGTGAAGACTTTCATTGTAGAGCCTGGTTCGTAGCTATCTTGAACCAAGAAATTACGCCAAACGGAATCTTTTTCTTGTAATCCTTCCATTGTTTCTGGATTGAAAGTAGGTCGTTGACCCATTGCTAAGATCTCACCAGTTTTGGCTTTCATTAAGACAGCCGTTAATTCTTCTGGCTGATACTCATCATTGACTTGATCCATCAAGGTTTCTAAATAACTTTGAAGACGACTATCTAGAGTCGTATAAATATCTTGACCATTCACTGCTTTTTCTTCTTCAGCGACTGTCCCTGGTAAGGCATTTTGGTAATTATCTTTTTGATAAATGATTTTCCCATTTTTCCCGCTCAATACATCGTTATAAGCAGCCTCTAATCCCAATTTACCAACTAGACCTGTATCGTCCTTATTTGGGACAGCATACCCGATAAAATGAGAAGAAAATACACCATTAGGATACATCCGTGCAGAATGATCTTCAAAATATAACCCTGCAATATTTTCTTTTTTCATTTCTGATTCGATCGTTTGTCTGGTCTCCTGTGAGATATTTTTCCCATAGTTTCCAAACTCTACTTGGTATAGCTCATTTTTCGCGCCATCTTGTAGGATCTTTAGTGCCTGGCTCTTTTCGATTGAAAGATTTTTATGCAAAATCGTAGCGATTTTATCAAAATCCTTTTCTTGTGCATATAATTTTTTATCACCAGTTGTATACGTTTTGGATAAGATAGCTTTGATCGAATAAGATTTAGCGTCTTCAGCAAGGGCCACTCCATTGCGGTCATAGATCGTTCCGCGTTTTGCTTTGACGACTTCACTACCTTTGTAGAGCTGTTCAGTTTTTTCCGCTAGAGAGGTCCCAGCGACATGGCCTCCAATAACGATATACGAAAAACGGACGGCAAATAAAAAGAACAATCCAATACTCGTAGCAAATAAAATGATACCTACTTTTTTGCGATTGTTCATCGGATTTAGATTTTTCTTTTCCATAAACCGCCGGAATTTATTTTTAAGACTCATTTACTTCACTTTCCTTAAATTGTCATCGTTGATAGACAACCCTTTTTCTTCTGCGATTTTTTTGATTCGTTCAGTACGTGACAATTCGTTCTTTTCTTGTACTAAACTTGTTTTTTCGACATTTTTTTTGTCGATTTTAGTTTGGATCGTTGTAATTTCGTTTTCTACACCACTGATATTCGTACGCAACATTACAGTTAGTATGCAAAGCGCAATCACCGAAAGCGTAATACTTACTACAGCCAGTTTTTCTAAATTGGATATATGTTTTAACCGTTTTGCTGGCGATTGAGGAAGAATAACTTCTTGATTCGAATCTGGCAGCTGATGTTCAGGTTGTTCGACCATATCTGGTAAATCATATGGATATTCTTGTGCTTTTCTCAATTCTGCCATTATTCTACTCCTCTTTCACACGTATTTTTTCAGCAATTCGTAATTTAGCACTACGAGACCGGTTATTTTCAGCTAATTCCTCTTCAGAAGGAAGGATCGGCTTTCTATTAATCAATTTTAATTCTGGTTGAAATTCTTCTGGAATGACTGGCAATCCTGGCGGTAAATCTCGGACTGTACTATATTCATTGAACATGCTTTTGACGATACGGTCTTCTAATGAATGGAACGTGATCACACTGATACGACCATTTTGATTTAAAAGACGAATCGCTTGTTCTAATGATGCTTCTTCCGCACCCAGTTCATCGTTGACTGCGATTCTCACAGCTTGGAAAATCCGTTTTGCCGGATGACCACCTTTTCTTCTCGCTGGTGCAGGAATCACATCTTTAATGATTTCTACTAACTCGCCAGTCGTTTCGATTGGACGTATTTTTCTGACTCGTTCAATTTCTCGAGCGATTTGTTTTGAAAATTTCTCTTCACCGTAGCGAAAGAAAATTTTAACTAGTTCATTATAAGGATATTCATTGATCACATGGTACGCAGACAAAGGCGCTGATTGATCCATGCGCATGTCTAGCGGTGCGTCTTGATGGTAGCTAAATCCTCTTTCTGCTTCATCAAGTTGAGGCGAAGATACCCCTAGATCATACAAAATACCGTCCACACGGGAAACATATTTTGTTATCTGCTCTTCTAATTCTCGAAAGTTTGCTTTGATAAAAGTAACCATGCCTTTTTCAACGTATGGGGCTAATCGTACTGTCGCATGATCGATTGCTTTTTGATCTTGATCAAATGCATAAAGGTGCCCATTTGAATTCAATTGGCTCAATAAATATTCACTATGTCCGGCACCGCCAAGTGTACAGTCTACATAAATGCCATCAGGTTTGATGTTCAATCCATCAACCGTCTCTTTCAACATGACTGTATAGTGTTGAAATGTTTCAGTCATTAGTCAGCCTCTTCCTATCTTATAGTCCGAAATCAATCATATTTTCAGCAATTTCATCAAAGTTTTCTTCTGCAACTTCGGAAAATTCTTGCCAGCGTTCTTCATCCCATATCTCAATTCGATTTGAAACGCCGATCACTACACATTCTTTTGTCAAAGCAGCATAATTTCTTAATGTGCTGGGGATATTGATACGTCCTTGTTTATCTAATTCACATTCAGTGGCAGCCGAGTAAAAAAAACGCACGAACGTACGAGCATCTTTTTTAGCTAAGGGCATTTCGTTTAATTTGGACTCTAGATTCTGCCATTCACTCATAGGATAGCCAAAAAGACAGCTATCTAATCCTCTGGTAAGGACAAATTCTTCGCCCAGTTCTTCACGAATTTTCGAAGGTACGATCATACGACCTTTTGTATCAATATTATGCCGATATTCGCCCATCAACATTGAAACTACCCCCGTTCCTCCACTAACTAAAATTAGTCTACCACAATCCCCCACTTTCTACCACCTTTTATGGAAAATACGAGAATAACTTTTTTATTCATAAAAACTTTTTTAAGAATTAAGCTGTAAAAAGTCTTTAAAAAAACTTTTTACAGCTCGAAACCGTTTTTTATCATAGATACGTAAGGATATTTAAAACGATCAATAGTCCATAAAAGACAATCGTCAGTAAAAATGCTAACCGCCAAGTCATTTTCAAATAACGTGAATAAATGATTTCATCATAATAATAAGCTTGGAATACAGCAATACATATTGCCATTAAAAGCATGGAAATCATGAAAAATGGTAGGAATGAAAAAGTGGCCATATTACGTGATAAAGCATGCATGCCTCCCCACAAAAAAGGGACAGCAAGATCAGGAGCTTTAATTTTAAAACGACGGTCCAAGGAAAATAGTTTTACCAAAAAGTTGCAACCAAATAAGACGATTGCAGGAAAAATATACCAAAATAAAACAATTGGTGTAAAAGTGCCCATCTGACAAAAACTCCTTCTTCTAGTTGTTTCAAGTATACGCTATAAACTTTACACAACTATTTCATTTATTTTAAATTTATACAGTTTTCTTTGCTTTATTGAGTCTTCTACTTCAAATGACGACATCAATCAGAAAAGTTGCCTAGTCCAAACTCCCCAACTGTGTTCGATTGGATAATCCGTTATAATAGAAGAAACAAAGATTTTAGGAGGTTCGACTATGATCAAGTATTTTTCTATGACTAACCAGCAACTAGTAAATACACAAAAAGAAACAGCTGAAACAGTTTGGTATTGTGTGGAACGTCCAAACGAAGAAGAAATCAATAAACTAACTCATCAATTCCAGATTCCTTCCGATTATATTACGTCAATACTAGATGATGCTGAGAATTCAAGAGAAGAGGAATTCAATCAAACAAAACTAACAAAACCAGCGTTATTATTATTACAATATCCTTTTGTAAAAACAAGTCCCAGTGGGTATTTCCAAGTGGATACGTATCCTTTTTCAATTATAGTGACACCTCAAAAAAAGCTTATCACAATTACGAATCACGAACCACTCTTTTTGAAAAAAGTATTCAGTCAAACGTTTGAAAAAAATGATTTGTCGACCAATCTAAATATTTTCATGCAGATCATTTGGCAGATCACTTTTTCATACAACACGTATTTGTCTACTTTACAATCTCAATGTGATGTTTTAGAAAAACAATTACGTGTTTCTACGGAAAATAGTCAGCTGTATCAAATCATGGATATCCAGAAAAGCTTAGTGTATTTCAGAGAAGCAACAGCCGCAAATTCTACTACACTAAATACTCTGATAAAAAATAAAACGATCCAAGAAAATCATGCGCTAAGAGCTCATCTACATGACGTGATCATTGAGACGGAACAAGCTAGAACGACTGCCCGCATCCAGTTGAATCTCGTAGAACAAATGAACCAAACATTTTCTGCTATTATATCGAATAACCTAAACAATATTATGAAAATTTTAACTTCTCTTACAATTATTTTAACGATCCCGACAATCATCGGGAGTCTCTACGGGATGAATATCAAACTTCCTATTGCTGAACGGGATGACGCCTTTTTATGGCTGACCCTTTTTATGCTACTCATTAGTATACTAACCGCTTATTATTTAAAAAAGGGGAAGTTTTTATAATCATCCCCCCTTGTCGAATAAAGAAAAAGCATGTAAACTAAGGGCAACAATAAAATTTCGAGGTAGATACTATGCGTGAGAAAAAACAAACAAGTACGTTTTCCAAGATCACCAAAATTGTCATTTGGACAATGCTTATTCTAACTGTTGGCTCAGTTGTTTTAACTGCTGTAATGAGTGTCATGTAACATCGATTGTTTGAACGAAAAAAGAGAAGGCTGACAAAGATTTTGTCAACCTTCTCTTTTTTTCGAATAAACAATACTCCCAAAGCAGCTTCTTCAACCACCGAAAAACACGTTTCATTTCTTTTCACAATAATCATATATTGCTGTCTTAGTGTCAACCGCTTATTGATCAAAGACTTGTTTCGCTAAGCGTAGTAATTCTTTTGCATGTTCCATTGTTAAAGTGGTGATTTCACTTCCTGCCAACATCCGTGCAATTTCTTCTTCACGCTGTGCTGGCGCCAATTCTGCTACAGAGGTTTGAGTACGCCCTTTGATGACATCTTTTTTAATGTAATACTGATAGTCAGCCACGGCTGCTACTTGAGGAAGATGTGTAATACATAATACCTGTGAATAACGTGAGATTTGTGAGATCTTATCTGCGATCGCTTGTGCGACCCTTCCACTGACCCCTGTATCTACTTCATCAAAAATAATACTAGTTACTCCTTGTTCAGAAGAAAAGATCGTCTTCAATGCTAATAACATCCGAGAAAGCTCGCCGCCAGAAGCTACTTTGACTAAAGGTTTCAAAGGCTCCCCAGGATTCGTGGTTATGTAGAACTCCACTTGGTCAAATCCGTTCATATCTAGTTGTGCCTTGTCAGATTCTGAAAAGCGTACTTCGAATTCAGTATTTTCCATATAAAGACTTTTTAATTCTTTTAAGATAGATTGCTCTAATCCTTTAGCGATTTTCTTTCGTATTTCATGTAATTCTACTGCCTGTTTCTGAAGTTTCTCTTCTTTTTCAGCCAGTTCACTTTTCATTTTTTCAAGTTGTCCTTCGGAAAAATCGGAAGAGGCTAGTTCCTGAGTGATATCATCGTAATAGTTCAAGATGGCTTCGATTGATTCCCCATATTTACGCTTTAATTGACGGATCAGCTCTAATCGTTGATTCACTTCTTCTAAGCGATTCTCATCTAACTCTAGCAAGTCAATTTGACGACTCATATCACCGATTGCATCTTGCAATAAATAATAGGCGCTTTGGACATTTTCAAAAATCGCCTCGTACTCATTATCCAAGTGCGCGATACTTTGCAGCTCAGCTACTGCCAATCCTACATTATCTACACTGCTCCGCTCTTCCCCGCTCAGCGCACTATAGCCACTAGCTAAGCTATCCACTATTTTTTGATAATTACTTAATTTTTCTCGCTCTTCACTTAACTGTTCTTCTTCGCCTACTTCTAATTGTGCCGCAGCGATTTCTTCTTGCTGAAAATGAAGCATATCAATCCGTTGGACAAAAGATTTTTCATTTTTCTGGATCTTACGAACTTGCCGTTCAAGTTCACGGTAGCGCGAAAACTCTTTCTGATAATTTTTCTTCTTACGCTGAAATTCATTGTCGCCAAAACGATCGAGTAAAATTAAGTGTGCTTCTGGTTGTAAAAGTTCCTGATGTTCATTTTGGCCTTGGATATCTACCAAATAACTGCCTATTTTTCTTAGATTAGCTAATGTCACGATGTGCCCATTGACACGACAAACATTTTTCCCTGTCAAAGACATATCTCTTCGAACAATCAGATTGTCTCCATCAGATTCGATTCCTAACTCATTCATCAATGCAGAAAAACCGTCTTGTTTAGGCCACTCAAATAAACCTTCCAGAATACACTTATCTGCACCTTGTCGGATATAGTCACTTGAGCTTCTTCCTCCTGCCAACAGCCCAAGAGCATCAATAATAATTGATTTTCCTGCGCCTGTCTCACCTGTGAGTGCCGTCATTCCCTCATGAAAAGACAACCGCAGTTCAGGAATAATCGCAAAATTAGTAATACTGATTTCTTGTAACATCGCACTCACTCCTTCTATCAGAGGTAATGTAGAAAATCTTTCTTTAATGTCACAGCATCTTCTTCTGTACGCGTAATCATCAGCACGTTGTCATCATCATTAATGATCGAAAACAATTCTTTTTTATAGCGCTTATCGATAAGATTAGCAGCTGCTGATGCATTTCCAGGCAATGTCTTCAAAATCACAAATTTTTCCATTTGATCAACAGCTACAAAGGCATCTCTCAGTAATTTTTCTAATTTCGTATTCACATCTTCACTTGTTTCTGCCGGAAGACTGTAACGATAACCGCCATCTGAGGCAGGGACTTTGATAAGTTTGAGTTCTTTTATATCTCTAGAGATGGTTGCCTGAGTCACAGATATCCCTTTGTTTTTTAAGATTTCAACGAATTCTTCTTGTTTTCTGATATCATTTTCGTTCAGTAACCGAGTAATCAAACGATGTCGATCCTTTTTTCTCATACGCTCTTCGCTCCTTCGTTTATTCTTCTTTACTATGATAGCTTATTTCAAGCGCTTAATAAAGAAGAATTCGTTGACTTCTTTATCATCTGGCTCGCATTTATTTGTGATTGAATTGTTCATGGGCTTGTTCAACGATTTTTACTACGTCAATCGTTGGAGATAACGTTCCTTCGTCTTTTGTTTTTTTCAAATGTGCCAGAAATTCAATATTTCCTTCGCCACCAGTGATCGGGGAATAGCTTAATTCTAAAACATCATAGCCATGGCCCGTAGCAAAACGCAAGATATCCTCAACTACTTGTATATGGGTTTGCGGATCACGCACGATACCGTTCTTCCCAACCGCATCTCTGCCAGCTTCGAATTGTGGCTTGATCAAGGTGATCACTTCGCCACCATCTGTTAAAATGTCGTGTAAAGGAGGAAGCATTAGTTTCAAAGAAATGAACGAAACATCGATCACCGCAATTTCAGGTGCTCCCAACTTGAAATCTTCGGGTTTTGAATAACGAAAATTAACTCTTTCCATTACTTCTACTCTCTCGTCCTGTCTGATCTTCCACGCCAGTTGATTGTATCCAACATCCAACGCATAACTCATTTTGGCGCCATTTTGTAAAGCTGCATCCGTGAAGCCACCGGTAGAAGCACCAATATCAAGCAAGATTTTATCGGCAACAGATAGATCAAAAACGTTTAGTGCTTTTTCCAATTTCAACCCGCCGCGGGAAACATATGGTAATTTTTTCCCTTTGATTTTCAATTCATTGGTAACAGGGATCTTTTCACCAGGTTTATCAAAACGTTCATTTTTTTCATTGTAAATCAGTCCTGCCATGACTGAACGTTTTGCTTGTTCTCTCGTTTCAAATAATCCTTGTTTGACCGCTAAAACGTCCACACGTTCTTTTTCCATTTTTTTCCTCATTCCTATATATCAAATTGCTGTACTAATTGACGAAGCAGTTGTCCTTTAAACGAATAGACGGTTTGTTCTAGACGTTCGATGATTTCATTCGCACTAGCGATTTCTGCTTTCAATGCTGTTTTTGTCTTTTCGATCCCTAGCAATCGGGGATAGGTATTTTTTTCCATTTCCGCATCTTTTCCAGCAGTTTTTCCTAACTCCTCAGTAGTACTGATCACATCTAATAAGTCATCTCGAATTTGAAAAGCCAGTCCTAGGTGTCTGGCTAACTGTTGCAATTCCCCTACTACTTCTTTCGGCTGATCTGCTAAAACTCCGCCGGCTAGTAGCGCATAATGGATCAACCGCCCTGTTTTTCTCTCATGGATGAACGCTAATTCTTCTAAAGCAAGTTGTTTTGTTTCGCCTTCAATGTCGGCAGCTTGGCCAGCAACCATTCCCTGCGTCCCTGCACTAATAGCTAACTGTTGTAACAGCAGAAGTTTTGGTGAATTTGCTAAATGAGTCATACTAATCAGCTGGAACGCACCTGTGAGTAAGCCATCACCCGCCAATATAGCCAGTGCTTCGCCATAGATTTTATGATTCGTTGGCTTCCCTCGACGCAGATCGTCGTTGTCCATCGCTGGCAGATCGTCATGGATCAGCGAATACGTATGAACCATTTCAAGGGCGGCAGCTACTTGATAAACAGTCGTATTAATACCTTCTTCAAATGAAGCAACTGTAGCCAACAAAAGTAAAGGGCGGATTCTCTTACCCCCCGCACGGATCGAATACACCATGCTTTCTTTTAACTTTTCATCAGATGTATACTCGTCAAGAAAAGCAAGCATCTCGTTTTCGACAGCAGGAAGATGAATAGCAGAAAAATCAGCTAATTTCATTAGGCTTCCTCTTTTCCTTCAAAAGAAATTTCTTCGTTTGCTTCTGTCATCATTTTCGTTAGTGTTTCTTCTGCCTTTGTTAAAGTATCCTGACATTGCTTGCTTAATTCCATTCCACGTTTAAATGCATCTAGTGCTGATTCTAAAGGAACATCTCCTTGTTCCAACTGCATGACGATTTTTTCTAACTCTTGCAATGATTCTTCAAATGTTGGATTTGCCATCTTGTTTATGCTCCTTTTCTACTTTTTGTACCTTCCCGATTACTTGCCCATCTTGATAGTGGATAACCAAAGAATCGTCTGGTTGGACCTCTGTCACACTTTTGACCACTTGCTCATTGTTGGTCGTGTACGTATAACCGCGTCCCATGATTTTCAGTGGGCTTAACAGGTCCAGAGATTGAACTGCTTGTTGAAACTGTTGCCTTTGCCTTTGCATGTATTGCTGCATTTTCTCTGCTAACCTTTTCTCAAGATAACCTGCTTCTTGTTTCGCAGACTTCACTCGATAAAGAGGGGCAACTTGTTGCAACTGATGCGATAAATTCAATGTTTCTTTTTCTTTTTGATGGTAAATTTGCTGTGTTGCTTGCATCAACCGTTGTTTCAACTGATCCAATTTGATGGTCTGACCCTCATATAGGCGATCGGGTTGACGAAAGACGTAAGATTGTTTTGCCCGTTCAAAGCGTTCTTGTTTGCGCTGAATCTGGCGCATAAATGCCTGTTCAAGTCTAGCTTGTCGCTCCTTAATCTTCAACAATTCTTCTGATAACACTGGGACAGCTAATTCAGCTGCTGCAGTCGGAGTCGCAGCCCTCACATCCGCAACTAAGTCAGCAATTGTTGTATCTGTCTCATGTCCAACGGAGGATATGATAGGTGTTTTTGCTTCATAGATTGCTCTAGCAACTTGCTCTTCATTAAATGGCCATAAATCTTCGATTGATCCACCACCACGGCCTATGATCATCGTATCAAAATTCCCCAATTTTTCTACTTGCTGGATATTTTTTACGATATTGTCTGCCGCTTGGTTTCCTTGGACAACGGTTGGAAATAGGACTAACTGAACAATCGGATAACGCCGTTTTACTGTAGTGATGATATCCCGGATCACCGCACCGCTTGGACTAGTCAAAACAGCGATTCTTTTCGGAAAGCGGGGAAGTGTCCGTTTTGGTCCTTGAAAAAGTCCTTCTTTCAACAGTTTTTCTTTTCGCTCTTCCAGTTCTTGGTAAAGTGCCCCTACACCATCAGGCTCCATGTGTTCCACGTAGATCTGATAAGATCCAGCAGCTTCATAAAGCGAGATTCTCCCGACAACTAATACTTTCATCCCCTCTTTTGGCTGAAAGCGCAGTTTCTGAAAAGCTCCTTTAAACATGATGGCAGATATTTTGGCATGATCATCTTTCAAACTAAAATATTGGTGTGCGTTTGCACGTAAACGGAAATTAGAAATTTCTCCTGTTAAATAGACCCTTTCAAGATAAGGGTCTACATCAAATTTTCTTCTTAAATACTTCGTTAACGTAGTAACTGTTAAATATTCTTGGGTCATCTACTCACCTGCTTCAGCGGCCAGGACTGTTTGGTACATCAACATTGTGATCGTCATCGGTCCAACGCCTTTTGGAACAGGTGTGATGTAGCTTGCCAAAGGTTCGACTTCATCAAACTTCACATCACCGATCAACTTGCCGTTTTCATCACGATTCATCCCCACATCGATCACAACAGCACCTGGTTTAATAAATTCTTTTGTTACAAAATGACCACGACCAATGGCTACGACCAAGATATCTGCTTCTTTAGCTAACTCTGGAAGTTGTTTTGTTTTTGAATGCGCGATCGTAACAGTAGCATCCGCCATCAACATCAGCTGTGCCATCGGTTTTCCAACAATATTGCTTCGTCCGATCACCACTGCTCGTTTGCCAGAAAGATCAATGTCATAAGCTTCAAACATTTTCATGATTCCATAAGGGGTACATGGAATCTTATCAGGATTTCCCGCTAATAATCGGCCTAAATTCATTGGGTGGAACCCATCGACATCTTTTTTAGGATCGATTGCAAGTAAGACTTTCTCTTCATCTATGTGTTCTGGTAGTGGCAACTGAACTAGGATACCATGGAATCTAGGATCCTGATTATACTTTTCAATTTCAGCCAACAGATCCGCTTCAGAAATCGTCTGCGCATATCGTTCGACTTTTGAATAAATACCGATCGTTTTTGCGGAACGTTCCTTGTTTCGAACATAGACTTGACTAGCTGGATTTTCACCCACTAGTAAAACGACTAATCCGGGATGGATGTCTTTTTCTTTTAGTTCATTTACTTTTATAGCAATCTCTGCTTGCATTTTTTCAGCTAATTCTTTTCCATTGATCAATTCTGCCATACAATCACTCCCAGATTTTTTTTTGCTTTTATTCTACCATAGATAATCGTTGTTTTATAACCCGTTTTGACTCATTAACAGAAAAAAGCTAGGACTTACGCCCCAGCTTCTATTTCCTTCAATACATTTGATAATACCCCATTAACGAACTTACGTGATTGATCATCACTAAAAGTTTTCGTCAATTCGATTGCTTCATTCAATGCAACGGCGGATGGTACATCCTCAATATACATCATTTCAAAAATAGCAATACGTAAGATGACTAAGTCCATTTTGGAAATACGGTTGATTCGCCAGTTCCCTCGAAGATGTTTTTCGATCGTACGATCTAATTCATCTTTTTTGGCACATACCCCGCCAACTAGCGTATCTAGATAAACAGGAACGAATTCTGACTCCTCTTCATTGATCATGTCTTTATGATCAAGTTCAATTGCGTGGAAAATTGCATCTTCTTTTGTCAGGTCAGCATTGAAATCCAATGGGAACAATGCTTGCAAAGCCATTTCACGAATCTCGTGTCTTGATAGTTCTTTATTCATTTTCTTCCTCTTCATCTTCAAAAAGTTCTTCGATCGCTGGTTGTTCCAACTTTTCGGGTACTACTGCTACAACATGGATATTCACTTCTGCTAAAGCAATGTCAGTCATGAAAAGAACTTGCTGGTTGACACGTTCTTGCATTTCCATTGCTACCTTAGGAACAGAGACACCATATTCTAAATAGCAGTAAAGATCTACTTTCAAGCCATCTTCATCATTTACTAAGTAAACACCCTTACCATGAGCTGCTCGTCCTAACAATTCGGTCACGTTGCTGGCAAATGTGCCACGCATCCCATAAACACCTTCAACTTTTGAAGCAGCGATCCCAATGATCACTTCAATCACTTCTGGCGCAATAACGATTTCACCTAGCTCTTGACTCGCATTCAAGATCAAATTTTTGTCCTCTGCCATTTTATCTATTCCTCCTTTTGCCTATGTGCATATTGCTTACGTGTAAAAATATTTTCTTCGATTTACTCGCAATACACAAAGGTAAACTGTTCACTTGCTTCTTTCAGCTCGTTCTTTCAAGCAAGCTTCTCTATAATTGTCGAAGCTCGATTTCTTATATAGTGTATCATTAAATCGAGTGATTTTCTATAACAAAGTCCGCATGAATCTTGCATCTGTCAAACAGATTATAAAATAATCAATTCTTTCGGTGAATGAGTCAATACTCGATTTCCTTCTGGTGTGATCAACAAATCGTCTTCGATTCTGACACCACCGATTCCTGGAAGATAGATTCCTGGTTCATCTGTAATGATATTCCCAACGATAAACTGTTTTTCTGCTCTAGCTGAAACATTCGGTCCTTCATGGATCTCTAGTCCGATACCATGACCAGTGGAATGTCCAAAGGCTTCTCCATAACCATGCTTCGTGATATAGTCTCTTGCGACTGCATCTAGTTGGATACCTGTAACGCCTGGCTTAGCAGCTTCAATCACTGCTAATTGAGCACCCAATACAATCTCATAGATTTCTTTAAGTTTTTCACCTGGGTCGCCAATTGCAAATGTACGTGTCATATCAGAAACGTATCCTTCATAGTAGCAACCGAAGTCCAAAGTGATCATATCGCCTTGTTCAATGACTTTATTGCTTGCTACACCATGAGGCATTGCAGAACGTAGTCCACTAGCAACGATCGTAGAAAATGAAACGCCTGATGCCCCTAGGGAACGCATATAGAAATCTACTTGATTGGCTACTTCGATCTCTGTCATGCCTGGTTGGATCATTTTCAAGATATGATCATATGCCATATCGGCTATACTACAAGCTTTCTCAATGATCGCGATTTCTTCTTCATCTTTCACTTCTCGTAATTCTTCGATCATCTCAGAAACAGGAATCAATTCTGCATCAACGATTTCTTCTAACACTGAGTATTCTAAAAATGAAACAGTTGATTCTTCAAAAGCTAACATACGTAAGCCTTCTTTACGAACTAAGTTAGCTACTTCATCAAAAATCGGTCCGACATTTTTGATGATCTCAAATCCTTGTGCCTGTGTTGCGGCTTGTTCAGTATAACGAAAATCTGTAATAAAGAATGCTTTCTCTAATGTAATCACCGCTAAACCTGTTGTTCCAGTAAAGTTTGTCAAATAACGGAGATTATAAGGACTTGTGATCAAAAATGAATCTAAATTGTTTTCCCGCATTTTTTTACGTAATTTTTCTACTCGTAGCATCATAAATGAAACTCCTTCTTTCTTTGCCTCTTTTTTCTATTATAGCAAATTTTCGCTTCTTCAAGACAAATAAAGCGAATTTTATTGATAAATTTATAAGAAAAAATAGCTGGAACAAATCATCTAATGATTTGCCCTAGCTATCATACCCAATAGAAAATAATTATACCTTTATGATTTTCTTCCGAAGAAGAATGAAACAACCGCTACTAAAATAACAGCCCCTAAAATCGACGGAATAAGTGCCATACCTGCTGCTTGCGGCCCCCAGTAACCAAATATTGCTTGTCCTATACTTGAACCAATCAATCCGGCAATGATGTTTGTGATACATCCCATGGAATTTCCTTTACTGGTAATTGCTCCGGCAATCGCACCAATAATCGCTCCCACAATCAATGTCCATAACCAACCCATAATATAACCTCCTTTTTGTACGTTACAATTCTAGCATACACGTTTTAAAGCGAGCAAATGATTGAACTACAAGTAGCAAGAAGGTGTTATGGTAGCTTATTTCTCGGAGTTAAACACTTCTGTCCCAACCTCTTTTTTCTCCAATTTCTCAAACCTAAGCGACTTTTGTCTTGACCTCATTCGCCTATTTTTATTTGCGTTTAAAAATATTCTTCACGCCGCGTTTCACTACATCTAATAAACTTAATGATCTAACCATATTGCTAGGATCAACATAGTTTCTAATCGCACGTAACACTTTTTTAGGGTCTTTAGCAGAAAAAGTATACGTACCATTTCTTTTTGATTTGATGGCAAAACGAGGAATCCATTTTCCCTTAAACATGACAGACGCAATCACCTGATCTACTTCCTCCCAGGGTATCTGGACAAATTTACGTGCATCTCGCTCATTATAAAATTCAAAACCCTTATCACCAATCATGATCTTACCATAATCTGTGATCCCTAAATAAGAAGTAGCATTTGTTGTTAAATCGACTTTTGTATTGATAGATTGTACCATTTCTTATACTCCATTTCCGAGGTTGGGAAAAGTAGGCTTGCATTAAGTAAAATTTAAAGAAAAAATGTATATTTTACCAACCTCACATAATCCGATAGTGTCTTCGAAGCGATTATAAAAGAAGCTGTGACAAAAATCAAATATGACTTTTGCCACAGCTTCAACAGAATCATTTCTACAAATTACATTAATCCGATTAAGTGGAAGACAATACCTACCACGAATAAACCAAGAATGATGATGATTGGAGAAACTTTTTTCTTAAGTAGCCACATACAGAACAATGTTAACAATAATGCAGCCAATCCAGGAATCAAGCTGTCTAAGTTATCTTGTAAAGTTGTTACTTTTTCAGATGTTAGAGACAAGCCAGCAGCTTGTTGTTCCAATGCGCTCTTGATTCCTTCTGCACCTGAAGGTAGTGAATTCCAGTCAATGTAGGCACCTTTATCAAGTTTTACAGTTGAAACAACTGGTGTGAATTTGATCGATACCCAACGGTTAACTAATGATCCAAGGATAAACATCCCCAAAATCGAAGCCCCTTTAGTGATATCTTGCAATAATCCACCAGATAAATCTTCAGTGATTTTAGAACCGGCTTTATAACCAAATTCTTGTGTGTACCAAGTGAAAGCCATACGGATGATGTTCCATCCTAAGAAGTAGATGATTGGTCCTAAGATATTACCACTAATCGCTAGTGAAGCTGCTAATGCACCAAGAATAGGTCTTACTGTAAACCAGAAAACCGGATCCCCGATACCAGCTAAAGGTCCCATCATACCGACCTTAACCCCTTGGATTGTTACGTCATCTACAGGTGCGCCATTTGCACGTTCTTCTTCTAACGCTAATGTTACACCGATAATTGGTGAAGCTACGTATGGGTGTGTATTGAAGAACTCTAAATGACGTTCCAATGCAGCCGCACGGTCTTCTTTTGTTTTATATAATTTCTTGATCGCTGGGATCATTGAATATGCCCAACCACCATTTTGCATACGTTCGTAGTTCCAAGATCCTTGAATGAAAGTCGAACGCCACCAAACAGAAATACGATCTTTTTTAGATAATTGAATTCTTTCTTCTGCCATTTTCGTGTACGCCTCCTTTAATAGTTGTCGATGATATCGCCTAGTGGGTCACCAGTGTTTGAGTTCCCGCCATTACCTGAACCGCCACCTTGTTTAGAAAGTGCCAAGTAGATAAGAGCAAGAGCCACACCAATTGCACCAAGTCCGATAAGAGTGATTTGTGTTACAGTTGCCAAAACGAAACCGATAGCGAAGAATGGCCATACTTCTTTAGTAGCCATCATGTTGATAACCATTGCATAACCAACAGCCACAACCATACCACCACCGATTGCTAAACCGTCTGTTAACCAAGCTGGCATAGATTCAAGTAAGCTTCTTACTGGACCTTCGCCAATTGCTAGGATCAAACCAGCAGGGATTGCAATACGAATACCTTGTAAACAAATTGCAACGATATGCCAAAATTCAACTTTTCTGAAGTTACCTTCTTTTGCAGCAGCATCCATCAAGTGAACGAAGGCAGTTGCAATCGTACGACAGATGATTGTTAGTAACAAACCAGCAACAGCAAGAGGAACAGCGATTGCGATAGCTGAAGAAACCCCAGCTCTTCCTTGACCACCTAATACTAAAATAATTGCAGATGCAACAGATGCCAAAGCAGCATCAGGAGCTACAGCAGCACCGATATTTGCCCAGCCAAGAGCGATCATTTGTAATGTACCACCTAGGATAAGGCAAGGGAGTAGGTTCCCAGTAACTAAGCCGATTAACGTACATGCGACTACTGGTTGGTGGAATTGAAATTCATCAAGAATTCCTTCCATACCAGCCAAAAATGCAACGATAACGACTAAGATCACTTGAATAATATTTAATTCCATGATATTAATCCTCCATTTTTTCTGATAATTGAATTATGCGTGTTTGTTCAATTCTTCTTGCGCTTTTTTCAAAATTTCATCCATGTTTCCTTTTGAATCATTTGGCACTTTACGTACATCAAATTTGATTCCAGCTTCTTTTAACTGATTGAATGTATCAATATCTGTTTGACTGAAAGCTAATACTTTATTTGGTTGTACTTTACCAGGTGAGTGTGCCATTGAACCAACGTTAACTGTTTCTAATGGTACTCCGCCTTCTACTGCTCGTAAAACATCTTGAGGGTTTTCAAACAATAGTAATGCGCGTTGACCACCAAAATGTTGATCATCTTTTGCAAGTTTGATCATTTGTTCCACTGGTACCACGTGTGCTTTAACACCTGGAGGAGCAGCTTGTTGAATCAATTTCTTACGAAGTTCATCTTTTGCTACTGCATCTGAAACAACGATGATCCGTGTTGGATTTGTTGTTTTCGTCCAAGCTGTCGCAACTTGTCCGTGAAGCAAACGTGAATCGATACGAGCTAACACATAGCTGAATTTACCAGGAGTACCCGATGTTACTGCTTGTTGTGCAGCTGCTTTTGGTGCTTCTTGTGGTTCTAATTCTTCTGGTTTTACTTTCACGCCCTCTTTTGCTGTTTCAATGATATGCGCTGCAATTTCATGTGCAGATTCCATTGAGAAGCGAGATGCGTATGCTTCGATCAACATAGGCAAGTTCAAACCACTAACGATTGCCCATTTGTCTTTGTGTTCTTCAAACAATGTGTTTGATTGGTTGAATGGCGTTCCGCCCCATAAATCAACTAAGAACAATACTTCGTCTTGATTATCAAAAGAAGCAACAGCTTCTTCTAATTTGGCTCTCAAGTCATCTGGACCTTCACTGGGTTTTAAAATGACTGCTTTGACGTTTTCTTGTTCGCCAAAAATCATTGAACCAGATTGCAAGATTCCTTCAGCAAATTGTCCATGACTTGCAAGGATAATCCCTACCATACTTATACCTCCTGTTTCTTTTTGTTGTAACAAAATCAAAAATTAAAAATAATTGCTACCTATTACAACAGATGAATTTGACCATTTTCCAACAACAACTTTTATGCCTTTTTGGTTTTCGCTAGTAATTCCATCAAAAGGACCTTTCTATCTGCGGGTACTTTACGAATCTCCAATTCCACACCTTGACGATCCAAGTAGTGAAACGATTCAATATCTCGCTGATCAACTGAAACAAAATTTGTGATCATTGTTTTCCCATCAGAAAAACTCATGCCACCGATATTCAGTGAATATAGCGGTACACCGCTTCGGACAATCGTCTCAACGTCTTGGGGATTAGTAAATAGTAACATGACCTTAGCTTTCGCTAATAAACCACTTTGATAAACTTGGATCATTTTTTGAACAGTAATCACATTCGCCACGATCCCAGGCGGTGCAGCTTCCTTTAATAGAAACTTTCGCAATTTATCTTGGGCTACTAAATCACTAATAACGATGATTCGCTCTACACCAGTCAATTTTGACCAAACAGTTGCAACTTGTCCATGGATCAAACGATCATCTATACGTGCTAACCGAATATCCATCAGTAAATCTCCTTCTTTCAAACTACTTCACAGAAACCCCTATCATTTCTGTGTGACAACCACCTCCTAGCACACTTTATTAAAAGCAAGAAGCGTGCCAACTTTTTTATAATACACTAGTTGATTTTAAAGGTTTCTTAAGCAATACACAAAAACGATACACTAATAAAGTGTATCGTTTTTGTGTATTTATAGATTAGTGTATTCATTTTTTTCCAAATGATTGTGGATCAATTTTACTAAAAAGTAGATTTCCGCCGGTGGTGTTTTGACCTTTATTTGATATTCTAGTTTGTTCAACTGTTCTTCTACTAACAAATAATATTCATCTGTAAACATGTCTTTCAGCTCATTTTCCTCAACAGTTAAAGGTTCATTCAAAATGATCCGTTCAATCATCCCTACAGTATGCAAAACAAGATTGATCTTAAAACCATATTCTGTTTCATCTATCGCTACGGCATGTGCCATAGCTCCGGCAAATTCCCACAGCGGATCAATCAATTTCGCTCCATTGATAAACGTAAAGTTTTGTGTAATGAACTCCAAACAAGATTTTTTTGATGTTTCTTCATCTAATGAGACTTCATCCATGTCCTCTAATTCCGATTCCAGAAGTAATTGATCTAAAATCAGTTCGATATTTTGATCAATGAAGTGTTCTAACGGTATAAACGGAGCTGCAACATGTGGATCAGTGATCCCTGTTGTTGCAATGATCTGATAGTTTTCTTGGATCTTAGGTAATGCATCTTTTAATTCAATGATCGATAAAGCTAAAACTGTTAACTCCGTCTCTTGGCGTTTGCTGACAGCTCGTTCGATCAATTCTTTGATTCGTTGAGCCGTACCCTCTCCTGATGCGCAAACAGCCAAGACAGCTTTTTTGCGAATATCTGATAGATCATCTGTAACCTCTGTTGAGATTTCTGCATAGCCGCGGAAATTTTTCAACGATTCATATAACATATCCAAGTCTGTACCCAAAACAGATACTTTCCGCACCGTTTCTAAAACTAAGGAAGTCGTTACCATATCCACTGTCCGAACAGGAATCCCAGTATCTCTTTGGATTTGTGTATTGAACGAAGCTAAGGAGCCCATATCCACTAATAAGATGGTTCCACTGCCTTCATCCACTTCTTCAACATTACGTTCGATCCTAGCAAGCGCAGTTTTTGGATCCATATCCAACGGCATGTCGACCGCTCGTACATTATCAGCATCTAATAACTGTTGGACTACTTGTACCATACTGCTTGCTGTACTTGTACCGTGAGCTGCCACTACGACCCCGATTCTTCCACTCGCTTGGTTCGCTCGAAGTGACACAAGCAGGACCGTCAAATAATAATCCTCACTATCGGGAATCTTCACTTGAAAATAGGTTTCGATATATTTTCTTACTTCTTGTGCGATCGTATATTCTTCCGGAAAATCAATCGCCATTTCACGTATATTGTCATTTGTATGACGTTCCTCGCCAATATTGATCCGTTTTAAAAACGAACTAATGTGCAAGCTCATGGCATAAATGAAATTCTGTTGAAATTCATAAGGTAATGCTTTTTTGACCATCACATAAATTTGGTTTGTTACCTCAATGATTTTGGAATCGACAAATTCTGCTAATTTGTTATCCGCATTAAAGGAGAATCCGTGATCCTTGTAGAAAGATTTCAAGTGGATATTGATGTCTGTCGAAATAAAATGATTGATTGCTTCTTGGTCTAATCCATCTGACTTCAAAAGAGCAGCCTTATCACCGATGATATCATAAAGATTATAAGGAAGCTCATAGGGATCGGACTGGATCTTCATGATCATATCATTAGGTAAAACCGTGATTTTAGGTTCCAGTAACTTTGATAATTCAGACATCGCTTCTCTGTTACTCGCTAATTGGATCAAACCACTTCTGATCCCTTCCGTCAAATCATCGATCGTGATCGAGATTTCTGGTGAATTCATATGATTCAGGAAGCCTCTTGCACAAACCAGTTGGATATTCGATTTCAGCTGCCCAATATTTCCATAGGTCACACTGCCTACTAAAGCTTTGACAACATCTTCAGTCAACGTGATTTTCCGCTGCGTGCGATTGGCTTCATGAGCGATCATGATTTTTACTAAATCGATTTTTTCGTTTGCTGGTCGTTTTTCAAATGCCGGCAACTTGATATTGATCGGGATACGGCGAACAAAAGTTTCCAATAAAGAAGAACCTGGATCTTCTGTGGTTGCCCCAACGATCCGAACATTCGCTTCATGAGATTTTGTCGTCTCACCCAAACGACTATACGTGCCATGATCCATAAAATAAAAAATCATTTCTTGCCCTTCCGGTGGCAAACGGTGGATCTCATCCAGAAAAAGCATTCCGCCGTCTGCTTGATCGATGATCCCCATTTTTTCTTCTTCCGCCCCCGTGAAAGCACCTTTTACATAGCCGAATAGATGACTCATCAACAGTTCTGGATTATTTGCATAATCTGCACAATTGAATACGATCAGCTCATTTTCTTCCCCTACTACATTATTGGCCTTGGCAAAGTGAAACATTGCGTGTGCAAAGTAGGTCTTCCCTGATCCTGTTGGTCCTGTAATCAGGCAATTCAATCCCTTTGGAGGATATAAAATTGCCGCTTTCGCTTGTTCGACAGAATTTTTCATACTGCCATTTGCACCGATGATTTTAGCAAAGATATCCTTTGTATCGATTTGAATCATTGGTTTTTCAATTTCATTCGTCGTTTCTTTATAGCTGATCACATGTTTAACAGCTGGTTGATTATAAGTGACGTGCATTTGATATATGTAACGTACAGGTCGTCCGTCTGTCTTCAACAATTTTCCTTCACGTACAAGCTGATTAAGATCTTTACTGCTATTCGTTCGTTGAATTCCTAAAACTTCAGCGATTTCTTGTGTTGTTACGCCTTGATCATATTCAGCAGGTGTAAGATGAGCGGTTTTCTCTTTGACATACGTATAAATTCGGTCAATTCGTTTTGCCAATTTCCTCGCTCCTTTTTTTAGACTGGTTTCAAAACATAATACTATTGATTTAATTAGATTTCGTCAACTATTTTTCATATAAAAAATCTTTTGTTCCACTCTCCTTAGTACTAGTGCGTGTTATTACTTTAATCTGTCTTACAATTGAAATCAACAGATTATTAAAATGACAAATTACTAAAAAAAGACACTCCCTAAACAAAGTACCTGTTAGAAAGTTGTCTAATTAACTAATTAAATCGTTATGAAAAACTAATTATTTCTTAAATCGAATATTCGGATAATTTTTGATCAAACGATTCAAATTATGATGTTTTATTTTCATTGGCTGGCTTTTAAGAAACTGAGTGACTCTTTCTCTACTTCTAGAAGATCGACGATTCATCAATAAATGTTTTAAGCGAAATTCTTTTATCGCTGCATTTTCAGGATCAGAATCATCAATTACAGAAGCTACTTCTTTCTTGGTCGTAAATGTAAAAACAAAGGTAGAGAGTACATCCAGTAGGAAAAGAAACGCAATCACCAACGGCCCAATATTTTCCGTATTCCTAATAAATAACTCAATGACGTCTTGAATCATCGGATTGATCCATTTGATCAACAAGAGACACCCTATCCCCCAAAATAATGACACAGGAACCGCCACTCTTCCCTCAATATTAAAGGGAACTTTTGTGTAGTCCCATAATTTCATACCAAATAATTTTTCTAATAGCCAGCTTGTAACAAATTCCACGATCGTTACGATCACCACTGCATTGAAATAGAGATTCAGCAATGTTCCCGCATTACTTGGCACAAGTGTCAGTACAGCCACTACACCAAATCCATAAACCGGACAGTAAGGACCAAGTAAAAAACCACGATACACAAAATGCCTTGCCTTGATCGAGCAAAAAATACTTTCCCAAAGCCAACCTATAAAAGAGTACGTAAGAAACGTCATAAATAAATTTTCCAAAAACCTTCCTCCTCTTGTAAAAGAATGAACAATTCCCACAAATTTAGTATAACAAAAAAAGGAATAAAATGATTTCATGACCTAGAGCGTTTTATTTGATTTATAATTTAAGAAAAGCAAAAATTTTCAAGCAATCTACATTTGAGATATTTTTGTTTGTATGGATTTACACTTACATGAACAACCGAACTATCTCGATTTTTAAAAAGTATAGTCAAAAATATGGTCAAAAAATATCCTTAACATACAAAAAAGCCCTATTCCTTGTCATAAAAGGAATAGAGCTAGTCGTTTATTAAGCTTCTTGAGCTACTGGATAAACAGACACTTGTTTTTTGTCGCGGCCTTTACGTTCAAAACGTACTACGCCATCAACTTTAGCAAATAAAGTGTCGTCTCCACCAATACCCACGTTTACACCTGGATAGATTCTTGTTCCGCGTTGACGGTAAAGAATTGACCCACCTGTAACAGTTTGTCCATCAGCACGTTTAGCACCTAGACGTTTTGATTCTGAGTCACGGCCGTTAGATGTAGAACCGCCACCTTTTTTGTGGGCAAATAATTGTAGATTCATTGATAACAACATGGTCTGCACCTCCTATTTATCATTGATTGTTTTAATTTGGATATATTCTGAATTTTCAGCTTCTATTGATTGTAATCCCAACAAGAGATTTTCTAATAGAATCTCGGCAATATTGTTTTGTTCTTGTGTCATTCCTGAAGTTACTTCGGTATATAAATAGCCGCCTTCTTCTTCATTCATTTCGACAATCGGTTCAAAACCAGCTAATGAGGCAATTCCGTTTACTGTACTGATAGCTAATGCAGAAACTCCTGCACAAACGATATCACTACCATAAGGACCTGCATCAGCATGCCCTGTCAAAGTAAATGAAACGATTTGACCAGCGTCATTACGTTTAAATGTTCCTTTGATCATTCTATTCAGGCCTTCTTTCTCAAGCGCTAATTAAGCGTTGATTGCGTCGATAACCACTTTTGTGTATGGTTGACGGTGACCTTGTTTACGGTGTGAATGTTTTTTAGGTTTGTATTTGAAAGTAACGACTTTCTTTTGTTTGCCGTGTTTTTCAACAGTTCCTTCAACAGTTGCACCTGAAATTGTCGGAGCGCCTACTTTTGTAGATTCGCCACCTACTAAAATAACTTCGTCAAAAACAACTTTTTCGCCTGCTTCAACGTCAAGTTTTTCAATGTAGATTGTTTGTCCAACTTCAACTTTTACTTGTTTACCACCAGTTTTAATAATTGCGTACATGCTATAAAGCACCTCCTTATAATAGACTTAGACTCGCCATCCAGAGTGACAGTAAACTGTACTTAATAAACTCGTTCTGTGCGGTTGTAGCTGTAGAGTCCACAATTACAACAGTACTAGATTACCAGAAACATACGCATCCGTCAACTCTAGTTTACATGTAACTTTCCCTTTTTTACATAATGTGGTTCAATCGCAATTTTATTCTTTTCTATTTATAATAAGTCGTATAAAGGAGGAGATCCAATGCATTATCCAGATGAATTGGTCCAAGAAGCAAAAACCCGGATGCAAAACCGTCCAGTAGAAGGATTTGTGGCTGGACAGGGACCGCTTTTCCCGAAGCTGATGCTCGTAGGAGAAGCTCCTGGAAAAACAGAAATCGAAAACCATATTCCTTTTAGCGGACAAGCTGGCAAAGAATTGATGCAAGCACTCTCCCTCGCTGGATTGACACGTGAGGATGTTTATATCACAAGTGCAGTCAGAAGTCGGCCTTACCGTACGGTCCACCGCCTGAACAAACGCAAACAAGCAACTGAAACTGTCTATCCGAACCGCACACCCTCAAAAGCGGAGATATTCGCTCACGCACCGATCTTGGATTATGAAATTGAACATGTCCAGCCCCAATTGATTGCAACTTTGGGAAATATCGGACTACAACGCTTACTAGGACAGTCATATAAAATTTCAAAAAATCATGGTCAATTGTATACTGGCCCTATTTTGAGATTGAATGAGAAAATGGATGCTTATAAATGGAGTGAAAAAACATATCACGTCTTCCCCCTATTCCATCCAGCAGCCATTTTCTATAATCGTTCTTTAGCAGAGATGATCAATCACGACTGGCTTACTTTGGCTGAATATCTGAAAAAAGAAAATTAAGAACGTGAAGCAAATCTAAAAAGTCAGGTTTGCTACAGACTCCGAATAAACGGCGTCCAAAAGTCAGGTTTTTCGGAAATTTCAAAAAAAAAGAGCGTGGGAACAGAAGTAACTACTTCGGAAATAAGTCGAAATTCACAAAAATTTGAAAAGTAATTTCCGTTAATTTCTTCTTATTTCTCGGAGTTAAAGACTTCTGTCCCCCCCTCTTTTTTCCAATTTCTCAAACCTAAACGACTTTTGTCTCGACCTCTCTTAACGCGAATAAACGACGGAACATAAATAACACCTGGGAAATAAGTCCAGTTTTCCAAATTTGAAAAACGGTCTTTTGTGCTTCTTTTTTCACAAAGATAAATACTTTTGTTATGACCTAAATTAAGTATATTGTTCGTGTAATGCTGAAAGTGCATGGGCAACAGTCTGATGTTGTTCAGTTCCCTCTTTTTTCCATAAATGTTGTAACTGTTTCTCAACTTCTGGTTGTAAGGAAGTATAAATGATCGTTTGCCCTCTGCTTTCCGCCTTCTCTTGAAACTCTTCAAAAACTGCTTTTGCTGTCAGATCAATGCTTGGTACTCCGCGCATTGAAAAAATCAGGCCATCTTTATGATTCAATTGCGCTAATTTGTTTTTTAATTTTTCCGCTGACATGAAAAAGAGTGGTCCGCTGATATAAACAACCGTCCAATTTTCTAGTTTCTTTGTTTCTGGCAGATTCATTCTTTGCCAATCAATCGTTTCAACAGAAATCGTGATAGCTGCACTTTTGATGACAAAGAAAATACACCCACCGATGATACCGATGACGATCGCAATACTCAAATCAAAGATGACTGTACAAACCATGGTTAGTCCAAATAGCAAGATCCCTGACCAGTATTTATTGGCTACTAACGTTTTTATCGTACTCCATTCATTCATCCGCCAAGCTGTAACGATCAAAACACCCGCTAAAGCAGGCATTGGGATATTTGACATAATCGGTGCAAAAACGATCATTGATAAGAATAAAACGAACGCATGGATAATCCCAGCTAATCTAGTTTGTGCGCCAGATTTGATAGCCACGCTCGTTCTAGCAATCGCCGCTGTTGCAGGAATCCCACCAAAAAAAGGTAATACTAGATTCCCAATTCCTTGTGCTACAAGTTCTTGATTACTATCCAATGGTTTGTTGGCCATACGCCCAGCAGATGCTCCACAAAGCAAACTCTCGACCATACCTAAAAGTGCAATACTGATAGCAGGTACCATTACTTCTTTTAACGCAGAAAGATCGAAAGCATCGATCATCAGGCGATCACTGCTGATTAATGTTTGGGGGATCTTCCCAACTGTTGCGATTGGTAATTGGAACAGCAGCATCACGACAGTAGTGAGAATGATCGCTAAAAGTGAACTTGGCACTTTCGCAGCCCATTTTTTAGGATAAAGAATCATTCCTACAATTACGACGAATCCCATCAAGAATGAAGCGATATTCACTGGAAAGCCTAAGGTATGATAGCTAGACAGTTTTTCAATGACATTTGCTCCCTCCGAGTGAACACCAAACAAATTATCCACTTGCCCCAATGCAATGATGATCGCAATCCCCGAGGTAAACCCAGTAATCACGGGAGCTGGAATAAATGAAGTCAATGTACCTAATCGGAGAATACCCGCAAGAAGCAACAAGATACCGGCTAAAAATGTCGCAAGCAATACACCTTGCATTCCTTGTGTTGCCGCAATCGACATCAAGATAGCAGCCATGGCACCTGTAGGACCAGAGATCTGATAGAATCCGCCTGATAAACTACCAATAACTAATCCAGCAATCACTGCTGTAATCAAACCAGCAGCCGCATTCGCCCCACTAGATACACCAAAAGCTAATGCAAGCGGTAAGGCTACCGCCGCCACAGTGATTCCTGCTAGCAAGTCCTTTTGAAACTTTGAAAAATCATATCCTGTGAACTCTTCTTTTAATAAAAAAACATACTTTTTAAACAACCTATAAACTCCTTTTTACTATTGTTTTTTCAAACACGCGAGTACTAGGATAGCATATATTCCACCATAAAGTAATATTTTTCACAAAGTTAGTCCATTTTTTCATGAAATTTTCTGCATTTTCATTATTTAGAATACTAGCGTCATAAGCGCAATCACTGCTAGTCCGCCTTGTTTCAAGAAAATCATTTTATCACTAGTAAAACTTCCATACGCAGCGACGAATAAAATGTAGATTAGCAGTAAAAGTGAAATCTCCTTTTGAGCCGTTGCAAAATAAGCTCCGTATAAAAGCCCCACAGCAATCAACCCATTATAGATTCCTTGATTTTTGAACAACGTTTGAACCGTTGGATTGGCCAATTCTTTTTGGCTCACTTTGAAGACTCTGCCGGTGGCTTTAGAACTAGGTACAAAAGTTTCAAGATACATGATATAAAAGAATTCAACCGCAACAAGCGTGATCAAAATTTGTGAAATGACTGACATTCTACTTCCCCCTTTGAAGATATCTCTACCATCCCAAAAGAAAAGGGATGAGTAAAAATAGTATAGCTGAACAGCCTAAAAATAAAAAATCAAACCTTTTAGCTTGGTATGTATACCTGAATAATGACGGATTCTCCTTATCAGACTGTTGCTAAAACAAACTATCCTTCATTTTTTGATCTATGTTCCACGTATGCTTTTTTTCAGCAGGTAAGTACATAGTTCTCCACAAATAACCGAAGGTGAGACAAACGTGTTTAGCATCAAGATATAAGAAGGAATTTCCGAAAATTGCTTCTCCAATTTTTGGTAAATTTCGGCTTATTTTTCGAAGATGCTACGTTTGACTCACCGTTTATCCGTTTTTAGAGAAACTAGAAGAGACTGAGACAAGTTTTGTCCCAGTCTCAGTTATTTGTGATGTTGGATAGGCTCTATGCCAAGTGGTATCTATACAAAGGATCAATGTTCCTGCTCAAAATGTTCATAATGGATCAATTGATTTTGTGCACTACGCTTTAAAAACTCTTTTGGTGTTAAGCCAAACTCTTTTTTGAATGCCTTTAGAAAATGAGGATAAGAACAAAACCCACATTTTCGGTAAATGCTACTGGAGCTATTGTACTCTCGCAATAGCTGTTTGGCATAAATTAATTTTTTTTCATAACGTACTGATGAAAAGTAACGCCCGTATGCTTTTTAAACTCTCTTGTAATATGGTATTTACTTACAAAAAAGTATTTTTCCATTTCATCTAGCGTCAAAGGATGCGATAGGTTATTGGAAATATAGTGCATCATTTGTTCCACACGTTCATTCAGAACGACTGCATTTTGTGCCTGGGTACACTCTTCCATTTGCACAGCTTGGTTCAAAAAGATGAAATAATCTACCAATGCTTGTTCGTACTTGATATCCTCCCCATAAATTTCCTTGTCTGGTGGAGAATCAATAAATGATAACTTTTCTTTTACTAATTGTGGGGATACTTGTAATATACGACTTCTATTTTCTCCTAAGGGTTGAAAACAAGATGCTAAATTCGTCCATCTAGTGGACCGGTTCTCTAAAAATGAGGATGTGACAAAAACATAAACCCGCTCAAATACATCTGAAGACTGTCGGACGATCTGATGCAGATCATTGGAATGGATCAATAAAATAGTTCCCTGTTCAATTGTAAATTGCCGACCATTTAGATAAAAAAAAGCTGTACCTTTCAAAGTCGCGTGTACTTCGTAAAAGTCATGATGATGATATAGGGTTTTGTTTGGACTAACAACATCTGTTACATGATAAATTTCATATTAATCTGATACCATCGTATTGACTTGTTGGCCACGTATTTTTTTTGATACATCGCTTGCCCCCTTTTTTTGTTCAGTTGTGAACAAGTATATTATAGCCAACTTGTCGTCTTGTTAAAAGAAGGAGTTGCAATCAATCCTAAACGATGGGTTGGCCCTCTTCTTAACCTGAACTATTTTCTACAAAAAAGAAAGTTACCGTAGAAAAGAACTGCTTCGCACTTAGTCTCTTTCGCGTCATTCGAAATTCGAGTTTTCGCCTTCTTTTAGTAGTTTAATTGCCTGACTTATTTTTTGATCCTTTGTCTCTTCCAAAACTACAAATAAATAAGGCTTATTTTCTGTAATTAGTTCGACTATTTTTTGATAATCCAGCTGTCCCTCGCCGAGATTTGTTGGAATGATTTGTTGTTTTTTCACAATAAAGTCCTTTAAATGTACCGCACATATTTTTTCTCCAAACTGGTCAAAAGCAGATTCCACCAGTTGAACTTGTTCTTGATAAGTACTGCTTGCAATTAAATTAGTGGGGTCTAAGATAATGCCTAGATAGTCCGATTTTACTGCATCAAGCAACTGAACAACACGTTCGATAGAGTAAATGGGGTGATTCAATCCGGGCTCGATTCCTACCATCATATTATACTTTTCTCCAGTTTTCACTAATCGACGGATTACTGCAACTGCCTGCTCGAAAGCCTCATCAGTAAAATTTTCTTCTGTATAGAAAATCTCAGGAAAAACGTTGCCAGTTTCTGAAGCAACCATAGAAGCTCCAAATGAAGCTGCGTATTGCAGGTAGCGTTCAAACTTTGTTAACAATTGTTCTCTAATAGCTAAATCGGGGTGAATCATATTAATATAGCAGCTTAAAATCCCAACATGAACATTTTTTTGCATTAGTGTTCGTTTGACAAAGTTTCCCATTCCAGAATTAATAGCTCCTGCCCCGGAAGCTAATTCTGGAAAGGACAGCCTTAAAGCTAACTGTACTGTATGAATGCCTTGGTTTTGAGTTTCTTCAGCTAGTTCTTTTAGGGTGTGTGCTTGAGTAAGATCATGCCCGCGGATAGTTAAATTTAACATTTTTTCCTCCTAACTTAATACATTGGGTAGCCACATGACTAACTCTGGAAAATAAGTGATCAAAAATAAAACAACGAGCATGATAGCGTAAAAAGGCAACATTGGTTTAAGCATGGATTCGGCTTTTACTCCTCCTACACTGGCTCCTACATATAGCCCTGTACCAACAGGAGGCGTTATTGATCCTACACAAAGATTCATAATTGAGAATAAGCCGTAATGGACAGGATCAATCCCCACACTTGTAACAATTGGTAGAAATATAGGTGTAAAAATTAAGATTGCTGGTGCAACATCCATAAACATCCCAACAAACAATAAAACTAAGTTAACTAATAATAAAATGATTAATCTATTATCAGTAATACCCATAATCATACTGCTAATTGCTTGCGGGATGCCGGTAAATGCCATTGCAAATGACATCATTGATGAGGTTGCAAGCAAAAACATAATCGTTCCTGACATAGTAACTGCTTGCACTACCATATTGGGAATGTCGTTTATTTTTACTGTCTTGTAATAAAACATGGCAATCAGTAATGAATAGATCACTGCAATAGCAGACGCTTCGACAGCGGTGAAGATTCCAGTTAAAATTCCCCCAATAATAATGAGGATCAACAATAAACTAGGTATTGCTTCTTTTAATATTTTTTTGGCATCTTTCAATTGTCCTTTTTGGATCGTTGGGTATTTATTCTTTTTGGCAATAACGAAAGCCACTATCATAATTCCAAGCGACCAAAACGCACCGACAAGATATCCTCCCATGAATAAAGCCGAAATCGACGCACCACCTGCCACCAATGAATACATGATAAACGCAGTACTGGGAGGAATGACCATCCCTGTAGGAGCTGAAGCAATGTTCACCGCTGTCGCAAATTTCCGATCATACCCTTCTTCTACTTGTTGGGGAATTAACACCCCGCCAATCGCTGTCGAAGCAGCAATTGCAGAACTAGAAATTGAGCCAAATAAAGCATTTCCTAAAACATTCGTATGTGCTAAAGAACCTGGGATACGCCCGACAAATAACATGGAAAAATCGACGAGCTTTTTGGCAATCCACCATTGTTCATAATAATACCTGATAGAACAAAAAAGGGAATCGCAATTAAAGAAAAACTATTGATACTGCCAACCATTTTTTGAGCAGAACTAAAGGTGGCAACATTAAATGGAATGACCAACAATAACGTCATCATAGATGAAAAAGCAATACTAATTGCAATTGGCATTCCTACTATAAGCAATACAACAAAAACGACAAATAGAATCAAGCCGGCTTCTAGTGCCATATCATTTCTCCATTTCTATATTTTTTCTTGAATTGGTTGATTGTGCAATGTATCAAATAAATTGATCAAACTGTAGAGAATCATTAGTCCACCAGATACAGGGACAGATAAATAGACATAACCCATAGGTATACCTAATGACGGAGAAATCTGTTTCATTGTCAGAGAAACTGCATTGGTACCACCGTAAATCATGATAATTGCAGCAAAAGCAATGAATAAGACTTGAATAATTATTTCTAACAGTTTTCTTTTTTTACCTGTTAAATTTTCACTTAATAAAGTGACTGCTAAATGCGTTTTTTTCCCTACCACATAGCTCGAAGAAAGCATCGCTAACCAAACCAAGCCAAAACGAACAAGTTCTTCTGTCACGGTATTAGGATTACCTAATACCGTACGGGAAAATACTTGCCATAAAACTATTGCGACCATAGCAACAAGTAAAGTAGCACAAACAATTTCCAAAATTTTATTCACTATCTTTTTCATTTACTGTCCCCCTTGTGCTTGAATTTCCTGGTACAATTCGTGATAGATGGGGTTGTTTTTAAACTCATTATGGAGGGGTGTAACCGCCTCACGAAACGGGGTATTGTCGACTTTATTAAATTTGACCCCATACATTTTTTGAGAAATCGCTTTTTCTTCTTCAACCGCCTTAGCAAAAGCATCAATTTCAAAAATAGTTGATTCTTTTGCTGCTTCATAAATTGCTGTCTCTTGTTCTTTTGTCAACTGGTCTTTAATCGCATCATTCATAATGATAATATCTGGCACGCGCGTATGTTCGTCATAAGAATAATATTTAGCGACACTACCATGCCCAGCCGTATGTAGCACAAATTCATTATTTTCAGAACCGTCGATTAAATTCGATTGTAAGGAAGTATACACTTCGTCACTCCCCATTGGTACAGCCGATCCTCCAAGTAGCTCAACCATTTTGATCGCTGTCTCACTTTGCATAACCCGGATTTTCTTTCCTTTTAAATCTTGCGGGGTTCGGATAGGCCCTTTGACCATATAAAAACTTCGTTGGCCTGAATCATAGTAGGTGATACCAGTAAACCCTAAATTGGCCGTTGACTGGTAAACTGGCTCCATAATTTTTTCATTAACCATCACTTTGAAAAAATGTTCTTCATTTTTAAATAGATAGGGAACTGAAAAAATAGCATACTCTTTTGAAAAACTTTCTAAAGCCGAAGCACTCACTTTCGTAAAATCAACAGCTCCCGACTGAGTCAATTCGATTAATTCTCTTTCACCTCCAAGCTGCCCATCTGGAAAATATTGAATTTTCACTGAACCAGCTGTTTTTTTTTCTACTAATCGACCAAATTCTTTCATTACATCAATAACCGGTTGACTATTACTTGCATAGGCAAAACGCAATGTGATTACTTCCTTTTTATCTGTTGGAGTAACTGTCGCAAGGTTGCCGCAACCACTTAAGCCTAGTAATATTAGGCTAAATACTCCTACTAGCAAGGCTATTTTTTTCATTTGATTATCCTTTCTTTTTTAACAATAAGAAACCAACAATTCCGTCAAACAAAGTACTGTTAATGATTGACCGTACGGCATAGCTGTGATTCCAATGTTTCGATAAAAATCTAAACTATCCCCCATTCCTGTACCAATCGAAACATTTTTCACTTCTCCCATCTCGTCAATTTGTTCCAATAGTCCTTTAATCCCACGATAAGCAATTTCTTTGTATTCCTGTGGCAAATAGCGTTTGTGTATCGCTTTCAAAATGCCATAGGCAAAACCCGCTGTTGCAGAAGATTCTAGGTAAGAAGAGGGATCATCAATTAGCGTATGCCATAATCCTGTTTCCGATTGGTGAACGGCAAGCGAGCGCACCTGTGCTTCCAGTATTTCAATTAAAAATTGTCTCAGCGCATCCTCTTTTGAAAGTTCCAAGATCTCAATAATTTCAGGAATCGCAATTGTCAGCCAACAATTTCCCCGTGCCCAAAAAGCTTCAGCGTAATTATGATTTTCCTCAAATGTCCAACCGTGATACCATAGTCCAGTTCGTTTATCAATTAAATACTTGATATGAATCATAAACTGATAGCGTGCTTCTTCTAAATAGTCAGGACGTTGAAGTAACTTGCCAATCTTCGCTAGCGGCAACACTGTCATCATTAGCGTATCATCCCATAGCTGGTTTTTGTTTTCTGGGCCGTAAGTGGCGTGTTGCAAACCATTCTCATTTGTTCTTGGCATGTCATGCATGACCCATTCCGCCCATTGTTCCAAATAGGAAAGATAACGAAGATCATTGGTATCCTCGTATAAATAAGCCATCGTAAGTAAAGGTGCCATCGTGTTCACATTTTTTGGTGGAGCACCTTCTTCCATTCGTGCTTCGAACCATTCATGAACGATTTCAAATGCACGAGGATTTTTGGTTATTTGGAAATTTTTGTAGATACCATATAGTCCCACTCCTTGAGGCCAGTTCCATACGGACCAGCTCTTATCGTCTACTTTCATCCCATCAAAATCTAATAGAAATTCGCCACTATCATCTTGGATAGCTGTTAAGTTTTCGACGAGTAAATCAATTTTGTCTTTGATCAATTCTTTCGGTACAAACATTTCTTTTATAATTGGCATTTCGACACGCACCCCTTAAAACACTTTCATTTTTTGTTATCCCTACTATATCAGTAATTAATTCGTACTTAAATAGTATAAATTGACCAAAAACTATCTATAATTGATCGAAAAAAGCGAAAGTTGATCAGTTGAAAGTGCAACTTTGATGGAGCTACATACGTCGCCGCAGCTAGAAAGAGCGTCTACATTGAACCACTCAATAAAATTTCCGATTAACTACTTGAAAATACTCTTTTTCAGATTATTCCTTAGCACAATCCCATGTTCTATATTAATGACCTCATTCAAGAAATCTTTGCATCGTAAAAAGCGAAACTATGGGAGCTCATGGTCATTTTTAGCAGCTGCTAGAACTATGGAAAAACAAAAAGTGGATAAACAGTGAGACAAACGTAGCATCAAGAAATAAGCCCTTCTTATTTCTTGATGCTACGTCTGTCTCAGCCTCTCACCTGAATACCATTTTGTAATTTACCAAAAATTGCTCATCCACTAGATCGTTATCCCTTGATTTTTTTGCTACAAATTTGGCACAAAATAAAAGGAAAACCGCTAGAAACAAACGTTTCTAGCGGTTTGATTACGTCACAGGAGGGATTCGAACCCCCGACCGTCCGCTTAGAAGGCGGATGCTCTATCCAGCTGAGCTACTATGACAAGCTTTTTCGGAACAAAAATAATTATATAGAATCATTTTGTTTCTGTCAATACGAAATAGTTATTTTATTGATAAAATGCCCAATCGTCTAAATTGTTTGATTTTTTTCTTGAACCTACTAAATAAATAGGTAGCTCTCATCCTATGGGGGATAGTAAACAATAAGAACAAATAGTTTCTTTTATTTTTTCATCTATTTGTTCTTATTGTCGCAAAGTCCAGATTCACCTATTGTTTATTTTTTTAGGAAAATGTACGACAATTTCCCCTTACTATAAAACAATCTGATCTTTTTCTTTAGTGATAAGGATTACTCCATCTCCCAAAGGTACTAAAGTGGAAGTAAGGTCTGGATGCTCCATCACCACTCGTAAGAACTCATTCAATTTACGATGGATCGCCCGCTTTCCTCTGGGAATTTCTTCATCTGGTAAAAGAATCGTTCCTCCCTGAAAAATATCATCTACCATCAACACTCCGCCTTTTTTTAAGAGACGTAAACATTCGGGTAAAAACTCAATATATTTTGATTTAGCGCTATCCATAAAAATGAAATCATAAGGACCAGTCAGTGTTGGTAAAATATCAGCAGCTTGCCCTTCTAATAACGTTACTTTATCTGTTAAATTTAGTCTTTCATAAGTCGCTTTTGCTTTCTTGATCATAACGTCAAAACGATCGATCGTGGTGACATGCCCATCTTTTTCAATCGTTTGTGCCATTAAACTAGACGAAAACCCAATAGCTGCACCTATTTCTAAAATTTTTTTAGGTTGTAATTGGCCCAATAAAAATTGCATGAAGACCACTGTCTCATGTGGAACGATTGGAACTTCTGCGAGATGTGCTTCTTCTTCAATCAAGCCAAGCTCACCTTCAAGTTTTTTCTGTTTCGTCCGCATAAAGTCAACTAACTCTTCTTTCACTACAGGACGATGCATCATTTCATTACGCATAATCTTCCTCCTTATTCTTCCATTATACGAAGAATAAAATAAATATACAAGCTAGGAAAAATTATTAGTCGTTGACATTGTGTGAAGACAAAAATGAATGGTTTCTTTTCCTTTTTTTAAACGTATCAAGTGTGTTCCAAGCAGTGATGGCTGACAAACTAAACGCAATCCCAAAGAACAACCAGCGAATCCATACAAATGCTGTTCTGGATAATACAATTCCAATATATGGAATTTGAAAGATTGGTACACCAATAATGTTTCTCTTTGACACAACACCAGATTCCGTTTGACTTTGATTGTCCGCTTTCGTATAAAATTTTTGATGTTCTTCTTCTACTGCAATAACTCTTCTTGTCATAATGTGTTCGCCGGAATTTTCATAATAAGTGATGACATCCCCAACCAATAGTTCATTAGGATTTTTTGGTCTTACATAAATCAGGCTACCTTTACTATAATAAGGGCTCATTCCGTCATCTTCGATGATTTGTGTCGTCAAGCCAAAAACCCTAGGAAGTAAGATAATACTTAAGGTAAGTGCTAACAGTACAATCAATGATATCGAGCTGAAAAAAGTTATTTTTTTGTATAAAGGCACCGCTTCCCACTCCTCTTCTTCAATTATCCAACCTAATAATATAATAACTAAATATTTTTATCAAACCTAAACATAACATATTAATAATAGAATAACTTTAAATTGAAACGAAAATCAAAAATAACCCTAGTTATCTAAATTTATTGCTATTTTTGATTGACTATAAATGAAAAAACGTATAATCTGAAAAAAACTACATGACAGAAAGGATAATGTTATGAAGATTTTCAATAACAATAATAATACAAAAGAACAGTCCAGTATAAAAATAAAATGGATTTTTTTGTTTATATTATGTTCGTTATTTTTATTAAGTATTTTTTACTTTTTTTATTATATCTTTGCCCCAACAGATCGTGACAACGTGACAGAATTGACTGATTCTTGGAGTTATTACTCGAAAAGTGATCCTGATTTTCATTTTGATAGCCGCTACGTGACACACCTTCCGAAAATCGATCGAAATGAAACATTTTCCATGGAAACCATCCTAAAAGAACAAGTAAATGATTCAAATCTATTGATCAAAGGAAACCATCAATGGATCAGAGTATACCTAGACAAACAACTCTTATATGATCACTCTCATATTTTAGAAGAAAATAACCCAGGACTTTCTTTAGCTGTGATCGATCTACCTACAGACTACGCTGGGAAAATATTAAAAATCGAAGTTGCTTCTCCCTATCGTAATTATGCTGGGTTTCCTCCTAAAGTCTATATCGGAACAACTGGACCGATGATCAGCTTTATTTTCTCCCAGTCCATTCCCCAAGTAGTCACGATGATCATTGCTGTATTTTTAGCTATAGGAACCTTGTCCTACTCGACATTTATTCTCTACAAGAAGAGAAAGCTCGATGTTTCTTTACTGATCCTTAGTTGTTTTGCATTAGTTCTTGGATTCCAATCCGTTTCAGAAGACATCTTGAGTGGTGTTCTCTTCGAGCCGATCGTGCATTCTATTTTATCGCATATTTTTATTATTCTAACTTCAATACTTATTATCTCTTACTATCTGACACGAATGATCTATTATAAAAAAATATATAGTTTATTTTGTATCGTTCAAATTTCGATACAACTAGGTGTGCTCGTTTATTCTTTAGTGACACCAAATGAACTTCCGGAACTGATGCCTATCGTCAACGTTGTAAGTGTTATTAGTACCTTGGTTACCTCATTAGCTTCCATAGGTGAGGCATATAAGAACAATCGCTTTTTTGTGGCTTGTACGCCATGGATCGTCCTGATCGCGATTTCCCATTGCATGATTTATATCCAATCTGCATTAGGGATCTATCAAGCAGATATCAATTGGTCAACTATTTTATTCGTGCTCATTTTGATTGTGATCGTTGTTTATAATATCATCGAATATATCGTCAGTTTCGACCAACATCAACGAGTGGTGGGCTTTCTTGAGGTGAAGTCCGATTTATTGGAGCAACACTATGACCAACTACGAGAGCATATCCGAGAAATCAGTTCATTAAGACACGAATTTATTCAAAATATGGAAAACATTGAAGATCTAATTTTAGAAAATAAATCTTTAGAAGCACAAAATGAAATTAGAGACATCTTGAATGAGGCACAGAACTTTAAATTCATCTTCTCTTATTCTGCACACCAACTGACAAATCTGATTCTAGCTCGTTATCAAGATATTGCTTCTAAGCGTAATATCCAAGTAGAATTCAAAGCGGATCTTCCAGAAAAACCGGCTGTCAGTGACAATGATCTAACGCAGTTATTGATTCATGTACTAGAGCATTCTTTTAGGGAAACTCACGCTATCGAGGACCCTGTGCAACGAAAAATTTCATTACACTTAAAAGAAAAAGAGGATGAATTACTGATCCACTGTGAACATAGCGCTCATTATGAAACGAACTTATTTTCTCACGGTATCACAGAAGAATTGCAAGAAAAAGAACAGTTTGATCTCACGATGATCAAAGATATCGCTGAACGATACGCTGGTACATTGAGGCAAGAAAAAGACAATAAGAGTGATCGCCTCACGATCCAGTTAAAACACCCATTCAAAAATCCGAGAAAGTAAAGTGATGAGATAAGGTAGAAAAACTTTTATTGCATGTTCTAAATCAAAATAAAGAATGTAGGACAAATCTAAAGACAGTTTTGCTACAGACGCTCGAATAAACGGCGGGAGCAGAAGCAACTCCTTCAGAAATAAGCCGAAATTCACAAAAATTTGAAAAGCAATTTTCGTTCATTTCTTCTTATTTCTCGGAGTTAAACACTTCTGTCCCAGCCTCTCTCAAATAAACGGCGTCCAAAAGTCAGGCTTTTCGGAAATTAAAAAAACGAGCAATACAAAAAACGTATTGTTCGTTTTTCTATCCAATTTCTCAAACCTAAACGACTTTTATCTAGACCTCTTTGATGTAATTCTAGAAAATAATAGAAGCTGATTGTTTCACTTGATCAATACAAAAGTGAAAGTAAATCTTCTGGTTCGATTGCGCCAAAATATTTTTTGATATCAATCTGTTCTACTACTTTTTTCAATGTTTCTTTTTCATAGCGTTGGCCTACTAGCATTTGCTCGACATCCTTGATATCCCCTAATCCAAAGAAATCACCAAAAATCTTAACATCATGGATCAAACCATTGGCGACATTCAAATGGACTTCGATAGAGCCAATTGGAAAACGATGTTGACGAGAGAAATTGAAATCGGGTGATTTTCCATAATTCCAATCCCAATTACGATAATACTGGTCAGAGATCTCATTGATTTTTGTCCAGTCTTCCTCTGTTAGTTGATAAGTTTTCACTTGATCAACTGATGGAACACCAAAGATCTTCAATAAAATTTCTTCACGGAATTCTTCTGTAGTCATCCCTTGTTTTTCTTTTGGAAGAAATGGTTTGATATTGGTCACACGGGAACGAATGGATTTGATCCCTTTTGATTCGATCTTATCTTTCTTGACTTTCAACGCATTGACTACTTCGTTGATATCAGAATCAAACATGATCGTTCCATGGGCGAACATTCGTCCATTCGTTGCATACATTGCATTACCAGAGAATTTCATGCCATCGATCACTAAGTCATTGCGTCCCTTTAATTCAGCTCCTGCTACACCTAGTTCATGCAAAGCTTGAATAATCGGTTTAGTTACTTTGGCAAAATCTCGGAAGGAATCGCCATCATCCGGCATGATAAAGCTAAAATTTAAATTACCGAAGTCATGATACACCGCACCGCCACCACTAAGTCGACGAACGACATGTATCTCATGTTCGTCTACGTACTCTCGGTTGATTTCTTCGATCGTATTTTGATTTCTTCCAATGATGATCGAAGGTTCATTAATATAAAAAAGTAAAATTGGTTCATCTATAGGTATTTCTTGTAATAAAAACTGTTCAATCGCTAAATTGATCCGTGGATCGTGGTTCTCATTAGGTACAAAAATCATCTTCATTTTCCTCCTAGATGTCAAATACTTTATTCACTGCAGCAAGTTCCACTTCGATCTTAGCACCCGCGACCTCTTGCGCCTCCTTTTTCAACTGTTCTAAATCACCAAATTGTGGCAAATGAGTCAAAACTATTTTTTTGACCTCTGCTGCTCTGGCCAATTCGCCTGCTTCTTTTGAAGTAAAGTGTGCTTTATGACGTTCATTTCCTGCAAATAGATACGTGTCCGCTAAAAAAAGATCCGCGTCTTTCGCAAATTCAACAAAGCTTTCTAAATAACCAGAATCTCCTGTAAACACAAATATCTTGCCGGTTGTTTCCTCTACGATTCGCATCGCGTAGCATACGACTGGATGGATCGTTTCCATAAAAGTAATCGTAAATGGTCCTATTTTTAGTTCTTCTGCTTCAAAATAAGGACGTCCTTCAGTCACATTTGGCAATGTCAATTCCTCGAAATGAGTCGTATCTTTTGTATGACCATAGATTGGCAAAATCGCCTCAGGATCTTTTTCTGGATGCAATTGCCAATAATATTGCAGTACACCTAAATCTGCAATGTGATCATAGTGGTAATGACTCAAAATCACTGCATCTAATGCTAACGGATCAAGCTGTTCTTCCAGCTTGACTAGTGTTGCACTTCCTGCATCGATCAAAAGATTGAAGCCGTCTGATTGCAGCAGATAACTTGTTGTTCCTTGATTCTTATATGGATAGGCGCCTAAACACCCTAAAACTGTTAATTTCATGAGTGATTCCCCCTCAACTTTTTATCCTAACATAACTAAAACTTTTTGGGCTATGTTCTAGCTTCTAGTGAAAAATAGTCGGTTGGATCTTTCTTCTCGATTCTCGCTTGTTCATAAAATCCTGCAATCGTTACATTGACGTAAGCAATTACCCATAGTAATCCAATGAATAAGGCTAAAGCACCCAAAATATACCAGCCAATAAATGAAAGCTGCAATAAAATATACTTGACCAATCGATCTTTTAATAGATACCAGGCATATTTAAGACATTGGATGATCGAAAGTTCTGGATAATCGAATTTTGTCCAAGCAGCAAATTGAAATAGACCACCAATGATACTCATGACAACTAAAGAAACAAAGACCATGATCACAGTCAACACAACAAAACTGACATCAAATAAGTCGCCTGACACAATACTTGGAGCAACAGAATTTGCATTAAAAAGTAACTTTATATATGAACTGACTCCACCAACCAATAGACCAGGTAATAAAACCAACGCATTGATCAGCCAGTTAATGGCTACATTGATCAGATTGATGACTAAAATCGGTCCAAAATATTCTTTTTGGAAGACAACGAATAACAGATTAGACTTTACTCTGCCTCCACGTACAACGACTAAAGCGATATAGTACAAAGCGTATGAGAAAGCAAACAGAAGGAGATTTTCAAGTAAAAAACGAAGTATTTGATGCTGCGAATCATTTATTGAGAAAGCTCCTTCAAAAAATGCTTGGATTAATCCTACGAGAAACATAGAAAGAAAAATCAGCCACGCATTCATCCCCCACTGATGTTCAAGCGAGATGCGCGCTTTTTTGCGATATTCTAAAATAGTTAAGCTATCTTTCATTATTCATAACTCCGAATTTTTTCAACAGTTTCGCTATCCAATCGTTTGACCACTTCTGTGACTAGCTTCACTGTATTTAAATAATCATCTTCATGGATAACCGATGTATGTGAGTGTAAGTATCGAACAGGGACAGTGATCGCAACAGATGGTACCCCATCTCTCGTTAAATGCATTTGCCCAGCATCCGTTCCTCCACCTGTGATCACAGTATATTGGAAAGGTATATCCATTTCTTCAGCAACACTAATTACAAAGTTCAGTAATTTTTTATGTGGAATCATTGAAGCATCAAAGATCAGAATCTGTGGTCCTTTTCCTAAGACAGAATCTGCTTCTTTCGGTGTCATTCCTGGAGTATCACCAGCTGTCCCTGTGTCTAAAGCAAAGGCAATATCAGGATTTACTAAATGCGTGCTTGTACGAGCACCACGCAATCCAACTTCTTCTTGCACGTCACTACCGGCAAACAACACATTCGGATGATTTTCTTTTGCCAAATTTTCAAGAACGCGTAACGAAACCGCCGTTCCGATCCGATTGTCCCAAGCTTTGGCTAACAGAAATTTCCCACCATTCAAACGTTTATATTCAATGTAAGGAGTAACCATGTCTCCCGGGCGGATTCCCCATTCTTTTGCCTCTGCTGCGCTAGTTGCACCAATATCAATGAACATGTCTTTGATATCATAAGGCTTGTTCCGAACTTCTGGAGTCAAGACATGAGGTGGTTTTGAACCAATCACACCATGGATGACTTTTCCTTCTTGCGTTTTGATTTCTACTTGTTGAGCCAGCATGACTTGCCCCCACCAACCGCCTAATGTTTGAAATTCTAAAAATCCTTTATCCGTGATTTTTGTGACCATGAATCCAACTTCATCCATGTGACCAGAGATGAATACCTTGGGACCTCCACCAGCGCCATGTTTAGCAATAATACTTCCTAATCCATCATAAAAAATATCATCTGCAAATTCTTTGGCATAGTTTTTATAAACTTTTCTGACCTCTTCTTCATTTCCAGGTACTCCTTTGGCTGAAGTTAGATCAATCAGTAATTTCTCTTCTTTTTTGTCCAAAATCAATTTCCCCCATTTCAACTATTGATATCAAGATTATACCATTTATTATGTGGACTTTTTAGTTTCTCTGTTTTTCTTTATAGAAAAACGACCGGAACAGAAATATTCAACTTCAAGGAATAAACAAAAATCCACGAAAAAATTTTTCAAATTTTGAGGATTTTAGTTTCGTTCAAAGAAGTTATTTCTGTTCCCGTCGTTTAGTTCGATTCCACAGTTGAGTGAAAGGATTTACTATTTTTTCAATCGCTTTAAGCCGGAACAATAAGTATTACTTTTTACAGTTCATTCTTATTGTTTCAGACAGCGCAACTTACTGCTGTTTTACTTGTACATCCTTCAGTTGATCTGGGGATAGCTTTTGCCACGCCTTACTATAAAATGAATCGTCTAACTGATAATGGCTTGTTGACTGGTCATTTTCTAAAAATGGCTGGATGTGCTGATCTGCTGCTAACCAGCCTTTCCAACCTAAATGGATCGTATCTTCCATAAAATAAGGTTGGTTCGCTTGGTGAGTGAAGTCAGCGATTCGATGGAATCCTTGCGTGTTCAACTGAAATTTGATTTTTTTCGCAAATTCTTGGATCATCTGTTGTGATAATCCTGTGTAGTCACTCCATTTTTGATTAACGGGAGGAATAATGAATAAGACTTCCGCATGATCTTCCGCTAACTGCTGCAAAACTAATTGGAAATCTGAAAATTCTGGAGAAAAGCGATAATCCCAATGTGTTTGTGAGTCTTTTAGTCGGTCAACATATTTTTTTATCCGATGTGTATAAAAATCATTTTTTAGTTCAAAAGGATTGTTCGTCGTATCCGCTCTTCCAATTTTTTCAGCTAAATTTGCCAAAGAATCTTCTTGGTAAGAGTTTGGCAGAGCCTTTGTTTCATGATCGATCTTCGCTTGTTGATTGCTCAAGCCAATATTACTAAAAAGCTCATCTTCCCTTTTCAGCAAGTTCCATTTATTTTGGAATTGATCGATTTTGTCTGCCGCTGGTAACTCGCCTGCTTTAATCGTTTTTAACACCTCTGTCAGTGCCTCATCCTCTTTTACTTTAGAAAAATGTAACAGACGTCTTGCTAAATAGCGATCCGTTGGTGTGATCTTTTTCAATGAGAACAACCAATCAAATGTTTGGAGTTCTGAGAAATACGTATTAAAATAGTCGTCTTTTACACCCTCTTTTACGAACCATTGAGGTGAAATGATGAATACTACTTTTTTGTGTTTCAAGTCATCCCCGGCTGAACGCATCATCATATATTGACTCAAGGATTGTGTACCAGGTGCCCCTAATAAAAACGGCCGATAATTTCGTTGGTATTTTTCAGCTAATACCGATGGATGGAATGGACTAATCCTACTTAATTCACTTGATCCAAAAAAGGGAACATATTGTTTTTCCGATAACGCCTCATTCTTAATGGCATCCCCTTTTAAAACATTCTCAGCCATTGACGTAGATGCTTTTTTGATGAGGGTAGGATCATTTAAATTCACACGATAAGAAGAAGTGAAAAAGAGTGCTATTAATCCAAAAGCCAAAAGGATCGGACCGAAAATAGCGAATAGTTTCTTCTTCATCATTATCCCTTCAATTCTTGCACTTGCGCAATAATTTTATTTGGTGTCCCCCAATTGTCGCGGTCAAATTCTGATACAGGTACTTGTACATCTAATTGCCCTTCTAGTTCCACTAACAGTTGGACCGAAGCCAGAGAGTCAAGTAAGCCTTCCCCAAATAAATCGATATCTCTATTTTCTTTTACTTCATCTGTTCCTGTTATTTCTTCTAAAATTGTCAAAACTTGTTCTTCCATGATAAAATCGCTCCTTCATATTTTTCTATATTTTTTTGATAAACACAATCATTTCACTTTACTGTTATCTAAAGAAAAGCTGATCCAAGAAACCTGAAAAAATCAAAAAGCTAAAGCAGACAGCTTGGAAAGTCATAAAGACTGCGAATGCATGAGTAAATCGATTTGACGGTATCTTTTGTTTATGTTTTTTCTTGAACCTTAACCAGGCATCTGTTACACAAATCAGCCCTGCATGGTATATGCCATAGACAATATAGTACCACGTCAATCCATGCCAGACTCCCATCAATAAAAACAGGCCAAAGTAGCCGATATTCGACGTGACGATTCTACTTTTGAACCATTTTTTCTTCATTAAGAAAAACATCAATCGCATGTAGACATAGTCTCTAAACCAGAATGACAATGTCATATGCCAACGATTCCAAAATTCTTTGATGTTCCAAGATAAAAATGGCTTGTTGAAGTTTATCGGTGTGTCATAACCCATTAAGTAACTTGTACCAACAGCAAACAAACTATAACCGGCAAAGTCAAAGAACAGATACATACTGTATACATAAGTATAGCCTACAAGCGCCCACGAAATGCCACCATCATGCAATGCTGCTTTTGATACAATTGGTAAGAGTACTTGTCCAAAATAGTGTCCGATAATAAATTTATATAAGAAACCTACAAAAATATTTTGAACACCTTTTCCCAACATATCGACATATTTATCTGGTACAGGTGGCTCCAATTGATCTTTTTCGAATCTTCTGTAACGATCAATTGGTCCAGAAGAAATCGTTGGGAAAAAGAGGAGAAACTGGATATAGCGTAAAGGATGATAGCTTTTGATTACTCCATCTCTCATTTCCATGATCATTTGTACAGATTTGAATGTCAGGTAAGAAATCCCTAAAAAAGCAAATAATGATGACTTGCCATGTTCAACAAATGGCGTAACTTTTGTCAAAAACAAAGGAAAAATAGCCAGTAATACGGCTAGATAAAACCAGCTACCTTGATTCTTTCTTTGACGATAAGAAAAATATGCCCAGACAAGCAATGTTTGCCAGATGACATAAGCAATCAGCGCCACACCTTGTTGCCAATAAACACCACCGAAACTGATAAATAGAAAAGCCAGCGTAATAAGTGTTTGATAAATCGATAAACGTTTACCACGAATCAGCAATGATAAAATAATCGGTATTAGTCCAATGACTAAAAATAAGAAATAATACGGTTCAGCATACGGGATCATATGTGGAAATTTCATTGCGGATTCACCTCAGCAATCAGTCTTTTTCGATCGATTTTCCCATTGACTGTTTGCGGCAACAAATCAACATAATTCATTCTTTGGGGAATCATATAATCCATCAGTGTTTTTGCTAACTCCGTTTTGATTGCTTTTGTTAATTGAAAGTTTGGTTGCCCTGCTGTTTTTTCCAACACTACAAATGCAACAAGTTGCTGTACTTTTGTTCCTTGATATTTAGGGACGACAACTGCTTGTTTGACACGTTGATCCTTTAATAGGTAATACTCGATATCACCTAATTCGATCCGATAGCCGTGGAGCTTGACCTGTTGATCAATTCGTCCTTCATAAAAGAGTAGACCTTCCCTTGTCAATCTTCCCACATCCCCTGTGTGATAGCTTGGTTGACCATCATAGTTGAAAAAAGCGGCTTCTGTTTTTTTCGGATTATTTAGATATCCTTTTGAGACACTGGGTCCTGAAATAATGATCTCGCCCGTTTGATCATCAGAAACGTATTCTCCTTCACTAGCAATCAGAACGCGAGTGTCTGATTTGATGTACCCTATTGGCAATCGTTCATATTGATCTAGTACCTCTTGAGTGATCTGCACACCTGAGATTGCTACAGTAGCTTCCGTTGGGCCATACGTATTGTAGATATACGCATGAGGAAATCGAGTGAGTAATTCTTGTGCTGTTTTTTTGGTTAATTCTTCTCCACAGAATAAGAAAACCGATAAATCTGGTACATGCTGTTCATCGAAAGTTGGTTCCATCAAACAAATATCCATGAACGAAGGAGTTGAGACCCACACATCGATAGCTAAATGAGCTAAAGTTAAAAATAATTGCTTGAAATCTTGAATGACTGTTTTTTCTAGCGGCTTCAACGCCCCACCTGAAACAAGTGCGGGATAGATCGAAAAAACTGATAAATCAAATGAAAAAGGTGCCTGTGCTAAAAAACGCATTCCTTCACTGATTTGAAAATCGTCTAACGTCCATTGAACAAAACTATATAAATTATCTTGGCTTATTTGTACCCCTTTAGGTTCACCGGTCGTTCCAGAGGTGAAAATAATGTAGAAAGTTTCATCCCCTTTTACCATCAAGCTTGGTTCAATAGCCACATCTTCTTTAGTGATTGAATCCAGTTCAGTTTTAGAAATAACAGGGATATCTGTAGAATCGATTTTCCAATCCCCAACACTGATGACCATAGAAGGCTGAGCCACCCGAAGAATCGTTTCTATGCGTTCTTTCGGCGTGTGCTCTTCTATAGGAAGATATGCGTGTCCGGCTTTCACAGCACCGATAAATGAAACAATCATCTCGAACTCTAAATTTCCAAATACAACAATTGGATCATTGCCAACTACATTCTTCACTAAATAATTTGCTAATGCATCTGATTTTTTCTTTAATTCACCAAAAGTATATCTTGCGACATCAGATTGATATGCGACTCGATTGGGTTCTTCACGTCCAAACCAATCGATGGATTCAACAACCGTTTTACTTTTCATCGTCTTCCTCCTAAAATTCGTTATAAATAAACGATCCACCTTGAATATTTTTATAATGGTATAAGTAAATCAATACAAAGAGTATCGCGCTATAAAAAAGTGTTCGCAGAACAAAGGTACACCAATACCTGAACCGAGGATTACTCCGCCATTTCTTCATTTGAAATCCCTCCTGTTTCCCTCCAATTAAAACCTCAAAACAAGTTTACCCACTTTTGGAAAAAAGCAACATTTGTTCCTCTAACAGAAAACGTTTTCTAGCTAACAGTTTTGTCACAAGTTAGATACACAATTAAAAAATAATCAATCTAAAGAAACTATCAGCCTTTCCTATTCATCAAACTTGCTTCAGCCACTCACAAAAAAACAAGCAACCACGAATCATGGACATGATTTTCGTGGTTACTTGTTTTTTTATTTAACTGGAATATCAGCTTCTGCTTGTTATTCTTCAATGATTCGACAATATAGTCGACTCGTAATGTAATAAAATAGTAGATAAATGATGATCAGGAAACCACAGATAAGATATGGCAGCCAGTAACTAGCGGTCGCTATAAACTGAGAAAACACATTGACAGCAAATATCGTGTGCATGATTCCCAAAATCATTGGTGGGAAAAACATGATGGCATTTTGCTCAAAAATCATCCGATTTGTTCTTTTTTGGGCAATTCCAATTTTCGTCAACAATTGGTAATTACTTTTCTCTTCTTCTGCTTCAGCTAATAATCGCACCATCAGCATACTACCGGTTGCCACGATCACGATCATTCCGAGAAAAATAGCCAAAAACGTGATGATTCCGATAATTCGATCTGCCCAACGTACGGCAGGATAGCGTGCCACAAAATTCAGACGGCTATCTTCCAAAAAATAATTATTTTCTTTATTTTTATCTATATTTTCAGGGATTTTCTTTGACTCAATGTGACCGACTAATTGGTCTCCTTTTATATCATAATCGTAGTAAACGGTTTTGTCCCACGTAGTAGTAACTTCTTTCGTCAACCGTTCTGTGATTTGCTCATTATCTCCACCTTGAACATTCCAATTAAGGAGCTGATAATGGACCCCTTTTGCTTCTGTAAATACTTTGTCACTCACGACCAAGGTGGGGCCTAAATAATTCACATCACTATCACCTAAGAAATTGACCATTTTTGCCTGGATGTCTAGCTTCACCTCAGGAAGATAGATCGTGGAACCATACAGTGAGAAGTTTTTAAACAAATCAAGCGTACTATCCAGTAAGACAGTGCTCTCATCAGAAGTCAACGCAACCTTAGGCATTTTAGGATTGATTCTGCGAAAGGCATTATACTCTTTTTCTGAAATCAAATTCACTAATTCAAATACCTTTGATTCCTCACCTTTACCTAAATCATCAATATTATTGATGCCCCCGATCACTTTATAGTTCAAAGTGATTTCATCTATGATCTTTTGCTTTCCATCAGATAATATCGGTCGGATTTTTTCCGCCAGCTCAGGCTCTAATTGATAAGAAACTGGATTGGCAATATCGACCGTTCGTGCAGTGATCGTGGAAACACTCATGATCGCACCAATCATTGATAATGAAATAGCTATAACCAATGTAATCAATGAATTGATCCGCCAACTTTTTTGCAAACGGATCTGCGTATTTCCAATCAGCAAAAAGTTGATTCCTTTATACTTGACAGCCGAACGATTGAATAAATTCAAGATCAGGCGAAAAGAATAACAGAAAAAGAGATAGGTGCCGACCACGCAAAAAATAATAATCAAAAGTGTCAAAAAAATCGCAAAATGTAATGTTCCCGTTGCCGCTAAATTTTTGGTAATAAACTCTCGATAATGGACTGCAAAGAAGTAGCCACTAGAAATAAGCAGTAGACCAAGAAAGCCCAGTAACCGATGCCGTGTACGGATTCGTAATTTTGAACTCTCTGTGTGCTCTTTTTTATCAAATGAGCGGAAACGGGGGTAACGCCATATTTTCCATAAGGAATAGAGTGAAACGGACGATAACAGTAGCAAAAGGATCAGAACAGTTTCAACGATTGATGGAAATGAAACAAAAAAGAGACTTTTGATCGTCATTTTCATCATTCGTATCAAGATCATAGAAAATAATTTAGAAAAAACGATACCTAAACCAACACCTGTTATACAAGCAAACAACCCCATTGTCATTGTTTCTAGCACATAGATAACTGCAACCTGGCGCTTCTTGATACCAAATAATTGATAGATGACAAATTCTTTTTGCCTTCGATTGAGAAAAAAACGGTTGGCACTAATGACAAAAAAGAACAAAACAATGATGATGATCCAGCTTCCAATATTAAAAAAAGCATCGATTGAAAAATCTTGACTTGTCCGTCTAATCAACGATTTATCATAAGTCATCGCGCTAAAAGAATAGTAGATCATCGTTGCTAATACTAGACTAAAAAAATAAACCAGATATCCTCGTGACTGTCGCATAAAGCTTTTAGCAGCCAACTTATAAAGCATTTACCTTTCCACCCCCTCCAATCGTTGCTTGCATATCAATGACACGTTCAAAAAATTCATTTCTTGAACCTCTGCGAACAACTTCTGAGAAAATAACTCCATCTTTGATAAACAAAATTCGGTTACAATAACTTGCGGTGTATGGGTCATGCGTCACTAATAGAATCGTTGATTTTTCGACTTGATTGATCGTATTAAGATAGTTCAATAGCTCAGTGGCTGACTTAGAATCTAGTGAGCCTGTTGGTTCATCGGCAAAAATAACCTGAGGATGAACGACAAGTGCCCTTGCAGCAGCAATTCTTTGACGCTGGCCAACCGACAATTCATCAGGATAACGTTTCAGGATCTCTTCAATATTTAATAGCTGGGCTGCATGCAAGACCCTACGCTCCATTTCTACTTTCGATATCCGTTCCACAGCTAAAGGAAGTAAAATATTGTCCTTTGCATTCAAAGTATCCACAAGATTGAATTCTTGGAAAATGAAACCTAATTTTTTTCGGCGAAAATCACTTAATTCATTGCTTTTCATTTTAGTGATCTCATTTCCTTGTATCTTAACACTTCCCATCGTTGGCAAACTGATAGTCGCTAAAATATTCAATAGAGTTGTTTTGCCTGCACCACTTGGTCCCATGATACCGACAAATTCCCCTTCTTCAACTGAAAAGGAGATATTATCAAGAACTTTTACAGATGAAAGTTTATTTCCATAACTTTTACTTAAGTGTCTAACTTCGATCATCTTATCCATTGTATTTCCCCCTGCACTTGTCTTACTTGCATAGTAGCACACCCTCAGTTTTTTTTCTCTTTAGTTTTTGTCACTTCATACGCATAAAACAAAAATTTAAAATTTTTTTATTCATTTATTTTATTCACTGCATGCTGATCTTTGATTTTAAAATGCTATAACTTTACGTTTTCACTTCTTTTCACAAAGAAATATACACAATATATAGTATAGACATCCAAATATACAACCATTTGCATACTATATGTAGCAAGTATTTAGTTGCTCACAGCTGAATTTTGTTTTATGATAGACAAGAAGAATTTAGCAGGAGTTGAAGAATATGAACGTAGAATACAAAGAGAAAAACACAAATCCGGGTACCACCGAGTCCATGAATATCACGATCATCAAGCGAGATGGCCGACGTGTGGATTTCGATGACAAAAAAATCAATGATGCTTTAATCAAAGCAGAAAAGAAAATTCACGGCTCCTTATCTCCACTGACCTATGAAAAAATCCAAACAATCGTTGATCTTGTTGTCCAAGAAATCAAAAATCGCTTCACTGACAATGTTAAAATATATGAAATTCAAAATATCGTTGAACATATCTTATTAGAAAAGAACGAATATGAGTTAGCTGAAGAATATATCAATTATCGTACAAAACGTGACTTTGCAAGAAGCAAAGCTACTGATATCAACTTCTCAATCGAAAAATTGATCAATAAAGACCAAACTGTGGTCAATGAAAATGCCAATAAAGATAGTAACGTATTCAATACGCAACGTGATCTGACGGCAGGGATCGTAGGAAAATCAATCGGGCTAAAAATGTTACCTCCTCACATTGCAAATGCGCATCAAAAAGGAGATATCCATTACCATGATTTAGATTATCATCCATATACGCCTATGACAAACTGTTGCTTGATCGACTTTAAAGGGATGTTGAACAATGGATTCAAGATTGGTAATGCCGAAGTAGAATCACCAAAATCGATTCAAACTGCTACAGCACAAATTTCACAAATCATCGCAAATGTTGCTTCTAGCCAATACGGTGGTTGTTCTGCTGACCGAACAGATGAATTGCTTGCTCCATTTGCTGAACTAAATTACAGCAAACATTTAAAAGATGCCGAAGAATGGATCGAATCACCCGAACGTCAAAAAGAATACGCAAAAGCAAAAACCAAAAAAGACATCTTTGATGCAATGCAAAGCTTGGAATATGAAATCAATACACTGTTTACATCAAATGGTCAAACACCATTTACTTCTCTTGGTTTTGGTTTAGGTAGAAATTGGTTTGAACGCGAAATCCAAAAAGCCATCTTACAAATTAGAATCAATGGATTAGGTAGCGAAAAACGAACAGCAATCTTCCCTAAATTGATTTTTACTTTAAAAGATGGCATCAATCTAAACCCAACTGATCCTAATTATGACATCAAACAGTTAGCATTAGAATGTGCGACAAAACGGATGTATCCTGATATTTTGAACTACGATAAAATCGTTGAATTAACTGGCAGCTTCAAAGTACCCATGGGTTGTCGCTCATTTTTACAAGGATGGAAAGATGAAAATGGTCAAGAAGTCAATGTAGGAAGAATGAATTTAGGCGTGGTTACTTTAAACTTACCTCGTATTGCGATGGAAGCAAAAGGAGATCAAGAAAAGTTCTGGCAGATTTTGGCCGATCGTTTGGCAATTATGAAAGATGCCTTAGTTTACCGCGTAGATCGTTGTAAAGAAGCAATCCCTGCAAACGCCCCTATCCTTTACATGTATGGAGCCTTTGGCAAACGCCTTTCAAGAACAGATGCAGTTGATGAGTTATTCAAAAATCGTCGTGCTACTGTTTCATTAGGCTATATCGGATTGTACGAAGTTGCCTCTGCATTCTATGGTGGCGAATGGGAAACAAACCCAGAAGCAAAAAACTTCACTCTTGACATCGTCAAAGAATTGAAAGCAAAAGCTGATGCATGGGGCGATGAATACGGTTATCATTTTAGTGTCTATTCTACTCCAAGTGAAAGTTTGACTGACCGCTTCTGCCGTTTAGATACAGAAAAATTCGGTTTGGTCGAAAATATTACTGACAAAGAATATTACACAAATAGTTTCCATTATGACGTTAGAAAGAATCCAACACCTTTTGAAAAACTTGATTTTGAAAAAGATTATCCTCAATATTGTTCAGGTGGCTTCATCCATTATTGCGAATATCCAATGCTTCAACAAAATCCTAAAGCCTTGGAATCTGTCTGGGACTATGCTTATAACAAAATCGGCTATCTAGGAACAAATACACCAATCGATCATTGTTACAACTGTGGTTTCGAAGGTGACTTTAAACCAACAGAACGTGGCTTTGAATGTCCTGAGTGTGGGAATCACGATCCTAAAACATGTGATGTTGTAAAAAGAACATGTGGTTATTTAGGAAATCCTCAAGCACGTCCAATGGTTCATGGACGTCATAAGGAAATTTCTTCTCGTGTAAAGCATATGAAATAAGCAGTATATATTTGTAAAGAAAGAGCGTGAGCCAAAAGAAATAATTTTGTCTCACGCTCTAAACATGAATAAACGGTGAGTGCAGAAACACCGCCTTTGGCAAAGAAGCTGAAATGCATAAAAAGTTTAAAAAAATTTTCGTGAAACTCTTCTTACTTGCTCAGGGTAAAACCTTCTGCCCAAACCTCGCCTTACTTATTGTATGCGTACGACTCTCGTCAATCCGTTGTTTCCGATAACTTGAGCAACACACTTCTCGTTCTATTTCCGAATGGTGCAGAACGGGGCTTTCATAACCTTATTTGACGGTATTCAATTCCCTATACCTTTTCAGATAAGTCTATACCTCATCAAAATATGGAAAGCTATTTTGCTCGGTCTATTCTTATCCGAATGGTGCAAAGCGGGACTTTCATAACCTTATATTAGAAAGAAGTTTTTATATGCGAAATCCTAAACCTAAAGAATGGCTGGCACAAGATTACAGCCAGAACTATATTGCAGATTACAAACCATTTAATTTTGTGGATGGTGAGGGCGTGAGAAATAGCCTTTATGTTAGTGGATGTTTATTTGCTTGTGAAGGTTGCTTCAATAAAGCCGCCCAAAATTTCCGCTATGGCACTCCCTTCACTAAAGAACTTGAAGAGCAAATCATGGATGATTTACGTCACGATTATGTTCAAGGACTGACCTTATTAGGGGGCGAACCATTTTTAAACACGGATGTCTGCCTGCAAGTCGTTGATCGTATCCGTCAGGAATTTGGCCACACAAAAGATATCTGGTCATGGACTGGCTATACTTTTGATGAACTATTGCAAGATTCAGATGACAAGTTGGAGCTCTTGTCAAAAATCGATATTTTAGTAGATGGTCGTTTTGAGATCAGCAAACGAGATTTAAAATTACAATTTCGTGGAAGCAGTAACCAACGTATCATCGATGTTCAACGCTCTTTAGCTGAGAATCAGGTAGTTATTTGGGAAAAATGTACTGATGCAACTGAAACCTACGAACAAATCAAAAAGCAAGACTTGATTTAGCCTTATCAATTGTAGCCATTCGTTCACACGAATGGTTTTTCTGTATCTAAAAACCTCTAGTTACAGACCTTAAATGGAAAGGCTTCCTTAATTTGTTGTATTATTATATCTATAGTGAGTATAAAGTGGTACGCTATGCAATCGAAAAAGGCGTCAAGATTCTTCAGTATTTGCAGATTTAAAATTATTTTGCCATACTTAAGACGATAAAGGAGCTATGCGTGAACATAGCCCCAATGCAGAACCGTTAAAAAGACGGTGACTGTTATAATATGGATTTAACCATCTAGACCTGTCAAAGTGTTAGATGGTTACTTTTTTTGGTCTTTAGAGTCAATGATCAGCAAGACCAATGTCGCAAACGCGATCATCAGTTGAATTGCTTCAAAAGTTGACACTTACTCCCTTCTGGGGATAAAGCGATGAACCATAGGCATCACCCCTTTTTCAAGAGACTAGCCACCATCTTTTCACTTTTCTACCTTTGAAGTATATCATATCCTAATTTTCCAAAGCCATTCAAATTCTACTTAGCTTAAGTTACAACCAGAAGAAAAATTGAATTAAACCTGTAAAATACATAAGAACCCCTGTTCAAATATCACCTAGCAACAATTTTTATACCTCCAACCGCACGAAATATTCTGTTCATATGGATACTATACTTGCACTAATGAATTATATCAGCTAATATAAAGAAAAGGAGCCATGCGTGAACATAGCCCCAATGCAGAACCGTTAAAAAGACGGTAGCTTTTATTAGTTTGATATTGTAACTATCTAATTACTCGCCAAAGTGGATTAGATGGTTACTTTTTTTGGTCTTTAGAGTCAATGATCAGCAAAACCAATGTCGCAAACGCGATCATCAGTTGAATTGCTTCAAAAGTTGACACTTGCTTACTCCCTTCTAGGGATAAAGCGATGAACCATAGGCATCACTCCTTTTTCAAGAGACTAGCCACCATCTTTTCACTTTTCTACCTCTGAAGTATATCATATCCTAATTCCTTGAAGCCATTTCAATTTTCACCTAGCTTAAAGTCATAACCAGAAAAAAATGCTTTTGTTTATTCCTTTGTCTCCCATAATGGTAAGACAATGTTTTCATAAGTCATCGGATCTAAATTAGTCAAGGTGATCCCTAATAAACGAATCCCCTTCTTTACACCAAGGATTTCTTCCCAGATGAGACTAGCTTGGTAAAAAAGTGCTTCTTTTTTGTAAATATATTCAGGCAATGTGACTCGTTTCGTAGTAGTAGAATAATCCGTATAGCGTACTTTTAACACAACAGTTTTTCCGTGCTTTTGAACCCGTTTCAACGCTTCCTCCACGTTCTCAGATAATTGTCGAAGTTGAGCTAAAACTGCTTCTTCTGTCTGCAATGGCTGCCCATACGTATGCTCTTTCCCGACTGATTTTCTCTCTCTTGTCACATTGACAGGAGAATCATGGATTCCCCTAACCTTTCGATAAAGTGAATATCCCATCTTACCAAAGTTTCTGATCAGCATCATTTCTGTACATTCATAAAGATCTGCTCCCGTAAAAATACCTAATTCATGCATTTTTGGTACAGTCTTTTTTCCCACACCATGAAACTTTTCAATTGGTAATGCTTTTAAAAATAAAACAGCATCTTGTGGTGCAACTACTGTAATGCCTCTTGGTTTTTGAAAATCAGAGGCTAATTTTGCTAAAAATTTATTATAGCTTACCCCGGCAGAACAAGTGAGATGGACAGCTTCCCAAATATCTTTTTGAATCAAACGAGCAATTTTGATTGCAGATTTACAGTTGATTTTGTTATTCGTTACATCTAAGTATGCTTCATCGATACTGACTGGCTCCACTACATCTGTGTAACGATAGAAGATTTCACGTACGATCTTAGAGATTTCACTGTATTTATGATGATCGCCTGGTTTAAAAATTGCTTGTGGGCATAATTCATATGCTTTTTGCGCACTCATCGCTGAATGGATACCATACTTTCTCGCCTCATAGTTTGCCGTTGTCACCACCCCTCTTCCTCCTGTATCACTGGGGTGTCGAGCAATTACTAAGGGATGTCCTCGAAACTCAGGATGGTCACGTTCTTCGACGGAGGCAAAAAAAGCATCCATGTCGATATGAATGATTTTTCTTGATGTATCATTATGTAAAGGAAATTGTAATTCCATCGCTCTCACCCCTATGAATAGTATATAAGAACTTTTGTTCGGTTACAAGAAAAAGAAATGTTCTAAAGTACTCTACTTATTTCATAATATATATTATACCTGTCTTACCAACTTCATAAAAATAAGAAAGAGATTTTTGAAACATTGTCTGTTTCAAAAATCTCTTTCTTATTAATATCATCATTGATTTTTCATGCAATAAAAACGGTTACTCGCTCTCTTCTGTCCCATGTAAAGAAGCACCCGAATGGAGAAAATAGATCAATGTTTGTAATTCATTTGTCAGATCAACGTTTTGGATCAAAACATCAGTTGGTGCATTCAACCTTGCTGATGTAAAGTTCAAAATCCCTTTGATTCCAGCCTCCGTTAAACGATTGACCACATCTTGAGCTCTTTCTGCGGGAATCGTCAAGATAGCTACTTCTATTTGTTGGATCTTGATTTGTTCTGACATATCTTCCATTGGATAAACTGGGATGCCATCTACGATTCGTCCAACGATGTCTTCATTGACGTCAAAAGCACAGCTCACACGGATACTATTACTTTGATGGAATTTATATTTCAAAAGTGCACTTCCTAAGTTACCGACCCCGATCAATGCAACATTCGTTAACTGATCGTCATTTAAGGTCTTTGCAAAGAAATGCATTAAATCTTCAACATCGTAGCCATACCCGCGTTTTCCCAATTCCCCAAAATAGGAAAAGTCACGACGAATCGTTGCGCTGTCAACTTGTACAGCCTCGCTTAATTCAGTTGATGACACTTTTTTCTTACCAGCGTTATTTAGAATTCTTAAATACCGGTAATACAAAGGCAAGCGCTTAGCTGTTGCCTTTGGGATGATATGATCTTTCACTTAATTACCCCCACTATTTTTTAAGTTTACTTTGATTTATCCATCATAGCAGTATATATAGGAAAAAATCAATTCCATTGCTTACATATTGTGAAATTTTATTCTTTGTTCATTTTCTTATCATTTCTTGGAACCTCGCAGTATAAAAGAATTTATGGTAGACTACTAGATGAAAACAAGATTTCATTCTTAGTGAATTCACAAAGTAGAAAAGAGGATTCCATGATACTACTACAAGCCAATCAGATTGCTCGCCATTTTGGTGCAGAGATTTTATTTGAAAATATCCATCTTGAAATCAGCACAAACGCTAGAATTGCCTTAGTTGGTAGAAATGGTGCTGGAAAATCGACCTTGTTAAAAATCCTTGCTGGTATAGAAAGCCCAGATGAAGGAACAATTGCTAAAAATAAAGCCGCTACTCTAGGCTATCTTGCCCAAGATACCGGTTTAGATTCCACAGAAACTGTCTGGAATGAGATGCTAAAAGCCTTCGATAGTGTTCGTAAAATGGAAAACAGAATGCGTGAACTAGAACTTTTCATCAGCGAAGGTACGCCTGATACCCCTGCTTACGAATCATTTTTGAAAGAGTATGACAAATTACAGCATGACTTCTCGGATAAAAATGGGTATGGTTATGAAAATGAGATACGCTCAGTCTTACACGGCTTTAAATTTGATCCTTCCTTTTATGATCAAACAATCGATACCTTATCAGGTGGTCAACGTACTCGGCTTGCATTAGCCAGAATGCTATTACAACACCCAGATATTTTGATTCTGGATGAACCAACCAACCATTTAGATATTGAAACACTTTCTTGGTTGGAAAGTTATTTGCAAAGTTATACCGGGGCACTGCTAATTGTTTCACATGACCGCTATTTCTTGGATAAAGTCGTCACAGAAGTCTATGAACTAAGTCGCAAAAAAATGCGGCATTATAAAGGGAATTATTCCAAATACCTTGATGTAAAAGCAGAACAACTAGCTACGGAATGGAAAGCTTATGAGAAACAACAAACCGAGATCCAAAAACTCGAAGACTTTGTTGCACGTAACTTAGTCCGTGCTTCTACCACTAAACGTGCGCAAAGTCGTAGAAAAGCATTAGAAAAGATGGATCGCTTGGATCGCCCACAAGGAGACGAAAAACAAGCACATTTTCTTTTTAGTGCCGCTAAGCCTTCTGGAAATGTTGTTTTACAAGTTGAAGATGCCGCAATCGGTTACGATGGAGAAATCTTGTCTGAACCAATCAATTTAGATATTCGTCGTCAAGAAGCGATTGCGTTAGTCGGACCGAATGGAATCGGGAAATCAACGTTGTTAAAATCGATCATCCATCAACTACCATTTATCCGAGGAAAAGAACATTTAGGAACAAATGTCACGATCGGTTACTATGACCAAGGACAAGCGGAACTTCATACCAATAAAACGATCCTAGCTGAGTTATGGGACGAACATCCAACAACTCCAGAAAAAGAGATCCGCAGTGTATTAGGCGCATTCTTGTTCTCTGGGGAAGATGTCGAAAAAACAATCCCTCTTTTAAGTGGTGGAGAAAAAGCCAGAGTAGCATTGGCAAAACTAGCCATGAATCAAGAAAACTTTTTGATCCTAGATGAACCAACAAACCATTTAGATATCGATAACAAAGAAGTTCTGGAAAATGCACTGATCGATTATGATGGCACACTATTATTCGTTTCACATGACCGCTATTTCATTAATCGTATCGCCACAAAGGTCATCGAACTTTCTGAGAATGGCAGTAAAATGTATTTGGGTGATTATGATTATTACTTAGAAAAGAAACAAGAGGAAGAAGAAATTGCGGAATTATTAGCAGAAAAAACACCAGCAGCCGTCGAGGTCAATTCAAACAAAAAAAATTATTTCCAAAGCAAAGAACAGCAAAAACTGATTCGTAGTCTGCAACGAAAAGTCACTCAGGTAGAAGAACAGTTGACTAAATTAGATGAGGAACTAGCTGATCTCGAAAAACAAATGATTTTACCGGAAAATTTGGACGATCATGTACGATTGAATGAATTGAACCAGGCATTAGAAAAAGCAAGAAAAACACAAGAAGCAAAACTTTCAGAATGGGAAGATCTAAGCATCGAACTGGAAGAATATGAAAATGAGTGACCGAAACTACACAGATCGCTGTTAGCGGCTTGTGTAGTTTTTTGTTTTTTCTTTTTTCGTTTTGCTCTCATTTCACCTTTAGAGAAGAACAATAATGACTTTCTTACTTTTTATTTTCTCTCTTTTTAACATAATGAGTTACTACTAAGTGTATCCGGCACAATTTTTTGCTGTTTCACTTATAAAATAGTACTATCAGTATAGAAAAGGAGAGGATGTTGATGAAATTTGTAGTAATTGGCGGAGTGGCCGGCGGACCTTCATTTGCTACTCGTTTACGCCGCTTAAATGAAGAACATAAGATCGTAATCTATGAACGGGGAAAACATATTTCCTATGCAAGTTGTGCATTACCCTATTATCTGGGAAATATCATTGAAAACCGCGATACATTGATCGAACGTACTCCAGAAATCTTAAAGGTCAAGAATAATATCGACGTTTTGACAGAACATGAAATAACCGAAATCGATCCTGAAAAGAAACAATTAACCGTAAAAGATTTGCAAACAGATCAAGAGTCTGTGACTAATTATGATAAATTGATCATTTCTGCAGGTGCTCGTCCCTATTTTCCTGATATCACAGGTGTGGCAGAAGCAACAAATAGTTTTGTGTTACGAAGTGTCACAGATGCTGACCGCATCAAAACATTTATCCAAACACATGACCCTAAAAATGTTTTGGTTCTAGGTGCTGGTGTCATGGGACTAGAATTAGCAGAAAATTTCCATCATTTAGGAATGGACGTAACATTGGTTGATCATTTACCTCAAGTAGCCTATCCCTATGACGAAGAAATTGCTGATTTGATTTATGACAAGTTGGTGGAAAATAACTTGAAAGTTCAGTTAAATACTGAAATCAAAGAGATCCGCCGAAATGGCCAAGAAGTATTACTTTCTGACGGTTCAACATTGGAAACGGATATGATCGTATTTGCAGTCGGTGTGACACCAAATAACGAAGTAATCAAAACTGCTGGTATTTCGTTATCTGATACAGGACAGATTATTGTGAACGATCAATTGGAAACCAATATTTCTGATGTTTATGCGATTGGCGACATCATCGAAACAACAAGTGTTGTGACTGGTCAGCCAATAGCAAGCATGCTCTCCAGTGCTGCGAACCGCCAAGGACATTTATTAGCTGACATCTTGAACGGTACACCAATGCGTTATCGCGGCTATGTTGGCGCAGGGGTTGCAAAAATTTTTGATTATACCGCAAGCTATACAGGAATGACTGAACATGCCTTAAAAAATGCGGGAATCACTAACTATAAATCAATTTTTATTACCCCTTTTGATCATGCCTATTTTTATCCTGGAGCGACTCGCCTTAATCTAAAAATCATTTTTGATGCTGATTCCGGAAGAGTACTTGGCGGACAAGCGGTTGGTGAAAAAGGCGTTGATAAACGAATGGGAGAATTATCGGTCGCAATTACCGGTAACCTAACAGTCTTTGATCTACCTGATCTAGAACTCCCCTACTCACCCCCATATTCAACAACTAGAGATCCACTAAACATTGCTGGTTATGTGGCCATCAATCAATTGACGAATGTCATTGACACGATCAAGGTAGAAGATATTTCAGAAGAAGATTTGGCTCATGCTTTCTTCTTAGATATTCGTGAACCCGACAAAGCTCCTTCTGGAAGTATTCCTGCTACTAAAAACATCCCCCTGAACGAACTACGTGATCGGATTGCTGAGATTCCTAAAGACCGACCAGTTTATATCACATTCCGCAAAGGATTGAATACCTATACTTCTGCCAGAATCTTAGCTGGCTTCGGTATACATGCTGTCTTGATTGAGGAATAAAAAAGAGCCGCGGTGGAATAGCCGCGGCCTAGGAGTTTATTTTTACTTGAGGAGTAAAAATGAAAAAGCATTATAGGGTTACTTGTTGGTATGTCCATAGAATATAGAAAAAAAATGAAGAATTATCAATGAATATTTGCCTTTTTCTTGGCATAAAACTTAAGAAAATATAAACACCGATAAAAAAATTATGTAACGTTCTTTATATAACCCCTTTGGTCAAAAAGCTATTTTTTGACCAAAGGGGTTATTTATAGCCAGTTCATCGTATGTTATTGTACCAAGAGACGTTACACCTAGCATAAAGTGCCTCTCATCTCCTTACAAAATCAATTTTAAACTTGGATTCATCGATCATACTTCGATAGTGAAAAAAACATTTCGTTAATTCATTTGCCTCTCTTTATCATCATCGAGAAAAAACATACCATTTTCTTGCTTTCTGGATATTTTTTTGACACACTTTTGTTTCATTTTTTGCTTTATTTTGTATAAGCTGAATGATTTTTTTCTCTTGACTCTCTCCAGCATCTTTTTTATGTATTTCTCTTAAATTCACTTTGGGTATCTTGCTTTTCAATCTAGCTGTGATAATTTGTGGTGCTGGTTGATTTTCTTTCACTGATGAAGAGCCCACTTGCAGGGTCTCGGGATAAGTTTCCCATTTCTCCAACGTTTCATGCATATTCGCAAAATTTATAGTCATCTTACCCATCTTTAAAATCCCTGTATTCCCTGATACTCGCTGGCTATTTTCAGTCTTTCCTGTGGGAGTTTCATCTGGAATCCCATCTGAACAAGTCTCCCATTTTTCTGCTGTCTCATGCTTGTTAGCGAATTTTACAACATTTTTTTCATCTCTCAAGATAGCTGTATCTATTTGATAGTGTCGATAAGCGATCCGTCCAATTACTTCATCAAATGCTTTTTCATTTAATAATGGGTTTGCAATTTCATTCGCCATACACATCTGGAAAATTCTTTCTCTGATCGTTAGTGTTTGCTCTAATGCTTCGATGATCTCCTTGTTTCCAATTTTCTTGATAGCCTCTTTTTCAATAGCGATCCAGTAGTATTGATATTCAGCTAATGAAAGCATACCATAGCGATATTCTTTCATTTTCTTACGAAATTCTTCTGGCTCAGATTTAGAAAAATATTCCCCTAAATGAATGGCATATTCGCTCGTTTGTTTTAGACGCTCTCTCGTCTGTGCTGGAGAAAAATATATAACAGGATCATTGGGACTTGCAAAATAGTTTTGTTTCAATTTTTCAATTTTTTTAGTGAGTTCCTCGTACGTTAACTGTCCACTCTTGCTATTATTCTGTAAGGATGGCCTCTTACTGTCTAACTGACTGCCTATTTTTTTTCTAAACCATTCTTTGACTCCGATACGTATCACTCCTAACTTCAATAAGATACATAAATTATACGAACCATCTTACTTTTGTATAGGTCGATTTATCCTTACTGACCATCATAAAATGAAAAACAACATGAAAATAGGAGAGTACAACAGATAACTATTGTACTCTCCTTCTTCTAACACTTGAATTATTACTTGTCGTGCCAAACTTCGGTTGCAACTTTTTGTAATAATTCGATTTTTTTCCACTGTTCTTCTTCCGTTAAACGATTTCCTTCTTCTGTGGATGCAAAGCCACATTGCGGGCTAATACTTAAATTTTCTAATGGCACATACTGTTGTGCCTCTTCAATACGTTTCTTGATTTCACTAGGATCTTCTAATTCTGGAAATTTAGAAGTGACCAGTCCCAACACAACTTTACTCTTCTTATTCGTCCAATAACGTAGTGGAGAAAAATCACCAGCTCGGTCAGAGTCATATTCCAAAAAGAAGCCATCATAATTTGTTGCAAATAAATTTTTAGCAATCGGCTCATAGCCACCAGAAAAAAGCCATGATGAAGCATGATTTCCTCGACAAATATGTGTTGTCACTGTCAAATCTTCTGGTTTATCCGCCAATGCACCATTGATAATCGTTGTACAGATTTCAGCAACTTCCTCAGGATCGATCCCTTTTGCTTCAAGGGATTCACGCTTTGTTTTATCCGCTAAAAATGCCCAATTCGTGTCATCAAATTGCAAATAGCGACAGCCTCTATCATAAAATGCTTGGACAGCATCCTGATAAGTCGTAGATAAATCAGTGTAAAATTCGGTTAAGTCGGGATAAACTTCTTTGATTTTAGAAGTACCATCATTTGATAAAAGTTCTTGGCGTAAAATCATCGTTGGACTAGGAATCGTTGCTTTTGCTACAGATGTACCATCTGTTTTTACAACTTCTTTTAAAAAGGTAAAATCATCTAAGAAAGGATGATTCGGATCAAAAGAGATTTTATCTACTACGCGGATGTTATATGAAGGTGCTGCTTTTCCTTGGAATTTTTGGTTATAGCCTGTTTCTGGTACATAGCCTTCGATACCATTCAAGCCTTCTAGAAAATCAATATGCCAAAACCCTCGACGAAACTCTCCATCAGTGATTCCCTTTAATCCAACTGCCTTTTGGCTCGCTACTAATTTTTTTATTTCTTCATTTTCGATTTCACGAAGTTCTTCTTTGGTAGTTGTTCCTTCCTTCACTCTTTGTCTTGCTTCTTTGATTGATTTAGGACGTAGAAAACTACCTACGTGATCGACTGTAAATGGGATTGTTTGATTCATATTCGACACTCCTTTGAATTTTATAAAAAAAGCCCCTTTACTAGCAATACATACTAGTAAAAGGACGATTATGCTCGTGGTACCACCTTTTTTTAGAAAGATTTTTCTTTCCCTTCGTCTGACGATTTGATCAGTGGTCTCGTTAACGGGAGACTTCTTCGTTTTTGCCTACGTATCGACAAAAATCCTAAAAGGTCATTTTCACTAATCTTTTATTTAGCTTCTCTCACCAAACGAAGCCTCTCTTAAAACGACTCGATTACTTACTTTCCTTCTCAACGGATGTTATTTGATTGATATCAGGATAACATTTTTCAAAAAAATGTCAATTTTTTATAAAATAAACTTTGACTATTTTCTGTTGTTTCTGGAGTCAGCGCTCTTTTGCTCCAGTATCCTTTATTATTTTTTATCTCACAACTACTGCCATACCTGTCACATTAAATGCGTTCTCATAAGTAGAAGCATTGATCCATTTTGCCCCAAAAACAGGATCGACCACGTGATACGCACCATCTCTAAAACCATCAACTAGAACCACATGTCCGTTCCAGACTGCACGTCCCCAAGGCATTTGCTTAAATTGTGGAGAAGCGTAGTTATACGTGATCCAAGTAACAACTGGGTTGCCATTACGGATTTCATTCTTTATACCATTTGTGCCAGAACCTGTGATATTCACAGCATTTCCGCCTACGTTTTTAGCCCATTGCACAACTGGATCAGCCAACATGCCTTGATACGTACCATTTACATTGTAGCGCCATTCACCTGAATACCCATGATTTGGATTACCATCAGAAGCTTTAGGCATCGAATTAACGAAACTTGTTAAGGATTGATTGGTTGCGACTCCCTTATAGTGCAATCCTTCCAATAGTGATGCTCCTTCACATAACATCGTATCTCCTTGCCAAACTACTGGCACATTTAATACTTTATTATTTGTTGGTGCTGGTGTTGGATTTGCCTGGCTATTCGGCATTGCATACCAACCAGTCCCTTCAATGTTCCAGCCTTGGCGAGAAATCACATTCTTTTCATTTTGATCCAACGTGTAATGGTGCCAATTCACTTGACGGTTATATAAACGAGTGACAGGAACACCATTCGCTCCAGTGTAAGAATAAAAAGCAATTCCTTCATATGTCCAACCTGTATGACTGATTTGATCTCGCTCACCAACGTTAGTTGTATAAAAATGTTCGCCATTCGAACGATTGTACAAACGATACACCGGAGACCCAGTTTCTGGTGCTTGCCATGCCACACCTTCATACCGCCAACCATAACGTTCCAAGTTATCCCGCTCGCCAGTACTGCGCGTATACAAATGTTCGCCACTATAAGGATTGTACATACGGTACATCGGAATAGAGCTATCCGCAAAAGTTGCTTGACCGATAACAAAACTACCAACCATCATTGCACCCAATATCAAACCTTTCATTGCCATCTTTCTAATTTTTTATCCTCTTTTCGCTGTAAATATATAAAGCAAGTATAGCATGATAGAGGATACTAACAACTAAAAAATCATAAAAGAACATTTTTTAGTCATTTTTGCAAGGAATGAGAATGACTAAAGGTACAGATACATGTGCCGATTATAATACGACTAGTTCCTGTAGACGAAAGTTTTTGATTCCTCAGAGGTATCTTATTTTTTATAGGCCTTTGCACTTATTTCCGATACATCTTATTTAAAAATTCAATGAAAATAGATTTATCATGACTTTGTACAAAACATAATCCTTTTACTTCATGATATATTTAGCTAAATTAAGCAAATGAGTTACTTTCAATTTCATTAAAACATTCCATCATTTTTTGTGTGAAATTTTGGTTACTATATCTACTAATAACCTTTAATACGTTCTGTAAAACTGGTGAATGTAAGGTATATTCAGAAGAGTGAACTGAGGGCATCACTACTACAAAATTTGCTACAGCAGCCACTACACCTGCTGCCACAGCTTCCGCAACTATATAAAGATTTGTATAGTACCAACCAGCTCTAGAAATAGATGTTCCCACAGGTTCTAAAGGAACAATTATTTGAGCGTGTATAAGTAATTGTTGTATCATATCCATATCTTCTTTTTCACACGCAAGTTTAAATTCCGGATTATTGCTTAATCGATTTAGTTTTTTAAATAAATTCATATCCATAATTATTACTCCATATCGTTTAATTAAAATTTTTATAGAAAATCGTTTTTTCAATAAAATTCGACTCTATTTCATCACTTATTATTATTTCATCACTTATTATTCATATATTATTTCTAATCGTTTCCATTACTAATGGATTATTATATATATGCACAATATAAACATCGGTGACCAAGTTTAGGGATTTTAATTTTTTCGTTCCACTCTTTAGCTTTTTTAATTATGTGATAAGGCCCAACTAAAAAAATCCATTTTTTAATAAATCATCTAGTTGTTTATTTATCGCCTTTTCTAGCGGTATCTTTTCTATATTTCCCAACGACATCTCTCTAATTGAATGAATCGTTAATCCGCAACAGCTATAGATATTATTATCAGAATCAACAGAAATATTTGAGTAGAGATTATCACATCCATAATCCAGTTCACTTAAATTTATTTCATGGTTATTATGGCCGTATTTATTTATGTTTTTTGTAGATATCCAAGAAGAACAAATATAATTAAATAAATCTTTATTTTTTGAATCCATAATTTTTTTAATATTGGATTTAATTTCAAATCATTTTCACGGAATTTTGCAAACCTGTGCGTTTCTAACGATATAGAAACTGGTATATCTTGCTCTATAGCCATTAATGAACCTAATAGTACATTGTCTACTCGCACATACTTTTGGTGTTGATCACCTGTTGAAAAATTAATTTCTTTTAATCCTGCATCTTTTAGTTTTTTAGCATATTTCTCTGCTCTAACTGGATTAGATGCCCAATGACCATTTGTAACAAGCCTAGTTGCTAATCCATTTTTAGTTGCATAATTTATTCCTGCTATTAACATATTACCCAGTAACGTTGCTTCGCCACCAGTAAAAACAATAACCTTCACACACTCTAGAGAGATTAATTCCTCAATAATATGAATCAACTGTTGTGTATTCATTATGGAAGTTTTTTTCTAGAGCAATTAAAACAGCAATCTTCACATTCTGCTGTACATTTATAAGTAGTAATAATTCCTGCACTGCTCGGCATAATAGCTTTTTCTTGCTTATTTTTTCCATTTTTAGACTTGTCTCCATATACTAGAAATAGTTGTGTAATAATTGCAGAAATAACGATTCCAATAATAGATATAAAATTTGACACAGAAACATTTATTATATTGAAAAAATAAAGAATTAAAGAAAATAAACTAATTACAATGATTCCTCTATAAAAAATAGTTTGTGAATATACCCAGTTTTTGTTAGAAGACATACTCCGTTTCGTTCTAAATCCTATTCCTGCATTTCTACTCTTATCAAAAATTCAAATATTTAGAAGCGATAATACTGCTATTATTAAGATAAATAGCTATACTGATTCAAAAATCCCCCTCCTAATAAAATTAATTAAAATATCAAAAATTATGTGAAAATAATAACATATATGATTTAATATCCCTGTTTTTTCATAAAAAGTGGTATTAGGAGCATAATCGTTTCAGTTTGGAGTAACCTATTAAATTTTAGAGAAATATTATAAGTAACATTAGCCTACACGAAACAGAACGAATGTTCCTTAATGAATAAGAGATATTTTTATTAACAAAGGTAGGAATATTATTAAAAAAATTGATAATGGTTATTTATTAGATGTTAATCTGGACATCGACCAAAAAAAAGGAAGAAAAAGAGTTAAAGTTGGTACAAAATCAGTATTTTATTTAATTTTACTCTGGTAGAAAAAATAAAATAACGCAAAAAAAGCGCCTAAAAAGACGCTTTTGGTAGAAAATTGGAAAACTGAGCTTTCAGAAGTACGTAAATAAAGGTTTTTGATCACCGAGTTTTCCCCAGTTTTATTGAGTTTTGCCATCATTTCCGATACATCTTGAATTCCAAGAACAAGTCATTATAGATGCCTAGATATTTTGGTCCGAGGTCTTCATAAACTTCTAGGTGGGAGATCGTATCGTCTGAAGGATAAAATTGTTCATCTTCAGAAATCTCCTTTGGCAATAATGCTTTCGCTTTTTTATTTGGTGTTGAATAACCGATATATTCGGCATTTTGCGCTGCATTTTCTGGTTCTAACATGAAGTTGATAAAGTCATAGGCACCTTCTTTATTCTTAGCTGTTTTCGGCATAACGATATTATCGAACCATAGATTTGAGCCTTCTGAGGGAATCACGTAATGCAAATGTTCATTTTCAGACATCATATCTGCAGCTTCACCGGAAAAAGTGACTGCCACAGAAGCTTCTTCATTGATCATATACATTTTGATCTCATCCGCAACGATTGCTTTTATATTAGGGGTCATCTGGTTCAACTTGTTAGCCGCTTCATTTAACTGATCTCTATTTTTGCTGTTCAATGAGTAGCCAAGACTATTTAATGAAAGTCCCATTACTTCTCGTGCGCCATCGATCAGCATCAAGCTATCTCTCAATTCTGGTTTCCACAAGTCATTCCAATGTTTGATCTCATTTTCCTTGAACATTTTATCATTGTAAACGATACCTAATGTTCCCCAAAAATAAGGGACGGAATAGGTGTTGTTTGGATCAAAATCCTGATTCAAGAAGCGATCATCAATGTTTGCTAACCCTTTGATTTTTGTATGATCTAACGGTAGCACAAGTTTTTCTTTGATCATTTTTTGGATCATATATTCACTAGGGATGGCGATATCATAATTCGTTCCACCTTGTTGGATCTTCGTGAACATTGCTTCATTTGAATCAAACGTTTCATAGTTGACTTTGTATCCAGTTTCTTGTTCAAATTTAGTGATCAAGCTAGGATCAACGTAGTCCCCCCAGTTGTAGATCGTGACGATCTTAGCACCACTCATCCCGCTGGCCTTCTCTAGTTGACGAACGCCAAAAAGCAAAACCACGATGATGACTAGGATACCAATGAATAATGATTGTAATTTTTTCATCGTAAACGTGCCACCTCCTCACGTCCGCGACGGTTCTTTCTTAATTTTTTCGGACGGTTTTCTTTGCTAATGAAATAGTAGCCAATTACAAGAATCATTGAAAATAGGAAAACAAGTGCGCTTAATGCGTTGATTTCCAGACTGATTCCTTGGCGCGCGCGTGAGTAGATTTCTACGGATAAGGTCGTGAAGCCATTCCCAGTAACAAAGAAGGTTACTGCAAAATCATCTAGTGAATACGTAAATGCCATGAAATAGCCTGCAATGATCCCAGGTGAAAGAAACGGCAAGATGATATTTTTTACAACTTGTAGATTATTGGCACCCAAATCTCTTGCAGCATCAACCATCGAATCATTCATTTCCTGTAGCTTCGGCAATACCATCAGAACGACGATAGGAATACTAAAGGCAATATGTGAGAGTAAAACACTTTGAAATCCTAGGCCAAATCCTAATAAAGTAAAGAAGATCAAGAAACTAGCACCTATGATGACATCGGGTGAAACGAGTAAAATATTGTTCATACTTAGCAGAGCCGTTCTTGCTTGCCTTTTTTTCGTGTAATAGATGCCCATTGCACCAAATGTTCCAATGATCGTCGCAATCAAAGCTGATAAAAAAGCCAACATAAACGTGTTCAGTACAATGATGATCAACCGCGTATCGTCAAAGACTGCTTGGTAATTTTCCCACGTAAAACCAGTGAAACTGTTCATCGTGCCACCAGCATTGAAGGAATAAAAAATCAAATAAAAAATCGGCAGATATAACAAAAGAAAAACAATTGCTAGGTAAAGATAAGACCATTTGATTTTTTTCATCGTGAACGGCCTCCCTTCTTCTTCTCACCCGTGAGTAACATAACGATAAACATGGCAATGATCAGAATAACGCCGATTGTTGAGCCCATTCCCCAGTTTTGAGTTACCAAGAAATGCTGTTCGATTGCTGTACCTAGTGTGATCACTCGATTTCCGCCAATCAAACGAGTCAGCATGAACAATGACAAGGATGGGATAAACACAGCTTGCACACCACTCTTCACACCGTTTAAAGATAATGGAAAAATGACCCGACGGAATGTTTCAAAATTATTTGCTCCTAGATCACGACTAGCACTGATCAACGAAGGATTCATTTCTTCTAGCGCATTGAAGATTGGCATGATCATAAAAGGAATTTCTATATAAGTAGCTACAAATAAAAAACTAAAGTCTGTAAACAAAATCTGCCTTAGACCGATTCCTAAAAAGTCAAAAAAGTGGTTGACACTTCCATGAATACTAAAGATTCCAATAAAGGCATACGCTTTTAATAATAAATTGACCCATGTCGGTAAGATGATCAACATCAACCACAGTTGCTTATGTTTTAGTTTAGTTAAAAAATAGGCAGTTGGGTAACTGATGATAAGAGTAAAAAAAGTGATCAAAAAAGCATACCAAACTGAATTAAGTGTCATTGATAAATAGGTGCCTGACGTAAAATATGCGGCATAGTTACTTAAAGTGAACTGACCGTTCATATCAAAGAAAGATTGATAAATGATCAGCAAAACTGGCGCAATAACAAACAATCCTAACCATAAGATATAAGGGACTGAATAGATTCTACGCATTGTTTTCATTATTGTCCCTCCTTACTCTTCATAGCTCTCCAAACGAGCATCGAATTCTTCTTCTGTCTCGTTGAAACGCATCACATGGATATCTTCTGGTTCAAAGACTAAGCCAACTTGACTACCTTCTTTGGCTTTTTTTGTGGAGTGTACCATCCACTCATTTTGCTGTTCATCGTAACAAATGATCTCGTAATGGACGCCGCGGAAGAGTTGTGTGTCAACAGTCACGACTAGTTTTCCTTTGTCTGGAGTGGTGATTGTCAGATCCTCTGGGCGTAATACCACTTCTACTGGTTCATTAGGGCGCATCCCACCATCCACACACTCAAATTGTTTACCAACAAATTCCACCAAATTGTCTTCGATCATCACCCCATTGACGATATTGCTTTCTCCAACAAAATCCGCAACAAAATGACTGATTGGTTCATCGTAGATATCGACTGGGGTTCCACTTTGCACGATTTTCCCTTTATTCATGACGAAGATCTCATCACTCATCGCTAGTGCTTCTTCTTGGTCGTGAGTCACAAAAATAAAGGTGATTCCTAATCGTTGTTGTAATTCTCTTAATTCATACTGCATCGCTGTACGCAACTTTAGATCCAATGCAGACAGTGGTTCATCTAGCAATAAGACTTTAGGTTCATTCACGATTGCTCTGGCAATTGCAACTCTTTGTCTTTGACCACCGGACATTTCACTGATTTCACGGGTTTCATATCCTGGTAGTTGGACCATACGCAGCGCATCTTTTACTTTTTTTTCGATTTCGCCTTTATTCATTTTCTTGATTTCCAAACCAAAGGCAACGTTATCGAAGACATTCATATGTGGAAACAACGCATAATCTTGGAAAACCGTATTTACTTGGCGCTTGTTTGCTGGCAAGTCATTTAGTCTTTTTCCTTCAAAATAGATATCGCCTTCTGTCGCTTCCGTGAAGCCTGCAATGATTCTTAAAATCGTTGTTTTACCACAGCCAGAAGGACCCAGCAATGTGTAAAATTTTCCTTGTTCGATCTCGAAACTTACATTTTTTAAAATTGATTCATCGTCGTAGCGTTTCACTACTTGATCAAATGAAATAATTGGGTTTCCCACTATTTAACCTCCTAAATTACAAATACGATTGTGTAGCAACAATCAATGCTTTGGTCCGTTTCGTTTGATGATTCCTTAACTGATGGTGCTTTGTTGCCTGGTAATAGATTGATTGCCCTGCTTGCGCTACGTATTTTTTCTCTCCTAAGCTTAACTCTAATTCCCCTTCCAACACAAAAATAAACGTTTCTGATCGTGAAGGTTCGAATGTTTTATATTCTCCTGCCTTTTCAAAAGTCAATAAGACAGGTTCCATTTCTTTTTCATTTGAATCTGATACAAGCCACTCTAATTCGTAGCCATTTTCCTCATCTTGATAAATCGTGTGGTCTTCTTTTGAATAAACCACTTGCTGATTCACAGTATCTTGATGGAAAAATTCTTCAGGTGTCACACCGAGTACTTCAAGAATAGAAAAAAAAGTTTCCATTGATGGGGAACTTAAATCTCGTTCCAGCTGAGAAATATAACCTTTGGACAAATCTGTCCGTTCGCCTAATTCTTCCTGAGTCAAATTTTTTTGGATCCGTAGATTCCTTAGCTTATCACCAATCTCCATCTCATTCCTCCTCATTGAAGTTTTCTAATAGTAAACACAGAGTTTACTATCACTCGTACTAGTATACAAATTTTAGTTAAAAAGACAACCCTTTTTACAAAAAAATTCTTCAAAAAAGTCTAGTATTTTCCCATTTATTAAATTTCTTTTTTTTTGGTAATAAAAGCACAGTGAACCCCCATAAAAAGGAGAACTTTATGGTATGATAAAAGAAAATTTTGAAAGGAACAGTCGCATACATGAATAAATTTAAAACGCTTCAAATAGAGAGTGTGCCTACCTTCCATTCCGCTATCGTTGAACAAGAAAAGCCGCTCCTAGAAGACGGTGAAGTCTTTATTAAAGTAGAATACTCAGATGTCAATTACAAAGACGCACTAGCAAGTAGTGAAGCAGGTGGTGTGATCCGCTCTTACCCTATGACGCCAGGCATCGATTTGGCGGGCATCGTTGTAGAAAGTCAAGATGAACGCTATCAGTTAGGTGACCCTGTACTTGTCACAGGCTATGGACTAGGAGTTTCTCATCCAGGTGGGTACAGTCAATATCAGAAAGTGCCAGCAGACTGGATCGTTCCACTGCCAGCTAACTTGGCTTCCCGCCAAGCAATGATCTTAGGCACAGCCGGTCTCACGGCTTCTTTATGTGTCAATGCACTAATCGAACAAGGGATGAATAAAACAGATAAAATCGTTGTAAGTGGTGCTACTGGTGGCGTTGGCAGCGTGGCTATTGCTCTATTACATCAACTTGGCTTTACTTCTGTTATTGCTTTGACACGGAAACAACAAACGACAGATTGGTTAACTGATCTAGGTGCAACAGAAGTTGTTTCTCCAGAAGAGTTCTTACCAGAAAAAACAAAATCTTTGGGCAAACAACAGATCGACTATCTGATCGATACAGTAGGTGGGGCTCAATTGGCGAAACTTCTTCCTCTGATTTCCTATAATGGGGCAGCCGCTTTATGTGGGAATGCCGGTGGTATAAAACTTGAAACAACTGTTTTACCGTTTATCTTACGTAATATCCAATTGATTGGGATCGACTCGGTAAATGTTCCCCACGCTGATCGTAACCGAGTTTGGCAACAATTAGCTGATTTGGCCATTACAGATGTCCTTCGTGTCAAAGAGATTTCCCTTGAAGAGCTGCCAGAAATCACTCAACAGCTTTTGTCTGGCACACATCAAGGACGAACTTTAGTAAATGTAGGTGGGCAAAAATGAAGATATTGATCACTGCTGGTGGTACTAGCGAAAAAATCGACCAAGTCCGATCGATCACGAATCATTCCACTGGTCGCCTTGGAAAAACGATTGCTGAAGCTTTTGTACATTCTTCTTGTGCGAGGATCGACTATGTTACAACCGCAAATGCTGTGAAGCCAGAAACCCATGAAAAAATCAAGTTGCACTTGATTGAATCTACACTAGAACTCTTTACGGTTTTAAAGGAATTATTGAAAAATAATACCTATGATGCAATCATCCATAGCATGGCAGTTAGTGACTTCACTCCAGCTTTTAGCCTTTCAGAAGAACAATTGGCTACATCGATAACGAAAGAGCCACTATCACCTGATACTCTTCCTGAGTGGTTCATGACACAAGAAAATGTGCCTCAGCAAGATGAAAAGATTTCTTCTAATACAGAACATTTAGTGATCGTATTGAAAAAAACGCCAAAAATCATCAGTTATCTACGTGAGTGGCAGCCAACAGCTAAAATCATCGGCTTCAAGCTATTAGTTGATGTTTCAAAAGGACAATTGTTAGCAGTCGCTCAAGAAAGCATCCTAAAGAATCGCACAGACTATATATTGGCAAATGATCTCACAGAAATCACGGGGCAATCTCACCATGGTTATTTGCTTTCAGCAAATGGCGAAGTCAAAGAAGCTCAGACAAAACAAGAAATCGCTGAATTGATCGTACAGACGATCAGCCAAACGAATATTTCTGATGGATCAAGCTAGATATTTTCAGTAAAAAGGACCTACATTCTTTTTATTTCATTAGTTTTCTAAAAAGATATGTTGGGTCCTCAGAAAAAATCAACTTGTTGACACCTTTTGCTCGCTTGTTAAAATAGAAGACATCTTGATTCACAAAAAGGAGGATGAACCATGAAAAAAATACTTTTAGGCATTACTGGCAGTATCTCCGCATATAAAAGTGCAGATATTACGAACCAACTCGTGAAACTTGGCTATCAAGTTGATGTGATCATGACAAAAAGCAGTACGCATTTTATCACTCCGCTTACCTTACAATCCTTATCAAAACGTGCAGTACATACTGGTGTTATGCAAGAAAAAGAACCGAGTGTCATCAATCATATCGAGTTAGCAAAACAAGCAGATTTATTATTGATTGCTCCTGCAACTGCGAATATCCTAGGAAAACTAGCCAATGGAGTCGCAGATGACCTGCTCTCAACTGTCGCAATGGCACTGCCTGCCAAAACACCTAAATTGATTGCGCCAGCTATGAATACTAATATGTATCAAAATCCAATCAATCAAAAGAATCTCGCTACTCTAAAATCAGTAGGATATCAAGAGATCGAACCTAGAGAATCTTTACTAGCTTGTGGTGATTTTGGCAAAGGTGCACTTGCGGATATCCAAGTGATCATCGATCAAGTCGTTACAACAATCAACAACAGAATGGTTTAAATTAAAGGAGGCATTATGAAAAATACAAAGAACTTTACATTGACTGCTATGTTTTTAGCAATTTTGATTTTACTAGCTGTAACACCACTTGGTTTTATTCCTATAGGCCCCATCAATGCTACGACGATGCATATTCCTGTGATCATCGCTTCTATCGTTCTCGGACCTCGTTTAGGCGCTTTTTTAGGAGGGTCTTTCGGCTTGATAAGCATGATTCGTAGCACGGTAGTACAAACACCCTTATCTTTTGTTTTTTCTCCGTTCATTCCAGTGATTGGCACAGATCATGGTAGTTTAAAAGCATTGCTGATTGCTTTTATCCCACGGATCCTTATTGGGGTCGTTCCTTACTTCGTCTTTAAAGGAATGCAAAAACTGATCAAAAACAAAGTCAATACTGTTTCTCTCTTTATTGCTGGTCTAGCAGGATCACTTGTGAATACGATTCTAGTGATGAACATGATTTATTTCTTATTCCAGCAAGACTATGCTCAAGTGATCGGCAAAAATATCAACGCTGTTTATTCCGCTGTTCTAGCGGTTATTTTCACCAATGGAGTCCCAGAAGCCATCGTTGCAGGACTCGCAACTGCAGGTGTTTGTAGCGTATTGCTCCGTTTGATCCGTACGAATCCACAACCAAAGATCTAGTCGCATACAAAAGCTTGTTTATCTTTATAAGAGACCCTTCTCTTTATGGATGAACAAGCTTTTTATTTTATAAGTAAAACCAGCTACCAAATCTACTAAAAAACCACCGATATTTTAAGAGTTCAAATCTAACAAAATTTCAAATTAGTGTTATCATGGTTTTGATTGCTATAGAAAGGAAGATTAAAATGAAAATTTTTGTCGTAGGTGCCAATGGACAAATTGGCCGCCACTTAATAAAAGAACTTGCATCCTCTAAACATCAAGTCGTTGCTGGTGTCAGAGATGTCGCAACTCAATCTCTTATAAAGGATTCGAATGTCAGCTATGTTTCTTTCGATTTAACATGGACTCCTGAAGAAATGGCACAGTCATTCAAAGGGAGTGATGTGTTGATTTTCACCGCTGGTTCTCAAGGAAAAAATCTTTTACAAGTTGATCTAGATGGCGCAATCAAAACAATGATCGGAGCAGAAATTGCCAATGTATTCCGTTATTTGATGATCAGTGCTGTCTTTGCAGATGATCGAAGCAAATGGCCAGAATCGATGATCGACTACTACATCACGAAACATTATGCAGATGAATGGCTCAAGAATCGTACTTCTTTGGATTATGTCATTATCCAGCCTGTTTCATTGACAAATGACGAGGAAGTGACACCCGTTCAATTAGCCAAACCAACGGAAGAAACTGCTGAAACAATCAGTCGCAAAACCGTCGCAGCCATCTTGACTGCTTTGGTCGACCAACCAGAAATCAAAAAAACAACGATCGTAGTATCCGAAGGCAATGATGACCTTTCAAGTACTCTTAAAAACTGGCATCAGGGGGAATAATTTTATGCGAGCAATAACATTCAAACAACCGGGAGCAGTTGATGTCCTTCAAGAAATTGATGCACCCAAACCACGCCCTGAAAAAGGACAGCTTTTGATCAAAGTCCACACTGCAGCAGTGAATCGGACCGATATCATGCGCCGGGAATCAACGGATCAAGAACCCCCTTATCCCATTTTAGGCGTAGAAGTTGCAGGTGAGGTCATTGAAAACAAGAGTGAAGACAGCAAATTCACTCCTGGTACACGGGTTTGCGGCTTAGTTAATTTAGGTGGCTATGCCGAATATGCTGTCATGCCTGCTGATCGAGCAATTTTGCTTCCCGACTCTTTAGATTACGTGGCTGCTGCTGGAATCTCCGAAGTGTTTCTTACTGCTTACCAGACCCTTTATTGGTTAGGAAAACTGCAAGAACATGAAACTGTATTGATCCATGCAGGCGCTAGTGGTGTCGGTACAGCAGCCATTCAATTAGCTAAACGATTGTCGAAGGCAAAAGTGATCGTTACCGCTGGTTCAACCGAAAAGCTTGCTTTTTGTCAAGAACTGGGCGCAGATGAACTGATCAACTATAAAACTCAAGACTTTGAAAAAGAAGTTCAAAAAATAACGAACGGTCGAGGCGTGGATGTCATTTTAGATTTTATTGGTGCTTCTTATTGGCAAAAAAATCTCACTTCGATCGCAGTTGATGGCCGATGGGTCTTGATTGGCATGTTAGGCGGCACCATCGTTCCAGAAATAGATTTGGGCATATTGATCTCAAAACGGGTGCAACTGATAGGCACCTTGTTAACCCCCCGTAGTGATTCCTATAAAGCACAATTGACTCAAGAATTCATGGACAATGTAGGCCCTTATCTTGCAGATGGTCAAGTAAAGCCGATTATAGATAGTACTTTTCCTCTTGATCAAGTGAAAGAAGCACATGAATATATGGAAGCCAATAAAAACATTGGAAAAATCATTTTAACGATTCAATCATAAAAAAACACAAAAACCAGCAAGCAGTTACCTCTCAGGTCGCTACTTGCTGGTTTTGTTTTAGTGCCAATCGATCAATTCATCAATGACCATTCGTAAATTGGATCATACTCAGCACTCACCCCATCCGTTCCAAAGTGTTCACTTGATCCTAGTAATACTTTATTTACTTCATAGATTGATTTTGCTTGGTTGATCTTTTCTTCCACAACTGCTTGATTCAAATCGTTGTTCCCTATACGCTTCCAGTGGTGGTTCGCTATCTTTTTCGCTTGCTCCAAGGTAAAACCTTTCGCTTCTAGAATTGCTGTCTTCGTCCATAAAAAATTAGAAGGAATGACATGATTCAAGTCATGCTAATTGTACGTACGGCCATCCCGATCCAATGCATATAGAAACATCCCGTATAGATGATTGTCTGCCGTGTACTTTGCTACTTTATATAAATTACTTTGTTCGTAAGGTTCTCCTGTATCATACCAACGATTATGATCTTGTTCTTCAGGGAAAGACAGTCCAGGCATGAATCGTTCTTTGGGAATCAATTTTTCATAGTCATTGATTGCCTTTGCTGTTCTACCTGCATCAGAGCCATATTGCTGATACCCTAAATAGGTAAAATGTTCGGCGACATTTTGTAATGGACCTGTATTTGAACCATTCGTGTCGTAAACAAAAACGGTATTATTATTCGCTGATGGTCCGATATAGCGTGCTAATGCTCGAATCACTCCATCAGACAAAGCAATATCAGCTTGACTAGGGAATGTCTCCATATCAATATCTAAACCATCTATACCATAGGCACGGACATGTTCATCTAATAGTTGATTCGCATATGCGTCAAATTCTTGTCCCGTCGGAAAAGTACCACTATATGGTATTTTCAATAGCACAGAATAATCGATTGCTTTCGTTAATTTCACACCACGGGCATGAAGAGTTGGTACGTAGCTTTCTTTTAATTTTTTGAAAAACGGTGCCGCACCAGCTTCTTGTCCTTCAGGAACGTAACTGAAAATATTCACAATATCAATACCATAAGGAATATCTTCCATCGATAACCAATTTTCATCTGTCAAACTAGTATTAACGCCTTTCATCTCTTTATCTCGCCAAGCACGATAATAGACCATCATCTTGGGAGAACCACTCTGGACTTGCGCTGATACTTTTGTAGAAAAAACTAATGTACCCATTACAGTCAGTAAAAGTAACATATAAAGCTGCATTTTATTCATTTTTTCCCTCCTATTTTATAAGTCCAACTACCTTGCAAAAAAAACATTGGCAAAAAAGAAAACGCTTTCCTAATTGATTATATAAAATTTTCTAGTAAACCGATAGGACATTATTAAAAAAAGAAAAAATATTTTTGGAAAAAAAGAACTTTCAGCAACAAATTTAGACTTTCATATTTTTCGAACCGAATGAAGCATAGCGACTTGTTTAGTGCTAGTCTGCTTTCTTCATATCCTGAATTAAGGTATTAAAATAAGCCGTAAATCACAAAAACGGCTAAAACCAGATTCGTGACTTACGGCTTGCTATCTTGGAATAATAAAGAAATCAATTAGCTCGTTCGTTTACAGTGGATTCTTTATATAGGAACTTAAATTCCTTCTCCCTCAACGAGCGAGTTAAAACTTTTATCTCAATTTTCAGCTGCATATTTTGCTGCTTGTATCCCAGCTTGACGACCGAAGATAATGATCTCAGCGACTGAATTACCGCCAATACGGTTATTTCCATGTAGTCCGCCGGTTACTTCACCCGCAGCGTATAACCCTGTGATTGGTTGTTCTTCTTTATTCAATACTTCCGTATTCGTATTGATTTTTATTCCTCCCATTGTGTAATGGATTCCTGGAGCAATTTTGATTGCATAGTAGTTAGGTTGTGACAGATCATGATCCATCGCTGTTGTCCGATTAAAATGTTCATCTTTTTTCGCCGCAACAGCTGTATTCCAAGTTTCTATCGTCTGAGATAAATCCTCTTTTGGAAGATTCATTTTTTCTGCTAATTCTTCGATACTTTCACCAGAAGTCACATAGCCTTTTTTCTCATAAAAATCAATTGCTTTCGCGCGGTCTCTCACACCTTGATCAAAAATCAGATATGCCGATTTTTCTGGCAAAGCTGTGATAGCAGCAGATACTTTATCTCTTGTATCCAACTCATTGACAAACCGTTTTCCTGTTTGATCGACTAAGATTGCCCCTTCGCCACGAACCGCTTCTCCTATCAAGACACCTTCATCTTGTTGAACCGTCGGATGGATCTGAATTTTATCCATATCAACAGTTTGTCCGCCTAATTTTTCGATCATTGTGATTCCGTCACCGGTTGAACCGGATTGGTTGGTGGTAACGTAGCCCTCTAGATCAGGACGATATTTTTTGATAAATTCTTCATTAGCACCGAATCCGCCAGTAGTTACGATAATTGCTTTACCAGTAATATCTTTAGGTTTTTCCCCTTGGACTTGGACAGTCACTTCATTGACCTTTCCATCGTTTTCTTTGATGTCAGTGACATCTGTATTTACAAAAATCGGAATATTTCTTTCATGGACATTTTTTAGTAATCCTTCGACAAGGTAGCCACCGATTGCTGAGCCATCAGATGGGCGATGCGTTCTTTTTTCACTCATTCCACCTGTGATCGTTAAATTATCTAACTTGATATCATTTTGATCTAACCAGTTGATTGCATCGGCTGAGTGATCAACAAAATAACGAAGAAGTTCTTTGTCATTTGTTCCTCCGCCTCCTTTTAATGTTTCTTCATAAAAAGCATTATTTGAATCATTGATTCCATTTTCTTTTTGGAATTTTGTTTCTGACGCATTCATACCACTTGATGATTTAGACGTATTTCCACCAGCAACTGGCATTTTTTCAAAAATAACAGGATTTAATCCAGCATCTTTCGCTTCGATTGCTGCCGACATCCCCGCACCGCCAGCACCAACGATAACGATATCGTACGCTTTTTTCATTTCTGTTGGGTCTGTATAGGATTGTTCCGATGCCCCTGATGTAGCTTCTGTTTTCTCAGTTGCTTTCGTGCTCGATGAGGTCGCGGCTTCCTTTTTATCAGGACTACAAGCTCCCATCGCCAACACGGATGTCAAAACCATTAAACTTTTTACTACTTTTTTCATTTTTTCCCTCCTAAAGTAATTCTTCTCCCTTATAATAAGTGAATATTTTCACAATATCAACAATGATTTTAATCTTTCTTGACAAAAAGGTTAATAAAATAATTATTATGAATAAAAAAGCTTTTCTACCGACCATTTTGCATTTGTTTTGCCTTTCGAACAAATTTGTCACTTGACTCTCTTTCAACTAATTATTTGCTGTTTCCAGTTCAAAAAGTTGTGGTTCGTTCTTGATAACTAGTATAATCTCTAGTATACGTGAAGGAGTTAAATGATGAATTATATTAAACGATTTTTTATGAATGGTACAAAAACTGCTGGCAGAGTCACCCACGGGATCTATATCCTCTTACGTGCCATCGTCACAATCATGTTAGTCGATCAATTGATCCAACAAAACATGGGTAATACATTTCTGTTATTACTCACTTTAGTTTTATTTGAAATACCTTATCTCTTAGAAAAAATACTTAAGATCCAGATTCCTAATATGTTAGAAATCATTTTAATTTCTTTTATTTTTAGTTCGACAGTTTTAGGTGAATTGAGCGATTTTTATGGGTATTTTTCTATGTGGGACACATTTCTTCATGCATTAAGCGGCTTTTTAGCTGGTGGAGTAGGCTTTTCATTGGTCTATTTACTCAACAAAAATACAAAAACAATGAATTTGACCCCTTTGCTTCTTGCTATTGTTTCTTTTTGTTTTTCAATGACCGTTGGTGTCGCTTGGGAATTTGTTGAATTCTCAGCCGATCATTTATTCCAATTAGATATGCAAAAGGACACACTTGTTCAACAAATAAATAGTGTAGAACTCAGTAAAGATGGAAATACTGTTCACATCATCCCTAATATTGAAAAAACCGAGATCGAATACAAAAATGATGCTGGAAAAACTGAAACAACTGTCATTTCTGGTGGCTATTTAGATATCGGTATCATGGATACGATGAAGGATCTATTTGTCAACTTTATTGGTGCTTTGACCTTTAGTATCTTTGGCTATCTTTATAGTCGCAATGACTATCGAAAATTCACCTTTATCAGGAACTTTATTCCTAGAAAAGCCAAGTGATACACTCGTAAAGTGCTTTGATACATCAGCGATTACACATATTTTTGAATACTACACAAAGAGGGTAAGATAAAAGTGAAATTGTCTTGCCCTCTTTGTTGAAGTAAATCACAGAAACGATCATAAACTATTCAAAAAAACAGCCGATATTATGAGAAAAGTGGAAAAATAATTTTCTTGCATCTTTTTCTCACTCCTTGAGATTACATTTTTCTTCCAGCCTTTTTTCTTCCGCAAAATAACTTCCGTTTTTTATAATTCCTTTTCCCTTTTCTAGCCGTTTCAAAACTTCCATTGCTAATGGATAATCTGAATTCTCACTACCATTAAAATTTTCAGAAAGAAGTGAAAATCCTAATTTTTGATACAACTTGATCGCTGGATGACTCCAAGTTTGCGTGTGCAGATAAATAGGCCGTTGTAGTTCTGCTTTTTGGAAAAGAGTAAGTATTTCTACTGTCAAAGCTTTTGCCAACCCTTTCCCCTGATGCTCAGGGACAACAGCCAACCAGTGGAAAAGTGGGTAAGTCCCGTCAAAACGCTCTTTGAACCATGCGGTACAAGTTCCAACTTTCTCTCCCAGATCATTCACAACGAACAACATTCGCTTCTTAAGCTCTTCCGGATATGGCGCAAATGAACGTTGAAAATAAATATGACCCTCTTTTTCATTCTCAAACTCTCCAACTGCACATTCAATTCTTACCCAATCACTTTCATCTCCTGGCTGATAATACTCAAAATGATATCCGTCTGCTAATAGAACAGAAGGTACTTCTGTATCGATAGAACGGACCATCCAAATTTCTGCGTAAGGTACTTGTTTGTCTAACATCCCTTCACTCCCTTTCATTTGTCATTCGTTTCTTCTTTTTTCTAATAAAAAAGAGCAACTTTGGTTACTAGCTGCTCTTACTTATGATTACCCGCGTGTTGTTATACTCTTTTTTTCACCAATGATGCGTACTTCTGTTTCCAAAGTCACATCAAATTTTTCCTTGATCACTTCTTGGATATGCGCAATCAGCTCGGTATAATCAGTAGCTGTGGCATGATAAATATTGACAATAAATCCTGCATGTTTCTCAGAAATTTGAGCGCCGCCCCATTTTAATCCTTGCAAACCAGCTTGTTGGATCAATTGTCCGGTATAATGCCCTACTGGACGCTTGAACACACTGCCACAAGATGGATATTCTAACGGCTGTTTTGATTGACGCAATTCTGTCAACTCCACCATTCGGCCTTTGATCGTTTCAAAATCACCAGCTGTCAATTGAAATCTTGCTTCTAAGACGATCCCATTCAACTCTTGGATAGCGCTATGACGATAAGAAAAAGCCATCTCTTCATTCGACAATGTTTTCATGGAACCATCAGCCAACAAGACATCTACTTCTGCAAAGACATCTTTGATCTCGCCACCATAAGCACCTGCATTCATGTAGACGGCTCCGCCAATGCTTCCTGGTATCCCACAAGCAAATTCAAACCCTGTTAAAGAAGCATCAAGTGCTGCATATGTCGTATCGATCAATTTGGCCCCTGCTTCTGCAACGACCATTGAGCCTTCCACTCGTATTGCCTTCATTTCCGTCAGCATCAAGACTACACCGCGAATTCCACCATCTTGAACGATCAAATTACTGGCATTACCTAGTACCAACCAAGGTAAATCATGGATTCTGCAATAATCAACAACTTCTTTTACTTCATTTTTTGTTTTCGGAAAAACAAGCACATCCGCTGGTCCACCTGTTTTTGTAAAGGTATAATTCATCAACGGTTCATCAAACAACAGATCAATCTCTGGTAAGTTTTTAACTAAGTCTTCTTTATTCACTGAGGATTTTCCTTTCTTTTCAAACGTCCTCATCATTTTATCACGCTTAAAACAAACTTACCAGTCTACCTCACATCTGGTGTCTGATTTGTTTCCGTAACATTTCTTCACAAAGAGCATGACTCTGGTAGATGTTTTCTTGCCGTAACCCTTCGCTTCTTGTTGCGCCTGTTTTTATTTGTGCAAAAAATGACTGGACCATGGGCTCAAACCCACGTTTGACCAACGTATTTTCCCAATCACCAAATTTTTCTAGTTCCACGCCATTCGCTGTATGGATGACCATCTCTGTCAAATCATTGACTTCATACGTACCACTAGGACTAGACACTTGGTAGCGTTCCGTATTTGCACCACTAACTAGATCCATGACCAAAATAGCTGTTTGGTTTGCTGTTTCTAACTCTAAAATCGCATGATCCAAAAATTCTTTTGTTTCTTTGATCTGGCACTTCATTTGCACGACTGGTTCATCCAACAAATAGACAGAAGTATCAACTAAGTGCAAAAATAAGTCATAAATGACATATTCTGTTGTCTCTTGAGCGGCTACGCGATTTTTCTGTAATTGGATGATCCGTTTATCAGGGATTGCTTTCAGTTTTTCTACCATCGGTGCGAAACGGCGATTGAAGCCCACCATCAAAATCACTTTGTTTTTTTCTGCTAACTTTTGTAATTCCTGCACTTCTTCCAGATCGACACTCAAAGGTTTATCGATGTAGACATGGATTTTGTTTTCAAGACATTTTTTTGCCAGTTCATAATGAACACTTGTCGCTGCATGGATCATGCAAGCTTCAATATTATGCTCGATCAATTCATCGATCGTATCATAAAGATGTTCAAATCCATATTGATCATGGATTCTTTTTTTGGTTTCTTTATTTCTAGTAGCAAAATAAAAATCAATTTCACCCTGATTTTTTGCATAAGTTGGTAGATATGCTTTCTCTGCGATATTTCCTACACCTACTACTCCAATATTCATTTTCTTTTTCCTCCAGCCAAAATTCAGTTACTCTTATCTTACACTATTTTTAAAGAAAATGAGGTACAATAGAGTCACAAGATAAAAGTAAAGGAGCGTATCGATTTGAAATTTATCTCTTGGAATGTTAATGGACTTCGAGCTATCGTCAATAAAAATTTTCTTGAAGTCTTTAATGAATTAGATGCAGATTTTTTCTGCTTGCAAGAAACAAAATTGCAAGCTGGACAAATTGAATTAGATCTACCAGGTTATCATCAATACTGGAACTATGCTGAAAAAAAGGGATACTCTGGTACTGCAATTTTTGCCAAAAAACCCGCTTTGAATGTTTCATATGGTATGGGTATCGATGTTCACGATCAAGAAGGCCGGTTGATCACTTTAGAATATCCTGAATTTTTCTTGGTTACTTGCTACACGCCTAATTCTCAAAGTGAGTTGAAACGTTTAGACTATCGTCTAGAATGGGAAAAAGCATTTTATCTTTATTTAGAAGAATTGAAAAAGCAAAAACCTGTAATCATCTGCGGGGATCTGAATGTTGCCCACCAGAATATTGATTTGAAGAATTGGAAAACCAATCAAAAAAACGCTGGTTTCACGATGGAAGAACGTGAAGCATTCTCTCATCTATTAGCGAATGGATTCGTTGATACCTTCCGACACTTCTATCCTGATCAGGAAGGCGTTTATTCATGGTGGAGTTATCGTTTCAATGCTAGAAAAAATAATGCTGGATGGCGCATCGATTACTTTTTGACAAGTGATGATCTCACACCACGTTTAGCAGATGCAAAAATCCACACAACGATCATGGGGAGTGACCATTGCCCAGTTGAATTAGATTTAACTTGAACGCCTTGTTAAAATAAATTCTCTCAAAAAACAGCAAAATGCTAGTTTCTCTAGCGAACTGTTTTCTGGGAGAATTTAGTCTACTGATATTTCGTCTTTACACTTAGGAAAAGACCGTTTTTTTATCTTATTTTCGATCATTCCTACATACTTTCAACTAACCATTTCATTTATTGATTATATATGTTAGTCTTGCTATTTTAAGGAGGTTTTATGAATATGAATTTTGTCGCAATGGACTTTGAAACAGCGAATCATCAAGCTCACAGTGCTTGTTCTTTAGCCTTAGTGATGGTTCAAAACAGTCAGATCGTCGATGAGTATTATACGTTAATCCAACCAGAAACACCATTCTTCTGGCGAAACGTCCAGATCCATGGTATCCACCAGAAAGATGTCAGAAATGCGCCCAAGTTTCCTGATGTCTGGCAAGGAATCCAAAAGTATTTCCAACAGAACCGTTTAGTCGTGGCGCATAATGCCGCTTTTGATACAAAAATTTTAGCTGGTTGTTTAGATTACTATGGATTGGCACAACCTAATTATTTATCGTTATGTACAGTAAAAACCAGCCGTCGCTTATTCCCAGAAATGCCCAATCATCGATTGAATACAGTGTGTGAGAATTTAAACATTACTCTAAACAACCACCACGATGCGCTAGAAGACAGCCGTACCTGTGCAGAAATATTACTCTACCAAGAAAAACACTTTGGAACAGACCCATTGAAGAAATTGGTTACTTTTAAGTAAGGTTGTGAAAGAAGCGTCCAGCTCCGAGCAAATAAGAACTAGATTTCTAAAATAGCTTCCCATATTTTGGAAATCTAGCGCTTATTGCTGAGGAGTTGCTTCTTGAACACCATGAGTAAGGTTGTGAAAAGACCGTTCAGCTCCGCCGACAATAAGAATGGATTTTTCGAAACAGCTTCTCATGTTTTGAAAAATTCAGACTTATTTCAAGGAGTTGGTCTTTGAACACCGTGAATAGATTGTGAAAAGGCCAGGCTGCATCAAGCCTAAAATTCGCTTGGCTTTTCAATACCCCTATCTATCCCACACTAAATCAGTAAGCTCATTCGATAGACATCGAGAAATTCTCCGTTATCTTTCCTTGCCCCTCTTTTCATTGTAGCTTCGATTTGGAAGCCTAATTTCTTATAAAGATGGACTGCTCGCTCATTTCGTGTCTGGACATCTAATTCTAGTCTGAAAAGGACACCATTTTCTTTCGCCCAAAACAAAACTTCCTCAAGCATCATCGTTCCTAGTCCCATTCCCCAATACTCCTTTAAAATACTGATTCCTATTTCACCGATATGAGAAATCCGATATTGTTCTGCTGCTCTAACAGAAATCGTTCCAACGATTGTTTCATCTAGAATGGCTACAAGCAGTAGATTATTTATGCTGTCTCTGAGGTAGTCGATTTCAATAGCTAAGGCTGCTGGTGTTAGACTGGATCCTTTTTCATCCATGACTAGAAAATCTGTTTCTTGCCCCACCTTTTGCATCATTGCCAATACGTTTTGTGCATCTTCAGGAACTGCTTCTCGGATGATCAATGCGATTTCTTCAGTCATTCATTTTCCCCCACTGCTCCATGATCCGCTTTTTAAAATCTGATCCCTGCTCACCGTATGCGTGCAATTTCACATAGCGTTTTTCTAAATCTGTATCACTTTTTTCTAAAACCAGTTCCAAGTAATCTTCAGGCAAAGCTTCCTCTAATAGATTACCCCACTCGACTACGGATAAACCTTCCCCTTCAAAATACTCATCTAAGCCAAGATCAGCACCACTGGCTGCTACACGATAAATATCCATATGGTACAAAGGAAGTCTTCCCTGATTGTATTCACGAATGATCGTATACGTTGGACTTTTGATCATTTGGTCAATTCCTAGACCTTGCGCAATTCCTTTTGTCAAAGTCGTTTTACCTGCGCCTAAATCTCCAGTTAATACTAAATTATCTCTGGCCATCGCAACTTCCCCGATCACTCCAGCAAATTTTTCTGTCTGTTCTAATCCATTCAATTCAATCATTTCCTAAATTACTCCCTTAATCTGCTTTTTTGTCAGTATATCGTGTACAGCAAAATTTTTAAAGTAAAAAAAGAGGTTGGAACATTCGTCCCAACTCTCTACTATCCAATAACCAATATCTTGACTAACAATAAACTTTTTTAACTAGCTATTCATTAATGATTCACTAAGCATCTTGCCTACTTTAATAGACGAATAAATGAACTATCACTTTTAGTCAAGTAATGTTTGAGCAGCAGTGATGATTGCTAGTTTGTATACATCTTCTTCATTGGCTCCACGAGACAAATCAGAAACTGGTTTGTTCAGACCTTGTAAAATAGGTCCGATTGCTTCAAAGTTACCAAAACGTTGGGCAATTTTGTAGCCAATATTCCCAGATTGCAATTCAGGAAATACAAAGACAGTTGCTTGTCCGGCCACTTCTGAATTAGGTGCTTTCAGTTGAGCTACCGCAGGCACATAAGAAGCATCAAATTGAAGCTCACCATCAATCGTATATTGTGGAGCTAATTTTTTCGCAATTTTTGTTGCTTCCACTACTTTATCTACTTCTGGGGATTTTGCAGAACCCTTCGTTGAAAAACTCATAAGTGCAACTTTTGGATCGATATCGAATAATTCTGCTGTTTTAGCAGATTCTACTGCGATTTCTGCTAATTCTTGCGCATTTGGGTTTACATTGATTGCACAATCTGAGAAAACATATTTCTCTTGGTCGCGTCCACGTACCATGATCATTGCGCCACTTGTACGGCTTACTCCAGGTTTTGTCTTGATGATCTGTAAAGCTGGGCGAACTGTATCACCCGTTGAATGGATCGCACCGGATACCATGCCATCAGCAACACCCATATAAGTCAGCATCGTTCCAAAGTAGTTGACATCTTTCAAGATACTCTCTGCTTGTTCTTTGGATGCCTTTCCATTTCTACGTTCAACAAAAGATGCAACCATTTCATCCCACTTTTCGTAATTATTCGGATCAATGATCGTAAAACTAGATGTCTTGATACCACGTGCATGGGCTGCATCTTTAATTTCTTCTTCACTACCAATCAAAATAGGTTCAACCAATTCTTCTGCTTTCAGACGAGCAGCTGCTCCTAAAATTCTTGCATCTGTTGCTTCAGGGAAAACGATTTTAATACTCCGACGTACGATTTTGAATCTCAAACTATCAAACAATTCCACAAGATGACCTCCAGATATTTTTTATGTCTTCATCATACACTATTCAGAAAAAAAAGAACAGTTTATTTTATCTGTATTAGTCAAAAACACAATAAAAATGAAGTATTTCACATAATTTAAAAACTGGGCTATAACAGGAAAGCGCTGTTTTATTACACTGTTTCAGGTAGTTGCCAATCGATTGGTTGTTCCCCAAGTGCCAACAAAGCATCATTTGTTTTTGAGAAAGGTTTTGAACCTAAAAACCCACGATGTGCGGATAAAGGACTTGGATGTGAAGAAGTAAGGATGATATGTTTGCTTCTATCGATCATTTTCATTTTTTCCTGCGCAGGTTTACCCCATAAAATAAATACGACTGGTTGTTCTCGTTCATTTAACTTCTCAATGATCGTATCCGTTAGTCTCTCCCACCCTTGTCCTCGGTGAGAATAGGCTTGCCCTTCTCTAACGGTTAAAACTGTATTCAACAATAAGACACCTTGTTTGGCCCATGAAACTAAATTTCCATGATTTACAGGTTTGATACCTAGATCACTCTGTAGCTCTTTATAGATATTATTTAATGATGGTGGGATTTTCACACCTGGTTGTACTGAAAAAGATAATCCATGTGCTTGGTTGGCCCCATGATACGGATCTTGTCCTAAAATAACTACCTTTACCTTTTCATAAGGAGTCAATTCCAGTGCTTCAAAGATATGATACATGTCTGGATGGATTTTTTGTGTCTTATATTCTTTTTTTAAAAAATCTCTCAATAAGTGATAATATGGCTTTTCAAATTCATCAGCCAGAACATCTTGCCAACTATTATGAATGATTTCTTTCAAAATACTTCACCTCCAACACTCAGGATAACCCACAAATTCTTTCTTAACAAGTGGTAATCTTCGCCCTCAGTTGCCCCCTAATATGGTAAACTAAGTACAAGAAGCAGAAAGGAAAGATTCGACTTATGATCAAATTAATTGCATCAGATATGGATGGCACATTATTAGACGCGCATATGAGTATTTCAGAGGAAAACGCTGAAGCAATCCGCTTTGCAAAAGAAGCAGGCATCGAATTTATGGTTGCAACGGGTCGCAACTTCCAAGAAGCTCGCGCGGCCTTAGATGAAGCGGGTATTGATTGTGCCATGATCACACTGAATGGCGCACAAGTATTTGATAAGGACGGACACTCATTGTTTACTGTTCCGATACCAACCCTACAAGCAACTACTGTTTTGGACATTTTGGATGCAAACGGTATCTACTATGAAGTCTCGACCAACCAAGGACTTTATTCGGAAAACCAGGCAAAAAGAATTGAAAGCTTTGCTTCAATGGTGGCGTCTCATCTCCCCCATTTAACGTATAAAATGGCCATTGCGATGGCTTCGGCTAATCTTGAATTATTGCATATCAATTATGTAGACAGTATCCGCGACTTACTTGCGGATGAAAAATTAGAAGTATTGAAAATCATCTGTTTCCATACAGAAGGCCCACAAGTTTTAGGACCAGTTGGTAAAGAAATCAGCCAACTTGGTGATCTTGCGGTGACCTCTTCTGGTCAAAACAATATTGAAGTCAACCATAAAAATGCCCAAAAAGGGATTGCGGTGGCACATGTCGCACATGAAAGAGGAATACCATTAGAAGATGTGATGACGATCGGCGATAATTTCAACGATGTCAGTATGCTGCAAACGGCTGGTGTTAGTTTTGCAATGGGAAATGCTGAGATCGAAGTGAAAGAATATGCCAAATATATCACAGACACGAACCTTGAAGCAGGAGTCGGCAAAGCGATTTTAAGAGCTATATCAGAAAATCTATAATTTCCGAGAAAAGAGGGATAAGGATGTCAGAATTTTTCATTCAAGAAAAGCAACTTAGCCGTGCCACGCGTACTGTAGTCAAAAATGAAGCAGGAAAATCGCTTTTTTTGATGGTCGGACGTTGGGGAACCAAAGGTAATGCTTTGTCTCTTTATGCAATGAACGGAAATCTTGTCGCTCATATCAAACAAATCAGTCTTACTTTTGGGAATCGGTTTGAAATCTATAAAGAGTTTGAAAAAGTTGGTACCATGCAAAAAATATTTAATTGGCCGGGTGATTTTTATTACATTCGTCGCTTGCATTGGACTGTACAAGGAGATATTTACAACCATCAGTATGAAATCCATCATTTTAATCAGCGAATCATGAAAATGGATAAAGCAACACTTTTTACAGGCGATTATTATGTTCTTGATATTCCAGTCGAAGAAGATGCACCAATCTGTATCTGTATCGCTGCTGTATTGGATTACTGGCTCTATCGCAAGAATAATGGAAAAGATACGCCGCTTTCTTATCGTTTCGATTTTTGAACGAAACTATGTAAAAATCATTAGGCAACGATTAGTTAAAGGTCCTATCTTTTTCTGATTTCTTCTCTATTTCACAGAAGACAATGGTTAAGAATAGACCTAGTACCGAAATAACCTGCTACCTAAACCGCATAGATGCACCAAAATCTTTATGGTGAACTGCCACTGTTTATTTCTGGAGGAACCTATGGAAGCTTATGAAGAAACGAAGAATGATTCCTCTAAAAAAATGAGTTTTCCAATACCTGCAAAAATCATTACAGGAACGATTATCTCTTTTGTAGGATTTTCAATGATCATATTAAGGAGTAGTATCTTAGCCGAAACACTGACTGCGTTTAGTAAACTTTTCAACAGTGCATTTCACTTAACTGCTGTTGTACCTAGTAACGAGGCAATGACGTGAAGATTTTTTTACTTTTAAAGAAAAGCAATAAAGAAATAAAGACTAACTAAAAATGAGCCCAGATTTAAGAACTGATTAGTTCAATGAATCTGGACTCGTTTTTTTAGTTATCCATTCAATCCTTTTTTCTTCTATATATCAGGTATCCACTTACTACAACAATCACTATGATACCTACTACCGCTAACCATCGATTTGAAGTACTATTAGTTTTTGGTAATGTAATTGAAGCACTCTTATTATTTTGTGTTGGATCCATTGGTTTCGTATTATCAGAACCTGGATCAGCTAGGATTTCAGTAGTTGTATTGCTAATTGATGAATCTTTTCTTGCATTCACACGGGCTGGTCCTCCATCTAGATGACGGTTCGTGAGTGATTCTGGTGTTCCTGGTGTGTCTGATGTTCCTGATGTTCCTGGTGTTCTTGGTGTTCTTGGTGTGTCTGACGTTCCTGGCGTGTCTGATGTTCCTGGTGTGTCTGATGTTCCTGGTGTGCCTGATGTTCCTGGTTCTGTCGTACTTGGTTCTGTCGTACTTGGTTCTGTTGTACTTGGTTCTGTTGTACTACTTGTCGATTCTGATGTACTTGGTTCTGTTGTACTTTCACTTGTTGAGTCTGACGTGCTTGATTCTGTTGTGCTTGTTGAATCTGAATGGTCAGGAATATCAACTGGGAAAATTTCATTTGGATCCCAACGATTCGTTGATGCATTTAAGACCACATTGTTACCGATGATTGTTCCATCCATATTTTGATTGACTGTGATATCTGTATTTGGTGCAATGATCGTTCCTTGGAATGGTGTAGCAATCGTCAAGTTAGGTAGTGCACTACCAAAGTTCCAAGAAAGATTGGCATCAGAGAAATCTTCTGTTTCTTGATTGGTACGTCCATTATAATGGATTTGTGATTGAACACTAAAATCTGTCGGAGCATTGATCACATTCAATACAACCACTTTATTTTCCGGATTAGATATATTTAATGGTGTATTACCTTGCAACACTGAGGCATCAACATTTGCCAAGATGAAATTAGAGTCATCATTTCCTATCAAAACTATCGTGCGATTGTTCATATCTGGAAAATCAGCAGATGTAAATGTTTGTGTAGGGGGCATAGACATCAGTAAATCTGAACTACTTACAAGTTGTGCGAATTCTGAAGCAAAATCGATGTATGTTTGTCCAGGACGATCTTGATAAAACTCTTCTAGAGTCAAATGATCGATTCTTGAACCATTAATTACTGCTTTATCATTTTCTGATCCTGTAGCTACCGTTTCTCCCACAACAAATTTATTCACACGATTATCATTTTCTGAAGTCAATGAGGAACCAATCAATGAGTCAGTCATTTGAACATAACTGATTTCCAATTGCAAGTCTCCACTGATGATATCTGTACCAAAATTATTATTCGCATCTAGTTCTTTCGTTGCTATATTTCCATTTGTGTGTGCGTTAATAGTTGTTTTTCCCTTTGAAAAAACATGGAATTGAGAAGCAATCCCTAATGCACCATAATTTCCTGTTAGATCCGCATGGATATTTCCAGGATCTTGTGGGAGATATGTTTCTGCAACAACCGGTATTGACACCAATAGATTAAGAAACAGCACCGCAATAGCAATGATACTCCCACTTTTATTTTTTACCATTTATATTCTCCTTCTTTCACTCAAGCATACCTTCAAACAATAATAAATATTTCTTTAGTATTACGCTATAACAAAAAAATACTTTGATATTGTAAAACATTTGAAATGAAAAAGAAATGATTTTCATAAATTCTTTAACTATTAAAATATGGTATTAACGGCTATAAAATAGGGATTTATAATAAATAAAATAAAAAATGCAACAGCTTTTTTCAATATATTTACATAAAAAAAGAGCAGAAACTGTCTTTTTCCGCTCAAAAACTTATTATATGATAATTGTTCCATTCTCAATTAGATAATTAAAAAATAACTATATTTATACAAGAAAGTGCTTTAATCAAGTGTTTTCTGCATGTGATCATATAAATGTCCGCTAATTATCCGTTGACCGACTACTTTAAACCCGTGACGCTCATATAATTTTTTTGCCTTGGGATTTTGTTCATCAACACTCAGACCAATCACTTTTCTTTTTTCTTTTTCTGCTAACTTTGGTAAAGCAGAAAGCAATTTAGAACCAATTCCATGCCCTCTAAACTTCTCAGAAACAGAGATTAAGTCTAAGTACCATTCATTGGGAAATGTTTCTTGATCAATAAAGAGTTGTTCTGTCTCTTCGATCCCATGTTTTTTGAGGATTTCTTCTAGCGGCTTATCAATAAATGGTTCATCTGCATCTGTGTACCCGTAGGCAACTCCAGCTACTTTTCCATCTAATTCTTCGACGATCCCTCTTGTATAACTATACCGATAGGTAGGATCAGTGATTGCTTCCTCTAGGATTTCGAGGGTCTTTGTTGTTCCATATTTTTGTAAAAATGGCAGTTCCATATCATTCAAAATAACTAAAATAAGTGGTGCGATTTCGTGCGCATCTTCTTGTTTTGCATAACGTATCATTTATTTCTCTCCTTTTTTTCATTTTATCATACTGAAAAATAAAGAGCAAAGTCGTTATTTTAAATAATCTTCAATTTTTTGTGTCACAAAATAGCCATGTGTAACGATTCGTGCAGCTTCTGTACGGCAATACGGGCAAACAACAGGCATCTCTTCATCTTGATGTTCGACCACATTATTAACTTCTTCATAAGCAAATTTCTTTCCACAATTTGGACATTTCATTTTTTCCATAATTGAACGACTTCCTTTCATTCCTTTACATAAATAGCTTACTCTCATATCAAAAAAAAGAGAAGTGATAACACTTCTCTTTACGCTCTAATCAACAACCGTTGTGCCCGTTCATTATCCAACAAATCAACTTCATAATAGAGCTTGCTATTTTTGATCAAAAGCTGCCAGTCTTTTATCTTAGCTCTTTTTTGTCCGCATTGCTTCAATGCTTCTTTCATCGCGGCTTGCGGTGTTTTGACACTAGAAACTGCATCTATATCAAAGGTAGTGTAGGACCTTTTTTCTCCTGGATTTATCTCTGTTTTACCCGTTGTTGGGTCGATCACTACAACTTGATCCTGATAGATGAATAGATATTCAAAGGTGTTATTTGTTTGATTTTTTACATCTTTTTTGGGAATAAATTGGATAGCATCTACTTTTTCTTGATGCGCTTCCTCCTTAAAAATCGTTGTCGCCTTTTTCAATGAGATACGATAATCCTGTTCACTGATATCATCATAGCTAAATGTCGCATCCAACAATCCTAAAGACGCTGTGATGCTGATAATTACAATAATAGCTAAGCTAAAAATCACTTTTTTCATCACTTATCTCCTGTTTCTTTTTTTTCAGGATAACAGGATTTTTTCGAAAGAAAAATCGAATGAGTTAAAAAAAAAGTGACATTTTTGTTACATCACTCATGTAATTCTAATGGCAAGCCATCTGGATCAAAGAAAAAAGTCATTTTCTTTCCAGTGAACGTATCCTCTCTTATGCGTTCGGTCTCGATCCCTTTTTCATGGAGTTCCTTGATTGTCTGTTCGATGTTCTCTACTTTAAAGGCTAAATGCCTCAATCCACATGCTTCTGGATAGTTGGGGCGTTTTGGCGCATCGGCCATTCCAAAAATTTCCAGTTCTGCTTCGCCAAGTTTCAAATCCAATTTATGATCGTTGCGTTCCGGCCGATAATTTTCCCGAATAATAGCAAAACCTAATTTATTAACATAAAAATCACGTGATTTTTGATAATCCGATACAATTATGGCTACATGATGAATAACAGAAAGATCCATACTACTTCTCCTTTTCACTGGTTATTCTTTCATTTTACTCGTTTTGTTCTCAGAAAACAAAAAAACGGCAGAAACAGAAGCAACTCCTTCGAAAATAAGCCGAAATTCAAAAAAACTGAAACACAATTTTTATGAACCCCTTCTTATTTATCGGAGTAAAACACTTCTGTCCCGACCTCGTCTTTTCATTCTATAAATGTAAAGTTCTTGATATTCTCAAGAAAACAAGCAATTGTTATCATAACACAGATTATTTTTAATTGAAAGACTAGATTTTTTTTTAGAAAAGAATACAATAGGTTGTGTTATAAAAATTAACAAACACTACATTTAGTGTCTAAAGGAGCTTTATATAGATGAAATCATATTTTCGTTTTTTAGCACATCAGCTAAAGGGCTGGCCACAACAAAATTATTATTTATTCTTTTTTAGTCTTGGTTGTCAAATCATGACACTAGTCAACAGTCCAATCACTTGGCTATCCATTGTTGCCTTTATTGGAACAAATCTTGGTGTATTGTGTATTTTATCGATCAATGCAGCAAAATCTGTTAATGGTATTTTAGGTATATTATCTGCGATTTGCTTTATTATTGTCGGGTTTTCCGCTAAAAATTACTTAAGCATCGGCGAACAGATAGCCTATATGATTACTTTAGACATTCCAGTATTACTAAGTAAAGAATGGAATCATAACATGGCATCAAAAATCCGAAAGTTTACAGGAAAAATTTGGTTCATTGCAATCATCGCTACCATCATCGTTTATTTCGTTTCTGGTTTCTTGATTGGCACATACACAGATGATCCACGCCCGTGGGTGGATGCAATTGCTTTTTCAATCAGTTTATCTGCTGGTGTCATTAGCTTCTTACGTTACAACAATCAATACTATTGGTGGTTGGCTTCTGGATTAGCTCAAATGGTTCTATGGTATATCTCTTTTACCCATGGTTCTGCAAGTCTAGCAATGTTTGTCAATAGTTCTGTATACTTATTGAATGATGTACTTGCTTTCACTGTTTCTCCTTGGTATAACCAAAAGGAACGTGAACGGATGCAAAAAATGGAAGAGGACTATTACTCTCAACACGCTTAATACTTCCTCTTGAGAAAAGATATTCCTAAAAAATGCGGTAAACCATGGCTTAGAAATTTTTCTAGCCCTGGCTACCGCATTTTTTGATTTGTTGCTCACACTTCCCCTTTTTGAGATACTCAAGTGGGAATCTTCGCAATTTATTGTTTCCAATTTGAAATTCTGATTTTTTGCAATGTCATACTGTTCTTTTATAGTAACTCTTTTAGCAATCGTCTTATTTCGGCCTTATCAGACCTAGCAACATGTTCGATTTTTCGATAGTAGTGTAATGCTTCTTGTTGCTCTTTGGATAACTGGTAGCCTTCTCGCTCTAAGTGCTTCAAAACTGGCATTGTTCCTTTTTCCTTTACCGATTGTGCTAGTTCCTCCCACTTTTTTTCGGACACGATTTTTGATCGTGGTACTGTCTCTTCCTGTAACTCATAGGATTTTTGTTTTTTCTCTTTTCGTAATACCTTCAAAAAACCATTACGCATCACTCGTGGAATACTATCAAAAAACCCTTCTGAAAAACCATAGCGTACATACTGTTCCCACATAAACAAATAGATTGCTGGCTGGATAAAGCGTTGATCATGAGCCAATCTCTCGATTTCGGTCTTTTGTTGTCTTCCTACCATTTGCTTTGTTTTTCGCAAAGTTGTAATAAATGCCTCAAAAAAGGCAATAGATTGTTTCTTTCCGCCTTCAATTGAAATAGATGCCCAATCCTTTTGTAAAAAGATTTTATATTGATGGAGAAATGCTTCAACATCTTTTTCCAATGCATCAGAGAAGTCATCAAATAGTTCTTTTTTCACGCGAAGTGTTTTTGTACTGCCTGTAATTTGTTTTTCGATCTGTTTGATTTCATGGCTCAATGCTTGATGATCTGCAATATAAATAGGCATTTTAGCCAAACGGAAGTCTGCTAGACGTTTAGTTAGCTTTTCATTTGGAAGATAAGGATTCTTCAGTTTACGATTTTGGTAGAGCATAAAGCAATATTCTTGCCATAAATCTTCTGGGAACTCAATATTTTGCTGTTTCAGCCATAAAAGTTCGTCTAATGCTAGATCGACCTTGGTCATTCCTTGGTTGATCGACGTAGCAATCTGTGGACTTACATGGAGGTGTTCAGCAAAATGATTGATCCCCAATTTCAGCTGTTTTCCAGTCTTCGGTGATTTGACGACATACTGTACTTTCAGTTCTCTTCCACAATCACAATACAATTTTTGCTGCCTTCTTTTGGTTCGAAAAAAAGGATTGATCTTAAAATCTTCAAACACCCAATCTGTCGCTGCCAAATAGTTTTCTTCCATGAAGCGCGAATTGATCAGATAACGTCGATGCTGATCGACTAACTTTCTTTGGTCTTTTGTCAGTTTTTCATAGATCTCCCATCTTTGATTACTGGTATATTGTTTCGATATCTTGATGGGATAAGTCTTATTGATTTCTCTAGGGTACCATTCTTGAAGTACTTGTTGCCATTCTTCCACTACTTATTGTTTCCTCTCAAAAAAACAATCGACTGATAGATATCGTTTATCTACCAGCCGATGCTATCTTCTCTTTATTAATGAGTAGTTCCTGCGTTACCAGAAATATCCTCTTTATTTGTAACAGCGGCTTCCACAGCATACGTAAGTGAAGCAGCAATATCATCTAGTGACATCGACGGTGTGCCGGCTGGGCGATCAATCACTTGATCTGGTGAAAATGGTACATGAACGAACCCACCACGGATCGTTGGAAATTTTGTATTGATTAAATGAAGGAGACGATACATGATATCATTGCAGACAAAGGTTCCTGCTGTATAAGAAATATAAGCTGGAAGTCCATGATCATGAACGTTTTTCGTCATCGCTTTGATTGGCAATAAAGTGAAATAAGCTGCTGGTCCGTCTGGCTCCAATGCTGTATCAAATGGTTGGTTTCCTTCATTGTCTTCGATCCTAGCTTCTGCTAAATTGATCGCAACACGTTCAAAAGAAACAGCTGAGCGTCCTCCCGCTTGCCCGACACAAATAACGATTTCTGGTTGATGTTTTTTGATTGCTTCTTCTACCACTTGGCCGCTTTTAGCAAAAACAGTCGGTACTTCAACTTTAATGATTTTCGCGCCTGCGATTTCATCAGGCATTTTTTTCACTGCTTCATAAGCTGGGTTGACTTTATCTCCACCAAATGGATCAAAACCTGTTACTAATACTTTCATCTTACATTCCTCCGTTATTGTTAATGGACTACTACTTATTATAAAGTTTATGCTATTTAAATACAATCATATACACGATTTGGAAAACTAACATAAAGATAGCCACAAACAATTGATTCTTGATTACGCCATATTTATCTTTCATTTCTAACATTGCGACTGGCACGATATTGAAGTTCGCAGCCATCGGTGTCAATAATGTGCCACAGAACCCACATGTTAAAGCAACCATTCCGATCAATGCTGGATTTGCTCCTTGACTGAATACAAATGGTGCTCCGATTCCGACTGTCATTACCGTGATTGCTGCAAAAGCATTTCCCATGATGATCGTAAAGATAACCATCCCTAATGCATAGATGATGATTCCAACATCTACATTTCCTTCTGGGACGATCGTACCTACAGCATTAGAAATCACAGTACCAACACCAGCGCTAGTGAAGACAGCACCTAAAGAAGCTAACAACATTGGCAGCATACTTAAAGGTCCTACTGTGCCTAACATGTCTGCCGCATCATCCAAGAAAGTTGTTGGACGATTGTCTCTTGAGAAAAACATCAAGATGAGCATAGCTGCAAACACACCGACACCGACACCGACTAACGCTCCAAGTTTGGTGAATAAGGCAAATAAAATCGCAAACACACCAATACTCAAAGCAGGAATAAAGATTTTCATCCCTAATTTATCTGACATTTTTTCCATATATTGCTTTGAAGGTAACCGACTTTCACCTTTACTTACTTTTTGCGCAATTGCTGGAATCGTCATAGCAAAGATCAAGATCCCATTGACAAGCGCAGGTATCCAACGTCCACCGGCAATAACTACACCTAAAATTATCCAGAAAAATGCGGAACCATAACGATGTGGGTTGCTTTTATCGTTGATATTTCTGATTCCTGTATAAATAAGGACTAGACCCATGATAATATATAGTACTTCTAATAATTTATCTCCCAATAAAATTTCAGGACTTGTAAAAAAGCTCATTTTATTGCCCCTTTCCTGAATAATATTTCTTCGCTATTTTTTTCTCTTTTAGATAGAAGTAACCACTCGCAACCACTAATGCAACGATTGCTACTGGTATTTCAACTAAAGCTAATTGTCCTAATGTGACTTCATAGCCTAGATCTTTCAATGTAGATTGAACAAGCAATGCACCTGCTCCCCCTACAAACAGTACTTGACCAAAGAACCAGCAGATATTTTCCATTGCAGAAGACATCCCTTTTAATTCTTCTTCGTGTCTTGGATCGATTTCTAATCCTTTTGATTCAACTGTCCCTAAAGCCATTGGCATGATGATTGGTCGAACAAAACCTGCCACCCCACCAAAGCTGACATTGAATGCGGCAAAAATCATTCGAAATACACCGTAGATGTCAATGATCATTCCTGCCGATACTTTTCTGAAACGTTTGATTAAAGAAGCGGCTGATTCTTTCAGACCATTTCTTTCTAGTGTTCCTGTAGCAAGCATGATAATAATAAAAATCGCCATTCCTCGATTGTTGACAAAACTTGTCCCTAATGTTTCAAGCATGCCACCTATTCCTAGACCTCCTGTCAGTGCCGTTACAACTAGCGCCACCATTACGATCAAGATTGAGTCTAATTTAAGGGCAAAACCGACAATCACGATCAATACTCCTAAAAGACTAAGATAGTTCTCCATATGTTTTCCTCCCCCAAGATTACAAGATGTTTTTTTATTATAAATCAAAAAGCAATGAAAATATAGTCAAAATCCAATTAAATCGACTTCTTTTTGTGAAAATTCAGTCAATTCCATTAAAATCCGCTTTTTTTATTGGTTATTCTAAATTTCTTATTTTCTTATAATGACTCTTTCCAAACAATTTTCTATGCTTATCCTGTCTGTTTTTTTACTTATAGTAATCAAAAAAACAAAAATGTGGTATACTATAGCTACAAAAATAAATACACAACTGCCACCGGGTAGTATAAAAGAGGAAAAGCATTCCATTAGGTCTTTGAAGGAATGTTTCTCCTCTTTTTTGTGTAGAAGGAGGAATGACTTATGGCATGGATCGAATTGATTTTTGCGGGTCTCTTGGAAGTTTTTTGGTCAACGATGATGAAATGGAGTGAGGGCTTCTCTAAATTAAATTATTCTCTTTATACAGTTCTCGGTATGATTGCTAGTTTTTATTTCCTATCAAAAGCAATCAAGACTTTACCTATGAGTTTGTCTTACCCCATTTGGACAGGTATCGGCGCGCTTGGTTCAGTCATCGTAGGAGTTGGGTTGTTCCATGACAAATTAACTCCGCAAACCTGGTTCTTTGTGGGGTTATTATTGATCAGCATTATAGGAATAAAGATGACAAGTGGCCATTGATTCCCTCGAGTTGATCGGGCGTACACAGGCTAAAAGAGAAAATATGTTCCAACTACTTAAACGTTAGTCGATACATCACTGACGTTTGATACACAAAAAATCCAAACACGCTGAGGAGGTTGAGACAAAAGTCGTTTAGGTTTGAGAAATTGGAAAGAAAAACGAACGTGGGACAAAAGTAAGAAACACTTCTGTCCCAGCCTCGTTTTTCTTGAAATTCCCGAAAAACCTGACTTTGGGACGCCGTTTATTCGAGCGTCTGTAGCAAACCTAATTGTTTAGATTTATCCTACTAGTTTGGTTGGATTTTTTCTTTTATTTTTTAAACATGTAATATCCCTGTCACAAACAAGACAGAAGCAATCAAACCAATCATTGTGACGACGATCAATAAAATCCTGTCCAGATGGAGATGTGGTATCGGTTCATTCTGTTCTTTTCTCGCCTCAGGTAAAAAACGATACCTGGCAAGAATAAAACTAAGACCAACATCACTTCATTGAATGCTACAACAAGCATGGCCCAAACCTGAAACGCCGTAGCTAAACAGCCTACCAGAAATTGAACCCATTCTTTTCTTTGATAAGAGAGTTTCATTTGATATAACCCTAAGAATAACCAAGTAAAGAAGATTGCGGCTGTACCTAGCGTATACGCAAAATTATAGGCGCTGTCTGTAAATAATAAAGAGAGCAAGAAAACATTTGTACAGATAGTCGTTAAAATAATCGCGTATGTCGGTGCGCCTTTTTTGTTCACTTTTCCCCAACGGTTTGGCAATAATCCATCATCCGCCATATTTCGCATGGTTTCAATCGGTAAGATCGTCCAAGACAGCCAAACTCCGACTAACGAAATGATCAATCCTCCATTGATCAAAACAGCTCCCCATTTTCCTACCATCATTTCAAAGACATATCCCATTGCTGGCTGTGTATCGATTCCTTGTAATTCTTGCATCGACATCGTGCCATACGGAAGCATTGAAACAAGGACATATACAATGATCAATCCAAAAATCCCCAGAATCGTTGCTTTTCCGACATCTGATTTCTTTTTAGCACGGGAACCCACGACTGAGGCCCCTTCAATCCCAACAAACACCCACAACATCACCATGATACAGCTCAATACCTGACTTGAAAAAGGAATTGGTTGCCCATTGGCATTCAAAATGAGCTCGCTCGAAAAATTATCTATAAACTGTTGGATCGAAAACGTGCTGATGGCAACAACAATAAACAAGAACAATGGAACAAGTTTGCAGATTGTGACAATAGCATTTACATAACTGGCATTTTCGACTCCTCGATTGACTAACCACGCATACCCCCAAAGAAGTATCGTACTCATAATGATCGATGCACCATTTTGCCCGCCGTCAAAGACAGGGAAAAAGTAGCCTAGTGCGCTCATCAATAGTGTAGCAAAAGCCACATTGCCTAGCCAACACGTCAGCCAATAACCCCAGCCACTGATAAAACCTGCGAAACGACCAAAACCTGCTTCTGCATAGCTGAAAATTCCACCCTTTAGTTCTGGACGCTTTTTATTGATATTATTAATTGATAACGAGAGCATCATCATCGCCGTACCCACAAGTACCCAACTGAAAATAGCGGGGCCTCCAGCCGATCCTGAGATGTCCGTCATGATACCAAACACGCCACCTCCGATCGCTGACCCAATTACTAAGGCCGCTAATGGAACCAATCCAATTCCTTTGTTCTGTCGCTCTGTATCCATTTAAACATCCTCCAAAATTAAAGCGCTTTTAGCAAAAGTATAGCAAAACTTCGTCTAATTTACTTTATTTATAAAAATTCTAATAGAAAAATAATTGTAATGATTCTTTTCTAATTATACAAGGAATTTGAATATTCATCGACTCAAAACCCTTTCACAAAAAGTACCAAAAAGATGCTATACTATACAGGAATGATTGGAGGAAACGGCATGAATATTTTGTATCTATCCATCTCTGGAAATACACGTGCATTTGCTAAACATATAGCGGAATATGCTGAAAAGCAACACGCAGATAATCCTGAGATGCCGGAGATTTCATTAAAAGAAATCCATGAAAACAGTCCCTTTGAAAAAGAAAGTGAACCTTTCTTTACTTTTGTTCCTACCTATTTAGATGGTGGAAACGACCTGGACAACGGAGACACTGAGATCTTGACTGAAACGTTGCGTGAATATCTTGAATATGAAGAAAACCACACACTTTGTCTTGGTGTCGTTGGAAGTGGTAACAAAAACTTTAACAACCAGTACTGCTTGACCGCCAAACAGTACGCAAGAAAATTCGGCTTCCCATTTCTTGCCGACTATGAATTACGAGGTACTCCTACAGATGTGGCAAATGTATATGCTATATTAGCTAAAACTTTTTCTGCATATAACGCGAAATAGTCCTCTTAACAATAAAGTAAATAATCGTAAAAACTACCGCCCCTGATTGTTAGAAAATTATTCTGACAACCAAGGGTGGTAGTTTACTTTTTGTTTTCTATGCCTTTGTTTCGACATCCATCACTTGTGTTTTTGCTTTTGCTTTACCCGTTTTTTCAAGAACAAAATTTGCAACACGATCCATATTTGTAACAAGTACCATCATTGATGTTTCTTTTCCAGCTGATTTGATTGCTTCCAAATCCACATCCGCGACTAATGTATCTGAAGTCACTTGCTGTCCTTCTACAACTTTTAGATCAAAAGGTTTGCCACCGAGATCAACTGTATTGATTCCCATATGGAGCAAGATCTCCAAGCCATTTGCTGTAGTGATGCCGATCGCATGTTTTGTTGGGAAAACTGAGCTGACCTTTCCTGTGACAGGAGAATAGATTTGTCCATTTACAGGTTCAACGAAGTAGCCTTCCCCCATCATTTTTTGTGAAAACACAGGATCACTTGCATTTTCAAGAGGTTCAACAGTTCCATCCGCAACTGCTGTCAATGTGATTTCACTTGCACCCATATTCGTTGCAGCGACAGTTGGTACAACAGGTTTATTGGTGATCGTTTCTTCTGCAAGAGCTTCTTTTTCCAATTGTTCTTTAGGGATTCCAAAGAAGAAAGTTGCTAAAAATCCACCTGCATAAGCAGCTAATAACCCTAAGACATACCCATACCATTTTCCATCAGAAATCAATGGAATCAATGCAGCTCCAGAAGGTCCGATCGCAATGGCACCGACATTTCCGATCATTCCGATTACAGCACCACCGATACCTCCACCAATACAGGCAGTGATAAATGGTCGGCCTAATGGTAATGTTACCCCATAGATCAATGGTTCACCAATCCCTAAAATCCCAACAGGTAATGCCCCTTTGATCATTTCAGTTAATTCTTTGTCTTTTTTGCAGCGAACCCATAAAGCCAATGCTGCACCGACTTGTCCTGCACCAGCCATTGCTAAAATAGGTAAGAAAAGTGTTTTGCCTGTTTCATCAATCATTTGTACATGGATAGGCGTTAAAATTTGATGCAATCCAAACATAACCATTGGTAAGAAAAGTGTTCCTAATACGAAACCTGAAAAGGCACCGCCGACACCTAGAACCCAGTTGATGCCGCCTACCATACCGTCTGAAATAAATCCAGCTAGTGGCATGATCAAGAAAATTTCTACTAACCCGATCACGATCAATGACAGTGTTGGTGTGACGATGATATCGACTGAATCAGGAACTACTTTATGCAATTTTTTCTCTACGATCGACAATAACCATACCGCAAAGATAACTCCTAGGATTCCCCCTTGACCTGCTGCCAACGGATCACCTGTAAATAAGTTTTTAAGAGGTGCTTCTGGGTTCATCCCAGTAAGCATAACAACCGCACCGATTACACCACCAAGCGTTGGTGTTGCGCCAAATACTTGGGCCGCATTGATACCCGTGTAGATAACTAGATAACTAAACATTCCGTTTTTCAGAATATTCATGATGTCGATGTATTGTTGCCATGTCGCAGCATCTAACGTACCAGCTGTCACTAAGTTAGCTAAGACCGCTGCAATCCCTGCAACAATCCCTGTTCCTACGAATGCAGGGATCATTGGTACAAAAATATTAGAGATATCTTTCAAGATCGATTTTATTTTAGAAGGTTTCTGTTTTGATTTTTGGGCTGCCTTCATTGCTTGAGCGCGTTCATTCACTAATGCTTTTCCAGATGTATCCGTGCTAGTAGATTTAGGTGTACCAGAAGAAATTTTTTCACCTAATTTCACTCCGGCTTGATCAACCATTGCTTGAGCGACCTTATTGACTTTTCCAGGACCGATAATGACTTGCAACTGCTCGTCTTCTACTACACCTAGAACGCCAGGTATCGCTTTCAATTCATCAACATCGACTGATGCATCGTCGATGATCTTCATGCGTACACGAGTCATACAATGAACAATGCTTTCCACATTGTTCATTCCACCTACTCCAGCATAAATCCGTGAAGCTAATTCTTCTAAAGTCAATTCCTCTTTTGCCATGTGTTTTTCCCCCTTATAAGGTACCTTTTACAAACCCATTTGCGTCAACCAATTTTTCTTGTGCTGTTTTCTTGTCACTGTCTGTTAAAATCATAACGATGGCTAACTTGACATTTTGTTCTGCTTCATTAAAATACTTCTCTGCCGTTTCATAGTCAACGTCTGTTGCTTGCATAATGATTCGTTTTGATCGTTCTACTAATTTTTCGTTGGTTGGTTTAACATCGACCATCAAATTATTGAATACTTTACCAATACCGATCATGCTGATTGTTGAGATCATATTTAAAATCAATTTTTGAGCTGTTCCTGACTTCAAACGAGTAGAACCGGTCAAAAATTCTGGCCCAGCGTCCACTTCAATCGGAAAATCTGCGTGTTTACTGATTTCTGCATCTTTGTTGCACGAAATCGTCGCTGTTTTGGCACCAATCGAGCGTGCATAATCAAGACCGCCAATAACATAAGGTGTCCGTCCACTTGCAGCGATACCTACCAACATATCGTTTTCTGTCAGATGTAAGTTGATCAAATCTTCTCTTCCTAACTCAAGAGAATCTTCTGCTCCTTCAACAGCCACTGTCATTGCTGCTTCTCCGCCAGCGATCAGCCCAACGACCATTTCAGGCTCTACGCCAAATGTCGGAACACATTCTGCTGCATCTAAGACCCCTAATCTTCCACTTGTACCAGCACCCATGTAAATCAAGCGACCGCCTTTTTTGAATGATTCGATTGTTTGTTCGATCACTGGTTCGATATTGCATAACTCCTTTGATACTGCTTGTGCTACTTTTTGATCTTCTTGGTTCATCAAATTGACAGCTTGCGTGATACTCATTTCATCAAGTCCAAATGTTTGTTCATTTCTACGTTCAGTTGTTAAATTTTCTAAATTGATTGTATTCATCTAATTTGCCTTCTTTTCTTTTTGGATTAGTTTAAAATTTACTCCTGCATGTATTTGCTCAAGTAACGGTAATTCTTCTTCAATGACTTGCGCTACCCGATTGACTTTTTCATCTGCAGGTAGGTCTCGTTTCGTGATCTGGATCTCACCCATATATCGACAGTATTTCTCATTATCTAAAGTGACCGATCCTTTTTTTCGTTCATTCGTATCACGAGCTGGAATGTATGGGATTTCTCTAAAACGTGCATCAGCACTTCTGAGAACATCTCTTGCATCATCTTGGCGATTAGTATGATTTCCTAAAACATATTCACAAAACTCATGATCAATTACATCTACATGCAATAAAATGCTTTGTTCTTGCTGATAAATCAAAAACTGCTCGCGCACTTCTTCTGACAAACCACCATCACCGATATAAACCAGATCTGTTTGACAAGCGGCTAACTCAATGGCTGCTGCTAAAGGATGGATATTCCGATGTTTTTCAAGTGTTGGCAATCCTTGATAGACTGGCCCGCGTAAATCTTTATCGCCTGGAACAAATCCTTGGATCGTGAAGCCCTGTTCTTTTAGCCAGCGGTTTTTTTTCGCATACCACTGATAGTCAAGCCCTGTCTCAGGACGTGGATAGTAATTGTGCCATGCCTCAAGTTGAGTAAAATCGGCTTTAGCTTCTTCTAATTCCTGGACATCTTGAGGTGTTATCGTACTGGCATTCAAACTGATTTTGATCTGATGAGACCAGTCAGCGATTTGTTGATTCGAAATGTGATAGTCCATTCGTAAACCGGTTACACCAATCTGTTTTAGCGGTTTCAAATCTTCAAAAGAAAAATCTGCACGACTTAAAGCATCCCCTGAAATATCAACCATCAAATCAAGCTGATGTTTTTTTGCACATTCTCCCAGTGCCATCAAACGCTTCTTATAGGCCGTGGGATCATCTTCGGGAATATGCATGGACGTGAAGATCCCTTTAAATTCACTGTCTGCCATTTGTTTGATATATGCTTTCTTTTCTTCAGTCAAAGGTTCATTCATAAAAATCGAAAATCCAAACATTTTTCTCCCCCATTTGTGTATCCGTCTTCATTTCTATGAACAGAGTATAACTCTAATGAAATGAAATTTCAACTTTTTTATAAAAATATATTAATTTTATTTCTGAAAAGGTTTTTTTGATGTGATTTTGATCAGAAAATAAAAGAAAAGACGGACATCTAATGTCCGTCTTCCTCCTATCAAATAAAAAATTTCCCAAAGCAATTATATCAAGAAAAGTTCTCATTTTCCCATCATTGATCAAAGAGAATTTCTTTCATTTAATTACGCACATCCACTATTTCCCCAGCTGACTTTCAACGTTAGAAACTAGTTGCTTTATTTAATCAATCGTTTGTTTGAACGTCACTAGCTCAGTGTTATCCACATAAAAATCAAAAAAAGTATGGTTTGGCATCGGATTGAAATACGCATTGATCACCCGCATCAATGCATTATGACAAACAAGCAAGTAGACGTTCTCTTCATCTTCTAAACACTCTTTTAACAAAGGAACCACACGAGCATAGACATCTAGCACGGATTCACCATTTGGGAAACGTACAGCAAACTCCTGACGTGCTTCCTGAAAAGCTGCGTCTTTGCTCGGTACACCATCATACTTTCCAAAGTCCATTTCGATCAGACGATCATCTTCTTCCATTGATAATTCTAGTCTGTCAGCCACAGATTGAGCTGTTCGCTTGGCACGTTGTAAAGGAGAATGGATGATTTTTGTCACAGGTATATCTAGTTGTGTGACTTTTTCAGCTAATAACTCTGCTTGTCTTTTTCCTTTATCGGTTAGAGGCACATCTGCTCTGCCACAGACTAACCCTTGTGCATTCCATGTTGTTTCTCCATGTCTGGTCACGTATAACATCAAATAACTTCCCTTCGCTAATTCTATTTCGATTGTATCATAAATCACTCGTCAAACAAGTTTCTCTTCTTGGATTCATCTCACTGGCGTCAACAAGACAACCTGACTTGCTATTTTTTTGAGAAATGTTTGATCGTGATCGACGATCAGCATAGGTGGCTTGTTTTCTAAAATCAATTGTTCTAACTGCTCTTGATTAAAGACATCCAAATAATTTAGCGGTTCATCCCAAATGTACAGTTCGGCATCTTGGGACAGTGATTTTGCAAGTTCAACTTTTTTTCGTTGCCCCATACTCATTTGCTCGATTTTATTATGAAAGACTTCTCTTTCCATTCCCAGTTTGCGTAAATTATTCAAAAAAGCTTGATAATCCACTTGATTCTTTTCGGCGAATTCGCTTAGGGTCCCTTTGTTATCTTCATAATTTTGTCGGACATAACTAATCGTTAGCTGTTGCGGCTGCTTGACTTCCCCAACTGCTCTCCCAGTAAAATCTCCAAGAAGGTACTGTATGATCGACGACTTTCCAATACCATTCGGTCCAGTCAATGCCACACATTGGTTTTGTTCGATAGAAAAGCGAACCGGAGCGAAAAGCATCTCGTCATAACCTAATTGGAGATCCTCCACTTCCAATAAGCGCTTATGATGTGTTTTGGTCACATTTATCGTCAACGGATCAATGTATTCAATATCTTTCAATAATTTTTCTTTTTCATCGATTTGCGTTTCCATTCGATTCACGATTGCTTTCGAGCGCTTCATCGTACGAGCCGCATCAGCACCAATTGCACCACGATTGACTCGTCGGTTCTCTGTATCAATAAACCCAACACTTTTTTTCGTTTTGTCTCCTTCACGAGACCGTGCCCACTCTGCTTTTTCAGCAGCAGTTTTCTTTAAACGACTCACTTCTTTTTTGATTTTTTCATTTTGGCCGATTTCAAACGCATCTTTTAACCGTTTTTGCTCTTCATAAACAGAATAGTTTCCTTGATACAATTCCAATTGACTTTTTTCGATCGCCAACACATGATCGACCACTTCATCGATAAATACGCGGTCATGACTGACGACAATAAATCCTTGATTCTTCTTTTTCAAGTAATTGGCGACTTGCTTTCTTCCCACCACGTCTAAATGATTCGTTGGTTCATCAATTAATGGAAAATGCTGATCGTCAATGAACAAAAGAGCCAGCAAGACTTTCGTTTTTTCACCACCAGATAGAGTATCGAAGGGGCGCCATAGGATTTCCACGTCTGTCTCCATCAAATTCAGTTCTCTTTCAATTTCCCAAAGCTCAAAATCAGCGATATCAACAAGAACGTAGTACGTCAAACGCTCTTTTTCTGTTACTTTTTGTGGAAAATAAAGAAATTCTTGTTGGTGTTTTATCTGTCCTTGAAAAGCCAGTTTATTTTGCAGAATAGTTAATAAAGTTGTTTTTCCACGACCATTTCTGCCAATCAATCCTAACTTCCAAATTGTATCAAAATTTAGTGTTGCATGATCGAATAATAATGTCGTTTGATTGTCATAGCCAAAGGTTAATTGTTTAATTTCTACTTTGGACATATTCATTCCCCCTAAAAAAAGACCAGTCCTATTTTCAGAACTGGTCACTAAAGAACGGGAACAAAAAAGAGACCCCACCATTGTGAACTAGCCAATTCTGAAAATCTGCACACTCTCCCCATGGTATGATGGAGACAGTCTTGATGCAGCTTCAATAATTGACTTAAATTCTCAATGCGCGGATCCCTCACTTCACTTTATTTGCACTTAGGTTAACATATTGTTTTTCTATCTGTCAACTAAGGACATTCATTTTCTAATAATCTACTAAGATTCTCAGATAAGATACTGACTTTGGTTAGCGTCTCCTCGTGTCCCATTGCTTCTTCTAAAGAGATGGGCCCAAGTTGGATACTGAATACACTAGGTAAAAATCTTGCTACTTCTCCTAAATCTTTCTCACGACTTCCACATAAGGCAATGATCGTTTTTCCATACTTTTTTGCTAACCGAGCGACACCATAAGGAACTTTACCATGAATCGTTTGCTTATCGATACGCCCTTCGCCAGTGATCACAAGATCCGATTTCTTGATTTGTTCTTCAAGACCGATCAGTTGCGAAACAACGGAAAATCCAGAAGCCATTTTAGCACCTAACAATAGTAATGCCCCTCCAATACCACCAGCTGCACCGCTTCCGGACAAACGATCTAGACCGATGCCATAATCTGTTGCCAGTTGTTTTGCTAGACGTACAGCTTGTTCATCTAAAAATACCAACGTTTCGGGAGAGCCTCCTTTTTGCTTTCCAAATAAGCGGGCTGCCCCTTGTGCACCAGTGTAAGGGCTTGTCACATCAGCAGCTATCAATAGTTCTACTTCTCCAAAATCTTCTCGTAGATTTCGAAGATCGATCTTTTTAGTCGAAAGCAATGGATTCCCCTCCGTGACCCCTTCAAGTCGGGCGCCTAACGATTGAAGCAACCCTAAACCGCCATCTGAACAGCCACTTCCACCCAAAGTCACGATGATCTGATCTACATCTTGGTTCTGGGCATCTTTTACTAATTCACCTAAGCCAAAGCTAGATGCTAAACGAATTGTTTGGTCGGTTGGTTGTGCCAGCAAGTTGATCCCAATCACTTCCGTAGACTCAATGACTGCTATCTTTTTACCTTGATAACTCGTCAGCAGATAACGACAGATTTTTTTCCTAAAAAGCAGATCAATTCCTTCCAGCTGACGCCACGTACCACCTAGCGCATGATGAATCACCTCTGCTGTACCTTCGCCTCCGTCAGCTACAGGCAAATTGACTTTTTCGCCTTCTTTCGATTGCCATGCATCCAACACAGCTTGGTTTAGTTCGAGAGATGTTGCACTTCCTTTAAAGGAATCAATTGCAGCTACTATATCCATGGTCATTCCTCCTGAATTGTTCTTCTCTCCTCTAGTAAGACACGGCTTCTCCTTTTTTTCAAACAAAACAATGCTCTTTTTTTACTTTTTTATATATACTAAAGAGGTATTGTAAAAAAAGGAGAGATTTTTTATATGAAAATTGCTATAGCCGGTGCTGGCGCAATGGGTAGTCGCTTGGGATTGATGCTTCATCAAAGCGGGAATGAAGTGATTTTGATCGATCGCTGGCCTGCCCACATCGAAGCAATCAGAAACAATGGTTTGATTGCAAATTTTAATGGGAAAGAAATCGTTGAAGCAATCCCGATCTATTTCCCAGAAGAAGTAATAAAAAGTAACATTCAAGCAGATTTGATCATTGCGCTAACAAAGGCGAATCAGCTAGATGGTATGTTTCAAGCAATCAACTCGATCATCACGGAACAGACTCATGTTCTTTGTCTTTTGAATGGTCTTGGTCACGAAGATGTCTTAGAAAAATATGTACCGAAAAAGAATATCTTATTTGGGATCACCATGTGGACAGCAGGATTAGACGGACCTGGTCATGTTACTTTGTTGGGGGACGGTGAGATCGAATTGGAAAATCTTGAACCCGAAGGAGAAGCATTTGCAAAAGAAGTTGTTGCGGTATTCAAAGATGCCAAATTAAATCCAACTTATAGCAGCAATGTCCGGTATTCGATTTGGCAAAAAGCTTGTGTCAACGGTACTCTAAATGGTTTATGTACTGTTTTAGACTGCAACATCGCTGGTTTAGGCGAACAGCAACCAACTAATGATATGGTACGTACCATCGTTGCTGAATTTGCGGCAGTTGCAGAAAAAGAAGGTATTGAACTCGATCAAGAAGAAGTAAATCAACATATCCAAGCAACCTATGATCCTGACAATATCGGATTGCATTATCCATCCATGTACCAAGACCTGATCAAAAATCATCGATTAACAGAAATCGACTATATCAATGGTGCGGTATGGAAAAAAGGACAAAAATATGACATTCCAACACCTTATTGTGCATTTCTGACTCAACTGATCCACTCAAAAGAAGGACTACTTGCCGCCAAATAAAAATAGAACGACAAAAAGCGATTGGGACAGAAATGTTTACAACCGAAAATAAACCGAAATCCACAGGGATTGCTTCTCAATTTTTGTGGATTTTTGCTTATTTTTTAGGAATGGCTTCTGCTCCCACCGTTTATTCTCTTTTTAAGCATGAGACAAAAGTGTTTCTTACTTTTGTCCCATGCTCGTTTTTTTGAAATTCCCAAAAAGCCTTGCTTTTGGACGCCGTTTATTCGAGGGTCTGTAGCAAACCTGGTTTTTAGATTTGTCCCACATTCACTTCATTTTTCTTGTTTGTTCGTTTCCTCTATTTTACTTCACGGTACTCATACTGTCGGTATATTTCCTGATCTTGCTGTAAAAAACGTTGAGCCCATGCTTGTGCATCAAAAAATTCAAGAAGCGCTGTATCAACTGGGTGATAAGGTGTAGCTAAAAAATCAGGCAATTCGTCTAATGCTCTTTCTTGAAGAAGAAAAATATTTTGAGGATCGTAAAATTGATAATGCTTCACCGCTTCGTTATCCGTCACTAATTTTTTTCAAAATAAAGTGATTCAAAGGTTCGCAATGTCACTCCCCGTTGTCCTTCCCGTACAAGTTCTAAAATCCCCCGGGAATGAGCCGTTCGTTCTAGGTATTCTGTATAAGAAAGATAACCGGCTTGTTCGTTTCCTTTCAGCGGAAGAATAAAATAATTTGGTTTTATTCCACGTTTTTCAAACTCTTGCCTGTACTCTTCTGCACGTTTTTTACGTCCATGGTTCGTCGCACCAAAAAATAGATCAGACGTGATCTCGACTATTGGCATAACCATATGTTTAGAATAAAAAGAACTGTTATGCTTCAATCCAATCTCTCGTGCTTCTAGAAAATCAAAATGATAGATCTCATTGATTGCCGGTTCTTGCTCTGCTGCTCTTAATAAATTGAAATGCTCTTCTTTGAAATGATTCCAGAAAAAAAGCACGATCTTCGCATTTGTATAGGGACGAATCATTTGCGCCATCTCAAGTTCAAAGCCATAATCTAAAAAAATGATCAGTTCATAGGTCGCCAACTTTTTTTGGAAGGAAGAAAAAAATGTTGGAACAAATAACTCTTTTGCTGTTATTACGTCGAGTGAATCAATAGATGGAAAAAAGTACAACGATCGATTTTTTGGAATCAATAAAATAGGTGATGCAGTCATCTCAATCCCCTCGCTTTCAAATCTCAATATAGAAGAATACTACTTTTTGCTATCATATCGCCTTAACGGTCAAAAAAGCGAATAAAACGCTTGCTTTCGCAAAATAAAAGCGAACAATCACACTCACTAGTACAAGTCATTATGGCAAATTTATGATGTTTTCATTAAAGTAACTGAAAATATTTACAGAATAGTTGAAATTATCAGACAATTTGTTATGATAAAACAAGTTATTTTCAAAGTAGCTGATTATTTAATTATTAAAAAACAACCATTTCAGTTTGATATTACTAGAAAAGGAGTTCTTTATGGAAAAAACTAAAAACACCAAACTAAAAAAACAACTTAGCTCCAGACACATCACAATGCTTGCATTAGGTGGTGCTATCGGTGCTGGTTTATTTAAAGGAAGTGGCGAAGCAATCGGTATTGCCGGCCCTTCTGTCTTGATTGCCTTTTTGATTGGCGGATGTGTCTTATTCATCGTTATGAATGGTTTAGGGAAACTGGTTCTAGATGGTGGCGATACTCAACATGGTCTTTCAGGCCTTGTCCGTCCTTTCTTAGGTTCGCATTCTGCTGATTTTGTGGATTGGGTCTATTATTCCATGTGGACGATCAATATCATCGCAGAAGCAGTTGCTGCAGCCTCTTTCTTGCAATTATGGTTTCCTCACATCCCTACTTGGGCGTTTGTTTTGATCTTAGCTGTTTTAACTACGTTGATCAACTTATATTCTGTCCGATTATTTGCCGAAACAGAATATTGGTTAGCCTTTGCTAAAATCAGCGTGATCATCTTGCTGATCATTTTCGGTATCTATCTAGTGGGTCAGCAAATGTTGGGACATGGTATTTTTCCTACTTTGCAAAATATCACGAACCATGGCGGATTTGCTCCACATGGTATGAAAGGAGTCATTAACTCTTTACTCGTAGTGATCTATTCATATGGTGGATCAGAACTGATCGCTATCACGGTTAGTGAAGCTGATGACCCTAAAAAAGCTATTCCCAAAGCAATTCGTGGGGTAATGGGAAGAATCGTTTCATTCTATATTATTCCATTGTTTTTACTATTGATTATTTTCCCTTGGAATAATTTGGCAGGAACAACAGTTAGCCCATTTGTGATGGTATTTGAAAAAATGAATATTCCTTTTGCACCAGATATCGTCAATTTTGTGATCATAATCGCACTCTTTTCGTCAATCAACTCCGGTGTCTATGCTTCTTCTCGACTGTTGTATTTTCGATTGAAGGATAAAAAAGGTCCAGCCAATAAACTTGCTGTTTTGAATCGACACCATGTCCCTCAACGTTCTGTACTTTTTTGTGCAAGTATCTTATATCTTGGCGTTGTACTTTCTTATTTTGTAGGGGATGAATTGTTTGGTTATCTTGCCGGTTCCCTCTCCTATACAGTACTAGTGATATGGATCATGATCAGTGCCGCAGCTTTTATCCTCTCTTTAAAACGAGGTACCTTGTTTGCAAAATGTGTGAATTTACTCGCTCTGGTCATCTTAGGATTGATCTTGATAGGTATCTTGTTAACAAATTCTATCGGGGTTACTGTATTGACTGCATTGCTTTACTTGATCATTTTCTTTAGCTATCGTAAAAAAAATGATTCTTTCGCCATACAAAATGGCTAAAAATGTTTGAATCAATGCTAAGAAAAACAAGCAACTAGATTGGCATAAGCCATTTAGTTGCTTGTTTTTTATTATACTGAGAAGATAGAAATAGAAAAAAGCATTAAAGGAGAGGTTTTTTTATGAAGAAGTATAGTAAGTTTTTGTTGATGATTGGTGTCTCAACAGTGATCATGTTTGGGATGATGTACTTGAATGTCTATTCCATCGATCATATTTTCTTTAGTCAGACTCGTGTATTTATGGCCTTGATGATGGGGGCAGTCATGGCGATCATTATGCTTTTGTTTATGTGGAAAATGTATGAAAATAAGACACTGAATAAAGTTATTTTGGGAGTAAGTCTTCTTGTATTCAGTGGTTCATTGTTCATGGTACGTAGCCAGACTGCAGTGGGTGATGTTGCCTGGATGAAAGCGATGATCCCCCACCATTCCATTGCCATCTTAACAAGTAAACGAGCAGATTTAAAAGATCCAGAAGTAAAAAAATTAGCCGAAGAAATCATCGGAGCTCAAGAAAAAGAAATCAAAGAAATGAAACGGATGATCGAAGAAGAAAAATAAGTATTTTCATAAAAGTTAGGACAAGATCTATGAAGCGTTAAAGCTGCGAGTGATAATCGCCAACGCGAACAAAAGTCGGCATTATTTTTTTTAGCGTTCTTCTATTGCAATACAGACTAGCCGTTTTTGTTAGAAAAAAGAAACAGCCGTATCACAAAAACCTGAAGCAAAAACATCGGACCATCTCTAAATGGATTTCCCATTTGAGATGGTCCGATGTTTTCTAGACAAGGTGATTTACAAAGATGCCTATTCCAATTGTGCATTTTCTTGCTGTGGATCCACAAGCTCTTCAGTGACTTTGTTCACCCCTAACCCGGTAAACGCACTGACCATTGAGAACACTGGAGACAATAGACTAAAGAAGACAAATGGCAAGTATGTCAACGTTGGAACCCCAAAAGTACTAGCTACAAAGCTGCCGGCGATTCCCCAAGGAACAAGGTAATTGATAACTGTACCGCCATCTTCCAATGTCCGTCCTAGTACGGTCGGATCAAATCCAGCTTTTTGGTATGTTTCTTTAAAGGCATTACCAGGCAAAATCACTGATAAAAATTGCTCTCCAATAAACAGATTCACACCGATACTTGTCATTAAAGTAGTAAAAATCAATTTTGGCGTATTCGTCATTTTTTTAGAAACAACATCCATAACGGTTGAGATCAACCCAAACTCAATAAGCAAACCACCTAGCGACAAAGTTAAAATAATCAGAGAAACCGTTGGCATCATGCTTTCGATTCCACCTCGACTAAGTAACGCATCAATTTGTTGATTTCCTGTTTTTGCTACAAATCCTGACTCGATGACAGTTGCTAATCCATTCAGTGATGTCTGTGGGTCTTGGATGAAAATCATACCTACTGCAACAGCAATATTCAATAAGATGGTCAAGATGGCGGGAACTTTTTTCCATGCACATAACAACATAAGAAATAACGGTATCAATGACCAGATGGAGATGGTAAAGTTGGCTTCTAGTGTCGTTGTGACTTCTTGGATTGCTGATAAACTTGCCCCTTTACTTGTATGACCTAAAATCGCAAACAAGATGAAGGAAACAATGAATGCAGGAACTGTTGACCACATCATATGCTTGATATGTTTGAATAGATCCGCATCAACGATTGCCGCTGCTAAATTAGTTGATTCAGATAGAGGTGACATTTTATCACCAAAGACAGCCCCTGACACGATAGCACCTACTACTAAAGCTGGGTTCAGTCCTAATGTTGTACCGATGCCGAAAAAGGCGATGCCGATCGTAGACATAACGGTAAAGGCACTACCGACTGCACTACCAACAATTGCACAAACAACAAATACAGATGGAACGAACCATTGAACACTAATTAGTTTGAAGCCAATGACCATCAATGTTGGAATGATCCCTGCTTGTATCCATACCGCAATCAGTGAACCAACTAATATGAAGATAAAAATCGGAATGATCCCTGGTTTTATCCCGTTGATGATTCCTTCATGAAGCCATTCCGTTGGGTATCTCTTCACAACAGCGTAAAGCATGACCATGCCGATCGCTGCCAAAATTGTGATATTGGGTGATAATTTTAGCCCAACTACCCCAATCGCAATACTTAATACAATCACTGTTAACACTAAAACTGCTTCTTTAAAACTTGGTTTTACTTTTCTCTCCATGATAATTCTCCTTTTTTAAGTTAATCTAAGACCTAAAAAAGAGTAAATATCGAATGACCCCGCCACAATTCATCTGCGTTTCCTCCTTCATTTAAAACAAAAAGACCTGTTTTCAACTAAGGACGAATGACTCCGCGGTACCACCTTAATTAAAAACAGATCTGTTTTTCACTTTGATTAGCTATTCAATTATTGAATCCTTTTCATGTACTTCGTCATCAAGGCTTGATCGGTTCACAGCAACCACCGACTTTCTGGACTAAACACCCAAATACTACTATGTGAAAAGTTGACTTTCATGAAGTTTACCTTCTTCTTCTTTGTTTGTCAACCTAAATGGAATAATTTTCTTATTTTTCTGAAAATAACGTTGCAACGAATTGCTTAGAACGTAGAGCCCTCATCCTTTTTCTTTGCTACGATTTGTTGATGCTCTTCTTTGATCTGTGCTAACAATTCTGGTTTTTCAAAAAGATCCAACGCTGTCGCTGCTAAACATTCAGCCGCGATCGCAATCGAAGCCAATCCTTTTTCACTCTTAGCCGCTGCTTTGAATTCTTCCGAATGGCCAGCAATATAATCTTCTGAAATCGACACAGTTGGTTGGATGGTAGGAATCACTTGGCTGACATTACCTACATCTGAAGAGCCCAAGCTTGTACGTAGTTTCCGTTCAATTTCTTCCTCCGGAACTCCTGCTTCTGCAGTATGTTGGAAGAACAATTCATCAAATGAAGGTGTAACGATCACATCATCAACTGCATTTTGGAATAGGCCAAATTCATAAGTTGCTCCTGTACTCAATGCTGCCCCTTTAACGATATTTTCCACTTTTTTGTATACTTCATCTAATGTTGGTCGATTGCTTGCTCTCAAATAAAATCTTCCTGCAGCATATTCTGGGATAACATTTGCCGCTACGCCACCATCTGTGATGATACCGTGGATATTGACATCTTTTGGCAATTGAAGACGTAATGCATTGATGCCGTTAAATACTTGGATCAGTGCTTCTAATGCATTGATTCCTTTTTCTGGAGCTGCTGCTGCATGGGAGGCTACACCATAAAATTTGATATCCACTGGATCATTCGCTAATGACTCTGTTGTTTTTCCATAGCGATATGCAGGATGCACACATAATGCTGCGTCTACATCTTCGAAAAATCCCTCACGAACAAAACTGCCTTTTGCTGAGCCATTTTCTCCTCCTTCTTCGCCAGGAGTACCATATACACGGATTTCTCCACCGATTTCTGCAATTCTTTCACGGATGATACTTGCTGCTAACACTGAATATGTGCCAAACAAATTATGCCCACACGCATGACCAATACCTGGTAAAGCATCAAACTCAGCTAGGAAAGCAATCACTGGACCTGGTTTGCCAGAAACAAATCGAGCGTCGAAGCCAGTGCGATGTCCTGCTACGTCAGTCTTTACGTCAAATCCTTCTTTTTCCAATTGATGGACCAATACGCTTGTAGAATAGAATTCATAGTTGCTCACTTCCGGATGATTATGGATATCTAGTGCTAGTTCTTGGTAATCAGATAATCTCTTTTGGATAGCTTCCTGTAATTGGTTTGTTGTAATTGCTGATGCTGTCATAAGTGATTCCTCCTCTAATTTTGTTTTATTATTTACGACCAAATGTGTCCCATGCTACTACACTTGACCCTTTTGATGTTTTTTCAATCACTTTCGCTGTTTCCTTTGTCTGGTACGCATCTACTACTTTTTGATAAGTCTTGTTCTTTTCGTCTTTTTTTCTAGCAACGATGATATTCACGTATGGACGTGCGTTGTCATCTACTGGTTCTAAGAAAATTGCATCCTTTGTAGGGGTAAATCCTGCATCTACTGCCACACCGCTATTGATAACAGAAATATCCACATCATTCAATGATCGGGCTGTTTGTGAAGCATCTAATTCCGAAATATCCAACTGTTTTTTATTTTCAGTAATGTCTGAAACTGTCGGTGTTTGACCTTTTGATTTATCCACTTTGATTAATCCTGCTGTTTGCAAAAGTAATAATGCTCGGCCTCCATTAGTGACGTCGTTCGGAATAGCTACTTTAGCTCCATCTTTGACTTTTTTCACGTCGTTTATTTTATTTGAATAAATACCTAATGGTGCATTCACAGTGTTCCCAATCGAAACTAAATCTGTTCCATGTTCTTTGTTGTAGTTATCCAAAAAGAACTGATGCTGAAATGAATTCAAATCGATCGATCCATCTGCTAGTGCAGCATTTGGTTGATTATAGTCGGTAAATTTTACATATTCCAAATTGATATTTTCTTTCTTGAGACGTACTTTTACATCATCCCATACATCTGTATCTTCACCGATGATCCCCAGTTTTACGGTAGTTTCCTTTGTTGTGTCTTTTGTAGCTGCCTTTCCTTGGGAACATCCTGTTAACCAAATCAGAGCAATAATGACAAGCGTGGTAAATCGAATAATTTTTTTCATTTTTTTCCTCCAACTTAATGTGCTATTTTTTTTATGATTAAATTACTAATGAATTGACTTAAAAAGACAAGCGCTAATATCAATAATGTTGCTACGATCGTTACATCTGTTTGGAACCGATTATATCCTCTAGAAATAGCTAAATTCCCTAGTCCTCCTGCTCCGACAGCACCTGCCATTGCAGTTAATCCAATCACATTGATAATCGTCAAAGCAGATACTCGCACGATTCCGGGTAGGCCTTCTAATAAATAAACACGAAGAATAATTCCAATAGGACTCGTTCCCATTGCTTCTGCTGCTTCAATGACTCCTGGGTCAACTTCTAGTAAGGCGTTTTCGATCTGGCGGGCAAAGAAAGGAACGACTCCAAAAATCAAAGGAACGAGTGCTGCTTTTGCACCGATCGTTGTACCTACTAGAAATCTGGTAGTCACTGCTAGTAAAGACAACAAAATAATAAACGGGATAGAACGGATAACATTGATCACTTTATCCAAAGTCTCAAAGAATAAACGATTTTCTAACAATCCTTTGGGTCTAGTTACCACTAACGTGATACCTAAAATAATTCCTAAAATACCACCGATCAACGCTGTCCAAAAAGACATATACAGGGTCTGTTTTGTCGCTTCAATGAATTCATCTGGAATCAAGTAAACATTCGGTAGATATTTTTCAACTAAACTGCTCATGTCAAATTCCCCCTTCTGCAATTTTGATTTGTTCATTTTCTTCATTCTTCTGTAGCACATTGACTCGAACACCCAAACGTATCAAATAGTCCAGTGCCTTTTGCCGTTGATTCGTTTCACCTGCGAGTGTCACGATCAAACTTCCAAGCGGTGTTTCCTGCAACAATTCAACATTTCCATAGAGGATATTAGCAGTCACTTGGTATTTGCTGTAGAGCTGTGCAATCAACGGTTCATTTGTCTGATTCCCCACATAACTCAATTCAACCAACCATTTATTCGTGATTTGTTCTGCAAAAGCTCGATGTCCAATAATTGTTTCAAGTGCTTGATCTAAATGCGTAGCTGTACGAATAAAATCTTTTGTCAACGCTTCTTGTGGATGGCTAAATATCTGGACACTGCTACCTTTTTCTACGATTTTCCCATCTTCCATCACCGCCACCTTGTTGCATACTTCCTTGACTACTTGCATTTCATGCGTGATCAAGACGATCGTCAATCCCAGCTTACGGTTAAGTTCCTTTAGCAAGGCTAAGATTTGATGTGTCGTTTTTGGATCAAGTGCGCTCGTGGCTTCATCACATAATAAAACTTTCGGTTCATTTGCTAATGCGCGAGCAATCGCTACACGCTGTTTTTGCCCTCCCGATAGTTGATTCGGATAGGCAGATGTTTTTTCTTCTAATCCAACTAACTCTAGAAGTTCGCTCACTTTTTGACGACGTTCCTGTTTTGACTTTCCCGTATACTTCAGTGAAAAATCAACGTTGTCAAAAATCGTGCGGTTCTCCATCAAATTGAAATGTTGAAAAATCATCCCAATCGATTTTCGTTCTTTTCTTAGCTCTTTTGCCGAAAGCTTACCTAAATCAGTTTGATTGATGATGACTTTTCCCTCTGTAGGTTTTTGTAACAGATTCATCACTCGGACCAACGTACTCTTTCCTGCACCGGAATAACCAACGATCCCATATACGTCCCCTTTTTCAATAAACAAATCGACATCTTCTACAGCTTGGATCACTTTATCTTTTTGGTGAAAACGGACACTTATATTTTGTAATTCAATCATCTTGTTTCCTCCTTTTCTTATACTAAAAAAGGCATCCTCAAGAAAATGATCTTTATCACTTTCTTGAGGACGCCTTTTGCGTGTTACCACCTCATCTTCAAGTTGAACTCACATTCAACTCCTTTTCAAGTACATACATACTCTAGCAAGATATCGGTCGCAACCGTCACCGCCTCACAATTTTTGCTCGGGGTGAAATGCTCAATAGCCATTTTCTAACTGTTCCTCTTTGCTTCTTCTCAGCTGTCGAAGCTCTCTGTTAAAAGATTTCCAGTTGTACTTACTATCTCATCGCAAAAAAATATTAAAAAAAAATCCTTTTACCAACACACTTTGTGTTAGTAAAAGGACGATCAATCGTGGTACCACCTTTATTCGGAAGTTTCCTTCCCTCTGCCCAACATCTTCATTTGAAGAGATTGGTGTTCATTTTAACGGATGAACGTGAACCGAACCTGCCTACCTATCGACAGATTATTCTCCGAGGCCATTTTTCAACTTTGCGAACTTGACTCTTTGCACCGAACAGAGTCTCTCTGAGAAGTCTTTCAAGTTTACTTTCCTCATCAACGAAAAGTTATTTTGTTGTTGGACATAATTTACCTTAACAAAATTTAAAAGTCAAGCATAAAAATAAAAAAAATTATATCTCGCTTAATTTATTGTTTTTTTATCGAGCATTTCAACAACGATACGCAAATCTTTTCCTTCAACCAATAATGTTAATCCAGCTTTTTCTTTGGCGGAGTAGTTTCGATCAAAACTAGCATCTGGAATCAAAACAACTCCTAGCCCAGCACGTGAAGCTGAAGTAGCTCCCACTAGTGAATCTTCTATCGCAAAGGCTTCATGTGCAAGCAATCCTGTCTTTTCGAGGGCTGTCAAATAAGGGATCGGTGAAGGCTTATTTTCCGCTACTTCATCACCAAAGGTCAACGTATCGAAATAGTGCGACAGATCAAATTGTTCTAAGATATCTGTGGCTCTTTTTGTAACAGTCGTAGTCGCTAAACCTAATTTGAGTTGGCGTTTTTTTAACTCAGTCAAAATTTCTTTTGCGTAAGGTTTGAGTGCAATTTCTCCACCACGTAGTTTTTGGTAAAAGTATTCCTCCCGTATTGCTCGGACTTCTTGCACTTTCTCTAGACTGCCGGCAGCTTCAACTAAAATGTCAAAGCTCTGCTTCCAGTTTTTACCGCTCCAGGCATCTACGATTTCTTTTGGTATTTCTATTCCATATTGCTCAAAGCCCCATAGCCACCCATCACGATATGTTTTTTCGGTGTCGACTAATAGACCATCTAAATCAAATATTGCGCCTTTCATACTTTCACTAATCCTTTCAAAAAACAATACCTTTAGTTTAGCATGAGTACCAGTTGAAAGTATAGAAGTGAGTGTAAATTTCATGAAAATTATCCTAATCAATGTGCTGACAAAATCACTATATAGCAGTTACATCGTATAAATAGTGTCAAAACTGTCCTTTCGATTCAACACAGAAAGAGGTTGGGACAGAAGGAGTTGCTTCTGCTCCCACCGTTTATTCGTTTTTAAAGTATGAGACAAAAGTGTTTCTTACTTTTGTCCCACATTCTCCTGCTTGATAGAAACCCATAGCTCAGATGGGCTCTCTTTCTTCTATATTGTCTTGATTTATAAGATCAATTCATTTTATAACAATTCACCAAATTTTTTGATATAGATTTTTTTGACCATCGTGACTAAAGCTAAGTAAGCTAGTACCGTCACAATCAACCAGATCCAATACGTTCCTGGTAAAGGCAACAAACCTAATTCTGCACCAAATCCTGTGAATGGTAAAATGGACCCTACGACTATTCCCAAAGTGGTAATGATGAACATCGCAAATGTTGCGTTACTTTGTAGAAATGGAATCTTCGGTGTACGTAGTGCGTGCAGTACCAACGTTTGTGTCCACAAGGATTCGACAAACCATCCGGCATGGAACAATGCAATAAATACGACTTGTTGTTTCGCATCCAATGAGTGGAAGTTCCCCCCAACAACAGTTGGACAAATCACAAAATACATCAATAAGTATGTGGTGATATCAAAGATCGAGCTGGTTGGACCAAAATAGACCATGAATTTTCCAATACTAGATGCTTTCCATTTCTTAGGTTCAGTTAAATATTCCTTATCCATTTGATCCCAAGGAAGAGAGATACAAGAAACATCATAAATCAAATTCAAGAACAAGATTTGTAACGGTAACATTGGTAGAAATGGTAAAAATGTACTAGCAATCAATACAGAAAACATGTTACCAAAATTCGAACTTGCTGTTGCTTTGATATATTTCATGATATTTCCAAAAGTTTCTCGACCTAACAAAAGACCTTTTTCTAAAATCGTTAAGTCTTTTTCCAAAAGAATCACGTCTGCTGATTCTTTGGCAATATCCACCGCTGTATCCACTGAAATACCGATATCAGCTACTTTCATCGCAGGTGCATCATTGATTCCATCACCCAAAAATCCTACCGTGTGCCCATTTTGGCGCAAAGCTGTAGTCAATCGTGCTTTTTGTTGCGGATTTAATTTGACGAAGACTTCATGATCTTCAGCTACTTGTGCCAATTCACGATCATTCATCTCTGAGATTTTTTCTCCTGTAATCAGTTCATTGATTTCTAATCCAACTTGTCGACAAACAGAACGGGTAACCAACTCATTGTCCCCAGTCAAAACTTTTACGGCCACCCCATGATCTTTCAATGCTTTTAGTGCTTGTTTTGTTGTTTCTTTTGGTGGATCAAGAAAAGCAAGATACCCGATCAAGACTATTTCGGATTCATCTTTGACAGAAAATTCTCCAACTACACTTGGGTTCGTCTTTTGTGCGACTCCAATGACCCGAAGACCGTCTTCGTTTAGATCTCTTACTTTTGCTAAGACAGATTCTCTTAACTCTTTCGTTAACGGACTAACAACACCCCCAAGATCAATATAGCTAGAGATGCTAAGCATTTCTTCAATTGCACCTTTTGTGATCATCTGCGTTTTTCCCGCAACATCTTCCACTACTACACTCATCCGACGACGTTCAAAATCAAATGGAATCTCATCCACTTTTCGATAATTGATGCTATCCGTTGCCAATGTTTCTTTTGCTTCTTCAATGATCGCGACATCAAGTAGATTTTTTAGTCCCGTTTGATAATAACTATTCAAATAAGCATGTCGTAACACACGGTCATCTTCTTTTCCTTCACAATCCATGTGGTATTCCAAAATGATTTTATCTTGTGTCAACGTTCCTGTTTTATCTGTACATAACACATCAATTGCACCAAAGTTTTGGATCGCATTCAGATTTTTGATAACTGTTCCTTTGTTCGCCATCACACTTGCACCTTTGACAAGGTTAGTAGTGACGATCATCGGTAACATTTCTGGCGTCAATCCTACGGCAACCGATAGGCCAAATAGAAAGGCTTCTAACCAGTCCCCCTTAGTAAAACCGTTGATAACGATAACCGTTGGTGCCATCAACGCCATAAATTTGATCAACAGCATCGATGTCTTATGGATCCCTATCTCGAAACTTGATTTGATTGGTTTTTCAGAGAGGGTCTGCGCAACATGTCCAAACAACGTTTGATTTCCTACAGAAATGATGATGCCCTCAGCGCTTCCGCTGATGACATTACTTCCCATAAATGCAAGATTACCGTAGCTTGTTTCGCTAAGTGTCGCATCTTCATAAACATGTGCTTGTTTTTCCACTGGATAGCTTTCACCTGTCAAAGCCGCTTGAGAAATAAATAAATCTTTTGCGGATAATAACCGCATGTCTGCTGGGATCATATCCCCCGCTGATAACCTTACTAGGTCACCACAGACGATTTCTTCCATCGGGATTTCAGTATATTTGCCATTTCGTTTGACCGCAGCGGTCACTTTTACTAATGATTTTAATTTTTCAGCTGCCTGATTCGAACGAACAGACTGGATCAATGTCATTGTTCCACTGACGATAACCATTGTAAAAATGATTGCAACACCAAAAAGATCCTTGTCGCCGGGTGCGGCTAAGACATATTCTGTGATAAATGAAATAACACCTAAAGCAATCAAAACTAATGTAAAAGGCGTGATATATGCTTTCAAAACTTCTACAATAAACGGTGTTTTCTTTCCATAAGAAATTGAGTTTTCACCATACTTTTCTCTTGCTTGTTCAACTTGTTCTTCTTCCATCCCATGATCTGTTGAATGAAAAAATTGTAGTAATTCTTCTCTGGTTGTACCTGCAAATGCAGCATAGATTTTTTGTGTATCTTTCTTTTTTTCCATCTCATTCTTCTCCTTTTTGTCAGCCAAAAACTACGTACTGGTAGCTTTTTTATCGATCAGTTATTTTATTGGAGAGAGAAAGAAAAAGCTGTTCCTAAAGGGGCTGAAAACAGATAGATAATAGTCTCAGCCAGCAGTTTCTCTCGCTCTTGTTTTTTCGCAGGACTGTCATCCATTTGTTCTCATCTCCTTTATCTGTTTACTTTCCAACATATTTTTTTCTATTTTCAGCTTCAACTTCCCAACAAAATCACCCCTTTTACGCATAATTTGGAAGACTAATGTAAAAAAAGCAAAAAGACCTTTCGCCAAAATCCAGCGAAAGGTCGAAAAAGCACACGAAAAAAGCTTCTTTGATCTCATCGTTGAGTTTTGACACTGTACAACGTAAAAAGCAACTTCTTGCTTTTAGCTACCTTATGAAAAGCCTTGTCTCGACAATTCCTGTTCTACCCATTGGCGTCTCTCGACGTTTTTGGGCAGTAGCCTATGTTTGTATAGGAGCCTCACCTAACAAATCTTATTTAGTTTTCCTCCGTAAATATAACAACATATAGAAGGAATGTCAAACTTATTTTTTTGAAAATCTTTAAATAACGAGTGTTAACTTTTTTATTGTCAGTCACCTATTCTAGACTTCACTAATATTTGTACCTTTTTATAGACACAAGTATAATAAGACTATAACAATTGAACAGGAGTGATTGAGATGGAACGAACGCTTGTCATTATTAAACCGGATGGTGTAAGACGTCATTTAATCGGCCGAATCATCCAACGATTTGAGGAAAAGGGTTTAGCAATCACCGAAATGAAATTTGCTACTATGACAGAAGAATTAGCAAAAGAGCATTACCAACATTTATCTGGACGTAGTTTTTTTTCTGAATTGATCGACTACATGACTTCGGGGCCAGTTGTCTATCTAGTCTTAGCTGGTGACGATGTAATCGACATCGTCCGCAAGATGGTTGGCGCAACAAAAGCTGTCGATGCCGTTCCAGGAACGATCCGTGGTGATTATGCTTTACCAGGAACAGAAAATATTATTCATGCTTCTGATTCCCGTGATTCAGCAACCAACGAAATTAACCGTTTTTTTCCCTTATTTGATACGCAAAAGAATAAGGAAGCGATCATCCACCACGATTTAAACAATTAAAGATGATACCAGAACCTTCACTGAATAACTCAGCCAGAGAGTCCTAATTGTGTTTATCATTTAGAACTCTCTAGCTAGTTATCGTCATGCTTTTTTGTACTAAGTTTGTTTATCTTCCCTCGCTCTTCTGGTGTTCAACGGCTACTAATTTTTTTTCAAGTGCCACGCGCTCTTTCTTTCCCAACGTGTATTCGATTACAGAAAAGAGCGTCTTCGCTCCTTCTATGATTGGTTCGCCTAAAGCTGCAGCAATCATCCGCCGGTAATACTCAAGCATCAGCATCTCATAAATAATCGTTGACTTTTCTTTGTGAGCTAAACTGCGGTACATGTCTTCATTGATACTACGGGCTTTTTTGAAACGTTTTTTATCAATATAGTAAATGGTTAAGTTTTTTAAAAAAGTAAATAAATATTGATCCGATAGTTTTGAATCTGGCAACAGCCTCATTCTTTTCTTGATTTTTAAATAATGATTATCAATGAATGAATCACTGAATATGTAAGGAAATTCAGCTAATATCCCCAATTCGAAGAGTCCATATTCCCTCATTTGCATAAAATACTCTTCGATTGTCCGACATTCATATTTTAAAAACTCTAATTGCAACTCCCCTTCTGTTTCCCAAAACATCTGTAGATTCAATACCAGATAATAGAGATCCGTCGTTTTTTTGAATTGTTTGCGATTATTTGCAATTTCCTTATAAGGATCGAAATTATCTTCTTGGACTTTGTTTAAGAGATGACGACTTTTCTTGATTTTCTTTGGTTCATCCATTTGATTACGTAACCATTCGTACTCAGCCAAAGAAATATTTAATCGTTCTAAAAATGCTTTTAGTGTCAAAAAGGATATTTTTTTTACTGAATTGCTTTCAATCCCTACTAAAGACGTTTTAGAACAGATTCCTTGTGCTAATTGCGATTGTGTCAGTTTTTTGTTCACCCTAAGTTGTTTGATCAATTTCCCATCGTACATAAAATTCCTCCTCCATCGTTTGAATACATCCAGATTTTTGTATTGGCTCTTCCCTCATCCAAGAACAGAATGAAGCAAGAACATTCAATACTAAAAATTTGTTTCATTCATTAATCAAATACGCAAAAAATAAAAAATTCATGAATTATAAAAAAACTTCTAAAGAAATGGAACATCCAATCTCTTTAGAAGTTTTTTAGTATGATCATTTGCTTGTTTCTGGTTCTATTGGATAAAGGTTCGTCGTTGTTTTATTGCCATTTTTTGAATAGACACTCGTTGAACTATTTCCTTTTTGTTTTTCGATTGCTTCATTTTTTTGTGCTTCATCTTTATAATCATATTTTTTAGGATCGATCGTTTCAAATCCTTCTGGGACATAAAATCTTAGAAGATTTTCCTGATTCAATTTATCGGAGAGACTTAACGCTTTTTTCACTTTATCTTGATCTTGTTTGATCTCTTCCTCGATTCCTGCTGTTTTTTCATCAATAACTTCACCTGTTTGATTATTATAGGTTTTTCCACCTAAGACGGTATAATCCGGCGTAACAAAGTTTCCATTTCTAAATGCAACTACTTGATCGTGTTTGGCAGACAATAGGTCTGTTCCAAAATGGATATAATTCTTATCATCGATACCTACTAGATGCAACAGAGTCGGTAATACATCGATCTCTCCACCATACTCGTGATTCACTTTTCCTTGCGTATATCCTGGGATATGGAGCATCAACGGTACCCTTTGCATTTGAGCATCGTCAAATTCATTCCAAGTCTTAGCATCTTTCCCTAGCGCCGTTGCGAGATCTGCATTGTCTGTGTTAGAGATTCCAAAATGATCCCCGTAGATCACAAACATCGAATTTTGATAAATACCAGATTTCTTCAAATACGTAAAGAACTGTTCTAATGATTGATCAAGATAATGAGCAGTTCGTACATAATTATCTACCGTACTATTCCCTGTATTCAATGACGGAAAGTCAAAATTCTTATCATCTGTATAATAAGGAGTATGGTTCGTGACAGATAAGAATTTGGCATAGAAAGGTTGTTGTAAGTGTTCCAAATATTGGGTCGATTCACTAAATAAATCTTTATCCAAAATGCCATATCCAAGAGTTTCATCTGAATCTTTGAAATAAGAACGATCAAAGAAATTCTCGTACCCAAGGTTTTTGTATACGTGATCCCGATTCCAGAAGCTAGCAACATTTCCATGGAAGACAGCACTTGTATATCCTTGGCTTTGTCCAAGGATCGCGGGTGCTGCTTGGAAGACATTATCTGAGCCAAGCTCTGTAAACAATGAACCCTGAGGCAACCCAAAAGTACCAGTTTCTAACATATTTTCTGCATCACTTGTTTTCCCTTGACCCACTTCATGGAAGAAATTGTCAAAACTGATCGTTGATTGATTTTGAAAAATACTATTTAAGAACGGAGTGACTTCTTGACCATCCACCTTCATATTGATCAAAAATTGCTGAAAACTTTCTAAATGTAATACAATGATATTCTTTCCTTTGGCAATGCCAAATGTATTGGGATTTGGTTCAGCATAGTGTTGTTTCGTATAATCTAGTACTTCATCGAGTCCATTACTGCTTGCATGCGCGCGTACGCTACTCGTCATTCCTGTTTTGATGCCATCGTAAATCGTATAAGCATCAATCCCTAAATATTTCACGATGTAAGAACGATCGAACGTTCGTTGTAATAACTGAGGGCGATTCGCTTCACTGAGCGCTAAATTACCAGAAAATATCAAAGCGGATAGACACGTGAGGGCTAGCGCAACTGGCTTGGGCACAGCCGGACTCTTTAGTGGAACTTTTTTCACGATCAACCAACCAAGTAGACCAATAAAGATGAGAATATCCAACCAATATAAAATATCATGGGGTTCCACCAAAGAAAAAGAGCTTCCTGAAAGACCTTGTGATACTTTTGAAAATCCTAATACAGATTTCACCGTAATGAAATCAGTGAATTCACGGTAAAAGATAATATTCAAATATAGAACTAATGTATTTAAAATATCAATGATCAAAAGGACAAACAACGCTGGTTTGAGCTTCTTTATATATAAAGATAAGCCAAAAAAAAGCAGTGTCGTTGCAATCGGATTGATCCATAAAATAAAGTATTGGATACTTCCTTCTACTCCCAATGAAAAATCAATACAATAGGCAAAAATTGTTTTTAACCAAAAGAAAAAACTGGCGATCAGAACAATCATCAGACGATTTTGGCACAATTTTTTCAAACGTGTCACACATATCACTTCTCTCTATTCATTTTTGTATATTCTGCTCTTCAAAAATGAAAATTCTCTAAAAAAAAAATTATTTTAAGATTTTTTTAGAAATTAGCTAAAAATGTGCCCATCTGATTGGCCGTTTTGTCTCAACAACTAAAAAAATAATAGAAACAACTGATTCTTTTTTCTACTCTTTTTAGATAGTTCTATTGATTATTTTGATTTAACTCACTTTGATTATTGACCGTATTTACGGCTGTTTCCCCACTAGTCGAAGGAGGTTCTGTCGGAGAATCTGATGTAGTGGTAGACTCTGAATTTTTTTTCACTTGCTCGTTTGTTTTGATCCATTCTTTTAATCGTTTATCGACTATATCTACATTGATTTTATCCGAATAACTGGTTTTTACTTTGCCATTTTTTAATCGGGCCAAGCGTTCCCCTTTGTTGGTTAGTAATAACACCGTCAAGTGTTTGTCCTTGAATTGATATTGTCTAAATGAAATCGCACTCAGCACATCATCTATATTGATGAACTGATTATTTTCCTTATCTTTTGGCAAATAGATCTCTAATTCTCCCTTATCGTAGTTGGCTACTAATTTATAATCTTCCCACCAATACGTCGAAAATTCTTTTTTAAATTTATCTACTGATTCTTTACTTGCAACTATTTTTTCTGTATTTTTTTGAGAAATATCAGCTGTCAGTTTTCCTGAAGCCGCAGCAGACAAAATAAGCAGTAGGAAAAAACCAAGTAACCAAAAGAGAAGAAAAGGTCTCTTTTTTCTCATGCCTTCCTTCACTCCTATTCAATTTTACCTATACTATTATATACAAAAAAAGGGTCTTATAGAGGAAAAAATAAAAAAAAGCTTTAAAAAACTAGAATTATTTTTTATCATCTAAAAAAAGGATGCACGTACCCATTTCTCCTAATTCGAACCACTTTTTTCTCTTCCATTTGCTTGATGCTTTTATTGAGGAAAATATCCATGACAGATTCGCTTGTTGCAAAATAAACTTATACATGATTACAACAGACACCTTTTTACCGTCTGTACTAAAAAAGAATGTGGGGCAAAGGTAAAAACCAGTTTTGCTACAGACTCTCCAATAAACGGCGATCAAAAGTCAGTTTTTTCGGAGATTTCAAAAAAAAACGAGCAATACAAAAAACGTATTGCTCGTTTTTTTCTCCAATTTCTCAAACCTACACGACTTTTGTCTCGATCTCCTCTTTATTGCTATAAAATCATTTCATTTTTATCAGATAACTCTTTAAACCAATAGCCGGATTTCTTGATCGTCCGTTTTCCATCGTTTGATAAATCGACAGAAATGAACCCATATCGGTTTTTATAGGCATTCGTCCAAGACCAATTATCCATACATGTCCACATATGATAGCCTAAACAATTACTACCTTCTTGAATCGCCTGATGCACATATTTCAAGTGTTCTTGAACAAATTCGATTCGATAGTCGTCATGGATCATTCCGTCTTCTTTGATGAAACGAGCTTCATTTTCGACACCCATCCCATTTTCAGAAATAAAGCAGTCAATATTGCCATAGTTCTCACGAACATTGACCAAAATATCATAGATTCCTTTTTCATAGATTTCCCATCCTCGATAAGGATTCATTTTACGCCCAGGCATCTGATAATTATCAAAATAGTCTTCTGGCATCGGACCATTTTCTTGATCGATCGGTGTTTCTTTTGCCTTTACTCTTCGAGGCTGGTAGTAATTGATCCCTAACAAGTCGATCGTATTTTCTTTGATGAGCGTCAAGTCGCCTTCATTGATTGCAGGAATGATCCCTAGCTCTTTGACGATTGCTACTAATTCCTGTGGAAATTCTCCTTTGACCGCCGGATCTAGAAAAGAACGATTGAAAAAGGCATCAGCGATTGCAGCTGCTTTCACGTCTTCTGGATTTTTTTCATCTCTAGGGTAACTTGGTGTCAAATTCAAAATGATACCGATTTGACCTTCTAGTTCCATTTCATGATACGCTTTAACTGCTAAAGCAGATGCTAATGCTTCGTGATAGCCTACTTGAACAGCTTGTTTCATGTCTGACTTTTCCGGATAATGCCAGCGGTAAAGATAGCCAGCTTCTACAGGTACGATCGGTTCATTATGTGTGAACCATTTCTTGACTTTTGTTCCAAATAATTCAAAACAGATTTTTGCGTAACGTTCATATGCTTTCACTGTTTCCCGATTGAGCCAACCACCTTTTTCTTGGAGTGCCATCGGCATATCGAAATGATATAAATTGACAAAAGGTTCGATGCCATTTTCGATCAATTCATCGAAATAGCTATGGTAAAATTCAACTGCTTTTGGATTGACTTCGCCGATCCCTTCAGGAATCAAACGACTCCACTGAATAGATGTCCGAAATGAATTGTGGCCTGTCTGCTTCATTAATTGGACATCTTCTTTGTATTTTGTATAAACTTGTGATGCTTTTCCCGGCCCTACTTGATCGAAAAATTTTTCTGGTTCTTTACTGTACCAATAATCAAAGATATTTTCTCCTTTGCCATCACCAGATACACGGCCTTCCGTTTGAGGACCACTTGCTGCTGACCCCCACCAAAAGTGAGCAGGAAATTGATAATTTGTCATAGTCGCACCTTCTTTTATAGAGTTACAATAACTTTTGTGAATCTCATCACTCGTTACTTCCCCATCAATATAGCAAACGTTTTCTCAACTTACAAGCCTATTTATGAAACGTTTTCTAAAAAGGATTAGACCAATTGACATTTTTTAAAATAACCCTATACTTAGCAAAGTACAGGACGTTTTTCTTGAAGAACCAATTCGAAAAAATAATTTTTCCCTTCTTGTTTAAAAAGTTGACTCACTGAAAGTACGGATTTTCACGCTCATCCGTTTCATGTTTTCCTGTCTAATGGTATAATTTTGATAACTATAAAATGGGGGCAGTATTTTGAAGAAATTAATCGTAATGGTTGTTTTGCTTTTTGCAAGTTCTACTCTATCAGGCTGTAGTTTATTTGGTGGGGCAGATCAATCATCCGAACAAACCACTGACTCATCTATTCTGATGGCAGATAAGTCAGATATTACAAATAGCCAGTATTCCTTGAAGGTGCGCAAAGATATGGATCTAATCAGTGGTCAACTCACCTTCACAGATAATAAGATGACTTGGGTACGCACATATGCTGAAGATGAAACGGACACTTCCAATACTACAAAAAAAGCAATCACTTTAACCGATATCAAGATAAAAACTAAATCAGATAATTATACGATCACAGGAAAAGAAAAAGGAAAAGACGTGTCGATTCAATTCACTAAAATCGGAAATTATCGCATAGAAGACGAGGATGGAAATATCTATAGCCTCTAATCGTTTTGCATAGACTACACGAGTTGTCCATACAAAAATGAGCCAACTCCGAAATAAATTTATCTGTTTAGCAAATGTTGGACAAATCAAAAAATCAGTTTTGCTACAAACTCTCGAATAAACGGCGTCCAAAAGTCAGTTTTTTCGAAAATTTCAAAAAAGAGGTTGGGCCAAAATTAAGAAGCACTTTTGTCTCGACCTCATTTTTTGTATTCTTCTGTTGATTCGTGGAACAGTTTTTTAATTTTACTTAATTCTTATGGATATTTCATATTTTTCTGTTATATTAAGTAAGCAGTTTGAAATAAAGGAGAACACAATGAGTATATTTGATAGTCACGACTACTGTACATGTATAAATAGCAAGAATATTCATACTGAATTTAGCGATCAAGGAAGCCTAAGTATTTGTGACCATTGTCATAAATTAATCAAAGATTCATTTAAATCATTTGAAACTTATACAAAAGAAAGCTTCGTCGGAGATTTCTATAATTAAATAAAAATGAGGGTAGGATAAAAGTAACACAAACTTTTATCCTACCCTCATTTTTAATTTCTGTCCTTTGACTTTTTCACTATTGCTTTAAAGGATACTCTATTTACAATCCAAGCCCTTGCCCTTTCGCATGATCGTTTTCTGTAAAGTAACTGCCAGAAGACTCTCCTTCTAATTCAGCTAATTTTTGTTGGATTTGTTTGATCACTTCTTGGGCATGTTCCGGTTTTTCTACAAAATCAAACCGATCTCCATCAATCTGGATCTTAGGACATACATCAAAATCTTCGTACCATTGATCATATCGCTGATTCAATGATTCATAATATCCATATAGCGTTTCATCACTTTCAAGTTGTTCGTACGTACGACCACGTTTTTTGATCCGTTCCAACATCGTATCTAATGATACTTTGATATGGACCATCAAATCTGGTCTTTTTTTCGGTGCCACATCATCTAGTTCATTCAACATAGTATCTAGTAAATGGTCGTATTGTTGGACTTCGATATCTGTTACACGTCCTAAATCAGCATTCAAATGGAAGAGTAAACTATCTTCATAAATTGAACGATCCAATACATTGTCATCATTCACTAATGCCTTCTTCATGGCTAGAAATCGCTTATTCAAAAAAAAGATTTGTAATAGAAACGCGTATTGTTCCGGATTAGAATAAAAAAGCGGTAAAACTTCGTTATCCTCTACACTTTCATAAAATGGTTTTGAATCAATTTCTTTTGCAAGCATATCTGTTAAACTGCTTTTTCCTGCGCCAATTGTTCCTGATATCAATATCACTGACATACAATCCTTCCTTTTCTATAAGTATTCGCCAACATATGCTGTTACAGGTAATTTTTCAAAATCATAGTTGCGAATTTCATCTACTGATTTCAAATAAGTGTGCAAGCTCTGCGTGATCATCAAATTCGTTGGAACTGTTTCTTCCTGAAAGACGATCATTGGTTTGTTCATCATCGTTGCAGCCCCTAGTTCGTAAGCTGTTCCTGGATCAGTTGATTGGTGTTCATAGTCTAAAATAGCAACGACGAAGTCAGCCGCAGTTAACTCTTCCATATCTTTTTCGTATACTTCTTGAGCCCAGCCTGCTGTAAATAATTCATAATTGCTTTCTTGATGGTGTCGTGGCGAATAAAAGCTGCTCACCGTTTTATTCTCTTCCAATGCCTTTTCGATTTTACTTACACGTTCGATTTGTTCCTCTGAAAAAAATGGGCCTGCTAAATAGATTCGACTCATTATTTTGCCTCCTTCAATAATGTTGATAATCCAGTTGTTTCTTCTCGTAATAGATCCACTAGCTTCAAGGGATTATTTGAAAAAAAGATTCGATTTAGCCATTTTGCATCCATAAAGCCTTCTTTGGCAAATGTCTCTAGCAATATTTGCAATCCGCTATAGTAGCCGCCGATATCCAAAATCCCGATTGGTTTATCTGGCGTGAGACCGATAGCTATCCAAGAAAGAAGTTGCGAGAACTCTTCCAAAGTGCCTAATCCCCCAGGAAAAATCAGTACAGCATCGCCTTTTTCAAAGAGCAATACTTTCCGTTCATCGATTGAATCTGTCGGAATGAACGTTGTAACTTCTTCCTTAGGAGTTTCTAATTCGAAAAGTCCGGTAGGATAGATCCCCGTGACTTTTCCATTATTTTCTAGAACGGTTTGGCTAAATACCCCCATAATGCCGGAGCCCGAGCCGCCATAAACCAATTCAATATTTTCTTGTGCCATATATTTTCCTAACATTTGAGCAATAAATTTGTAACTTTCTTTATTGCCAAAACGGGAGCCGCAAAAAACTGTCAGTTTCAAAAAAAAACACTTCCTAACTCAAAAGTATATCTTTATTCTACTCTTGTTTTTTTAAAATAAAAGACTAGATTTTGTGCTTTTTTAATGGTATAGAGAACACATAACACTAGATATAGTGTTTTAGAGTGATATACTTTCCGACTCGTTTTTATGAGCAAATACAAATAAATAACTATGTAAAAAAATATGAAACGACTTTCTTCTGGAGAAAACTATGCTTTCACTTCATACGTCAATAACATTTCTCATTCTAATGTTTTCTTTCATTTTTGCGAAATAGTTGATTCCTGATTTTTTTCAGATGTTATGTTTCACTAATAGAAAATGTTTCGCTACCTTTTTTACAAAATCTCCTTTTGATACACACTATTACTTTTTCCAAAATAATGAGTCACCTGTAGAGTTAGTATCGCTCAATTTTTTACCAAAAAAGCCGAATCACTCAAAAATCCAGCGATTTTTAAGTGATCCGGCTTTTTTCTTGAAACCTATTTTTTGTTATCGTTCTAACGATCAACTATGCTTGAATGCCCCCGTGTATAATTGATAGTATTCTCCTTGTTGGGAAATCAATTCATCATGTGTTCCTCGCTCAATGATTCTTCCTTGATCCAATACCATGATCGCATCCGAATTTCGTATCGTAGATAGACGATGCGCAATGACAAAAAACAGTCCGATCTTTCATCAAGGAATCCATTCCTTTTTGGACGATTGTCTCCGTGCGAGTGTCGATACTAGATGTTGCTTCATCAAGGATGAGTACTGTCGGATCAGCTATAGCTGCTTGAGCAATGGAAAGTAATTGTCGTTGTCCCTGAGAAAGAGAACTTCCGTCATCGCTCAACTCTGTATCGTAGCCATTAGGTAATTGACGAATAAAATGATCTGCATTGACTAACTGAGAGGCCTCGTAGATTTCTTCATCCGTTGCATCAAGTTTTCCGAAACGGATATTTTCTTTGATCGTTCCAGTAAATAAGTGTGTGTCCTGTAAAACGAGTAATCAAGCTTGAGGTTGAAAACCGATCAATATTCTGAAAAGAAAAGCTTTGGATATTTTTATAAATATCTTCCCGCAAATTCCCTGAAAATTTAGCAGAAGCGTCTGAGGAGAATTTCCCTCCCAATACGCCAAATAACATCGATAGACTAGCAACCAAGCACATAAGCAGACCTATCTTGAAAATGTAACTGATATCTTTTGTTTCAAACCCGCGATCAAGTATCTTTGCCATCAAAAAAGGGAGCATGACTTCCATAGATACCTCCAAAGCCATGAAGATCATCGTAAATACAGCCGCTTTTTTTATATTGCCTTAATGATTTTCCTAATGTTCGATACATTCCCTCTCTCCTTTCTGATAATCCATGCTATCGTTCATCCACTCATAGATTCGTTTGATTGTTCGAATCGTCGTATCCATATCTTCAATAGAGATTTCTTGTAAAATTTCTGCATTTTGCTCATGGAATCCAGAAACATCCTTACGATAAAGAGCCAAGCCTTTATTGGTTAAATCAACATTGATGATGCGCCGATCTTTTTTATTTGTTTGTTTTTTCATATACCCTAGTTCTTCTAGGGTTGCGATATTTTTTGTCACACTCGGTAGAGTTCCTTTGATTGCTTTAGCGATATCACTGATTTTCACAGTGCCGTTTGTTTCTTTCAAATGATAACAAGTTTTCAAAATATAAATATGCCTTCGCTACAATCCATTTGGTGGTGTCGGCAAAAATTCGGTCGTTCGTTTCGCAATCATACAAGCATCCAAATAAGCCTCTGATCGTTCTCGATCCATTCTATCACTCCTTTATCGCTCAAAAATAATTACTTTAGGTAACTTTTTTCTTATTATAGTAGACCTTATGTAAATAAAAAAAGCTTTTTATGTATAAACATGCAATAAAAAAGCAAGGCTTTCCACCATACAAAAGATGGTAACCCTTGCTTTTTTTATTTTATTTCCTTGGTAAGCAATTATGAACGTTTGGTCTTTTTCCCCTTAACACCTAGCATACATGATCATTTTTCCTTTTGATTAACGATAGAAAACAACCAAATAATGATTGGCTGAATGCCACTTACACGAGGTCATTCATTATCCTGAAAAGATCCATAAACACAACCAGATGAACTGCATCAACGTATCTATCTTCTGGCCGCCATTTAATCCTTGCTAGATACTCTTATCCTCAGGTGTATTTATTGGATAAAAAAGGATTGGACACGCGTTGCCCAATCCTTTTTTGACACAGTAAATAAAACGCATTCATTTTGTTTATTTTTTCTCTCTAAAAGGCTAGATTTCTCCTCTAAGATTCGATACAATAAACGAAGTCGATGGTTTCCATTGACTATGGCAAACTTGACTGGTCACTGTGTATGACTTTTCAAGGCCTCTGTTTCTAGCTGCCACTAGAAATGGAGGCGCCTTTTTTATTTAGCTGTTTCTATCTGTCATTTATGATACTGATCACTTGAACAGTAGTCAAGCGAATCCAAAAAATCACACAAAACTGTTCTGTTTTTCCACCAACTTTTTGTAGAAAAATTTTTTTATTCAGTATATACCCTGAAAAATAGTAATTTGACAACTTTTCTGAACAATAAAATATCTATATAATTAAAAATAATTCATTGCCATTATTCAAAAAACATCCATCAGAACAAGGCAGAATAGCCCCTCTTGATGGATGTCTGTGTCCGTCGACTGTTTCTTTTATCTGATCAGATCCACATCTGGTGCATCTAGCAATTGTTGGACTTGCTTTCTGGTAGTTAAAGGAACATCACCTTGGATAGCATGTGCAAGTCGTGCATTTGCCAAGGCAAACTCTACAGTTCGTGAAAGTGTCCATTTTTCTGCATACCCAAATAAAATCCCTGCTGCGAATGCATCGCCAGCACCAATTCGATCTAGCACAAAAAGATCATACAAGTCTGTCTCTACAGATTCTTGTGAAGCAATCAAATAACCAATTAATTGTTTATTTCCCCCACTCACCGTCCGTTTGGTTCCTGCAAACCATTCAATCCCATAGTAATCTAAGAAAGAACGGATATAGTCGTTTGGCGTTTCTACCTCAGAAAATTCAGACTGCCATTCCATCAACTCCGTCAAATCACGAATCGAGCCTAGTACAAGTGTACAGTAGGGAAGAATCTCTTCATACCGTTGTTTCAGCACTGCTTTTTTATCTTTTTCTTGATTTAAACTAGGACGGAAATTAAAATCAAAACAAACTTTTTTCCCTTGTTCATCTGCTTTTTTTGCCAAAGCAATTGCTGTTTGTGCTGAGAGATCAGTCAAACTTAACCCGATACCGCAGATATGCACAAGATCAACTGTTTCAATAAATCCATCTAGTTGATAATCCTTTTTTTCGGCTAGTCCAAAAGAACTATGCTTCCGATTTTGATACGTCACCTCAGTTGGTCGAATACCATACCCCATTTCTGCAAAATAGGTACCGATATGCTGTTCTTTTTGAATAACGTATGTGGTATGGACACCTAATCCTTTTAAACTGGCTAACGCCGCGTCACCTAGCCGATTAGCAGGTAATGCAGACAGCAAATAACTTTCAATGCCAAAATGCGCCAAATTTCCTACAAGATTCACGCCGGTCCCTGTATAAGATATTCGAAGTGTATGTGTTTGCTCTAGCATCAAATATTCAGGTGGTGTCAATCGCAGCATCACTTCACCAAATGCACCAATTTTCATTTTTTCACCTTACTCTACGATTTTTTTTGTGATCTCCAATAGTCTGCGAACATCCTCAGGTCTTGTGTTTCCAGTAGTCGGATCAATGATTGAACTATAGATATGAGGAATGATTTTTTTTACCCCTGCATCAACTGCGATTTGAACGATTTCTTCAAAATTCTCTAAATCGATGCCACCAGTTGGTTCTAAAGCAAAATCATAAAGCGCACAGGCTTGGGCTACTGCTTCATATTCTTTCTGATGTTCTAATCCCTTCATAGGGAAATATTTGATCGATGTTCCTCCCATGTCTTGCAAGAGGCGAATCGCCGTTTCGATCGTTACCACCCCCGCTGTTCCTTGTGAACTTAATGGTCCTGTGGCAATATTGACATATCCTTCTTTTCCTGTCGGAGAAACTAGTCCATTGACTACTGTCTCCGACTGTCCTAAGACAGCTCGTGTTGCCCCTACACCTGTAAACACTTGATTGACATGTTGCGGTTGCAAGACTTTGGCTAATCGAGTGACCATCTGACTTTGATTCGGGTCTCCTGCCCCCAAACCAATTGATAAAGCATTATTGATAGCTTCTTGATATTGCTTCATTTCTTTGATTGCTGCTTCATCATTCGGATAATTTTTTGAAAGCACCCCTAACAAAATGTGTCCTTCTGCTGCTTCGTAGCATTCTTTTGCATTTTGGAGCGAATTTGCTAAGACATTCAAGCAAATCTGATCTTTTAAATAATTGAGTGTTCGTGTCATTTATGCTCTCTCCTTCACTATTTCCTCTAGCCGTTGAATGATTTTTTTCATCTCTGTTTGATCAACCGAACGGATATCAAATTCAATGATGCCATTATTTGCTTGATATTCTCGGGTATAGATTGCTGGATTTTGTTCTTTTAATTCACTGATAACTGTTTTTGCAGATTTCCCTGTGGTCTTCACACTTGCACGATAGATTTCTCTTCCAGATGGGTCTTGCACGATTTTTGCATCAAGATGTTCGATCTTGTTCAATTCTTCTATAAATGGTTGCAATCGTTTTTTCATTGATTCCCCTGATTCACTCCCATTTTGCAAATAATCTTCGACTGCTTGAGTAAAACCAAGGACGTTTTCTTTCCCGATTTTCATCGAACGTCCAATCCCTTTTGATTGTATACGTACCCACGACACATAAGGATTTTTTCCAATAACCATACCAGCACTAGGTCCTTCGATTGCTTTTGCACCTGAATAAATAACTAGATCTGCACCTAATTGTGTATATTTCAATAAATCTTCTTCCGCTGCAGCATCAACGATCAAAGGCAAATCGTTCTTCTTTGCCACCTCGACTGCTTCCGAAATGGTCAGCATACTCTTTTGTACGGTGTGATGGCTCTTGATATACAAGATTGCCGCTGTTTGTTCTGTGATCATCATTTCGAGGTGTTCAGGTGTACACATATTTGCATAGCCTGCTTCAACGACTTTCCCACCACCTTGTTGCACCATCAACTCAACAGAAGTACCATAATCAACATTGTGTCCTTTTGGCAAGATGATTTCTTTTTTCTTGATGGTATCTGAATAAGGATGATATACATGAGTCAAACTACCTTGCCCAATGACTGCGGCAATGGATTGCGCAATGCCGGCTGAGGCAGAAGAGACGATTTGGACATCGTCTACGCCTAAGAGTTGAGCTAAATAACCTCCCGTTTTTTCACTAAGGTCAGCCATTTCAAAAAAATGTGTACCACCAAAACGTTGGGCCTCAAGAACAGCTTCTGAAACTTTCGACACACCCAGCACTGTCATTCTTCCTGAAGCGTTGATGACTTCTTTTAGATTGAATTTTTCATTACTCACACTCATATTTCTTTCCTCCAATAATCGTGTACACTGGTCTGATTTGTTCCGTTATCGTTCGTTGATTGCCGTTTGAATCAGTCACTGTTTTCTTTTGATCTCGCCATTCGAATATTGTGAAATCAGCATCAAAACCTTCTTCGATCTTCCCTTTTTTTCTTAACTGAAAATTTTCAGCAGGGGCAATCGTCACTTTTTCGATTATTTCAGGCCATGTATACCCAATCAAGTGCAACTTTTCCATTGTCGTTGCTAAATCATAAACAGGACCATTTTTACGATTTTTGATATAGATGTCAGTGCTGATCGAATCTGCCTTGACTCCTTGTTCATACGCTTTTTCAGCTACCTCAAAATTAAAACTATCTGTCCCATGACCAATATCAAAAATGATTCCCTTTTCTATTGCTTTTTTAACAAAAGGCTTGATTTCTTTCGTTTGTTGATCCATGATCCCATTTGCTTTTCCGTTAAAGCAATGCGTCAAGACATCTCCGCGGTCCAGTCCATCTAAAATTTCAGATAAATGTGGTGGAGCAGAACCAATATGGACCATCAAGGGCAAATTTTGATTTTCTTGTTGGATTTTTTTTGCCATATGAAGTGGGATGATCCCATTTTCTCCCACAACTGTTTTACTCATTCGCGCTTTAATACCTACAATAAAATCAGGTAATTCTGTTAATTTTTCTTTCACTAAGTCACTTTGGATCTTTGTCAGATCCGCTAGTTCGTCTTGTTTGATGATTCCCCATTTTGAAATATTCAATAGTGCATAGACATTGGTTTTTGCTTGTTGGGCATGTTCATAAAATCGACTGATATTTTCAGCACCAGTAGTTCCTGCATCAATGACTGTTGTCACACCCTTCATTATCCCAATTTGATCAGGATAATCATAGTAAAGTGTCATTTCTTCATAACAATGCACATGATCATCGATCCAACCAGCAGATAAATACTGATCAGGAGCTAAGACTTCTTCTCTTCTTCCTTTTTCTCGAACGGTCGGAGCAATTTTTTTGATTTTCCCATCTTCAATTCCAATATCCATTGTTTTTCCTGTTACTGTATGAGCTTTTCTGATTACCAAATCAAACATCATCGCGCCTGCTTTTCTATAAATTTAAATTTTGACCACGGATGAATAAAATCAAGTAAGATTTTTTCTTCCGGAATGATCGAACCGACCTTGTTTTTTCTAGAATCACTATGTGGTTCTAAAACAATTTGCAATTCATTCTTATATTTGCCAAAGCTATCGTTTCCGATAACAACGTCTCCTCGTTGAAATTCAAAGGTTGTATCATGGGCAGGATTGTTTTGTCCACCATATTTTTTGCGCACTTCTGTCGAACGAATCACTTGTTCCGTAATATCTCCTCGTCTAACATGTTGTTCATTCAACATGATTGCTCGCTCAACTTCATTTAATTCAGATACAAATTCGACCGTAAACGTTGTTTGGTAACGATCCAGATTTCCTAAAGCTTGTAGTTCTTTTTCTGAAGCATAGGCATTCCCAATGATCACATCATCGATCAAATTGGTAGCAAACAGGTGCTTCGTCGCCGTTTCTACCGCTAAATGTCGGTGCATTTCCAATGTCGGCAACCCATCATTGATATCCCATGGTCCGATCGTTCCCGCCTGTGACGAAATAAAGGCCGCCGTTCGAATTTCATGCTTCTTAAATCGTTCACTACAAGATTGAAAAAAGGCATAGGGTAATCCCGTTCCTTCTTGGGGATAGAAGTTATGACATCCATATAAAAATGGCTGGTTTGCTTGATGACTTAAAATATTTTCCAGATAGGCCACATCATTACTCATATTCAACTCGATTGCTAATTGATAGGGGTTATACGTAAGCAATGCTTCTTTTTTGCCATCGAAACCTAAATCTAAACGGATTCCGTCTGCACCTGTTTCATGGAAAAAGCCAAGATCGTCGTAAGAAATATCCAGCTGTTCAAAAATATTCGGTGCGACATCTAAAATCGTTTCAAATCCCAAACTTTTAGCAAAAGTAATCAGCTGACGAAATTTTTCTTTTACGATTTCAGGGTCCTCTGTTACCTCTAACATACTCATAAAAATGCGCGTAAACCCATATTTTTGTGCTAATTTCAAATATTCTTTGTCCTCATCCAAATCACTATGATCTGGATAAAGGGACACGCCTAATGAACGCTTCATTTTTCTCCCTCTCTTCTTTACTTACTATGCTTGCTCCTGTGTGATGCCGTCCATCATTTTAGCCGCTTCTTCTTTAGCTAGTTCTTCTGCTTCACGAGCCAACTGTTGTTTTTCAAACACTTTGAAAAATGGATAATAAATTGCCAGAGTGATCAAGAAATTCACGACAACAAGAACTCCTGCTGCCACACTCCAATTGGTACTCATCCATGCGGCAATCGGTGCAGGCATCGCAAAAGGTAATCGTGCCACCATCATCGGTACGATTCCACTTACTGTCAATACATAAGACAAGGTGGTTGTCACTAATGGAGCAACAATAAAAGGAATACCTAAGACAGGATTCATGACGATCGGTGCACCAAAAATCATTGGCTCATTGATATTGAAAAGACCAGGTAAAATAGATAATCGTCCTAAACTTTTCAGGTATTTTGATTTAGAAAACATAAATAGTACAACTAAAGCTAGCGTTGTCCCAGCTCCTCCGATCCAGACGAACCATTGCAAGAACTGCTCTGTAAAAATATTGGGCATGTTCTGAGCATTTGTTCCAGCATTGAATGCATCAATATTTTCGGCAATCGAGATATCCCAAAATGGTCGAATGACTGGTCCCATGATTGCAGGACCGTGAATCCCAAGAACCCAAAAGAAACAAATCAGAAAGACAGTCAACAAGCCGCCAAACAAGCTATTACCAGCTAGTACACCTTTTAGAGGCATCAATAATTGGCTTAGGAACCCGTTTAAATCAAATCCCAACATATGACGCACTACCCAGAAAAAAATCAAGATAACTGCACCTGGAATCAATGCTACAAAAGAATTCGTCACTTCTGGTGGTACACCATCAGGCATTTTGATCGTAATCTTTTTCTCAATAAAAAAACGATAGATTTCAACAGAAACAATTGCTGTAACGATAGCGCCAAATAATGATCCAGAACCTAAATTCGCAATATTGATATAACGGCCAGCCGTAACCCCTTCCAAATCTTCGACTACTCGAAGCGGTGGCGCTGCTACAATCAGAAAGGACATCAAAGCTAAAATACCTGCAGTCAAAGAATCCAGTTTATAACTTTTGGCTAATGATGATGCAATGCCAAATGTAGCATACAATGCAAGGATTCCTACTGTATAACGAAAAGGAATATCCAATATTTCACGATAGGATTCAATGACTGATGCCACTGATTCGATGGGTATGTTCAGTAGAATGGTGAAAAACGAACCGACGATCGTTAGCGGCATGGTGGCAATGATCCCTTTTCTAATTGCTGTCATGTGTCGCTGAGTACCGATACGATTGGCAACCGGCATGATTCTTCGCTCGATGATCCCTATAAATTTATCCATGTGCGTTCTCTCCTTATATAACATTATAATGTTTATGAATTGATAGTAGCATAACCGCCTTCAAATGTAAACGTTTTTCATAATGTTTAAAAAAAGAAGTTGATACTAGACTATAGCCTTCCTGCCCCATCACCTGCAAAATGGGCTACCCAGCTAGTCCTTCACTGGGATGTTTATCCAGATTATTTTCTTATAGTGAAATAAATATCCCTGCCTAACAAGTGAACTTTCCTGAGAGATAAGAAATACTACTCAGATCTGTCCACTTATTAAGCAAAGTATTTATTGCCAGACATTATGTTTCATAGTCAATATGATACGGATGTAAATCTGTATGATAGATTGCTTCTGAATATTCAAGGATTTCTCCTTGTTGATTGAATGATCGACGAATTCTCTTTATGCCAATTTGTGCAGATGTCTTTAAGATTTCTTGCTCTTCCTCGCTGAGAAAAATAGCAGAAAAATCATCTGAAAATACATCGATGTATTCTCCTTTTTGAGTCAGCAATCGATAAAGGGATTCTTCATCAAATTCCTTGCGTTTCACTCTGATCATCTCACTCGGCAAATAATGGATAAAGTAAATATAGGGCTCATCATTCAAATAATATAAGCGCTTAAATCGGGTAGCATACGAGCCAAAGTAACCATACAATGGATCATCTTTTTTTAAAGCAACTTTTTTTAATTCTAGCGTTTCTTTTCGAACTTCATATTGTGAATTTTCGAGAATTTGCGTAAAACTTGCTGCTTTTGATAATCGATTATACGGGCGATTACTTAGGACCGTAGTTCCTCTACCACTCTTCTTTTCAACATACTCATCTGCCGCTAGTAATTCAATTGCCTTACGAACAGTTATTTTGCTCACTTGAAACAATTCCTCTAGCTCATTTTCAGTAGGCAGCATCGTGCCAACTGGATATTTCCCTGAAAAAATATCCTCTTTAATCTTATCTGCAACTTCTAAATATAATACACGGGTTCTTTTCATGGCGTCACCTTTCGTTTTACTGTTACTAAAAGAATAGCATAGATAAAATAAAAAAAGAATATAAAAGAGAATCAAGGTTATGAAAAGAGCGTTTTGATCTGAGCAATAGTAAAGGATGAAAAATAAAAAAAGAGTGTGGAACAAAACTAAAAATCAGTTTTGCCACAGACTCTAAATCCGAATAAACGGCGGCCAAAAGTCAGGTTTTTCGGAAATTTCGGGAAAAACGATCAATACAAAAAGCGTATTACTCGTTTTTCTCTCCAATTTCTCAAACCTAAACGACTTTTGTCTCGACCTGTTTTGACTCACATCATTTGATTATCTACTTTTTGGAATAAAGCAAACTTGCTCTAAACAAAGAGAGTAGTTTTTGAAACTTCCATTTTACGTATCAGAACGAATCGAGGCTGGGACAGAAGCGTTTCTTACTTTTGTTCCACGCTCCTTCTACAGCTTTTCCCCATTTGAGGAGATAACTTCTTTGTACCAATCAAATGACTTTTTCTTTGAACGGTCCAAAGTTCCCTTGCCTTCATCATCTAAATCCACATAGATAAAACCATAGCGTTTACTCATTTCACCCGTTGAAGCACTGACCAGATCAATACAGCCCCAAGGCGTATATCCCATAAGTTCAACACCATCTGCTACTGCTTCACCCATTGCTTCGATATGGCGACGTAGATAGTCGATTCGATAATCATCATGGATACTTCCATCTTCTTCGACTTTGTCGATCGCACCTAGTCCATTTTCCACGATGAACAATGGCTTCTCATAACGATTGTACAATTCGTTTAAAGCAATTCGCAACCCTTCCGGATCAATCTGCCAGCCCCACTCACTAGCTTCTAAAAATGGATTTTTCACACCACCGAGTAGGTTACCTGCTGATGTTGCCGCTGTTGGATCGGTTTCATTGATTGCTGTCGACATATAGTAGCTAAACCCGATATAGTCCACTGGATAAGCTTTTAATAAGTCAAAATCTTCTTTTGTCTGTTCTAATTTTTGACTATCTACACCATATTTTTCATAGGTACGCTTCGTGTAGGCTGGATACTCGCCTCTGACTTGTACATCTGTACAAAAGAAATTGAATGCTTGGTTTTGGATCAATGTTGCGACCTGATTGATTGGATTTGCGTCAATGCTATACGTAGTTGCGTAGATGATCATACAACCTACTTGGATATCTGGACGTAGTTCATGGGCGATTTTTACTGCTTTACTACTTGCTACAAATTGATTGTGCCATGCTTGGAAGATATTTTGATACTCACCCGCACCATTGCTTTTTACCAATCCTTGGCTCAATGCCGGAAAATGGAATGCTGAATTGATTTCATTGAAGGTCATCCAATATTTCACCTTACTACTGAAACGTTCAAGAACTGTTCTGGCAAATCGTTCATAAAAGTCGATCAATTGGCGGTTCTTCCAACCCCCATATGCTTTAGCTAGATTTAGAGGCATTTCATAATGGGAAATCGTAATTACTGGTTCGATCCCATAGCTTAAACATTCATCAATTACTTGCTCATAAAAAGTAAGACCGGCTTCATTCGGCACTGATTCATCCCCTTGAGGAAAGATTCGTGTCCAAGCAATCGAGAAACGGTAACATTTAAAACCCATTTCAGCGAATAACGCGATATCTTCTTTAAAACGATCATAATGACCGATACCTTGATGATTCGGATAGTTATAGTTTTCTGAATCGATCGTCCAGTCAAATGTTTCGCTACCGATAATCTCAAAGCGTTTTTTCCCACCAGGCATTGCATCTGCCACAGATAATCCCTTGCCATCACGGTCGTAGGCGCCTTCTAGTTGATTAGCAGCTGTTGCGCCGCCCCATAAAAAATCTTTTGAAAAACGTGTTGTCATCCTTGCTTCCTCCTTATTTTACAATCGCTAGAAAATCTTCACTAGCAATGATTTCTTCTTGATCAAGCTCTAAAACATCGGCAAAATGATCTGTATTCGTTACAACGATTGGCGTAATCACACTATAGCCTGCCTTTTTGATCGTATCGATGTCGAAACGGACAAGTAAATCGCCTGTATGAACAGTATCTCCTTGTTTCACAAATACTTCAAAGCCTTTGCCTTCAAGTTCGACTGTATCCATTCCGATATGCATCAATAACTCGATACCATCTGTGGTAGTGATCCCTACTGCATGACCTGTTGGAAAAATCGTCGTGATCTCCCCATCTGCCGGAGCAAGCAATTCACCATTTTCTGGTTCGATCGCAATCCCTTTACCCATCGCTCCAGAAGAAAAGACTTTATCTGGTACTTCACTTAGAGGTAAGACTTTACCGCTCAATGGACTTTTTAGATTATGACGAGCTGTTCCAATGGAGTCCCCAGCTGTCGTTTGCTTGTTTCCTTCTAGATTTTCGTCTTGTGCAGATTCATCAAAACCAATAATCAATGTACCTACAAATGCTAAGATAAATGATAATGCTGTTGCAATCACTGCCATCATCACACTAGACTCGACTACTTCATTTGTACTAATAAATGTTGGGATCGTCAACAAACTAACTAATCCGCTAGAAAAAGCTTTGACGCCTGCAAATCCGATCATTGCTCCTCCGATTCCTCCTGAAAGACACGCAACGATGAATGGTTTTTTCAGTGGTAGTGTTACTCCATAGACTGTGGGTTCAGTAATTCCGAACAGCGAAGTGATCATAGAAGAGATCCCTAATGAACGAAGTCTTGCATCCTTTGTGCGTACAGCTACAGCTAAAGCTGCTCCTCCTTGTGCTAAAATAGCTGGTAAAAGCATTGGCATCAATACATCAAAGCCATATTGTTCGATATTCAAGAACATGATCGGCACAAATCCCCAGTGCATACCAAACATCACGAATACTTGCCATAACGCTCCCATGATAAAGCCTGCGACTAATGGACTAAAGCCATAGATGGAATTGAAAAGACTACCTAGGCCATTACCGATAACCGTCCCGATTGGTCCTAAAACAAGGAATGTGAGTGGAACCATTACTAACAACACGATCATCGGAACAAAGATCATTTGTAAAAATTGTGGAATCACCTTTTTCACTAGTGGTTCAAATTTACTTTGGACCCATACAGCCAAAATGATCGGAATTACAGAAGATGTATAGCCAGATGGCGAGAGAATGACTGGTAAGCTAAAGAAGTCAACAGCGCCACCGGCTCCTGCAAGTTCAGTGATGGCTGGATAAACCAGAGCCATCGCGATCGCCACAGATAGAAATTGATTGGCCTTGAATTTTTTTGCTGCGGTAAATGCTAGCATTACTGGTAAAAAGGTAAAAACACCGTCTGCTGCTGCATATAGGAGTTGATAAGCACCTGTATCAACGGTCAGCCAACCTAATACGATTGCTAAAGATAGGAATCCTTTCAAAATACCAGCTGCAGCCATTGCTCCTAAAAAGGGAGTAAAGATACTCGAAATGATATCAATGAAACGATTTAATGGATTCTTTGATTTTTCTTCTGTATCCGCATGATCCGCTAGGCCTTGCTCATCTACAATGGACTGGTACACATCCGCTACATTGCTGCCGATCACCACTTGATACTGACCACCACTTTGAACAACTTGGATCACATCAGGATCATTTTTTAGTTCTTGTGTCTTCGCAAGAGATTCGTCTTTCAATTTAAAACGCAATCGAGTCGCACAGTGCACTAAACTGTTCACATTGTTCTTACCGCCGACTGCCTCCCAAACTCTTTTACCAACTGCTTGATTATCCATTTCATTTCCTTCTTTCCATTTATTTTTTATAAAATAAAAAACCTAGATTGAAAAAACGGTCACGCGAAATCACGTGTCCTTATTTTTTCAATCTAGGTTTTGCCTGCTTTACCAGTAACAATCCTTAAGATTGGGTACTTTGTTTTTCAGTTACTACACGTTGGATATGGATCGTAAGATAAATTTGTTCTGCTACACCCATTGGTTCTTTTTGCGTCTGGACAAGGTACTCATTGATCCGTTCAGAACAGCGAAATGCTTTTGGATACTTGCCTTGAACCAAGGCATAAAGAAATTCATCTTGTTCGCCTGAGCTTTCTCCTTTTAGATATCGCTGCGCAAAAAATTGAAGGTGTGTGATGAGTCGTTGGTAATTCAACGAATCTTCATCGAATACGATCCCAAAAAATTTACTGATGATACTTACTACATCTCGAACCATCGTTGTAGCTGTCATCGTCACTTGCATATCTCCATTACTTTGCTGACTATTGACAAAATGAAACGCAATGAAACCAGCTTCATCCATCGGTAGTAAAATGCCCATTTTTTGTTCAATAAGTTGAAGAACAGCTATTGCTGTTTGGTATTCTTTAGGATAGAATTTTTTAGTTTCAAATAATAATGGATTAGGTAACTCAATCTTTTCTTTTGCACGACTGATCGCATAATGGATATGATCCGTCAACGTCAGATAAATATTAGGAGAAAACGAAACTTGTATTTTTTCTTCGGCAAAATCAACAATGGACTTCACTAGTTCGACTTCCTCCAACGGCACATCCGCCATCAATTGTTGAAACTGGTGGGTAGCAAAAGAATCCTTTAAAATGAATTCTTTTTGAACGTCATTCTTTGAGATATGGTCGCCTAGCTTTTTTTGAAAAGCGATGCCTTTTCCCATGCAAATGATCTCTTCACCCAATTCATTTTTAGAAACGACGACATTATTATTCAATACTTTTTCAATGACCATTCTGCTTCGCCCTCTCGAAAAAAATAAAAAAACCTAGAATCCGCCTAACAACGAGCTGAATTCTGGTTTTGCCTGCCACACAGTAACAATCCATTTCTTATCTGAAATAAGCATAACATCCTTTCTTTAGCTTTGCAACCCCTTTCACCACGTTTTTTATTTTTTCTTTCAATAGAAAAAACACCCTTACTATATTCAAGCAAGAGTGTCTGTCATTTTCATAAAGAACTACTTGGATCAAAAGGTTCGTGTTGGCATATTGAAGGCTTTTTTCATTTCCTGTGTGGCTTCTTTCATCGGAGTGATTTTTTCCAATTCGCCTTGAACAACTAAGCGCGTCACTGCGTTCATATCTCCACAAGTAATCAAGGTAACAAGTTCTTTTCCTTCTTGGACATTCAGTAATTGTGTGTCTGTTGGGGCGACTTTTTGCTTGAACGTCGCTTTGTACGTATACACATTGTCCAAATCGACTAAATAGATTTTATCGCCTAATGTTAGATTCTCTAAAGGAGTAAAAAGTAATTCTGGATTGTTTGCCCGGTGGCTAGCTAAAGCATAATTGCCCTTGCCCATCTGCTGATCAGGTGACAAAGTACCAGCACCATAAAGCAGATTGGCATTATCCAATCCTTTGAAGATAGGGATATTGATTGAGACAGATGGTACGGCGATACTTCCAATAACTGGTAGCTCTGTATGGTTCAACTGTGCCTTCAACACACTTTCTGTACTCATGGATTCGACAGCATCAAAATCAAAACTTGCGTCTTTTTCCTTATTTTTATTGATATCTTCTTTCGTCACGTTTGCAATCGCATATTGATCTCCTGTGTTTTTAACAAAAAAATCTTTGATTTGTTCATTAAAAATCAGCGCCAATCCAATTAGTAACAATAAGAATAGAAGAATATTGATCAGCCATTTCTTTACTTTTCCTTCTTTTTTCACTACCACACCTCCTTTTCTGCCCTACAGTTCCGTATATTTTGTTCGTTGACCTTTACTTTTTTCTAATGGATATTTCAAACAATTTTTCTTCAACTTTTCTTCGATGATCTCATCAAGATCAAGATTTAAATTATCTGCCATCATATAAGAATAGATCAAGACGTCTGCTAGTTCTTCTTTGATCCGTTCCAGATTGTTCGCTGTTACTTCTTCTGGCTGTTTCCATTGAAACAGTTCAAGCAATTCAGAGGCCTCCAAAGAAATAGAAATAGCCAAGTCTTTTTCATTATGGAATTTTCGCCAATCCCGCTCATCTCTGAATTGATTTACTTTATCCATACTGTTCATCTATCATTCACCTTTTTCTAATACGATCACTATTTATCATATCATATTTATGAAGAAAAAAAGAGCAAATTTATTTTTAACATTTTCATTAAATTGAAATTTTTAGTTTCACTGACTAAAAGAATCGTTAATAATTCAAATAACCACCATGTGTATGTAACAAGGTCACTTCATTTCCCGCTTCTTGTTGCCGTTCAATCCGTTCTTCTCCCCAAACAGACATTGCAACTAAGATTTCCCGTAATGATTTTCCTTCTTCTGTTAATGAATATTCTACTTTAGGAGGTACTTGATTGTAGACTTTTCGATCAACGATACGATCTTCCTCCAACTCTCGTAATTGTTGTGTCAACATTTTCTGAGTGATCGTTGGTATTTGTCTTTTCAATTCACCTGTTCGTATTGGACCATTCCCTAAATGACATAGAATAATGGGTTTCCATTTCCCACCGATTACTTCTAATGTTGCTTCAACGCCGATATGATAGATTTTTTCCATGTTTTTTCTCCTTTTAAAAGATACGCATCAAATAGTAGCACCCTATTGCTTATTTGAAAAGGGAAAATGTTTAAAAATATAAAATACGTGCATTTTATAAACAAAAATTAGAAAATACTCATTAAATTATTCGTTAGAAATGCCTCTATCAACAATTATTACTAAAAAGTAACTATCGTACCAAAAAGTAGGTACTTCTTTTTGAGGGAAATACAGACTATATTATGTATTCGTCAGGAAAAAACAAGGAGGATATCAAATGAATAAAAGAATTTCACCCATACTTACATTACTAGCATTAGTTATCAATGCTTTTGCTATCGGCTCAACAGAATTTATCAGCGTAGGCTTGATGCCACTGATCGTTAACAGTTTCCACGTCACTTTGGCACAAGCTGGCTTGACAGTTTCCCTTTATGCAATAGGCGTGACCATCGGAGCGCCATTATTGACCGTTTTAACAGGAAAATGGAATCGAAAATATCTGATGATCGTCATCATGCTTCTATTTATTATAGGAAACCTAGTAGCAGCTTTTGCACTCTCGTTTTCTATACTCTTAGCCGGAAGAATCATCTCTGCTTTAGCCCACGGTCTGTTTATGTCTGTTTCTAGTGTCATCGCGGCAGATGTCGTTGAACAAAATAAACGAGCAAGCGCCATTGCTATCATGTTTACTGGTCTTACTGTTGCCACTGTAACTGGTGTACCTCTAGGAACATTTATTGGTCAACAAACAAATTGGCACTTCACGTTTATCTTTATTGCGATCATAGGAGCTATAGGCTTGATTGCAAATTTCTTTTTGATTCCAAAACACCTACCGATCCCTGGAATTGTAGATTTAAGAGGAATCATCCGTATTTTTAAAAATAAGTTTCTGTTAGGTTCATTCATCGTCACTGCTCTTGGTTATGGTGGCACATTTGCAGCTTACACGTATTTAACACCGATTTTAGAAGATAAAATTGGGTACTCTGCTCATGCTGTAGTACTTTTACTAGTAGTTTACGGCATCATGGTTGCTATAGGAAATACAATAGGTGGGCATTTTTCAAATCAACAGCCGCTCAAATCACTTAGCCTGATGTTCGGACTTCTTTCTCTCTCCCTTGTCTTTTTATTTGTAGCGATATTGAGTGATCAATTGATTTTGGCAACTCTTGCTACTTTGGTCTTAGGATTGTTTTCATTTATGAATGTTCCTGGGCTACAACTCTATGTCGTTCAGCTAGCTGAAGAATACACTCCTAAAGATATTACTTTAGCCTCAGCATTCAATATCTCAGCGTTTAATATTGGTATTGCATTTGGTTCATTCGTTGGTGCACAAGTAACAAAATCGATTGGCGTCACTTATACACCAATTTTTGGTGCCATCATTGTCCTGTTAGCAGTATTCCTAGTTCTTCAATTGTTACACATTACAAAAAAGACTTCTTCATTAAAAGAAAAAATAGCTGAATAGCTAACTATTAAAGAACGAGACTGGGACAAAACTTGTCTCAGTCTCTTCTAATATCTCTAAAAACGGAGGAATGGCATTTGAAAGATTGCTTCGGCGGAATTAAGCCGAATAATTCAAAAATATGGAAAACTATTTTCAAATTACTCGGCTTAATTCTTGAAGCAGAGCATCTTTCAAATGCCTCTATTCTTGCAAACTGATTTTCAATTCTTTTACTCCCGTGATAGTCATCAAAACGAGTAAGCTGACTAAATAAATACTGCTTAAGAAGATGATAACGGCTGTTAAATTATAGTGATCCATCAAAAATCCGATCACAATGGAAGAAAATCCACCGACTGCACGTCCTAAGTTCATGATGAAATTATTGGCGGTAGCTCGGATCTCAGTTGGATATAAGCTGCTGATGATTGCTCCATAGCCGCCGTACATTCCATTGATGAAGTAACCAACAACAACAGCAGCCGCTACTAAACTCCACTGGCTATGTGCCATCACTAGTAGGAACACAGAGAAGGAGGAACAGATCAAAAAGATCGTAAATGCGGTTCTTGGCCCTAATTTATCCATGATGATCCCAAAGGTCAGCATACCTAAGGACATTCCGACGATCGTACTGACCATCCATAGTGAAGAGCCAGATACTGATAGTCCTAATTGTGCTTGCATGATCGATGGTAACCAGTTCATCAAGCCAAAATAACCCGCGATTTGGACTGTTACCATGATACTTAGGCCGATTGTTTGCCATGCAAGGTGCTTTGTTTCAAAGAGATGACTTAGTTTCGTCGTTTTACCAGTAGCTCTTGTTTTTTGAAAATCCTCTGGTTCTTTTAAGTCTCGGCGAATGACCAAGACCATCAATACAGGTAGCACCCCGATAACGTATAACATTTTCCAACCCAACCAAGGAATAACAACAGCAGCTAAAATCGCAGCCAAGGCAGCTCCTACTTGTGCACCGATTCCAGCGATCGAAGAAGCTCGTCCAATTTGTTTTTTTGAAAAACTTTCAGAGATCAAAGACATACACGCCCCATATTCTCCTCCTGCCCCGATTCCTGCAATAAATCGAAAAAGATAGACAAGATAAATGTTTGAAGCAAAGAACATCAATAACGAGGCGATTGAAAAAAGTAGCACCGTTTGAGAAAACACCTTCACTCGTCCATATTTATCTGCCATAAGACCAAAAAAAATACCTCCAACGAGCATCCCCAAATTAGTGATCGTAGCAATCATTCCTGCTTGCGTTCCACTAATATGAAAAGTTGTAATCATTGAAGATAAAGAAAAAGCTAAAAACATAATATCCATATTCTCTAATGCGATTCCTGCTGATGTTGACAATAAGACTTTTCGTTGATACTTCGACATTCCTTTTTACCCCTTTTCCTTGACCCTAAATTGATAAAATCATATATAAAATCCAAGGAAAATGCAAGAACTTTTAGTTTTTTATTATAAAATAACAAAAAACACCATTTATAAGAGATGCAATTGTTTTTTTATCACTTTTTATTCGAATTATTAGTCTATCAATCAATGCTTTTATCTAAGATGGATCGTAGTACTCTTTCCCGTAACTCGACTGCATTGATGTTATTCTTTTGCTCATATCCCTGTACAAGTAAATCGCAAATATACAGTTGTGAGATTTTTCCTGCTAAAGATCCACCATTCAAAAATTCTTCAATGGCTGTTTGTAAGACAAGGTCTGCTGTTTGCCCAATGGGGGAATGGATATAATTGGTGATTGCTAAGATTTTTGCGCCATTTTTTTTAGCGATTTCTACTGAATCGAACGTATCCTTCGTTTTTCCAGATAACGAGAATGCCACGATTACATCCCCTTCTTTCAGCAAAGAAGCAACTTGTGCTTGAAAATGCGGATCTAAAACGGCCTTTGCTTGGACACCCACACGTAAAAACATACTTTCTAGGTCAAGACTCGTATTTCCACTAGACCCTACCCCAAATATATAGAGATGATTCGCTTCGCTAATTAGTTGAATCGCCTCATCTAATTTTTCTTCATTTAGCAAACGAGCCGTAGAATGAAGAGCTTCAGTTAAATTATTCGCAATTTCATCGTAATATTTCCCACTAGATGGTTGTTCTTTTTTTTGACTAAAATCTTCTTTTGCAATTTCGATTTTCAAATCTGAAAAACCAGAAAACCCTAATTTTTGGCAAAACCGAATGATTGTTGCATCTCCAACTTTGGTTTTTTCTTTGATATCGCTCATCGTACTATAAATGATCGTTTTTCCTGAGGTAAGAATAAGATCAGCAACTTTTTTTTCGGATTTAGTCAATAATGGATAATGCTCTTTGATCAGATAAATATAATTCATACAAACTCCTTTATAGCAAGTCATTTTCTCCATTATACTCCAAAAAAAGAAATAAAACTCCAAAATTATCCAATTTTTACTTTACAGTTATGAAAGCGGGTGCTATATTTAATTCGGAGTTATTATCCGAAAATAATTCAAAAACGGAGTGTTTAGGAGAATGAACAAACAATCATTTTTAGAAGCAATTTCAGGTGGTCTGATCGTTTCTTGTCAGGCATTACCTGGTGAACCATTTTATACAGAGGAAGGAGGTCTTATGCCCTATTTTGCTCTAGCTGCACAAAGAGCTGGTGCAGTAGGTATCCGTGCAAATTCTGTTCGTGACATTTTGGAAATCAAAGAAAAAGTTTCCTTGCCTATGATCGGCATCATCAAAAGGGACTACCCCCCCGAAGCGCCATTCATTACAGCAACTATGCGCGAAGTAGATGAACTCGTTGCTACTGGCGTAGAAGTGATCGCCTTGGATTGTACGCTTCGCAAACGCCATGACGGGTTATCCATCAATGCGTTTATTGCTCAGATCAAAGAAAAGTATCCTCATCAGCTGTTCATGGCAGATATCTCTACTTTTGAGGAAGGAAAAAACGCTTATGAAGCTGGAATTGATTTTGTCGGAACAACGTTAAGTGGCTACACGGAAGAAAGTAAAAAACAAGATGGTCCAGATATCGAATTGATCAAGCAACTAGTCCAAGCTGGAATTTGTGTCATTGCAGAGGGGAAAATTCACACCCCGGAACAGGCTAGACAGATCAAAGAACTAGGTGTGGCTGGAATCGTTGTTGGTGGTGCGATTACTCGACCACAAGAAATTGCTGAACGTTTTATTCATGCATTAAATTAGGAGGAGAAAAATGTTTAAGAAATTTTCACAATTAGGCCGTGCATTCATGTTGCCGATTGCTATCTTACCTGTTGCCGGATTACTTTTGGGACTCGGAGGTGCACTAACAAATGAAAGCGCCATAAACGCCTACCCAATTTTAGCACAACCATGGCTCCATACGATTTTAAGTATCATGAGCTACGCCGGAAATGCTGTTTTTGCCAATTTAGCCTTGATTTTTGCTATTGGTGTTGCTGTTGGACTTGCAAATGGTGATAAAGGAACAGCTGGTTTAGCTGGCGGTGTCGCTTATTTAGTCTATACGGCAACGATCAGCGGTTTTCTTGAATTGTTTTCTGCCAAAGGAGCAACTCTTGATACTGGAGTTGTTGGTTCTATTGCTATTGGTGGAACCGTTGCATTCTTACACAATCGTTATCGAAAAATCGAACTACCGCAATTCTTAGGGTTCTTTGGTGGATCACGTTTTATCCCAATTATTTCTAGTTTAGCTGCAATTATTATTGGTTCCTTCTTCTATTTGATTTGGCCACCCATTCAGAATGGTTTAGTAGTTGCCGGAGAACACATTGCACAAATGGGCAGTCTAGGAACATTTTTATATGGCTTCTTACTTCGTCTTACTGGCGCTGTCGGTCTGCATCACACGATCTATCCACTCTTCTGGTATACCTCTTTGGGCGGTACAGAGAGCGTAGCCGGTGTCTCAGTATCCGGCGCACAAAATATTTTCTTTGCCCAATTAGCTGACCCAAATCATACTGGATTATTTACTTATGGTACTCGTTTCTTTGCTGGCAGATTTGCAACGATGATGTTTGGTCTCCCTGCAGCTTGTTACGCAATGTATCGTGCTATTCCTAAACAAAATCGTAAGAAAAATGGTGGGCTTTATTTCAGTGGTGCATTAACCTCATTTTTAACTGGGATCACTGAGCCTGTAGAGTATATGTTTTTATTTGTTGCTCCGTGGTTATATGTTATCCATGCCTTTTTAGACGGATTATCTTTTTATTTTGCAGATATCTTAAATATTCGAGTAGGTAATTCTTTTTCAGGCGGCCTGATCGATTTCTTATTATTTGGTGTACTTCAAGGAAATGATAAAACCAACTGGATCAAATTGATTCCTTTTGGACTTGCTTGGGCAGTCATTTACTTTGTCGTTTTCACTTTCTTCATCAAAAAATTCAAAGTCGCTATCCCAGGTATGACTGAAGAAACAGATACCCTTTCTGAACAACCATTGAACAAAAATACGTCACTACACGAAGAAGCTTTAACAATCATTAAAGCTCTTGGTAGTGAAGCAAACATCGAAACAGTCGAAGCCTGTGCCACTCGTTTGCGCGTTGCTGTAATGGATGGTCAAATCGTCGATAAACAAACGATCCAACAATTAGGCGCTACTGCTGTTTTTGAGGTAAAAGGTGGTATCCAAGCTGTCTTCGGTGGAAAAGCCGACTTACTCAGTCAAGAAATCAATCAAATTTTGAAAAAGGATAATTAGGAGGACTTGTTATGTTCAAAATGTTCAAAAAGAAAAAACAAGAAACGATTACCGCTCCCTGCTCAGGAAAAGTGATTCCAATTTCTGCTGTGAAGGACCCGGTTTTTTCACAAAAATTGCTAGGAGACGGCTTTGCTGTCATTCCAGAGGATCAGACAATCTATGCACCACTGGCTGGTCGAGTAACAACGATTTTCCCAAAAAAACATGCCATCAGTATAAAAAGTGACTCAGGAATCGATTATTTGATCCATATCGGTCTTGATACGGTAGAGATGAAAGGCGCACCTTTCACGATCCTTGTAAACGAAAACGAACAGATCACCATTGACACCCCTTTGGTTGAAGTGGATTTTGATCAGATCATACAAGCAAAAAAAGATCCTGCCGTGATTGTTGTTTTCACAGAAGCAGAACAGATCAGCGAGTTGGTCTTACAAAATGGTGCACTTCTTCATGGAGAAGCGTGTGGTACGATCGAGCGAATGAAATAAAGATGTCATCTCCAAGAAAGACCGGTATACTCTGAATCTTTCATAGTTCTTTCCCTCAAAAGCCAAAATCAAAAGAAGGTTGATGTTGTTTTTAGTATTTGCCTTCAAAAATAAAACCAAATGAACAGAGGTCGAGACAAAAGTCGTTTAAGTTTGAGAAATTGGAGAGAAAAAGTGTGGGACAAAAGTAAGAAACACTTTTGTCTCATTCTTTAAAAACGGATAAACGGTGGGAGCAGAAGCAACTCCTTCTTAAATAAGCCGAAATTTACAAAAATTTGAAAAGCAATTTTCGTTAATTTCTTCTTATTTCTCGGAGTTAAACACTTCTATCCTAACCTCTTTTTTCAAATTTCCGAAAAACCTGACTTTTGGACGCTGTTTATTCGAGAGTCTGTAGCAACCCTGATCTTTAGTTTTGTCCCACACTCGTTCATTTGGTCATTTTTTAACAATAAACTGGTAAATGTGCCGGTAAGATACTGATTTTAACAGGCAGTTTAGCCCCTTCGTCCCCATCGACATTTGTGGCTAGTTCCGCATTGTCTGACAAAGAAACTTCGACTTTTTCACATGCTTGATATGCTAGGTTATCCGTTGATTCATCCACACCTTTTAATAAATCTGGTAAAGTTTTCAACGTATCAAGGAGAGAAGAATCTTTTAAATAAATCAGATGGAGCTTGCCATCATCAACTTTTGCATCGGGAATCAATGTTTCAAAACCACCAATAGAGTTGGTCAAGCCAACCAATAACGTACTACTTTCGATTTTTTCTTCCTGACCGTCCACAGTTAAATGGAAAGAATAGGATTGTGTCCCAGCTAATTGCTTGATCCCAGAAATAAAATAAGCAAGTTTACCTAACTTTGTCTTCTTTTCAGGATCGACATCATTGATTGCCTCAGGAATCGTACCGATTGCTACCACGTTCATAAAATAATCTTCGTTGATTTTTCCAATGTCTAAAGACTTAAAAGAATCAATTGAAAGATTCTCAATTGCCTCTTCTGGTTCTAATGGGATCTCTAAAGCGCGAGCTAAATCATTCACTGTTCCTAAAGGGATAAAACCAAAATTTGGTCGATGTTCCTGTTCAGAGATACCGCTGATTCCTTCATTGACGGTACTATCTCCTCCCATGACAAAAACACTGTGATATCCTTCAATCGTAGCTTCACGTGCAAAGTTTTTCGCATCACCTGCTTTTTTAGTGTGCAAAACAACCACTTTATCAAACATCGTTTTTAATTTTTCATGGGCAAGTTGTTCATATTCTTTTGCTTTCTCTCCTCCGGAACTTGGGTTCACCACTAACAACGCTTTTTGCATAGTACTCTTTCCTTTCTATGGCTTTTTTTCAACTATAGCATAGAAAAACTCGAAACATCTACTTATAGACATTTCGAGTTTCAAGTAATAGTTATCTTATTTTTCTAACAAAAGCATACCCAATGATTCCTACAAGGATCGTTCCACAAAAAGCAATAAAGGAAAATTTTCGTTCATTTGTTTTAGGTAATGATCCATTCTTACGCTTATTGTCCAGTAACGATTTGTGAAAATCCATTTTTCAATTCTTGATTATCTGTTTCTCTTAACTCAAGATAGTTGTTCGGATTCCCTTGATTTTGACTGGTGACCAAAACTTTAGGAGTTCCTCCCTCAATGGTGAAAAAGTAAACGTGTCTTATTTCTTGTCCAGATTGTGTTTGCGCATCTGAATAGACTGCTACTAATCCATAGCCAGATGGTACTTCTCCATTTTCTGACCAAGTTAACGAAATGGGTGTATTGGCAACCGTTACTTGCCAACCATTCATATGGTTCAAAACTCCATCAGGTAACTGTAATCCATAGAGATTTACATTATTACCCGGTCCATAGGCTTGATAACTTTGTCCCATAGTTTGACCCCAACTAGCCATAAAGCTAGCCAATTGATTGCTTTTATCTGCACTCCACAACAGATTTGAAACCGTAGTTGTTTCTGTTGCTGTACTAGAGCTGGTATCTGTGCTAACTGTTGAATTAGTCGTTGTGCTGTTTGTTGTACTGCTTGTTGTACTGCTTGTTGTACTGCTTTCTGAACTTGCTTTGCTACTCGATTCTTTTGTCACTGCTATACTACTTTCAGCAGCCTTTGAAGACTGAGCCGTCGTTTTTTTTGTTTGTTGACATGCAGCCAATAACACTGTTGACAATACTAAACAAAACATCACCGTTTTTTTCATCTATTTTCTCCTTATTCCCCAACCCTCAATTTTTTATAACTTATTATAAGCTTGTTTTTATAACAATACAATTACTTATTTTAGCACTTGATCGATAATATATTCCTCTTGGTTATTGAGGTAAGATGTAGGTTTCATATGCTGTCTTCTTTACCCTGCTCACCTGCTTTCCCGAGAAAAATCACTCCTCGATTCTCTCGTGACCATCTGCTTACCACATAGAAAATCATGTTATAAAAAGAAGAACGAAATTCAAAAGCAGCGAGTTGTTGGATAGGATTCGAAAGAATGATTTCTGGATATAGCATAGTTCCATCCACTTTAATTCCTTTATTTTATAGGAACTAGTCGATTAAATCGTTGTTGCTCTCGCTATATCTTTATATAGAACTTATGTCCGGAAAAATACAGATTCGCTTTTTCTTGTATCACACTGATGCTTTTGATACAGCACGCGACTTTTATAGAAGAAATATAGCGTATCAAAGATGCTTTGTTTTACAATAGAAATGAAAAGATTTAAGCTAATGCTGTTGAAATAATGATTAGTTTTCGGATGGATTCAGGAGACAATCACCAAGTGATGCTCGTTTTCCTATCTTTCGACCTTCTAAGCTGATTCTATATCACTTCCTTTACGTCAAAATAAAGGAAGACGTTTTGTCCACTAGCAGAGGAGGAAGTTTTATGTCAAATGATCCAATGATGCAGGCTGTTGGCTTTTTTGAAGGCTTGCCGATCGATGATCCTAAAAGTTTCATTGATCAAAAAAAAGAAATCCCTATTCCTGAAGCAAGGGATATACTGGTAAAGGTCAAAGCAGTATCCGTCAACCCTGTTGATACTAAGTTAAGACAGACCGCACCTAAAAGCGATACGCTAAAAGTACTAGGATTTGATGGCGTAGGTGAAATCGTCAAAATAGGCAAAAAAGTTTCTAAGTTCAAAATCGGGGATCGAATTTTTTATGCAGGTACTACAACACGTTCTGGCAGTAATCAAGAATATCAACTCGTTGATGAACGGATTGCAGCTTTAGCACCAAAGCATCTATCAGATGAAGAAGCCGTAGCCCTTCCCCTTACCTCCTTAACGGCCTATGAACTACTGTTTGATAAATTCGGATTGATTCCAGAGGAAAATGCCAATCAAGGAAAGAAAATCTTAGTGATCAATGGTGCAGGTGGTGTGGGCTCTATCTTGAACCAGTTAGCTAAATGGGCAGGGTTAGAAATCTATGCTACTTCTAGTCCTAAAAACTTTGAATGGCTCACTTCAGTTGGTGTAGATCATCCACTAGATTATCATCACGATTTAAAACAAAGCTTGCAGGAACTAGGTTTAGAGGCTGTTGATTATATCGCCGTCTTATTCGATATCACCCATTATTTAGAACAAATCACTCACTTGATCAAACCGTTTGGACATGTAGGCACGATCGTTGGGGTCAATGAACCGCTGAACTTAAGTGCTTGGAAAAATCTATCGGTCAGCTTTGATTGGGAGTACATGTTTGCGAAAACTGATCATGACTACCAAATCGAAACACAAGGTGAAGCATTGGCAATGATTGCTTCGCTAGCAGAAAGAGGCCTCCTAAAAACAACCTTGACAAAAGTCTACTCGGATGGCATCAACGCAAAAAATTTACGGGCAGCTACAAAAGAAGTCGAATCTGGACACATGTTAGGTAAAGTTGTTCTTAGCGGTGCATTCAACGGCGAAGTTGCTCCATTTTAAAAGTTGAAGCAAGTCTTCTTTTGATACATTCCATCACTTGAAATAAAGGCTGAACAATAAACACATGATGTGCGTTTTCAAAAATGTTCCGTGCAAACGACAAATTTGGGAACGCACATCAATTTTTTAATTAAAAGAGCTTACCAAAAGAACCAATCGTAATTTTTTCTTCCACTATTCCCCCTAATTTATTCGGATCAGTGCGTTTCTTAATTGTTGGTACTTTTCTTCAGTTAACTGAAATGCCTCAGGATTCGCCTGATGACTATTCAGCATCCAATCTTTAGGGTCAGTAACAACTAAAAATTCATCAAGCAGTTGTTGGACTTTCTTTTCGTTTTGTTCTTCTGTGTGTTTCAATAACCAAAAGTCTTCTATTCCTCTTAGAAGTTGTTTGTAGCGAAGGGATAGTAATAAATCACCGTTATAGCCTGGGTAGATCAAACAATTGTCGCCAATTGGAAGTGCCCCCGTGTTATAGCGGATATCTGTTCGAACATTTGTTGGCCAGCAATTCAGTGCCCAACGCAATAAGCCATCCGTTTTAAAGTAATAAGCAAGTAACCCTTGGACTCGTGTTTCAAGCAATGGACTGTGTAAAAAGGTATTAGGTTTCGTTGGATAATTACAGATATAGTAGTTCAGTTTTTTTCCAAATTTTTCTAGTAATCGCTGTTGGTTGTTACAAGTACAATAAAAAGAAGTCACAGGATAATCAATGACTGATTCTAATGCGTTCAAAACCGATTCTTTGTCAAAAGCAACTTTGATTTGAATAGATGGCTCGATGGCCTTTAAGTCATTGACCGCTTGGATAAATGCTTTTACTTCATGTGACTTAGGTTCATCTGCGGTCACATAGGTTCGTTCCCACACCCCAACCTCTTTCAAATGAGAAACAAGTTGTTTTAAATATGCAGTAAAATCAGCTACTTGTTCAATAAACGCAATCTTATCTGTTGATTCATCAAAATAGCGTAAGACGATTTTTTCTGAATGTCCCGACTGCTCATTCAAAGGAAAATAAGGTGGTTTCCAAACACCTAAAAGACCAAATAGATTGATTTCTTGATTGATACCGTATTTTTCAAAACAAGCAAGATAGCGATCCAAAATCGAAAAATCACAAATAAGTGTCCCTTCCATATTTTTCCGAATGGGAATCATTGAATATTCATATAGATTCGCTGGATAATCTTTGACAATATAGTTGAACCAGCCTTTCCAAGGAATCTCACCTGCGATCACTGTCACTGCCTTTTGACCAATTGCAGCTAACTTGTCTGCCATTTGATCAATCAAGCCAAAATAAGCTTCTCCCCACAGAGGCACATGGAAGGTGCGTGCCAAATTGGAAGGTTGCTGCCAGATATCCAGTCGAAAGTCTTGTTGCACATCATCTGGAAAAGTAAAATCTAAAACAGATACCTCAATTGATTTTTCCGCGACTAATTGATCCTCTTGATTAATGAACGAACGGTATACAGAAAGTTGGACTGGATAAGTACCTGGTTTTACTTGTTTATCGATAGGGATCTCTATATAAATAGGTGCATAGCGATCGCCACTATACGTATACGCTGTTTCTCCAATCAGCTTATCCGCATAAGCCAATCCATCTATTCCTAAATAATAGTCAATAAATTGTGCTTGATAAGGTAAATCACTTTTGATGGCAATTCGGTACATGGGGATCTCGATCTCATCAGGTATCGAAAATTGCTTATTTAAAATAAAGTGATTCTTTTTGCCATCATGTAATAAAAGCTGAAAAGCGGCATAACTATTTTTAGAACTAGTAATCGTGGCGATTTGTGTTGGTTCTTCATAGGAAAGTTCCGTTGAAGCTTTATAACTTTCATCTACGATCAGAAATTTCATTCTTTTCCACCTACCCTTTGTGATAGTTTCATTTGTTCATGCACCTTTGCTATACGTGCTGTCGAGAAAACTTCTGGTGAGAATTGCTGCAATTGATTCAATGAAAACCGACGAAGGATCTTGTAATAACTCTTTTCCGCTAATTTGGGGAATTCTTGGAATAAGATTGCTTGATTCGTTCTATCTTCTAGCAATTGCTCTAACGGCAGTTCGAGAGCATCTTTTTCCATTGGTCCGTTGACTGTTTGATTTATTGGCTGGTTTTCTTGCTCCCAGTTCAACTCTAACCACTCACAAACAAGCTTCAACCAACGCGCAAAGCGTAAGTCGATCATTTCTGGTGATGCACCAAACCATTTAGTTCCCAGTGAAAGTCCATGACGTCCTTTTTGGAAAATATGGCCTTCAAATGGCACATCATGTTCTTCCAAAGCACTCAAATACAGCAAAGAATTCTCAATTGGTACGACATTATCTTCAAACGTAGAAAATAAAAAAGTTGGCGGTGTTTCTTTTGTTACACAAGTATCTAAAGAAGGCGCTTTGATTTTCATCACCTCAGCAAATGACGACAAAATCGCTGGATAACCTAAAATACAAAGATTCGGTTTTTCTTCTAACAACGTAGACATCGCTGCTGCAAGGTGTCCACCAGCAGAAAAACCAATAACCGCAATCTGATCTTGCGCGACTTTGTATTTCGCATCGATCTTTCTGATCTCTGCTAATGCCTGTTTCGTATCATCTAATGATCGTTCGAAATCTCGGTGTTCACCCACATGATAACGTAGTACGCCAGCATGATATCCCTTTGCTACAAATGATAAAGCGATTGGTTCAGCCTCTCTCTCACTACAAAAGCTATAGCCACCCCCAGGGATCACTAAAACAAACGGTCGTTCTTCGATACGCTCCATCGCTGTTTTTTGATCATGCAAGTAAAAAGTCACCCCAGAATCAGCACGTTTATCAAAAACGATTTTTTTAATATACATAGCCGCTCCTCTCGATCATTCGTTATACTCCATTATTTTTTATAACTTTTTGATACCAATAAAAACTATCTTTTTTATAACGAGCAAAATCCAATAACTCTGTTTCCGTTCGATTCACGTAAATAAATCCATAACGTTTTTCGATTCCTTCATGCGTGCTGATCAAATCAATAGCACTCCAAGGGCAATAACCAATGATTTCAACACCATCTTGTACGGCTAATTCCATTTGCTCGATATGTTGTCGCAAATAATCGATCCGATACTCATCATGGATATATCCATCAGGTGTCAAGGTATCTTTTGCACCAATACCATTTTCAGTAATCAACAGCGGCAAACGATAACGTGAATAAATTTCGTTTAATGTAAATCGAAAACCTTCTGGGTCAATAGGCCAACCAAATTCAGTTAAAGGCAAGTGGGTATTTTCCGTTACTTGGAAAAAACCAGGAATACCAAAGCCGGACTGCTGATCCACCTTGTTTTCTTTTTCGTAATACGCCGACACTGTCATCGTATTATAGTAATTGAACGCAATATAATCACATGTTCCAGCTGCTAAGATTTCTTGATCTTCTTCAGTGACCACAGATGCTGCACCAATTGTTTCTAATAAATGCCACGCATTATGATTATAGACACCAAAAACGGCCACATCCAAAAACAACCAATTTCGCAATGCACTCATATATAACGCAGCTAACTGATCCTCTGGTTGGTCACTAGCTGGATACACACTAGCAATATTCGGTGCTGGACCGATTTTCCCAGGATAAGCTTGTTCATGGAAATTCTTCGTTACCAATGCTTGCGCGACTAACATATGGTGATTCTCCTGAAATTTTTCTTTCATCGTTTTGTTACTTGTGCCAATGACTGATCCCGCTAACGCCATCACATTTTGCTCATTGATCGTTTGCCAGTATCGAACCTTGTGACTAAAACGTTCAAATAAAAGCGCACAATAGTTTGCAAATTCAGTAATTGTTTCTCTGTTTTCCCAGCCCCCTTTTTCCGCCATATAAACTGGCAGATCAAAATGGAACACTGTGACAATCGGTTCAATCCCTTGCATGATCAATTCATCGATCAGGTTTTCATAAAACACCAGCCCTGTTTCATTCACCTGTCCATTTGGTAACACCCGACTCCAAGAAATAGAGAAGCGATAAGCTTTTAACCCTAGCTCTTTGAACAATTTCACATCTTCATTAAATCGGTGATAATGATCAATTGCTACTTTAAAATCTGTCGTTCCTTCCGGAATCTCTTTGACATCTTGAACAGAAGGTGCTTTCCCATCTGCTGACCATGCACCTTCCACCTGATAGGCGCTAGTTGATGCACCCCATAAAAAATCATCTCTCATTATCTACGAACCTCCGCAACACCAATCAAATTTGCTGCTGATTTAAATGCAGTGCATTCGATTGGGATCTTTCTTAATGTCTGCTCAATCACTGGTGCAGTTCGAAATAGTTTCTCATAATATAGTCGAATCGTTGTTATCACTATTTCTTGCTGACTGATTCCCCCACCAATGACGATTTTTTCTAAATCTAAGATCGTTTGTAAATTAAAACAAAGAACTGCAACCCCATGGCAATAACTGTTAAAAAGTTGCTGCGCTTCAGCATGCTCCGTTTTTTTCAATTGTCGAAAAACTTCTTTCCCATCTGCTGGAACATCCAATAACTTCGCAAGGCGGTGAATAAGTACCACTGCTGAAAGCCCCATCCCTGCGAATGAATTAGTCCCTGCAATCTCACGGTCACGAATGAAAAAGCTCACCTCACCCGCTTGCCGATGTGTTCCTTGATAGAGTTCCCCATTGAGGATGATCCCCAGACCAATACCTGTTCCAAGGACCACCGCTGCAGCATTTCTAGTTTTTCGTAAATTTCCTTTTTTCCATTCTCCAAGTACGGCTGCCTTGGCATCATTTTCAATGACGATCTCGCCTGAAAAAAACGGCTGAATAAGTTGGATCAGGTTGACTTGATCTAAATAAGCGATTGCCCCACCAAACGCTACTTTTCCTGTTTCACTTACTGCCCCAGGCACAGCCACACCTATTCGCTCATATGCTGTTTCTTGGTGATAGGATTGGATGATTTCTTGAAATAATTGGGTCAAATCAGGTAAGTTTTTCGGTGTAGCTACGCTTTTTTTATTCATTAACTGCCCGTCAAAAACCATCGCCGTTTTAATAAACGTCCCACCAATATCGATACTTAATGTTTTCATTTTTCTCTAACCTTTCATCAACCTATGCTTGGATCTCGTTGTTCTCTGTGATTGCTGCTGTTTGTAACGTTTCTACTTCTTCTTGTTTCTTCTCTTCTAATGCACGTTCTAATTCATATTCCTTTTTATCAGCAATCTTGATGAATGGATACCACATAATTACCCCGATGGCTAAGCAGATCACCATTAAAATAGTGTAATTTAAACCACCAGCAAAAGGCATTTTTATAAAAGTAGGCGTTGTCCATGGAAGCAATGACATTGTTGGATTTAGCGAAATCGGTAAAATAGTCGTCGTCAAGCCCCATGTCACAAAGCCAGCAATCAGCTGTGTAAAGACTTGTGGAATAAAGAAAATAGGATTTAAAATAATCGGCATCCCAAACATCAGCGGCTCAGTAATATTGAAAAGTGACGGAATAAAGGAAAGTTTCCCTAGTTGTTTCATCTTCGCTGACTGACAACGAATCATGAAGAATGTCACAAATCCCATAAAACCAGCAGCATACATTCCCATATAGATAACAGAAGGAATCAAATAAGGCAGTTTTTCACCACTTTGAAAAGCAGTCATGTTCCCAACGATCATCGTCATACTGATTGCTCCAAGTGGTCCCTGTAATACAGCATTATGGATACCAAAGAACCATAATACTGCCAACAATTCCATGATGATGATGATCGAGATCGGACTTGCAACCAACGAATTCAAATACGATTCAACCTCTGTCAAAACTAAAGGACGTCCCGTATAAAGCAATCCCACTATCGGTTTCTTCAACTCTGCTAATTTTTTGATCAGTCGAATTTGTTTTTTAGGTAATCGCAGATTCGTCTTCGAGGCACCCTCTCCACTTTCTAAAAAGTTTTCACCAATCGTCAAAAGGATCACATCTGCCTTTTTAGCTTGTTCCAGTGATTGTTCCAATAGAAATTCTTCATCCTCAATCGGTCCATTCAATTGTTCAAATCCTGCTTTCAACGGTCCAAAAGAACTGTATTCTTCATACAAGTTAAAGCCTCTTGAAAATAGAAGTTGGTCTTGTCCAAATTGTTCCAACAACCCTGCTTTCAGCGTCAATACATCCGAGGACCTTCCACTAACTGATGCCCAAAAGCCCAGAGTAAAATGACTTTCAGCGTATAGGCCGATCACCGCGATCCTTTGATTCTTCGCTTTCTTTAAAGGAAGTACCGCTTCATTCTTCAATAAGACACAACTCTTTTCAACTAACTTAGTGGCTACTTCCTTTGCCTCATCTGTCAAAACTTCTCCCGTATTCGGTTCAGTCAATCCTCTAAAAGGCTGTTCAAATAGCCCCAATTTATTTTTTAAAATCAGTATTCTCCACACCGCTTCGTCCAGCAATTCTGCAAAAGCTCGATCTTTGGCTAGTTCCGGTAAAGCATTGGCATAGACAGCCGTCATCATATCGAAATCAACACCCGCCTCTAGCGCCTTTTTGGCTGCATCTTGTTCATCTTTTGCAAAACCATGTGACACTAATTCTTGGACCGCCGCATAATCCGATACCAGTACACCATTAAAGCCAAAGCGCTCTCTCAAAATATCTCGATTCAGCCATTTGTTCCCTGTCGATGGCACCCCATTCAATAAGTTGAATGCCGTCATGACTAATTCGCAATTCGCCTCTACAGCAGCTTCATAAGGTTGTAGATACTCATTGAATAATTTTTGATTCGACAGTTCCACCTGTTGGTATTCCCGACCACCCTCTGGCGCGCCATATGCCGCAAAATGTTTGATACAAGCAGCCACATGATTTTCTTGTAAATAGTCGGCCTTTACTCCTTGATAACCAGTCACCATACGTTTGGCAAACTCTTTACTCGTGTAAACATCCTCTCCTGGTGATTCCATCACTCTACCCCAGCGTGGATCACGCACTAAATCTAGCATTGGAGAGAATACAACATGGATCCCATTCAAATAACTTTCCTTCGCAGAAATCTCTGCTGCCCGTTGGATCAAATCAAAATCATAAGAACCAGCTTGCGCCAAAGGCATTGGAAAAATTGTCCGAAAACCATAAACAATATCCGACATAAATAACAATGGAATTTTATGAGAGCTATTTTCTAAAACGTCTTTTTGGATTTGGTATAGTTTTTGGTGATCATTCACATTGTAGATTGAACCAATCTCATAAAAATTTGGTTCTTTTTTAAACCCTAGATCTTTGGCAGGTCCAGTGTTCATCACGCCACTTTCAACAAAAAGATCGCCATTCAGTTGGATCGTCTGTGCAATCTTATCATGGACCGATAATCTGTGAAATAATTCTCTTAACTTTTGTTCTTCCATCTCGCCCTCCTGTAACCGTTTTAAATTACAGCTTGATTATATAAAGAATCCATACTAAGATATATTAAAATAGATGACTTTATATCAAAAAAGGAGTATTCCATGGAATTCGATGCATTAGCGCTGATTTTAAAACAACTTTATCATAAATATTTGATCCCATTTTTTATCCTTGATGAAAACAACAATATCCTCATCCCTGAACACTCTGACTGGACTGGTGACTACTTAGATCATCACTATTTAAATTCTGCCCCAGAAGATCTCGTCCATTTTTTCGAGGAACCTCACTACTTTTTTTGTAATTTTAAGTGTGAGCTGCCCAACTATGATACTTGTCGAGTATTGATCGGACCATGTGGCATCTTAGGTACAAAAAAAAAGCACATTTACTTTCCATGACCACGATTATTTAGCTGGCGTATATTATACCAAAGAAACCCAACAAGCATTTGTTGAGTTTGTCGAAGTATTTTATGCCTTGCTGAAAGGTCAGCTTCTTTCTAAAGAACAACGCAAATGGATCTTCCAAAATCAAAGAACCGGCGCCCATACAGAAACAATCGTCACCGACAATCTTTATAATCGAAGACTTGAAGACCCCTTTCTCGATTCCTTTGAATTCGAACGCAGATATGTAGAAGCCGTTCGTCGAAACGAACCCGAAAAAATCGAATGGTTATTCAAAAAAGTAAATCATACGTATAATTCTAAACTATCACTTAATGGCATCGAAAATCTGAAATATAAATACTCCGCCCTCATCACGATCTTGACCCGAGTAAGCGTCAATGAAGGCGTTCCAGTCAGCCAAGCATACAGCCTCTCTGACTCATTGATCCAAAACCTGAAAGAGATCCATACAATATCGGAATGCATGTCCTATATCAAAGCAAGCTCTTTACAATTCATGCAATTGATCCACGATTATCCTTATTCCGAAAAAAATTATCTAGTAAAAAATCTATTGAATTATATTGATGCCCATATTTACGATCGGGTCACGATCAAAGAACTAGCAGCCTATGTGCAAAAACATCCGACACATATTACAGCAGAATTTAAGAAGACCCTCGGTCAGACCATCCACACCTATATCAATCAGAGGAAAATTGCCGAAGCCAAACATCTGCTGCTTTTCACAGATAAATCCTATAAAGAAATCGCGCCATTACTCAATTTTTCAAGTCAAAGTCACTTTATCCAAGTATTCAAACAATTTGAAAAGCTGACCCCTCTAGAATTCAAAAATAAATATGTATTCCCTATTTTTTGATCGATAAGGAAGTAGTCTTACTGCACAAAAAAGAATTTGGGACAAATCTAAAAATCAGTTTTGCTACAGATTCTCGAACGACTTTTCCCCACAGCAGTAAAAACATCGCTAGCTGTGATTAAACGTTTCCCTGTTTTCGTAACGAGAGAATACATTTGTACATTTCCAATTTCAATAATACCTGTATGAGTGATTTCTTCTACGTAACTTTCCATATTACACTCCTTGTACGTATTTGTTTTACGTTAGCAAATTCTAAAGTTAAATCTGCACATATTTTCCCCTGTCAAGAACTACGTTATTAACCAGAGAAATTAGCCATCTGCCTGAAACCTATACAACAACCTTGCGAACATTTAAAAATTATCTTCCACAGATTCAAAATGCCCTTCACTACAGCTATTCAAACGGATCATTGGAATGTTTAAACAACCATATCAAAGTATTAAAACGCAATGCGTATGGCTTTCGCAGCTTTTACAATTTCAAACGACGGATCATGATCCGTCACGGTAAAACTATTTTAACTAAATAAAAAGAACAGAGAGAACTTTTTCTTCTTTCTGCCCAAATTATTCTAAGATTTCTCTTTATCAACATCATTTGACAATGAGACAGAATACTCTAAATCTAATGATATATTTAGTAAGATTTTTCGAAAACGCATAGCTAAAGTAGCCAGATCATCTAAGTAAGCAAAGTCTAAATTAACATACTTACCATCTTTGCCTTTGTTAAAGTTGTGGCGATATACCCCAACTTTAAAATATTATGTATTTTTGGTAATTCATTTCTTAACTTCTTCCTTTATCATCAATTTAAATTTAATAAATACCTTCACTACTCATCTCTTCAATAAGCTAGTTTGTTATAAACTTAGGATGTTGTTTCTTAAATTTTTTTTCTGTCTCATTGTATGCAAAATTTGATATCCGGCTGAATCTCCTAACATTTCATTTATAGATGAATTCAAAATACTCAACTCCTCTACACCTTGATCATAATATATGTTTACCTTTACAAGCATTGTAACAAGAGGGTTTATAATTGGATTGATAAAATAAAGATCACTCAAGAAAAAATACTCTACCTTTTCCATCAAAAAGTTCAGCCGAATTTTCGGACACCATCTTTTTTCTGCTATTTACTATTAGTTAAATACCTAAGTCCTTCCAACGATTGGCGAAATTTCCTGATACTTTTTAATTTTCTTGGTAAGGTACTCATATTGTAGGTTTAATAAGCTATGTTCATTTTTGTCTTCCTTTACAACGAGTATAATAGATATTTTAATGCCTTGCCTAAAAAACTAGTAAAATAGTTTTTTTCACTTATTCATTTACAGGAACCTTACTTTCAAGATGAATAACATCCTCCGAGTGTTGCTTTGCTAAGCATGTAACAGATACAATCATCCCATTTAAAATATTTAAGTTCTCCACTTTAAGAGAATGCACGTTGAGTTCACCTATAAAAAGGCTTATACCTTCTAAGGCGCTAGCGATATTTGTAGAATCAATTACTAAATCGACAAGATCAATAGTTGTTTCTTCCATTCTTTCCACCTCATTCCGGACATATTTCGTCTGATATTTTTTGCACATATACTCTTATATTTTGCAAAACATCATTGATATCATTAAATACGCCGGTATTAATTTGATGGTAGATAGCAAAGGAATCATTATTTAATTTAGCATACTCTATAGTTTCTAGTAATCTTTCTACCATACGTATCTGCGTAGCCACAAAAGTAAGGTTACTATCTTTTTCTTGCAACTCGTCATCAGATAATTTTTTATTCATTTTATTCCTCCATTTATTTGTGTTAGAACGATAACAAAACAGGCTATTCTAATCATTGTTACACCTTTAACGTTCGTTTTGGTCGGTAGAGTCGTTAAGTCTTTTTTCTGCCTTTATCCATATATTTATCCCTTCAATTCAATTCCTGTTGATTAACAGCCACTTGTTCTTTAGTTGTAAGTAAATCTATTAGTGTTGCTTGCTGTTGATTAAAAAGATAAATTTTTATTTTTGTTTTAGCTATCAGATGGATTTCAAATCTGAAGGTTCCAAACTCTTCTAATTTTCTGTTTGTATCAATATCCTGCTTCACTTAAACAGTTTTCACTTTTCCAAAGAAAATTTCTTACATAATCAGACTTTTTGGATTATCTATTGACGCTTGATGAGAAAAAAGAAAATATTCAATCAAAAAATTAGAGCCATTATTCTAAGATTTCTCTTTACCAACATCATTTGACAAAGAGCGACCGAAATCATCGCTCTTAGCATCAATCTTCCATTCATGTTAAAAACTCAACATAGCAACCCACAAATTGCTCCTAAACATAAACCACCACAGATTACACCTAACCCAATACGTCCGTCTGGTCTGCTTTCTTCGTTTGCTGAATTAGAATAAACCGTTACTTCTTGCATATCTTTGCACCTCCTTGTATCAAAATTAGCTGTATATTAACCACTTAAAACTTAATATTTCTACTCGCTTAAGGGATTTAGCTACTACATTCTCTTTGTAAATTCTTCGTGTATTAAAACAATATTTCTTTAGTTACAGTGTATTGTTCACTACTTAAGCATCGCTAGCAGCTCTTACTAAAAACTGATTATCTACATACCTTTTATATACATTATGTGATTCCATAAGATCAAAATGCTTTCCAGTTCCTGTCACTCTCCCTTCTTCTATAAATATAATTTCATCAGAGTCCACAATAGTTGATAATCGATGTGCAATAATGATCGTAATCTTATCCTTCGATATTCTTTTTATCGCATTTTGAATAACCTTTTCGGAATCTGCATCTAAATTAGCTGTAGCCTCATCAAAAATTAAAATGGGGGCTCCTTTTAAAAAGGTTCTAGCAATTGCTACTCGTTGCTTTTCTCCACCAGACAAATTTTTTCCTCGTTCATCAATTTCCTTTTGTAAATCATATATATTATCTGATAGCATTGTTGAAAGATTGGTTAATTTCAACGCTTCTCTACATTCCTCAGTCGTTATTTCTCTTCCTATACCATAAGTTAGATTTTCGTATAACGTCCCTGATACAACCGGAGTATCTTGAGAAACATATGATATATTATTTCTCCATGTTTGAAGAGAAACAGCATTAATATCCCCTTCTTGGGTAAATATTCTACCGCTTTCTGGTAAATAAAACCGTTCAATTAAAGATAGAATCGTTGTCTTTCCTGCACCGCTTGGACCTACAATAGCTATTTTTTGACCCTTTTTAGCTTGGAAAGATATTTTTGATAATACTGGATCACTATCATTCTGGTACTTAAACGTCACATTTGAAAATGTTAAACTTTCTATATTCAGTGTGCTTAGCATAGAGTCCTCTTCATATTCTTCTACTTCATAATTCAATATTTCTAAAATCCTTTGCACTGCACCATTTGTAGTCTGAACAGCATTAAAGAAAGAAGCCATATTTGATAGTGGATTAATCAGCTGAAACATGTATAAAAGAAATGCCATTAGCGTCCCACTTGTTAATGCTTCTTGAGCTACTCTATACTGACCAAATGCTAGAACACCAGAGAAACTAATCATTAACAATAGTAATATTATTGGCGTAACAATTGATTGCAACTTAGATACTGCAAACCCTGAATTAAACAAGTTAGCAATCTTTTGATTCCCTCTGTCTACTTCAAAACCTTCGGAATTTGTAGATTTTACTAGCTTAATCTCCCCAAGAATCTGATTAGAAAAACCAGTTAATTTTGCTAGCTCATCTTGATTTTTTCTAGATAGTGAAGATAGTCTTTTCCCAATAGGAATAGTTACAAGCGCTATCAAGGGTACCACTAATACTATTAGCACAGTCATTTGAATATCCAATGTAATTAAAACGATTAGTGATCCCACTAATACAATGCAACTGTTTAGGAAAGTAGGTATCTGGACAGTGACCAAATTTTTTATTGAAACTGAATCACTTATCAAATAGCTAGTCATCTCTCCTGGACTCATTTTTTGAAAATAGCCTATTTTCAATTTAAGCAACTTATTCCAGATTAAACACCTAGTATCAGCAACTATTTTCTCACCTTGGAATGCTAAAATTAAACTAGATACATAACTAAATAACAACTGCAAAATTAGTAATACCCCAAATAAAATGAAATCATTCCTCTTTATATCTGCATATGAAAAACTATCAATAACATTTCGGATAATTAAAGGAATTGCTAAACTACAAATTGTGCTAATAATGCTTAATAGAATTGCAGCACCTGTAATTAATCGAGAGAATTTTGATTTATTCAACAAAAACAGAATACCTTGTTTCAACGATTCCTTTTTCATCTGAACACCTAATTTCTAATATTTTACAAAAAATGAAATTCTGAATACCTCTTCGCTATCTTCTATCTTAATTTCACCATTGTATTTCCTAATAACATGCGTAACATTATCCAACCCCAAACCATGTTTTTCTAATTTACTAGATTTCTTTTTTGTAGCATAGTCACTAGAATAATTATTTGTACAACTAAAGACAAAGTAATTATTTTTCATCTTCAGTTGAATGTCGATATGTGCATCCTCAATCGATTTTGTCGCTTCAATCGCATTATCTAGAATGTTACTAATGATTATTGTCAGGTCGACGTCATCTAATTTCATCTTAGGAAGCTTTTCCGCATCAATTGTTAAGGTCACTTCAAATTTTTGACAGGATACTGACAATCGGTTTAAGAAGTAATCAATAATCGTTTGTCCAGTGAAAATTTTTTTACCCTCAGCATAATCAAAATTATCCAAAAGTTTTTTTATGTATTCTTCTCCGCTTGAAAGTTCTTTATTATACAAATAACATACCATAAATAGTTGATTCTTCATGTCGTGTTTCAATTTATAAATCTCTAAATTGTTTTCTTTAATTGCTATTACTTCTTTTTCTTTAATCTGATGAACATATCTCAAATAATTACTTTCAAGCTGCATTTGGTAGGTTTTCTTTCTAAATTCAACATTATAAAATAGGAACATAACTCCTAGCAGTAGAGAAAGCACGACAACATTTAAAGTGATAACCAAGTAATCTTGATTGCTTTCTCCTAAAGTTGCACTAATCACGAATACTGCAAAGCCATTTGAAATATATAGCAATAACATAGGAACTATAGCCCCTATAAGCAATAATGGTTTCATTTTTCTGTTCCTAATAAAGAATAAATACACAAAGATGGTTAGATCTGATAAATAAACATCAAATATTTGTTGTTTTACTTCTTCTTGAAGAATCATATGAGTAATTAATGAATAAAAATTATTTACTCCATTCACGATAACTCCACTTGTCACTATAATCACAAAAAAGTGGAAAATAATAATCAATTTCTCTTTAATGGATGCCTCAAAAAGGCATGTGGAGGCTAAAAAGTATATGAATACAATACTACTTGGAAAATGATAAACTTGTGTCAATATCGATACTACAATCGCACCACTAAAAATTAATCCTGCCGTTTTCAGCAATGAAATCTTATTCTTTTGAAAAAAAGATTGTAAAAAATAAAAAATAATCATCGCTTCAAATAGGCTAGTTAAGAAACCAAATAATGAAAAACCAGACGTTTCTTTAAGAAAATCCGCTATATTTCCCATATCAGTTCTCCTTAAACATGAAATTCTTAAACGTCTTCATAACGATTTTTTTAAATTTTCTACTTATAGGTAAAATCCCTTGTTCTCCTAATAAAATAATCTGGTTAGAGGATATCTCATCTATATGCTCCATATTAACAATGTAAGATTGATGACACTGTAAAAAATCAGAAGTTAGATACTTATCTGAGAACACTTTTAGCTTAAAATAAATCGTTAATTCTGGTTTATTCTTAGAATGAATAATGAGTTGTCTTTTGCTACTTTCTATATATAAAATATCTTTAATATAGATTTTGTGTGTTTCGTAATTACTGCTAACGATGCAATACTCACTTTTAGTTCTTACTTCAATACGCTTAAGCACTTTCAAAAACTGTTCAACGGTAATTGGCTTCAATAAATAGTAGATCGCCTGAACATCATATCCGTCAAAAACGAACTCAGCTGATGTTGTTAAGAAACATAGTGGTATTTCCGAATTTATCTTATAAATCTCTTTAGAGATATCCAAACCAACCGCTTCCCCAGAAAAATAAATATCTAAGATAATTAAGTCGAATATCTTTCCAGCTTTCACAGCAGCTATTAGTTCCTCTCCTGTGAAATAGAATTGTACTATAGTATTCTTAGGAAATTTCAGTCTATCTAAAATTAATTTTAATTCTTCAAACCAAATCTGTTCATCATCACAAATAGCAATTTCCATACGTACTTCTCCCCCCTTAAAAAATAACAGTATAAGAAAAATATACCATAATATTATTCTCATTAGATTGAAAGAACTACTTTTGTTAGCAAAATCACATATAATAGAAACTGTGGTATACCATTTTTAGATTTACTTACAGTATACAAAATAAGCCCACTTAATAAAAATATATAAAAATAACTATAAATGGATAACTGTACTGATGATAAATAACAAAAAATTAAGATTAAAAAAGAAAAACAGACACTTTCTACCAAAGGAAAATAAAAAATTATTCTATTAAAATGATACTTATTCAAAACTCTTAAAATGTTTGTGTTTTCATCTATCTTAACTCACTCTTTTTAAACAAGAAGATTCCTGTATAAAGAAAAGTAATAGTTAACAAAACAACGAACAAATAGACTGTACCAAAATTTGTTGTTTGTGTACTTCCAAAATTACTAAATAAGGTTAACGGTTCGAATTCTGCAATTTTCATTAATTGATTTTCATTGATAATTGTTTTTAATAGAATGAATATCAACTGAATAACTACGGGATACATAAACAAGCTTGTTATGATGAGATGTGTATTTTTTAAAATGAAAACAAACTGTAGTAAAATAACTAGAAATAAAAAAATCATCAAAATCTGAAAACTAATAGCTTTTAGTAGTTCAATAAATGAAAATGAGTCATTGAATCCCAAAATAGAAACAGAGATCATAAAGGAAGCTACTAAATACATGAAATAATATAACATAGTCAGACTAAAAATAGACACAAGCTTTTTAATATAAATTACAACTCTGTTTCCTGAAGATAAATATAGTTGCTTTATCCTTCCATTATCGAAGTCACTTAACCAAAAAGAAAAAATAAGATACAGCATAAATAATAAAACCATATCAGAAGCATGCAACATTTCAATCATCGAATTTTCAATTGAAGTTGGGTAACTTCCATTCGTTCCTAGTAGATTTTGTAATCCAATGGTTACAGATCTTTTAGAATTCCAACTTACCAGAAAGGTTAAAATTGCTATTCCAGAGCTCACCATCAATAAAAAGACATTCATTTTATTCTTAAAAAACCTAAAAAAATCTGATTTTATGATCATTGCACATTCTCAACTCTCTCTAAAAAGTATTCTTCCATATCTTTCACTCTTTTTTTATATAGAATGAACTTATGAATTTTTTTTGAAGTACGTCTTGAAGTATGCCTTCATCATCCTCGCCTAAGCCAATATATATTTCACCTTTATTCTCAATAGTAATTTGATTCTCTGGAAATCGTTCTTTTAGGAAAGCTAGTGTTTCAAATGATTGATCTGTTTCAATAGTAAACCCAATAAATCCTAGGTTCTCATAATCTTCAATTGAAAACTCTTCTAATAATTTTCCATCATGCATTATTCCATATTTTGTTGCAATCTGTTCTAATTCGCTTAGTATATGACTAGATATAAGAAATGTAATATTCCGCTCTTCCTTTAATTTTAAGATCAATTTTCTTATATCTTGAATCCCCTGTGGATCTAAGCCGTTTAATGGCTCATCCAACACTATAAATTCTGGGTCAGAAATAAGAGTAATTGCTATACCTAATCGCTGTTTCATTCCAAGTGAATAATTTTTTACTTTCTTTCCAGCAACTTTTTTTAAATTCATTATTTGTATCAATTCGTCTACATCTTCTTTAGATTTCCCATTTAAAATTGAAAAATACTTTAGATTATCATATCCTGTCATCTCAGGGAAAAATACAGGGCTTTCTATCAATGCTCCAACCTTTTTTAAAAGTTCTCTATTATTAGAAAATTTTTCACCAAAAAGTTTAATTTCTCCCGAATCATGCTTCATTAAACCAGTAATTGTTCTCATAAATGTAGTCTTGCCAGCTCCATTATTTCCAATAAATCCATATATATCTCCACGAGAAATCGTCATGTTCACATTACTCAACAATTCAGAAGTCCCTAGTTGTTTAGTCAAGTTTAACGTACTTAATATTGCTCCACTCATAACTAGCGTCCCTTTCTCAAAATAGTAAAAGTTAAAGAAAGAACTTACCTAAGTAAGCTCCTTCTTACGCTTCATTAGCTAATTAACAAAATATCCCACACAAACCACCATCACAACCAATACCACATATTATACCGCCACGAGTATCAATTCCTGGTGCAGTAGTATCTTGCGCTTGCACTTGAATCTCAGTCATCTGTTTTCCTCCTCATATTAAACTTATCTTTAACCGACTAAACTTAATTGTTTAGCCAGTTTAGACCATTGTTCAGGATCTGATTGAACTTTAGCAAATTGGTATAAAACTCTCTTTAATGTCGTTATAATTGTTACACAAGTCATATCTACTTGTTTTTTTTGCTTTTCAATATCAAAAGTTCCTAAACAAGAAGAACAAATTTCTTTTGCTACACACTGTTGACATGCAGCATATTTAGCTTTGCTATTTTTATTATTTGTAAATTCTAAAATAGAATCTACCATTGTTTGGGGATCATCTCCGACTTCGCCTAATTTTGATCCGCGGCTCGCTGTATACATAAAACAGGGTTGTACGACTAAATCCTCAGCAATTGATAGTGTTCCAACACCAGCAGGACAAATAATATCAGTAAACTTCCTTTCAATAACAGATTTCATAATCCCTAAAGTAATCACTGTTGTTTTGATATCCTCTTCATTCAGGATACACTCGAAAGTGTAATCCACTAAATCCGTCAAATACTTTTTACACAAATCTAAATTATTGTATAAATCTAATAAATTTGATTCCTCGAACTGTACAGGTGCAATATGTGGAATATTCACTCCAAATTCTGATCCAAAAAATTGAACTAACTCAACCAATGACACTTTTTGAATTAAATGTTCATTCGAGTAGGTTCCTTCAAATCCTACATTAGCCAGCTGTCTGTCTTTCACTTTCCGATAGCTTTCTACTATTCGTTTATACGATCCTTTTCCTTGAGTATCAATTCGTAGAGCATCATTTACATTTATTGGTCCGTCTAAACTCAATGTTACAGTAAAATCATTCTGTTCAAATATGTCTAATAATTTACTTGATAAGGCGTAACCATTTGTGACTATTCCATATCTCGGTTTAATGTAGTCCGGATTTTTTTTGCAATAATTGTTTATATAATTAACTGAAAATTCGATTTGTTTAACACCTAAACTCGGTTCTCCACCAAAAAACTGAATCGTTTCTACATTTTTAAATGATGTCAAAAAGTAATCTAGTATACTTTGTAATGAATCGTTTTTCATTACGGTTCTAGTTACAAATGAGTATATACCACAGTCTGCATAACAATACTTACATCTCAAATTACAATCAGAAGTGAGTACTAATGCCAGTCTTTTAATTGTAAAATTTTCAGGAACTGCTTCTTGTGGAGTTTCTATCATGCTTTTCTCCACTGGATTTGTCGTAGACTTCTTGAGAATCTCTGATATTTCTTGATCGTATGTACCATTTAAATGGGCATTCATACGACAAAATAACTCTTTATCGTGAATTAAATAGAACCTCATACTTGGCTTTTCAATTAAAATATTTACATCATCCTCTGAAAAGATTTCAAAGTTTTGATTATGTTGAATTCCACTATCCATTTCATCACCTCTTCGTTAGTAGGATAATTGAATTCAATATGCTTTTAAATAACTTTGTATTATTTAGCACTTTAAATGTAAAAATTGACAAAACTATTATTAATATCCTATTCCATTTATCTTAATTTTCTAGTTTTTTTTAAATGAAAAAATAAACCGAGCCAAAAATTGATTTATTCAGCCATTCTCTGAACATCGGAAAAAACTCTTTCCTTAGATGAAGATGGTAAAATCATTGTTCAAGAGCCTAAGACTAAAAGATCACAACGAATTAACATGCTTGATAAAAAGACCATCAAAACTCTTCATGAATGGCGTAGCAATCAAATGCAATGGTATTTTAAATTAGGTTATAGCACATCTAAAGAAGACCAATACCTTTTTACAAACAAGTTTAACAAACTTTATTATCCTCAAGCTCCTAATGACTGGTTTGATAACATACTCGAAAAATATGAGCTGCCAAAGATTACATTACATGATTTTCGTCATACTCATGCTAGTCTGTTGTTTGAATCAGGAGCTAGTATCAAAGAAGTTCAAGAACGCTTGGGGCATAAAGATGCAAAACAACTATGAATATATACGTTCATGTCTCGCCAGAAAAAGTAAAAGAAACTGGTAAAAGATTCGCTGATTACTTCAATTTCTAAAGTGGCATTCAATTTTATTTTAAACAAATAAAAAAACTCTAAGTATTGATACATCAATACTTAGAGACTATTTTTGATGGCTAACCCACACTGCCTTCCATCTCATAACTGATCAATCGGTTCAGTTCGACCGCATATTCCATTGGTAGTTCTTTGGTGAATGGTTCGACGAAGCCCATGACGATCATTTCAGTGGCTTCGGCTTCGGTCAAGCCGCGGCTCATTAGATAGTAGAGTTGTTCTTCTGAGATTTTTGAGACTTTGGCCTCGTGCTCAAGAGAGACTTGGCTGTTGTGGATCTCGTTGAATGGGATCGTATCGGACTTGGATAACTCGTCCATGATGATCGTGTCACATTCGATGTGGGAAATAGAACCTGGGCTGTTTTTTGCAAAAGTTACTTGTCCACGGTAGTTTACTTCGCCGCCGTCTTTTGAGATTGATTTTGAGACGATCGAGCTTGAAGTGTTAGGTGCATTGTGGATCATTTTCGCTCCTGTGTCTTGGACTTGGTTGGCTCCGGCGAATGCGATTGAAAGCATCGTGCCGCGTGCGCCTTTCCCGTCTAAGTAAACGCTTGGGTATTTCATTGTTGTTTTTGCGCCTAAATTGCCGTCGATCCATTCGACTGTGGCACCTTCATAAGCTTTTGCGCGTTTAGTTACTAGATTGTAGACATTGCTAGACCAGTTTTGGATTGTTGTATACCGGCAATACGCATCTTTTCTAGTAAAGATTTCGACGATTGCGGCATGTAGACTATTGCTGGAATAGGTTGGCGCAGTACAACCTTCGACATAGTGGATGCTGGCACCTTCGTCTACGATGATCAGTGTACGTTCGAATTGTCCTGTGTTTTCTGCATTGATCCTAAAGTAGGTTTGCAATGGGACATCGACTTTCACGCCTTTTGGTACATAGATGAATGTACCGCCAGACCAAACGGCTGAATTGAGAGCGGCTAATTTGTTGTCTGTTGGTGGAACAAGTTTTGAAAAATATTCCTTGAAGAGTTCTGGATATTCTTTTAAGGCAGAATCTGTATCTGTAAAGATGATTCCTAACTTTTCAAATTCATCTTTCATGTTATGGTAGACGACTTCTGATTCGTATTGAGCAGAAGCGCCGGCTAAGTATGCACGTTCAGCTTCTGGTATACCGATTTTTTCAAAGGTTTCTTTGATTTTATCTGGTACATCTTCCCAGTCACGTGCTGGTTTGTCACTTGGTTTTTGATAATATTTGATAGCATTGAAATCAATGTCTGATAGATCAGGTCCCCACTTTTGCATTGGCATTTTGTTGAATGTTTCTAGTGATTTCAAGCGAAATTCAAGCATCCATTCTGGTTCGCCTTTGATTTTAGACATTTCGCGAACAACTTCTTCTGTTAGTCCTTCTCCTGTACTAAAAACTGGTTCTACATCATCGTGAAAACCAAATTTGTATTCTTCTAATTCTGGTACGCCCATGTTCTCACTCCTCTTCCTTATGGTAATGATGGAAGGTTGCAGTACCGTCTTCTTCCATTGCTTTTCCTAAAGCTTTCCAGCCTAAAGTGGCACATTTGATTCTGGCAGGAAATTTAGCGACACCGCTTAGCATTGCTGCATCTCCTAACTTATCTAGGTCTGCGACTTCTTTACCTTGGACAAGTTGTAAAAAATCAACGGCTAACTTTTCGGCTTCTTCGACTGACTTCCCGATGACTGCATCTGTCATCATAGATGCACTGGCTGTGCTGATCGAACAGCCGCTGCCATCAAATGCGATATTCTTGATGATTCCTTCATCAACTTCGATTTGCAATTCGATGACGTCGCCACAAGTAGGATTGTTCAATTCGATCTTGCTGGTTGATGCGCTCAACGTTCCTCGGTGATGCGGGTGGGAGGAATGATCGAGGATGACTTGGCGGTAAAGATTATCTAGTTTAGATAGTGCCATGTTGGAAAAACTCCTTTGTTGCGAGAATTGCATCGACTAAACGATCCGCATCTTGTTTTGTATTGTAAAAGTAAAAGCTTGCTCGTGCAGTGGCCGCGACTTGTAGATATTTCAGTAACGGTTGCGCACAATGGTGACCTGCTCTGACCGCTACTCCTTCCATGTCAAGGGCTGTTGCCACATCATGCGGATGGAGACCGTCAAGATTGAAGGCAATCACACCTGTACGTTTTGCTGGATCTTGTGGACCATAGATCGTTAGCCCTTCGATTTGTTGTAATTTCGGCAACACATAAGCGACTAACTCTTCTTCATAATGATGGATGTTCTCCATACCTATTGCTTCTAAATAATCGATTGCATGGCCTAGAGCAATTGCTCCTGCGATATTGGGTGTCCCTGCTTCAAATTTCCATGGGAGTTCTTTCCAAGTGCTGTCATACAACTCGACAAAGTCGATCATTTCTCCGCCAAATTCAACGGGTTCCATTTGTTCGAGCCATTTTCTTTTGCCATACAATACACCGATACCTGTTGGCCCACACATCTTGTGTCCGCTGAAAGCAAAGAAGTCACAATCGATTTGTTGTACGTCAATTGCCATATGTGGTGTAGATTGCGCGCCATCGACTACTAGTATGCCGCCTTGTTCGTGGATCATTTGTGCCAGTTCTTCAACTGGATTGATGACACCAAGGACATTTGAGACATGAGCAATCGATACGATCTTTGTGTTGCTGCTGATCAGTTCTTTGGCTTTTTCCATATCTAAAAAGCCTTCTTCCGTCAACTCGATATATTTTAAGCTTGCGTCCGTTTTTTTGGCTAATTGTTGCCAAGGAATAACATTTGAGTGATGTTCCATATAAGAAATTAAGATCTCATCACCTTCATGGATAAACTGTTCACCAAAACTTCGTGCGACCCAATTTAGGCTTGTAGTTGTTCCACGAGTAAATAGCACTTCCGCAGTTTCAGATGCGTTGATAAAGCTTCGCACTTTTTCTCTTGTGGCTTCATATGAATGCGTGGCACGCTCGGCTAAAGTATGCACTCCACGATGGACATTGGCATTCTCATGTTCATAATAATCTGTCAATGCGTCTAAAACAGCTTTTGGCTTTTGGGTGGTTGCCGCATTGTCTAAATAAACAAGGGGTTCATCATTGACTTCTTGAAAAAGAATAGGAAAGTCTTGTCGGATTTTTTCTGCTGAAATCATGCTTTCAACTTCCCTTCGATAACTTCCACTAATTCTTTTCGCACAGCTTCTACTGGAATAGCTGTTAACACTGAACCTAAGAAACCACGAATGACTAAGCGTTCGGCTTCTTCTTTGTGTAGCCCGCGACTCATTAGATAGTACATTTCTTCTGGATCGACGCGCCCGACACTTGCGGCATGTCCTGCAGTTACTTCATTTTCATCGATCAACAAGATCGGATTGGCATCTCCTCGCGCTTTATCTGAAAGCATCAATACTCGGCTTTCTTGTTGTGCATCTGCACCTTTTGCACCTTTTAAGATATGACCGATCCCATTGAATGTTAAGGCTCCTCTTTCTCTGATCACGCCGTGTTGCAAGATATGGCCAATCGTATGAGGTGCTTTATTGGTTACCCGTGTATCGATCCCTTGTGTTTGTTTTCTGGAACTGATTGCCACGATCTTCACTTCTGCGTGTGCCCCTTCTCCTACTAGATCAGAGTCAAAATCTGCGATCACATTGCCATCGTTCATGACACCGATTGCCCAATCGACTGTGGCATCGCGCATGATGTATCCTCGGCGATTCATATAAGAAGTGATCGATTCACCTAATTGATCGACTGCTGAATATTTCACTTTTGCACCAGCTTTAGCGATGACTTCAACAACGATATTTCCTGATACTTTTTTCAATTCTTCCCCTGTGGTTTGGAATCGTTCCAAGTAAGAAAATTCACTATGCTCATCGGCTACGATCAGCACATGCTTAAAGTAATGTTGTGCAATGTCGCCAGCTTGGAAAAATAGTGCTTCGATTGGTTCATCGATCACCACATTTTTAGGGACATATAAAAACAATCCGGTATTCATGAAGGCCGCGTGCAAAGCGGTCAATTGGTCTTCGTCCATCTTTACAGCTTTTTGCATGTAGTATTCTTTGACCAACTCAGGATGTTCTTGCAGTGCAGTGAACAAATCGGTAAAAATGACGCCTTTTTCAGCTAATTCAGTTGATAATTGTTCAAATGTTGTCCATGTACCTTGTTGGACCAGCACTGGATTATCTTTCATCTCATCAAAAGCAGCGACGTTGCTTGCTTCACTGTATTGATCTGCCATGTCTTCGATATCGAATAGTGGCCAACGATGGAATTTTACACGATCGATATGAGGAAGTGGTAGTTCATCGGCTTTAGCTAAAGCCTCTTGGCGAAATTTCGTCATCCATTCAGGTTCGCCTTTGCTTAAAGAAAAATTTGTGACAGCGTCAAGTTGTTCGAGCCATTTCTTCTCTTTCATGTCTGCTCCTCCTTACGCTTCTTCTTTGTAGTCGATTCCTAATTCTCTACTGATTCCCGCATATCCTTCGGCTTCCAGACGTTTCGCAAGATCCGCATTACCAGTCATCACTACTCGGCCTTCCATCATGATATGCACCACATCTGGTGTGATGTAGTTCAATAAGCGTTGATAATGGGTGATGATCAATGCACCAAACTCATTGTTACGCATTTCATTGACACCTTTTGCAACGACTTTCAATGCATCGATATCTAGTCCAGAATCGATTTCATCTAGAATGGCAAAAGTTGGTTCGAGCATCAATAGTTGTAGGATTTCATTTCGTTTCTTTTCCCCACCAGAAAAGCCTTCATTTAGATAACGTTCAGCCATTTCTTCTGGCATATTCAAAAGAGCCATTTTTTCATCTAATTTTTTCAAAAATGTCATCACAGACATCTTGTTGTCTTCTTCACGTTTGGCATTGATTGCTGCTCGCATGAATTCGGCATTGGTGATTCCTGGTATCTCACTTGGATATTGCATGGCTAAAAACAGACCTAGTCGTGCACGTTCATCGACTTCCAAGTCTAATACATTTTTCCCATCAAACAAGATTTCGCCTTCTGTTACCTCGTAGTTTGGGTTACCCATGATTGCAGCAGATAACGTAGATTTCCCAGTTCCGTTAGGTCCCATGATTGCGTGGATTTCTCCTGTTTTCATTGTTAGATTGACGCCTTTAAGGATTTCTTTTTCCTCAATCGACACATGTAAATTTTTTATTTCTAAGACAGACATGCCAAATTACCTCCAAATTCTGTTTCGTTCTCACTCATTTTAGACTAATTGAGAATGAATCGCAATGTTATAAGTGCTTAAAATCAAATGTTTTTTCACGTATTATCATTAAATTATGATTTCTAAATAATAATATATATATAGTAAAATAAAAAAAAGAGCAAGTTAAAAGTTAAAACTCTCTTTTATCTCACTCTTTGGATGAGTGTGGGACAAAACTAAAAATCAGTTTTGCTACAGACTCTCGAATAAACGGCGAGAGCAGAAGCAACTCCTTCGGAAATAAGCCGAAATTCACAAAAATTTGAAAAGCAATTTTCGTTCATTTCTTCTTATTTCTCGGAGTTAAACACTTCTGTCCCAGCCTCTCTCGAATAAACGGCGTCCAAAAGTCAGTTTTTTTGTTTCAAAAAAAAAACGAGCAATACAAAAAGCGTATTGTTCGTTTTTTTCTCGACCCCATCATTTTTCAACATTTTTATTTTGCGTCTGCATCTACAGGTTTAACAGAACCGCCCCATTTGTCTTCGATCCATTTTTGCACATCTTCACGGTGTAGAACTTCGATCAATTTCTTGATTTTATCGCTATTTTCGTCCCCTTTACGTGTAGCGATGATATTCACGTAAGGTGAATTGTCTTTTTCAAGCAACACTGCATCTTTTAGAGGATTCAAACCGGCACCATAAGCAAAGTTTGCATTGATTGCCACTAGATCGCCTTCATCATTTTGATACGTTGAAGCTAATAATGATGGATCGATCGTGTGATTGAATTTCAAGTTTTTAGGGTTTTCAGAAATATCATCAAATGTCGCTGTTTCCAAATCAACACCGTCTTTGACTTTCACTAAACCAGCGTCTTTAAGGATCGTGATGATTCTTCCCCAGTCAGATTCTGAATTTGAAGTGATCACTGTTGCACCATCTTTTAATTCAGAGATATCTTTGATTTTCTTTGAGTACAAGCCCATTGGTTCGATGTGGACAGCACCAGCATTGACAAAATCATATCCTTTGTCTTTGATTTCTTTGTTTAAGTAAGGAATATGTTGGAAGTAGTTGGCATCGATATCTCCTTCTTCCAATGATTGGTTCGGTAAGACATAATCGTCGAATTTAACGATGTCTAGTTTGATTCCTTCATCTTTTAACAATGGTTTGACATGTTCCAAAATCTCCGCGTGAGGTGTTGGTGAAGCACCGATTTTCAAAGTTGTATCATCTTTTTTACTACTTGATGCTGAGTCCTTCGTGTCGCCACTGTTGCCACAAGCAGCTAATCCCACAGTCAGCAATAATGCTGCTGCAAATCCAAAAATTTTCTTTTTCATATCCTATATCCCCCTATATCTTACTATCTTTTATCTGTTTTCTTCGTTAAGAAATCACCGATTCCTTGAACAATAAAAACAATTACTAATATAATTAAAGTCGCAACAAATGTCACGGTCAGATTACCACGTTGGTAGCCTTCTTGCCAAGCAAGGCCACCTAGTCCACCAGCACCGATTGCACCCGCCATGGCAGTAAACCCAATCATCGAAATCGTTGTAACTGTTAATCCAGAAATTAGTGCAGGTACACTTTCAGGAATCAGAACTTTCCAGATGATTTCCCAATAACTGGCACCCATTGCGTCAGCTGCTTCCACTACGCCTGGGCTTACTTCACGAAAAGCAATTTCAACTAAACGTGCGTAAAAAGGAGCTGCTGATAGAACTAGCGCTGGAATTGCTGCTTCAGCTCCCAACATCGTTCCCACGATCGCTTTTGTAAATGGAATGATCAAGACCATCAAGATCATGAACGGCGTTGAACGGAAAATATTACTGATGATTGAAACAATCCCATAAATGATTCGTGCATATGGCTTATTTTTCCGCCCGATAGAGTACAAGATCAAGCCTAAGATCAACCCAATAATCGTGACTAAGACCATGGAGATCAACGTCATGTAGAGAGTATCGATAATCGCCTGTTGCATTGTTTCTGGATTGATTTTACTAAAATCTAGGTACGTTTCTGCAAAACTTTTATCCACGGTGGATCACCTCCACCCCAACACCTTGTTCTTTAATAAACAATTCTGCTTGATCCAATTCTTTTTCCTCTCCTGTCATCAGAGTGGTCAAAGAACCAAAAGAGCCTTCTTTTGCTTGTTTGATTTTTCCGTAGACCACATTGATATCTACATTGTATTTACGGATTGCCTGTGAAATCACTGGTTCATTGGCATTCTTTTCATTAAATGTCAAAGTGACTAAGCGTCCTTTAGGGTTTTCTTTGATCAATGTCGCTAACAATTCACTCGAATCTGCTTCAGGTTCGATGTCTTGTTGCACAAATCGTTTTGTGACTTCTTGTCTTGGGTTTCTAAAGACCGTCAAGACATCGCCTTCTTCAACGACTTTCCCACATTCCATCACTGCTACTTTATTACAGATTTTACGAATGACGTTCATTTCATGTGTGATCAAGACGATTGTCAAATTCAATTTTTTATTGATCGCTAACAAGAGATCTAGCACTTCTTCTGTCGTCTGTGGATCCAATGCACTAGTCGCTTCATCACAAAGTAGGATTTCTGGGTCATTGGCTAAGGCTCTGGCAATCCCGACACGTTGTTTTTGGCCACCAGATAATTGAGAAGGATATGCGTTTCCACGTCCTTCTAAACCAACCAGACCGAGTAATTCTTCCGCACGTGCTTTGCGCTTTGTTTTAGGGACTCCGGCCAATTCTAAAGGAAGCTGAATATTCTCTAACACTGTTCGTGACCATAACAAGTTGAAATGTTGGAAAATCATCCCGATTTTTTTACGAAAACTTCTTAAGTCTTTATTTTTCAATTTAGTGATTTCTTGACCGTTGACGATGACTTCTCCGCTAGTGGGTAGTTCTAATCCATTCAGCAGTCGAACTAACGTACTTTTGCCTGCTCCGGAATAACCGACGATTCCATAAATATCACCTTTTTCAACGTTTAATGAAACATCATCTACTGCTTGGATCGTTCCATTTTTTCCGCCGAATGTTTTTTTGACATTCGTTAATTGGATCAATGACATATCGCTCACATCTTCCTTTTATTTTTTACTTAGAAACAAAAAAGCTTTCGTCCCCTTGCTTTAAGCAAAAGGACGAAAGCTTAAACTTCCGTGTTACCACCTTGATTCGCTGCTATTTCACAATAACAACCTTAAACAGTACTTGGATAGAATCTTCAAAAACAGTTCCGTATACCGCTATGCTTTAACGGGCACTCCCGTAGTAAGTTTGCCATGGCTCACTTACTCTGCTCTAAGACCATCTTCCATCTCATGTTCGTTACCCATTTTCAGCAAACAGGGCTCTCTTCAAACGTCTATGACATGTACTCTTCTTTTCAAAGCTTTATCTATGATTGTTCTGATTATATCAGTTGTAAAATTACGTGTCAATATTCTATCCAAAGCTTTTTACTATTTTCTGAAAGTTCTTGTTTTATATTTCTTCAAATTCTTTTGGATCGACCTCTTTGAAACTCAAGATCCATGCATTCATTTCATCTTCATCATTCAAGATATTGATGTCTTCATTGATTTTTTCATTCACCGAAGAAATGATCCCTGACAATGGGCTAGCAAATTCATTGACTGCTTTTTCTGCTTCCACTTCGATCAACGGTTCACCGCTTTTAAAAGTTTGTCCTTCTTTTGGTAAATTCGCAAAAGTGATATCCCCAAGTTCTTCTTGTGCTTCATTCGTTAAGCCAACACAATATTCTTTGCCATTGAACAATATCCAAAGATTATTTTTTTTCTTCAAGTGTTTCCCAGCCATTTTATATCAATACTCCTTCGTATGTTTTTTCATTAAAGCCAATTGCGACGAGTTGTTTGTCTTTGACGATCAGCGGACGTTTGATGAGCATTCCATCAGTAGAAAGAACAGCACTAGCTTTTTTTACTGAAAAATCAGCGATTTGATCTTTCAGTCCTAACTCCCGATACTTCATTCCGCTTGTGTTGAACAAACGGCGCATCGGTATTTCATTATGGGTGAGCCATTCTTCTATTGTTTCTGCTGATGGTGTATCTGCAATCATATCAATGACTTGATAGTCAATGTGATGTGCATCTAACCAAGCTTTTGCTTTTTTGCAAGTTGAACATTTAGGGTACCAATAAAAACAATACAACTGTTGTTACCTCCTAGAAGTTTTTGCAGGTGCCTCATTTTGGTATCTCATTGATAAGATCAAACCGATACCGATCATATTTCCTAAAATGGATGATCCCCCTTGGCTGATAAAAGGAAGAGGAATCCCAGTCAATGGTAATAAGCCAATGTTTGCACCAATGTTTTCGAAGACATGGAACAAGAGCATCATGATCAAGCCACTTGCGATATACGCATAAAATTCATTATTCGTATCAAAGCAGACCCGTATCATACGATAAATCAAGATAAAATACAAGAAAATGACAAAGGCACCGCCAATAAAGCCAAAATTCTCACCAATGACTGTAAAGATCATATCTGACTCACGCACGGGCACATAGATATTACTTACGTTGAATCCTTTCCCAAACAAACCACCCGTTCCGATGGCTAATAACCCTTGAGCAGGCTGATAGCTCATGCCCGAGGTATCGTGAAACGGATCGAGCCAGGAATCGATGCGGGCAAACTGATACGATTTAAAGCCCACTTTATAGAGCAATTCTCTTCCGCCGTCTGTAGTAACTAAAAAAATCGTTCCTGCGCCAACAAGAACAGCTAAAGCAATCACAGGCACAATGATTCGCCAAGAAATTCCTGACATGAGGAATATTCCTCCAAAAATAGCTAAAAAGACAAGCATCGTCCCAAAATCATCTTGAGCCATGATCAGTGCTAAAACAGGGAGTGTCACGATCAACATTTTCCCTATCAGCCAAAAATCTGATTTTGTTGTCCGTTCTTTTAATTGCGTGTTATGTTTCGTGACGATCAGTGCCATCATCAATATATACGCGATTTTCATCAATTCAGCGGGCTGAAAAGTGAAGGAACCAAAACTAAACCAGTTTTTCGAACCTGTAGACGCTTCTAAATTACGATCATAAAATTTCAATAAGAGCGCCATAACTACTAATCCTAGCCCATATAGATAAGGAGTCAGTTTCCAGATCCATTTTGAATTCAAATGCATAATCACTATAATAGCAACCGATCCGACTAAGTACCAAAGAAGTTGCATGCCTACGCCCTTTATTACTGACGGATTGTTGGGATCATGACTAAGCGCAACGTATAAAGACAGTAAACCAATCAAACATAATAAAAAGACCGGTAAAATCACGCCATAATCGATCCGATTATCGTTAGAAGCTTTTACTTTTTTTTCCATGTTTCATCCCTTTTCTTAAAAAACCATACTGTTCTTTATTATAGCGGTCTCTCTAAATAAAAGAAAGTTAAAGCAAGGACATTTGAGAAATTTTAAACTCTCCCTCATTTAAGCATATCCGTCTCATTTTCAAGTTGTTTCTTTGCAGAAATCCCAAAGAAACGTGTCTTTATTCTCGAGGGTCTTTTTCTTTTCTTTGATAGATTTCATTGTAAACAAGTATTTCTTTGGCAATTGATTGGAGAACTTTTGAAACTAGATTGGTTCGCTGAACGAGGTAAAATTTCCGTTTATACTCCAAAGATTCAAACTTCACGCCTTCCGGTACCGCACGTTTCGATAAAATCGATCGTCCGACTCCTTCTTTTAGTAAGGCAGCAATTACCTCATTGCTTTTAACGAGCATCTTCTTTCCATGGATATTTTTTTCTTCAAAATAGCGTTGGGTATAGTGAAAAACACCAGAAGTCGATTCTCTGACTAGCCAAAGTTTACTTTCTGGATCACCAGCAATCACTAGTTCATCCTCCATCAAAGAAAATCGCTGTACTCCTGATGTTTCCAAAGGCTTTTCAATAAAACCAAAATCAGCATCATGCTTCGCAATTTGATCCAACGAGTCATGGGAATTGGCAAAAGCGACAACAAAATTTACTTTTGGGAATTTTGGAATCAGATAACGCAAAAGTTTCGGCAACAAATATACTGCAAATGTATGCGAAGCAACGATCCGGCATACTTCTTCTTCATTTTGTTCATCTAATAGTTGCTGTTGTGTTACTTGCCATTCTTCCAACAGGATCAGCGCTCGTTCATAGAGAAGATCCGCTTGTTTTGTTGGTCTCATTTCTTTTCTGCCATTCCTTTCAAAAAGAATGACGCCTAGCTCTCTTTCTAACTGTTTCACTTGGTTGGAAACAGCTGGTTGGGATAAAAACAATAGTTCTGCAGTACGTGAAAAGTTTCTTGTTTCGTAAACAACACGAAAAGTTGTCAATAATTTCAACATAAGCTCACTTCCATAACTTTTTGTTATAATTACTATAATAACTATTTGATTTAAATATAACAGAAAATGATTATAATAGTAAGTGTAAAGCACATCGCTTGAAATTGGAAAGAGGACAGATCCTTTTTCCAATCATTACTCAGGAGTTTGAACAAACGACCTTGTTCAAGTAGCGATAAGTAAAAAACTCTTAACATATTTGTTTATTTCCCACTGAACAGTTTAAAAAAATTTGTTCGAATTACTATCAACCCTTTCCAATTACTTATCGCTACACCTTGAGTTTTCTTGATACAGTTTCTGGCAAAAAAAATTTATAGAAGGAGAATGTAAATGAAGAATTTTTTGAAGATTATTCCAATTCCAATTTGCGGACTGATTCTTGGTTTGGCGTCTTTAGGAAATCTATTCAAAGAATATCATTTGGTTTCATTAGGTAATCTTATCGGTTGTATAAGCATGATCTTGATGGTTTTGATGTTTATTAAATTATTCATTCTATTTGAACATACAAGACAAATGTTACATGACCCAATTATCGGTTCTGTTTCACCAACATTTACTATGGCATTAATGGTCATCTGTACTTACTTCGTTTCATTTACGAGTATCGCTCCTCTCGTGAAGGTGATTTGGCTAAGTGCAGTGGTCTTCCAAATCGTGTTGGTTCTTTATTTTACGTACCATCATGTTGTAAAAGCGGATCTCTCGATTGAAGCCGTTTATCCTAGTTGGTTCATCATTTATGTGGGCTTTGGTGTAATTACTGTAACGGCTGGAAATTTCTTCCCCCTTATCGGTAAGATCTTTTTTTGGGTTTCCCTTGCCTGCTACGCATTTTTACTACCAATCATTATCAAACGTGTCTTTTTTGTTAAAAATATGGCACAGCCAACCTTGCCACTGATCACAATCGTTGCAGCACCTGGATCTCTTTGTTTAACAGGATACTTGAAAAACTTTGAACAACCAAATCTCTACTTAGTTCTTGGACTGTTTATCCTGTCTCAAATTTTGTATTTTATCGTTCTTTCAATGTTACCGCACCTATTGAAATTACATTTTTATCCAAGTTACGCGGCGTTTACTTTCCCATTAGTGATCTCGGCAACTGCTCTATTCACAGCTGTTCATTACTTTGATTCACAGGGAATGAACACAGGTGTTTTAAACATTTTGAAAGTCATCGAATGTGGGATTGCTACGGTGATGGTTCTTTATGTTCTAGGACATTACCTACTCTTCCTATTAAAGGAACATGGGAAAAATCATCACTTATTCCCTAAAAATATTTAATAGATCTACACAACTTCTGTCTTTTTCAAAAAATGGAAAAGGCAGAAGACTTTTTGCGTTTTAAACATTTTGTCAAAAAAACGGAACAATGCTACTATTACCAAGATATCATTTACGCTTCTCTTTTTTTGCGTAACAATCATGAAAGGAATTTATGAAATGAATGTACACTCACCCATTAATCGCTTCAAACAATTGAACATACGGAAAATATTTCCTGGGTTATTACTCGCGCTCTTAGTGGCTATCGCCAGCAAATTGTTGGCACTGCTAGTCCCTCAACTAGGTGCTGCTACCATTGCTATCTTGTTGGGTATCCTATTAGGAAATACTTTTTTTAAACAAACATCTCTTGCTGCTGGCACGAAATTTGCTGAAAGTAAGTTATTGGAATGCTCTGTCTTTTTGCTAGGTGCCACCGTCACAGCCCAGACGATTGCCCAGATTGGCATCAAAGGGATCCTGTTCGTTTTGTTGCAGATGAGCGTCACGATCATAGGCGCTTATTGGATCGGAAAAAAACTACGCTTTAGTGACACTTCTTCTCTGATGATGGCGGGTGGAAATGCTGTTTGTGGCTCTTCAGCGATTGCTTCTATTGCACCAGTTATCCACGCAGAAGAAGAAGAAAAAGGCCAGATCATCACGCTTGTCAACTTACTAGGAACCGTTATGATGTTGACCTTACCCTTTTTAGGTTTGCATCTCTTCGACGACAATCTGATCGAAAAAAGCGCATTGTTAGGCGGAACACTGCAATCCGTTGGTCAAGTCGTGGCAGGCGCCAGCTTGCTTGATGATTCAGTAGTCCAATTTTCGATGCTCTTTAAAATACTGCGCATCATGATGTTGGTCGTTGTCGTCTATCTATTTGAAAAATTTATGCAGAAAAAAACAGTTGCTACTACTCACGTACCTCATACAAAACAAACGAAAAGAAAGTTGCCCTTACCTTGGTATGTTTTAGGATTTGTCATTTTTTGTTTGATCAATAGCTTGTTTACTCTACCAGCATTTATCGATCATACTGCCCATTTTATTAGTAACTGGTTTGAGATCACTGCCTTAGCTGCCATCGGCTTACGTTTGGATTTTGCTAAATTCATGAAAGAAGGCCCTCGTTTCCTATCCTATGGTCTATCTGTTGGTTTATTGCAGACAACGATGGCATTGCTCTTCATCTGGTTAACGAAATTATGATGAGAAAGTCGTGAAAAGAGGGATTTTGCTCAAGAACTGGAGAACAGATCATCGAACAAATAACCATCACCACCCAGCTTTATTAGTTGCTCTTACATTTTTCTAGTATTAAAGCAACATAAAAATTTGGCTCATTGTCAAATGATGTTGATAAAAATCTTAGAATAATTGGAACGAGAATGGGACAAAAATCAGAAAAAACCTGATTTTTGTCCCATTCTAATCCTACACACGGAATCGTCACTTGGATCACTCTACTTGTATTCAGTTTATTTGGAATAGTAAATTATTTTTATATTTATTGTTATTATGTAAAAGAGAAAGAGAATATTTACACCATCATTTTTCCCATAGTTGTTCTTTTACTCTTATTAAGGTAATAATAAGAATGCTGTTCTTCACTTATGCTATAAGTTTCTAATTATAGGCTAAATAAGTTTTAGGAGACAAACAAGTACTGAACTGACGATTCACTCGCTTAAAGCTTTTGAATAATCTATTCATTTAACATACATAACGATTTTTACGGAAATGAAAGGGGATACTACAAATAAAATTTATAAAAAGAACTTTGGCATATTCGAAGGAACTATTTCTGCTCGTTTATTCATTTTTAAGCGTGAGGCAACTACTTTTAAAGTGCACCTCCAAAATTGTCCTTTACACATACAACTTTTGGAGCGCACCACATTCTTGCCTACAGCTATTTTCTATTTAGAAACCCCTTCTTCTATTCATTCTCCGAAAAATATCCTTCTAATACTAACAATTGACGTTTGATCGCAATCCCTTCTTCTATATTTCCCATATATCCTGTTAATTGACCATTTTGACCAATAACTCGATGACAAGGAATCAAGATTGGCAAAGGATTCGTACGGTTGGCTTGTCCAATCGCTCGCACTGCCTTAGGACTGCTGACAGCTATCGCAACCTCTTTGTAACTTCGTATTTCACCAAATGGGATAGCCTGTAGTGCTCGCCAAACTTTCCTTTGAAAAATCGTCCCTCTATTGATTGATAGTGGCACATCAAATGATTGTCGTTCCCCTCGAAAATACTCTTGGAGTTGTTTTTTCCCCAGCAGTAAAATTTCTTGATTTGCTTGTTCTCCTTCGACAATTGGTTGAAACGAAACAGAGGTCAAGCCACAATTGTCCGCAGCCATCCATATATCTCCGATTATTGTTTTTATTTTCATCTCATCGTCTAATGATCTTCATTGATCTAGACTTCCCTCACTTTTACATATTTTCATTTATCTTCCTTTATTTTTATGAAACTTGCAATTTAAAAGTTTATTAAATTTACTCCAGATGGTAAACTAAAACTGACGTCTTCTAAAAAAACTATTCTTATATGCGTATTTATTTGAGGATAAGTTTACTATTCATATAATACAAAAGTAATCTCTACGTGAAAGGATCAAAACGATGAAAATATCAATTGTTGTCCCTTGCTTTAATGAAGAAAAAACAATACCACTTTTTTTCGATGAAGTAGAAAAATTTAAAGGGCCTCATGAATTTGAATACTTGTTTATTGATGATGGATCGAAAGACGGTACGCTACAGGCTATCAAACAGTTAGCCAAAAACTACCACTACGTCAGATTCATTTCTTTTTCCCGAAATTTTGGTAAAGAAGCTGCTCTTTATGCCGGCTTACAAGCTTCAACTGGTGAACTGATCACGGTGATGGACGTGGATTTACAAGATCCACCCGAACTACTGCCAGTCATGATCGAAAAAATCACTACTACGGATATCGACTGTGTAGGAACTCGACGCTCAACACGTGAAGGAGAACCAGTCCTTCGTAGTTTCTTTGCCCGTGCATTCTATCGATTGATCAATAAAATCAGCGATACAGAAATGGTTGATGGTGCGAGAGACTTTCGCTTGATGACTCGCCAAATGGTCGATGCCGTATTAGAATTGACTGAATACAATCGCTTTTCAAAAGGCCTCTTTAGTTGGGTTGGTTTTAAAACAGAATACATCTCTTTTGAAAATCGTGAGCGCGCTGCTGGCGAAACATCATGGTCATTTTGGAAACTATTCAATTATTCAATCGATGGGATCATCAATTTCTCTGATACTCCCCTAACAATTGCCTCTTTTGTAGGTGCATTGTCTTGCGTTGGTTCGGGGATCGCCATACTATTTATTATTTTTCGTGCGCTGTTATTTGGAGATCCAACTTCTGGTTGGCCATCTATGGTATCCATCTTCTTATTTATTGGCGGAATCCAATTGCTCTGTCTAGGGATCATCGGAAAATATATTGGTAAGATTTTCTTAGAAACTAAACAACGGCCAGTTTATATCATCCGAGAAACCGAAAAGAAAAAAACGCCTCGAATTGATGAATAAAACTAAAAAGAGGTTGAGATAAAAGTGTTTCGCATTAAGAAACAAGAGGGGATTTTTCGAAAATTGCTTCTCAAATTTTTGGTAAATTTCAGCTTATTTTCGAAGATGCTACGTTTGTCTCACCGTTTATCCGTTTTTAGAGATACGAGAAGAGGCTGAGACAAGTATTGTCCCAGCCTCTTTTTGCTAATCTTTAGGCCATCCGCTAAATGATTTGATCATCTAAATTCCTTTCGCTAAACGACGAGACATCACACGCAAGGCCTGTTTGAAGCCTTTTGGTCAATCCTCATAAATCCTCTAACTTTTGTCTTGAACACCCAACATTCAAACGTAAAAATTGTTTACCAGATGGACCATAAGTAGTTCCTGACAGACTAGTTAATTTCTCCTCATCAACTAGTCTTGTATACAATTCACCCATACAGCCAGATAACTTATCACAATTTAGCCATATCAAATAAGTCGCTAGGTGTAACGATGATTAAGAACGTTCTTTTCGACTCGATTCAGCTTTGGAATTTTATATTGGATTATTCCTTTTATAAATGCTTCTCTTATTAATTATGTATTTATTACTTGTTTTCCTATTTCTATCTATCATACTATAAAAATGTAAATAACCATTATAACCAAACAACACGATAACTTCTATTGACCCAAGCAATTATAGTATTAACTAATCATTTTAGTAGTATTGTTTATTCTAGGTATTTTTCTTTCAAAAGAGTAAGAAATTTTTTAGTATAGTTTGTAGCAGAGAGATAAACTATATTAAAAAAATGAAACTAAAATCTTAGTCAATTGATCTAACTCTATTCAGATTTCATCAATAAATTGTAGAGAATGTACACCAAATTTCTCTCTAAAAAAATAAAAAAGACAAAAAAATTTTTTTATGATGTCACGATAGTAAAATAAGCAAAAATTAAAAAGCCATGGAGTGATATATATGAATAAACTCAATTTATTTACCAAACTATTTAAACATACCAAACATAGATCATCGGCAACAGTACAAGCTAAAAATCTATTTTTTATAAAAAATCCATGTGACCGAGGTACATTTAAAAGAGTACAAAAAGAAGCACGATTTGTTCAACAACAGATGTCTGGATATCCAACTGTAAACACACCTTATCCAGGAAAAAGTGGGCACGAGGGAAAATCATTACAAGAACTACTAGCACGATTTGCTCCGCAAAATCCACCACATACTAAACAGAATATCCAACTAATGAATCGATTCCAACAAAGTAATATGGAACTATAATACAAAGACCTATCATTTTGTAGTGATCCCAAAAAGTTAGATGGAGTGGAGAAATCCACTCTTTTTTTCGTGCAAAAAATCAAATATTAGTCATCTAATTGTGTTGTTTCATAAAATTGAACGGGGTCTTACCAGCTCAATTTCGTTTTCATTCTCCTATAGTTGTAATAATAAATATACTGATCTATCGCTCGCTTCAATAAGCCAAAGAAACTTTCCATTGGTTAATTATCTAAACACTTCGCTTTTTGCGACATGCTTTAGAAAATGTTGTGTTCTTTCAGTTTATACGAATAAGCACTCATTTGATCTCCCCTTGATCTGATTGGAATATACGGTAATACGGACAATCATCCATAACCTGAATCGCTTCCTCAATTATTTTAAAAAAGCATTTTCAATTTGAAGCAAGCGCACTTATTTTTGGAGCGTATTGATATGATATTGGTCTTCGATTGTTGTTTTAATATTGATTTATTCGGGTGCTCATTTTTTAGTCAAGCTACGTGGACGTCCTTTCGATTTGGAGAGTTCCTCAATTTTCGCTATACGAAATTGACGCATCTAAGCTATAATAAGTGCTGAATTGTTTATTTTTAAGGTGTTGGACAGTTCACGGTAGGACATCTTACTTGTTTGATATTACTCTGTCGTATTTGGCTTGAATAGAATATTTCTGATTTCGTCGTTTTCTCAGGAGTACTTCTTCTCTAATTTCTCGATAAGCATTTATCCAAAATTGAACCCGTTTATGGAATTTGACACCATGCTTGATAGAAAGAAAAATATTGGTTTGAAGAAAGTAGAGACTTATAAAGCATAAAAAATCTCTTTATATTTTTTTTAGATATATACCTATTCTCCAGTCTATAATATTAGACCAAAGAAGGGTATACAATTCTTTTATTCAAAAAATTCTATATCTCCCTCAAATATATATCAATCCCTATAAATATAACATAATTCTGATTTCTTAATACAGTCGAATTCCTTATCTTTATGAACTAATATAGGCCATCTAGAATAAATCAAACTTCAACTTTAGGTTCATATACTGCCATTTCTAGTCATTTTTATAAATTCTTTTTGTATAATAACCTCTTTTATTATTGGTAATAAAAACTATCATTTGTTGCTCAATTAATGCTGAGAAAACATCTCTCAAATAGTTTTTTTTTAGATTTTTTTGATAAATCTATCAACTGTAATCAGTTTTTAATTATCATTAAATTAAAAAGGAGAGTGTCCATGCATGAATCAAGATGAGTACTACTCACATTTATTATCCTGGGCTAAATCTCAGAGAACATCATTTATTAATTCTAAAAAATACGGTTTTTTTTCAATGCAGATTATTTTACAACTCCTCAATCTAATGGAAAATAAAATATCTCTGTTAGAAATAGAACAATATAAACCTAGTATTGAACTTATTTCTTTATATAAAAATTATCTAGAACTAAATGAAAAAAGTTTCAATTCACAGGATATAGAATTATTAAAAAAGTCTTTAGATAATAGTATGTATGCCACAATTGTACCCGAGCTATTAGCTTTTGAAATAAAAAAATTAGTTCCTAATAAGAAGGAGAGTTTTTTATTACTCCCCCTTACAATAGTTTCCTATGATACTTTATTAGTAGATTGGAGTCTCCATGAAATCAGCTGCAGGATACAAAATAAAAATAATTATATTCAACTAGAATTTTTTGATAAAGCACACCAATTTCATTCTCTCAGAAAAAACTTCAAGCAAGTAACTATGGATCCCCATTCTAAAATACGTAATAAAAGGGACATTATTAATTATTTCTATATTATTTCTCCGGAAAAAATAAATCAATTATCTCTCATTCTTTCATTAGGAACTATACATGTACGCAATCAAATTAATGAAATTATTACAAAAAAAGAATCTCAAAAATATAGTCAAAATAAAGAAAAATCAAATATTCAAGAAATATTTTTTTCTAAAATAAAGAATCTTTCTATAAATGAACATTATGGTGACATTACTAGTACTTCACAAAACCTCGTTGGAAATTGTGTAATTAAAGAATTAGATATTGCTCTAAAAGTAGCTTTAGGAGAAAGGAAATTTAGTGAAATTTCCAAAATAAAATTCTCTCCTTCTTTACAAGGGATTCAAGGTAGATATTTATATACTTCTAAAATACCAGGGATTAGTTCAACTAAAGAAATCTACCTATCCTTGATATCTATATTATTAGATCGTTTAGATACATTAAAATTTGATTCTTTAATGAGCAAAGAAATAGCAATAGATATTTTTTCCATTTATTCCTATTTAAAATGTTGCCGTGAAAATAGTCCTCTGACAAAAAAATTACAAACTTATTTAACAAATAAATTTTATAAAAATCAAAATTTATCTATTTCAAAAAGTATTTCTACAAATATTCATACTGATCATCTTCATATGAACATCCAGAATATCAATTCTATCAAATACTTGTTAAATCAAGAATCAACTAGTGTACCTAAACATTTACACTTACTAAAAGATGTAGCAAAAAAAGAAAAAAAATCACAACAAAAAAAATTCAAAAAAAGTATTATCTATAAGCAACCTGATCATTCATTATAATAATTGTATACTTTATCTAGTAAATTAATAATTTCCATAAATAATCAAATAATTACTTTACATTATTTAATTGATAAAATCTTGTTGAATATTATTAAATAACTAAAAATCATATGTGAACAGAGACATCTTTCTGTTCACATATGATTTATTTACTTCTTTTCAGATTTATATAATTACTTCGCTCGTTCTATTCGTTTTAAATACTTTTTCTGAATTATACACAAGAGAAGTAAGACTATTCCTAAGATACTAAATAATCTATTAAGTGAAGAATTTTCACTGGTACGTGGAAATTCTTTTTTAGATTCATTCAATTTTTCTGTTGAGAAATTCTTTCTAGAACCTCCAGTTAGATCACTAGCCCTATCGATTTTTGACATACTTCTATCGTTAAAATTTCTTGTCCCTCTATTTCCTAAACTACTATTTTTACTGATTTCCTTACTTTCTGAGTTGATATTTTCTGAATCATTATTGCTTGGCTTACTACTCATTTCAACATTTACTGAATCACTTGTACTTGTCTCTCCATTTGTTCCAGCATCTACTGAATCACTAGTACCTGTATCTCCACTCGTTCCAGCGCTTACCGAATCACTAGTACTCGTATCTTCACTTGCTTCAGTGTTTTCTGAACTACTGTTATTAGTGTTATCATTACTAATGACTTGAATACTTAACTCTATAGTTGATTCATTTTTGTCCGAATCAAAAACAGTATATTTTATAGGATATGTTCCTATAATTGATGGATTAAATGTTGTTTCTATTTTTGTATTATCAGGACTGATAGTTAATTCTCCATCTTCTGGATCTATTGCCTTAATCAAAGAATATAAATCGATTATTTCATCTTGTTTAAGAGTAATATTGTTAGAAATACTTTGTAACCTAGGTGATCCACCTTTTTTTATCTTTTCTATAAAATCTGTAAATTCGGTTTTATCTATTTCTAGCAAAGAATTATATAGTAAAATCAAATTGTTTTTATAGTTGATTTTGACAGTTCTATTTTCTATTTCTTCTTGACTTAGTTCATTCATTGCATTTCTTAATATTATATTAGTCTGATTTTTTTTCAATTGATAAATAGAATCCTGATAGATTGTATCAGATAAGTCAAGCTTCTTAAACCCGGTTGAAGTAATAATATATTCTGTTTCTTTTGTATTTGTAGCATTAATTTTGATTACCTCATTAGTGATTCCACTAACAAAACTAATTTTATGGGGTTGTTCATGATAAATCTTTATTCTATCACCTATTTTAATCGGAATTTCCTGAGTTAGATTATCTGGATCAAGATAAGAATAGTACCCTTTACCATTAACTTGATATGATTTCTTGATCGAACCATCTTCTTTATTAATAATAGACACACTCGAATATAGTTGGTTTTCTGGCCAAGAACCATTTCCTAAATTGGCAGCACCTAATTTAATGGTTAAACTTGTTAAATCTTTATTCAGTATCCCCCTAATTCCATCTGTATTGTATATACCTTGAATATAAAATTGATCCCCATCATATGTGAATTCTGTTCTTTTGTCATAGTTCACATTAACTTCACTATTCTCATTTTGGCGAACGGTTACCCACTGAGGTTCTATAAAATAATTTTCGTTAATATATGGAGTAACTATCGAAAAAGTCCCGATAGGTATATTTTTAAGTACTATTTCTTTTTGATTTATAGTGATATTATTGATTATATTATTTTCATCAATAATTTGAATAATTTTATTTTGTACTAGATCATAAATTTCATCAGAGAGTTTAATAGTTAAAGACCCATTGAGCCCATATTCTGCAACTTCGCTATTCGTAACAGCTGAATACGTATCTTTACTTTTATTTCCTTTAATTTCTTCTATTATAGCTTTATCCTTAATGATGTCACCTAAAATAGAACTATTCTTCAAATGTTTTATGTTGGAAATTTCTTCCCTTAATTCTTCAGATACAGTAATTCCCCATGAATCAAAATATGGCAATATATTGACATCGGAAACTTTAGCAAACGCTCTGATCCAAGCTTCTTCATTTCTTGGACTATTTCCTTGAGATTTTTGTCTTCTATACCAGCTATTCATTTCACTATAAATAGCATTTTTGTTATTAAATGATTGAAGTAAATTTTCTAGTATATATAGCTTACCAGTGATATCTACATCATAAAATGTTTTATTTTCATTTAATCTTTGATTATTATATTTTTGTTCATCTCTACTAATATACATATAATAATCATTCCAAGGATAAATTTCTTTATCATGTTGGATCTCATAAGCTAAAAAATTATTAGAAACCTCTCCCAATTGCATGGCCCCATCTCTTAAATCTCCTTGATAACCGTGCCCAAGCTCGTGAAGACCTCCCCAATTAGCCTCGAAAAAGGAAGCAACGCTTGTATTATTTACTCCAATATGATCTGTTCCATAATAAGCGGCTCCTATGCCATGAGCATTTGCACGAACAAAAAATCTAGTATTTACTACTTGATCTAACACATCAACTGGCTGTCTTTCTAATCCTATTAGTTGATCATAACGATCTCTGACTTTTTTATAATATAATAAAAAATCATCTAATGTTTTAAAGGATTTTGCCCAATGGTTCACTAGTTTCTTTCTATCCATATATGGAACAAGTACAGTTAGCGCTTCACCTTCTATCACGGCATATCTATCTACTTGTTTTTCCCACATATCAAAAAAAGCTACTTCATCATCACCTTGGTGATAATAAGGAATCCTTTCTATACCATCACTTAATTTAACTTCAAGCAAAATTTCCTTTTCTAAATCGGCTTCTTCTTTAGTATTCAAAGGAGTATAAACAAAAGGGACAGAATTATCTGATACACTAGAAACCTGTGTATAACTATTTTTAGTGATATTCATTTTTGTACCATCTTTATGGGAATCATTTGTTAAAGTACTAATTTTTAAATCTGGTCCCTCTATCACTTTTACTTCTGCTACTTTTCCTTCTGGGATCCCTATCCCTAACATTTGCCGATCTTGATGGTCTCCCCTTAAGATTCCTTGTAACGTTGTGTTCCAAGTTGAAAAATTATTATATACTTTACGAATAACTTTTGAGTCTGGAGATTCTGAAATAATTACGGTTGTTTCAAACAGCGTTTCGTTACCATGTGAATCGTTTACTCTATAAACAACTTCGTAATTTCCCACGTGTTGAATATCAACATTGTTACTTTTGATTTCTATTTTATTTGTTAAATCACCATCTTCAAAATCTATCGCAAAAACTCTATACCTTGAATCATTAACATCGAAGTCTTCTCCTACTTTCAAATGTACTTCTTTAGCACCATAAAATCTTGGTGGCCTAGATTGGGAATAATAAATAGTATTTTCTTCTCCATAAACACTGATAGTACATGTACAACATAATATAAAAGTAAATAAAGATAAAAAAATATATTTTTTTAAAATATAGAAATCCAAACTTATCTTCCTCTTTATATAATTATTTTTAAAATCATTATATTTATAACTATGTGCTATCCCCATAAAACTTAGTCTAAAGCCTTAAAGGATTATATTGTAAAAAACTATATGCTTCACTCCCTTACTTTCGAGTATGCATTAGATATTATCATACTATTCATTTTCTATTTTTTCATTATTTGAAAAATTTAGATATTTAATGTAATTAAAATTAAATATACATGAATAACTCTACTATCTTACTTATATTAGTTAGCTTTCTTTAGGAAAAACAACTCAAAAAACTACTATTTACTTTTTTAAATCAGACATCAACTTTATTTTTGCAATTTTATCAGTCTATAATTTAGTGAAATTTTTTACTATCAGCATTTAATACAATGTGAATTTTTTCATTTATTTCATATATTATAAAAATTAGAATAATTAGAATTCATAATTAATAGATTACTTATAATAAATATATAAAAATTATTAGAAGTGAGTAATAATGATAAAATATTCAGGAATTTTAAGTATACTGCTAGGTATTTTAGTTAATCTCTTATTATTCGTCGATAATTTAAGCTTAGCTATTGGGTTTACTACAGTAATTCCAGTTTTTATTTTAAGTATTATTGGGACAGTTTTTGCTATTATCGGATTTATAAAGTTAACAAATTGGTATTCTTATGTGATTTGTGGAATTGGTTGCACAATCAATATACTTCCAATAGCCTACTTTATCTTTTTTATTTTTGCTATTGGCTAATAAGTAATCATTATTATATGAAATTAAAAAGAAATCCTTGGCCGTTTTGGTCAAGGATTTCTTTTTCTAATTACCAATAAATACTGTAATTTTTGGGGTTCTACAATATTTTGTTCTAGACACTTTAACATTGTCCAACATATCAATTATAGCTTCAGTTAATTACGTATACAGATCATGAATCATTTGCAACTCTCACACGCTGAATATCAAAAAGGACCCAACTTAAGTGATGTTGAGAACTATTACTCAAAGATCTCTAGACATTGAAGCCAATCAAAAGTCATTATCACAAGCTGTTTAAATGACGAATCAGTCAAACAGAAATCGTTGATGGACTCTTAAGCTACAATGAAGCTACGCGAACAACGTATTCCTTTAGTTAATTATTACACTATTATTTTGTTAAACAAAATCAGAACGGTTTTCAAAAGAAGTTTAAATGCTTGCACCTACATTTCCGCAATCGTTTAAAAATAAATTCATGATCTTTTGATACTACCAATCGGATATTTCGAATTCCTTCAACGTATCTCACTAGATGACTTCACAGAGGCCTAAACAACAAAATCAGGTTGATCAAACGAATTGCTTTTGGTTACCACAAATTCTATCATTTTCGTGTATGAATCTATTTGCAACAAGGACTAATTTTTGAAAACCGAAAAATATGAACACACAGTACACACCGGATATTGAACTAAGTTTTTATTCAAATTTATCTCTCCCAACACCATTTGACGAAAAGCCATATTTATTTTTCTTTATAAGCGTACAAAGGAAAACAAATACCTCCCCGCCATGTCTTACTCCTAAAAAACACTAAAAGAAGCACATTGTTACTTCATCTTCAGTTTATTAATATCTACGTCTATTTACTTTATGTATCAATTAAAATAGTAAATCAAGGAATAGAGACCTATACTAAAGTGATAAAAGGTAATGAATGGTTATCCAATAAAAAAGAGGAAATTACATTGAAAGAAGGAGACCAACTTACGATTTATCACGCTGAACCTAGCCGTTTTAAGGTGTATGATGAAAACTATAAGTCAAAGGATGGAACGTTAAAAACGTATACTTATAAAGTAGCATCTGACAAAACCTTGACAAATATAACAGATAGTACTTATCTCAAAGAACAAGTGCTAGCGCTTTTTAAAAATGAAGAAAAAAAAGAGTTATCAGAATCGGCCAATCAAGTAAAAATCAACGAGTTGACCAATAAGTTGATGAGTGGAACTTATCAACTTGGAGAACAAGAGAAGACTGACTTATTACAGATATTAACAGATGCTCAAAAACTGTTGGATCAGATAGGAGAAATAGTCCCAGTAAATAGTGTTCTTACTCAAGAAATTTTTACTCTACCACAACCTTCTCATCTTTTAAAAGAAGGTCGACGTATGGCAGCAAATCATGATAGACAAGACTTAGGCATCGTACTTGAAGGTAAAACACAGATTCAAGTGCGTCAAATCAATAGTCAGTATAAATCGAATGTGACTTTACGTTTGCTTGGAAATGATTCAAAATTGGAAATGTCTAAAACTATTTCTACGGAGTGGACGACGATCGACGTAGCTAATTCATTAGTTCCATATATCGACACACCGTATTCAAGTACACAGATGAATGAAAAACCTAAAATTGAAATAAAGATCACTAAAGGCGTAGCTAAAAAAATTCCTGCTTATGATGAACACACAAAAATAAACGATTTTCTTGATAAATGGAATCAGAGCAAAGCAAGTTTTGCTGTTGTGAAGGGACAAAAATTTCAAATGTTGATTCCTATCAATGATCTCAATACTATCCGAAAAATTGACCTTCCTAAATTAGTTTATGAATATGATAATCAGGTTTTTAAATTGATTGATGAGCTAACAGGACTAGAAGTCAACAGTCCAGACCCAATTCATGAAGAGGAAAAACAACGATATTTCATCAAAGCAGATGCCCACGGTGCTGGTGCAGCCTATTATGGAAGGAACTGGACTGCACAAAATTCTACAAGTATGGCCTCTTATCTTTCAATCAATTGGTTACCGATCCATGAAATTGCCCATGGTTATGAGGTACCAAGTAAGGAAATGACCGTTGTTGATGTGTTGAATAATGTCTATGGTACGTACTATCAGCAAAAATATTTAACGAATTTTATTAAAGATAGTTGGCTATTTAGAAATGATAAACAGGGATTAATCAACAGAGTAAAAACAAGTTTACTAGACAATCATGTAGGATATAATCAACAGGGCTATCAAGAAAAATTACTTTTATTTATGCTCATTGCAGAGCGGTTAGGTCAAAAAGGTTTTGCCGAATTTAATAAATATCACCGTAAGCTAGCAAGTAAAGGAAAGACGGTCAATGATCTTGTACAATTATTTATTGAGTTTGGTTATCAGTCCCAAAACTATAATCTGATCCCGTATTTTCAATTGTTGAACTTGACGGTTGATGATCGAACTGCCAATCAATTTTTGAAAAATGATAGTCAGCCAGTTGCTATGGTAACCCAAGTGGTTCCAGAAAACCAAATCACGCAGGCTTTACAAAATTTAGGCTTGTCTAGTGATCTTGACTCACAACTGACACTTGTTACAAATCATGAATTACAGAAACTAAATTTAAAGAGCCAAGTGACCATTAAAATCAACAATAGCGAATTGATATAAAATAGCTCATTACGCTTAAAAAATGGTCAGGATATTGTCAAAGAAGTGGTAGTAAAAGGAAATCAGGTAAGTTTTGAAAATATGCCGAATGGAGTTTACTCGATTGAATCAAGTAATGATCAGGTGCTCTTTGATAAACAGTATCTCTATGTAAAAGAAGATGGAACGATAGAGTTAACTGCCATCAATAACTATATTTTAAAAAGAGTACAAGAACTTTATGAAACGAATGAATATACTACCTTAGTAAGTGATTTAACACAGGAAAAAATTGATCGTGCAAAAGTACTAGTAGACGAATTAGCTGATGGTCCACAAAAAGAAGCGAATATAGCATTAGTTGAAAGAGCGCAAGAAATGTTTAAACAATGGCTAACCAAAGGATTAGGTAATGCAACATTTGGTCGAATTAAGTATTTTGAAGATGGTAGCAATCGTTTTTCATTCACTACAAGCAGCACACAACCCCATTCTTCGTATGGGAATTCAGTTTACTTTATGCTGAAAATTAAGGAAGCAGATGGTACAGTAATTTATGATCGAAAAATAAATGCTACTGAAAAATTATCGGCTGAAACATTTAGTTGGACGTTAAAAGCTGGAACCATAATCACAATGACACATGTTGAGCCAAGCCGATTACAGGTAAATGATGAGAATTTAAAAGCCAAGGGAAATCAAACCACTATTAATTATCAGATTGATGAAGAGGGAAAAATTTCTAAAGTTCAACAAGATTGGGACTACACTGAAACAGAAAACTCTATCATTTTGACTAAGTATATTGGTACCTCAAAAGAAGTTGTTGTACCGAAAACAATGAATGGCTTACCAGTCCAATTAAAAGCAATCAATAGTACTGTCATACCAAAAGATATTACAAGTTTTTCGATTAGTCAGGAAGGTACAGGAAAAGTGACGTTACAAAACAAAACGTTAAAAAGTGCATTTGATACGTTCCCTAATTTGACAGAGGTCGATCTTAGATGTTTAGATACAGCAGGAGTTAAAGATTTTTCCCGAATGTTCTCTAATTGTAAAAAACTTGTAAATGTTCAACTGACTGGCTTTGATACGAGTGCAGCAACGAATATGAACCGTATGTTCAATGAATGTGATAGTCTAGAAAAAATTGACTTGTCAAGTTTTGATTTAAGTAATGTTACAGATAAAGGTTTCATGTTTTTTGTTTATCAGCAGAAATCTTTGGTGGTAGTTACAAAAGATCAACGATTATTTCAGTACACTTTTACATCAGATCATCGGATACCACATACTTTCCCTAAGTTAATGGCTAATGGTGGTACTTTTCAAGATGGGACGACGAATACTGCGACAGTAAAACACTACTTAACTTCATGTGCTGTTACAGTAGAACAAATCCAATTAGCGAATTTTGAAGCATTTAAAGAAGCAAACATACCTGTTAGAGCAGGGTATGAGTTTAATGGTTGGAAAGCTAATCAGGAAAAAAATAAAGACACAGTGTTTGAATTATTAGATACTGTTTATATCGCAAGTTGGAAAGAAGCCTCGATCTATTCTGCGAGTGATAATCATAAAGTGGATTATATCTATGATTCGTTTGGAATTGCATATTTTCCTAAAAATTTTGAAGCAGATACCACGATATTAAATAAAAAAGGTGAACAAAGTATCCCAGTAAAGAAAAAAGAATCCTTTAATGTGGGAGTTCTTGACCAACGACAAACCCCTAGCTCATGGACATTGACGGCTAAATTAAAATGGTTAAAAGATCTGATTATTGGGGCCTATATTCAGACCACGAATGAAACAGGAAAAATAACTAAAAACATCAATGACGGATCAAAAAAATTCGATGCAACGACTGATTTAAAAGAGTTGTCTGGTCATCCGACATTGACTGGTTACTCGCATGTTAAAATTGATACAGTCCCTTCTGTTTTGATGAGTGGAGAAAGTCCGATGGTAGATGGAGTCTATGATTATAACTTAGAAGAGGTTACTTTAGAGATTCCTGCTGTTGAAACTGTTGCAAAAGGTGATTATCAAGCAATGATTGAATGGAATTTGACTTCTGCTCCGTAAATAATAACGAATTAAAGAGTTAGATTCTTGTAGTTGGAGATTTTAGTGAAGTACTAAGCTGGAAAATATTGAAAATAGGTGAAGCTATTTTCAGAGTTTTCAGCTTATTTTTGATAGGAATTGGAAAATAGACTGATTCATCATTTTTATCATATCCTCTTCATCTTTCGTTTTATATTAACTAAAAAAACAAATTTTTAAATTAGATTAATCAATAATTAATATATTTGATACAAACTGTTTTCTATTAAATTGAAAAATAAAATAAATTGATCGAAATCACTATTTTTCTTTTTTTTTTATTTTTATCAATAAAAAATAAAAAATTATATTAGACAGCAAGTAACGCCATCTTTATAATCTCACCTTGGTAGCAAAATTTAGGTATATCAAGAAAGGTGAATATAATGGATCCAATTATTAAAAATCAATTAGTAAAATTTTACACTAATATGGTCGAACTAAATTTATTAAGGAAATCAAATCAAAAGAAGATGATTTTTCTACTGACGGCGTTTGAAAGTGGCTCGTTGCCATCATTAAAACAATTACCTTTGCAGATTGAAGAAAAAGATATTCAAAAATCTTTACGATTTGCGGATCATCAATTTGAAGAAGTATTGAAGTTAATTAATCAGAAGGCTTATACAGGAACTAACAAATATAAACTGAGAAAATTAGTCATAGAATCGACCAATCAAGTGACGGAACGGATTATTGATAGGAATAAAGCCGGATTAAATAAATTGATGGCTTCTTACAATGTCGATCAATTACATACTAATTTTTCTAAAGCAAAAGTTACTCCTGGAGAAATACAAAATCAAAGCAAAATGCAAATGAGTGAAGTGGTTAAAATACTAGCACAACAATTAGAAGAAGTACTGTCTTATAAAATATCTTTACGGGGGATTTGTCTTAATTTACCTCTTTCAAATAGAATTTCTTGCGATAAAATAACGCTGAAATATACTTTTAGTGACTTTTTGATCTATAAAAAGAAACTATGCCAAATCCAGCGATTAACTTTACTGGAGAAACTAAATGACTTGGAAGGGGCATCATTCGTGAATGAGTACACGAATAAATCCTTTATTAAAAAAATTGGGCGAAAGAAAGTAGTATCAGATAAACACTTGAAAAAAGCCTTAGTCCAACAAGTTAAACACTTAGAAACTGCAGAGAATAAAATCACGAAAAAGCTAATTCACACGCATTTTAAATCAGGAGAAATTCCTGAAAAAAAGAAAGCAGAAATCAAAGAAATCCAGAAAAAAATCCAAGTATTTAAGTTGGATCATTCAAAAAAAGTACCACTAAGTAAAAAGGTAAGTAGAGCAAAATATATTTCTAAGGAGGGATACCAAGGATCGATTAAAGTTCCAACTGATTTTTTATCACGTGATTCTCTAGTATGTAGATAAGCGACCAAATAGGTTTAAATTGGAAATGGAAGTGTATTTTTTATGATGAAAACATGGTGGTATATAGTTGATTCAAGTAACATGTTATCTATAGAGCAGGAAGAAAATTTTTATTAAAAAAGGAGGAAGTAAAATGAAACGTAGAAAAAAATATACCTGTCCTTTAGAGCTAGTTCATGACATGATTCGTGGTAAATGGAAACCCATTATCTTATGGCGTTTACGTTTGGGAAAAACAACACTAGCTCAATTACAACGAGACATCAAAGGAATTTCACAAAAAATGTTGTTGGAACATTTAAAGGAATTACAGGTGGATGGTTTTGTCGACAAAGAGGCAACGAAAGTCTATCCTTTAAAAACAGAATACTTTTTAACAGACAGCTTTGGTCAACAGATCATTCAAGCTTTGATGATCATGCAACAGATCGGTATAGAAATTGAAAAAAATCAACAATAAGATCAAGCTATAAGGTTAATAGTGTTTTTCAAAAATACTAGAAAAATCTTACTGACAAATTTGTGGGTAATTTACCTAGGGAAAAAAGCACATTATAATAAATGAAAAAATAATGATGAAAGGATGTTGTCAATGTATGTGATTAGCTCGGGAGTTGTAAATGGAATAATTGACGATAAATATGGAAAACATGGAACACACTTTAATGAAAATGGGATTCCTACCTATTCTCTTCCCTTTGAAATTTTTGATGCGCCTGAAGGAACAAAAAGCTTTGCTATTTTTTTAGAAGATAAAGATGCCTGTCCTATCAGTGGTGGTTTTTCTTGGGTTCATTGGGTAGCTGCTAATATCACGCGAACCAAAATCGAAGAAAATGAAAGTCAACAAGCAAAGGATTTTGTCCAAGGATTAAATAGCTGGATCAGTATACAAGGAGGCAAGCAAGAAAAAGAATTATCTGCTTGCTATGGAGGTATGGCACCGCCAAACGAACCACACACTTATGAATTTCATGTGTATGCGTTAAATACCTTGTTAGAATTAGAAAATGGTTTTATGTTCAATGAGCTATTTCAAAAGATGGAAGGTAAGGTATTAGCTATGTATACGCTAAAAGGAAGATATCGTAATTAAAGATAGTATTAAATGGTAAGAAGTATTATATCAAAATAAAAAAACAAACCAATTTTCATATTGGTTTGTTTTTTGCTAATGCTATTTTTATCATAATATTCAAAATCCAATAAAAAACGAATAGATTCAATCTATATAGGTGTTTCTGAATAAAATAGCTATACAGAAATAAATTGATAGGAGTGTTTTCATATGGGAAAGCTTAGTCAATTAGTCGAAAACTTAAAGCCACGAAAAAAACAAGAGCAAGCAGATCGTCCTAAGAGAAAAGAAACGACAATTAGCTATAAAAAAGTGGATACCTCTATGACTAAACAACAAAAAGAAGAAATTTGCAAAAGGTTACTGGAATCTGCTAAAAAAAATCAAGGAAACAGAGAAAGAGTCTCCCAAAGAAGACTAGAAGAAAAAATTAGTGATGTAACTGTAAAAGTGGAAGAAATTATCTATGCTGATCTTGACTTAAGTACATCAAGTAAAGGAATAGGCTCACATATTAGAAAACCTGAAACAATCTATGCTGAAATTAAGGGAACATCTGCTTCTAGAAAAACAGAACCGATTTATGAAAATCTAAAAGATCAATCCCGACAATCACTAGATAATCTTTATGAGAGGGTATTTCCATGGATGACATCAGGAATAGCACAAACGAAAGCTTCTCTGAAACAACAAAAAATTGGGATAGGACATGAGCGTTAAGTCTTCGATAGAAAGACTAATGACTAATATGAATAATTTTTTGTATTCTGAACAAATTACGTACTTGTTCCAAATCCCGAATGTGCTTGTCCACCCTTAAATGTCAGTGAAAGTTTTCCATTATTTTCGTATTGTAGCGTCGCAAAGTTACGATTGCTCAATCCCAAAAAATCAAAAGTAATTATTTCCGTTGTTTTTTCACTAGTTCCAGTTAAATTATTTACTGATGATTCACTTTTTTCTACTGCACTATCCTGTTCACTGACAGACGTTTCGATCTTTTCACTGATACTGCTTGTAACTTGTTGATCAGTAGACTTAATCAGTCCATTTTTCGATGAATCTGTCACTACTTCCTGGTTTTCTTTTATTTTTTCGGAAGTTGAAGTTTCTGTTGTTTGCACTGTTCCCTCACTCGAACTAAGATTAGCAGTAGAAACAGTTTCTACTGTTTTCTCTTTATTCTTCTCTTCTCCCTCAGCAATCATTACTTTAGGATTAGCTAGAATCTCTTCCGCATACGTTGTGATGACAGGCGACGCAAGTAGATTTACTGTCGCTAATAACACAATTGATTTATACTTTTTTTTCATCTTTTTTCCCTCTTTATACTCCCATATTTTCTCCCTAAGTTAGTCTATTATTTATAGTTGCTGATCAATTATAAAAAGATAGATCGTCCCTAGGACAGCAATCCCAATAGATAAAAGAATTACTAAAGCATTTATCCAAAGTTTGTTCTTGCGGCCTTCTACTATCAGATTATGCTTATAATCTCTGAGTAAAATGAGGACATTTCCAATCAGTAGGCATCCGCCTATTCCCAATAATAAAATAGGTTGCCAATACATTTTATACCACTTCTTTCATTTTTTTTCTCCATAACCAGACACAAAGTATCAGTAAAATTCCTCCTATCCATTTTAGAAAATGATCGGACTTTTCGCCTGTAGAAGGATAACTTTTTACCTGTGATCCTAAAGTAAAATTTTTATCTTCCGGTATTGAATATTTACTATTGTGATCTTCTTTCTTATTTAATAAAGTAGTCACTTCTACCTTTTGGAAAGGTAAAGAGACTGATTGATTACTTGAATAATTAGTCGTATTTTCATGCTGTTCATCTTGTGTATTATTTGTTTCTTCATTATTGTTATCTGTATTCCCATTATGTTCTTCCGAATTCATTCCACCAGGTAAATTATCCGGATTAGGTGTAATAGGGCGCACAAACGTTACACCGATTTCAGTTTCTGATCTTTCATCTGCCTCGACCTCTATCTGTGCTGTAGCCAGTGTAAACACTAAACTATTCAATAAGAAAAAATATATAGCTTTTTTCATTTTTGTTTCCTCACTTTCACTCGTTTCCTCAAGATCAAATAAAAGGTTCCAAAGAAACTACCGCTAACTGTTCCCAAAGTCATATAACGTAACCATGATGGAATAGATATTTTATAAACAGATTCCTGATTGATCGTTTTCGCTTGCTCATTGCTAATGGAAAATTCTTTCTCAAGTGTCCATTTTTTGTCCACGGCTGTGACTATTCCCTTAAATAGATAAGTTCCTGGCATTAAATCTTCTTTTTTCCAATCCAATTGGAAAGGGTATACCGAATACGGGGCAATATTGACAGATTCCGTTGTTAATTGTTTAATTACTCGATTATTTTTTTTATTCACTATAGTCCCTTGTACTTTTGCATCGGAAAATATATAAGGATTTGGATTTAAAAAGCTTGCTTCGATGATTTTTCTTCCAGCATCTAATTTTGCTTGTACCTTCTCTAGTTCAATTGACAGATGCTTATTCAGTTCTACTTTTAATTCATTGGTAACCACTAATCCTAAAGTATAGCTATACGCATTTTCTAAGGAGATCTGTCCATTTGTTTGGTTTTCCGTTGACTTTTCTGATACAACGATCCCGCCAATGATTACTCCTGATAATCGTTCTTTTGGCATCGTAAGCTTAATTTCTGTTTCCACTTCACTTTCTTGTGGAACCACCACTTCTTTTTGAGTAACTTCTGCAAGCTCTGTAAGTGGATACTTCAACGAAGAATGTTCTGCTAAAATTCCGGTATAGTCAATTAAACCATTACTATTAGTTACAGCGTTTGTCACTTTTACTCGTAATATTTTTTCTTTAGAGGAAGTATTGATCAATTTCACTTTGACGGTATCAGTAGAACCTACCTCTTCATGTAAGTAAAAATAACCCAGATTAGGATCAAGTTGATTGATATTCGGCACTCCCTCAATGGTATACCCGCCCATTTCTTTGGCCGCTACAGGCTGTATTCCGAAATTAAACAATAGGTAAGCTACCCCCAATAATTTCCAGATCTTGTTCAATTTGTTTATCCTCTCTTGCTTATCATTTTCTCTGTTAAGTTAAAAATGGTGCTTCCTACATCAATTATGGTGCCTTTTCCAAATTCCACTGTAAGGATGACTGAGAGTAATCGCCTACCTTAACCTGACTCACTTCAGCAATCTTCATCTTTACTTCACCAAGTTCATAGTCATAAACATCATTATGGATTGCACCAGATTTCCCTTTCATGACAATAGTTTCAGTTTTGCTGACAGGAATATTTTTTGAACCAAAAACCATATCTGTAGGAGCGTCCATCAAAAGAGCAGCCACAGCGTCTCCTTGATTTACTTTTACCTCACCAGTTCCATTTCCTATTTCAATCGTTATTCCTGCTTGTTCAGTTAGCGCCCCTTTCAATCCGACTTTCAATGTCCAACCTGTTGCATCTCTCTGTTTCGCTTTTACGCCAACATGGAATTTTTTATCTCCTGTTTGTGGTAATTTAGCTAAAATTTCTTGTCCCCCGTTTTCTTTTAACACTACTTGTCCAAAATTAAAGATGTCTGGTTGATAAGCTATCCCAAAAGCAGACTGTAAATTATTTCCTTTATTACCAGGATTCTCTGGATCGGAAATTGTAAAATCAGACGCAGCAGAGGGTGGAATGGGTGTTTCTCCTCCATTTTCTGGTATAGTAATTGTCACACCAAGAGTCGTCTCTTCTTTTATTTCTTCCGAAAATGCTGGTCCACTCGCTAACATTCCAAACGTTACTAATGCTAATACAAACAGCCTTTTTTTCATTCTTTTCTCTATTCTCCTTTCCATCTGATTTGATAAAATGATATCAAAATCCTATATATCACTTTTTTCTTTTTATCCAAAAAATCGATTATTATCTTTTATTTTTTTTTAGAATGATAAAATGTAATTAGTTGAATCTGATAAGATATCAACTAATTACATTCTCCATTTTTCTATACTAACCATTTTTTATTTTTCTACACTCAGAACAAAGAAGTTGTACAAATATTCAACTTCAAAAAGAGACTGAGACAACACATGTCTCAGTCTCTTTTAATATCTCTAAAAACGGATAAACGATGAGACAAAAGTAGCATTTTCGAAAATTCCTTCTTATTTCTTGATGCGAAACACTTTTATCTCAACCTCTTTTATATTAATAACTTATTTTTATGATTAACTAGTTTCTGTCAATAAAATTCATCTTGTTCCTCATTTTATATCTTTTAATGTCAATACAGCACATACTACAGATAAAGGATTGAAATAATCCTGTGGAGAATAAAAATACTAAAAGCAGAACTCTTTCTCCTTAATCGTATATTTCTAACAATATAATACTAAAACTTTTTTCAACAACATCTAACAGCTTATCATTAAGCTCTTTACTCGATTTTTTATACTATGTATTTCTCTTAAGGAAATCTCTGTCTACTAGTACACCTAATTCATTGGTAAACACTGACAGTTTCTTTGATTAATATGAATATTCTTTCATTAGGAACTCATCAATTGTACTTTTTCTTTTTTATGATCCAATATTATTGGATCAATCTCATATACAGAAATCTGTTAATTTCTACTAAAAAATAAAACATTATCAAGTCCAACCTAGCCTAATTCTACCACTTCGTTCTTTCACTTTATTTAATAAAAAAATTATTCTTACTTAAGTATAACTACAACAAAATTCTAGAACTTTTTGTCAATTATACAAAAATAAAACTAACTATTTTAGAAAAAATTAAAATATATATTTTTATACTTCTTATAATGAAAAAATATCTAAAAAAAAGAAAAAAAGAATTTTTTGCTTTTTTTTTATCTCCTTTTATTTTTTATTTTATGATGTCTTTATCCTGTTTATTTATATTTTTCCCTTAATTTATATTATCTAGATAGTAGAATTTAAGTTTATATTAAACACCCTCATCCTGATTACATTAAAAACTATGTATTTCTACTATCTAGATAAATCAACTAAACTGGGGTGAAGAGTACCCCAGTTTTCATTTCTATTCCTATATATTTAATGCACTACTAATCTAAAACAATCACGATTGAAGCATACAGCCATATTCAAAAATAGCTTACTATATAACTATATACTTTATAAGTGTCCTATTCCCTTCTTGATAAAATTCTTTATCATTCAATGATTAAGAGCAATCTTATTTCAATAATAAAAGAAATTATTCCTATCTAATATTAGATAGTTAAACAAATATGTACTACTTAAAATGAAAGGTTTGATTTTCTATGTTTCAAAAAACTGCTTATATCTTAGCGATTTTATTATTTGTTACAGGTCTCCTGTATAGCTTTTATACCCATCGTCCGAAAACCAATGATAACAAATCATTGTCTTCTAATTTATTTGATCCAGAAATCAAAAATAATACATTAGCAGTTGGACCAAAAGGAGATATCGTAATCGTCGGTAAAAGTGATAGCAAAAAACTACTCGTATACGATCTAAAAACAAAGAAAAAAATCAAAGAATTATCGGGATTCCTTACTCCAAGAAATATTATTTTTTCAAAAGATAGTAGTTCCTTTTTTGTTTCTGATAGCTCTTTAGGAAGTATCCAAGAATTTGATGTTATGACGTTTGAACGCATTACCAATTATCCTATGAAAAAAGGAGTATTTGGGTTTGCTTTAACAGCAGATGGCAAAAAAATCATCGCCAATAATCAAGCCGAAAATTCTGTCACAATTCTTGACCTCACTACGAAAAAACAAGAAATCATCCCTGGTTTTTCTGGTCCTCGTCAAGGGATTTTGATCGATTCAACGGATAATTATGCCTACGTCACCAATTTCCAAGGCGATGATGTCCGTGTCTTAGATCTCACTACGAAGCAAATCATCAACACCCTAAAAAATATTCCTCAAGTTCGTGGAATTGCGCTCGATGAAGGAAATAATTTGCTATACGGTGCTTCAAGCAGTGAAAATACGATCAACATTGTTGATTCTACTACAGGAAACCTCTTGAATAAAATACCTGTGGGGACAGAACCCTATGGCTGTATTTTACTCGTAAATCAGAGTCTGCTTTTAACCGGTGAAAAAGGAAGTAACCAGGTTTCTGTCATTGATTTAACTACGAACCAAGTTATTCGAACCATTCAAGGATTGAAAGCACCACGTCAAGCAATCGGACTCAGTCAAACAGCCAATCAAGCCTACGTCTTAAATGAAGATTTGTCTGTTGCAATCATCGATTACCAAAAGGGCATCATTTTGGACACGCTCACAGCCTAAAACCAAAGAGGCGCTGTTGAACTAAGCAACAGCGCCTCTTTGGTGTCTCAATGAATCAATGGTTGAACCGTTTTTACTGACAATAAAAATGCAACGAATGAGGGGTCGATTCAATCGATCGAAACCCACATAATTCACGCATATAATACGGATAATCTTTCCTTGATAATTCTAAAATTTCTTCCTCACTTAAATAGCTTAAAATGCCATTTTCTTCTTTTGTCAACAGTGAAAAAATGATTTGTAAGCGCGCATCAATCCCCAAAATCTCTGCATGCGTTTCAAAAAAGTTGTTGCTATTGATACCAGCAATTTTTTCCTGCATCACTAAGCATAGTTCCTCCACTTCCGCTTTGATCAAAGGATAGCCCAATGCTAAATAATCCTTTTGACATTCTTGCTGAAAGTAGGAGAAATAGTTTTGATGGTTCATGATATCTCCTTTAAAAAAATAAGTATTTATATATTATGGAATAAACTAATCTAGTTAAAATATATTTTTAACTAGATTAGTTTAGCTCTCAGACATTATACACGTGTATTTTTTGTTTCTTCAAATTTATAAGTTAGTGTATCTGTATATTGACCTTTTTCTTTTGCTTTTCCTACTAAATTAGCAGTACCTGTTTGTTTTTTTACTGTACTGTTTCCTTTGCCAAATTTCGTTGTAATTATTTTTTCGTCAGTTCCAGAAGTAAACTCATCCGTACCTACTGTTAATCTATAATCCACTTCTTGTGTATCTTTTTTTAGTTTGAATCCATTTTTAGAAGAAACTTTTACATTAATTTCTAATTCTTGCCAATCGTTGTCAATATCATATCCACCAATACCGACAATTTCTAATAACGCATCTGCGGTTTGACTATTATCTGTAAATGAAAGTGCAGTAGGAATAACCATTCCATACTGTGCATTGCTATCTGGTAATACATTTCTATTGTCATAAGTTACAGGAATATTCTCATCAGACGGTGCTGTTCTGGTTTGTGCACTAACCAACGTACCTCCTGTTAGCATCATCCCTAATGCTGCTACTGTACCCATCATTTTTTTATTGATCATCTATTTTAATCTCCTTTAATTGTTAATTTTTTATTCAAACATAGTTGCCTATGTTGATCACATAATCATTGACGTTCAATATAAAATTGAACATTTCCTTGCCAGCGTCCTTTGGTCTTATTAACTTGCTCTGCTGGAGCAGTAAAAGTGACACTTAGCCCATTTCCTCTAGTATTTGTCAACGCTAAGTTACCTAGAGAAAGAATGTTATTAGTCGCTCCTGTTTGTCCATTTTTTGAGGTAGCTGTTACAGTAAATTTATTGGAAGTATCTACAACATTCATCATCTCAAAAGTTTCATCTACGGAAACTTGGTAATTGACACCTGTAGCATTCCCATAATTTGCAAAATAAACTTCTGCTGTTGCTGAAAGTTGACTCGTATCAGTTTTATCACGTTGCAAATTAATCCCTTTTGGAATCACTACAAAACCGGAGGCACCATTCGTTTCTGTACGCTCTGGTGTATCATAACTCCAAGGATTTTCGGTTACCTCTAAGCTAAAGGTTTGTTCGATGGTTCCACTTGTATTTGTAAACTTAAGAGTTGCTTGATAATTCCCTGCCTTTGGGTTCGTTTTATCTAAAGTCGTATCAAGAACTATATCTGCATCAGAAAGTTCCGAACTAGTCGTTCCAATTACTTGAGCTAATTGTTCTTTGATTTTTTCTTTTAGCTCAGGTTCCTCTAAAGAGACAATCTGTGTTTCTGATAAATTCACTTGATAATCTGTTGCAATCACTGTCAAGGGATCTTTTGTTATCGTTACAGAGATCACATGGTCAGTTGGTATACTATATTTCCCTCCAAGGTCGACTTCTTGTAAATCTCCGGTAAGACTTTTTAACATTCTGGTTTGTCTAGTTGTACCATAGGGAATAATTAAAAAATCTTCGTCTTGTGCATCAGCATTGATAACTGCGCTAGAAGCTAGTGTCACTATCTGATCCTTTGTGTTAACTGTTGCTCTAGGAAAATGGACAAAGCCTTCCACTTTTTTCCCAGCGACAATTTTATCCTCCATCTCACTAATCGTTATCCTAGGGTCAAATTTAGGCAACTTAATAGTTAAGCGACTTATAGTAGCTTGCCTGCCCCATGAATCAGTAATCATATAACTTGTTGTCCAACCACCAGAAACGATATCATCTGCTGGCCTATTTGTAACGACATAATTAATTGAGCCTATTTTTTCATTAATCGTATAGCCATTAGATTGATATATACCTTGTTCGTCTCGATCATCTCTAAAAACCATATCAGAATAGATTGGTGCAGTTTGCAAGCCGCCATCTGACCAATCTCCTTGCCCATAAAGGGAATATAAAGGAATTTCTTGACCCGTGGCTGTAGGTACTGCATTATAAATTTCTTTAAATCCTCGGCTCGTTATCTCATAAACTGAATTTCTAAATTTTTCCTTTGGAACAGTGCGATTGGAATAATCAATCGTACTAACATTATCAGTTGCAATAACAGGATCTCCTATAAAATTAAATTTATTTTCTGCAGACCAAATTTCTATCATATCACCTTCTTCAAAATTAAACGCTTCAATAGTAGTAAAGTCAGACTTATTTGGAGTTTGTTTTCCTTTTACTTCGAAAACAACTGTCCCTGAATCATGTAATTTAGAGTTTCTTTTGTATGCAGTAACTTTATAATACGTCCCTGAAACATTCTGATGGTATCCACCAACTGTTCCTAAAACTGTTCCAGTAAACCGAAATGTAGATGGATCCACAGTAAATTTAGCTTTTTGTGCTTTTCCATTTCCGACGATTCCTTTGAGCAATATCTCTTGCGGATACGCCGTAGTTGCCTTATTTTCTTTTACTGGCATTTCATTGGCTTTCTCCAGTTGACTGGTCTCAGTGGAAGTAATTGTTTCTTCTGTAGTGCTTATTTCTGTTTGTTCTTGGCACATATCTGTAGAAGAAACAGTTTCAACTACTTCAGTACTTGGGACTACTTCACTTGTTTCTATTGTTGATTCTTCAATATCCCCCTCAAAATCAACACTTGATGATTGTTCTGAACTGATTGTCTCAGATGTTGGTTGGATGCCATCAACTTGGACATTCACCTGAGTGGTCTCTAGTACGTCTGACTCAACTGAAGTAGATTCACTTTGGTTGACTAACAAAGAAGTCGAACGATACGTCACAGTAAACTGGTAATTCCCATTTTCAGCTACATCATAGTCAGAGGATTGATTGATAAGACTCGCATCATAAACGACTTCCCCCTCACGTTCACTTGTAATCTTGACAATTTCATTCGTTCCTTGATCAACACTTGCTAGGTCAAATACGATACTCGCTTTCGTCTGATTTTCGTTATATACTACATTGGCTTCAATCAATGGGGCAGCCGTAATGGCTTCGACGATTTCTTTGATACGAAATGAACCAACTGTCAGCAAAAAAATTGTTAACCACGCAATTCTTCGATAGAGATAATTCTTTTTCCTTTCCATCTTTTCCTCCTTTCCTTTTAATCCACAACATTGATTTTTACATCAACGTTTGAGGAGTTATATGCAATGTCTGTGTCTTCCAAATCAAATGTTTGAAACATCAATACTGCTTCATACGTACCTGTTTCAGTAAATGGTCTTACCAATTTGATTGGGCTGATTCCTTTTCCTGGAGCGACAAGTTTACTTTCGTATAGTGTCTCTCCAGTTTCTTTATCCGTTAAAATAAATTTAAAGAAGCATGGATTATCCTCTGGATTGAATAAAACCGTATCGATCGTGTCACTCCCTTTAGTTAAAGTAAACGTACCATATCCTGGAATCAGTATTTTAGAATCATCGATGTTCTCTGGACGTTTCAACTGAGACAGATAGTCTTCCGCTTGTGGATCAATATCTGTAACTGTTGCTTGGTTGAAAAAATAATAACCTGCGAAAAAAAGCGATAGCAACACTAGAATAAAAAGAAAATAGTTGTGTCTTCTACCCTTGACAGCAATGTATTCTGTCTCGTTACAAGGAATATATCCAACGGTATAATACCGTTTTTCCTCATAAGTCCCAATAGGATACATCGTTAGTTCTTGATCTCCTACTTTTTTTTTGATCCCTTCTTTTTTTGATGGTTTGCTGTTCTTTTCAACTTCTCCGATGACAAGATAGTTACCATCGGAATGTTGTTGTTCCATTTCTTTTTTAGTCTGATAAGTTATGTACTTTTTATTTTGTTTGTCATAAATTGCTTGTTTTTTCTTGTTCTTCATTTCAGACTCCTTCTAGTACTAACATTTATTAAATTTTTCTTTGTAAACTCATAAACACATGTGACATAAAAATATAAACAAAAAGTAATACCAAATTTTTTTCATTTTTTAAAAAAGTGATTTTTAGTTATTGACAAATCACAAATCGATTATTTTGTGATTTACAACACATATCACTTCTTTTTTTGTTTATTAAAAAAGAAGTAAACACAACTTTTAAAGATTATCTCAAAGTTTTGTCTGCTTCTCTTATCTTCTTATTTTTTAACTAAATGTCATTTTTTATTCAGTAGAAAGCATAATTCTGAAAAAAAGAAAAATATTTATTTAGAAATCTCCTTATTCATTCTCACTTTTTACATGAATAAGAAAAATCATTCCTAAAAGATAAAAAATAGAGGTGAATCATTTTTGACTTGTGATTTCGATGCAAGCATTTGAAAAAACTTTTAATGCATAGTAAAAACTTCGAAAGAAACAAGAACAATCTAGTCATTTTATTAAGAACTAGATACTTTGTTTCTCTCGAAGTTGTCTCTTTTTTCTTAGAGAATCACATACAGATAAAGATAGATCAACATAGGCAACCCATTTAATAATAATCCGATAATGGACAAATAACGATACCCTTTTTCATTGCTTGTTTTCCAACTAGTAAAGGCAAAGAGGATCCCAATCAAACCAATGAGGAATATTATCATTATTGCAAAAGCTGATGTAAATAGATGAATAAATAGCGCATCATTAATATACACACCAATTAAAATGCTAGGTATTCCTAAAATTTTCATAATTAGTTCCTCTGTTTCTCTATATGTTATAAATTGCTTTCAATATACGCTCTTTAACCAATACCAATCAAAAGGTAAAGAAAAACCATCAATGGTAGCAGATTGACTAATAGCCCGACACTGGACAAACAAGTATAATAGGTTCCTTTGTTTTCTCTTAAACTTAGTATAGCTACAGCTATTCCCGCAAAGCCAATTAAAAAAACTGGGATCACCGTATCAAAAATCATGCCAAACAGTTGGGTAAATAGAGCTAAATTGACATAAATACCAATTAAAATACTAATGATTCCTGAATACTTCATATGAATGCTCCTCCACTTATTGCCACTTGTTATTATACTGCTCAAAGAACGATTATCGTTCCTTATTCTGCTTATTTAATGGTTCATGCAGTTTTTTTTGTTGATTCTGACGATGAGACTTTTGTTTCATTTCATCCAAAAATTCCTTAGTTAACTTCGGCTTAGGTGGAATAATTGGTTTACCTGAGCCTGGTACTTGGTCATAAATTGGATCCTTTTTAGGAAATGTATTTTCATACGTATGTTGTTGTTGCAACAATTTACGACGTAATGGTTTTTTAGGTGTTTCTTTCTTTTCCTCTCCCGAGTAAAAGTTTTCCTTCATAATAGTGGTATAGATTCCTTCATCAGATACTCGATCATAGATTGGTTCTGGATCAATCTCATCGTAGATATGCTCTTCCTCTTTTTGATGAACTTGATCAAATACCTGTGAATACTCTTGAAAAAAAACAATTGGTCGTTGGTTCTCTTTTTCAGGTAACCGCTTGACCATTTCTTCTAGCATTGTTCCATAATGCATTGGGTATTGTGCCTCAGGTTGTTTTTTCTGAGGCATATGTTTTGGCTTTTTAGTTGCTTTATTTTTTACAAATTTTTCAAATTTTTCAATAAGTTTTCGTACTCTACCCATTTTTACTCCCCTTTAAAAATATTTTATTTCTTCATTCTATTACTCGTTTATGATATTCATCTTACAAGATCAGTTTTTTCTTTTTTTTGAAAATAGTGAGAAATAAAGGTTCCATTAAAAAAAGTATTTTGTCATTCACTTAAGTAATTAGCGTTCTAGACTATCCTTTTGGGATTGTTTCTCTGGAGATTCCTTCATTTTACTACAATCATTTTTCGTCTTGGAAACTTCACTTAACGTTCGTCTTTCAGCTGTTTTATCTTGGTAAGCGGATAAAGTTGTTTGGATTGCTGCTTTTACTGTTTCGAGTTCTTCCACTGAACAAAGTTGTAGAATCTTTTGTTCAGTGCTCTTTCCAAAATTTCCTAGTTTATGTTGTGCTGCAAAATAAAGAGAAGATTGTACTACTGGACTTAAAGCAACATTTACTCTAGCAGGTGTTAATTTTTCAAACAACTCAATTGTTTTCATATTATATTTTGAACCTAGTTCTTTTAAATCATTGATTTTTTCTCTTGCCGTGCGTGGGCGGGCCTTTTGTTCACAGTATTCAGCTGTTAATGCGTCAATTGCTTCAACTGCTTTTGAAGAATAGCCGAGTTTTTGTACACGAATTTTCATTATTTCCGCTAGTGTAACAAGAACTTCTTTTGCAGAATGACCAGGGATTTTTCTTAATTCTGCCTCTTTCCCATTTACCATATACTTATTCGTCGTTTGTTTGTCTCCTAAAACGTGTTGCATTGCGGCGCTAACAGATTTGATATAACAATTTTTACCAAAAAATTGCCCGTCATATATTTGTCTTCCCCAATAAGAAGATTCTGCTAATTCTAAAAGCTTACTCTGTATCAATAGGGATTCCTTTTTCTCAGAAAACAGGCTTAACTGTAGATCTCTACCTATAAATGTCGTTCCCAACGCAAAAATATAAGTCAATTGTGTTCTCATTTCTGACGTATTGGGAAATTTCAAAACATAAGGAAGAGCAACTTTAAGATTTTTGTCAATTCCTCCTATAAATAATCCTTTTAAAAAACCACCAATCCCTAGATCTGAGATTTCTTTCACACTGATTCCTGGTAAAGTATTGCTTATTTTATCTAAATAATGCATACCTTTGTCTAATATCGTCACTTTAATTTTGTTGTCCTCTTTATGGACAATTAACGAACTGCTATGAACACCATTTTGAGGAAGCATTTGAATCACTGGTAAAACTAAAAAAGAATCCTTATTATTATTTTCCAAGGAAGCTAATGTTTGCTCTAGAAGTAATGGTTTTCTGGAACAATAAATACTGTTTTTAATCGATTCTTTTAAAGAATCCACATTTCTTTCCATGAATTGATCTGCATGCATTGTCAAAAAATCTAAATACAGTGTCAAATATTCCAAATTCAAATCTAATTGTGATAGATAATCTAAAATCGTTAAATTACTATGTTGATAATTTGCATGTTGGCATAATGCACTATACAAAAGTGAAGCATATTCTTCACTATGAACTAACTCTGCTCGTTCTTTCTCTACTTCTTTTATCATTTCTTGGGCTAATTTTTTATTTATTGGAACATGTTGTTTCATTAAATCCTTTATATAATCTTGTGAATGACGATATCTCTTATACTCTTCTTGGCCTTGTTTTAAAGCTTGAACATAGAATCTGTATTCAGTTGAAAATGTAACTTCAATAAATTTTTTTTGTTCTTTAGGAGACAATCGATCGATAATTTCGCTTTTTTCTGATGAAGATAATGTAAAAATTATTTTTTTTAGTTCAAATTTATTAGCTGGTTCCTGTGCTAATAATCCTTGTAACAATTGTAGTTTTTCTTCAAGCACATCACTCACTCCTTTTCTACTATGATAGACCTGAAGAAAAAACGAGCCTTTTATTTCATCATTATTTTCATAATTTTGATTTTTATGATTTAATAGACCATAAGTAGGAAAGAAAGGGTTGTGAACATAAACGTATGATTGAAGAATTTATTGAAAAAGATGTTATTCGTCGAGTAAAATTAGTGGAATATATTTTCGAATTAAAAACGATTAGCTTACGTGAACTAAGTGAACGACTTGATGTTACTGTCAATACAATAAAAGCAGACATCCATAAACTGATGTTAGAATTAGCACCTTTTATTACGTATAATATGCTTACTACGACACATATCACGATGTTATTTTCAAAAGAAGCAACTGATTATGATTTAGTCAAAGAAGTGTATAAAGAATCGCATTTCCTTAAAGTCGTTGCTCGCTATTTACTGGGAGAAACAAATTATTTAACAATTGTTGAGGAAGATTTTGTGTCAACAACGAAAGCTTTTCGTACTAAAAAAAATGTAGAAAATTTTTTAATTGCTCAAAACTTTCAAAAAATTGGAGAACAATTTAAAGCCGACGAATTAACTTATCGGATGCTTTTCGTTACTATTTGGATGCGTACAGATCTTATCAACAAAATAATCGATCAACAACTCCTAGTATTAGCTTCTTCTTTTGTGAAACAAATCTTTGAGACTTTTTCTTCTAATTATCATTTAAATAATCGTCAATATAAATTTTTGCTTTACCATACGTATCTTTGCCTTTCAAGATCAGAAAAACAGATGTTTTTTGCAAATGAAACAACTACTCAAACTAGAATTGAATACCAACAACTTTCAGTAATTGCAAAAAAAATTTTCAAAAAAAATGAGCTTTCTTCAAAAAGTCTGACTTTTTTAACTGCGATTTGTAGTATTCTACCAATTCGAGCAAAAAATTATTCCATAATTGAATTAAATTACCAAAATGAACGTATCCGGATTATTGAGAATCAACAACAGATCAAATATCTTATTAATTTATTTGAAGAAGAATTCGAAACGGTCCTTTTCCATAATGAAAGTTTTGAGATTCCTTTTATTTATTTCGTTTATTCATTATGGGAAAATATCCAAAATTATTATTTAGAAAGAAACTACTATTTGTCTACAACACAACTCCATTATGTATCGCGGGTCGAAAACGTACTCAATCGTTGGAAGGAAACGACTAATGATAATACACTTCATTTTAATCCATTATCTATCGTGAAATTCACCTCCGAGATTTTGCCTAGTTTGACCATAAAAAGAGAGAAAAAATATGTCTGTATGATTATTGCAGAAACAGAGTTATCCCATATTATTTATCGTCATACACTCAAAAAATGGTTAAATCCAGAATTTATTTTTATCGATGAAAATCTCTATTATTCGATAGATGATATCCCTGTCTATCGTGAACAATGGCCTCACATTATTGTCTGTGAACGAACTCTGCAAACAAGATACACACAGTTAGAACCCAATTTCTTTTATATTTCAAGAAATACCTTACTCAAAGATACAAAATACATTGTTGATTCTTTTTATGAACTTAACTTAATGAATCCGAATATTTTATTCAAACAGAAAAATGAATAACAAGCGAGGCTAACTTAATTTCTTTCACAAAATAAGCCTTGCATTCGAATGCTAAAAAACTTATTTTTTCATTTTCTCCCAAAAAAACAACATTTTTTTCAAATTCAGAAAAAAAATGTTGTTTTTTTTGTTTACTATTATTTTTGTGATATCAAAAATAAAAGGAGAAGAGGATGAAAAGAAAGAAAACTCTAATTTATACTTATTGCTTATGGACATTATTTTCAGTGACTACCCCGACATTTGCTAACGAAGTCCCTTACTCTAGTGAGGAGACCACATCATCACATTTGCAGTCACAAGAATCAATACAGGGGGCGATCCCCGTAGAAAATAGTGAGGATCCTATGGCTGGTCCGACTACAATTGAAAATCTTTTGGTTACTGGAGAAACGTTGATTCATCAAAGTACTTCTACAACCGAAGACGAAGCTTTTTTTTCAGCTACTGCTAGGAATAGTCAACAAACTTTTATCCAGTCTATTGCGAGTGATGCACAACAATTAGCGCATCAAAATAATCTCTATGCCTCCATTATGATTGCTCAAGCGATTATCGAAAGTGGCTGGGGGAAAAGTACGCTAGCTTCTTACCCAAATCACAATTTATTTGGAATCAAAGGCACCTATAATGGACAATCTGTTACGCTACCTACACAGGAGTATCTAAATGGCAAATGGGTAACAGTTCAAGCAGCTTTTAGAAAATACCCTTCTTACAAAGAATCTTTAGAAGATAACGCAAAAATTTTAAAAACGACTTCTTTTCAACCTGGTGTTTATTATTATAGTGGCGCTTGGAAAAGCAATACAAAATCCTATAAAGAAGCAACCGCTTGGTTAACTGGTCGTTATGCAACTGATCCAAATTATGGATCTAAATTAAATAATATTATCGAGACATATAACCTAACAAAGTATGATAGTGTTTCATCCAATAATTCAGCAACTTATTCAGCGATGTATCGTCTGTATAATCGACATACTGGTGAACATTTCTACACATTGAATGCTGCTGAAAAAAATCAGTTAGCAAACATTGGTTGGCGCTACGAAGGAGTTGCGTGGTCTGCCCCTAATCGAGGAACCCCTGTCTATCGTCTGTATAATCCGAATAATGGAGACCACCACTATACGTCAAATCAAGGAGAAATCAACTCACTGACTAAGATTGGTTGGCGTTATGAAGGACTGAGCTTTTATTCTGGTGGCTCAAAAGCAATTCTAAGACTATTTAATCCAAATGCCAAAACAGGCACGCATCATTACACCGCTGATGTTAATGAAAAAAACACCTTAGTAAAAAGAGGCTGGCGTTATGAAGGTATAGCTTTTTATGGAAACTGATTCCTGATAAACACATCAAATAAACACATTACTGCCTCACATCTGATCAAGAATCCGATGTGAGGCAGTCTTATTTGCGTATATCCCATGATTGAACCGTTAAGCAATTTCTTTCAATTCTGATTTTCTAGCTAAGGCCAGTTTAGCGACACCATCTGTTATCTCAACAACCACTGTTCTTTCTAAAATAGTTACGATGCGAACTTGATAAGTCTCTTTTTCTCCAATTACTTTGCATTGATACATTTTTCTTTTGTCCAGACATACTTGCATTTTTCTTCTCCTTTGGTATTTTTGATAGCTTCCTTTTCTCAAATAAAGCCTTATAGTTTGCTTGAATAATTTCTATATTTTATTCTAACAACTCGTCGTTGTCTTTTTTTTCTCAAAATGAAAAAAATGGCGCCAATTCTTAAAAAAACTATTTTAGAAACAGAAAAAAGAAAAGTAAGAAGAAGTATCTAAAAAGATACTTCTTCTTACTTTCCTCATGGTTTTTTTAGGGTAAGTATAGAGAATAACAATGGTGTCGTAATACCTTATACAAGTTGAATGGTATTACTCTTAAAATATACCTTTTTTTTATCATTTTTGTTTTTCTTTTTTTTTATAGGAAACGTTTTTTTATTAAATTAAATGAAATATTCTTAAGCGATAGTATGTTTAACTTCTAATGGTAACAACTTTATCTCATTTTAGGTGTAGCAAAAAAATACAGGAGGCAAACTACAGTGAACATAGAAAGCTATATAGAAAAAGATATCATTAGAAAAGTCAAAATTGCCGAATACATTTTTGAACATAAAACATTAGTGATTAGAGAACTAGCTAAAGAGCTGAATGTTACGTTTAACACCATAAAAAAAGATATCTCTATGCTATCGGGACAATTAACTGCTTTTTTGTCTCATTATGAACTTTCAGCCACAGACGTCACAATGATTTTTACGAAACATTCTACAAGATACGATTTGATTAAAGAAATCTATAGCGAATCTAAATTTTTGAAAGTTGTTGCTCGATACCTTCTAGGCGATACCAATTATTTGAGTATTGTGGATGAAGAATTTGTTTCGGTCACGAAAGCATTCAAAATCAAAAAAGAGGTTGAAAACTACCTAAAGAAAGAAGGTATTTTAGACAAAAATAATCGAATAAAGCCTAACGAACTGCTCTATCGGTTAATTTTTGTTTCGACTTGGTTACGCACAGATTTCTTTTCTGAACAGATCAATAGGGATTCTTTCACACGAGCTCAACAATTTGTAACAAAAGTATTTGACGTATTTGACGTGACTTACTTACCAAATGATCGAGAATATTCATTTTTTTTATACCATACCTATCTTTGTTTAGAACGATCAGATGACAATTTAGTTCTAACTAATTATAGAAAATCTAGGTTCAATAGCTCCTATAACAAACTAGCTGAGATTTCTGATTCTCTACTAGCTGAGTATCATTTATCCGATAAGAATCTTAAACTACTTGCTATATTTTGTAAGCTATTAATGTTAAAATCCAAAAATTACTCCATTGTCAATATGAATTATCATTTGGATCGACAAGAAGTCATTGAAGAACAACCAGATATCCAGCAATTGATCAAAACGATCGAAACTGAATTTAATATTCCATTAAGAAACAATATGATTTTTGAAGTTCCATTTATTTATTTCATTTATTCACTCTGGGAAAATACGCAAAACTACTTTATTGAACGAAATTATTTTTTAACCGTATACCAAATGGGAATTGCTGATCGTCTAGAAAAAATCTTACACCAGTGGAAAGAAGAGTACCATCCAGATGAAAACATCTATTTTAATAAAACGGCGATTATTCGATTAGTTTCAGAAATTCATTCTGCTTTATTAAGTAACCATATGCAAAAACATTTATGTATGATTGTCGCTGAAAATGAATTATCTCATATTATTTATCGAGAAAGTCTAAAAAGATGGATCAATCCAGAGTTTATTACAATGGACGATCGAATGTACTATTCGGCTGATCATATCCCAATCTACAAAGACGATTGGCCACACTTTATTATTTATGAACGCTCATTATTAACAAAAGAAGAACACCATCTTACAGACAGTCATCTATTTTATATTTCAAGGAATTCATTATTACAAGATATTAAATTGATTCGTGAATACCTCTATGAAAAATCCTTGCTTATTCATCAGAAAAAAACAACGTAACTGTTTTCGCGAATCCACTTCGTAAAAAGTTAGAATCCTTAATTATACCTAATGGATTCTAACTTTCTTATTTATCGATTCATTCGCACAAAATCTAACCTTACTCAGCTTTCCTTGTTGTATCCTGTTCTTGATCAACGCCATAAATGAGAAGGGGTGTGTTCCTGGAGCGAATCGTACGAGGGATTTTTTTTAGACTGCCACTTTGTATCCACTTTTTGAAGAATCTCTTTCAACGCTTGGCCATTTTGTTCTGTTCTTTTTCGTAATTGTGTGCTTGCGGCAGCTACTTGAAGAAAGTCTTGCATATTTCGTTGTTGTTGTGTAAGTGGCTTTAGCTGACCATTATCCACCGGATTGGAAAGATAAATAAATTCTTCATCTGCTCTCTTCCACCCTTTATTTAATTCTCTCTTTTTGTTTTCTCTTCTGCCATGATGATTTTTCTTGAACTTCTTAAATAATTTCTTCATTTCTACGCTACCTCCACTAGTTTTTTATAAAAAAATGATATCAAGTTACGTTTTTCTCTTGAATTTTACTTCATTTTTTTTCTATAAAAAAAAATATTGATTCCTTTTAAGACATGCTATTAATTAACCCAAATAAGATCGTGCTATTTTCCATTCTAACTACAGCTATTTCGTTGACAGCTTATTCTTTTCTAAAGATCAACTAAGACGTTTGGTTTACAAACACTACTGATATTTTTTTACTTGCTGTTGCTTAAGTATCCAGTTGCTTCCTAGACATTTCTCCGATTTTCTTCCAGTCTATTACCTATAAATGAAGAGTATATAGATAATTTATGTATTAATTTGAAAAAATTGAACTGATACACAGCTATAATTAGACCATTATTAATAGTCAGATAGAAGGAGTTTTTATGAAAAGAAAAACACTATTAATCCTTTACATTCTTTTTAACCATGATCCGTAGGATATTCCTATTCCCACTGATTACATTGCTAGTAATTGATTATGATACACTAAATGAGTGGCATTTCATTGTCGATAGTTCATTCATACTCTTAGCGATGTATCTTTATTGTCTAAAATTAAGAAGCGATTAGCAAAGAAAAAGCAGCGGTTCTTATTTTATCTCATAGATTTTCTCGTGATTTTTTATTTGTAATGTTTTCTCTTACTCTCTTTATTCAAATATCACTTGAAAAAAATACTAGTCAAATCAATCTAAAAATTTTTCTAATTCCTTAATTGTTCATCTTATACTGTTGTGCGTAATCTTCTTCGGAACACTGATTGGAAGAAATGTTTTTTAGAGGGTACCTATTCAGTGGAATCAAACAAAAATTTCCGCTTTTTCTTGCCTTTCTAGATTCTATCTTATTTTTATATTCATTCATTTGAATCGTTTACAAGAAATTCGATCACTTCTTCCTTATTTTCCCATGGAAGTGCTTACTACGCTTTCTTATTCAACAAAAAATGAAATATTTATTATCCTTTATCGATATAATTTAATGGCTCAAAACGTAATTTGAAACCAATAAGGAAAATGAATAGGGCATATTCTATCCTTGTCTTATCTAAAATTTTTCTAGAAATTTGTAACACTAGTCTGTTACAAATACTTTTTCTATAAATTCTACTAGTTATTTATGATGTAAGGAACGATTATAAATTGATTGAAGAATATCTTCTACAGCTAAAAAAAATGATTCAACAAAAATCGATTGATTCTTTTACATTAAAGAACTTTGTATTTTCCCTTCCTGGTAATACATATGCACGTATCAACAGTTTGCTATCAAAAGAAGAGCAACTCACTCTTATTGAGTTGATGCATCAAATTGATCGCCACACCTATCATTCACTCTCTCTGCTAAGTCAAACGGAGTATGAAAAATTTTTGCAACAGCCTAATTACTTAGATGGTCTGATACAACAACATATTCCTCTATCAACTGAACAAGAACAATTCTTTCGTTCAGTTGTCCAGCAGCAAAGAAAAGCGTTGTTAGAAAGCGATGAATACGCTTCTCATCTATACAGCGCATTATGCCAGCATATGAATTTGAAATCAAGTCAGGTAACGCTTTTTGATTACATTCCACAGCTAGATCTAAACTTAGAATATTTAACTTTGTACAGCGATTTTTTGACCGTTCATCATGAATGTTTTCCGAACCGTCAAATCGAAGAAATCAAGTATTCGCTAGAAGAAAGCATTTATTGTAGTAGAAGTCCTATTTTATTAGAAAAAGCCCTCGCTGCGTTAACAGATGATCCTGATTCGTTTTTATTGATTCCAGTAACAGAATGCTGTTCTTCAGGACAATTGCATATGACTACCTACTTAATCGAAAAGAAAAAAAGTCATTTAAAATTGACTTTAATCGATAAAGCCATGTTGCTTCATAAGGAGATTTTAAAAACTGCTCCAGTGATTACTTTACGACACGATACGCCATTGGAGGAACAAACAGCAACTCAAAAATCATTTAATCCTAAAATTGCGATTCCTTATATTTTTGAAGTAGAAAATAATCAACACAATCGCACTAAATTAACTTATTTATTCAGTTTAGGAACTACTTTTTTAGGAAGAGGGATACAGTTTAATCTATCGATGCTCCAGCAAAAATTTTCTCTTATCCAATATGAATTAAAAAAAATAGCAACTTGCTCTTATTGGGGAAAAGAATTATATACTGGACAGATCTATACGAATAATTGCTACATCAAAGCAATTGATGGTGGCTTGCAACATATTCTAGGTGAAGCAGTTAATACTACACACTACTTCGTTGATGAAAAGCCAGCCTTACTAAAAAAAATCCCACAACATACAGCGGCCTCTTTAACTACTAGTTTAGCGAAAATTATCAAATATCGTTTAGAAAAATTGGCTTATCCAAGCCAAGCAATGCAAGAGGTTGATGATCTATTGCAAGATTATCTACAAAAAAAAACAAAACCTCACTCTAAATATCAACGTTATCTCGATAAAAAACAAAATGTAGTCCAATATATTGGACATCGTGTACCTTTTTACTCTAAAGAAAAGAAAATAGAAATCGATTCATCCTTCCTTTTAAAAAGTAGCGAAGTCACCGATGGGATTCAGCTCTTTGAAGAAAAGGAAATCATTCAAGTAAAAAAAGCTATTGACACATTATTAACACACAACAGCTTCTTTTCTTCCTATGAAAAGAAGACAATTGCTGATATAAAATCAACTAAAACTAGTGCCGTAACTGATCTTATTCAGAAGACACAACTTGCACTGGAAAAATAAATTATTTTATCAATCTATTTATCTTGGCAGCTTCTCTTATTAAAATAATCCTGATGTACTTCTTAATTTTTTAAAACATTCATACTTAGTGAACTTTTCTTTATTGGCAATGATTCTATTTATAAATATTAATTTGGCTTGAATGAAGCCTTTAGCTCCATTCATACCAGCCATTCTGTTGTTTTATTTTTTTCTATGCTCTCATTTACAACATCTAAAACGAAGAATCCTCACTGCATCAGCTATCTTTTATACCATTTCTCTTTATTTTTGCACTTTTATTATCGCTTCATTTGTTTTTTGTACCATATGAATCTCGGAGGAATCTACTGTTTGTGTCGAAGACGTCGTTTTTGGAGAGCTATTAGGCATTTCTTTCTTTTCACAAGCTACTAAAAATACACAGAGTAAACTTAATAGGCACACTAAATTTCTTGTTTTTTTCATTTTATTCCTTCCGATTCTATTTTCACAATTTTTGCTCTGATTTTCTTGAGAGCGATAATACTATTCAATTATGGTTTATATAGAGAAGGATCGTTAGTTTCCTTGTCATTAATCTATAAAATAAGATAGTAATTTGTTCTATGCTTATAGTTATTGTCTGGCACTTTTATTTCACTATCGAACCTCCCCCTAAGTCAGATTTATCATTCTAATTTAGGGAGTATCTTCCGAACTCTCATTTAAAAAATTTTTTTATTCATTTTTCAAGCCTTTTTCCTGCGATTTAACTGATAACTACTTACCATAGCAACCAAAATCAATCCAATAAAAGAAGTGCCAACAGAAGAATTTTCACTTGTTTTAGGCAATTGTCCATTCTTCTGTGTATTTTTCGTCTTCTTATTTGACGTATCTGTTTGTTTTGATGGTTGTGTAGTGTTTGTTGTTACTTCATTCGCTTCTTTTTTGACAATCTTAGTCGTTGCTGTATTACTCATCACACCATCATTTGTTCTTACAGTATTTTCAATTAGTTGCCCTACTGCATCAGGTAAAATTTTCGCTTGAAATTCGATTTCAACTACTTCTCCAGACTTCAATACTTGGTTGAGAAGCAGTTCTTGGGCATTCTGCCAAACATCTGTATCCGCGCGTTTTTCTCCATTTACTTTTGTTGTATCTGGTACAAGAGAAAGCCATTGAGATGTAAGGTTATCGATGATTTCACCTTGCCATTTACCACCGCCTGTGATATTTCTCCCCCTAATAGTATAAGTTAATATCTCTCCTATTTGTGCTTCTGATTGACTAACGCTGACTTCTAAAGACAGATCAGGAGCGATTGTTAATGGTGTCTCTGGCTCTTTTGTTGTTTCTACCATGGACTCATCTCCAGGTAACTTTGGTACCGTATAATCGATACTTGCAATATTAGTGATTTCACCTGTTGCTTCCTCATTGATCGTTGTCTCAAATTGCAATGACGCTTTTTGTCCTCCAACTAATGTGCCAACTTTGGCACTTAACACCCCATTTTCAAAAATGATCTCCGCATTTTCTACTGGGTTACCTTCGATCAAAAGTTTCGCTGTTCCTTCTTGATACGTGATTCCTTCTGGTAGTGGATCACGAATAACTAACTGATTCAACACAGAGAACGGATCTCCCACATTGGTCGCTTCAATAACATAGCGAATTGTATCACCGACTTTCATCATTTGATCAGTGATTGGTTGCCCTGTGGTATCATAAACACTCTTATTACTTTCCAATACTCCAGCGTTTGGAATGATTTGTGTTGTAACTGAATCGCTCGTTTTCCCATCTGTAGCTGTTGCTGTTAGTTCAACTGCTTGGTTCCATGCTGATTCTTGGACTTGTACCTGGAATTGGATAGTCAAACGTTGTCCCGATTTAAGCGTTACCGGATAGTTCAATTCATTAGCGTTTGCCCAAACAACATCATCCGCCACTGATTGGTCATTGATCGTTGTTGTTCCAGGAATTAGCTTAACCTCATCCGCCGTTAATAAAGTATTAATCGTTTCTTCCCATTTTCCTGAACCTGTTGGATTTTCACCAATAATCGTATATGTTAACGTATCCCCGACAAGAGCTTTTGTGTGATCAACGGCCATGGTCAAAGCCATCTCATCCACCACAGTAACTATCGATGTGGGAGTTTGTTCCAATCGAGTATTTCCGGTTGCTCGTGTAATAACTGGTGGTAATTCATAGTTAACTTGTGCACGATTAATCAGCTGACCTTTTGCTTCTTCTGTCACAGTCGCTTGCAATACCAGTTTTATCTGCTGTCCACCTGTAATCGTACCGATTGTCGTTTGAATGCTTTGACCAGCTATATTTATGACTGCTTGGTCATTTTTTTGTTCATCGATCATGACATAAGCAGAATCTGGAAGATAAGCCAATCCTTCCGGTAACTCATCATCTATGGCAACTTGATTAATGACAGTTGTCGTATCTGCTGTATTTTCTGCTTCAATGATGTAAGTTAAGATATCACCCACTCGTACAGTCTGTTTATCCACTAATTGATTTTGTGCATCATAAACTGAGTTTTTAGTAACAAGCGTCCCAGCACCAGGTAAAATCGTTGTTGTTACCTTATTACTTGTAAGATTATCAGTTGTTGTTGCTGTGTTTTCAATCGTTTGGTTTAAGGCTGTGGACAATACTGTCACTTGGTAAGTGATCACTACCTCTTCCCCTGATGTCAATTGTTGCTCGAGCGCTAACTTTTCGTCGTTCCAGATCGTTTGATCTTCTACTTGGTTATGATTGACTGTTGTCGTTCCAGGAACAAGCGCAACTAATTTTTTGGAAATCTGATCTTGAATAGTTTGTTTCCATTTTCCTGAACCAACTGCATTGTTTGCGGTGATCGTATAAGTCAGCGTATCACCTACTAACGCTTGGGCTTTATCGACCGCTTTTGTTAAAGTAATATTTGTCGCTGTCTCCACTGAAACAGAAGGCGTTTGAGCTGTTCCTTGAGTTCCTATTTGTCCTGTAGTAGAAGGGAAATAATAATCGATCGTTGGGGTATTTGTAATCGTTTGTTCTGCTTCTTTATTTACTTCAACATCAAAGTAGAGTTTTGCTTTTTGATTTCCTCTTAAATCTCCTATGTTAGCTGTAAGTTTTCCGTCTACCACTTGGATAGTTGCAGAATCGATTCTTTGATCCTCAATTGTTACATAAGCAGAATTTTCTTTGTATGTTACACCAGCGGGTAACATATCTTGAATCGTAATATTTTTGATAACCGTGTCTGTAGCGCCTGTATTTTGCGCTTCGACTACATAGGTTAACGGATCTCCAACTTGAACAACTTGATTTGCAACATCGGTATTCTGCTGGTTAAAGACACTGGTCTTGCTAGTCAAAGTTCCTGGTTTATTATCTAGCGTATGGGTAAGTGTTGCCTCCATTGGATCCTTGCTTCGATCATAGGCATAGCTTACGACATACCCATTTGCTACCGGTTCCTCTTGGACTGTGTACTCATAAGGCGTGCCATCTTGTCTCAAAACAGGCAAGTTATCGAAGGTATCATTCCATAAAAATTCCTTTGTTTGGAACACTTTACCATCTTGCAAAAGATTGACTTTCACTTTTTGTGGCCGAACACCTTCAGAATCATTATTATCTTCCCATTTGTTCGTAACTTTCATACGTGTAGCACGTGTAAATTTTAGTGATTCAAATTTAAATTTTTGTTCATTATAAGCATTGAGATCGGTTGTACCACTAATTGTTAACGCAAACGATCGTGCATGTGTCACTTTCTTTGTCCAAGTTTGGCCATTCAAATGAACAGTCAACATTCGAGAATCCCCATCATAACTAACAGTAATTGGGACAAATGTACTGTTATTATTTAAAAACACTTGTTTATCTAAATACTGAACTGAGCTTCGATCAATACTCATTTGTCCTATGTTATTTGTTGTAATAAAAGCACCATAAGGAGTCTCAGCTTGTCCTCCTGTAGCTCCTGTATTGCTCGTAGGATCTGTTTCTGGACGATTCCACTCTTTGTTTGTATTATAATAAGTATCCATCGCAAATGATATAGAATCAGACAAATTACCACCAATTCCTAAAGCTGGTCCAATTGTTCCGTATGTTCCAATAGGTGATAAACTTAAATTAATAGCCATTCCATGACCACCACCTTGTTTATCTGTCTTCGTTCCCAAAAAAACTTCACCTTTTAGTTCAAAAGATTCATCACTAGAAATTCGATGTTTAAAAGTCGCGCTAATCGACTGTTCTTGGCTAATATTTTCTGAGAATTCTATAATTCCCGTATTTTCATCATATGATCTAACTCCATAACCAACTAAAGAAAAATTTTGATTAAAATTGTCTTTGGTAATTACCATTGTATTCGGATCTTGTAAAGAAAATGGAGTGACTACTTCAATAGGAGTTACTTGCTTAATCTTTTCAAGCACTGCTGTTTCTTCAGAAACGTTCGTCTCATTTGTTTGTTCAGATAGAAAAGCTGTTCCAGTCGTTTCAGCTGTTGCTTCTTTGGTAGTAGAATTCATAGTGGGTTCTTGTGCTCTACTTGTACTTTCTGACTCTGAGTCTTCCGTACGGACAACATTCACCTGAACAGCCTTGGAGCGATACTCTTGTCCTTCACCACTCATAGTCGCATAGAGTTCCTGTAGCTCGTGTTCGCTATTTTCTTGACCAATTAAATACAACTGTGCTTGTTTCTGCGAATCGCTTAAAAATTCGACCTGTACTTGTTGGGTTGTTTCATCATACGTAAGATTCGCTAATCCTTGATTGTGTTGTGTAGAAGTAGTTGCATCATAGGTAACACCATTAGGCAAATGCACTGTTGCCTTAGTAGCTACACTATTTGTAGCAACTAACGTCAAAACTTGTGTCTCTCCTGGAGCAAATTCTAACGTTGAAATGGGTTTACCCTCTTGCTGAAATGAAAGTTCTGCTCTCTCATTCGTTAACGCATGAACCACGACCTGCGTGAATCCAATACAATAGCTAGCCAAAATACAGATCGTCAAAAATATAGTAACTAGTTTTTTCCTGTTTTTCTTCATTTTTTCCTTCCCTTAATCTTTTTCTATACTTGCTTTTTTACTTTCACCAACTAAGTTTAATTTAATAAAAAATACCTGAAATTAACATTTCTCTATTGTTTACTTCTCTAATAAGTAATTAACTCATCCTAATGATTAAAGAAGATTCTGTTTAAAAATACTCAATACTGTTTCTTTTTTGAAGTAACATATTGTCAATGGATTTTATTGTTATTTTCTTTCAATATGCCAATTTTTTTAATTTATTGGTAAAACCGTTCTTGGATTTTTTAATTTGGTTTTTAATAAAGTATTATCTGTACATAATTCTAGGTGCAAATGAGGCCCAGTGCTATTGCCAGTTGAGCCAACAAAACCAATTAGACTTCCCTGACTGACTTGCTGTCCCACATTAACAACAAATTTATCTTGGTGCGCATAAAGCATCGCTGTACCGTCTTCATGTTCAATTACTACGTAATTTCCCCATGAATAATGCGTGTCTGCTACAATTACTTTTCCTTCTTTAGCCGCTTTGATCGGTGTCCCTGTTGGTGCCGCTAAGTCAATTCCACGATGAAATTCTGAACCACGTAAACCAAATTCAGAACTTACAGTATAGGAATCCAGTGGCATGCGGTAATTGGTATCACTCGTCGTTATCTTTTCAGCTTCATCATATTGTGTCAATTCGTAAGTCTCAATCAATTGATTCAACTTTTGTCCATAATAAATATCTGTAGCATACGTTCCCGTTAAAGCTTTTGTAGCATCATGGTAGCTCGTTGTTTTCGATTTCCAAGTTCCTTGATAAAAAGTTGGATTACCAATCAAGCCGTTTTTCATTAATTTCGCGTAATCTTGGAAGCTCTCTTCGTAGCCACTATATTTTCTAAATTGTGCAAGGGTAGTGGACAATTGTCCATAGCCATTATCTTCTTGCGTAGCTAGATATACACTTTGACCATTAAATGCCCCTTTGATCCCAAATAAATTATAATAAGGTGATTGGCTTAGGACACTGGATCCTGCACCCGATTCTAAAATAGCTTGTGCTAGGATAACTGATACATATAAATCATTTTCTTGTGCGACTTTCCGTGCATCTTCGCCAATTTTTTGAATAAATAATTCAAGCGATTCACTTTTAGTACTACTCTTAATACTTGTCTCTTGGTTTTGATTCTTATTCGTATTAACTGGATAAATCGGTTCAAGTGTGAATTGACTCAAATCTGGTTGGCGGATTATTGGTGGTGTTGGCTTATCAAAGTTTGGTTTTGTAATACTTATACCGCCAGCAGAGTTATTAGTCGCTCCCGTATTTGTACTACTTTGTTCTTTTTGTGTACTTTCTGTTGATTCTTCTAGTTCCTGGCTTGACTCAGTCACGTCTGTTTTATTGTCATCCGTGCTTTCGGTTGTCTCTGTCGAATCAGATGTTGATTCTTCCACTGTACTTTCCGTTGTATCTATTTCTTCATTCATCTGATTACTTGAGTCACTTGTACTTGTGGTTGAATCCGTCGTAATTTCTTCAGCAAAAGATGAATCAATCATTGTTTTTTCCTGTTCAGATGCAAAAACTTTATTCATTTGTGTTGTGGCTGGCGTAGCCAATAACGTAGCCACACAAAAAAGTTTTGACATTTTTTTCATTAAAAATTCCCCTTATCCCTAGTTTATTCGTTTCATTCTGATGAATTATTTTCCTCTGTTTCTACCGCTTCAAATTCTTCTTCAAGAAGCGTTTCAAATTCTTCAACATCCAATTCTTCATTTAAGCGTGCCAACTCTTCCTCAGATAGACCTTGTAATTGGCTAAGATCAAACTCTTCTCCCTCTATTGATTCGAATCCTGTTGTCTCTGGCTCTTCTTCTCTCGAATACCAATACTCTTTATTGACGTCTCCTAAACGTTTATAATTTTTATGCTTTTCGATATTGTATTTCTTAGATAGAAATGGATGAACCCCTCTAATTTTTAAAATACATTCTTGTCCTTTTAAGCTAGCTACTTCATCTGGCTCCATCAAATTGCGTCCTAATTTTTGGAAACTTTCATTGTAAGAACCATTGGCGCCTTTAGTCACACTAATATTTCGTTGTTCAATTGTTTCTTTCCCTAGTAATTTAGAAATATATTCATGTGTACTTTGTTCCATTCCTCCTAGATACAAGAAAGTATCACTGGTACCAATGATCGTTTCCCAAGTATCTTTATATAATGTTTTTAATTGACTAATATTCTGTAAAATAACATTAGTGGAAATTTCTCGGCTTCGGATAACTGAAATAACTTTTTCAAAATCAGGAATCTGTCCAATATTCGCAAACTCATCAAGGATACATCGGACATGGACAGGTAACCTTCCCTTATAGTAATTGTCTGCTCGATGAACAAGCATATCGAACAATTGTTGGTACATCATACTTGCTAAGAAGTTGAAACTTGTATCGGTATCGGAAAGTAAAATATACAGGATGGTCTTTTTATCCCCAATCGTATCCAATTCCAACGTATCTTTTGAGACCAGTTCTTTGATACTTGGAATATCAAATGGTGCTAAGCGTACACCAAGACTTACCAGAATTGATTTAGTTGTTTTATCTCCAGACAATTTAAAAATTTTGTATTGCAGCACCGCAAAGTTTTGCGGATCTTTTTCTTCTAATTCTTGGAATAAAATATCCAATGGGCTTACATATCCTGGTACATCTTCAGGAATATCCGCTAAACGAACCAGTTCAACTACACTTGATAACGTTTGATCTTCTTCTACGACTTCTTGCAAAAGATAACTAAAAATCGCCATCAGCAGTGCTGTTTCAGCTTTTTCCCAGAAATCATCGCCGCCTTTTTTATTTGGATTTGTCGTATTTTTAATCAAATTATTGACAATTTTAAGAATGTCATCTTCATTTCTGATATAGTTGAATGGATTATAGTGATTACAGTTTTTTCTTGAAATCAAGTCAAAAATTTTGATTTCATATCCTTCTTCTTCAAAAAGCTTTCCTGTTTCACTCAGTAACAAACCTTTTGAATCACTGACTACATAAGAAGAGTGCATTTGCATCAAATTGGGCTTTACAAAGAAACGAGTTTTACCACTACCAGCTCCTCCAACTACGATCACATTTTTATTTCGGTTAAAGTTATCGGCTTTCGTAATTTTCATTCGCCCAGACAAAGACAAGCGTTCTGTTTCTGTTAACAAAATATTGAAGAATTTTTTCTTATCAATAAATGGTGCAATATCTTTACTTGTTCCCCATCTTGCACTACCATACTCTTCATCTGTACGCATATTCTTCTTACTATATTTATGATATAAAATAATCATTAAATACAGAGCGATGCCAATGATACCAGCCAGATATGAAGAATTCATAATCGAAAAATGCAATTGCATAGCAGATAATTCACGTGTTAAAGTATCAAACGTATTTAAGAAATTACCAACACTATCTGGCATTGTTCCTTTATTTAACTCAAATAGAATGTAAAATCGGTTAAAAATATAACCAATCACACTACACACAAAGAGATGAAAAATCAGCCCCATTGGTATTTTGCTTTTCATAGCCATTCTCCTGTTTTTATTTATCATAAAAATTGCTATTGATAGGAGACTCAGTGCCTATCAATAGCGTCTTTCTTTCTATTTATCTTTTACTTTATTCTTTTTAAGGTAGAACATACTTGCTCCCAGTAAAACAATTCCGATTAAAGTAATCCAAATCGATTGTTTTTCTCCTGTTTTTGGAAGCGTACTTGCACTTGCTGCACTGCTAATTTTCGCACTCATACTACTTGTTGGCATTGAGCTACTTGAACTTGAGTTACTTGAACCTGATGCCATATAAAGTACTGGCGTCTTTGCTTGTGAAGTAGTAGCACTTGAACTTGTTGACGTTGATGGATCCGTACTCGTTACACTAGAGGTTGCTGTCGTACTTGAACTTGAACTTGTTGACGTACTTGGCATTGTGCTTGAACTTGAACTTGTTGACGTACTTGGCATTGTGCTTGAACTTGAACTTGTTGACGTACTTGGCGTTGTGCTTGTAGAAGTAGTAGTATCAGCTTTTACAGCTACATTTACGGTTCCTAGATCCAATGTTGCTTTTGTTTTACTGTTTGCTAGATCAATATCCCTAACTTCTAATGGGATATTATATTGACTACTATTTTGTGAATCAACTACTTGTGTTCCCATTGTAATTCCCGTAGCAGTATAGCTTAGTGGAATCTCTTTGATATCTATATCTTTTTTCAATTTAACTTTTGTGGTTACAGATATTTTGTGATCTGGTTTATTCACTGCAGAGCTCACTTCTAGATCAGCTATAGTACTATCTGTAGTTGTAACAGCTAAGCCAGTAATTTCAAATTTCCCACTATAATTTGGCCCGTCTCCATAATAAATCTTATCGTATCCTGGAACCCCTGTACCAGGTCCGGTAACAGTTTGACCATTTCCTGCTAAACGTTCTATCCATTCACCTCGTGCAGCACTTACTGACGTCCAGGTTGGTACATCAAATGTGAAAGTATATTCAGTTCCTAACTTATTAGATGTCATTTCATGATTTTGTTTTTTTACTTCCTCTTGAAAAATACCATCGACATAGGCTGTTTTACCTTCATCAATCAGTTTCTGACCTAAATTTTCACCATTATAATCTCCTAAATAAATAGCAAAACTATTTTCTGGATAAGATACAACTACTGCACCGCATACTGTCAAAGTCGCAAGAATCCCTAGTAACTTTTTAGGTTTCATTTTCTTTCTCCTTTCTTAAAGACCGACTACTTTATTTTCTTTTCCTGTTTTTTCTTTTTTCTTATGCTCTTTTTGTTGGTCCAAGCTTTTAATATTTTGTGTATTGGCTTTGTCAATCCCTTTATTGGTGATTTCACTCAGCTTCGCTTTCTTTCCTTTCACTGATTCTATTTTTTCTAAATTGATGGACATCTTTCCTAGTTCAGCAAAGGCTTTTTTTAGATTTGGGTCATGACGGCTATGATCGTAACTTATGTTACCATTTGTTTTTTGCTGTTCTTCTCGATTATTGGTTTTTTGCTGTTGATATTTCTTGTCAAAAAATTTCTCAAGGCGAACAATTCCAAATTTTTCAAATAGTTGAACTGTAATACTAATCGCAGCTCCTGTTAATGCCACCCCACCTAGAGCCATTAATCCTGAAATCGTTGATGCTGTTAGGATTGGTCCTAATACTGCCGGTACTAAGAATAAGCCAATTCCCCCAAGTAGGGCTGTCACACCTAAAATAATGGCAATTGTCTTCCAATTTCGTCGGAAGAATTTACGCACTTTGTTTTGGTTGTGTTGATTTCGCTCCATTTCTTTTTGTTTGACATAAGAACGCGCGTCCAAACCTAATTTTTTCGCTCTTCTTACCAAAAGACGTTTACGAACAAATCGAATAATTTTTGGTAAGTAATAACTTAGACAAATAGCTGTAAATGTTGCAATGACCGCTGGCATCACTACAGGTATCAATTGGAATGGTAAAGCAACGGTCATCCAAGTCATACATAATGGCCAAGCGGCGATAGGCCACAGATTCAACAAATAGCGTAACCAGCGAATTCCGCGTGAAGCACGTTTATTGCGATTTTTGTGCCAGAAGTAACGGCCTAAACCGCGTTTTTTCTTCTTATCATTGGACTGATTTTCCCCATCTCGAGCAATTGCAGCTGGTTCGGTATTCACACTGACATTTCTATTTTTTCCTTTTCTTGGATTATTGCCATTGTCTTTTGTTGTCTTTTCCTTTGGTCGTTCATCCTCTAACTGTTTATTTTTTGGGGGAATCGGTGGAGCTGGTCGTTTGTTCCGACGTTGATTGTTTTCTTTGTTGTTTTCTTCAAGATCTGTTTGTGTTTCCCCTTCTGTTCGAGAATCTTTTACTGGATCTGGCTCTCGATCCTGACGATTTTTTCGACCTTTTCGTTTATTTTTGTTCTTTCTAACATTCGTTTCTTCCAAATCAGTTTGTGTTCCGCCTTCAACACGTGTCGTTTTTGGCGGTACTGGTGGTACTGGGCCTTTGTTTCGGCCGTCTTTGCCTCGTCCATCTTGATCACTGCCAATATTTTGGCCTTGGTCATTTCCTTTGTTTTCTTGCTCTTTTGGTGGTTTTGGCGGTACTGGTGGTACTGGGCCTTTGTTTCGGCCGTCTTTGTTTCGGCCGTCTTGATCACCGCCAATATTTTGGCCTTGGTCATTTCCTTTGTTTTCTTGCTCTTTTGGTGGTTTTGGCGGTACTGGTGGTACTGGGCCTTTGTTTCGGCCGTCTTTGTTTCGGCCGTCTTGATCACCGCCAATATTTTGGCCTTGGTCATTTCCTTTGTTTTCTTGCTCTTTTGGTGGTTTTGGCGGTACTGGTGGTACTGGGCCTTTGTTTCGGCCGTCTTTGCCTTGTCCGTCTTGATCACCGCCAATATTTTGGCTTTGGTCATTTCCTTTGTTTTCTTGCTCTTTTGGTGGTTTTGGCGGTACTGGTGGTACTGGGCCTTTGTTTCGGCCGTCTTTGTTTCGGCCGTCTTGATCACCGCCAATATTTTGGCCTTGGTCATTTCCTTTGTTTTCTTGCTCTTTTGGTGGTTTTGGCGGTACTGGTGGTACTGGGCCTTTGTTTCGGCCGTCTTTGCCTTGTCCGTCTTGATCACCGCCAATATTTTGGCCTTGGTCATTTCCTTTGTTTTCTTGCTCTTTTGGTGGTTTTGGCGGTACTGGTGGTACTGGGCCTTTGTTTCGGCCGTCTTTGCCTCGTCCATCTTGATCACTGCCAATATTTTGGCCTTGGTCATTTCCTTTGTTTTCTTGCTCTTTTGGTGGTTTTGGCGGTACTGGTGGTACTGGGCCTTTGTTTCGGCCGTCTTTGTTTCGGCCGTCTTGATCACCGCCAATATTTTGGCCTTGGTCATTTCCTTTGTTTTCTTGCTCTTTTGGTGGTTTTGGCGGCACTGGTGGTACTGGGACTTTGTTTCGGCCGTCTTTGCCTCGTCCGTCTTGATCTGTCCCTATGCCTCGATTTTCAAAAGACTTACCATTGTTTTTGTCTTTCTCTTGCTCTTTTTTTCGTTCTTTTCGTTGAACATCTTGAACTAGAAACTCTAATGTACCAGCAAAATGTGGGCCTTGTGTACGATCAAAGTCTTGGTCTTCTTGACGATGTACAGTGATTTCTGATTTTACAACTTGGTGTTCTTTTTTCAAGTTATCCAGTTGATCCGCTAGTTTCTTCGCCTTTTCTACGAGTACGTCAATTGGCTCCTCTTCTCTAGGATCAATCACCGTCGCCCATTCTGCTTTTCCTTTATTTTCTTGTGAAATGGCTTTTTGTTCTAGACCATTTTCATTTTGAAGCTCACGTAAAACTTTGATGATCTCAGCTTTTTCTGCTGGTGGAATCGTATCATTCGCTTCGATGTCTCGGATTTTTTGCGTAATTAATTCTGCACGCTTTGCAAGAATACCAATTTTCGCTGCGCCGAGCATCTCCTGATCGTAAGTAAACTCCGCTGCACTAGTGGTTAACTCATCGGTTAATTGACCAATCCGTACCCAAACAGCTTGTTTGGCTAAGCCTTGAGAGACTTGACTTTCATGGAAAAGCCCATCATTTTCTGTAGAAACTTCTTTCGTCGCAATCGTATTGGCTTGCGTATTTTTATCTGCTTGTTGCAATTCATTTTCAGCTTCTTGTTCAGACAAGTGCTCTACAGGAAATTCTAGTTTTTGACCTTTCAATTGATCCAAGTCATGGGTCAAGTCAACCTTCTCTTTTTGCAACTCTTTGATTTCTTTACTCAAGCGTTTCGCTTCTTGACGCAAAACAGGCTCTCGATTTGTTCCTTGTGCTTCTAGTAACTGAAGCTCATTCATCTGGCGACTACTAATTAAAACTGCTAACTTCAACTCTGTTCGCTGTAATTTTGCTTCTACTAATAGTTGAGCTGATTTGGCTTCTACTTCTTTCGCTTTCATCAACTTGATGTGCACACTCGAACGATGACGCGTACCTTCTTCATCAGATCTTGTTTTTCCATGGATCGGAATCTTAATCTCTGAACGCTGAGTCTGAGGCTTCGGATCAACTATTTCAGCTTGGTCTTTTCTTCCTGGAACATCCATAGCACCTGGTTGAACCTCTACGTTAAAACCTAATTCTTTGGTTTGAGCCAATAAAGCTTTGATTTTGCTTCTGGTTTCTTCAAAAGTAGATAAATCTTTTTCTTGTTCACTTTTTTTGAGTTCAGAAATTTGGCCAAATGCTTCTAAACGTTTATATGATTCTACTTGTTCTGAGAGTACGACTTCAATCTTTGCCGCTGTTTCACGAATCAAGGATGCCCGTTTCCCAGTCGGCCTTTGGACTTCACTTTGGTAATCTCTTAACAGCGTTTCAAGCAAGGAATTCCCTTCTTGTACTTTCTTAACTTCATGTTTTCGCTGTTTTCTCAAATTATCACGGATTTTATTAAATTCCGCTTCCGCTTTTCTTTCTTTGTCTTGGTAATTTCGATGTTTTCTAGCTTCAGATAACTTGATCTTGTACTGTGCATAGCTTTCTCGGCCATAGCTTTCAGTGAATTTATCCATGTTCCAAGCTTCATAGATATCTTTTTCCTGGAAAATCTCTAGGCGAGTAATTTCACTTTGAACACGGAGAATTCCCTCATTGGATCTTTCAATAATATCGTTGTATTTTTGTTCATCTTGGTTACCTAGCGCTATCATCCCAATTGCTGCTTCTTTTTCTAAACGATAGACGGTTTCTTGCGTTTTAAGATTTTCCATGGTCATTTTAAAGATGACCGCGGCTTCTGTTTTTAAGTTCTCTTTATATTTACTAGCAGAAAATTCTTGTTGTGCTGTTTCATAGACAGACTTTTCATGGCTAGGAATTGTTGCACTTCCATGTTGGGTACCATAAAATTCTTCAATTGATCGAAGCATAATCTTCACTCCTTTAATTCTTAATCAAATCTGTTTGTTAATATAATTTGCTGTGAAAATGCTCCCAGAAATTGTCCGTTGGAATTCTAGAAATTTTCAAAAAATCAGCACTCAATTTTTCCATATCTAAACTATTTTCAGCTAATACCAAATCATATTGATTCAAATAAGTGTAATCAATTAGTACATCGTCTCCTGTATAAATATCTAACTTTGTTAGAAATGGGTAACGTTGTTTAATCAATTTTTTATAAAGCTTTTCTACTCCCTTACTACTATTGAAGAAAATTGCAACACTTTTTTCTTTAAGTGATGGTTCGACAATATCAATCAGTTCTTCGGTATCCATATACATTTCAATAAAAATTTCTTTCATGCGTGAAGAACCAAATGGAATGAGCGAAGATAACCCATTTTTGACAAACTCTTTTTCAAATTGATCAATCAGCCATGGTGAGCGTTTCACAATTTGATAATAAAAAATTTCATGGTAGTCGATCATAAAGGAATTTCGATTAGAAGAAAGCAAAACAATCCGATACAACGCACTTTTTTTCTGTGGTGTTAATAGCTCGGACAAGTTAATTCTTTCAAAATACTGGTAGAAGAATTGAACGGTTAACCGATAGAGTTGCTTTTCTTCCTGATTTAATTCCTCGTATTCGACAATCTTGTGACTAATATAGCTGGCATTCACATTTAGCAAATCCTGAATGTTGAATTTTTCGAGTTCAAATCCATACTCCTGTTTCAATACATCACACAGTTGCGGATTGCCACACATGACATCATATATTTGATTGACAACATCATCTCCTATTGGTCGAATATTTTTTGATTTTAAATTATAATGCTTATTTCCAATTCGAATAATACCAATCAGTAAAAAGAACACTAGCTTCAGATAAAGATATAGCTGCTCATTCTGGTTACCACTATTGGAAAATAATCGATTGCATTGAAATAATGCATCATAAATTAGCCTATATTGCGGTAAACTCGTCTGGTCATAAATTTCTAAATACATTTGACAAAAAAATTCTCGAATTTGCTTTTCGTCACCTTGAATAGAAAGTGAAGGCATGCTTTCGATTTCTATCTTTAAACCTTTTTCTTTAAAAAAAAGATTAGTGCGACTGATCATCCTGCGAATACTTGTTTCACTGACAAAGATTGCTTTACTAAGGTCTTTAATGGTTGGTTCACGTTCAAAAATCATTTTTAATGCTTTGACTGTAGTTGAGTCATTCAAAATTTTTGAAAATAAATCACTTAAATTCATATCCGCTGGAAGACTTAGAATAATTTTTTTATTCTCTAATTCCTGTAATTTTGCTGGTGCATATTTTTCATTAAAATCATCAACATCCCCAATAATTGTTTTATCAATCACATTTAAACGATCAGCGATAATATTGATATCATTGATATCTTTATTTACAAGTAAAACAATTTTTATTTGCCTTTCTGTTTGTTTTTCTAAAAAATTAATGATGGTAATCACATCCCTATTAGAAAATCAATCACCAACTTTTTATGACTATCAGCCAAATTGTAGATTATTTTTCTTTTTCTTCTCTCTTTTGCTGAGATCTTCGCTGATCTGCCTGATTTTGTTGCTGACTTTTCTCTTCTGCTTCAGCACGCAAGTCTTTCAGAGACTTTCTTTCTTGTTGTTGTCGCCTTCTACCAACAGCCTGTTTCAATTCCGCTTCAAAAGCAGCATTTCTGCCAGTAGATTGGGAATTTGTTATTGCTATCGGTTTTTCGGAAATTTTATCCACTAGGCCTTTTGCAGTTCGTTCTTTTTGGCGTTGTTGTACTGCCTTTTTCAATTCATCTTCAAAGTTTCCGTTTCTTACACTTGGTCCTGATGTCGGAGTCGGCGTTGGACCTTCCGATATTTTATCCACTAGGCCTTTTGCAGTTCGTTCTTTTTGCCGTTGTTGTACTGCCTTTTTCAATTCATCTTCAAAGTTTCCGTTTCTTACACTTGGTCCTGATGTCGGAGTCGGCGTTGGACCTTCCGATATTTTATCTACTAGACCTTTTGTAGTCCGCTCTTTTTGCCGTTGTTGTACTGCCTTTTTCAATTCATCTTCAAAGTTTCCGTTTCTTACACTTGGTCCTGATGTCGGAGTCGGCGTTGGACCTTCCGATATTTTATCCACTAGACCTTTTGTAGTCCGCTCTTTTTGCCGTTGTTGTACCGCCTTTTTCAATTCATCTTCAAAGTTTCCGTTTCTTACACTTGGTCCTGATGTCGGAGTCGGCGTTGGACCTTCCGATATTTTATCCACTAGACCTTTTGTAGTCCGCTCTTTTTGCCGTTGTTGTACCGCCTTTTTCAATTCATCTTCAAAGTTTCCGTTTCTTACACTTGGTCCTGATGTCGGAGTCGGCGTTGGACCTTCCGATATTTTATCCACTAGACCTTTTGTAGTCCGCTCTTTTTGCCGTTGTTGTACCGCCTTTTTCAATTCATCTTCAAAGTTTCCGTTTCTTACACTTGGTCCTGATGTCGGAGTCGGCGTTGGACCTTCCGATATTTTATCCACTAGACCTTTTGTAGTCCGCTCTTTTTGCCGTTGTTGTACCGCCTTTTTCAATTCATCTTCAAAGTTTCCGTTTCTTACACTTGGTCCTGATGTCGGAGTCGGCGTTGGACCTTCCGATATTTTATCCACTAGACCTTTTGTAGTCCGCTCTTTTTGCCGTTGTTGCACTGCTTTTTTTAATTCGTCCTCAAAAGAACGCTCATTTTGAGGTGGAGCTGGCGGTGGAGGAACGATTGATTCCCCCACTTCCATTAATGGCTTCACTTGTTCTTCTCCCATAATGGTCGTTTCTCCAAAAGTGACATGTTTTTCACTTTTAGAAGGACCATCATTTTTTAAAATACCCTTGATTTCTTTTGGCTTAGAATCAGTTAGATCTTCTGGAGTGACTACTTTAATTTCTTTTTGAGTTAACTCCATGATAATCGCCCCTTTTATTGATTTTTATCCTGAGTTACTTTTTTGTATTTCCCCTAAAAAAGGCTTTAATTCATATTTTGTTGTTCTTCTAATTGCTTGTGGTATTCTTCTAATTGTTTTTGATACGCTTCAAGTTGTCGTTGATACTCTTCTAGTTTTTGTTGCTCAGCTAATTGTCGCTGATATTCTTCTTGTGCTTTTTGCTGCGCTTCTTGCTGTTGTCTGGCTGCTTCTTCTGCTGCTTGTTGCGCTTCTTGCTGTTTTTTTGCTTCTTCTGCTTTTTGTTGTGCTTCTTGTTGTTTTTTCGCTTCTTCTGCTGCTTTTTGTTGCGCTTCTTGCTGTTTTTTGGCTTCTTCTGCTTGTTTTTTCGCTTCTTCTTCTTTGGTAACTTCCGCTTGTACTACTTTGATTTTTTCAATTTTTTCAGAAAAACTTTGTTTCTGTTCCGTATTTTTGACTTGTTCAAGTGATTGCTCCACTTCTGCTAATGTTGAAAAATCAGCTGTTTTATCAATGTTGCCTTCTGAATCATAAAATTTATTCAGATTCGATTGAATTTGTGTCGCTAATTTGATTTGAGAAGAAGCATTCTCTAAAATTTGATCAATACTTTTTTTCCATTGATCAGCCACTTTCAAGTTCGTCACTTGATTGTGGATTTTTTCAATTTTACTTGATAGAATTGATGCTTTTATAGGTAAAGAAGCATTGATTTTTTCTCCGTTGATTGCTGTTTCATTTCCAACAAATAATTTATTGATAATCTCTTGAAGATTCTTCTTATTCCTTATTTGTTGAATTTTTAACGCAGCTTCTTCAATATCTTCTTGGATTCTTTCGAGATCTTTTTCTGAAATATTTTTAGTTTCTTCTTTTTTATTTAATGTTTCTTTGATACCATCTACTGTCTTCGTTACTGTTTCTAAATCATCGTCATTCACATTTTCTGATAAGTAACCTTGCTCGTTCATTAGTTGGGCAAGTTTTTTTTGAATTAATGTGATTTCCGCCCCCTGGCTCTTTAAAATATTGACTTCTTTGTAGTTTGTAGAGTCCGTCGTACTAGCTTGTTGCGTATTTTTCTTATAAAAGAATGCACCGAATAAAACGATTAGAAGAATGATCACTACGACAGGCATCATGATCTCGATCCGTTTCAAATTTTTTAAAATACTGCTGTCTTTAATAGTTATCCCTCCATAGTGTGGTTCGACTAACTTCGAGTTCGGTCGAGCGAAACAGTTCTATCCAGATGTTGATTCGCTTTGTTGGCCTTTTCAACTGCCTTAGATACAACTGCTTTCAATGATTGTTTTTGTGAATGAGCTCTGCTTTGAAATTTTTCTTTTTTTAATGAAATAGAATCTCTGGAAACACCTGGACTACCTTTTTTGATGGAACTTTTGTTGGTTGTAGCTTTTGTCAAGTCCACTTTTCCAGTTCTTCTAAGAATAAAACCTTTGATTTTCTTGCCAAGATCCACTAATGCTGTGAAAAGTTTTCGTAGCATACCCATTGATTGCTTGGGCATTTTTTCCATCCCATTTTCAAGTTGTCTAATTTCTGGATCCTTTTCTGGACTAATATTCATTTCCTTCACTCCTTAATTTGCTGTTTCTTCAGTGATTGTAACCGTCTTTCCATTTTCATCTGTCGTCACAGTTGTTTCTAATGGGGCATCCTCTTTTGTCGTTCCATCTTGTGTAAGTTGTACTTCAGATTTCAATTTTTCATAAGATGGCACCCATAAGAAAGTCCCTGTGTTTCCGGCTAATTCATAGGTTGATTCCCCTTCAGAGACTGTGAATGTTACTTCATCCACCTCACCTGATTCCGAAGTTCGTGAAATTTGATAGGTTGATTTTTCTTCTTCTACTTCTTGTGAAACAATCCGATAATTGAAAGTATGTGATTCTTTTTGGCCATTCGGTTCTTCTTTGACTTGTATATATTTATCTTGATAGAAGGTAATCGTAAACGTTGTATCTCCTGTTTTTGATTCCCAACTATTTTGATATAAAATATCAGACCATTTTTGATTCACCAGATTGGTTAGATCCTCATCAATTTCTTCTTGTTGGTTCTCTGATTCTTTTAATAATTCTTGGTTTGGATAAAGATAAATTTCCTCATTATCTTCGTTTAGATACATCACGGTTTGGCCTGATTTTGTTTGCAATTTAAATTTTTTGCTTCCTTGCTTGTCATCTTTCAATACCATTGTGTCGTCAGTTAAAGAATAGGTACCTTTACTTAACCAATCAGATGCCGTATAGCTTCCATCTGATTTCAATTCAACGATCATATCGTCTGACCGATTAGAATACCACGTTCCTTGATAGACCACTGCATTTCTTACAGCATACTCACTAGAAGTTGTCACACGACTATTTTTTTGATTGTTTTGACTTTCTACTGTCGCTTCATTTCCTGTTTTTTCTCCTGCAAAAAGAGAAAAAATAATAATTATTACAACAAAAAAGAGACCGATAACCGATAAAATAGCCATACGTTTGCCTTCTTTTGTTTCCAAAATATTTTTTAACATTTTACTCCCCCCTTTTTTAACTATTCTTTAGTTGCGTTGGTTAACCCATAACCAGAAATCGCTTGATTATTGATATCGTAAGTATTACGTTTGACGGTTCCACCGGAGTTTCCTTCGATTGTTTGAATGATATTGCCATCTGAATATTCGACAATCCCGACATGATCTTTCCCTGTCTTCGTCCCTTTCCAATCGAAGAAAATTAAATCTCCTGCTTGTGGTGTATAGTCCTCTTCAGTCGATTTATAGCGCTGATTGTTTTTGTACCAGTTGACCATATCAATCGTATTTCCTACTTTCGGTACTCTTCCTTGATCAATATATCCTGCTTGGTTAGCCACCCATGAAATAAAGATAGAACTCCATTCCACTTCACGGCTAAAACCATACCATTTCCAATATCTAGAACCGTCAGAATTCCCAATTTCATCTTTTGCGATTTTCACCAATTCATCATCATCTTTCATGATATGTTGTGTAATCAAATCGACATAAAACATGTTGCCGTACTTATAACGCCAATTGTAGCCACGTTGTTCTGCGATTGGGTGTTTGTATTCTGTAATTTGTCGATTGCTTTTTTCAGCTGCAAAATCTTTTGCCCAATCAAATGAATAGTCAATATTTTTCGCTGCTAACCATGTTAAAAAACCACCGCCATAATTGTAAGCTTGAACTGCAGCATACTCACTTAAATTCAAACTCTTGGCTTGTTTTAATAATGTTGCTAAATAGCTTGTTCCTACATCGATTGATTCCTCTGGGGTATCGATGGTATTAGGCTCTTTTCCTTGTGATTCACTCGCCTGCATAATATCTGGTGTTTGTTCGTCTAATCCACCCGATTCTTCCCAAATAATAGCTAAAATCAAGTTTTCATAGCCAACGATCTCGTATTTTTCAGCTGCTTTTTTAACTAGTTCACGCCATTTCGTAACATTTGCTGGTGGATTCAATAATTCTCCTGTCAATCCACCACTTCCTGCATGATAGCCCGTATTACTTTCATAATTAAAGGCAAGATCATCAAAGAAAATCGCAGGATAGTTATAATATTTCCGATTGATTGGACGAACTTCCTTCACAGCCATTCTAAATTTCTGATTTGCATAACCGAGTAGTTGTCCTCGTTTAACTTTTTCTCTTGTTTTCACTTGAATATCTTCAATTTCCCAATAACAAACATCTTTATTGATATTCGTCCATAACCATAAGCTATCAGGACCTACCCCACCGATTGAAGCATCGAGCGTTGCATAGACAGGAACTCGACCATTGACAGTGATGGTAATTCCAGTATTGATCGTATTTGTATCTCTGCCACGATACCCAAAATTCCCTGTAACAGTAGCAGTATTTCCTTCACCTAATGGGCTATCCAAGAAAATTTTATTTTCAAAACGATCTAAGTCTTGGATTGGATAATAACGATCTTGCGCATCTTCACTTAATGTATCGGGATTTTCATCTACAAACTGCTGAAGTGTTTTGACATTCACATTCATTGTTGCAATGTTTTGTGTTTCATTGACTTTTTCAACTGTTTCGTCCCCTGTATCTGGATCAATAGTCGTGATAGTTTTTTCCGTTTCTTTTGTTTCTTCTGTCACTTTATAATTAAAGGTATATTCATGAATTTTCTCCATTTCACCTTTAATCGTTGTAGCTCCGAAAATATTGGATGAGCTGGAAATTTTCTTATCAATGTCATATACTTCATATTTCGCATTGAGATAATACAAATATTTATCTCCATCTGAACTATACAAAAACTGTTCTGGATCAGAAGCTGCCCCATTGACAAGGAAATAAACCTTATCCTTTTCTTCTTTTAATTGTTGGTAGCGTTCAAAGATTTCTTTATTTTTAGTTGCATCCAACCATGTTACGTGTTGATAAGCTTGCGTAATTGCCATATCTTCTGTCTTTATCGTAAATAAATCCACAATAAATAGCCACAATGCTAGAACTGCGCAAACAACTGCAATTACCACACTACAAATAGCGACAATAACAATAGAGATTCCTAGAATCGGAATAATCATGATAATAGCCAAAATAATTCCAAAAATATTTAGACTACCGTCATTATCTCGGCCAAATTTATCCAATAATTTTTGTAAAAATACACCTTTAGCTTTTGATTTTTTCGATTTTTTTGAGCTTAATTTTTTATCTAATTTCTTACGTAATTTAATTTTCTTCGACGCATTGACCGTTCGCCCTGTCTTTAGAATCGAGCGTTTCCCTTGTCCTCCTATTTGATCGGCAGATGAACTAGCTGAAGTAGATGAACCAGTCCGGAATAACGACCGTTTGCGACTACCACCATTCAAACTTTCTTTAGCTTTTTTTGTTTCCGTCATCATTCGCTTCTTCTTACGATCAAATCCAGGAGCTACTCCGCCCATTTTCCCAATCGGATTTCCATCATACATGGTCGATTTTTTGATTCCCTGCGCTCTTCTTAATGCTTGTAACCTGCGTCGCCTATTTATTATTTGATTTCTCGCATTAGGTAGTGATGTTTTTGAAAGAGACGACGTGTTTCGACCAATCACATATCTCTTAGGTGTGGTTCCAGCTGTTCGTTGTATCTGATAATCGGAGTGCCGATTTAAGATATAGTTCCTGCGTCTATAATGGGAGGATCGATAACTTCTCGTCCTCTCGCTGTTTCTACTTTCGTATTTCAATGTTTCATCCCTCATTTACCTCCTGATCTTCACCAGGTTTTGTTGACATCATTTTGTATAAATGAGTATGTTTTGGAAATTTATCATAAAATGGCAAGGTTGTGTCACCATAAACGAGAAGTCCTGCTCCTTCGTTGGTATTGATCATAAATTTCTCTTGTTCTTCTGAGATGTCAAATAAACGAATCAACTGCGTTCGGTCTGATTTTGCTTGATTGAGCATCATGACGAAATCACTATTGGAAAGCATCCGTCTTGCTAGATCAGACAGAAGTAAGGTTTCAACGTTCTGTGTGATACCAGTAGGGATTGCTCCCCATTTTCTGGCACGGCTCCATAATTCAAAAAAGTAATTCGCTGCATAATCATTAGTGAATAACAATTGCATCTCATCAATGTATAACCATGTCCGAACACCTTTGCTTCTATTTTCTGTAATTCGGTTCCACACTTGATCTAATACAATAAGCATTCCCATTGTTTTAAGCTGTTTTCCTAAATCTTTGATATCGTAAACAACCAATCGCTTATTGATATCGACATTCGTTTCATTTGAGAAAACAGACAAGCTTCCTTCAATATAAATTTCTAGATCCATTACTAATAACTTAGCTTCTTCTTCTTGTTGCTGTTTTAACAGATCATAAAAGTCTAATAATGTCGGTTGACGTTTGATGCCTTCTTGATAGAACTTTTCATATAAATGGCGACAAACTCGGTCAATCAACGTTTTTTGTGTAGAAGTTAAGCCAATAGTTCCACCAATAATTAAATCAAATAAAGAAATCAAAAACTCAGATTTCATTACAATTGGGTCAACATCATCTCCATAATGTTCATTAATATCTAAAGGATTAATATGCGTCTTTGAATCACTGGAGATTTTAATCACTTCACCCTTAAAATTTTCCGCAATCAATGTGTATTCTCTCTCTGGATCGATGATAATGACTTCATCTTTTTCATCTCGTAATAGCACATTAACGATTTCTCGTTTCACAGAAAAACTTTTACCTGATCCTGGTGTTCCAAGTACAAATCCGTTTGGTGCTTTTAATTGTTTTCGGTCAATTGAAATAATGTTTTTCGTAATCGCATTAACCCCATAGTATTTACCATTTTCCTGAATCAATTCAGACACTGTAAAAGGTAAAAAGATGGCTGTACTTGCTGTTGACAATGTTCGATCAACTGGCATTAGATTATTGCCTATTGGGAGGACAGATTGTAAACTGATTTCTTGCATATAGTCTAGAATAGAGAACTTAAAACCATATCTACGCCCCACTGAAAATACTTCTTCTTTGATTTCTTCAAGCAAACGTTGTTCCTTGGCATTGATATAAATCAATCCTGTAAGTGAAAAAAGCTTTTGCCCTTTATTCTGTAAATCATCTAGTAAGCTTTCCGCTTCTTTTAATGAATAGGTCAACTCATACGGTAACATGTCAAAATCGTACCCATTTTTCAATGCTTTTTTCTGTTCATCAACTTTTTGTTGTTCCATAAATGCTAGCTTTGTACGAACTAAATCAAATGCATCAGACTGTTCCATTGGCTTGATTTGGAAAGAAATCAGTAATTCCCGTGGAATCTCCAATAAATCAAATAAAAATTGATCCGATAATTCTGATGGGTATTGTTCCAAATAAATGACTTGACCCAGTTCTTCATCCAATTGAATCCATTTTTTATTCTTTTTAAAATTGATTGAATCTGGTAATAAGTGTGTTCTATCCTCCATGCTGGATGATTGATATGTTTGATTAAAAATCTTAGCAATTAACTGATTTCTTTCTTCCCCAGTTAAGCAGTGAAGGGAAGAACCAATTTTTTGAGAATAATTTTCAAAGCGATCTAATAACAAATGAAGTTCTTTTTTAGCAATTTCATAACTGCCATGACTTTGAGTAAAGGTAAAAATAATCGATTTCTTGTACCCATTTTTATCTTCTTCCACTTTTTCAGAAACAATTTGATTCATTTCATCACGATAATGGTTAAAAGAATCATCTTTGTGAGGATATAGCACAATGCTTTTCAGTTCATCCGTATGTCTTTTTACTTTACTTAAAGTCAGCTGGACATTTGTTCGTTGATCTAAAGAATTTAAAAAATCACAATAACGAGAAAAGATATTAATCTGACTTTCCTCAGACGAAAGCTGATAATTGATATCGGCAATTTCAACAGATACCGAATATTTCCCTTCTTCTAGAAAACAGATGCCATCTTCATACATTTTTTCGTAAGGTAGAACACTTTCAATTTTCGTCATATCTTTCTTTATCTTTTTTACTGTTGCTTTTTCCCTATGTACTCGTTGCTTGAACATCTTGAGCATAGCTCTCCTCTCCTCTTCCTAAAAGTGACTATTTAATTGGTTGATGTTCTTCCAATTTTTTGAAAGAACATCAATCAATTAAATATGTCATGCCTCTCCAACTTCATTTATTTTATTTGTATCTTCTTTTTTAACTTTTTTCCCAGGATTTAAGTGGTATTTCAAAAAATATTTCATAAATACTTCAAAAGCAAGCCCATGTTTTCTAAACCACCCAAAAGAAACAACAGGAATCGAAAGAATAATCATGAACCAACTTGCAATATCCATACTCATACCTAAAATCTTGATTAATACAACACTTAAAACGATGTTTAACACAATCGCAACACTCACACTTAAAAGTTGTTTCATACTCATGCCAGCGATGATTTTTTCTTTGTATTCTTTGATATCTTTTGGAACTTTTACTTCAATTGCCATAGTTTTACTCCTTTTTATAAATTAAGCTTAGGCAGAAACAAGTGTTTTCGCCCAGCCTTTTGTTTTATTGATGGAGAATAACAAAGCAATCATGTAAATTGTAATACCAAGGATAATTCCCCAGACACCATTACTGTAGTTATTCAAAATCTCCTCAAAGATAAATGGATAAATTACTAATACAAGGCCAATAAAACACGACTGTAATCCGGTAGCTGCAAAGTTTTTGAAAAAGTTCTTTGCCAAAGATGAAAACTCTTGATTTGGCAAAGCACCCATTGGAATTGGCGCCATTGCGCAAAAGATATACAATTCTAAAAATCGTATGTAGATTGTTACTTGAATCAACACTCTGACAACTAACGCAGCCAAAAACATGATACAAAAGACTAGTAAGATTACTAACTGATCCCACCAAGCTAATGACTTAATCACTGCTTCAACACGTGCATATAAATCGTTCAAATGGCTTTGACCAGCACCATTCAAAATACTCCTTGTGAGTGACGAGGTAATAGCAATGATTCCATCCAAAATAACTTGGATTTTTAGAATCACGATATAGCATAAAACAAATTTGATAAATGCCTTGATTATCATTTCAAATCCTAAAGTCGCTGCCCCACCTGCTCCTTCTACTTTCATCGAAATTTTTTGGAATTCCAGTAAGATAAAAATAGCTAATAAGGCATAAGCAACTGGACCAACAACTGTTTTTTGCAAATCAATGACAAACACATAAGCATTGTACAAATATTGTTGTAGATCTAAACTTAAAATATTTCTTAAATCTTCTCCATTCAGATAATACATAATCTGTTTGAAGATATTCATTACTGCTCCGCCCAATTAAGACACTCCCTTATTGTTTAGCGACCTCCTACTAAAGAACCGACATCAAATGATGAACTGAACCATAACGCAGCTACAAGAATTAACATCCCACCGACAACTTGCCAAATCGCTGTTTGTAATTGTGGTCCATTTTTATCTTTCAATGCACCAGCCATCATTACGATTCCCCAGATCAACCATAATCCTCCACCAACTTGTGTAAACTTTGTAATCAAACTAAATACTTGTGATAGTAAATCTGTATTTGACATTAACTTTTACTCCTTTTCTCTGTTTTCAAATAAAATATCAAGTATCATTTACTTTTTATAATTTGATAAAAACAATCCTACCTCCCTTATTAAAAAAAGATATGTATCATTTATACATGATACACACCTCTCTTTTTTTCTCGTTTTTTAAAGATAACTACTGTTTTTATTTTTACAGACAAAATACTTGCATAGAATAGTCTACTAGCGTGACTCTCTTGAAGACATATAGATAGTAGGTGTTGGTATACTACCTATACTTGAAATTGAGCTTAATGAGCTACTTCTAGAGTATCTATCCAAAGTTTCCATTTTGCTTTTACGACCATTATTTTTGAAACGCTGATCTTTAATTGAATACTTTTCCTTTTTATTTGAATAGTTATATTCTCGTCTCTGTTTTCTTTTCTCCATATTTCTATGCATAAAACGAATAAACTTAAATGGAGCAGGAATAATTTTTACAAGAACCAACATGATTACTTTACAAGCTAAGCGAAATAAACAAAATAATCCGGTAATTAAGCAACAAACACTGGACATCATTTCCACCTCTTTTTTAATTTAATGAATGTATTCATATTAGTAGTATTTCTTCTTCATTTTCATTTTGTTTCATTTTTTTCTTTTTTATTTTTTTTTTGTTGTCTCAAGTAATCAAACTAACGCAAATAAAATTCTCTTGACTTAGTAATAGGTGAGCGTCTCCGAATTGCTGATTTTTTCTGAGCTGCTGTATGTTTTTTGATAGAGGCAAGAGTATAAGTATTTTCTGATCTACTTTTCAGTGACGAATACCATCGTGCTCCCTCTACTCGATTCTTCAATAAACTTATTATATACACATCTGGCATCACCAAACTTGGCGTAGCTCGACCAATCATTTCCTCAGTGAACGTTTCATTCAGACGCACATTCAAATGTGGATAATCTACCAAAAACAATAATTTTTTCCTCAACTGTAGTGTTTCAGTTTCTAAACATAACTTGAAATCTCTTGGTATTTGAGAAAGTGTTAATTTTTGTTGATTCATATTGATCAAGTACATGTAATAGTCACTGAGATAAAAATTTTTGTCATAATACGCAAGACATATTTTCTTAAAGTTTTGACTAGAAAACTCATTTTTTACTAGTAGTTTTCGTATATTTTTGAAACGTTTATATAAATTCTCAGTGGTATCATATTCTCCTCTATGTTTGTCAAATGCTGTACGGTTTGCCTTTAACTCACTATGGACATACATTCTCGAAAAAAAAGGGTATTTTATAACAGACTTATCTAGTAATCGAATCAGCCAATTTTTCATTTTCTATTCCTCCATTTCTTTTTATAAATAGAACGAATCAACTTCTTATATAAAAAATCATACGCAAGAACAAAAATCCAAAAAGAAACTTTTTCAAAAAAGTCCAAAAATAAAAAAAGATGTTGCCAACCTAAGCAACATCTTTTCAAAATTCTCATTCAATTATTTATTTTCTAAACACTAAAAATGAATACTTTGTAAAAACTTCTTTGGTGTTCATAAAGATGATGACCATGATAAAGTTTCTACGACTAAAGAAATAAACAATATTTCTAATTACATAGTACAAGTAACCTGTCCCTATGTACACCTTGCTAAACATCAAGGCTTTAGAAGTTAATCACATCATAAAAAATATACGAAAATGACATAAAACTCATCATATATACAAGAATCACAAAAACTAGCATTGGCACTCCAGTAACTTGTTGATAGCCATATTCTTTAATGTTATCTAATCAGATATCTAGAAAATGTTCGTTTTTATCCATTAGGTTTTTCACCTTTCATTAAAGATCCTTTTATCATAAAATAAATTTAATACACACTCACTAGTTTACCTAATTTCTCCGTAAAAAATAATTTGGAAAGAATCAGTCATAAAATCAATTTTTTTATTTACAAAAAGTAGTGAGCAGACTAGCAAATATTGGCTAACGTTCTTGTTGCTGTTGCTGTTTTTGTGACCTGTTTTTCGGTTTTGCTGTCATCTTATGTTTCAATTCTTTACAAAGAGTTCGAAGATTTTTTTTCTTATTTTTTTTATTTTGCTCCTGTTCATGCTCTAGCAAAATTTTTTGTTTTAGCTCCTCTGTTTTTTTATCAATAGTAGATATCCGCTTCATTGCTTCTAAATGACCTGAGCTAGGCAATTTCGTTCGTTTGGGCTTTTGAGGTGTTGGCCGCTTCCGTAAGTTTTCATAAATTGGTTCTTCTCCAATTTTCTTTTGATTTTCTTTCAAATAGTGTGCCTCATTCTTTTCACTATCTCTTCTTTTCCGTTTAAATGCTTCTCTTCTTTTATTAGGTGATTGACCTGATTTTCGTTTCAATTCATTTACTGGCATAAGATATTCTCCTTTTATATAAAAATATTCTTTTGCTTAATTAGTATAGAATACGAAAAAATAAAAATTTTTTTTGAAGCAATTTATTCTAAAATAAAAAAAATGTGAAATGATAAACAATGTAGAAGAATTTTTAAGCGACTACCCGTCGCTCATACCCGTATCTATTTTAGTGATCTATGTACTCTTGTTTGATTATCTTCCTCTGATTCTTGTTCTCATATATATTTTCCAATTGTTTTTTGATTTAATTTGACAGTACTTGCATATTATACTTTATACCAAAAATTTTGCATACGTATATTTCAAATTCTCGTGTTTTTCATGTAATAAGGTTGTGCCTCGTTCCTTTATATAGAGCATAAAGCTGAAATCACAGATTTTTGGGTGTATTCTCACTAATACATGATTAGATATTGCGGAAGCTTTAATGACTATACCATCTTTCAATTCACATAATTTTCTTAACTTTTGATTATCACTTTTCACCGATACTTCAAAATAAAAACTATGTGATACTTAGGGTTGCATCTAGTTCGCACTAAGATTATCGCCAAAGCTACTTTGTATATACATAGAAATGTGCGTATTATCCGTGTTTTGCGAGCAAATCAAACTAAAAACATTAATATAAAAAAAATCGTCACATCAAGGATAGACCTTGATGTGACAGCTTTTCATTTTATGCCAGCTATAGGGATCGAACCTACGACCTACGCGTTACGAGTGCGTTGCTCTACCAACTGAGCTAAGCTGGCGTTTCCATATGAAATTATAAACTGTATTAGATTGAATGTAAAGCCAAAACTGTAAACTTTTACTTATTTCATGTTTTTTTTCATAAAACGTGGTATAATTGATATGAAAGGCAGGTTTTATGAAAATGGCAACTTTTGGAAAATTTGATACAACCATCGTACCATCAGAATTTGGGGAAAAATTTACGATTGATACACATGTGACCTTCACGATTCATGGAAAACCGCAAACTGGAACGATTTCAAAACAACTTAAAAATTCCGCTGTTGTTGAGATTGATGAAACTGACGAAAATGCCAATTTGATGACGCAAAGCAAGGGTGTAGTAATTATCAACTACAAAGAATTGAAGAAGATTTGATACTGACCATCTCTATGCTTTGAGATGGTTTTTTATTATATAAAAAATTACGCAAGACGAAATGAGTATTGAACCTCATCTGGTCTTGCGTATTTTGTTTTGATTTTTTAGGTTAATCCGTGAAAAACCCTTACTTCGTACCGAATAAACGATCACCAGCATCGCCTAATCCTGGTACGATATATCCATGTTCATTTAGTTTTTCATCTAATGCAGCAGTATAGATATCAATATCTGGATGTGCTTCTTGTAAAGCTTTCACACCTTCTGGAGCAGCAACTAAACATACAAATTTGATGTTTGATGCTCCACGTTCTTTTAATGCATCGATCGCCATGATCGCTGAACCACCTGTTGCCAACATTGGATCAACAACAAATAATTGACGTGCATCGATATCTTCCGGTAATTTAACGAAATATTCATGTGGTTCAAGTGTTTCTTCATCACGGTACAATCCGATATGACCTACTTTTGCAGCTGGGATCAATTCTAAGATACCATCAACCATTCCGATACCTGCTCGAAGGATTGGGATGATTGCTACTTTTTTACCAGATAACGTCTTTTGTGTTGATTTTGTGATTGGTGTTTCAATGACAACATCTTCCAACGGCATATCACGTGATACTTCATATGCCATCAACATAGCAATCTCGTCAACAACCTCACGAAAGACTTTTGTCCCGCAATCTTTGTCTCGAATAATAGTTAGTTTGTGTTGGATCAATGGATGGTCGATCACTTGAAATTTGCCCATTTTTCTGGTCTCCTTTGTTCTGTCGTTTCTTTTTAATTGTAAAACAAATTACGTCAATTGACTAGTATAACTCATGAATTTTCTAAAGAAAATAGCCCAAATAAAAAAACAAATCGATCACACAAAAAAAAACAGTAAAAAATAACAAAAAAGTTAACTAACCACTTATCATTTGTTATTTTTACTGTTTCTGATTACTCTAAACATTACAAGATACGCTACACAGAAGATATCATTTTAGTCTTCCTTTAGCCATTGTGTAGATAGAGCCATTGCTGCTCGGGCCGCTTTGGTTTGATCCATTGCATTGACCATCACGAAGTCATGGATGATTCCTTGGAAACGTGCTTGTGTAATGGGAACTCCTGCTGCTCTAAGTTTTCGAGCGTATGCTTCTCCTTCATCTGAACGGCTGTATTCAGGAAATACTACCACTGAATTTGTTCGGACAGCTAACTCCCGAATTAATTTATCGTGGGTCTGAGCGCTGCCAAATACCCAACCTGCACCATGGATATAGAAGATAACTGGTAGCTTATCGACATTTCCTTCTGGTCGCACGAGCCGAACATTGATTTTTCCCCAATCCTTTGTATCTACGATCAGATCTTCAACATCTACTGGTAATTTATCAACTGATGAACCTTGTACTTTTTCTAAAAGCGCACGCCCTTCTTCTGGCGGTAATTCATAAATTCTGGGGTGAGGTGCATTGGCATCGCTAAATTCAACTGCTTCTTTTTCTAATGAAATTCGTTCGGTCATCGTGATTCCCCCTTGTTTTGATAAAGAGCCAAATTACACCTCATATACTAGATAGCTAAGGGGAAAAAGTCAAAAAATCAGTCTGTACTTCGAATTGGCTTCGAAAAAAAGAAGGACGTGACAAAATGCTTGTCCACACCCCTCTTTTTTGAGTAAACATTGTTCCAAAAGCAATTTTTCGCAAAATAAAGCGAAATTCGTAAAATTTGAAAAATAAATTCCGTACGTTTCTTCTTATTTCTTGCGGTACAACACTGCTCATCTTCAATCATATGTTTTATTTATTATATAAAGGATACTTTTCCGTTAATTCACGTACGCCTGCTCGCACTTCATCTAGTTGTGCTTCATTGTCTTTTGCTTGTAGAGCCTTCACGACAAGTTCTGCTACTCTAGTGGCATCTGCTTCTTTAAATCCACGTGTAGTGATTGCTGGTGTGCCGATACGGATACCACTTGTTTTGAACGGACTTAGCGTTTCAAATGGAATTGAATTTTTATTGACAGTGATATTGACACTATCTAAGATACTTTCTGCTTCTTTTCCATTCAATTCCAACCCACGTACATCAATCAAGACTAAGTGATTGTCTGTTGCACCAGATACTACTCGGGTACCGATTGCTTGATTGAACACTTTTGTCATGGCTTTTGCATTAGCAATAATCTGTTCACTATATTCTTTAAACTCAGGCATCAATGCTTCTTTGAATGCCGCTGCTTTACCCGCTATCACATGTTCTAATGGTCCTCCTTGAATCCCTGGGAAGACAGCACTATTGATTTTTTTAGCTAATGCTTCATCATTGGTCAAAATCATTCCACCACGAGGCCCGCGTAACGTCTTATGTGTCGTTGTTGTTGTGATATCTGCATAAGGAATTGGGCTTGGATGCATACCAGTTGCTACTAATCCAGCGATGTGCGCCATGTCGACCATTAATTTTGCACCAACTTCATCCGCGATTTCTCTAAATTTGGCAAAATCGATCGTTCTACCATATGCACTCGCGCCAGCAACGATCAACTTTGGCTGATGTTTTCTTGCTAAAATCCGAACCACATTATAGTCGATGACTTCTGTTGCTGGGTCTACTCCATAGGCAACAAAATGATACGTTTTACCACTAAAATTAACTGGGGACCCATGTGTCAAATGGCCTCCTGCTGAAAGATCCATTCCTAAAATCGTGTTACCAGGTTCTACTAAGGCAAGATATGCCGCCGTATTTGCTTGGGATCCGGAATGAGGTTGAACATTTACAAATTTAGCGTCAAATAATTCTTTTGCACGGTCAATTGCCAAATTTTCAACGATATCAACAAATTCACAGCCACCATAATATCGATGTCCAGGATAACCTTCTGCGTATTTATTCGTCAATATACTTCCTTGAGCTGCCATCACTGCTTCAGAAACAAAATTTTCGGAAGCAATAAGCTCCAGATTATTTTCTTGTCTTTGTTCTTCTTTTGCGATTGCAGCCCATAAATCAGGGTCAAACGTTTTGTAGTCTACCACAAACAACAGCTCCTCTATATTGTGTATCAAACAGATTTTCTAGCAAACAAAAATCAGTTCAACCTGTAAACTCTCATCTTTTTTTCAATTGAGTTTACTTTATTGCATTGTATCATAATAAAAGCTGGGAACAAGATACGTAAGATCATTTTTCAAAATATTTTTGGTTCGCCGATTTTTTGAGGCGATTCATATACGCATTGCCTAGTCCATCTTCAGGAAAAGTTTCCACCAAAATCAGATCAAGTGCCAAGTTTTCCTCATCCAGCCCTCTTAATCCAGCAAATAATCCTTTAGTTGCTGCTTCAACAGAATCATTGAAATACATATATACAGCCGCTACATCAAAGCGAACAACTTCCGCAATCGTTGGTCCTGCAATCACACCAACACGTAATGCCTTTTCTTTTGCCCAGAGGACTGCCTCACGCCAATCCTCTGGACGAACCATCATTACTTGGGTATCTGGAGCGTAATGTTTATACTTCATTCCAGGAGATTTTGGTGTTTCAGAACTTTGTACTAAATGACGATCGATCGTTACGTTCCTGCCAATTACTTCTTCCAATTGTTCTTTAGTCACAGCGCCTGGCCGTAATATCATAGGATCAGCTTCTGGATCACTAAGATCAAGAACAGTGGATTCTACGCCAATTCGAGTAGCACCATCATCGATGATCCCTGTAATCTTTCCTTGTAGATCATGGAAAACATGAGCTGCAGTCGTAGGACTAGGTTTACCAGATGTATTAGCACTCGGACCGACCAGAGGGACTCCAGCCAGCTCAATCGTAGTCAAAGTTTTTTTGTTATCTGGCATGCGAAAAGCTGCTGTGGATAAACCACCAGTCACTATTGCAGGCAGACTATCTTTTTTAATCTCAAAAATCAAAGTAAGTGGCCCAGGCCAAAAATTCTCAACAATTTTTGCTGTAGCTGGATGAAAGTTATCCACATATGTTTTTACCTGTTCAAATGATGACACATGGACGATCAACGGATTGTCTTGTGGACGTCCTTTTACTGAAAACACTTGCTTGACAGCATCTTCTAAAAGAGCACTAGCACCTAGCCCATACACAGTTTCTGTTGGAAATGCCACCAGATCTCCCGACTTCAATGCTTGCGCAGCTTCTTTTAATTGTTCTTCGTTATAATATTTTGTTTCCACAGTCTATCCACACCCCAATTTTAGTAAATACTTGATTTATCCCACTTTATCCACTTCTTATCAACAGATTGTTGATAACTACTTTGTCAATAGTGGATAAACCTGTTGATAAATTAAAAAGTCGGTTACATCCTTGTTAGATCAATGTTTTTTTATAATAAAAAAACAGAAAAAAATATTTTCATCCACAACTAATCTGTTACGAGTATCATCCGTTCATTCCCAAACAAATCTTTTCTGACACGTACCTTTTTATCAGGAAAAAATTCTTCAAAAATTTGTTTTACAGCATCACCTTGCATAAATCCTATCTCCAAAAAAATCTTGCCGTTCACTTTCAGTAAGTCTTTTGCTTCTTTGGCTATTTTTTTATAGATTGCTAATCCTTGGTCTTCTGCAAATAATGCCATTTTTGGTTCATATGTCCGAACACTTTCATCCATCAGATCCCATTCAGTTATACTGATGTATGGCGGATTTGAAATGATGACATCAAATTTTTGCGCACTCACGGGCGCTAGCGTATCCCCATGATAAAAGCAAATATCGACAGACTCTTGGTTCGCATTTTCCTTTGCTACTGCTAATGCTTGCTTTGATAAATCAATAGCTGAGACCTTCCAAGAGGGTCTCTTCGCTTTTAAACTGATTGCTATCGCTCCAGTACCCGTACCGACATCAACAACGTCTAATCTTTCATTAGAAGTCTCGTCTAAACACAGTTGGACTAATTCTTCGGTCTCTGGACGGGGGATCAACGTATCTTTTGTTACTTTCAAACGATGGCCATAAAAATCCCCATATCCCAAAATGTATTGTGGAGGTAAGTTTTTCAAAAGCAGTGCCATATCTTGATCAATCATTTCTTGATCTTTTGTTGATATTGGGTCATTCATATGGATCAACCAATCTGTTTTACTCCATTTTTTTCTTTCAAGAAACAAAAATTGGATAGTGTATCCTTCGATCATTTTGGATTCTAAAAAAGAAGAAGCCCGTGAGAGGACTTCTCGATATGTGGTCTTACCCATTTTGCATCGCTTCCAATTTCGATGTTTGATCGTACATGATAAGTGCATCAACGATTTCATCAAGTTTTCCGGCAAGTATTTGATCGAGTTTTTGGATGGTTAATCCAATACGGTGGTCTGTCACGCGATTCTGTGGGAAATTGTACGTACGGATTCGTTCAGAACGGTCTCCTGTACCTACAGCAGATTTACGATTCGCATCGTATTCACTTTGTGCTTCTTGTTGGATTTTATCGTACACACGTGCACGTAAAATCTTCATTGCTTTTTCTCGGTTTTTCAATTGGGAACGTTCATCTTGCATCGCAACGACGATTCCTGTAGGCAAGTGCGTCAAACGAACAGCTGAAGCTGTCTTATTGACGTGCTGTCCACCAGCTCCAGATGCATGATAAATATCTGTACGGATATCTTTATCTTCGATATCGATTTCGACTTCTTCTGCTTCTGGCATCACAACGACTGTTGCTGTTGACGTGTGGATACGGCCTTGGGATTCTGTTGATGGTACACGTTGTACACGGTGAGCACCACTTTCGTATTTCAATTTAGAATAGACATTATCCCCTGTAATCATCATGATTACTTCTTTATATCCGCCAATACCCGTGATGCTTGCTTCCATGACTTCTGTTTTCCAGCCTTGTGATTCTGCATATTTTTGGTACATATTGAATAGGTCTCCAGCAAATAATGCTGCTTCATCCCCACCTGCGGCTCCACGAATTTCCATGATAATATTTTTATCGTCATTAGGATCTTTAGGAAGTAGTAGAATCTTGATTTTTTCCTCTAATTCTTCCTTTTCCTTTTTCAATTCAGAAAGTTCTTCTTTTGCCATTTCAGCCATATCATCGTCTAATTTTTCACCAAGCAACTCTTCGGTATCTTTGATTCCTTGAACGACTTCCTTGTAGCGACGATAGACTTCAACTGTTTCACGAGTATTTGCTTCTTCTTTTGACAATTGCATAAATCGTTTTGTATCCGTGATCACTTCTGGATCGCTTAGTAATTCACCAAGCTCTTCATAACGGTCTTCAATTGATTGTAATTGATCGTACATGCTTATTCTCCTTCTGTAATAATCGATGGGTGGAAATAATGTTTCCGGCAAACCGGGTAATAGGCTTCGTTGCCACCAATTTGGACTTGGTCCCCTTCATATACAGGTTTCCCATCAATATAATGTAAATTCATAATTGCTTTTTTATGACAAAACCAGCAAATGGTCTTCATCTCTTCGATTTTGTCTGCATAAAGTAATAAATATTTTGATCCTTCAAATAATTCATTTCGAAAATCATTTTTCAAGCCAAACGCCATCACCGGAATGTTTAATTCATCAACAATTTTCGTGAACGCAATAACATGCTCTTTTTTTAAGAATTGCGCCTCGTCAATCAATATACAATACGGTTTGTTTTCCATTTTTAAAATGACATCATAGACATCTGTTTCTTCAAAAATCGGCATTGCTTCTCGTTTTAAGCCGATTCGACTAGAAACAACTCCTATGCCGTCTCTTGTATCGATACCACTTGTCATTAACACAACTGGTTTATTTTGTTCTTCATAATTATGTGCTACTTTTAAAATCTCGATTGTCTTGCCGCTATTCATTGCGCCATACTTAAAAAATAGTTGTGCCATTCCCTCGTTCACCTTCCAGTTTGTTCCTATGGTATTATACTTGATTTTCATCATTTTTTACAGTGAGAATTTCCAATCTTAATTAGATGGGCAGAAAAAGGATGCACGAGCCATAGCTGGATAACATATATTTTAATAGATGACGTTCCATACATGTTATTCACTAACAAAAATGAGACAATCACAGTTAATAGCGATTGCCTCATTTTTCATATCTATTTGTTCAAATGATTTTGATCTCATTTAATGGCCAGTAGCGGAAAACAACTTTTCCTTGAATCATGTCTTTATTGACAAGACCAAACATCCGACTATCTTTAGAAATCAGACGGTTGTCACCCAGAACCAGATACTCTCCTTTAGGCACCGTATAGTCAAAATCACTTGTAAATTTTTGTGCATTTTCTGCTTGCGCTTGAAAAGCTTGATTATAGGAATACTCATCTTGCAGCTTATCATCAGCAAATTCTTTTTTGAATTCATCTAAGTAAGGCTCATCATATTTTTTTCCATTGATCGTCAACTGATCATTTTCCATTTTTACTGTATCTCCTGGTAAGCCGATGATACGCTTCACGATCATCCGATCTTCATCTCCAGGTTCTTTGGTTGTGATGATGTCAAAACGCTCATATTTTGAAATTTTTGATGAAATCAATCGCTGACCATCGTTCAAAGTTGGATCCATTGAATGTCCATTGACAGTGACTGGTGTGAATACGTAAACACGCGCTAATAGAAGGGCTGCTAGTACTAGGATCAGAATACCCCAATTTTTCAAAAATTCTTTCACAAAATACCTCCCGTATTTTTATTTTTTAACCTTTTATTCTTGTTCCACTTTATTTTACCTTTTTTAGAAACTAAAGGAAAGAATAAGTGCACATTCAGTTTACACTTTAAGATGTTTTTTTAAGTGTAGCAAAAGACTGGAACAGCTTTTTTAGTTCCAGCCTTTATCCGTTTTTTATCAGTTACGGGAATGTTTTCTTCGTTGACTCCTACTGTAAATCATTGGTTCTTCTGTTTTCTCTGGTTGTTCTTTCTTGACAATCAGTTTCAAACGATAAGGTTCATGGTATCTTAAACCATCTTTGACAAAATCACCACCGACGATAAATAGTCCCACTGGTTCGATCGTATCTTCGGCAGATGCCACAGTCATTCGACCAACTGGCTCCATCTCAGAATAACTACGCCCAATATTTAAAATGTATTCTTTGTCAGAAACTTTTTTTACATAATAATAGGGATATAACGTATTGCGATCTACTAAAAAGCCATCCATTCTTCCAAGATCATTGACCTTGATTTCACCATTACCGATCAGATAGCGCATGTTCTCGGCTAATTTCAATTGATAGTCTTCATCGTAAGAAACTACAGCTTCCTGTGTATTTACTTTGTCGATCGTTCCATTATTTGCCATTGTATTTTCTTCATCTTGGATATTAAATACTTCATCTGGCAGATACTTCACAAATAATTGCGTAACATCTGCCTTCACGTTTTTATCAAGAAAATAGTAGAAAACATTTAAAATGATAAAATAAACAAGAATCAAAAAGGCGATTCCATATAGGAAAAATTGTAAATAATTTTGATTTTGCCATAGTCCATAAACGATACGCAAAAGATAGAGCGTTGGGATCACACTTAAAATCGTGTAACCGCGATTCAAATATTTCGGACTAATATCTAGATAGCCTAAAAATTTATGCACACTATTGATAATATCTAATAAAAACGTCATTGTGAGTCACCTGCTTGCTGGTTATTCGTCTGTGTCTTTGAGTTTTGAGTCGGCGCAGCATTTTTTGCTGTCGCATCTCCGTTGTTTTGTATAGACGAACTTGGTGTTGTGCTGCTTGGCGTAGTGGTTGTACTTGTATCCGTACTGCTTCCACCGTTAAAATCATCTGTCGCCGTATCCTCTGAGCTGCTATTTTCTTGGTTGTTATCCTCATCTTTACTACTTGAAGGAACAGTAGAATATGTGGTTGTACTTGTTGTGTTCGTCGTATCTTGCGAAACACTTGATAAAGTCGTAGACTCATCACTCGTTTCAGTTGTTTGCGTTGTTGTATCCCCTGTAGTCGAAGCGGACGTTGTCTCCTCTGTCGTAGTAGAACTTGATGGGGCACGATAACTCGAACTATTGACCACACCGGTTGCAGTAGCCACAATTGTTGAAATAGTCAAAACCGCTATTGGTTTCAAAATAGGTGCTACTTTTCGCATCATATCTCATCCTTTGTTTTTATTTATAGCTTTTTCATTTTTCTATCCAGTTTATGTGCCAAATCTTACGTGCCACAGAATAGTCATTATATCTTATATTTACCATAAATTTATTATTTTTTTCTTACGTTTGTTTGAAAGTTTTATTATAGCTTTAGTCAAAAGTGACTGTTGACTCTGCTAGATATGCCTTTGCTTCACGATTCACTTGTTTCAAGTCACATCCTTGTTGTTTCGCGGCAAACACACAGCCACAATAGCATTGACGATAGATATCATACTCTTTGCACATCTGGATGGAACGTTCATATCCCTTATTTTTCTTAAAATCGCTGGGAAGATAACGGGTACCGTAGATTTTTTGGATATCCATGCCGATTTGATTGATCAATGCTGCATTCTTTTTAGGAGAAATCGTTAGCGCACTCCCAAAATAGTCATAGCCAAGTTCTTGGGCTTTTTGCGCCACTAGATCGAGGCGCATATTGAAACAAGCGCTACATCTTAATCCGCCTTCTCTTTCATCTGCTAACTTATTTTCTAAAACCATTTTATTAAAGATAATCGGTTGGTAGTCATCAACGATCAACTCTACATGGTTATTCGTTTGCTCATTAAATGCATCGACAAAACGCTTTTGCTCGTGGAGTCGTCTTAAATACTCACTTTTAGGTTGGATATTCGAATTTGAGAAAAATAAAGTGACCTCCGCATGCTGACACATAAATTCTAATGTATGTGTACTACAAGGCGCACAACAAGTGTGAATCAATAATTTAGGTTTCGTTCCTTCTTTCTCCCATTGCTGAATCATTTTTTTCAAAACCGTATCATAATTTATCTTTTGGTTTTTCATTTTTTCAACAATCAACTCTGCATCAATCATAGTCCAAATCCCCACTCTACTCAAATAACTATTATTATAGGCTATTTATTCTTAAATCGAAAGATAACGTCGTATTTGTTTAGAATTTCTTTGAGTATTTTTTTCAACCTCGGTATACTAGAAGAAATAATCTATAAAGGAGGATCGCATCTTGCAATTGAACCTTTTCTATCGAAAATTAAAACGGCGAAGTCAGCGTTATGCTACAACCCATTTTTCATCTATCCAGATCATTGTTTTTTATTATGTATTGATGACGATTGTTTCTTTAGGGCTATTCTATATTCCTATTTTTCGTCAACCGGATAGTCATGTTCCATTTGTTGATATGTTGTTCATGGCTATCAGTACAGTTAGTGTTACTGGACTGACGACTTTTGATATCAGCTCCGTCTTTAATGATAATGGCGTCATTTTACTTGAAGTATTATTTCAAGTCGGTGGTTTGGGTATCATGATGATCTCTACTGCGTTCATCATCTTTTCTAAACGGAGAATTACTTTGAGACAAAGACAATTGATCATGACAGACATGAATCAACCACGTTTATCAGGAATCGTTCGTCTGATTCGGATCACATTTACGATCTTACTGTGGTTCCAAATCATTTTTGGTACATTCTTCTCGATTTATTTCTATTATCGAGGCTATTTTGACCATTGGCAGGACGCCATTTTTTATGGATTCTATCAATCCATATCTGCAGTAACTAACTCTGGTTTCGATGTGACAGGCCAGTCTATCAAACCCTTTGCACATGATTATCTTTTCTTGATCCTTATCATGTTTTTGATTTTTATCGGAGGGATCGGCTTCCCTGTCTTGATGGAATTTCGTGAATGGTTGCTTTACAAACGATCGAAAGCCAAGCTACCATTTCGTTTTTCCCTTTTTACAAAGTTAGCCGTACTAGCCTTTGTCATCTTGTTCATTGGAGGAACCATCTTGATCTATCTTCTTGAGAAAGATCATCTATTCCAAGATGCTAGTTTAAGTGTCCAGTGGATCAATTCGATGTTTTATTCTATGACCACAAGAAATGCTGGTCTGCAGATCCATGATTTAGGAAATTTCCAAATCACTACATTGATTATTTTCTCCTTACTCATGTTTATCGGTTGTAGCCCTAGTTCAGTTGGTGGTGGTATCCGTACAACAACTGTTGCGATCATTGGCCTTTATCTTTATTCGTTCCTTAAAAGTGAAGATAACATCAATATATTCGGTCGAAAAATCGACGAAGATGATGTGCGAAAATCTGTTGTTGTCTTCATGTTATCTTTAGGAATGTGCTTTTTTTGTATCGTTTTCTTATCCGCAACTGAAAATCAGACCTTAATTTCAATCATCGTTGAAGTCACTTCTGCTTTTGGAACCACTGGTCTTTCTTTAGGCATCACTGGAGACTTATCGATTGTTGGTAAAATTACGATTGCGGCCCTGATGTTCATCGGCCGCATCGGCATGCTTTATACGCTGATGCTCTTTGTCCCTAAAGAAACACGAGATTTAGGTTACGAATACCCAACTGAAAAAATCATTATCGGTTGATCTCTTCACTCTGTTCGAATAAGTAGCGTGGAATGTGGGACAAATCTAACAATCAGGTTTGCTACAGACTCTCGAATAAACGTCGTCCAAAAGTCAGGTTTTTCGGAAATTTCAAAAAAACGAGTGTGGGACAAAAGTAAGAAACACTTTTGTCTCATTCTTTAAAAACGAATAAACGGTGGGAGCAGAAGCAACTCCGAGAAATAAGCCGAAATCCACAAAATTTGAAAAGCAATTTTCGTTGATTTCTTCTTATTTCTCGGAATTAAATACTTCTGTCACAACCTTTTTTTATCCAATTTCTCAAACCTAAACGACTTTTGTCTCTACCTCTTCTAAATACGAAAAAACAATGGATCAAAAACAACTCCTTCAGAAGTAAGTCAAAATCTGCAAAAATTTGAAATACAAATTCCGTGATCTCTCATTTTTCGGAGTGAAACATGGCATGACCGCGTTTCTTTTTCGTTTTTCTTCCTTGGTATCGTAATCATTTCTTAAAAAAAAGAAAAGCAATTTAACCTTTTTTTGAACATATGGTATTATTAGTTGAATTTACTCGTCGCTAAGACGTTTTTGGAGGTTACATAATGGGAATACGCAGCCAATTTGCGATTGCTGTCGGAAAGACATCACAATGGGCATTAAAAACCTTCTTAAAAGGAGGTTCAAGTTTACCTGGTCAACTTGCACTTAAGATCGATCCACATCTTTTAGATACCTTAGCTAAGGATTATCAAGTAGTCGTAGTAACCGGTACAAACGGAAAAACACTCACTACAGCCTTAACTGTAAATATATTACGTCAGCAATACGACGAAGTTTTAACGAATCCGACAGGAGCTAACATGGTCCAAGGAATCGTCTCCACCTTTTTACAAGCAAAACAAAAAAAAGGACAAAAGAAATTCGCTGTACTGGAAATCGACGAAGCTAGTTTAAGTAAAGTGACAGAGTATATCAAACCAGAATTATTCTTATTTACGAATATCTTCCGTGATCAAATGGATCGTTATGGGGAAATCTATACGACATATAAAATGATCGTTGATGGTGCGGCAAAGTCTCCAGAAGCTACGATCATCAGCAATGGTGACTCACCGATCTTCAATTCTGTTGACACAGTTAACCCACGCAAGTATTACGGATTTGATCATGAGGAAGACCGTGAACAACTGGCTCACTACAATACAGATGGTGTTTTGTGTCCGAATTGCCATCATCTCTTACATTATAAAATGATCACTTATGCTAATTTGGGGAAATACTACTGTCCAAACTGCGATTTTAAGCGACCTGAATTAGATTATCGCTTGACTGACATGGTAAGAATGGATAATGTATCTGCTGATTTCGTCATCGATGACCATGAATACAGTATCGAAGTCGGCGGAATGTACAATGTCTACAATGCATTAGCAGCTACCGCTGTTGCAGAATATTACGGCGTTACTCCTGAAAAGATCAAGCAAGGACTTGGCTATGATGAAAAAGTCTTTGGGCGACAAGAAATCATCGATATCGCAGGGAAAAAATGCACCTTGGTCCTTGTAAAAAATCCTGTCGGGATCAATCAGGTGATCGACATGATCGGTTTGGCACCTTATCCGTTCTCACTTGTTGCATTATTAAATGCTAATTATGCAGACGGAATCGACGTTAGTTGGATTTGGGATGGGAACTTCGAAGATTTTGCAACTATGGATATCCCTGCTGTCGTTTCAGGTGGTGACCGTCATACGGATATGACATTACGTCTAAAAGTTGCGGGTGTACCAGAGGAAAAAATCACGGAAACGAAAGAAATTGCGGAAACGATTGAAGCAATCAAAAAACTACCGACTGACCATGTTTATATTTTAGCTACTTATACAGCTGTCTTACAGTTGCGTAAAGAACTAGCAAATCAAGGATTTATTAAAGGGGGGATGAATCGTGGCTAATTATGAATTGACTATTGCTCATCTTTATGGAAATCTAATGAATACTTATGGTGATAACGGAAATATATTGATGCTCAAATATGTAGCAAAGAAGTTAGGGATTACCTGTCATACTGAAATCGTCAGCATCCATGAACCTTTTGATCCTGATAAGTACGATTTAGTCTTCTTTGGCGGAGGACAAGATTTTGAACAATTGATCATCTCAAAAGATATCCAAGAGAAGAAAGAAGCATTGACAAACTATATCGAGAACAATGGCGTAATGTTGGCTATTTGCGGTGGCTATCAGCTTTTAGGCCATTACTATATGGGCGCAAATGGCGAAAAGATCCAAGGAATCAGTGCGCTGGATCACTACACACTAAGTCAAGAGAACAATCGTTTTATCGGGGACATCGTGATCCATAATGAAGAATTCGATGAAACGTATTATGGTTTCGAAAATCACAATGGGCGAACTTTTTTAGGTGAGGGTGAACGTCCCTTAGGTAAAGTCGTTCAAGGCCAAGGGAATAACGGAGAAGATAAATCCGAAGGTGTGATCTATAAGAATGTCTACGGTTCTTATTTCCATGGTCCGATCCTTGCTAGAAATGAACATCTGGCAGAACGTTTGATTCGCTTATCCTTGGAACAACGATATGGAAAAAATTTAGATTTACCAACTTTGCAAGAAGCACTTGCATAACAAATAGGAGACAGAGAATCGATTCTGACACACGAGCGTGGGACAAAAGTAAGAAACACTTTTGTCCCATTCTTTAAAAACGAATAAACGGTGGAGCAGAATCAACTCCTTCGGCTTATTTCTCGAAGTTAAACACTTCTGTCCCAGCCTCGTCCGAATAAATGGTTCCCTTGTCTCTTTTTTGTCCATTTTTTTGTGCTATCGCCTAAGTTGAACACTAAGGCTTCACTCTGTCTCCACAGCCCCCTCCCCTATTTTTTCTAATCTCTCTTGCCATAAAGAACTGTTTTTATGATCCTCTTTTTTCTCATAAAGCTCAATGAAATCATTGATGATCATTGTTTCCTTTGTATAAGATGATTCGCTTGATCAGAGGCGATGGGATCAATATGAATAGACAATGTCATTTCTTCAGGAATCTCTAGCAATCCTGAAATAACTTTATCTGTTAAATTAGCAGGATAGTCTTTTAAATATAGTATTTGCCCATACGACTCTTCTATTTCAAAATAATTCTTCTTTTTAACATTTAGACTCATAGGTGCAATGCTTGCTTTTGTAGATAATCCGTTATAAATGAGATCAGAATAGTTGAAATCAAAAGAAGCAGTTGATTGTAATAAATGATGTATCAGCCGTAATCGACTCAATCCGTCCATTTTATGACATTTCGAACCGATTTCTGTTAGACTATCGCTCAGTGTCTGTTCGGCTCTAGCTAATAGCTGTTTTGCTTGATCCAGTTCCTTGGCAGGCATGGTAAATGTTAAATAATTTTCTTTGACGAAGTTGTTCTCGCCTGCATGGATTTTTTTACTCAATAGATCATTCAATTCTTCGCGATACTCATCATGCGCATTGCCTATTTTTTTATAGAAAAGCTCCTTCTTTAATTTTTCTTTTCTGATTTTCTTTTTTACGAGTGTAACATTCAAGTGCATCGTCTCTTCGCAACTGTTCAACAATGCGCAGTATTTAGTAAAAATACCTTGTTGTTCTTCCTTAGAGGCGATTTGATAATTGATATCAGAAAATTGGATACTCTTGGAATAGTGATTTGTACTCAGTTCACAAATTCCACTCTCAAACATCTTTTCGTAACGTAGCATTGATTGGATATTACGTTTAGGTGCCTGCTTTTTCTGTCTTTTTCCACGCTGTTGCTTTTGCTTTTTTAGTACGCGTAAAAATTTAGAATTCTTAATTGCTGTATTCTGTGTATTTCTTGCTTCTTTTTGTTTCCTTTTTTGCCAAGGTCTCATCCAATCGCACCTCCATGATAGATGGATAAGTATAATAGCTGTTGAGTTTAACATAACGCCACCGAATCTGTAGATATTTTTCCATAGGCAGATCATTAGGTTTGATCCAACCAAAAGATAAGATGGGTGAACTAATTGCCATCAAACCGATGCCGAGATCATCAATAGAAAATTGCCAAGTAAAATGATTCAAAAGACCGACGATTAGCGTAATACTCAAGGTTATCATCATTGATATAAATTGTCTTAATGAAAATCCAAAAAACAGCTTTTCTTTGTATAGTAAAATTTCTTTCCTAACCGGAACCTCAATTGCTATCGTTCTCACCTCCTACTGCAGTCCATCAAGCGACAGCCATTATCGCCTTCGCCCACTTGTTCGTATAGAATAAACTGATACATAAAGTCAAACAATTCCCCGAGATGATACAAATGACAGTGATCAATCCTTGGCGTTCTTGAATTGAAAAAAGGGTTTGTACCAACAGTGGATAAAAACTCAGTACCATGAATAATAAGACACCTTGTAACGAAGAGGCACAGATCATTCGAAAAAAATTTTTACCGATCTGATTGATTTCTTCATGAATAAACGTCACTAAAATTATAGGGGAAAGACTAAAATAGAAATACAGCTCAAAAAAACGCAAAAATACAACGATTTTTGTCATGATATTTGTCAGTAGAGATAAGACTAAGGGAATGAATAACAGTAGTAAAAGCGTTAGTTTCTCAAAAAAATTCATTGCTTGTTCTTGCTCCATAATCAAGGAGAAATCAATTACCTGATCCATCTCAGCTTGTATGCCTAGCTCACCGATTCCAACATTGATGATTGTACTAATGCCAACGATTGCATGGATGAATACGGTTAAATTCCGCATCACTAATAAACTGAGTCCTAATTTTAAAAAAAGTGGTAGAAATAATTCGAATCCTCCGAATGCCGAATAATTACTATAAATTTTTTGAGCAATCTGATGGAATTCTAAAAGCAATAAAAAGCCTAAGACCGAATAGGCAATAGGCTTCACCACAATATCCATGATCAGCAAACTATAGTGATAAATATCTGGTAAGTAGGTCTCTAGATTTTGTACTAATACACTTTGGGGATCATTTGAAAAATTCAACTGTTCTACAATCGTCTTTAAAACAAACTCGATGGCTCTATCCATGAATAATGCGTTGCTCCTCCCCTTATATCGAAATCGTTGCTATCCAAGAACCTGCTGCAAGAATCACTGCACCGCCAACAATTTGAAAGATAGCTTGTTGCATTGCTGGGCCGTTATGTTCTTTGATTGATATGCCTAGTTGGATGATCCCCCACACAGTAAGTAAACTTCCAGAAGCAAGTATTCCTTTGGAAAACAATGCCATTGCCTGTTCAAAATAGTCCATCTCATTCCCCCGTTTCCATATTTTCTTCCGTTGCAAGAACATTTAATTGATAACTGGTCGTTACACGTTCAAAAGAGTCCCTGACACTTAAATGCACGAGATACGTACCAGGTAAAGTACTATTGAATGTCCCGCTTACTTCTATTTCTGGAAGTAGCTTTTCTTCTCTGTCATGAACTGTGATCCCTGCTAATGGATCAAATACTTCACCTACAACTATTTCTCGGTCCTTTACACCTAAAAAAATAGGTGGTTCATTAATTACAGTGATCACTCCGTATGCTTTCGAAGATTTTCCATTCGTATCAGTCACCTGAAGTAAAACACGGTATTCACCTAGTTCACTAGTCTTGACTTGACTCCATGAATCTTCAGCTACCTCAACAGCTAGTTTTTTTTTCGGAGTCTTCACGATCTGAAACAATCACCTGCGCCAAATAAGCTTCTTTCGATAGTTGTGAAAAAACATTCACTTTCATATCTGCTTGGATGATCTCAGGTGCCTCATTTGTTATGGTGACTTCAACTATTTTTTCCATTGCCAGCTTTCCATATTGATCCTTTACGTTGCCGATTTTAAAATAATAGATGCCTTCTTTATTTGGGATGAAATCAGTTTCAATAATATGGGTTTCATTCAATGGGATGTTTCCATCTTCTGCATCCTTTACTTCCACATAATTGAAGATGTTGAATGACTCGTTGATCGCCTGCTCGATTACGACAGGTGCTGAGATGATTGGCGCATCATTGACTACCCGTATTTCTGCATGGGCCACATGTTGTGCACCATGTCGATCTTTCACCGTATAGATCACTTCGTACTCGCCTTCAACAGTTGTATCTAGATTTGTTTCAACATGAATAGCGGAAGTTAGATCTCCTTCTTCGTTATCAGATGCGAAGACTCCTTTTCTTAAATCCATTGGTTGCCCTATTCGTTGAAACAAAAGTGGCTGTTCAACCGTTATTTTTGGTATGCTATTGATCACGATAGTGAACTCACTTGTCGTTACAAGTCCTTTAGAATCGGTAACTTGAATACGCACCTGTCGTTCTCCAGGTATGGATGTATCCACATCGGTGTAACTGACGTTAGGAAACGGATCGCTCCCATGAATGATCGTGAAATGGTTAGAAGGCTCAAAGAAACTATACTGTTCGACTACGAGATAGTCCGAATGGAGGTTTAGTTTAGCTGCTTGCCACATTGTGGTGACAGAGTCATCTTTGTTATTGACTCTAGATTCGAGTGGCTGAGATAGCGGATTTGATTGCTCATTAATAGTACTTTCTGATTGAACAACTTTCTTTTTTTCTTTTACAAGCATCGTGGTCAAATGCTCAGTTGTATGCTCTAATTGCCGAATATCGGGCTTACTTTGCTCTGTTACTTGATCGATTGATGCAAAGTGTTCGATTACTGAAGAAACAGGATCATGTTTTTCTTCTATCGTTTCGTTTTTTGTTGTCTCTTTTTTTATCGTTGTTAAAACGCCAGTAATTTGCTTTTCAACAGATTGTTCTTGGTGGTGCTTTGCATTGATCATGTGCCAGCTTCCTAATCCGATTAACCAACCACACAGTGTACTGATAAAAATATAATAGTTCTTTCTTGTTGTTTTTTCAGATCGACTAGCTAAGAGCAACTTTTTCATTTATTGTCTAACACCCTTTCTTGGTCTCTTGAGCAATTAATTACTTTTCTTTCGTTGACCATAGATTCGACTACTAACCAAAGCAACGAGTCCAATTCCTATGAATGTAACTATCAATGATCTAGTATCACCAGTTTTAGGTAACATCGGTTGTTCTTTTTTCGGCTCTTTTACTTTTTTCATCTGGATTGTTTGCTCTTTGTTTGTCAAATCATCTTCACGAGCTACCTCATTCTTTTTTTCCTCTTCATAGTAAAAGATATGGGTCGCTGTCAGCTGCTCCCCATCCTTCAATGTATTTGCTTTTAATTCAAGAAGTACTTCAAAGGTATCTTCTTTACTTTGCGCTGTGTAGGTAGATACATTTTCACTGATGACTTGACCATTTTTATATCGTGTGACCACTGTATACGCATGACCGATCTCAAGCCCTTCTCCTTTTATCCAGATCATATCTTTCAAACGATTGGTTACTGTTGGATCGATTTCCTTTTTGCCATCCGCACCAGTAAATAATGAAGAAATCACTAATTCTTCACGCTCATTATAGGCTTCTAGAACGATCCATTCGCCATCTTTTTCTACAGTGATCGAAAAATCTAATGCCGCTCCTAAGGGGAGATACCCTTCAAGGGGTTCTGATTCTATAAATTTATACTTTCCATATGGTAATGATTCTACTTCTATTTTTCCATCTTTATCAGTGGCATACTCACCCATCAATATTTCTTTCGTTTCCTCATCCTGCTCGATTTTATACAATTCAAATAGGACATTTTTTAAGGGGCGGTCATTTAATCGATCACGTTTGATCACTCTGATAGGTTGACGTGCTAGTCGATTCGGCACCTCTAATCGAATGAGTGGATTCGTCTCATTTTCAGTGATACTGAAAATGATGGGATTCTCTAATGGTAGGTATCCTTCTGGTGCCTTGATTTCATGAAGTTCGTAACGTTCATTTCCCCATGGTAAACTGTCAGTTGTCAGAACTTCTCCTTTTATATTCGTTTCAAAAATGGTTGTACTTTCAGTATCATTTGGTTTTTGCATAGAGACAAATGCCCCTTTACCATCATCTGCCCAAATATCGAAGATTTTAAATTGCGCACCTGCATACGGAATCGCTTCTCCTGTATCCTCATCTACTTTGATGATATGTAACCGAGATTCAATGATTTTATCTTCTAAAAAGAAAAAATGTGTATAGCCATCTTTTGTAACAACTACCTCAAATGGTTCAATCAACAAATAACCATCTATCCCCTTTGTTTCTTCGACGATATAGCGATCGTAAGGGAGATCCTCAAACTTAAAATACCCATTTTCTTGCGTCGTTTCCACATACTTCTTTCCTGTTGTTTGAGACGTGGCGGTTAATTCCACACCTGCCAGTGGTGGCTTGATCCCACGATCTCCTGTCAACAATTGATGTAAATTTTCCAGAACCGTACGTGGTATCAACGGACGAGATCCAAATTTATAGCCTTCGATATGCCCTTTGATGACACGATTTTTCACCGTTTTGCTATGAATAGCGACTGTTTCATTTTGCCCAGCATACGTGAGGTGTACGGTATACTTTGTGGGATCAAGAGTATAGCCTTTAGGAGCTTCGATTTCTTGTAGTGTATACGTACCTAGTTTCAACGCTTTTATTTGTCCTTGGACGATTCCGTCCGTTTCTTCCATTGTTATTTGCCCCACAGTTTCTCCTTGGCCATTTGTTAATTCATAAACAGCGCCAATAATCTGTGCCGCTCCTTGTGGGGTATTGCCAGTTTCTTCATCTTCTTTGATCACTCGTAGATTTGCTAGTTGCTCTTGGTTATCCTTGATGATAGTCGTTGTTTCATTTGCTTTGATCGTCATTGTGTGTGGCGTCGTATCCAAAATGTATCCATCGGGGGCTTTTATTTCTTGAATCGTCACTTTTGTATCTATTAACAACTCATTCCAAGTAGCGTAGCCATCGGCATTGGTCATGATTTCTTGTACTTGACCAGTTGAAGTCGCAAAACGAAAAACGGCACTTGCCAGTGGTTGCTTCGTAGTTTCATCTACTTTGCGAACACGGGCATTGCCGTTTTTCGTGACATTTACAGTTAAACTTGTCTTCGTTAAATCATTTATTCTTCCTACCATCATATTTTGCGTATAAGGATGCTGGTAAATCAGTGGTACTCCACGGTAACTACTAGCAATGGCATAGTGAAAATCGATATTTCCGGATTTGTTTGCTTCCTTGGTCGCTGTGATCGTCAACTGATTTCCTTGCTTGTTTACCATAAGTCCTGGGGCTATAGCAGAAGGAGAGGATTCATAATTACTAAAAGACCCCGTCGTATCTAAAATCGTCTTGCTTTCGCCGATTTTCAATTCAACTATTTGGCGATCAAAACTTGGTTTGACAAAAAATTTATTGACGTTTGTCATCACACTTGCTTTAAATGTTTGATAGTCTGCCATCGTAAATACTCCCGAAATACTGGTCGGATAAATTCCTTGCTGTTCCCAAGCTAAAATTTGAGTCATCAATTCTTTTTGGAGTGTATGTCCAGTGGCGATGATCCCATAATAGGTGATCAAGGAGATTTTCTTCAATTGTTCAGTATTTTGCGGGGATACTGTGTATCCCCCATTATTTCCTATGCTAAGTGCTGCTCCTTGCTCGATGCATAGTGCAATCTCGCCTTTCACTCGTTTCCCATACCAGCCATACTCGCGACCGCCATTGGATAAGTAAATATCGATATTTGCAATGTGTGCATTGGGATCTACATGTATGATTTGATTATCCCGAGTGTCTATTCTTCCGAACCTCTCATGAATCGAAGAGCGGATATAGTTGGAAGGAACTGTCGTATACAGTTTACCGTTTTCTTGTTGCATCAATTGGTTTTCCAACAAAAAAGTTGTTTGCTGTTCTTTTTCATCTGTCATTTTTTCTAACGCTATAATTGAGGAACTTCCGAGAATGGAAGGAATCAGTAAACTAATCAGAATAAGCAATCGGAAACAAAACTGTCTATTTTTCTTCATTGAATCACTCCCGTTATCATTGATTGATAAGTCTGTTTTATAAATTAGGTTCCTTTAACTTGTGAAATTGCACTCTCACTTAACGAACTAGTCGGATCACATAGCCTTTTTTACACCATTCATAGCGTAAGATCCCACTTTTTTGGACTTGATTGATCAGCTTTGCTTTACTGCCCGTTGACCAACCTTCTTTATGAACAGATCGTTCATACTCAGATAAACTAATGGTCTTTCTTTTACCACTACGCATGAATACTATCAACTGCTGTATTTCAGTCATATTCAACTTCCTTTTCAGCATTTTGGCATAGACACTTTTTGGATAAATGCCAACCTGACTATTTTAGGGAATAGACAACCTGTGACACGAATAAACCTTGAGAAAAACAAACGTAAGAAATCCTTCTTCAAACAAATAGCTATCACTAGCAATTATTTGCTCCATTTTCACCAAGCGTTTATAAGGACACATGATCTGCCAGTTTACCATCACTGACAATACTGCCTTTTTAGTGAGCACTAACATGGATTGACAGTCAATCATCCACATCTCATCGTATCCGATACGAATGATGCTCTTTTTATGCAATTTTCAAAGAACAGACTAGGAATCACCAAGATTTCACTTTAAGCGGTCTCTCTGTATACTGCAATGCTTGTGTCGGATTCATTCTTTTGGCAAAAATCATCCCTCCTGAAGACACGGCTGTTTTAATGTGCCGATAAAGTTTATAATCAGGCAGCTCCTGTTTTGTTTCACGATCAATAAAGTAACCATTACCTAAATTGGCCCAAGTAGAACCATTAAATAAACGGACAGTTAATGCTTTACTTCGAATGGCTTTTTTCGAACAGATCCTTAACGCATATATCCCTCCTCACTCTATAGTTACGAATTAATTGAGATTCTTCCAAAAAAAAAGAGTTCACATCGCTTTGAACAAACAACGTGAACTCTTCCTTCTTTTTAATGTGAATTTCTTTCTTCGATCAAATCAATACAGTAATAGTAGCTGCTGCTAAAATCAACACGAGACCAATAACTGTAATTGTCATTTCTTTTTTCGTTTTCTTTTGTCCTAAGAACCAAATACCCGTTAAAGTAGCTAATACAACAGATGTTTGGGATAGAATAAAGCCAGTAGCTAAACCATTCATATCAGGTTGTGCAGAGATAAGATAAGTCAATGCAGCAAAGGCAAAGAAGAAACCAGAAAAGATATGTTTATAAGAAACTACTTCAGTAAACGCTGATTTTTCGTTCCCTTTGACACTTAAAACTGCTGTGTAGACTACTGCGACTAGCACCATTCCGATTGCTTGTGGTAAGAAGGCATGCATCCCGTCAATCGAAGTTGCTTGAGGTGCAGCTGAGTAAGCCCAATAACCAATTTCCCCTACAGCTAACAATAGAACTGCTTTTTTCAACAAATTGCTGTTTTCTTTATCTTTCTTTTCTGACCATACTGTCATCCAAGCACCTAAAATAATCAATACTAAAGCAAATGCACCAAGTAATTTTGCTGTAGTTCCTGGCCAATTACCTAACGCAAACACACCCCATAAAGATGCACCTAGCAGTTGAAAGGCGGTTGTGATCGGCATTGCACGAGAAGAACCAATCAATGTGAATGACTGGAAGGTGATGATTTGTGCCGTTGCCCAGCCGACACCTGATAAGATCGAAAAGACTAAATCCATTCCTGTAGGTAAGCCGATTCCTTTTATTACTGCAAAAACGATTGCAAAAATCAGTGTTCCTATAGTAGAGCCTAAAATTTGGTTGACTGGACGACCGCCAAGCTTAGAAGCAATCGTCGGGTATAATCCCCAACCTAACAGAGGTCCTAATCCAATTAAAAGTGCTGTCGCATTCATTCTATATCCTCCTTATTTGTTTTAAAATACAACGCCGCTTTCAAGAATGATATTCGCGTATGGTGTCATTTCCCCTGTGCGAATAAATGCATGGCAATTATTTAGATCAGCCTTCATTTCACTATGAGGAATAAACGTAATCGGCGTTTCTGGTAATCGTTCTTTGATTTCTGATAATACTTGAGGGTTTTCTGATTTGATTTCTTCTGCCAAGTAAATGCGCTGAACTTCTAATTCTTCTAAAACATTATTCAGTACTTGCATAAAACTTGGAATACTATTATCCACAGCTAGATCGATTTTTTCAGTAGTCATTGGTACAGGCATTCCTGCATCACCAATACTCAATTTATCAAAATGACCCATTTGTGCGATAACTCGAGAAATATCTGAATTGATTACTTTTGACTTTTTCATACTAAAAACATCCTTTCTTTAATCCAATTCATTTTTATAAGGAATCGATGGTTGTGCACCAAAACGTTGGACAGTAAGTGAGGAAGCTTTATTTCCATAACGAATTGCCTCTTCCAAATTACTAAAATCTTTTGCCAATAGACTACTCATTGCACCAATGAATGTATCACCAGCTGCCGTTGTATCCACAGCGTTTACTTTAAACGCTTTGACGATACCATTTTTTCCATCTTTTAGCGCGTAAAAAGCTCCTTTGCTTCCAATCGTGATGATCACGACTTCTATTCCTAACGCATGAAGTTTAGATGCTGCTTCTTGTAGACTTGCTTCGTCGCTGATCGTCACACCAGTTAAAATCTCTGTTTCTGTTTCATTCGGTATGATCATATCTGTTACTTTTAGTAATTCTTCTGGTACATTTTCTAATGCCGGTGCTGGATTCAAAATCGTTTTGACTCCTGCCTTCTTCGCAATCTTGAAAGCTTCAATCGCGCTTTCTATAGCGCTTTCAAATTGAGCGATAATAAAATCGCTCTTTTCGATGATTGCTTGGCTTTTTCTAACTTGTTCTGGGGTAAACGCATTGTTTGCGCCCGCATGGATCATGATACTATTTTCACCTTGATCGTCAACGATGATATAGGCTTGACCAGTCGCTTGGTTTTCTAATGTAGCCACACCAGTTAAATCGATTTCTTCTTGGCTTAACAGCTCACTCATTGTTTTTCCAGCTTCATCCGTTCCTACTGCTCCAATAAAATAAGTATCTGCTTCGGAACGTCTAGCGGCTACAGCTTGATTTGCTCCTTTTCCTCCACCTGCTGAAAAAGTTTCTCTTGTATGGATCGTTTCTCCAGGTTTAGGCATATGTTTCACTCGAATCGTACGGTCTAGATTGATGCTACCGATAACTGTTACAGTGTTCATTTTCACCACTCCATTTTACATTATAAATTAGTTCAAACACTCTTTTAACAATAATTAAAACGTTTTAACTTTACAAAAAGAATATACCACAGATTGAAAGTGATTTCAAGAACTCTGCTACTAAGTGTAATTTTTCGGAATTTTCTGTCACAATTATATGACGAAAAGAGAATATGGACCAAATCTAAAAATCAGGTTTGCTACCGACTCTCGAATAAACGGCATCCAAAAGTCATTTTTTTTCGGGAATTTCAAAAAAAAAGAGCGTGAGGCAAAAGTAGGGAATACTTTTGCTTCACGCTCTAACAAGAACAAACAGTGGGCGCAGAAACAACTCTTACGAGAAATAAACCGAAATTCACAAAAAGTTGAAAGCCCCTGAATCTCTACTTATTTCTCGGAGTGAAATACCTCTGGTTCGACCACTTGCTTCTATACGGTTTTTTCAAAGAAAAGAACATTTCCATCACTGTTACTTTTGCACGAATTATTTTCCTGGTTCAGAGGCAATGATTGTTAGTTCTCCTTGAACAATCCATTCGTTGATCTCGTTCGGTAGAATGAAGCTTGTTCCTTTTTCTAACAGGTATGTCTGATTATCCACGATCAATTCCCCAGCACCATCGATTACCGTCGCCAATGTATAAGGTGCTTGTTTTTTGAAGGAAGTGATTCCTTTGATATCCCATTCATACACATTGAAAAAATCAGTTTCTAAGTAAGTAACAATAGAAGATTGTCCTTTTCGAACTTCTTTGATTTGTAATTCTGGAGTTTTTGCAGGTACTGTAGTCACATCGATCGATTGTTGGATGTGTAGCTCCCGTTTCTGACCGCTTGCATCTTTTCTATCATAGTCATACACACGATAAGTCGTGTCTGAACTTTGTTGTGTTTCTAAAATCATGATCCCTTTGCCGATTGCATGGATCGTTCCACTAGGAACATAGAAAAAGTCACCTTTTTTGACAGGAACTTTTTTCAACAAATCATCCCAACGGCCTTTTTTGATCATTTCAGCCAATTCTTCTCTGGTCTTCGCATGATGACCATAAATAATCTCAGCACCTGGTTCAGCATCTATGATGTACCAGCATTCTGTTTTTCCTAGTTCTCCTTCATGTTTCATTCCATAGGCATCATCTGGATGGACTTGTACAGAAAGTTCATCTTCAGCATCCAATATTTTGATTAACAATGGGAAAACTGGTTCCGTTGGATGACCAAATAACTCCTTATGTTCTTTCCATAGATCATCTAATTTTTGACCTTTGAATTCGCCATTTTCTACAACGCTAACGCCATGTGGATGTGCGCTGATTGCCCAATCTTCTCCGATTTTGTCATTAGGGATATCAAAGCCAAATACGGATTTCAGCCGGCTACCTCCCCAGATTTTTTCTTGAAAGACTGGTTTTAAAAACATAGGTTCTTGCATCATTCTAACTCCTCTCGATTTTCATGATTATTATAGCATTATTTGTTTAATAACGCTTTCTCTTTCAAAAAATTTTCAACGATCTCATCGCGACATTCAATATACGCCTCACGATGGTCTTCTGGATGGACACGATTGGATAAAAAAATGAACGTAGTTTGATCGATCAAGTCAATCAATAAAAATGTACCCGTATAACCAGTATGAAAGAGAATTGGATGATGATCGGTCACATCTCTTTTCAAATCCCATCCCAATGATCGATCCCCGTTTTGAAGTGGTGTTTGATCTTGCAAAAGTTTCTGGATGGTTCTTTCTTCTAAAAACTGACCATTCGTAGTTTTCCCTTTATCCAGATACATTTTGACAAATTTGATGCTATCTTCTAAATCGATAAATAAACCCGCATTGCCTGCATGCTCTGCTAAGACTCTTGCTTTTGGATCGTGTGTGATTCCCCGCAAGACTTCTCCTGATGCCAATTGTTGCGTGGGTACGATTCGTTTGGATGGATATGGTAAAAAGAGGCTATTCATCATCCCTAATGGTTCCAACACTTGTTCTTGGAACAATTCTGTTGCTGGTTCTTGGAAAATCTCTTCCAGCATGAACCCTAACAAGATCGTGCCTGCATCAGTGTATTTCACAGCCTTTCCTAACTGATCTCCTGGTTGAAGTTTAAGGTAAGCAGAAATCAACTCTTCTTGTGAAAGTTGATCACGATCAGGGATCCACGTTTGGATATCAGATGTATGGGTCAATAAATGACGGATCGTGATCGTTTGATTGTCAAAAGCTGGTAAATAATCTGCAAGCGGACGATCCAACTCAATTTTTCCATCTTCCCACAAACGCAAGACCAAACTAGTTGTCGCAATCACTTTTGTCAAAGATGCTGCATCAAAAAGTAAGTCTTCTTCCATAGGCTGGATCTCTGGGACAACCTGAGCGTTTCCAGCAAAGAAACGTTCAACTTCATCTTTTCGGATGAATGCGCCAACGACACCAGGATAATAGCCTTCTTCTAATTTTTTTAAAATCAATTGTTTTGTTTCTGGATACATGTTCCTCTCCCTTTCTTTCGAAGGATACTCTTTCGTTCCATGCCCAAAGCATATAGCTTTCTTTCAGGAGAAGCAAGATTTTTCCAATATTTTAGACTTTTCTGCTAAAAACTAAGGATGAAAAATATAAATAAAAAACTCCTACGTATTACATATCAATACGCTAGGAGCAACTTTCACACGCTAATTTATTTTTTTTCTTCTTTAGAATCTGTCACAAACCACCATTCGATTCCTATAGCATCATAGATGGTCAATACTGTGTGCTTTTTATCTAAGAAGAAATCAACTGAATATTCTTTTAAATGTTGGACAAGTTCTTCCATATTCTCTTGGCTGATCACAAACTTCAAAAAGTCTAAGCCAATCACTTCGTGGGTCGGAAGTTGGATTGCTTCACTCGTTACTTCAGTCAGACCAACATGGAAGTCCCCTTCATTTAAAACATACCATTCGTTTTTTTCGTTATGGACTTTTAAACCAAGTAAGTTTTCAAGAAACTTACTTTCTTTGGCACTATCGATTACGTTTAAGTGGATTTTTTCAAAATAAGAGCCTGCTGATAATTTTTCGTACTTTTCTTCAGATTTTCGCAACAACGATTCTTGGTCCAAATTTTCTGGATATGCAGACTTCTCTACTGTTCCATCTTCATGATAGATCTCTAATTCATTACCTTCTGGATCTTTTAATAAGATACCCATACGGCCTTGGTCTTCTAATGCTTTTTCAATTACGTAATTCGCCTTGCGGATACGGCATAGAATATCTGCCATTTCTTCTACGCTTGGAATAATCAATGAGAAGCGGTTGAGCTTTTTGATCTCCCCGAAGTGATCATCTGCTCTAGGGCTTTCTTCAAGCAATAGCATTTCACTGTCACACTCTTCCGTTCCTAGAATAGCTAGTTCGTTTTCTTCCCGTTTCAAATCAAAGCCAATTGTATTCTTATAAAAATCAATCATTTTATCTCGGTCTTTCACCCGGATTGCCACGCTTTTCAAATAGGTAGCAGACCCCAATTTAAAATCTTTCATCATTCTTGCTCCCCTCTACGTCAAGCTTTATTTTAACGATGGTTCCCGTTTCTTTCAAGCGATAAATAGATTTTTATAAAAAAAAATGTGAGAATTCTCGCTTTTTCATATAATTTTAATAAAATAGTGAAAAAACGATAGTTATAAACAATAAAACGCACGAAACAATCTATGTCTCGTGCGTTAATTTTCATTTTATGAGGCTTCTTCCTCTGAAAATTGACTGTTATACAAATCAGCATAAAATCCATTTTTTTCCATCAAAGCATCGTGATTACCTGTTTCAACGATCGAACCGTGATTCATAACGATAATGTTATCTGCATCACGAATCGTTGACAGACGGTGAGCTACCACGAAACTTGTTCGTTTTTCTAATAAACGATTCATCGCTTTTTGAATCAAGATCTCAGTTCGTGTATCTACACTAGAGGTAGCTTCATCCAAGATCAAGACATCTGGATTAGCAAGAAATGCTCGAGCAATCGTAATCAATTGTCTTTGACCTTGAGAAATGTTGCTAGCATCTTCATTTAATACTGTATTATAGCCTTCAGGTAACTTACGAACAAAGTCATCGACATGGGCTGCCTTAGCTGCTTCGATTACTTGCTCATCCGTTGCATCTTCGTTCCCATACTTGATGTTGTCATAGATCGTCCCTGTGAATAACCAAGTATCTTGAAGCACCATGGAGAACTGTGCACGTAAAACATCGCGTGAAAGATCTCTCGTGTCAACACCATCGTAACGAATGCTTCCGCCCGAAACATCATAGAATCGTTCTAACAGGTTGATCAAGGTGGTTTTCCCTGCCCCTGTAGGTCCTACTATAGCAACCATTTCTCCCGGTTTTACATCTAAACTGAAATCAGTCATCAATAAACTATCCGGAGAATAGCCAAATTGAACATTTTCAAAACGTACTTTGTAAGGTGTATCTTTTTCTACTGGCAATCCTGATTTTTCCTCTGTCATCTCTGCTTCGTCTAAGACTTCAAAAACACGTTCTGCAGAAGCAACTGTTGATTGGATCGTGTTCATCAAACTTGCTAGCTGCGTGATTGGTTGTGAAAATTGTGTCGTATATTGCAAGAAGGCTTGAACATCACCAAGGGACATATTCCCATTCGCAACTTTGACACCCCCAAGAACAGCAACAAATACATACCCCAAGTTTTTAACAAAGTTCATCAAAGGCATGATGATTGCTGAAATGAACTGAGCTTTCCAGCCTGCCGCGTATAGTTTTTGATTTTCTTCTTCAAAGACTTCTTGGTCTTTTGCTGTATGGTTAAATGTTTTAACGATCGTATGTCCACTATACGTTTCTTCTACCTGATTATTTAAAAGTCCTAGACTCTTTTGTTGATCAGCAAAGAATATTTGTGATTTTGGCGCAATGATCATGACGATGATCAAACTTAAAGGAATCATCAATAATGCGACCAACGTTAACTGCCAACTGATAGAAAGCATCATGACGATAACCCCGATCAATGTGACGGCACTCGTTACAAATTGCGTCAAGTTTTGTTGAAGCGTATTTGCAATGTTATCCATGTCATTGATAGCTCTAGACATGATGTCCCCATTTGTATGTGTATCATAGTAAGAAATAGGTACTCGGTTCATTTTTGCTTCTAGATCATGTCGTAGTTCATACACTGTTCGTTGTGAAACTCTAGTCATGATAAATTGTTGTAAAAAGTTGAATACCGCAGAAATCAAATACATTACGATAACTGTCGCAATGATTTGTGCAATTTTGTCAAAATCAATCGGAAATTTTGATATCTGTTGGCCTGCTTGCATCTGTTTAGCACCTGCCATGACACCATTGAATATTTCCGTTGTCGCTTTCCCTAATACTTTAGGTGTTTGGATTTGAAAGATTACAGCTGCAATCGCCAACACAAAAACGGCAATTATCGCAACTAAACGTTTGGACATATACCCAGATAATCGTCTAACTGTTCCCCAAAAATTCTTAGGTTTTTCTCCTTTAACGCCAATGTTGCGTCCAGGTCCATGTCCGCCACCCATTGGTCCACGAGAAGGTTTCGTATTTTCTTTACTCATGTAGATCCTCCTCTCTCAATTGCGAATGAACGATCTCTTGATACGTTTCATTTGTTTTAAGTAATTCATCATGTGTTCCTTTACCGACTAATTTCCCTTCATCTAATACTAAGATCGTATCAGCGTCCATAACAGTACTTACACGTTGAGCAACTAATACCGTAATGCTTTGTGTCATATTTTGTTTCAATGCTTGGCGAAGATTTGCATCTGTTTTAAAGTCTAAAGCTGAAAATGAATCATCGAAGACATAGACATCTGCTGGTTTGACTAAAGCCCGTGCAATAGCCAGTCGTTGTCTCTGACCACCAGAGAAGTTCCCGCCGCCTTGTTCTACATGGCTGTCTAACCCATCTTCTAATTCTGAGACAAATTCTTTCGCTTGAGCAATTTCTAATGCTTTCCAAATCATTTCATCAGTTGCATCTGCTTTACCATATTGCATATTTTCTCTGATCGTTCCAGAAAAGAGCATCGCTTTTTGTGGAACAAAGCCCATCAATTCTCTCAAATCATATTGCGTCACTTCACTGATACTTGTTCCATTGATCTTGATGGCACCAGATTCAATATCATATAAGCGTGGGATAAGATTGACTAAAGTCGTTTTCCCTGAACCAGTACCTCCAATGATTGCAACGATCTCCCCAGATTTGGCAGAAAAATCAATATCTTCTAAGGCTAATTTCTCCGCCCCATGATAGCGATAATTGACATGCTCAAAGGCAAGTGTGGCATTTTTTCCTGCAAGAGCCAATTTTTTAGGATCTTTAGGGTCATTGATTCCTACTTCTTCATCTAGTACTTCATTGATACGATCAGCAGATGCTTGTGCTCTAGGCACCATGATAAAAATGGCTGACAGCATCATGAAGCTAATCAAAATCTGCATCGCATATGTCATGAATGCAATTAGGTTCCCTACTTCTAAAGTCATATCTGCTATGTAGTGACCACCAAACCAGGTAATTGCTACATTTGTTCCACTCATGATCAATGTCATCATCGGCATCATCAATGCAACGATCGTGTTTACTTTAATCGCTGTATTCGTATAATCTTTATTCGCTAAATCAAAACGATTTTCTTCAAATCGTGTTTTATCAAAGGCACGAATAACACGTACGCCTGTTAGTCCTTCACGAAATACCAAGTTCAAGCGGTCTGTCTTTTTCTGCATGCTCTTGAACAAAGGAACAGCAAAATACATGATCCCACCAATCAAAATGATCATGACAGGGATAACAACTAAGAAAATTTTCGTTAATTCATGGTCTTTTTGATAAGCTAAGAAACTTGCACCCACCAATGTAATCGGTGCATTGATCATCATTCTTAGAAACATTTGCGTAACCATTTGGATCTGGGTCACATCATTGGTTGTTCGCGTAATCAAAGAAGCTGTTCCATATTTATCAAAGGCGTCTTTGGTCAAGCTTTCTGATTTTTTATAAACATCTGTACGTAACTGTTTTCCTAATTTCTGTGATTCTCGTGTTGCAAAATAGGTATTTGCAATTGCCGCAAAAATACTGATCAAAGAAAAGCCGATCATGACAAAACCAGTCTGCCAGATATAATCGACATCTCCTTTTGCTACCCCTTTATCAATAATATTAGAGGTCAGTGTCGGCAAGTAAAGATCTGCGAAGACTTGGATAACCATAAATATCGTAGCAGCAATCGCCGAAGTCAATGATATCCGTTTAAAAACTTTTAGCATGTAGTACCCTTCTTTCTATTTATACACTCCATTTTTCAACCAAGACAATTTCAATTTGAATTCTTCGATTGCTTGATCAACAGAGTAATCTTTGGATTTTGAGAATGTTTTATAAGAATGAGCGATTGTCGTAAAAAATGTACTCATCACTACTTGGATCAGTAATTCCATCTCATGATCATTTTTGATTTTTAGTGTGGTGCGATCAATCAACTCAACCAATTCTTTCGCATCTTGTCTATGCTCTTCATGGGGGTGATGCTGATCTCCTCTAGCGTGGGGTACCACTTTACGAGAAGCACGATAATCCATATTCATGAATAAATTTCGATAAAAATCAGCATTTTCTCCCACTAAGATATCCCGTATCATCTTTGTAAAATATAATTCGAATCCCTTGAACAAATCACCATCGGCTTCTTTCATCAATTGGATCATGCCTCTAGAACTATCACGTCGCACTGTTTCAAAGTAATAGAAATAAAGATCTTCTTTGTCCTCAAAATATTGATAAAAACTACCGCGAGGGATTTCAGCTATCTTCACAATATTAGCGATAGAAGCATCTTTTAACGGGACTCTTGAGAACTCAACTCTTGCTGCTTCTAACAGTCGTTTCTTTTTTTCTTCAGGTAAATGAAAAAAAGTCTGCTTAGGCATAGGTAGCCTCCTTCCTTCTAAAAATGACACTCTGTCATTATAACACCAGGTAATTGTTTTGCAAGTGATTTGCATGATTTTTTTCATGAAAACAACTGTTTTTTTATTTAAAATGGAACCTTTATAAAAAAGCTTGATAGCCTTTTCCCTTTCAAGTAAACTTATTTTGTTAGCCACATAACAACAATTATAAAAGGAGAGATATTATGGCATCAGTATTAGTAGTAAAAGGTCACCCTTTAACTGCACAAGAATCTCGTTCAGTTAAAGCATTATCTGCTTTTTTAGATAGTTACAAAGAAAATCATCCGGACGATGAGGTTACCGTCCTAGAACTTTACCGTGATGATATCCCAGAAATCGATGAAGAATTGCTTTCAGGTTGGGAAGCGCTTCGTGCAGGTGCTGAATTCTCTACTTTATCCGAAAGCCAACAACACAAAATTGCTCGTTTCAATGAATTGACGGATCAATTTCTTGCTTCAGATAAAATCGTTATCGCCAATGCTTTATGGAATTTGAATATTCCTACAAAACTAAAAGCTTGGTTCGATACTGTCAATGTAGCTGGTAAAACATTCCGGTATACTGAAAATGGTCCAGAAGGATTAGTTTCTGGTAAAAAAACATTGCATATCCAATCAAACGGCGGAGTCTACAATGGTCAAGACTTTGCTTCACAATATGTCAAAGGGATTTTGAACTTTATCGGTATCGATCAAGTCGATCAATTATTTATTGAAGGTATCGACTATGCTCCTGATCGTGCAGAAGAATTGATGCAATCAGCTTTGGATAAAGCCACAGAATTTGGTAAAACATTCTAAATCGATCATCAAAAAATTTTTAAAAGAAAAAAGATTCAAAAAATAGGAATTTCTGAACCGATCTCTAAAAAGTTAGTGGACTAGCTTTTAAAGATCATTACAGCCTATTTTTGAATCTTTTTTTATAACTCGTTATTTTTTTCTTCATATAAACTAGAAATAGTAGTGTACCATTCGAAGACATGTGAAATGATCACTTTCGCAGCAGCATATACTGGAATCCCTAAAATCACACCGATGATCCCAAATAATTTACCAGAAGTCAGCAACACTAGTAAGATGGTGACAGGATGAATTGCTAACTGATTTCCTAGAACAAGCGGAGAAATCAAACGCCCTTCGATTGTTTGCTCCAAAGCAAAGACGATCAGCACTTTCACTAACATCACTGGCCCTGCAACGATTGCTAAAAACACTGCTGGAATCATTGCTAAGAATGATCCTAGATAAGGAATAAGGTTTAAAAATCCTGCGACTATCCCTAGAGTAACTGCATAATCCAGACCAATAATCGCAAAACCGATCATAAACATGATTGCTACAGCAAACGCAACAGTTAATTGTCCACGGATATAAGAAGATACTTGGTCATTCATTTCCCCTAAAACTTTTAATGTTGGTTTCCGCATACGAGTTGGCAAGAATTTAACAAAATACGGTGCAAGTTGTTTCCCATCCTTTAATAGATAGAAAAGAATAAATGGCATCGTCAACACAGCAACCAAGACCGTCGCTACAGCCCCGACAAAACTACCCAAACTTTGAACGGTACTTTTAGAAATATCTTGTAACATATCTCCAGCTGAGCTTACGAACTTTTCTCCCGAAGATTCCAATTGATCTCTAAACTGATTAAATAGCGGGTCCCTTAAAATCTCCGTCAATTTATTATCGATCGTATCTACATATTTAGGAAAATTACCGACAAAACTGACTGTTTGCTCTTGGATTTTAGGAATGATAACCACTGATCCCCAAACAATCAAAGCCACAACAAGAACAAATAATCCAATGATACTGTAGATTCGCGGTATTCGTTGTTTCTCTAAATAATCGACCACTGGATTCATCAAATAGTACAAAATACCCGCTAAAATAATCGGCAAGCCAACAATCGCTAAAAACTGCCAGATTGGTTCAAATAAATAGGATACTTTCGTAAATAGAAAAACGATGAGTAAGACTAAAAGCACCACTAATAATGACGTCACGACCTGATTATTCAAGAACCAACGCCAGAACCAAGAAATAGGTCTTGATTTTTTATTTTTTTCTTCCATTTTTCCACCTACTTGTATTTAATCTCTGTACCTACATGGAGTTCAGGAAGTTGATGTGGTGATAAATAGATACCATTTGCAATACCACTGTCTTCCGTATGACTATCAAAAATTAACGTGACGTGTCCAACAGAAGTCAAATTTTCATTCGCCATCGTTCCCACATAATCGATTGTATATTCTTGCTGATCAAAAGAGATCATTCCACCTTTCTTCAATTGAAAGGCTTCTTTTGAACTGATCTCTTGAATAATTGAGTAATTTCGCAAGGCAGATGTTGCTGTTTGATCGAATAGAATCAAGATTGGTTCTTGATCGCTCACTGCTTTGGCGCCAATTTCTTTTATCGTTGCATGAATCATAACATTCTCTCCCTCACTACAAAAAATTTCTTTGCGTACAAAACAAGTATAACATATTCTCTTTGTTTAACCGCCATGAATAGTTATGTGCTAAAATAAAAAAAGAAACCTATTTCATAAAATTTCAGGAGGGATAAAATGATGGAAAAAATCATTTTAGGGACATATACAAGACGTGTCAGTGAAGGAATTTATACAATCAATCTGGATAACGAAAAGGGTGAATTGACAGGTCTAGAATTAGCAACGAAAGAAAATAGCCCTACTTATTTGACGAAAAGCAAGGCTGGTAATCTTTACACTGTCACAAGTATCGATGGACTAGGCGGAGCTGGTGCATACGATCATGAATTTCAGTTTTTGAATGCGGTAACAGAATCAGGAGCTCCTTTGTGCTATGTAGCCGTTGATGAAACAAGACAACTCGTTTACGGCGCAAATTACCACAAAGGTGAAGTAAATGTTTACCGTATTCTTGAGAATGGTGGATTAGAAGCTACAGATGCAGTATTTCATCAAGAAGAAACTGGTCCGCACAAAAATCAAGACCATGCTCATGTCCACTACACAGACTTGACGCCTGATGAACGATTAGTTGTTTGTGATCTGGGAACAGATCGTGTCTATACGTACGATGTGTCAAAAGAAGGAAAATTGACTGCTGTGGCTGAATTCGTTGCAGAACCTGGAACTGGCCCACGTCATCTTGTTTTTCATCCGACAAATCAAAAGATTGCTTATTTATTTGGCGAATTAGATAGTACGGTCCGCGTACTACAATATGATGCAGCACACGGAAGCTTTACTGAAAAACAAAAAATCAGTACTTTACCCGAAAATTTCCAAGGAGAAAATGGCGGCGCTGCGATCCGTATCTCTAAAGATGGCAATTATGTCTATGCTTCAAATCGTGGGCATAATTCAATTGCTGTGTTTGCTGTTTCGCCTGATGAGTACACCTTAGAAAACATTCAAATCATTTCAACTGAAGGGGATTTTCCAAGAGATTTTGCACTGGATCCAGAGAATAACTATCTAGTCTGTGCAAACCAAAACACGGATAATCTTACTCTTTATTCCCGTGATGCAGCTACTGGTTTACTGTCAGTACGCCAAAAAGATATTTATGCGCCAGAATGTGTCTGCGTTTATTTTGACTGATCATGGAGGAACGAAATGGACAAAGAAGAAGTTTTAGATCGTCTACGAGAAGACTTGGAGATTCCTTTCTTTCAAGGAAAAATTGAGGACAAAGTCTATAGTGAAGAAGACTATCAGAAAATAAAAAATGATTTGATCAAGTATTTTGATGATTATGTAAGAAATGTGGAAAATTAAAAAAGCGTGTTGGTTTGAGTTACACTGAATCAAAACCATAACTAAAATGAACGAGGATGGTCCTTCTTACTGCTTGGGGCCATCCTTGTTTTGAATTCAAGATATCCCACATACGTTCTTTGCTCTTCCTTCATTTCGTGTAGTTTTTTATCATTGAGCAATGCTAAAAACATCCAATCTCATTGTCATTGAGAACTTCTACAACATTCGCCATTTGTTCATTTGATTTCTTTCAATAGAAAGCACTAGAAATAGCCCTTGTGAAAATAAGAAGACAACCACAGAAATCAAACAGTAGATTCTCGTGGTTGTCTTCTTATTTCTCAGAGTTGGATACTTATTCGAACACGCTCTTTACTTGATAGCACCGACTAGTTGCTGAATAAATTTTTGAATGTCTTCTTTCGTGTTGCCATAACCAAAGCTGATCCGAATCGATTCTTTCAAGATTGGTGTGTCTTTTCCATACATTGCTTCTAATACATGGGAAGGTTCGATATTCCCCGCTGTGCAAGCTGACCCAGTGGAAATAGCGATACCATTAAGGTCTAATTTCATTAACAGCAAATCATTTACGACCCCTGGCAAACGAAGGTTCAGCACGTGAGGCAATTTATTTTCTAGGTCCCCGTTTACTTGAACATCAATCCCTTGTTTTTCTAATTCCTCTAAAATCATTTGTTGGAATCCCGCATATTTTTCACTTCTCGCTTCACGTTCTTCAATCGTTAGAAGTTCTGCTGCTTTTGCCATTCCCCAGATTCCTGCAAGATTTTCTGTTCCAGCACGGCGTTTTTCTTCTTGTTCACCACCTAGAAGCATTGCGGGAATATTGACCCCATCTTTCTTATATAAAAAGCCGACCCCTTTAGGTCCATTGATTTTATGCGCTGAAACGCTTAGTAGATCAATACCTAGATCTTTGGGATGGATCGTTTGGTTGCCATAAGCTTGGACTGCATCGGTATGGAAATAAGCAGGATGCTCGCGTAGTCTTTCTCCGATCTCCTTGATTGGCATCAAGTTCCCGATCTCATTGTTCCCGTACATGATCGAAACTAGGATCGTATCTTCTCTTAAGGCTTGTTCAAAGTCTTCCAATGAAATATTTCCTTTTTCATCTACAGGTAAATAAGTAACCTCAAATCCTTTTGTTTCTAAATACTTCATCGCATTCAAAACTGCAGGATGTTCGATGGCTGTAGTGATCAGGTGCTTGCCTTCCGCTTTTCTTGAAAAAGCTGTTTCTAGGATTGCCGTATTATCTCCTTCTGTTCCACCACTGTTAAAAATGATTTCATGGTCATTCACCTGCAAAGTATCCGCAATGATTTGTCTAGCGGTCTCTAATTTTTCGTGCGCCAAGCGACCAAAGCCATGGATACTTGACGGATTTCCGAATGTTTCTTGCATGATCATAGTCATTTCAGTGATTACTTGTGGATGCATCGGTGTGGTCGCCGCATGATCCAAATAAATTTTTTCCAACTTTTTTCATCCCTTCCAGATATAACTAGGCACATTCTAGCACAGAATATCAAAGTTACCAAAAATAAAAAATAAATTCGCTCAACTGCTTACTAAGTAGAAGCTAGTTGGGCGAATTTCTATTTGTCCTATCGCTAACGATTAATCAAACTCTTTTTCTTCTAGACGGAACAATGGACTCATTGGTGTATTTTCGTGGATACGTTTTACCGCTTCTCCCATCAATTCAGAGCATGTAACGATCGTCATGTTTTCTGGATGACGATCTTCAGTTGTGAAGACAGAATCAGTGATACAAATATCTTTGATTGGCGCGTCATCTAAGATTCGTTTTGCAGGAACAGATAATAACCCATGAGATGCACAAGCATAAACATCTTTCGCACCATTTTCTTTCAATACATTCGCTGCACGGGCAAATGTCGCACCAGTATTAAGGATATCATCTACCATGATACACGTTTTTCCTTGTACGTTCCCGATCACATAACCGCTATTCACATCAGCATCATCTGCGTGGTCTACGATTGCCAGTGTACTATTCAGATATTCAGAAAGGCTTCTAGCACGTTGGACACCACTATTTTTTGGTGAAACAACAACAATATCATCCCCCGTCAAACCAAGTTGACGATAATAATGAGCAAACAAAGGCATTGTAAATAAATTATCAACAGGGATATCGAAAAATCCTTGTACTTGGACAGTGTGTAGATCCAAAGTCAGCACACGAGTTGCACCAGCTTCTTCAATTAGATTAGCAATCAATTTCGCTGTGATTGGTTCGTGTGGTTTTGCTGTGCGGTCTTGTCTTGCGTACCCATAATAAGGTAGTACGACATTGATCGTTTTGGCGCTTGCACGTTTCATCGCATCGATCATGATCAATAATTCGAGATAGTGATCATTTACAGGCGCATTGGTTGACTGTACGATGTACACATGATCACCACGGATACTTTCTTCAATATTGATCGAAATTTCACCATCACTAAATTGTTTTACGACACTTTTTCCTAGTTCTGTTCCAAAGACCTTCGCAATTTTTTCTGCTAATGGACGATTCCCATTCAAACTAAAGATTTTCAACGTGTCATCCTGATACTTTTTACTCATGTAGTCCTCCCCAAACTTCTCTATTCTTCGATAGTTTAACATACTTTGCCAATATTTTCTGGTAATTTCTGCAAATAATTACGGAAGGGAAACTGTTCCATTCCCCCAACTTGCAGGAATTATTCGTTGATAATCTCCCCAATTATCGTGGACTTTATAAAAACGTTCACCAGAGACAGATTCATAATACGCATATGCTGTCACCCAATGATTGCCATAAGGACTGCCAAGTATTTTCAAAATCCCAACCATCACTGGTTTTCCTTGACGGATTCTTTTGGTGGCTCGTTGCCAAGAACCGATGATCGTATTTCTAGAAGAAAAAGGATTGCCTGTTTTTTTCAAGAATCTCGATAGCCCACCACTTACTTGAAGTGGAATGGTCGGTAACCCTAAAGGCTGGATCATTTTTTTCAATTCACTGCTGATAGGCTCATCTATCGGTGATCCTTTTTTTCGAATCTCTTCAGGAAGTGATAACTCATCGCGAAAGTCTTGATAATAAGCAAGTAAAACAGCTGCTGCATAAGTTCCGCAAAGATAGCCCGAAGGTGTGCGCCATTTTTTATAAGAAGCAAAACGTTTTGCAGGTAACCCCACCCAACAATCGAGCAGATATGCTTTGCCTTTTTTTCTTCGATTCCATTCCAGTGCTTTTTCTAGCAAATCATTTTCTTCAGAAAAACAACTTGTCTTTTCTGCCATCGCAGTAAAAATGGTCGAACGCCCAATAGCATCAGCGTACGTATCTTCTGTCGAGCAATATTCTACTGGCTTTCCAGTCTGATCAACAATGAGATAGCTTTCATTCTGAAAAATCATGGCTAGATACACTTGTCCCTGATCCGTGAGCAGCTTTTCTGTCGCCGATACGCTCTTTGCTTCACCATCTATTATAAGATACGCAGATCGTTCAACTTTATTTTTCAAGCTCAATCACCTCCGTTTCTTTCATTATAAGGGAAATAGGGGCAAAAACAAATCAGTTTGACTAGGGAACAGTGCCTTCTCTTTTCATAGAAATCCCCATTATTTCTAAACTTCTATTCCTTTCCATTGTTTATTCAGTGATTTTATACGATAATAAAAACATTAAATAAAAAGGAGCGATGAGTAAATGAACAAAGAACTTTTAAAACAAGATTTTTATGAAGCAGTAAATGAAGAATGGCTCAAAACTGCCAAAATACCAGCGGATAAACCCGTTACTGGCGGATTCCAAGAATTGGTTGTTGGGATCGATGACCTATTAATGAATGAAATTGACGAATTACTCGCACACCCCGAGTTCGTTCCATCTGAAAAAATGGCTCATTTTCTTCGCTTTTACCAAATTGCAAATGATTATGATAGAAGAAATCAATTAGCAGAAAAACCATTACTTCCACTGCTTGAACGTATTGAAAAAGTCAACTCATTTGATGCATTGAACCAGCAGCTTCCAGAATGGGTACTTGATAGTTTACCTCTCCCATTTTCACTTGACGTAGATGCGGATATGAAAAATGCACAAACAAATGCCTTTTTTGCTTATCCACCTTCTTTATTCTTACCTGATAAAACATATTACGCACCAGAACATCCGAATGGTGCAGAACTATTAAACGTGTTCTTTGATATGATGGTCCAATTATTGGAGCTTTCTGGAAAAGATAAAGGTAAAGCTGAAGCAATCGTAGAACAAGCCATTCAATTCGATAAACTGATTGCTCCTCATGTAAAAAGTGCGGAAGAAAATGCAGACTACAGTAAAATGTACAATCCTCAATCATTTGAAGAATTTATCGGTCATACGGCTACGATCGATTTAGAAAAACTATCTGTTGGTTTACTTGGAACAACACCAGATAAAGTCATCGTAACTGATCCAGGATATTTTGACCATTTAGCTGAACTATTAACGACTGAACATTTTCCACTGATCAAAAGTTGGATGATCGTGCGAACGGTTCGCTCTTTAAGCAGCTATTTATCAGAAGAATTCAGACAAGTCAGCGACATTTTTTCTCGTACACTTTCAGGTACCGAAGAAGCAATGGCACCAAAAAAAGCTGCGTATTATTTGGCTTCTGGACAATTCGACCAAGTCGTTGGTGACTATTATGGGAAAAAATATTTTGGTGAGATTGCTAAAAAAGACGTAGAGAATATGATCAAAAAAATGATTCGTGTGTATAAAAAACGTCTGGAAGAAAATAGCTGGCTTAGTCAAGCAACCAAAGAAAAAGCTATAATCAAACTAGACAAATTAGGTGTCCAAGTTGGTTATCCTGAGAGCATTCCAGCTCGTTTCGATGCATATAAAACAGTCACTGCAGAAGACGGCGGCACACTACTCTCCAATGCCTTAGCTTTTAGTAAAATCGAAGCTAAAGATCGTTTTAGCAAATGGAATAAACCTGTTGATCGTTCAGAATGGGAAATGAGCGCAGATACTGTGAATGCTTACTATCACCCATTTAGAAATGTCATTGTTTTCCCTGCGGCTATCTTACAAGCACCTTTTTATAGCTTAAAACAATCAAGTTCCGCAAACTTTGGTGGAATCGGCGCAGTGATCGCTCATGAAATTTCACACGCTTTTGATAACAACGGCGCCAAGTTCGATGAGTTTGGTAATTTGAATAACTGGTGGACAGAAGAAGATCTGGAACAATTCCAAAATAAAGCCCAAGCGATGATTGACGAATTTGACGGCTTATCCCTTGCAGATGGTACTGTGAATGGTAAGTTGACCGTTTCAGAAAATATCGCTGATGCTGGTGGTTTAAGCTGTGCTTTGGAAGCAGCCCAATCTGAAAAAGATTTTTCATTTGAAGAATTTTTTGTCAGCTGGGCAACGATCTGGCGTACAAAAGCAAAAAAAGAATACCAACAGTTGCTTTTGCAAATCGATGTTCATGCGCCAGCTAAACTAAGAGCCAATGTTCAACTACAAAACATTGATGAGTTCTATGAAACTTTTGCAATCACTGAACAAGATGAAATGTACCAAAAACCAGAAAAACGCGTGCATATTTGGTAAAATGGTGAACAACATGCCTTGACCAAAAAGAGAACGAGGAGGCTGGGACAGGAGTTTCTCCTGCTCCCACCGTTTATTCGTTTTTAAAGAATGAGACAAAAGTGTTTCTTACTTTTGTCCCACGTTCTTTCCTCTTCAATTTCTCAAACCTAAACGACTTTTGTCTCGACCTCTTCCTCTAGATTTGAACACCAACGAAAATCAGAAGTTCAAAAAAATAATTCAAGTTTCACACTTCGATACTAATTTCTTCCATTTCATGAAATCCGTTAACTATTTTCATTCCTCTGACAATTGAATGCAGCGTGGAAGAACCTATTTTCGGATGATTTTCGCCCCTAAAGTAGTCTCAAAATGTTTCAATGCCCACGCATGTCCGATTGGATCAAAGCTTGCAACAGCATCTTCATAAATGAATAATTGATAGCCTAAATTATAAGCATCCACCGCTGTATGCAAGACACAAATATCTGTACAAACACCAGTCAAATAAAGGTCAGTGATTTTTCTTTCCCGTAAACGGATATCCAAATCTGTTCCGCTAAAAGCAGAATAATATCGCTTATCTATCCAATAGACATTTTCTCGTTGCTTATTTTCATCATACAGATCCTTCAGTTTACCGAATAGATCCCGGCCACTAGTGCCTATAAGGTTATGTGATGGAAACAACTGATTTTCCGGATGAAAATGATCTGCACTATCATGTCCATCGATTGCGAATATGACAAACTCTTCCTTATCAATAAAGTCTTTCGTGTGTGCAACCAGCTGGTTTTCAATGGCTTGGCCCTCTTTAGCTGTCGTCAGCTTTCCGTCATCTGCAACAAAATCATACGTGTAATCTATCGAAATCAAAGCTTTCATATTAGCCTCTCCTTATACAAGATGTTTGACAAATTCAATAACCATCTCAGCTGAACGTTTCCCGGCATCTTCGATAAATTCGTCAAAGCTTTGTGTCGCTGAATGATCTGCTGTATCACTCATTGCTCGAACGATTAAAAATGGGATATTGAACTGGCGTGCTGTTTGTCCAACTGCTGCCCCTTCCATTTCACAAGCAAGTGCCTCTGGGAAATTAGTCAAAATTTCTTTTACTTTATCTGGCGAGTCGACAAAAGTATCCCCTGTAACGATCAACCCTTCTTTAACATTTAGATTCGCCGATTTGGCTGCTTTAGCCATCTCTGTTCGCAAATAAGTACTTGCTTCATAATATAGCGGCATGCCTGGTAATTGACCCGGTTCGTAGCCAAATCCAGTTGCATCCGCATCAAAATAAGCTACTTTATCAGATATAACAATATCACCAACACTTAAGCCTTCACCGATTCCGCCAGCAGAACCAGTATTGATCACCATATTTACACCATATTGTTGGATCAATAAACTTGTTGTCACTGATGCCAATACTTTACCAATTCCTGAACGAACAACGATTACCTCATGTCTTCCAAGTGAGCCAGAAATAAATAATGCTCCTGCTCGTTCCCAAGATAATGGTTCACTTAAATTTTTTCTTAAGATTTTTACTTCTTCTTCCATAGCGCCAATAATACCGATTTTCATTTCATTTCCTTCTTTCTAAATAAATGCCACTGCTAAAAATACAGCACATAATAGTACAATAACAATAATCAAAGATTTCATCAAAAATGAATTCCATTTTTTTGTTTTTTCACGTTCACTGACACGCGTTTTTGTTATGGGTTTATTTTTTTTATTTTCTTTACGATAAAAACTAGCGATCTTCTTTTCTTCTTGTTGGTACGCGGCCTCTTCTTTCCTCTGCCTCTTTAGTGATTCTTGGGCTTGCGTCTGCTGTCGTCTACGTAGTTCACTTCTCGTAATCAGCGGTCCTTTGGCCATCAACCGATCCCTCTTCCCTTCATCAATAATTCCCAATATTGAACAGCATAAATCGTTTTTTGCATCACAGATCACTTGATCCGCCATTGCTTGCTTTGCTTCTTCTAATGTAAGAGCATATAATTCCAAAACTTCATCTTCATCTTGCGCAAGTGGCTGTGCTATTTTCTCTAAATCAGTTGCATGATAAATATACAGCAGTTCATTTGCAAACCCCGGTGACAGATACATAGACGTTAAATGCGTCAGTTTTCCAGGGCGATAGCCCGTCTCTTCTTCGAGCTCTCTGGCAGCTGTTCGCTCCAGTTCCTGTCCTTCACCTGGATCTATTTTGCCTGCTGGAATTTCTAATATCACTTTTTCTAATGGTTTACGGAATTGCTTTACTAAGAGCAATCGGTCAGCTGTATCAAAAGCGATGATCCCCACTCCTCCAGGGTGAAAAACCAATTCACGCTTTGCCGTTTTTCCGTCTGGTAATCTGACATCATCCAATGCCACGTCGATGATAGCACCATGATAGATTTCTTTACGATTGATCGTCTTTTCTTCAAACTGTTCAAATTTAAGCATCGCTTTCCCTGCTTTGTTTTGTAATGATAACTGCTTTCGTTTATTTTTTCAATTTTTCTTGAATCATCCTATTTAGTTTACCATAGCAAAGCTTAGAAATTCTCTAAATCTTTAAAATCCTTCTTTAGTCCGATACTATTTATGATAGCTATTGTGCTAAAATAAGGATGTAGATGATAAGAGGAATTCAGTTACTCATGAATGTAAGAAAAGATGGAGGGCTTAATATGTTAAAACGAAATTGGCGATGGATAGTAGCTTTACTAATAGCTTTTTTTTATATCCGTGTGAGTGGTTATTCTTTGATCACGCTACTGCTGGTAGTAGGAACAGTTTTTATCATTTGGGGACTATTCGGTTCTAGCAAAAAGAAAAAAAGACCGGCAGAAATACCTGATCTTTCAAAAGAATTAGAAGCACATTACGAAGAAAGTGGGATGACCCCAAGCGAAATCACTTTTTTCAGACAAACAATGAATCAGACAAAGACAGAGATCAGCCAACTACAACAAAATATGCAGCAAACAGCAAAACTTAAATCAATCGATCTTCGACATGATACGGTCAAAGCAGCTAAGGCACTCTTTAAAGAATTAGTGAAAGAGCCCCATCGTTTGCATGAAGCAAGTCAGTTTCTTTATACACACTTGCCAAATCTAATTGATTTGACCAATAAATATATCGAGATCAATGATCATGAGATCAAAAATAAACAGACTTATGCAAAACTAGAAGAAAGTGCAGTGATCATCGATCAATTAGCTAGCCTGATCGCGCAAGATTATCAAAAATTCGTATCGGATGATCTAGATGATCTAGATGTAGAGCTATCAATTGCCAAACAAAGCTTAAAACGAGATAATGAACTAGAACGAGAATCGAATCAATAGAGGCAGTACGTTACTCTTTAGCCCCTTAATCAGAAAGAGCGTGGGACAAAAGTAAGAAACACTTTTGTCTCATTCTTTAAAAACGGATAAACGGTGGGAGCAGAAGCAACTCCTTCTTAAATAAGCCGAAATTTACAAAAATTTGAAAAGCAATTTTCGTTAATTTCTTCTTATTTCTCGGAGTTAAACACTTCTGTCCCAGCCTCTTCTCTTATTTATTCTATATCCGATTCGCCCGTTATGCGCAAAAATAGGTCACTTAAATCCAAAATAGGATGTTTGATCCACTATCACGCGATTGCATTCCTATCACTTTATTTATATGATGAAAGAAAGTAGTTTCAATGAACCACAAGGAGGAGTTTTAATGGTAAACAATCATCCAAACGAACCGAAAGATATTACCCCTGTCAATGATACGTTAGAAGACTTATTGAACAATCCGTTTTCTACTCCGACAGATAAATTGACCCAAACGCAACAGAACGAAATCAATGCGCTTCAAGAACAGCAAACAGCGACACGACTAATTGATAAATTACCTGCTGAAAGACAAGAACAAGCCAAAGAATTAGCAGCAAAAATCGATGCAAATGATGCGCAGTCAGTCATTAGTTATGGTTCTGCCGCCCAAACAAAATTGAGTGAATTCTCGCAATCGATGCTGAACCATGTCCAAGCACAAGATATTGGTCCGGTTGGTGATTCTTTAACGGAATTGATGTACCGCCTTCAAGAAGCAAATCCAGATGAACTGCGTGCAGGCGAAGGAAATATTTTTCAGCGTGTCTTCGGAAAAGTCAAACAATCCATTTATGAAGTCACTGCAAAATATCAAAAAATCGGTGCGCAAATCGACAAGATCTCTATTAAATTAGATAAAGAAAAAGATGGCTTATTAAAAGACAACTTGATGTTAGAGCAACTTTACCAAAAAAATAAAGATTATTTCGATGCACTCAATATTTATATTGCTGCCGGTGAATTAAAGATGGAAGAACTTCAAACAAAGATCATTCCTGAAGCAATGAAAAAAGCGGAAGAAACAGGAGATCAAATGGATGTACAGATTGCAAATGACTATACGCAGTTTCTAGATCGTTTAGACAAACGTACACACGACCTACGTTTAGCAAGACAGATCACGATCCAACAAGCACCACAAATCCGTTTGATTCAGAACACGAACCAAGCATTGGCAGAAAAAATCCAAGCATCGATTGCTACAGCGATTCCTCTATGGAAAAACCAAGTGGTCATTGCCTTAACGCTTCTTCGACAAAAAGATGCGGTGACTGCACAAAGACAAGTGTCAGAAACAACAAACGACTTATTGAAGAAAAACTCAGAAATGCTTAAAATTTCTGCTATTGAAACTGCAAAAGAAAACGAACGTGGGATCGTTGATATCGAAACATTGCAAACCACTCAAAATGATTTGATTGAAACAATCCGAGAAACCCTACGTATTCAACAAGAAGGAAAAGAAAAACGTCGTCATGCAGAAGTTGAATTAGGCAACATGGAAGATGACTTGAAACAAAAATTATTGGATTTGACACAATAAATTTGCTCCTCTTCCTTTGAAGAAGAAAATTCAATCTATACGAAAAAAGAAGGAGAATGACAAAAAACTTGTCGTTCCCCTTCTTTTTTCGTATAGTTTGCGAGAAATAGCTTTTTCGAATAGCAAGTCAAGATAAAGTTACACTAGGATTTTTGTAAAGTTCGTCTTTTTTTTCAAATCAGCATCTAGCAAGGCATCTCTTTTATTCATTCATCTTACTGTGTTTATACCCGTAACCAAAATAAATGATCAAGCCAAGCACCATGACAATGCCAAAAACAAGCCAAGTTATAGGTTGTAACCGCAGCATCAAAATGAAACATGTGAGAATTGAAATGAGTGGCAGGATAGGGACAAAAGGTACTTTGAACTCACCTGCTTTGGGTTTTCCAAACATTTTTCTTAATTTCAAAAGTCCTAAGCTGACTAGCATCAAATATGTCAGCGCCATGATGTTCGTTAATTCAGCTAAGATGTTCAAAGGGAAGAAGCCCGCAAAGAATAATGCAGCACCCCCTGCTACATACGTCGCTTTTCTAGGCGTCCGATGCTTCTCATCGATTTCTGTCATAAATTTAGGTAATAGTCCATCTTTACTTACAGCAAATAATAAGCGAGCTAAAGAATACATCATCGAAATCGTTACGGTGAGTAAGGTCAAGATAGCGCCCACTGCGATGATTGCACCGATTGTTCCATGACCAACATAGCGCATCGCAAATGCCACTGGGTCTGTTACACCTAATTCTGTGTAAGGTACGATCCCAGTCAAGATCAACGTCACGATAATATAGAGTGCCGTAGCAATCAAGATCGACCCAATAATGCCTTTAGGTACATCCTTTTGTGGATTCTTCACTTCCTCCGCTGCCATCGCCACAGAATCAAATCCTAAAAAGGCAAAAAAGACTAAAGCAGCTCCATCTAAGACACCAGAAAAGCCAAAAGGTGTAAAAGGCTGCCAATTTTCAGGTTTAACGAAGAAAATACCAACAACGATGAATAACGCGATGATGCCGAACTTCACGAATACCATCAGGTTGTTCAATCGTAATGCTTTTTTCGCTTCTAAAGAAACGATATACGTGACAAAAATCACGACAAGCACTGCAATCAAATCAATATAAGTTCCATTCTCAGAATTGTAGCCCCCAGTCAATGCATGTGGCAAGCCAACCCCTAAACTCTGTAAAAAGCCTTGGACATAGCCTGACCATCCTGAAGCAACGGATGAGACAGCTAATAAAAATTCACCAATCAATAGCCAGCCTGTTAGCCAGGCAGCAAATTCACCAAATACCACATATAAATAGGCATATGGTCCACCGATCACTGGGACTCTTGAGGCAAATTCAGCAAAACTCAGTCCTGATAAAATGACAACGATTGCAGCCAAGACAAATGAAAGTGACAGTGCTGGACCCGCATTTTGATTGGCCGCAACCCCTGTCACTACAAATATTCCCGTACCGATGATTGCACCGATACCTAACATGATCAAATCCGTTGTTTTAAGATCTTTTTTCATCCCACTCGTCTGATTGAGATTGATTTCCTTCTTACGAAACAAATCCATTGAAGTTCCTCCCCATTTTAGGTTCGAAAACAGCAATTAAGCCGTTTTCATATACCCTAAAAGGATACCACCTAAAATGACTAAAAGGCAACCAACAATAACATAAACAAGTTCTTTTTTCGTTTTCTTTTCTCCTAAAATGAAAATACCGCCTAGAGTAGAGATGATGATCCCCATTTGAGAAAGTGAGAAACCTACAGCTAAACCAAGAGATTTCACTGTTATAAGCATGCACACGTTCCCAATTCCCCACAGCAATCCGCAGATCATGTTTTTCCAAACAAATTGATTCACTTTTACTTTACGGAAAGCAAAGAAACTTGCACCTAAAATCATACCGATACTTTGAGGAAGGATGATTGACATCGCATCCAAATTAGCCCAGTTGACAATGATCGTATACACACCGTAACCAATCGTGGAATAGATCAATGCTCTAAAGCCCTTACCAAAATCAAGCATTTTATTGTCTGTGTCTACTTTTCCTTCATCATCTTGGCGCGCGGTTAAATAAGCACCGCTTACAAGAAGAGCTAAAGCAATAATACCGTATATATAATCTTTCGTTTGTGTCCATTCATGGAAGAAGACAGCGCCCGCAATCGTATTCAAAATCAATTGAAAACCAGTAGAAAGTGGTAATCCAACAGAGACTCCCATAAATTTCATCCCATGGAATTGACCGTTTTGTCCAACACTCCAAGCAAGACCAGATAAAAAGCCGATCAAAAAAATCCAAGGTGTGATCGTAGGACTAACAATGAAAAAGACAACTAATGAAAAAATGAATGCGCCAATCGTCATTCCTAATGTTTGCTGATTGGCATCACCACCAATTTTTCCACTTACTAAACCGATACTACCCCATGCTACCATAGGGATTAATGCTATTAAAATTTCCATAACTAATCTCCTTTTATTTCACATGATAAGAAACTTATCAGCGAAAACGTTCACAACACAAGAAGTTTTTTTCGATTCTAACTGTTTTCTAACGTTTCTCATTATAGAAATTTAAAATCGGGAAAAACAGAGTCATTGTCGTCCCTTTTCCTTCTGTCGATTCAGCAATTAGTTCAATACCGATTTTTTCAGCGAGGGATTTAGCTAAATAAAGACCCAGCCCAGTGGAATGAGTTTTGCTCAGACGTCCGTTTGCGCCAGTGAATCCTTTATCAAAGATACGAGCTAAATCTTCTTTGGGAATCCCTATTCCCGTGTCTTTGATGGCTAAAGACACGCCACTTTTGCCTTTTTCAATTGAAATAATGATTTCTTTGTTGTCAGGAGTATATTTGATTGCATTACTAAGGATTTGTTTGAAAATAAAGGTCACCCATTTCGCATCAGTCAATACTCGCTGATCTTCACCCACGATTTCATAGTGCAAGTTTTTTTGGATAAAATAATTGGCTTGGCTGCGCATTACTGGTTGGATAATGCTCTTCAATTCGTACTCTTGGATCAAATAGTCCTTTGAAAAACTATCTAATCGAGCGTAGTACAGCACCTGCTCTACATATTCATTGATTTTTGCCAATTCATTTTCTAAAAGTGTATATTTTTGATCGTCGATATCAAATTCGATCGAGCGTACTAATAATTCAGAGGCTGCCAAGGGGACTTTGATTTCATGGACCCATGAATCAATATAATCCTTTTGATCTTGTTGATTGGTGATCGCTTCTTGCATGACTGTTTGGTGTTCACGGATTAGTTGATTGATGTATTCTTCCAACAATTTTTCTTCTTCCGTATGGCTACCACTCAAGTAATTTTGTAATGGGGATGTCTGCTGTAAATTAGCTAATTTCCCCCACCAACGGCGTTTACTCAAATAATTGACAAATAAATAAAAAATCAAAAAGACTCCTTGGATCAAGGCAAGATATCCCACAGTTCCCCAGTCGATCATAATGTTCGGTGCCAACCACATGACGAAGATCGTCAGTCCAACAAAAAAAAGCCAGCCTAAGATCATAGACCATTGATCTTTTAAATAACTTAAAAATTTCATCTTCTACTGCTCATCCTTTCAGGGAACGATATACCCCTGGCCGACTTTTGTTTCGATATATCCATTGATACCCGCTTGTTCGATTTTTCTACGCAACCGATTGATGTTCACCGTCAATGTGTTGTCATCAACGAATCGTTCGTCATCCCACAATGCTCGTAACAGTTTTTCTCGGCTTAGGATCTTTCCATGTTGTTTCATGAGAATAAATAGCAAGCGATATTCATTTTTACTCAAATCGATGATTTCTCCATTGATTTCCATGCTTCCGTTATCGACATTCAGTGTGATCCCATTGTGGCTCATCATTTCACTAGACAGTTCAGCATAATTATAAGAACGGCGAAGTAGTGCATTAATTTTAGCAATCAATACATCGATTTGAAATGGCTTGGTCACAAAATCATCTGCCCCCATATTCATTGCCATGATCATATCCATATTTGTATTTCTGCTTGAGATAAAAATGATCGGTACTTTTGAAACTTCCCGGATTTTCTGACACCAATAGTAGCCATCAAATACAGGTAAATTGATATCTAATAACACTAGTTGTGGTTCTTCCTGTTCAAAATCTGTAAATACTTGATTGAAATCTATTGTACCATATGTTTCGAATTGCCATTTTTCCAACTCTTCCATGATCAACTGCCGAATGATTTCTTCATCCTCTACCACCATAATTTTCGCCATGATGTAGCCCCCCTACTTTTTACTTATTTTTACCATATCAAAGAAGACGTGATACGACAAGCAAGTTTCTTTTTCTATTTTCCTGATTGTTCAATAATAAAACAAGAGACTTCAGACCGATTTTACTTTCTCCTATTCATTTTTAGATTTTTTTAATTTCTTGATTTTCCTAAAAATAAAATAGCTGAAAAGTAGCAAAAATAATAATGTTCCAGCCGAAAACAAGACGGCTAGCCAAAATTGATAGTTTTTTGTTTTTTTGATTCGTTCATTGTCAGATCCCTCCATCTGCGTTCTTTTCGCAGTGACAAGTAAGCGATGGGTGTTGACCGCATAAGGGGTACAGGTAACTAGTGTGATCAAATCTTGATTTTTTTTGATCGATAATTTTTCCACGTTTGTAGGTAACACAACGTTTTTTTCAACGACTTTATACGCTAATTTTTCCCCCATCACGTCTAAATAGAAAACGTCCTCTTTCGCTAATCTATTTAAATCAGTAAACAGCTTCTTTTTACCCATTCCACTATGGGCGGTAATAACCGAATGCGTTTCATTTCCGCCAATTGGAAATGAACTCCCCTGTAATACAGTAGCACCTTTTTCCAATAATTGGTCGTTCGTTTCATCAAATAAAGGCAAACTCACCTTGATTTTAGGAATATAAATCGCTCCGATCAAATGCTCCTTATAGAGATTTTTTTGATATTCTTTTTCATTTTTCACCGCTTGTTCAAACGGATCTTTGACTTTGCCCATGCCTAAAAAACGCCATTTTTCCGCAAGTTCTTGGTTTTTAGTTTGATACTCTTCTAGTATTTTCTTTTGTGTCGCATCTTTTTCTTTTGCGATTCGTTGTTGGTAGTTTGCAATTCGTTGCTGATCCCAATAATTACTGATTGCATTTGCCAAAAAAGGATATGTAAAGACCGCTGCACCGATAAAAAAGGTCACTGCCAGCATCAATTTTAAACATATTGTTGCTTTTTTTTCTCGCTGTTTTTTTTTCATTTCAAGCACTTCCTTAAAAAATCGCAGCAGCTAATCACTTTAACTGCTGCGACTTCGAATTTATCATTTTTTCAATAGTAGCCGATTATTCTGTTGCTTTTGATTTTCTATACCATGTATAGGCGCCGATCATTAGACTCAGTCCAACCAGTAAGAAGGCGAAAATACCATTGCCCCCAGTTGATGGTAGATACCCTTTTTTAATGTTTGGAATACTTTCTTCCCCAGGATTTTCTTGACCTAAAACAGATACACTTTCATCGTAGCTTCCAAAAAAAACCGTGAATGTTGTAAATGCTTTATCCCCAGCTGGTAAAGCATAGCCACTTGGCGCTACGACTTCTTTTGCATGATACGTACCGTAATCTAATCCATGTACTTCAAATTTTCCTTGATCGTTAGAAGTGAATTTCGTTGCATTTTCTGAGTCTGACCAAACGATTCTATCTGCACCCGCTTCATAGGTTGTTAGCGCTGCGCCATCTTTGTAAAAGACCGCAAATTTATCCTTATTACCATTCCAGATCTCAAATTGGGCACCACTCAACGTCTGTTTACTTGAAGCATCATACTTTTCAAATTTTCTACCGCCAGTAGCTACTTTTTCGTCTGGAATCACTTCTTCATTGTAATCGTAGGCATCATTACGTCCGATCAAGATCGTTGCAGTGTTATTATGAAATTCATCTGCTTTGATCGTTGCTGTCACTAGCATATTGTAGGTGATCGTTAAATCGCCTCCACGCCCTTTGGCTAATTTAGCTAATGTTCCTTCATTCGCAGTTCCATCTTCTTTTTCTGTTAAGATCGTTACTGCAAAACCATTACCGCTTTGTGCGACAGAATAATCTGTTCCCTTGATTAATATTTCATTTCCGACTTTTACCTCTATCTCTTGATCATAGTAGCTTAATCCTGCTGTTGGTGTATCTGTTATTACAAAGTTTTTAATGACAGCAGACAAATCACCATTGACTGAATCAATAAAATAAGGAATCGGTGCAGTGATCGTATATGAAACTTGTTTTCCTTTTTCTAGATCAAGATATGAAATCGTTTCTGTTCCTTCGGCACCTTTATCTAGGATAACTTCTCTTAGTTCATCATCAGGTACATTCATTTTTTTATCTGCTTCTCGTACTTCATTTTTGGGATATAGATGAACATCTGTGTTGAATGTGTCTTTCCAAGAGCTACCATCCCACGTGCCATCAACCACATTTGGCATCATCACGACCATTGGCGCAGCAACTTTAGAAATATGGGCTGGCGAATAAGTTTCTAAAAATAGATAGACTTTGTCTCTCCCGTCGCCTTCACTGACTTGTACATTGGCAAAGACTGCTTTTCCCTCATCGTCTGTGGTATGACTATCAACTGGGTCTGCACCATTAAGGATCGTGTTCCAATCTTCGTAATCTTTCCCCTGCATCCATGCAATTGCTGCAACAGCAGTCATTCCATCATCATCAACATTTTGCGTATCTGGATTATCATTTAATAAACCGTAATACACCGCAGTCACATCGAATTGCTCAAAATCGACGCCAGCTATATTCTCTTCCCAAAATTCCTCCGAAACCAGACCACTATTTGCTTGGGCATCTGGCAAGGACTCAAAACCCTTTTTGTGTAATGTGATCGTGATTTCACTTGGTTTTTCTGACACTTCTGCGGCATTCGTATCCTGGCTATTCCCAAATCCCACAGTTGCAAGTAACAATATACTGAACCCTTTTATCAAATTCAACTTATTCATTTTTTTCTCCCCGTTCCTTTTTTAGTTTTAAACCTGCTCCTATGATCAGGCCTATTCCGATTAATGAAATCAATGATTTTGTCTCATTTGCTTTTGGATAACTCAACCAAGTGGATTCCTTTGGCTCTTGTTTATCTGGTGTAATATTCGCTTGCTTATTGCTATCTTCGGTAGTTTTTTTGTCCGTTTTTTCATTGTATATCCGTGGCTTGACTTCGTTATAAGCTACTTTAGGCACATTTCCGGATTCTAGTTCTGCCATCTCTTGTCCATTGACTGTGACATAGTTTGGTTGTCCATCGGCATTCTGCCAAGACCTTGGAATCACTACTTCGATTTTTTGATTTTCTTTACTAATGGTATAATCGTCCACACTTTTCAGTTCTTCAAAATAGTATGTGCCTGCAGGTAATAATCGCCCACCTGTGGTGACCAGACCATCTTTATCAGAAATGAATTTACTAACGTTCACATCCCCCAATGGATCGTTAGCTTGTGGCTCAATCCATTTATTCCTCAAATCAATCGAAGGTGACATATCTAAATAATATTTCTTCCCCTCAATCAGTTGATACAATGCAAAGACCACACCTTGCAACAGAACTCCCGTTTCTTGTGATCCTTGTTGACGCCCGTATTTAAAGAAATACGGATCACGTAGATACCCGACGTTTTTCGGATAGATATGAATCTGTGATAGTTCATTTGTGTGGTCCATTGGATCCACGATTGGCAAAATGGCAACAATTGGGATCGCATGTTGATCCAAGTCAACATCTAAGCCAGTTTCTCGGTCGATCGCTTCTTCAAAAATCAGATACACAGCATCTCGGTCTTGGTTTTTCTTAGGTGCAGTGATTCGCGCAATTCCATCTCCTAAAATTCCTACCTGATCGAATGCCGTGGTAACTGGCGGACCTACTTTTTCTAAATTTTCGCTCGCAATCAGTTCGTTGATCGTTGAGCGATCCATTGCAGCAAAATTTTGTACAAATTCTTCGCTCGTCATTTTGCTTTTTTGCTTCTCATAATAGTCAGTCAGTTCGTACATCTGGAAAATTGCACCATTCAATGGCTCAGTTTGCGAGAGTAACGTGTTCTTTTGGTCAGTAGCTATCTCTAATCCATCATTTTGATGAAAGACTCCTTCTGTGTAATCCACATCGCGGACCATTCTCTTATGCAGAATAAATTCAACCGTATTTCCCGTATTTTCTTGCGCATGACCCTTAACAGAAAATAGTGCTGTTACGATTGGCAAGAAAACAAGTATTGGGAGAAGTAGCATACCTACTTTTTTCATGATCAGTCCCTCCCTTTCCTATGGCTCTTAACATACAGTACGCCGCCAATCAGTGTGGAGATCCCTATAAGGAGTGCCGCAATGATGAAATAGAGGTAAGGGCCTGTTCCACCAGTAGCTGGCAATGGCTTCTCTGGGTCATTTCCAATATTCACTAATAATTGGATGCGGTTGTCTGCTGTCAACTCATAGGTTACTTCTTGCGTAACTGATGGGTCCGTTCCATCATCTGGATAATAGGCTATCTCAGCTTTCAAACTGCCTTTTTCTTTCCCAGGGATAACTTCTCCTCCTGATGTTTCTGCCGTTTCTCGATAACTGATAGTCAAAATGAAATGTCCCGGCAAACGCATGTATCCGTCTGGAGCTACCTCTTCTTTGATCCGGTAATTTCCTGCAGCTAAATCTTGTGAAAGAAACTTCGAAAGGTCGGCTTGATCTGGTGTCAAGCCATCATCGATCATCTCATACTCCCCAGGATTCACTTCATGTTCAAGTGAGAATGCAGCTCCCAATAATTTTTGATTATTCGTACTATCTAGCTTGAATAGCGTTAAATCAAGCGGTGCGAGTTCATTTTTCAGCGTAACTTGTAATACGCCATCAATAATCGTATAGCCCTCTCCTAAATCGGCTGTTTCATCAATGATTGGCTCTCCATTGATCACAAATTGACCTTCTTCATTCAATCCAAATGAAGAAGTCTGATCAGACAGTTGGTAGCCATTTGGTGCAACTGCTTCAGAGATTTCATACTTACCCACAGCTAATTTCAAAGGATCGGTATATGCAAGATCCTCATATTTGTCGAGACCAACTCTATAAAGATAGAAAGAGCCAATGCCTGGTTCTTGAGAAGTTAGATCGCGTGGATTACCTGTATAAGCTCGATAAAGTGGGAATCCTAGATCGTCTGTCTTTTTGATATCGAAGCCCGCCCCATCTAATGGCTCACCATTTTGATCGACTTTTTTCACTTTAACTTCACGGTATCTAAAGGTGTTATACACCTCATAATCGATCCACAGCAACCCGTCGTCGTCTTCGGTATATGTTAAGTAGTACCAACCTTCTTCATTTAACCACTGATATTTGATCGTCCCCTCACTATTTCCAGACATTTGCAAGAGCCAACCATCATTTTCTGTAGGATCTTCGAAGCCTTCTGGACTTTTTGTTTCTATAATCTTGTATTCTGCATACTTATCGCCTTCATCGCCATGTTCAAATGAATCGGGATCACCAAATGGATGAATAATTTTATCCTCTCCATCTAGGATATAGTCTCCGTCTCCATTGACACTATAGAACGTCAAGAGCCCTTTTTTGTCTTCTTTTACATTGCTCCCAGAAATACCTTTAGCAATCGCATTTCCTTGTGCATTCCCTTCGCCATCTGTCTTATAGACTTCAAATTCTGCGCCATTGATTGGTACGTCACTATCTTTGACCAGCTTTTCAATATTCAAATGAACAGGTTTGAACTCATTCCGTATTTCTAGTTTGACGTAAAGATCTTTGTATTCTGTGCCAACATCGTTTAAGTTTTGGACAACAGAGAATGTATGGTATTCTCCTTCATTAGTGGCATCTTTGTCTTCGCCTTCAGGACCACCTTTCCGTTCTCCTGAAGTACTCGCATCCACCAATTCATAATGTCCTAGAGTGTCCCCATCGCCGGCAATATATTTTCTTACTTGGAACGAATACGTCTCATCGATCAATTGATAACGTGGCGGACCTGAGATTTCTCTTATCCAATAAACAGCACTAACTGCGCCGCCTTCATCTCCAAGTATAGGAATCTTGGTTTCAAAAATAGCCATCCCATCATCTGTTGTCCGACTCGTTTCAATTGGTTCAACTCCAGTTAGATCGGGATTTTGATCGTACAAAGCAAATTCAACACCCGCTAGTGCTTCACCATCTTGCCCAGTCTTTTTGATTTGCAGATTTCGATCCTTGTGTTCATATCGAATCGACGGAGCAGGCAGATACATCCGTCCTGTCGCACGATCGTTTTGATAATCCTCTAGATTTTGTAGATAAGCCATATTATTCACTGTATAGAATTTACCATCTTGTGCCCCACCATCTAATTTAACTTGATACTTGATCCGAACCATTTCGCCTTCTCCTAATGAAATCGGAGAAAACGCATATGCATGATTCTCATGTCCTGCATATTGTGTTGGTGTTGCTACAACCTCTGGTGGCTTCGTTCCATGTTTTGATACATCCCAAACTTCTGGTGCTTCATATTTTGTTCCTGATTCGCTGTTCTCTAAATGGTAATACTGGATTTCTGCCGAATTTCCTCCCCCAAACAGAGAAACATTGAATCCCGTTTCATCATAAAGTGTCGCTTGTTCGATCGTTTTTTTGAACGTTGCAGAGATATTTTCTAAAGCATCTACAATTTCTGCTTTGTTATTGGCATTATAATAATAAGGATCTGTCCCATTCGGCTTCGTGTCAGCAATATTTTTCAACACATTTCGACCAATCGCATCTAATCGCTGCCTCCCAGAAATATTCCCTTCAATCCCTAAACCGATCGTAAAAATATTCGGTGGCGATTGATAGGTATTTTTTAACCAATGATGATACGCCACAGTATTGATTGCTGAAGATTTTTCTTGAGTAGTAGCTGCTCCAGTCGTATTATTATCTACGCCTCCAGTTCCTGCCCAATGCGTTGCTTTACTGTCGCCATCTTTTACTTCCCCATAGCGATATTGAATTTGATTCGTGTTAGCTGGCCGGTTGAAATCTGTCGCATAGGTTACAGGATACGTAAAACCAGCATTAGAAGTATTTCCGGAAAAGGTTTCAAAATTTTTAAAGAGGGTACCGTTATCTGTTGCCACTTTATCTGGCATCACATTCCAACTGTTCCAATTATTGCCTCCCCTTGAAGTTCTTGACTCAATAGGTGCATAGCTAAAGGTAGGGGTGCCGTCTCCAACAACAATCAAAATCTTCTCAGGATTTCTCTCTGCTCCTCCATTATCCTTGTAGAGAACTTCATAGCCTTTTCTCAACCCTAATGTCAAAGGCGTTCCTCCAATAGGTGTCCTTGTCAATGCAGTACTAGTAGTTATTGAATTGAGGTTATCTGTCATCGCTAAGGTATCTGAATCGATCTGATCCTGATTACCCGTTGATGTACTCGAATGGTAAAAATTGACTAACCCGATGCGGACATCCATTTCCGGAGCAGACAACAAATTTCTACTGATTTCAAGAACTGATTCGCGTAAGGCGGCATCTTTACTTTGACTTCCCGAACCTGTTGTTCCTTCATTCATACTTGCTGATTTATCAAGGACGAATACCACATCGACTGGCGTGATGCTTTTATCTTCTCCACCAATCACATCTAAATAAACATTGTAAAGTGTGGTTGCGTCTTGTGGAGAAACACCCTCTTCTGTAGTACTTGATAAAACTGGCTCCACCCATTTTTTCACATACGCACCATTATAATCTAAATAACTATTGGCAAAATTCCGCTCCGTTCCCCAAAGCTGAACTGTTTGAGCAGGGGTATTTGTATCTCCTTCGGTGGCAGTAGAACCATTATCCGTGGCGTAATTATAATTCCGCCAATTTGCGCCCCCAATCGCATAATCAGAATCATCAATCAATTGATTATTATCATAAAGCGAACCTTTATACCCACTGTAGGCCTCGCTGCTTTGACTCCAGTTATCTAACACACTAGTGAAGTCGTTCGTGGCAAACAATGGATACCGATTTTGTTCGCTGGTTGCGGAACCTTGTGGATAAACATAGGTATATGGATCGTCAGTCGCAGTCGGACCAAGACGCGCTAAAATACCACTGAACAATGGACTCTGGACTCTTGCTAAGGGTTGTCCACTCGGAATGATCGGTTCGTCTGATTCTACAGATGTGTCATCTCGTTGCGTTTCAGCGGTTTCTTCTTTATTTTCAATAGCTTCTTGATTGTCAGTTCCTTCGTTATTGTCAGCTGCTTCATTATCAGTTACCTTAACTTTCTCATCTACAACGACTTGAAGAGGCAACTCTCCTTCTTTGGTGTCTGGTAATTTTTCTGTTTCAAAAATCAACGTTCCAGTTTCTTGATCCTTTGAATACACTTTTCCAACATACCATTCTTGTTCATTGATCGTTTCGGTTTTTAATTCTGCTCCCTCTTCGTCATAAGAGGCTAATCCGCTCCCGCGGATATTGGTTACTGTGCCAATACCAGCTGCAGCGGTATCGATGGCAATACGGATCCTCCCTTCATTGTCACTTTTTTTCTTTTCAAATTCCAATGTCCATTCTAGGGTGTCTTCTTTCTCAACATATTTTCCTTCAATCTTCGCATAATCTTCATCTAGATAAACTTTCTTTTCTGTATTTGCAACGGTATCTGCAATTACATCTCGATCAGCTAGATGAATGATTGATTGAAAGGATGGGCTTACCAACATACACATAGCAACAAACTGTAGCACCTTCAAGCCGATTTTTTTTCACTTTTTTTACTCCCTCCTTCACAATTAAAAAACACTCGTGTTTTTTCATATAAATCAAAATGAGCAATTACTAAAATTTTCTATTTTAATTTTAATACATTTCTAATCTTTTTTCAAGTGATATCCTAATCACCGATACCTTCGTGTATACAAACGAGCAAAAATGAAAATAACTATAACTATATTAAAAAAATTTAATACAAGCAATAATAACCTAACAACAACAAAAGAATAATAGGCGTTTTATAAAATGATCCTCATCAATAGTAATAAAAAAAGACAATCAGCAAAACAACTAAAATGAGAATAAAGAATAAACGATTAGAAAAATAAAATAACACTGATTCAAAAAGTTTAATAACTGTCAATTTTCTAAAATTTTATCTATATTTTTATATTTGTTCTATCTACTTTCTTTACACGCTTCATAATCCTCAATTTATTCTTGCTTTTACCGATCATTTCACCCTCAAAATTATTTATAAAAAAGAAAAATAACTTTTTTATTTTCAGATAACGTGTTTTATACTACAAAAATGATTTAGCAATCGTTTTCTTTGAAATTTTTCTCCATTCGTATCACAATAGAGAAGTATCAAAAAAAGATTAGGAGGAATTTTGATGTTCAGACACCAAAAAGAATTGCAGTTTGAAGCAAAAATAGATCGTCCCAATCCGTTGATCGCGAAATATTTACAAGAACTTATCGGTGGACAGTATGGAGAAATGAGCGTGGCAATGCAATACCTTTTCCAAGGATGGAGCTGCCGAGGAGAAGAAAAATACAAAGATATGCTGATGGATATTGCTACCGAAGAACTTGGCCATGTGGAAATGTTGGCTACGATGGTCGCACGTCTATTAGAAGATGCACCTGTGGAAGATCAAGAAGAAGCAATGAAAAAAGATCCAACGATTGGTGCGATTATTTCAGGAATGAATCCGCAACAGGCAATCGTTGCTGGCTTAGGTCCACGTCCAGCAGACAGTGTTGGTAACCCTTGGAGCGGTAGTTATATTATCGCAAGTGGCAATTTACTTGCTGATTTCCGTGCCAATCTCAATGCGGAATCACAAGGACGCTTGCAAGTCGCACGCCTCTATGAAATGATTGATGACCGCGGCGTAAAAGATTTACTCTCTGTGTTACTTGCACGAGACAGCTATCACCAAAATCTATGGGCTAGCGCAGTAAAAGAATTAGAAGAAAATGAAGGTTCGATTCTTGTTCCAAGTACCTTCAATCGTGAAAATGAACGTAAAGATATCGCCTATGACTTTTATAATTTTTCCGAAGGTAATGAAAGCAGTAAAGGTCCTTGGGCTAGTGGTAAAGCATTAGATGGTGAAGGCGAATATCAATGGTTGGACGAACCAAAGATCGAAGGAGCTAAGCCTAAGCTAAAACGTGTCACACCGAAAATGTATGGCACCCCTCCAGCTAAAAAGTAAAAAGAACGCCTCTAGCAATCAGAAACCGATTGCTAGAGGCGCTTTTCTTTTGTTTATTTATGATCAAACGACCGTAACTTCTACATCGATATTGCCTTTGGTTGCCTTGGAGTAAGGACAATAGTCGTGCGCTTGCTCTGCTAATTTCCTTGCTTCTTCTTCACTGACATCCTCTACATGGACTTCTAGTACCACACCGATTTTATATCCGCCTTCGTCAAGGGTATAAAGAGATACACGTGCCTTGACAGTAGAATCAACAGTTAGGTTCGCTTCTTTGATCATATGCTGTAACGCACCGTTAAAGCAAGAAGCATATCCTGCTGCAAATAATTGTTCTGGGTTGGTTCCATCCGCGTGGATGCCTGGGGGAGTGACTTTCATGTGCATGGAACCATTCGGTGCTTCAACTTCCCCTTCTCGCCCACCGTGATTGATCATCGCTGTTTCGTATAATTTTTTCATTGTACTACTCCTTTCGCTAGTTCACTTCATATTACTAGTGTAAGTATATTCAGGAGTTTATACAAAGATTCTGCTTGTTATTCGAAAAATAAAATACCATCTTCCACCAATTTTCCAAAGAATAGAAAGATGCCACTTGTAAGCAGCAATGTCATATTTGTTCCAAAATAAATGGCAATTTTTTCTACATAATCCTTGATATGATTGATTTTAAGATACATAAAAACCAAAAAATTCACCCCGTAGACCAACACTGTTAAAAAGATGATCATATTCATAACCATTTTTATCCCTTCCCCTCACTTTTTACCCTTCATCCTCCGCTAATATCAGTGGCTCAACATCTGGAAATGTTGCTAATTCTCGCGAGAGCACTTGTAACGCTGTGCTATTTTTTCCCTTTATATCATTTTCAATTTGTAAAACTAATAGAGGTTCATGGAGACTTGGACGAAGTAAGAACCAACCGTTGCCATAAACTCCTTTTAAATCATAACGAATGCCTTCTTGATTTTCTGGCTGTAATTTCATTCCCGGATATTTTTCTAATGCATCGGACAAGCGCTGAATGATTTCTTTTCCTCTTTGTTGTGGATGATCGCTAGTCAACCCTAAGCGAATTTCTTGCACTTCAACCGGTTGCCTTAGTCCTTGAATGATTGCTTCTAATGTCAACTGCTCCTCTTTTAATCTTGGGAAAAGCATCAATATTTTGGCGATCACGTAGGCACCATCATCTAAAAAATAATTTTCTTTAAACGCCGCATGTCCACTCGTTTCAATGGCTAACTGTGCATCGACACCTGATTCATTTAATGCCAACGCTCTGTTGATAACATTTCGATAGCCTGAGATATAGCGATCTTGTTTTCCCCCTTTTGATTCGATAAATGCTTGTAAATGTGTCGATGTTGGAGAATTTGTCACTATCGTCGTTCCTGGATGCTCATTCAAGACAATCATACTTAATAAGGCAATTAATTTATTTCGATTGATCACTTGACCATTCCCGCTCACTACTGCTGAACGATCCACATCTGTATCAAAGATCACACCTAGATCCGCTTTATTTGCCAGCACTGCTTTTTTGATACTGGCCATTGCTTCTTGATTATCAGGATTAGGGATATGATTTGGAAAATGACCATCTGGCTCTAAGAACTGCGAACCAGTCGTATCCGCACCCAATTCTTCAAGAACAAGTTCAGCGAAAAAACCACCTGACCCATTCCCAGCATCCACAATGATTTTCCAACCGACTAATGGTTTTTCATTTGTCGTTCCGATACCGTTCCTGATTTTCTGGACTAGATCTTTGGCATAGATAGTTACTAAATCTGCTTTACGAACCGATCCTTTATATCCATTTTTATTCTTTTCAGTGGTTTTTGTCAATATGAAGGCGATATCTTCTTTTTCGGCTCCACCTTGCATTGTAAAAAATTTCATGCCATTGAAGTAAAAAGGTAAATGACTTGCCGTCAACATGACACTCGCATCACACTGGAATTGTGAGAACTGAGTTGCCATGAACATGGCAGGAGTAGTGGCTAAATCAAAGTCGATGACATTGACTCCCTGATCGACTAGTCCTTTAATCAACGCTTCCTTTAACAGTGGTCCACTGATTCTGCTATCACGCCCAATGCCGACAGTCAACTTTCCATCTTGATACTTTCGTCCATTTGCTTTTTTTAGCCATGTAACAAATCCACAACTGATTTTTTCCATCTCTTTCGCTGTTAGATTTGCATCAAATCCCTCTGTTGTAATAGCAATCCCTCGAATATCCGAACCGTTCTGTAGCGCTTTCATAAAAGGCATTTCGTATCTTCCTCCTTTATTCTCTCATTTTTTCTAACTTTTCTGCAAATGCTTGTGCATCTTCTTCAGAGCGGCAAATCACAATAAATGTGTCTACACCAGCGATCGTTGCAGCAACTTCTGGGTAGGCTGCTTCATCTAACCAATTCGTTACGACATCTGCGCCATCTTTTTCTGTTAACACGACAATCATAAATTGTACGATTTGAATTTTTAACACTTCTCTTTTGACAGCTGATTTTAGTCGTTCTTCATTCAATGTTTCAGATGGTTGACTAAATAATGCATAACGCACTTGCTTATTCTCATCATGGGATTTCACCAGCTTCATTTCTCGAATATCGCGGGAAATCGTCGCTTGAGTTGCTTTAACACCAACTTCTTGTAATTTAGCTAGAAGTTCTTCTTGGGTACTGACTGGTTGTTCCGTAATGATTCTGCGAATCAATGATTGTCGTTGGATTTTTTTCATACTGGACACCTCTTGTCTTTATTATAACAAAAAAAACTGATTTTTTTGTTCTTTTTAGTATTTTTTACTTTTATTTTCTATGAATCAACGAATCGATTTTGGAGCAATCAACACACGCAAAATCGTCTTCATTTTTTCTGGATTTTCTCTATGTGGATCACTCATATAGATTTCTTTATGCTCTTTAGACGTCTGTTCATAGCCTTCTTTTTGAATAAAATCAGCTAACTTTTTAAATGTTGCGGGTTCATCATCATATGGGCCGATGTGTACTATTTGCGCAGTCAATCTCTCTTCGATCGTTACAAACTGCAATTGGTCTATCAGCTCGAACGGTAGTTTATGCGCACTTCGGACAAGAGCCTCCTGTGCCACTTCTTTGGTTACAAAACCAGGTTGTTTGATCATTAATTGATAAGAAAAATGTTTTTTTTGCATTACTTTTTCGTTGAGGTACTTCTCTTGTAGTCCCCATAGACCTTCTAGCGGATACACCGTATAAGGCTGATAGTTTGGGATAAGCCAATCTTTCTTCGGTGACATTCGAACAGCATAACTCCATGCGTAAAGAGAAGCAACACGTCGCTGGAAATCTTCATCATTTGGGTCACCGACCCCATTGATACTAAAAAAATGCTGCTCAGGTAATACTAAGATCTGTGGTCTTTTCTTTATACTATAACCAAGCTCACTTTTTTCCAGTCGATTTTTTCCATTCCGTCCTCCTGTTATCTATCCATTCACTACTATCATAACTCTTTTACTCAGACTTGGCTAACGTTGTTGACACTAATTTTCATTCTATGCTAGAATATGCGATGTAAACAAATCGTACAGATAACACGTCACTGGCGTGTCGAGAGAGAGGCGATTTCTATTTTTTTTAAATAGAAATCACTCTCTTTTTTTACGAAATTTTTTTGAGGTGAACACGATGACAAAACAAAAACATATTCTATTAGTACCTGCGGTGATTGCTACAGGTATGATGTCCTTTGCCGGGGTGTTGATTGAAACGGCAATGAACGTAACCTTTCCAACTTTGATCAACCAATTTCAATTAACTACAGCACAGGTCCAATGGGTTACGACTATCTATTTATTGATGATTTCGATCATCGTCCCCCTGTCGACTTATCTTACTAAAAATTTCAGTATACGCAGTCTTTTTCTACTGTCCAATCTACTGTTTTTAGCTGGAATTATCGTTGACTTTTTTTCTCCAACTTTTTTGATTTTACTCCTTGGTCGACTTTTGCAAGGCGCGGCGACAGGAATCGCATTACCTTTGATGTTCCATATTATTTTAACTTTTGCTCCGATGAATCGACGTGGCGCAATGATGGGAGTCGGGACTTTGACTACCGCTATTGCTCCTGCAATCGGACCGACTTACGGCGGTATTTTAACTTCGAATTTTACTTGGAATCACATTTTTCTTTTTCTTATTCCCGTATTACTGCTTTCATTAGTCATTGGGTTAGTTGCTATCCCTACTATTCCAGTTAAAAAGAGTGGCCGTTTAGACCTATCAAGCGTCTTAGGTTTATGTCTCCTTTTTAGTGGAAGTTTGACTTTCTTGAGTATGTTAGGCACAACGGTGGGTTGGCTTGCGTTAGTTATCGCTATCATTGGCTGTTTCATTTTTTATCGACGCACTCAAAAAGCAGCATACCCTTTGATCCAATTGACTATTTTTCACAATAAAACCTTTCGTTTATTTTTGTTTAGTTTTTTGATTTATCAGTTCTTATTGTTGGGTATTTCCTTTGTCCTACCTAATTTTGTACAGATCGTTCAGGGAAGTAGTCCATTCATCGCTGGCATCGCTATGCTTCCAGGAGCAGCTGTAGGAGCTTTGTTATCGCCTTTTTCTGGAAAATTACTAGATCAGTACGGACCAAAAAAACCGATTCTAGCTGGGTTGCTCCTTGCGCTTATCGGTTGGTCTGCACTTGTTCTTCTCATCGGACATGTTTCTCTGCTATTCTTGGTTCTTTGCCATGTGATCTATATGGTGGGTATCGGCTTATCTTACAGTAATATAATGACTACCGGGATGAATGCGTTGCAGGCAGATGCGCAAAGTGATGGGAATGCTGTATTCAACACCTTACAACAATTTTCTGGAGCTGTTGCAACTTCTTTAGTAGCGATTATTATCAATCTTATCCAAGACCATACAACATTAAACTACCTAGATGCTACTACATTAGGATCAAAAGTTGCTTTAGGCGTATTGCTTTTCTTACTGATAATCAGCTTTATCCAGTTCATCCGGTATAGTTTAGCAAAAAAGAAAGCATGATTTCTCTGTGAACTATTTCCCAGCAGTTTCTTACCTAGACGAGTACTTTTTCTCTAATCAACACTTCAGTCGTCTTAATATAAAGCACACACACTATTTCTAATAAGAAGGAACTGTCTCAACACTTTCTTGATCGACGAGTTTATGGGAAAATAGAGACTGAAAAAAGGAGGCTTTCTTTATGGAAAAAATTGCCATTATCGGTGGTGGGATCATTGGAATGACTTTAGCCAATTATCTTGATACAACAAAGTTTGAAATCGTACTTTACGATCATGGAGTAGGTCAAGCAACAAAAGCTAGCGCCGGGATCATTTCTCCTTGGCTCTCCAAAAGAAGAAACAAGAAATGGTACCATTTAGCAAAAGACGGTGCCGCTTTTTTCCCGAAATTAGTTCAAGATTTTTCACTTGGTCAATCGATCTATGCGCAGTCTGGTACCATCTTATTACGTAAAACGGAACAATTAGCTGAACTAGCTGATTTGGCCAAAGAAAGAAAAAAAGAGGCACCAGAAATCGGCAAGATTCGTTTACTGAAACCTGAGGAAACATCTGCACTTCTTCCTCTATTGAAACAAATGCCCGCTTTGTATATCAGCGGTGGTGGAAAACTTGACGGAAAAACGTTTTTAAATGAACTGTCTAAAAGACTTACTCATAAAGGGATCAAACAACTCCATGAAAAAGCGCACTTAAAGAGAGCTCAGGATAATTGGATGATTGAAAGTGCGTCAGGAAAACAGAACTTCGACCGAGTGATCTTATCACCAGGACCTGCATTAAAAGCCTTATTGGCTCCTTTAGGTTATCAGACAGATATTCGGCCTCAAAAAGGACAACTTGTGGTATTTGATACAGCTTCTTCCCAGAGCCAGGATTGGCCTGTCGCGATGTTGGATGGAGAAGCGGATTTGATCCCCTTTACTGATGGAAAAATTTTATTAGGCGCTACCCACGAAAATACTGGTGGTTGGGACTTGTCCCCTACTGAAGAGGCTTATCGACAATTGAGTGAAAATGCCGCTATTTTTTTGGAAGAACCACAAAAACTTTTTGCTCAATCACATCATCTCCAAGTGGGCACCCGTGCTTATACATCTGACTTTGCTCCATTCTTTGGTCCATTGCCAGATGATCCAGGACTCCTTGTTGCTAGCGGTCTCGGCTCATCTGGATTAACGACAGGACCCTTTATTGGTTATCTTTTAGCTATGTATCTGAATACTGGCTCTTGGCAAGGGGCTGATTATCAAAAGGAAATCCATACTTATATAAAGATCAATCAATAAAAAAGCGAGATACCCAGAAATAATGACACTATTTCTGGGTATCTCGCTTTTTTATTATAGCTTATCTATCCTACTGAATAAATCAAATCCAAGTGCTATTTTGCTAATTGGCCAATCAAATTTTCAATGCTTTCTGCTGCTTCTTTTGGCAACGAATGATAGGCATTTAATGAGCGAATATATTGTGTGCGTATCCGTAAACGTTCCTGCAATAGTTGTCTATATGCTCTATCATCAAAAGGCACTTCCATTCCTTCAATCGGCAAGTAAGAAATTCTAGGTAGCATGCCAAGTGGAATAAACTTCCCAGTTTCGCGAACAATTTTCTCGATACTCCCTAAGGTGATTGCAGGTGTTACTTTTTTTCCATTATAATTTCCTGTATTCAATACATAGCATTTGGTACGCCCTGATTCAAAAAGCGTTCGAAATGCCTGATAGTCTTCGCCTAAAGGATAGGCACGGAAGGGATTGGCAAAAGGTTCTATAATCAGTTGGTTGGCGTCACCGTTTGTCACATTTTCTGCACTCGAACGTTTCGTAGCTAATGTCGCTCCAAAGGCGGTAGCTAATGTGGGATCATCGATTCTTAAAACGGGTGGTAAAGAGTCATCTTTCATGATCCAAAAAACAGCGTCTATCGGTTCATCCAAATGGTCTACGCGATTGGGAGTGACAAAACGAGATTTCACTGTCCGACCATTTCCATTACGAATATCTTGTGTGATGATTATTTTTTCTTGCATTTCATTCGTTGTCACTCCAACATTTTGACAAGTAAGAAAATAGGCGATGGTAGGATCATCGGAAGAATAATCTTGTGTTTTATCAAAATAGGAGGGTTCCAACGCAGTTGTCGAACCTTTTTCGCGAGAAATAATAAACGCATCATCATGAAGGATCGTTACGGGTAGATCTTCTGCATGTTTCGCTAATGTAATCGTGGATTTTCCAGAGCCAGATAAGCCAAAAACAGCCATCGTATAAGTTCTATCATCTAAAACATATTGCTTCATTCCCCCATGGCAAGCAACAAATCCATTTCTGTTTGCCATCGCCCATGCTAGCGTCAAGGTAGCTTTCTTCAGTTCCCCAAAATAGCGCAACCCTAGGACAGCTGCCACGTTATGATGAGGATCAAACAATACTAAGCCATCAGGATACTCACTGTCTGTCCAATAGGGATCACAAAAAATATAAAGGTCCCCTTCATCATAAACAGTGGAGTTTTGATAGACTTTTTCAATCTCATCCGTAGCAAATTGAAAATTCAACAGATAAGAATAGAGATTGTTCTCGAACCCTTCAGGAATCAGCAAGTGTGACTTGACTGAAAACTCATTGTCCAATCCAACGATTACTTCACCATGATAAAATACTCTCTTTCTACTTTGATAAACAGCTTCACGTAAAATACCTTCATATTTCTTTTGATCAATTGTCGGTTCTCCAATAACCCGTCTTGCTGATGCTGTTCGCCCTACGACCTTACCATCATTGAACACCAGTATTTTTGCATCTTGTGGTAACTTAAATTCTTCAGTATGCATGATTGGTAAATCTGTGATAATCGTTCCTGGGCTTTCTTTTGCTAACTGATAAGCGGTCTGCAAGTTGGGGATCTGCTCGACATTGTTTCCATAAAACGCCGTCTCGATTATGGTGCGAATACCTGATAGCAGTGGATTCTCAGGCTCTATATCTTTTGCCTGTAAAAATGATTTTGTACTCATCCTATCACCTCGTTTATATTTTTTAGATTAAAGCGTTTTCTTGATTATAACTTAACTTCTTCCTTTCTTACCAATCATTTCCTGTTTTAGTTGTTCTAACAGTGTTCTATTACAAAAAAAAAACAAGAAATCGCTGTAACGATTTCTTGGTTCATCTGATTATTTATTATTATTTGCTAGACTCGACTTAGTACCAACCGTTTGCTAACCAGAATGCTTGTGCAGCATCCCATGAACCATAACGTGAAGTAACGTATTGGTCAGCTACACGTTCTTGGTTTTCAGCAGAGTAGTCACCATTCAAGTATGATGCATCTAATTGGTAACGTCCGATATAACGGCCGTTAGTTGCTGTATAAGAACCGCCTGATTCTTTATTGGCAATCCATTCTTTTGCAGAACTGGTATTGCTTGGAGTTGTTGCTGTTGCAGCAGCGGGAGCAGCAGGTGCTACTTCAACTGTTTCAACTGGTGCAACGTATGTATGTTCTTGCGTTGCTGTTTCAGTTGTCGCTGGAGCTTCTACTTTTGGTGTTGCTTCAGTTTTTGCTGAAGAATCGCTAGAAGTTGGGATCGTTAATTCTTCACCAACGTAAATGCGGTTAATGTCTGCAACATTATTTTTTTCAGCAATTGCTTTGATCAATGAATTGTCACCAGCAAATTTTTGTGAAATCTTTGATAGTGAATCACCAGATTGGATTGTATAGATTTCATCGGCATGCGCATTTGTTGTTCCTACAAACATAGCAGTTGCACCAGCAGCAAAAGTTGTACCTAAAACGATCTTTTTAATTGAGTTCATATTTATCTCCTTTATTTTTCCCATGTATTTATCAACGTCATTAACTTTATCATCTAAAAATATTTCATAGGTAAAAGAAGTGTGACATTTAATGACAAAATCGGCGATTTTTTAATATTTGTAACATAACTCAAAGTAAAAAAAACACAGAACTCTCCCAAATGCCTTATACATCAAGCAAGGAAACGCTTTTTAACTATTTCTTAACTTGTTTAGAAAAACTTATATTTTGTAATATAAGCTCATTTTTAAAGCTTATTTTTTTCCATTTTCCTTTAAATAACTCTCATTTTTTTAAAAATTTTACTAAAAATGCAAAAAATCCAGCAATTATTACAACAATTACTGGACAAAAATCATGATTTGTGGAAGAAACCTCTTAACTATTTGGTCGTTTTTCTTTGTTTTTCTTTTGTAACATTGTGATTGCTTGTGCTATTTCTATTGAAACTTCCTCGTTATCTTCTTTTTGATCGACAACTTCTAAAGTTTCTATCCATTTTTTAGGTTCTTTTCTCCCTAAGCGACCAATTGCCCAAGCTGCCGTTGCACGGATCACAGGTCTAACATCCGTTAAGCATTTCTCGATCTCAGGTAAAGCAGAAGTATCGCCTAAATTGGCTAAAGCAATGAGGGCATTTCTTTGCAGTGGTTTTTTTCCACGCCACGAACCGGCTAAATGACCAAATTGTGCGTTGAACTCCTTATTTGATAATTGGAGCATTGATTTCAATTTGGGATAAACTTCATCAACTTTTGGTTCCATCTCGTCATGGAAATGGAAATCTTTGCCTCTATTATAGGGACAGACGAGTTGGCAAATATCACAACCATAAATGACATTACGCATTTTCTTCCGATATTCTTCAGGCATTAATCCTTTCGTCTGTGTCTGATACGACAAGCACCTTTGAGCATTCATCCGTCCATCACCTAATAATGCTTTCGTAGGACATGCCGTGATACAACGTGTACAGTCGCCACAGCCAAATACACCGGGCTCATCAGGTTCAAATTGGATATTTGTAACAACTTCACCAAGATATACAAATGAGCCGTATTCTTCTGTGATCAACAAGCCATTTCTGCCAATAAATCCTAATCCGGCACGTTGTGCCACTGCTACATCAATCAATTCTCCTGTATCGACTTGCGGTGCAAATCGCCAAGCATCCTCTTGTTGCCATACAGCTGCTCTTGTTTTGATGAAATCGATCAGTTTATTTAAGCGATCACGCAAGATATCATGATAATCGACTCCCCATGAGGCACGTGCAAATTGCCCACGTTTTTCATCTTTGGGTACTTCTTCATGAATTTTTGTAGGATAAGCTAAAGCAATCGAAATGATCGACTGCGGAGATTCAAATGTTTTTTCTATATACAAACGTTCATCAATCACTGGATGCTCAAAACCAGAAGTATGTCCCGCTGCTTTCTGTGACTCTAGTGATTCCTTTAAATGGTCAAATGGTTCAGCTGTAGTAAATCCGATTTTATCGATCCCAAGACGCTTGCTCTCTTCTATGATTTCATCTTTTAATGTTTTTGTCATTTTCCCCACCTATCTATCATGACCGTCAACGACTATATAATCCGTAGTATAAACGGTCTTTTTTTAGTTGGACAAATTGGATTTGCTGATCTGCAATTTTTCGTTCAGCCATCCAGCGTTTTCTCGTGGCAAATATTTCCCAATAATTGACAGAAATCCATTTTCTTTGGTTATCTAATGCCTGAAAAAAATTGAGAGAAACAGGCTTAGTATGCAATAATTCATGGAAGCGAACTTGTTCTTCCTGAGAAAAAGTGGATAGATCTCTCGAATAAAGTGTTTCTTCATACAGACATTTTTGTTGTGTATACGTAAACGTTTGGGGGATTTTCCCTGGACGTGCAATTTGGACTAGTCGATTATAATAGCTATTCATCAATTTACTATTTGCGATAAATGCACTTTTGTAATAAGCCGATTGTATTTTCTCAATCACACCTTCTGTTCCCATCACTGAAAACAATGCAGGCCACGCCTTGATAGTCACTTCATTATTTTGTTTGACTAAGACGCCTGGTACGAAACCTCCAGAAGAGATCGAAACGAAATAGCCGATTCCTGTTGTTTCATCTAATGACTGAAATTCATCGAAAAGCCACTTCGCAGGATAATGCTCTTCATTATCCGCTTCATTTGGATTTGCTATGAATAATTTAGCCATTTTGGATTCTAAAAATTGTAGATCTTGATCCTTCTCAGAGTTTTCATGCTGTTCGATCAGCTTAATCACTTCTTCTTTGATTTGATGCTTGTCTTTACGCGTAAAATTCATAGCTCCACCTTCCTTTCATACCTCTAACTATAACGGAAATCCGTTAAAAAGGGTATCTGTAAGCTGTAAAAATAAAGAGTTTTTAGTCATTTTTTCGTGAAAAAGAAGCTGAAACATTTTTTGTATGTCTCAGCTTCTTAAAACAAGTCAAATGTAAGCTCGCACCATACATCAAAAAACAAGGTATACAAACTTTTACTCCTCTTTGAACATCTTGTCGCCACATTTCTTTGTTGAACAAATCGCTTACCTAATATGATTCTTCCGTTTTTTCTTGACTTAACCCATCATGGATCGTCTGGATATTCCACTGCATCATCTTGTAATATGAATCGCCTTTTCCACCTTTTTTATCAATCGAATCCGTGTACAATTTGTCGTAGATCGTTAGTCCCGTTTCTTTATCGACACGTTCCATACTTCTCGGATCTACACTCGTTTCGACAAATAGAACAGACACATTTGAATCCCTCACTTGGTTAACGATCGTTTTCATCTGTTCAGGTGTCCCTTGGCTTTCTGTATTGATTTCCCAAATATAGGCAGCCGGCACATCATATGCTTTTGAAAAATATTTGAACGCTCCTTCACTAGTTACAAGCAATCGTTTATCTTCTTCGATCGAACCAAGATTGTCTTTTGCTTGCTGATCTAATTTTTTCAATTGTTCGATGTACACTTTGCTGTTCTTTTCATACTCTTTCTGATTATCTTTATCTTTTTCAGAGAGAATCCTTGTTATTTCTTCTACGTACTTCATCCCATTCGACAAATCTAACCATGCGTGAGGATCTGCCTGAGTTTTAGTAGCTCCTTTTGCCAAATAGAGTGGCGTAACTTTTTTACTTACTGCAAAATAGTCTTTTCCTTCCTCTTTTTTCGCTGTTTCCATCAAATTCATAAACCAGCTGTTCCCGGTTTCTAAATTTAACCCATTGTATAAAATGACATCTGCATCACTTGCTTTTTTGATATCTTCCGGCAACACCTCGTATTCATGGGGATCCGTGCCCACCGGAACAATACTATGAACAACTACATGCTCTTTTCCTACTTCTTTAACCATATCTGCTAAGATCGAATTTGTTGCCACTACCGTTAATTGATTCTCCTGCTCTTTGTCTATTGCTTGACTCCCACAACCTGCTAAAAGTAAGAACCCTACAAATAACAACCAATAAATCTTTTTTTATTTTTCATTGTGCCACCTCTTTTACTTTATTTTTTTAATTTTCTTTGATCGTACTTACGCTTGCTTTGACCGAAATAAAATTCCTTTTGTCGGCGAGAACAAGAAAGCAAGTGTAAAGAACAGCGCACATGCCAACACGATCGTAGCACCAGAAGGCCAGTTGTAACTATAACTGAAAAAGACACCGACAATAGCACTTAAAACGCCGATAGTTGCCGACAGAATGATCATTTTTGCTAAATTGTTCGTTAACAAATAGGCTGTCGCAGCCGGAGTGATCAGCATAGCGATCACTAAGATAGTTCCTACTGTCTGCAAACTAACAACTGCAACTAAAGTCAAGAAAAACATCAGTACATAATGGATCAACGTAGTATTCACCCCATAAGCTTTGGCCATCATTGGATCGAATGATGTGATCTTCAGTTCTTTATAAAAAATAAAAATGAACAATAGCACGATCCCACTCACGATAGCAGTCATCTGTAAATCACTTTCTCTAACCGCTAACACATTTCCAAATAAAATATGGTAAAGATCGGTTGCACTTTGGGCAAATGAAATCAAAATGATTCCAAGTGCAAAGAAAGAGCTGAATACGATCCCGATCGCCGTATCATTTTTTAACCGACTACGTTGCGTTACAAACCCAATGATCCCCGCTGTCAACATTCCAAAAGCAGTCGCACCGACAATGTAACTGAACCCAAACATATACGAAATAGCAACCCCTGGTAAAACCGCGTGAGAAATGGCATCTCCCATCAATGACATCCCACGTAATATAATAAATGCGCCAATCACTCCTGAAGCCAATCCAACTAAAATGGATGTAAGCAATGCGTATTGTAAAAACTGATAATTCAACAGACCTTCATAAAAAGATTGAATCATTTCTTTTCTTCTCCCTTCACTAATTGACCGATTACTTCGCCATAGGCCGCTTGTAGATTTTCTGATGTGAACGTTTCAGCCACAGGACCGCTGGCAATCAAGGTTTTGTTCAGTAGGATCAATTCATCAAAATACTCTTCCACTTTATGTAGATCATGATGAACAATAACGATTGTTTTCCCACTTTTTTTCAACTCTTTTAAAAGAGAAAAAATCTTCTTTTCACTTACCGCATCTATCCCGACAAAAGGTTCGTCTAAAAAAATCCATTCTGCACCTTGAGCAAGTGCACGTGCTAAAAAAACACGTTGCAGTTGACCGCCAGAAAGCTCACTGATCTGTCGTTTTTCATAATCGCTCATTCCGACTTTTTCTAACGCTTGTTTTGCTCGCATTTTTTCTTTCTTCCCTGGGCGCTGTCCTATCTTTAATGAAGGATAGGTTCCTAGTAATACGACCCCTGATACATCAATAGGAAAAGAGAGATCCAACTCATTGCGTTGTTCGACATACGCAATTTGTTTACGTACTTTGTGGATGGGTTGCCCACCAAAAAAGATTTCACCCGATCGCTTGGGGATCAATTCAAGGATAGCTTTCATCAAAGTTGATTTTCCTGCCCCATTTGGGCCAATGATCCCAGTGATCTGTTTTGGCTGGATATTTAAATCAATTGCTTCTAACGCTGATTTCCCTTGATAAGCAGCTGATAGATTTTGAATTCCAATCATATATTTCGACATGCACAATCTCCTTTTTAGGTTAACCTAACTTTTGATTTAAATGTAGTTTAACTTAAAACGGAAGAATTTTCAAGTTTTCAGCCAAAAAAAAATTAAAATTCACTCGCATTTTACGTAAAGTTTCTGTAAAATCACATCAAGAGTCGATAAGCGAATTTATTTTATTTAATACTTGTTCTCATCTGAAGTATGCGTTGCAATTATTAGTATTTGCTTGTTTTACTCAAAAATCGAAAGGAGTTTTAGTATGGAAGAAGAAAAATTAACTCGAAGTCTTAGTGCACGTCATATACAGATGATTGCGCTAGGCGGGACTATTGGCGTTGGATTGTTTATGGGTGCTTCCTCAACCATTCGCTGGACTGGTCCTTCAGTTATGATTGCTTATGCAATTGCAGGATTCTTTTTGTATTTGATCATGCGTGCGCTTGGCGAGATGCTTTATATCGATCCTTCAACCGGGTCCTTTGCAAATTACGCTAGTGACTACATCCATCCTGTTGCTGGTTATCTAACTGCTTGGAGTAACATTTTTCAGTTTGTCGTAGTTGGAATCAGTGAAGTCATCGCTGTAGGTGAATATATGAATTATTGGTGGCCTAACTTGCCAACCGTTATTCCAGGAATCCTTGTTGTCCTTTTTTTGATGCTTGCAAATCTAATCTCTGTTAAGGCATTTGGTGAATTAGAGTTTTGGTTTTCAATTATTAAAGTAATAACGATCATCTTGATGATCATCGCAGGTCTGGGAGTTATTCTATTTGGATTTGGAAACCATGGTGTGGCTGTAGGTGTTTCAAATCTGTGGAAAAATGGTGGCTTCTTTACTGGTGGTGTAAAAGGATTCTTTTTTGCTTTGTCGATCGTTGTTGCCTCTTATCAAGGAATCGAATTGATCGGTATGACAGCAGGAGAAGCAGCTGAACCGAAAAAGACGATCATAGAAGCAGTGCAATCAACACTTGGTCGGATCTTGATCTTTTACATTGGTGCGATTTTTATCATTGTAAGTATTTATCCATGGAATCAATTAAGTGAAATCGGGTCACCATTTGTTCAAACATTTTCTAAAATCGGCATTACTTTTGCTGCTGGTTTGATCAATTTCGTTGTTTTGACTGCTGCATTATCTGGATGTAATTCAGGTATTTTCAGTGCAAGCCGAATGATCTATGCTTTGGCTGTCAACGGCAAGATGTCAAAGAAATTTTTGAAACTTACAAGTCACGGTGTTCCATTTTATCCAGTTGTCGCAATCTCTGGCGGTATCTTCATTGGATTGATCCTAAATTATTTATTACCGATGGTCGTACATCATTCAGAAAATCTATTTGTCTTTGTTTATAGTTCGAGTATCCTTCCAGGTATGGTTCCTTGGATCGTTATTTTGATCAGTGAGATCAAATTTAGAAAGTCACATCCTGAAGAAATGGCTGATCATCCGTTCAAAATGCCATTTTCTCCTTACACGAACTATCTTTCTTTGTTATTTCTCGCCATTGTTTTAGTCTTTATGTTTATCAATCCTGAAACAAGAATCTCTTTACTTATTGGCTTGGTTTTCTTAGCTTACATGGCGATCCATTATTTTATTCGAGAACGCAGACTAGCAAATAGAACTTAGAAAGAGGACTGAACAGATGTGTTTACACGCGTTTAGAGCACAGCTTCCATTTCCTCGATATACTCTCTATAAATCACCTCCCCTTTAAAAGAGTGGTTTTCACTAGGGCTATTACCCCTTAACACCGGCCAGCGCCTAAAGACGCTGGCTTTCTCATTTCATATTCAAGCCATATTGTCTTTGCCACTTTTGACTGAAAGTGGGACAAATCTAAAAATCAGTTTTGCTGCAGACTCTCGAATAAACAGCGTACAACAGTCAGTTTTTCGGAAATTTCAAAAAAAAAAAAAAAAAAAAAACGAGCAATACAAAAAACGTACTGTTCGTTTTTTTCTCCAATCGCTCAAACCTAAACGACTTTTGTCTCGACCTCATTTTTAGTATGTTTAATCAATTCAGTTTCAAAACTTCTCCCGGATTCAAAAAATAGTCGTCCATTGTCATGCCATTCAATGATAAAATCGTTTCTACTGGAACCCCTGTTCGTTCCGCAATTTGGTTTGGTCCTTCGCCTTCTCGAACAACTGTTGTTGCCGCTGAAGCGTTTTGATCTGCACTTTGTGAAGAAGAAGTTCCTTGTGCATATTGATCAGCGGACATTTGGCTTTCTGTTGTTGACTCCGTTGTTTGTGCTGTTGTATTGGTTTCAGTTCCACTTTTTTCCTGACTTGTAGATGATTCAACCTTCAAAGAAGCACTCGTACGCAGATAAATATCTGATATTCTAGCAACTTGTGCAGTGTACGTTGCAGAAAGTTGATTGATCATCGTATCAAGATCCACACCATCTTTTGCATGCGCTGTTTGATACTTTTCACGTAGTTTGCGGATTCCTTCGTCAGAGATCGCCTGTAACTCACTCGCTTTTTGGTTTGCAACAGTGGATAGCCCTGTGAGCCCATCCTGATTCTTTTGGATCTCCGTCTGGTATTCCTCAATCAGAACAGGTGTCTGATCTTCGATTTTTTTTGAATAAGTTGTAAGGATCGTTTGTAACTGTTCCTCAAGTGTCCCCTCAGCGGATGATTGTGTCGACTTCATTGTTTCTTTTGTTTTCGATGTTTCCGTTGATGCTGACTCTTTTTTCTTTGGTGTTTTACTTGTACTTATAGTTGTACTTTTGGCACTAGTATCATTCTTATTGTGGAGATAAAGCCCAGTAACAGCCCCCACAAGTAATAGAACGACTGCAACTGCAGAACCTACTTTCAGCATACGTATACGGGACTCTTTTTTTTGTTGTTGCCGACGGGCCGTACGGACATTTTCTCTTTGTTCGTTTTTTTCGTTCATCTTGTACCACCACCCATTCTTCATAAAATAGCGTTATCAATTCTCCCATATGTCCATTGTAGCAAATTATCCGAGTAATGAACATTTTAAACTGTGTTATTTAAATGGAAAATTCACCATTTTTGATGGTTCCAAGATTCCCCATCGATCTCTCCTTGCAACTGTTCCATCCGTTCAGTTATTTCAATCACCAATTGTTTGGTTTCATGTAATAATGCTTTTGTTGGATAATCAGCCGTTCTGCTTAATTCATCCAATTGGCTCAACACCCATTCTTCTGTCATAATCTACTCCTTTAATTCGCGTAATGTAAATGTCAGATCTTCAATATCTTCTTTTGCTTTCTCTAAATAATCGATCACGTATGCTTGCATTGGTTCCCCAATGGATTTTAAGGTATCGTTGGCTCTCATTTGTGCAATAAACCAGTCAATACGATTCGTCAAAGTAGGTTTCTCCTTTAAAGTTAAATACTGTTGATACGCAATCAGCCGTTCCCATTTTTTTTCCTTTGATTGATACATGAATTGAGACATGACATATGGTGGTAAAAAAGACATCATCAGTTTGTTAGCGATTCGTTGATACGGCCGCAAAAATTCTGAAATCGTATATTCTTCTTTTCCTCCGGATTGATACTCTTTTTCGGCAACACCTGTCGTCAAAACGATTCCTAGCTCTTTTCCTCTTAGTTCTAGCGATGCATGCTCCAAAACAGTATCTTGCCATAATTTTAAATGTGCAGGGGCACTGTACCAGTAAAATGGAAATTGAAAAATGATTCGATCATGTTCTTTTAGTAATTGTAATTCTAAAGCTAAGTCTATCTGACCATCAGGATACATCTCTTCCAGATGATGCCAAGTAACATTCGTTCCGTTCATTGCTTCTTTAAAAAATTGTTGGTTCAATGATGTATCGATTGCGGGGTGGCTCACGATAACCAAACTTTTCATGTCAAAAACTCCTATCCTTCATTGTGTTCTATATAGTTTAACATAAAAAGAAAAAAGGACATTTCTGTCACGCTTGTCTCTAAGTCGTCCATGACACAATTTCTTGCGTTTCTAATTGTTTTTTTAAGGCTTCCAAAGAATGGTATCTTGATTCCTCATTTTTCATTCGTTTCCGATAACTTGTTGCTGTTTCGCCAGTTGTTTTTTTGAACATTCGACTAAAAACGACTAAACTATTGAAGCCAACTTGATAAGCGATATTCTCTACTGATCTTTCTGTTAATGAAAGTAAAAAAGCCGCCCGATTGATACGTACACCAATCAAATACTCTTTGATACTCGTTCCCAAATGATTTTTGAATACTCGCGACAAATGGCTACGATTGACGGATAATCCGCGAGCAATTTCTTCTACTGTCAGTTGTTGTGCATAATGTTCTTCGATGTATTTCACTGCATCGATCACTAAAGGAGAATACACTTTTTGCTCTCCTAATCTCACTTTCCCCCCATCTTTCAATAGAGTTGCCAAAAACCGATAAGTTAAAGCAGTCAATTCTAACTCATCTGCTACATCTTCTTGCGAGTAATGGATACATTCCAAAATAAGATCGACATATGCGAAGATATCTGCTGATACCATCGTATATTGGTCATCCTTAAATGGTGAGCTCCGAATGATCTCTTCAGCAGCTGCTCCTCCAAATGATAACCAACAGTAGACCCAAGGATCTTCTCCATCTGCTAAATAAAAGGTGGACTCGCCTGGACGTATCAAAAAAAGATCCCCTTTTTTCAATTCATATCGTTGTTCCCGCACATGGTATGTTCCTTTCCCCTCCATTATGACATGCAAAATAAAATCTTGTCTGATCGCAGGACCGAAAGAGTGAAATGGCAACGTTTTTGAAAAACCACAAAAGTCAAAATTCAATTCTTTTTTTATCTGTTGTTGTTCCTTTTTTAGAAAAATAGCCTGTTCCATCGATACACCTCCACACTTCAACTTTACTCTAGTCTTCTAAATATGCAACAAAAAGTTAAATAGTAGTCACAGAAATACATTAACAAGGAAGCGTTTTCTTATTAATATTGAAATCAATAAGAGATCTTTATTATTGATTGTAACCGGTTAACAATCTATTGTATATTTATTTAGGAAAGGACTAGAAATTATGAATAACAAAATGGTACAACGTGTTTCATACGCTTTAGGGGCATTCGGTCATGATACTTTTTACGTTACATTAAGCACTTATTTCATGGTTTTTGTTACAAGCCAAATGTTTGCAGGAGCAGATAAAGCCACCACTGCTCGGATGATTGCAACAGTCACAAGTTTAGTCGTTGGTATTCGATTAGTGGAAATCATCTTTGATCCGTTGATTGGTGGGATCATTGACAACACTCGTACAAAATATGGTAAGTTCAAACCTTGGCTGGTCATCGGTGGGATAGTCAGTTCCGTACTATTAGTTTTTCTTTTTTCTAATTTCTTCGGATTAGCTACTCATAATACCACTCTTTTCATCATCTTATTTACAATCGTTTTCGTCTTGCTTGATAGTTTCTATTCATTTAAGGATATTGCCTTTTGGTCAATGATACCTGCATTAAGTACTGAAACAAAAGAAAGAGAAAAATTTGCGACTTTTGCACGTTTTGGCTCTTCACTAGGTGCAAACGGTACAACACTTGTGGTAGTTCCAATCGTTACCTTCTTTACTTATTTAGTCACTGCGCGTCACACTGAAGGCGCTTCCGGATGGTTTTGGTTTGGGTTGATTGCCGCTGTGATATCTGGCGGAACTGCCATTTTGACTGCTTTAGGTACAAAAGAAGTAGACACAGCGATTCGTCAGCAAAATGAAAAAGCAAGCATCAAAGATGTCTTCAAAGCTATCGCACAAAATGATCAATTGATGTGGCTCGCTCTTTCTTATATCGCTTATGCAATTGCTAACGTTGCAACCACAGCTGTTTTATTCTATTACTTCAAATATGTATTGGGTCAACCAACTCAATTCTGGATCGTGGGCTTAGTCGCAGCTTTATTAGGATTAGTTGCTGTACCTTTATTCCCAGCTCTTACTCGTCTGATTTCTCGTCGTTACGTTTATCTTGGCGGAATTACTATGATGGTTCTTTCTTACTTCTTCTTTTCGATCGCAAACAATAGTCTGCCTGTAGTCATTGTGGGACTTGTCTTGTTTTACTTCCCTCAACAATTAATTTTCTTATCAGCGTTGATGACGATCACTGATTCTGTCGAATATGGTCAATGGAAAAACGGAATTCGTAATGAAGCAGTAACTCTTTCGATCCGTCCATTATTAGACAAGATAGCTGGCGCTTTATCAAATGGGATCGTTGGTTTCGTAGCCATTGCAGCTGGTATGACAGGAGAGGCTACTGCAAATGATATCACTGCTCATGGAATAGCTACTTTTAAGGCCTACGCTTTTTATGTTCCTGCAGCTTTAATGATTTTTGCCGCACTCATTTTTGCTTGGAAAATCACTTTGTCCGAGAAAAAACATGCACAAATCGTCAAAGAATTAGAAACAAAGCTTTCATCTGCCGAAACAGTTGAAAACGATTTTATCGTCCCACAACCTTAAGAAAGGATAGATATCATGTCAATTACAATCGAAGATTTTGGAAAAGGATATCATTTATTTATTTTAACCAATAAACGGGGTCTGCAACTAGCTGTTACAGATTTAGGCGCTCGAATCGTCAGTTTGAAAGCTTTCGATCGAGAATTGGTATTAGGATTCGACGCACCAGAAGAATACCTAGAAAAAGATGCCTACATCGGGGCAACGATTGGTCGAACAGCTGGTAGGATCGAGAAAGGACAGTTCACACTTGGTGAATACACGTATCAGTTAAGTACCGATCCAGCTACTGGCCATTCCTTGCATGGCGGTTCTCCTGGTTTTGAAACCAAGAAATGGTCTTATCAAACGATTGAAGATGAACAAGGAGATACTGTTCTCTTCACTACCGAAAGTCCTGACGGAGAACATGGTTTTCCAGGTAATCTAAGAGTAGAAGTTCGCTATACATTGACTCAAGATGATATCTGGCGGGTAACCACTCGCGGTATAAGTGATCAAACGACCCTATTCAACCCGACAAATCATGTCTACTTCAATTTAAGCGGTGATATCACCCAACCAATCGATCAGCATGTTCTTTGGTTGGACAGTGAAGAGTATGCCCCTTTGAGAGCAGATAGTATCCCATTAGGAAAAAAATCTTCGGTAGCCAATACGCCATTTGATTTTCAAGAGCCGAAACAGCTTGCGACTGTTTTTGAAAGTGATTTTGATCAAAAAATGCTTTTCGATGGCATCGATCATCCCTTTTTCTTAAAGGAACAAGGATTAGACAAAGTAGTAGCTTTTCTTGTCAGCCCAGATGAAAAAATCAAAGTAAGTGTAGCAACAGATTCACCAAGTATTGTGGTATTTACAGCAAACTTTGGAGAAAATACACCTGAAATGCGGGGAAAAAATCTGAGTGATCATGGTGGGATCACGTTTGAAACGCAAATTGCTCCTGGGGCAGAACAGTTCTCGGATTTTGGAGATATCAAACTTCCACCAAATACCCCCTTTGAAACAACAACAGAATTTAAAATCGAAACAAGAAAGGATTTTTAATAATGGAAATCAAACGTAGCTTAAATACAAAATTTGCAGAAATCTTCGGGCCTAAACAGACAGCTCAATACTTCTCACCCGGAAGAATCAACTTGATCGGTGAACACACTGACTATAATGGTGGGCATGTCTTCCCAGCTTCGATCACTTATGGCACTCAAGGTGTCGCAGCTTCTCGAAAAGACAATAAAGTCTTAGTGTATTCAACGAATTTTGAAGATGATGGCGTAATCAGCTTTACATTGAATGAGTTAGATTATGATAAACAAGCTGGTTGGGCAAACTATGTCAAAGGAATGATTCTAAAGTTAAAAGAAGCAGGGTATACATTCGATCATGGCTTCGAATTATTAGTGGAAGGAACGATCCCTAATGGTGCTGGCTTATCAAGTAGCGCTTCTTTAGAATTATTAGTAGGTGTCGTATTAGAAGATTTGTTTGATCTAGCTATAGATCGTCTTGCATTAGTGCAAACAGGAAAAAAAGTAGAGAATGAATTTATCGGTGTCAACTCAGGGATCATGGATCAATTCGCAATCGGCTTTGGAGAAGTGGACAAAGCAATTTTACTCGATACAAATACCTTAAAATATGAGTTGGTTCCAGTGAAATTAGATGGCTATGCAGTGGTTATCATGAACACAAACAAACGTCGTGAGTTAGCAGATTCTAAATACAATGAACGTCGAAGTGAATGTGAAGAGGCGCTTAAACGTCTACAAACACAATTAACGATTGATGCATTAGGTGACCTAGACAGCGAAACCTTTGAAGCTCATACAGATTTGATCAACGATGATACTTTGATTCGCCGAGCACGCCATGCAGTAACAGAAAACCAGCGCACACTAGAAGCAAAAGCAGAATTAGAAAAAGGAAACTTAGCTGCGTTTGGCAAGTTATTGAATGCCTCTCATTACTCATTGCGTCATGATTACGAAGTAACTGGGATTGAATTAGACACTTTGGTAGATGCTGCCCAAAAACAAGAAGGTGTCTTAGGCGCTCGAATGACTGGTGCTGGATTCGGCGGATGTGCCATCGCATTGGTCAAAGAAGAAAATATTCCAGAATTTGAAAATAATGTCTACGATGCTTACTTGAAAGTTGTTGGTTATGCACCAGAGTTTTATGTCGCTCATATCGGTAATGGGACGACTAAAATCGATCCTGATGTAGCCACTGCTTGATTTCAGTCGAATTCAAATCAATACCAAAAAGAAGTAGAACGATCCTAGATTATCCCTTGGATTCGTTCTACTTCTTTTCTTAATGAGTTTCGATCTACTTGATTGGTTTTATTGAAATAAATACGTATTGTTTGTCTGTTCTTCAATCGTCTTCTGCCACTCCGTATTCACACAAGACTCTTGTTTTTTTTCTGTGAATTTATACGGTCCTAAGTCAAAAAATTGTTTTAGGATTTGGTTGACTTGTTGATACAACTCTGGGGTCTCAACCACATTTTTGACAGTCAACACTTCATGATCCTTTTGAAAATGAATTAACCCATCTTCTTGCCGAACCTCCACGCATTTTTCTGCATGTCTTAATTGCCGTATCTCTCCAAGCATCTCGTAAATATCTCCCCCTTCAAATCCCTCTAACAAGGCCAAGCTATCAACTAATGATCCTACGGACAATTCTGCTATCATTGCTTTTTTCCCACCTAAGTCAAGCTGATAAATCGTAGAGTCAATGATTCCACACGCATTACAGCCACCTTCTGTCAGATCACTTTTCTTGGTTAATTGAACTTCTTTCATTATGGACTCCTCCTTTTTTATGATGATTTAGATATTTTTTTGCTTTGTAGTTCTTCCTTCTCTTCATTTCTCGTCTTGCAGCGTCTCTTAAACAACGAACCTGACAGTCGACATACGACAATACGATTTCATCTGATTCTTGTTCAAAGCCCCAAAAAGACATAATGATCCTCCATTCCCATTTATTTATACGAAAGCCGCTAGCGGGCTTTTTTTACTTTTTATCGTACCAGTCCTCATTTTTTTCAGCATAAGAAAAAAATTTCCACTAGTCAATAAAGAAAAGCAAGTATAAAAAAATAAAATAGAGATATTTCTTTTGATTATGAACCGATACATTCAATAAAAATAAGGAGTACCGCAAATACCGTCTCATTAGATGATAAAAAAAGAGAAAACACGCGAGATAAAAGCAAGGAATGCTTTTATCTCACGTGCTAAACAAAAATAAATGGCAGAAGCAACTCTTTCTCAAATAAATAGATAGCCAATCCGGCAAGAAATTTGCATGTATCCTTCTTCTTTCTCGGAGTTAGCCTCTTCTGCCACAACCTCTTTTCGTTCAATATCATTCCTTACTTCTCATTCAAAAAAGAATGATTGACGAAAAGTAAACAGCCGCTTATAATTTTTCTACTAATTCTTCTAGTTCATTCAAGCGTTTTTCAAATATGAGCATTGCATCTTCGATATAATTTGCTTTCGTCATATCGACACCCGCTTTTTTCATTACTTCAACGGGATAATCACTACTTCCAGACTTCAGATAAGTAAGGTAGTTTTCTAATGCTTGCGGTTCTTTCGTCCAGATTTTCTTCGCTAAAGCAGAGGCAGCTGAAAATCCAGTCGAATATTGATAAACATAGTAATTGTAATAGAAATGAGGGATACGTGACCATTCATACTTGATTTCTGGATCTTCTTCTACAGCTGGTCCATAATATTTAGTATTCAGTTTCCCATAATTTTCACTCAAGTATTCACTTGTCAACGGAATACCTTTTGCATCTTCTTCATGCATAAAATGTTCAAATTCTGCAAATTGAGTTTGACGGAATATCGTACCTTTGAATCCATCAAGGTAATGATTCAAAACATACGCCCGTACTCGAGGATCTTCTTCTGTTTCCAACAAGTACTCCGTTAAAATATTTTCATTCGTTGTTGATGCAATTTCAGCTAAGAAAATCGGATAATCTCCATACACATAAGGTTGGTTTGAACGAGTGAAGTAACTGTGGACACTATGTCCCATTTCATGCACCAATGTGAATAATTGATCCAAGGCATCATGCCAATTCAATAGAATGTATGGATTTGTATCATAGCTTCCTGAAGAATACGCGCCACTACGTTTGCCTTTGTTTTCCACTACATCGATCCAGCGTTCAGAAAAGGCTTTTTCAACGACTGCCAGATATTCCTCACCCATTGGTTTTAATGCTTCCAATGCTTTCGCTTTTGCCTCTTCATAGGTAAACTTGATTGGTGCTTCACCTAGAACTGGTGTATATAGATCGTACATATGTAGTTTGTCTACACCTAAAAGACGTTTACGAACAGACATATACCGGTGTAATAATGGCAAATTTTTATTGACAACTACAATTAATGTATCATACACGCTTTCTGGAACATGGTTGTTACTTAAAGAAGCTTCACGAGCTGACTTGTAATGACGGATTTTTGCTTTATAATTATGTCCTTTGATATGCGCACTCAACGTAGATGCAAATGTATTTTTAAATTGTTCATATACACTATAAAATCCTTTGAATGCCGCCTCACGAACATTACGATCCGTACTTTCTAACAATTGACCGTAAACACCGTGAGATAGTTGGATTGCTTTTCCATTTTCATCTGTGATCGTAGGAAACTCTAGATCAGCATTGTTCAATACCGCAAAGATATCACTAGAAGCACCAAATATTTCACCTGCTCCTGCAAGTAAAGATTCTTGTTCAGCGGATAGGACATGCGCTCTATTATCTACCATTTGTTGGATATAATGGCGATAAATTTCTAGTTTTGGTTCTTGTTCAAAGTACTGCCAGATTTGGTCATCTGAAAGTTGAAGTACTTCTGGTTCGTACCACGAAATAGCTTCACTCACTTTTGCTAATAAACTGCCAGCTCGGGCGTACAACGCTTGAGAAGTTGTATTTGCAGTATCTTGATCATTTTTCATACTAGAATAAACATAGATACGTTCGATTTTTCGATAAACATCTAAAACAAATTCAAGTGCATCCAAAAATTCTGTGGCACTATTTGCCAAAGTCCCTTTATATTTATCAGAATCTTTTAATTCTTCAGTTAATTTTTCATAAGCCTGATCGAATTCTTGATCGTTTGCAAAGATTTTCGTTAAGTCCCATGTTAGTTCTTCAGGTAATTCTTCTCTTTTTGGTAATTTGGTCGTTTCACTCATTGAATACACTCCTTTTTTTATTCCTATCCCATCTTTTTTACAATCAAGATGTTCACCTTCATAGCACTAGCTATTGAAGTCCATTTTAGCACAACTTAATTCGGTTTACACATAGAATATAGGCGACATTCTTCATAAAATGAAGAATAAATGATTGATTCCCTAACAAGCGGGAATTGCCAGCTTTTTTTATACGTAAAAAGTTTTTGTAACCATCTTAGGTATCGTCCATGACTGCTTTTATGTGCCTCGCTAATAGAAACCTCCTCATACAAGATTCGATAAAGAAATACTAACTCTTTAAAATAGAAGAAAAAGTAACTATCCCGATACATCCAATCTGGTAAATACAGCAAGTGCCTTTGATAGGTGTAACAGATACCTTGTAACTTGATATATTTAGGATGTCGCGAAAGTAGTTGCTGCTGCAGCCATCTTTTATAGGTTACTCTTTTAGATAATATTTCAGGTTTTATCTCGCCAACGATTTCATTAAAAAGCTTTGGCAACACACCACTGAAAAACAACCACGATTTTTTTTCATAGGTGATTTTACCATTGATTGTTTCTTTCATATGATAACGCAGAATCAATTGTCTCTTTTTCCAGTCCAATTGCCATAGATGAAGCCCACAACTTTCATTGAATGCACAAAAGCGTTTTTCGATCATCGTCAATTTTTTATTTTTTAAAAAGTTATTTCCTATGATCCACCACACTCCATAGCCATTTTTTCGATATGTGTTTGTTCGTTCTTCAAATCTTCTGTATGGTAATGTGGAACACTGAATTTCTATTGCTAATGTTTCATAAAGAACGTCCGGTCTTTGACGAATTTTCGGTAAGTATCCCTCTAGATGAATCGATGAATTTGGTGAATGTCGCTGAAGCCAATCGAACACGACTTGTTTTAGGTTTAGGTGTTCTTCCGTTTCGCCTTCACTAAAACCAGTACATACTTTACGGCTTTTATGCGCAAAGTGCGCACTTTTTTGTTTCCCATTTTTTAAAATCACCCGCCCTTGACACACCGGACAAAAAAGCAAATGCTCTTTCGTCACTTTTTGAGCAGGAAACTGTTTTCCCTTCTTATCGATGGCATAAAGCATTATTCTCACCTCCAAAAAAAACATACGCAAAAAAACGAGCGTGGGACAAAAGTAAGAAACACTTTTGTCTCAGTCTTTAAAAACGAATAAACGGCGGGAGCAGAAACAACTCCTTCTTAAATAAGCCGAAATTCACAAAAATTTGAAAAGCAATTTTCGTGAATTTCGGCTTATTTCTCGGAGCTAAACACTTCTGTCCCAGCCTCTTTTTATCTATTCTAAACAGATGGAGAAATTTTATTTTGATCAAGCAAAATAAAATCGTGTTCGTTCTAATGCATTTCTTTCCATAATGAGTTTGGCATACTCATTCAGTGTTTCATTTGTACGATCGCTTTTTTCTGCGTACTCCAAAACGCGTGCAATTTGGTTTTCAACGTCCATTTGGGATAAATTTTCCATCCAAAAATGAACAACTAAGTAGTACACATCATCTAATAGGTAGATATCCGTCCACGCTGATTCTAGTTCTACATTATTCGCCAATTTAATCATTTGTTCAAAGTCGTCAAAAGCAAAAATTGCTTGGTGTTCAATTTCATCGGAAATGCGTTCGTCCGATTCTTCTACTTCATTATTCAGAATTTGTTGTTGAATAAACTCAGTCACATCATCAGAATCCAACGAATTTTCATCATTTTGGAGCATTTCTTCATTCGGAAGATTTTTGCTAATAAAAAGTTCTAAGCCATCTCCTTTTGGCAACACCTGAAAAGTAACAGCCTCACTGCTGCGAAACTCATCTTCAATATCCACTTCTTCCAGAATACTATAGAAAAAGTTTTCAATTTCTCTATGGTTTCCAAGTAGGTCCAAAAATGAGACTCCTCGCTCTTCTAAGTCTTCATGCCCAATCATTACTCGTATTGTGTTTTCATTAATATGTTCCATTTCCATTTTGCTACACCTCACTTTGCCACAACAGTCAATATATCTTCATTGTATCGAAATAAGCTTAAATGTAAAGAAAAATAATTATCGCTTAAAAACAAACTAAATTTTTTCCATTTACTTGACACTCTTGGCAAATCCTTCTTCTTTTCTCTCATGCCACCACACAAAAAAATGATTACTTTTCTAGTATTCCATCTGTTGATCATAAGGATATAAAAAAAACTTAGAAAAACTATTTGAAAGTTTTTCTAAGTTAAGATTTTCTTCTATAAACCAGCCATCAATTGTGCTTGACGCAATTCTAACTGACGTACATCTCGTGGTAAGAAACGACGGATTTCATCTTCATTAAAACCAACTTGCAGACGTTTGTCATCGATCATGATTGGACGGCGCAACAATCCAGGGTTATTTTGTACAAGTTCCAATAATTCTTGCAACGGTAGTTCATCAAGATCCATGTTTAGTTTTTGGAAAACTTTAGATCGTGTTGAAATAATTTCTTCTGTGCCATCTTCTGTCATTTGTAAGATTGCTTTTAATTCTGAACTGTTTAGAGGTTCAGAGAAGATATTACGTTCAACAAACGGAATCTGATGTTCTTGCAACCACGCACGAGCCTTTCTGCAGGAAGTACAACTTGGGGAAGTATATAGTGTTAACAACGTGCACCACTCCTTTTTGTGGCTATTACCACTTTTTTGTAACAGAAGATCATTATAATCTTCCATCTGTTCCTATTATACATAATCAACTTTTAAATAGCTACCTTTTTTCATAAATTTTTTCCAAAAAATGAAAGTTATCTAAGATTTATATTCCGTAAAACCAGCGTTTAGACCTTGGTTAACCATTAAAAAATGAGAGTTTTCAAATCTAATTCAAATGAACAAAAACAGTAAAACAGCTATTAAATCTGTATCATTATTTTATATGAACTACTATCAGGTAACGTTTTCATTAAGAGAATTATGTTTTTTATTTATTTTTATCCAAAATAATCTTGATTTGCAAGTACAGATTAGAATTAATATAACGCTTATTTTCTCAATAATACAACTGATTTTTTTTTATTGCTGGATGTATCATACAGAATAAAATTTACTTATTTTTGCATATTATCGTTATTTTATTTTTTAATTAATTTATTTTTTCTGTATTAGAAAAACAAGTGTAACTGTAAATATACCCTTTCTTGAATTAAAATTCTTGATCGGCTTTAGTCAATAATGATTAGTTTGTTCATCAAACTATGAATCATTTTTCTATTTTCAGTGAAAAAAACTAAAATTTTAAAACCTTATCCTGTCAACTAATTTGAAATATAGTAATAAAAACCTTTATTTAACAAGCTTTTAAAGCTTATTTTTCTGTTACAATAGTCGAGGATTTGTGAAAAAAATGATGAAAACCGAAAGGCGTGTAAAATTTGATTAAATCAGTTGTGTTTGATGTTGATGATACGATGTACGATCAGCAACAACCATTTAGAAATGCGGTAAAAAGAGTCGTTCCGCTTGTTTCGGATGAAGATATGCATCCATTATATATCCGTTTCCGCCATCATAGTGACGAAAATTTTCCTAAAGTAATGGCAGGTAATTGGACATTGGAATACATGCGAGCACACCGGATCAGTCAATCACTCAAAGATTTGGACTATCCCCATATCACTAAAAAAGATGGCCTTTATTTCCAACAAGTTTATGAAGAAGAGTTAGATAATATTTGTCTTCATAAAGAAGTAAAGAAAACATTGGATTTTTTGAAAACAAAAGATGTTCCTCTTGGAATCATCACAAACGGCCCTACTGATCATCAAACAAAAAAATTGAATCAGCTTCAATTAAAAAAATGGATTCCTGCTGAAAACATGATCGTTTCTCAAGCAACAGGTTATCAAAAACCTGAAAAAGAAATTTTTCAACTCGCTGAAAAGCAATTCAATATGACAGCATGTGAAACACTATATGTTGGCGATAACTACGATAACGATGTGCTAGGCGCAAAAAAAGCAGACTGGCAAGCTCTTTGGTTCAACCATCGCGAACGAAGAATTGATGAATCACCAACTTACGACATCGAAATCACCTCTTTTGATCAATTGTTAGAAACAATGCAAGCTATTTTTAGCTGATGTCGTTACCCTAACTTCATAACGCAAAAAATAAGCCAAATAATCTTTAAAATAGCATTTGCAAGCCAAAAGATAGTCACTCTATCGTTTGATTGCACTTCGGGAAAGCTATTTTAGATTGTTTGGCTTCATTCATTTTAGTAACTTGTCTTCTAAATCTAACAGTTTATGATACTTCCTATTCTTCCAATACTCCAACACTGAGGATCATACGAATATCTTCTTCTGTTAATTTAGTCAGTTGTTCCTCATTCCCTTGGATGACTTTTTGGAATAATTCTCGTTTCTCTTGTTGCAGAGAATCCATTCGTTCCTCGATCGTTCCTTCTGCGATCATTCGCCACACTTCAACGACATTCTTTTGGCCGATCCGATGGGCTCTACCAGCTGCTTGTTCCTCAATTGCTGGATTCCACCATAAATCGTAAAGAATCACGGTATCTGCGCCAGTCAGGTTCAATCCAGTCCCTCCTGCTTTTAACGAAATCAAGAAAACATCTCTTTCTCCTTCATTAAACGCATCAACCATCGTTAAACGATCTTGTGGCTTAGTACTTCCTCTCAAATAGAATGTGGAAAGACCCAATTCAGCTAATTCCTCTTGCAAAATTGTCAACATTCCTGTGAATTGTGAAAACAATAGGACACGACGATTATTTTCTTTTGCTGCTACAAGTAAATCTTTTACTTGCTCTAATTTGCCAGAACCACCTTGATAATCATCAATGAATAAACGCGGATCACAGCATATCTGTCGTAATCGAGTCAGTCCTGCTAAAATACCGATTCGATTCTTTTTGAATGTTTCAGAATCCATTGAGGTGATTTCTTCTCTCATTTGACGCAGATAGGCTAGATATACCGTTTTTTGTTCTTCAGTCAATGCTGAGTAAAGGTTCATCTCCGTTTTTTCAGGTAAGTCTTTGAGTACCGTTTGTTTATCGCGGCGCAATACAAATGGCCGGATCATCTTCGCAATTTCTTCCGGAGTCAATTCCCTAAATCGTGTTTTGTTCGGGAAAAATCCTGGCATGATTGTCGCAAAAAGTGACCATAATTCTTCTAGGTTATTTTCGATTGGTGTCCCACTCAACGCAAATCGTTGTGGAATACTTAGTTCTCGTAGAGCTTGAGCGGTCTTTGTACTACTATTTTTAACCATTTGTGCTTCATCTAATATCAGATAGTTGATTGTTTTTTCTTGATAATCTGCTAGATCTTGCCTCAAACTTGCATAGGATGTCACTCTTATATCTGCTTCAAGTGATAATAGCTCTTCACGTTCTTTTTTGTTGCCGTTGATCACTTGGATACTTAAAGAAGGCGCAAATTTTTTCACTTCTGCTTGCCAGTTGTAGATCAAACTTGCTGGTGCAACGATCAAGGCGGATAGATTTCCTTTTTCTTCTTTTTCAGAAAGTAAGTACGCAATCGTCTGCAACGTTTTCCCAAGTCCCATTTCATCTGCTAATATTCCGCCAAATTGATAGTTTCCTAACATCTTTAACCATTTAAACCCTTGTTTTTGGTAATCTCTGAGCTCAGCATGCAATGTTTCAGGTAATTCTACCTGGTATTGTTCCGGTTGGATCAGATCCTGGATCATTTTTTGGAATGAATCACTAAAGGTTGCATTACTACCTGACAATTTATCTTGGATGATCAATCCTTGATTTTTCGGTAGATGTATCGTCCCTGAATCTGAGCGGATCGACTCTCTAAATTGTTGTAATACTTGACTGGTTTGTTGAAATTCTTCTGAATCGAATGATAATACTTGACCATTTTCGAGGGTATAAAAAGCATCATTACGTAATAAACTTTGTAAAACTTGGTCAATCTCATGTTCATTGATCCCCGTCACGTCAAATCGTATATCTAACCACGAGCTTGTTTCTTCTACCTCTACTTTCGGTTGATGTCGCTGCGCATCTAAGTACAATTCACGAAGCTTTTTACCAAGCCGGACTTCACCAAATTGACGGAAAACTGCCAATTCTGTACGGAAAAAAGCATACAATTCTTCGCCTGATGGCAAAGCACGCTCATAACCAGTTTCATTTTTTCGGTAACGATACATTTTGAATAAATCCAGAACTCGTTGTTCTTGTGCTTTATCCCTCAATACTTCTGAAGAATCCCCAGCACTCACTTCATGTTTTGCATCGGATGAAAAAATCACTTTATCATAAACGAAATCAACACGTGTTTGTATCTTTCCTTTTGATTTACGGAAGTAAAAAACAAATTCAACAGGAATATCCGTCACTTCTGCTTTCACTTCATCAGCTACCTCTACCTCACCAACCTCGGAAAGTAACGGAATGATCTCTTTAAACAAAGAAGAAAGCTCTTTTTTCTCAAATAATACTTCTGGTTCTGTAAATCTTCGCATAAGTTGTTTCCAAGTTAAATAGATAGCTTGCTGCTGCTTATTTAATGAATAAAAAGTTCCTTGGATCATTCCCCACTGGTAATGTGTCAAAAATAAATCAAAATCATTTTGTGCAACTAATCGATAAGACTCATTTTGCTTTGTTACTGTGAATACCAATGGTTTCTCATTCTCAGAAAATTGGATGCCTTGAAACTTCAACTCATTGATTTGCACTTGCAAGCGTGTCGTTTGATTCATCTGTGACAGCAACGATTTTGCTTGTTCAATCGGCAATAGTAGAAAACGTTTATCAAGTTTGCCTTTCACTTGCATCCCACTTGAGCCTAAAAGAAGTTGCGTTTGCGCACAGCCTGCTAATTGGGATAAAATCTCCTGATCCTCACTCTGGAACGCACGATGATCTAACTGAAATTGATACTGCTTATTAACGGTATAGTTCTCATTTTCAGTAAAGGATTGAAGAAAATCAAAAATATTTTTGACGATATATGTTTTCTTTGGATTATCTAAATAACCAACACGTAAATAGAGCGCTAAGATAGCTAATTCTGGGTGATAATGATTTGTTTCGATTGCCTCTACCTGATATTCAACAATCAAGGGTTGTATTCTTTGAGCAGTATTTTTGATTTTAAGCCGCGAAAATCCTTTTGATAAGATCTCTCCCTCACTACTTCTTTTCACTGGTTCGATCATTGCCTGATCTGTTTGAATGATTCGTGAAAGGTTCTTGGATCGCAAGTACAACTCCACTGCCACAGTATGCTTACAATACTTATGCTCTTCCCAGTAAGGACATTGACAAAAATCAACTTCTTTTGCTGTGCCATCCAAATCCACCATGTATAGTTCGCTACCTAAAACTTCTGCATGCCATACTTTTTCTTCTTGGTCAGGGACTACCGATAACACCCGTCCTTCTTGCAGGTACTGACGTCCTCTTGCAATGACTTTTTCCGGTATACTCCATTTCATCGTTGTTCATCCCCCTATTATCCAAGATGATAGCGTACCTTACTTTGGCCACTACCTTCTGTACTGATTCTTATTTGTTGTACAACTCTTTCCTTTAATTCCCTTACATGACTGATGATACCAATCATTCGTCCTTCACTTTCAATCGTTTCCAATGCCTCGATAGCCATTTCAAGTGCTTCTTCATCTAAAGAACCAAAACCTTCATCAATAAATAAGGCCTCAATGGTTACTCCACCTGTTTGTGCTTGGATCACTTCGGCTAACGCTAATGCTAATGACAGAGCTGCAATAAAACTTTCCCCACCTGAGAGAGTATGCGCACCTCGAGACATTCCCGCTTCATCATCGTAAATATTGATTTCAAGACCCGTTTTACCACGATAACTACCTACTTCTTCGGCTAACTCAAATTGATACCGATTTTTTGTTAGACGTTGCAACTGTGAGTTGGCCACTTGAAGTACTTCTTGTAAGTAGACTTGTAGCACATATCTCTCTAAGCTAGTCTTTCGAGGGTTCTCACCATTGATCGTTTGTGCAAGTTGTTGCAGTTCGATCAGTTCATCTAACTGTTTCTGACTGGTTTGATAAATCGAAGAAAACTCCTCAATAATCTGTTGATTCTGATTCTTTTGTTCTTGCCAACGATAGCAACTTTCTTGCTGGTTCGTTACTTCTTCTTTTATTCTTTCTAACTGTTCCTTCAAATCATTTAAATCCTGAAGCTCTTCTTCCAGAGAAATCGTTGCTAGTTGTGCAAGTCGGTCCTCTACAATCAAGCGTTCTTCTTCATAGGCATCGGTGGCTTGAACTGCTTCATTGTATACTTCTTCTTGTTGCACAAAAGAAAGAATCTCCTCAGTTTCTTTGAAGTAGTCCTGTTCCTTCATTTTCTCTGAAATTTTCTCTGTGATGCTTTCAAGTTTTTGATCATTTTTTTTCTGCTGTTCATGGATCGTATCAAGCTGTGTTTTCAATAAGTTGATTTCTTGTGAATAACTAAGACCTTGTTCCATTTCTTTAGATAGCCGCTGCGTTTTTGAAGCGATTTGTTCTTCTAAGTATTTGACGTCCGCCGATAATGTATGGGTATCGATCTTTTCCAACTGCTTGGCCAAACTGGCTGATTCACCTTGTATTTGTTGGATTTTTTCTTTATTTTGATCAATGTATTGTCCGATTTCTTTTAACCTATCCGTGACTTCTAGTAATTTCTCCAGTATTTCTTGTTGGGCTTTCTTTGCCTGTGCAATGACACTTATCTGAGCCGTTAAATCACGGTTGATTTCCTTTAAGGATATAACAAGATCGCTCACCTTCGCAAATCTGAAAATTTTTTTGATTTTCGTTTTCAATATTTCTTCGTTTTTAGCGATTTCTTCTCTCTTGGCTGAACACCATTCAGTAAGATTTGTTAGTTGCTCAGAAAATTTCGTTCGATCTGCTTCGTTTCGACCAATTTCTTGATGGATTTGATCGATCGCTGATTCTGTTTGCGCTAATTTTTGTTCAAGTGCCACGATTTCTTCTTTTTCTGGCTGCTCATGCTGATCCTGTTGATTAGGATGTTCTGTCGCCCCACATACTGGACAAGGTTGTCCTGGAAGTAATAATAGCTGTAGTCGTGCAATTTGTTGGCTCGCCCACTGGCTTTTCAAGCGGTCTAACAGTTCTGTCTGTTGACTTAGATACTCTTGGTTTGCTTCAAATTGACTTTTGATCTCATTTAACTGTACTCGATAACTTTCAATCTGTTCTTTCTTTTCGTTCCATTGTTCGATCATCTCTTGATGTTTTTCATATTCTTGGCGGAGTTTTTCATAATGAAGTCGATTTTCTTGTAGCTCCTCTTGTTCTGCCAGTTGTTCTTGGATTTTTTGTTGTTCCAATAGGATCTGCGCTTCTTCTTGTCTGATGACCCTCTTTTTTTCTTGTAGCGCTTGCTCTTCCTCTTGTAACTCTTTTAGGTCCACTTGCTTTTGTTGCCATTGATCAGTGATTGGCAATAATATTTTTTTCTCCTGAAAATCTTTAGATAACCCGTCGATTTCTTTTTGGAGAGCCATTCGTTTTTCTTCTTGTTCTAACCATTTTTTGTAGAGCTGTTCTTTATGCGTAAGTTGTTCAAAATAAGTTCTTTCTTTTGTTGCCATTTCAATCTGATCACTTACGTATTCCTGACTTCTTGCTATAGTATCCTGTAATTTTTGGGCAAATTCATATTGTTTGATCCATTGCCTATTTTCAGCGATTACTGTCTCTTTTTCGTCTAATTCTTTTTTTCGTTGGATCAATCTTGTTTTTTCTTTGTGGCTTTTATTCAAAGATTCTGAGCTGTAATAATCATTTTCTATTTGTTTTTGTTGCTCTTGTAATTTCAAAAGTTTGGCTTTTTCAGCCAAGATGATTTCTTCAAGTGCTGTCTGTTCATGCTGCCAAAGAGCAATCGTTTCTTCATAACTCACGTTTTCAGTTAGCTCTTCATTCATCCTCACAAAACGTTTTCGAAGCAACGTTAGTTCTTGTTCCAGATGATCCAACTTTTGCTGTTGTAACTTTGCCTTTTCTTTCAATTGTTCATTAAATTGCTGAAAGAATTGTGAACCAAATAAATTACGGAGAATCCCTTCTTTTTCACTACTTGAAGAAATCAAAAAATTACGAAATTCGCCTTGCGGTAATAACACGATTTGCGAGAACTGCTTCGCATCCAGATTCAACAATTCTTTGATCAATTGATCGGCTTCGCTGCGCTTCGTGTACTGTTTGACTTCTTTGCCTTTCTCATCAAAAATCGTTAATGACACTTTAGCAGCTTGCTTCCGATTGCCATTGCCTTTACGTTTCGCAAGCACCTGTTCTGGTTTTCGTTCTATTTCGTAACTCATCTGCTGATGTTCAAAAGAAAATATGACACTCGTTTCCTCTTCCGGTGTTGCAAAAAGGGAACGCATTTCTTTCGCTGAACGAATCTTACCCGAAGTTTCGCCAAATAGTGCGTAGGTCATACCATCAAAAATCGTTGTCTTTCCTGCACCTGTTTTACCTGTGATCAAGAAAAGTGGTGCATCCGTAAGTTTAGAAAAATCAATGGTCTCATCAATAAATGGACCAAAATTTTTTAATGTTAATTTTTTAGGTTTCATTATTGATCATTCCGTTTCCGTAAGTTCTTGTAATGTTTCTGTCAGCCACTGGTTTTGTTTTTCTGTCAATTCTTCATTTGTCATCTCTTTGAAGAATCCCTGCACTAATTTTTGCGGATCTTTGGTCACCACTTTTTTCGAATTTCTCTTTACTTGAACTTCGCGACCATTTGATCTTTCTACCCCTAGGATCCTCGGATAGATTTTTCGCAGTTGGTTCATCATATTCGGAATGATCGTTCGGTCTTCCAAATAAATCTGTACATAATTTTCTCGATTGATTTTCTGATAAAATGTTGGATCTAACAATTCTTTGAAGGTTGCAGTGATTTCTTCGATTTCAAATAGAGGTGTCAACTCACGAAAAGTTAAAGATAATTCTTCCTCCAGATCAACGATCCATACGCCCTTTTGCTGATTGATTTCTGAAAGAGAAAATTTTAGCGGAGAACCGCTATAACGAGCGTTTTTTTGATGCAACGCTGACTTATTGTGCAAATGTCCTAATCCCACATAATCGAAGGGTTCAAGTAGTTCTCCAGGCACCGCATCTAGCCCACCAACTTCAATCTTTGTTTCCGAATCCGATTTTGTACTTCCCATGACACAAAAATGACTAATCAGTATATGTTTTTTATTCGGATCAAATGCTTCTTGCATTCGGTCCACTACTTTTTCAATGGCTTGTTGAATCGTCTTGATCGTGTCATCTTCAAAATAGATCCTTGCCGCTATCGGTTCAAAATAAGGTAATAAAAAAAATTGACTGTTTTTAAATTCGACTGGTTGGAATGATTCTTCAAATCGCGTTTGTAAAAAATAATTGGAGTGGCTAAACCAAGGTGTTCCCGCAGATAAGCGGATATTACTATCATGGTTTCCTGAGATCGCAAAAATCGGGAATTTTTCGTGCAAGTTCCACTCGACCATCAACTCATTGAAAACTTCGATAGCATCAACAGCAGGCACGCTTCGATCATACAAATCACCTGCAATAACGATTGCATCCACTTTTTCTTCTTTTGCAATTTCTAAAATTTGTGCCAGTACATATTTTTGATCTTCAATCAAATCATAGCCTTGTAATTTTTTCCCTATATGCCAATCGGCTGTATGTAAAAAACGCATCCTATCACCTCAAAAAATGTCCTTCTGACTATTATAACACTTCCATTAACTACATGACACCTGTGATATTTTGTGAAAGACGTAAAAAAGAATATGGGACAAATCTAAAAAATCTGTTTTGCTACAGACTCTCGAATAAACGGTGAGAGTAGAAGCAACTCCTTCTTAAATAAGCCGAAATTCACAAAAATTTGAAAAGCAATTTTCGTTCATTTCTTCTTATTTCTCGGAGTTAAACACTTCTGTCCCAGCCTCTCTCAAATAAACGGCATCCAAAAGTCAGGTTTTTCGAAAATTTCAAAAAAAAACAAGCAATACAAAAAACGTATCGCTCGTTTTTCTTTCCAATTTCTCCAACCTAAACGACTTTTGCCTCGACCTTTTTGGATGAATCATTTCTACACTTGTTAAATCAATCTTTCTTTTGGATCTCATACTTGAAATCAGGATTGACTTCTTTATCTAAACGATCAAATGCAGCTTGTGTTCGACGTTCGATTTCCGCCATTCCTTCTTTATCTATTTTTTTGATATCTGATAAATCGATCGGTTCGCCAAAGCGGACGGTCACACGTTTTCGTTTGAATAAATCTCCTAAAGTAAGCGGACCTTGATAGACCGCTGGAACGATTTTTGCTTTTGACATTCTAGAGATCAACGCCATACCGCCTTTAAGCTCCGTTGCATGCCTTGTTCCACTCGGAAACATGATCAACCCTAGATTCGTTGATTTCAGAATCTTGACTGGTGTTTTGATTACACTTGGACCTGGGTTATCTCTTTTTACTGGAAATGCGTTGGAATGGGTCAAAATAAAACGTAATACTGGATTTTTGAATAGCTCTTCTTTTGCCATAAAGCTAAACTCTTTTGGCGCGGCCGCCACAGCAAGATACAAGGGATCCCACCACGTACGGTGCGGAGCAACTAGTATGTAATTCTCATCTTGTGGCAATACTTCTTTATTTTCATATCGAGCATTTCCGTTGACCAAAGCTAAAATCACACGGACAATCCCTCTCATAAATCGATAAAACATAGCCTCTTCCTTTCTGTGCTTATGGTCATAGTATGCCTAAATTCATTTGACTTTACAAGCTACCTTTGTTCTTTTTTATAAAAATAGTATAATACAAACAATTAGTTTTTTCATTTTGGAGGGAATCTATGCTTCACGAATACGAACGAATCGACCAATTATATGCAGAGGATATCAAAATCATCCAAAGCTCAGAAGTTTTCTCTTTTTCTTTAGATGCCGTTTTACTCGCTAATTTTGCACGGGTACCAAAAAAAGGCCAAATCGTTGACCTCTGCGCTGGAAATGGAGCTGTGGGGCTGTTTTTAAGTAAGCGGACTAACGCCCACATCGATGCAATCGAACTCCAACCACGACTGGCAGATATGGCAAGGCGAAGTATCGCTTTAAATCAACTCGAAAAGCAAATGACTATCCATACAATTGATTTAAAAGACAGCCTTTCTGTTGTACGTCACAATTCATGTGATCTGGTTGTCTGCAATCCACCTTATTTCAAGGGATTACCCACGAATAAAAAAAATCCTAATGAACATCTGGCAATAGCACGTCATGAAATCTATACCACCTTGGAAGAAGTCATTTCGATCTCTAGTAAGCTTTTAAAAACAAATGGCAGATTTGCGATGGTCCATCGACCAGATCGCTTTTTGGAAATCCTAAAAGTAATGGAGAAACAGCGAATCGCCCCAAAAAAAATCCAGTTCGTCTATCCTAAAGCTGGGAAAGAAGCAAATATTTTATTAGTTGAAGGAATCAAAGAAGGAAAATTAGATGGATTCAAAGTAGCTCCCCCTTTGACTACCTATGATTCAAGTGGTGAATACACTGCTGAAATACGTGCGATGCTTTATGGCCAATGAACACTATTTTTATGTTTTGTATTGCAAGGATCACACACTTTACGGGGGCTACACGACTGATTTGACTAGAAGACTAGGAGAACACAATCGTGGTGTTGGAGCGAAATACACACGATTGCAAAAACGTCGTCCTGTCAAAATGATCCATGCCGAAGTATTCGCTTCTCGCAGTGAAGCAACAAAAGCTGAGGCAGCTTTCAAAAAATTAACTCGACTACAAAAAGAGCGCTACTTAACTTCTCACTCTTCTTGTCCCCTACCAGAAGAAAGCAAGTAAATCAGATGCTCTTTTCTGACTTTGTGAGAATCCTGACCCTATTGATCTCAAGATAATTTTTTCGATACGCCAATTCAATGTATCTAATCAGGTGATTTAAGCTCGTATTCAAATAAAAAAAGAGTATAGACAAAAGCATTCCCTACTTTTGTCTATACTCTAAAAACGAACGGTGGAATCAGAAGCCACTCCTTCGAATATTAAGTGGGCATCCACAAAAATCTGAAAAGCAATTTTCGTGAATACCTTCTTAATTCTCGGAGTGAAATTCTTCTTATTCCATTTTCTTCTTACTATTGTTCATTTATATTGTTTCCACTGGTAGAAACATCTGTATCACTCTTTCCGTCCGTTGTATCTTTCGTTGTTTTCGTGTCTGTTTTGCTTTTGCCTAGCAACGCCTCACTGACTAGATGGATATAGTGTTTCATTCCTTCTGGGTTTGGGTGGACCTGATCATCGTAGAACCAGTCACTATGGCCATTACTATAGTCATACCAATCAATCAAAGTGAGGTTGTCATACTTCTTCGCCATATCCGCTAGCATCGCATTCACATCATTTTGCCAACGTTTCGTAGGTACGCGAACGTTTACCCAGTAAACTTTGCGGTCACCTAGAGCGCTCATGATGGTATCGAATTGAGCTTCCGTAAATGCTCCATTTGTACCAAGTCCGATCAATACAGTATCTTTTAACAGATTTTGTTTTTTAAGTTCTTCAATGTATGGTTCACTCGTATAGAGTTGGCGACCAACATCTCCATCCACAACGACATGTGGATATACCTCTTTCAAATCTGTTGCTGCATCTAGCATAACAGAGTCTCCGAAAGCAGTCAGTTGCAATTTTTGTGCTTTCTTCCCTTGCTCTACAGTTAGCTCGTACTTATCAAGAATTGCTTGATCCACTGTCCCGTCATTCTTTTCAGAATCTTTTTGACTTTCTTCTGCCAATTTTTTACTCTCAGCAATTTTTGCTTGTAACTGTTTCTGGTCTGCTGTCACTGAGTCTTTTGGCGCAGTCACAAAACCAACTAAGGCAACGATAACTACCAAAGTTGCAGGGATAAGCCATGGTTTTTGTTTGCTGATGATCGGTGTTTTGAACCAACCTTTGACTACTTGAAGTGTTCTACTGTAATCAAATCGAGCTAATGGTCGTTCAATATAGCGATATGACAATTCACTGATGATCAAAATCAAGGAGATTTCGATTACCGTGTGGACCAAGACATGATCAGCAATATCTGACACTTTTGCTTCATAAAAAATCATCACTGGAAATTGATATAAATAGATTCCGTAGCTTCTTTTTCCGATCCATGTAAATACTGGATTTGTCAGCCAACGATCTAAGCTTGCACCGGGATGAGCCGTTACAGCAACTAAGATGACACAAAAGATGCTTACTAAGAACATCCCACCATAATAGACGAAACTATAATGATCATCTAAGAAGAAAAAGAAAAGGATCAATGCAAGTAACGAAATCAATCCCGCTAGATTCAAAATATGTTTTGCTTGCTTTGGAATATTTTTCTTTAAGCGCGTACTTGGCCAGACAAACGCCAGAGCGCTTCCCATCCAAATAGAGAATAGACGTGTATCGGTCCCATAATACACACGTGTAGGATCACCACCTGGAGTGTACAAGATCATCATCAAGATCGCTGATAAAACAGATGTCCCTAAAACCGTATAGAAAATCCATTTTCTTTTACGAACAAAAACCATCAATAGAACAAAAATTACCGGCCAGATCAGATAGTTCTGTGCTTCTACTGCCAACGACCAAATGTGTGTAAACGGGGATTCATTGGCGAATCGATCAAAATAAGATAGTCCATTGTTGATTTGCCACCAGTTATTGACATAAAGCAAACTACTTACAACGACCCCTCGCAGATTGTTCAATAACCCTCGTTGAAATAAGGTGATGTACGCGGATGCAGTAATCAATAGAAATGCTAAGCCGGGGTAGAGCCGTTTCATTCGCCGGACATAAAATTGCCAAATGTTGATTTTTCCATTTTGTTCCCATTCTTGTCGCAACAAATCAGTAATCAGGTAACCTGAGACAACAAAAAATATTGGAACACCCAAGTAGCCGCCTTTCATACTGGTTGGTAATAAATGGTATAAAATGACCCCTACAACGGCTAAAGAGCGAATACCATCAAAGCCAGTAATATAGCGACTTTTTTTTAACCTTTTCTTTTTTTCCATTCAATATTCCAACTTTTCATAAACTTTTTTCATTCATAATATACGTGTATTAAGTGAAAATAGCAAAATAAATTCCAGCCATTTTACTATTTTTCCTATCATCCCATAAACTTAAAAAAAAAGAACATATTTTTAATAATTTTAACAAAATTTCAAAAATAACGATAGCAATCAAGAAGAACTTCTTTCATAGAAAATGCCGTAAACAGCCTTACGACTGTCTACAGCGTTTTATTCGTTGTTCACTCTAAATACCATCTTCATAAAATCGCCCAAGGATCTGGACGTTTTCCGCGATACTAACGAACGCATGCGGATCAGAGGCTTTCATTGCTTCTCTCAATAGTGGTAATTCATATCGTGTCACAATAGTCATCAATACAGTTTGTTTGTCATGTTTATATGCACCTTCTGCTTCATTGATGATCGTGATTCCGCGACGCATGCATTTTTGGATTTCATTGACCACTTTTTCTGGATGTTTTGTTACGATCATCACTTGCATTTTCTTTTGTTTCGTGTAGACAACATCCGTGACTTTTCCACTGACAAAAATAGAAAGCGTACTATAGAACATGTACTGCCATCCAAAAAGAAGTCCTGCCACAAACACGATCATCGCATTGAAATAAATCGAAATGGAGCCAATAGATTTACCAGTTTTCTTACGAATTGTGATACTTACGATATCCAATCCGCCAGAAGATATCCCATTCCTTAAAACTAGGCCGATACCCAATCCCATAACAGCTCCACCAAATAATGCACAAATGATTGGATCAGTTGAAAGAACTGTTTGCGGTAAAATATGAATAAAAAGCGAAGTCAAAGTTACAGTGATAAAGGTAAAAATAGTAAACTTCTTTCCGATTTTTAACCAAGCCAAGATGAATAATGGAACATTCAAGAGATAAAGAGTTGTTGATACTGGTACTTCAAAACCAATCAATGATTTCGATAAAGTCGTCAGTATTTGAGCTAATCCCGTAATACCACTTGAATAGATATGCCCAGGTTGATAAAAGAAGTTTAGTGCTACAGATGCAATCAATGCATACACGATAGATGCCGAAAGTTTGGTCGTATAATCATGGTACGTCCAATTTTCGAAAGTTTTTTTCATGAAAAAGCCTCACTTTATATGTTATGGCTTAATTATAAAGGGTTTTAGAATTAAATCAAGGAAACATCGACACAAAAAAGTGGCTAGGACCAAAGGAATATACTCCCGAAAAAAATAAGCAAGAATTAACGAAAATCACGGTTCAAATCTTTGAAAGTCTCGACTTCTCTCAAGTAAATTTCTTCTTATCGCTTATGTTTCTCCATATCGTTTACTCAAAAAAGAGAGTGGACAAACAATCTTGTCTCACCCTCTAAAAGAAGTTATGAAAAAACAACTCAGCTCCAATAATAAGCAAGAAAGAATTTTGTTCAACGACTTTTCATTGTTGAAAAACTTCTAGCTTGTTTCTAAGAGTTTTCTCTCCCGCGACACACATGCTTCTCGTTTTAATTACATTTATTCTACACTTGTTACGTCAATATTCAAATCGAACAATTGTGCATCGGAAACGGTGCTTGGTGCGTCACTCATTACATCTGCAGCTTTTCCGTTTTTAGGGAATGCGATTACTTCACGGATATTTTCTTCACCAGCAAGTAGCATGACGAAACGATCTAGTCCTAGAGCGATACCGCCATGTGGAGGGAATCCGTAATCTAAAGCTGTCAATAGGAAGCCAAACTGTTCTTCCATTTGTTCTTGAGAAAATCCTAATGTTTTTAATACTTTTTCTTGTAGTTCTCGTGTGTGGATACGGATAGAACCACCGCCTAATTCGTAGCCATTCAAAACGATATCATACGCTTCTGCATATACTTTTCCTGGATCAGTACTTAATAATTCTACGTCTTCTGCTTTAGGCATTGTAAATGGATGGTGCGCAGAGACATACCGTCCTTCTTCTTCTGAATATTCAAATTGAGGCCATTCTGTGATCCATAAGAAATTGAATTTTGATTCATCAATCAAGCCTAATTCTTTCCCTAAACGAGAACGGATCGCACCTAGAGTTGCTGCAACGATCTCTTTCTTATCCGCACCAAACAAGAGGATATCGCCGACTTCAGCGTTTGTTGCTGCAACGATTGCTTCCGTTGCATCCCCCATGAATTTAGCAATTGGTCCTTTCAATCCATCTTCTTCCACTTTTAGCCATGCCAAGCCTTTTGCACCGAATTGACTAGCATACTGACCAAGATTATCTAAATCTTTACGGGAATACTTACTTGCAGCATTCTTCGCATTCAGAACTTTCACCACACCACCTTTTTCAAGTGCCATTTGGAATACTTTAAAATCAACATCTTTCACGATATTGCTCAAATCGATCAATTCCATGTCAAAACGCGTATCTGGTTTATCACTCCCATAACGGTCCATTGCTTCATCATACGTCATACGAGGAAATGGTAAAGTAACATCAATGCCCCGAACATCTTTCATTACTTTGGCAATCAATCCTTCCGTATACGTTTGGATTTCTTCAGTTGTTAAGAAAGTTGTTTCGATATCGACTTGGGTAAACTCAGGTTGGCGATCACCACGTAAGTCTTCATCACGGAAACAACGAACAATTTGGTAATACCGGTCAAAACCAGCATTCATCAGTAATTGTTTAAATAATTGTGGAGATTGTGGCAGCGCATAGAAATGACCTGCATGGACACGAGAAGGAACTAGATAGTCACGCGCTCCTTCTGGTGTTGATTTACCTAGATATGGTGTTTCGATATCTAAGAAGTCGTTATCATCTAAATAGTGACGGATTGCTTTCGTTGTTTCATTGCGCATCTTGATATTTTTTGTCATTTTTGGACGACGCAAATCCAAATAACGGTATTTCATACGGATTTCGTCACCGACTGTTTGATCATCTTCGATTAAAAATGGTGGTGTTTTTGCTTTATTCAAAATAACGATCTCGCTAGCAAATACTTCAAATTCACCTGTTACCATTTTTGGATTGATTGCTAGTTCTTCACGTTTTTTCACAACACCAGTGATCTCAATGACATATTCACTACGACATTTGTCAGCGATTTTCCATGCTTCTTTGTTTACTTCCGGGTTAAAGACGATTTGGACGATTCCTTCACGGTCACGTAGATCAATAAAAATCACGCCTCCAAGATCCCGGCGTTTTTGGACCCATCCTTTTAATGTGACAGTTTGATCTAATTCTTTTTCAGATACCAAACCACAATATGTTGTTCTTTGTGTCATTTTTTCATTTCCTCCTACTCGAATAAAGTCATTTCATCATAGACTTCATCAAAATGTTCATAAACTTCTGTTAATGGGAAGCTTTTTTCTTTTCTATTTGCCATGGCTTTGACAGTCACTGTCTGATTTTCCAATTCATCTGCTCCAATGACTAAAACCAATTTTGCATTTGCTTTATCTGCCGTTTTGAATTGGGCTTTTGCTTTACGATTCATGAAGTCACGATCCGCAGAAAAGCCAAAATTCCGAATTACTTGTACGAGCTTCAATGCTTCGATGTTTGTTTCCTCACCTAACGCTACAACATAGGCATCTAATTCATTAAATGCAGGTATCACTACTTCTTCTGCTTCCATTGTCAACAGCAAGCGTTCGATACCCATCGCAAACCCAAATCCAGGTGTTTCTGGACCACCTAACTCTTCGACAAGATTGTCATAACGACCTCCTGCGCAAATCGTTGCTTGAGCGCCCATTTTTGGTGCATCACTCATGATTTCAAAAATCGTATGCGTGTAATAATCTAAGCCACGTACCATATTATGATCGATTTCATAAGGAATATCCAATGCGTCTAGCATTGTCACCACTGTATCGAAGTGTTTTTGGGCTGACTCGCTTAGAAAGTCCAAAATAGAAGGTGCTTCTGCTACAAATCGTTGATCGCGTTTGTCCTTGCTATCTAGTACACGCAAAGGATTTTCGTGTAGTCTTCGTTTTGAATCTTCACTTAATTGCTCTTCAAAGGGAACAAGATAGTCGATCAAGGCTTGACGATATGCTTGACGTGTTTCTTTGTCTCCTAAAGAATTAATGACTAAACGGATTTGATTGATTCCTAATTGTTTAAAGAAATCAAGTGCCATCACCATGCTTTCAACATCAGTCGCTGGGTTTTCAGAACCAAACGCTTCTACGCCAATTTGATGGAATTGACGCAGTCTCCCTTTTTGCGGACGTTCATAACGAAACATTGGTCCCATGTAAAAAGTTTTATATGGTTTTGCGTACTCTGGTCCAAATAACTTGTGTTCAACAAAAGACCGCACGATTGGAGCTGTTCCTTCTGGTCGAAGGGTCACATGTCTTTCACCCTTATCATAGAAATCATACATTTCTTTTGACACAATATCCGTCGTATCACCGACACTTCGAGAAATCACTTCATAATGTTCAAAGATAGGCGTGCGGATTTCATTATATTGATAATCTCTAAATAACATGCGGGCAGTTTCTTCTACAAATTGCCATTTTTCTGACTCACCAGGTAAAATATCATTTGTTCCTTTTGGTCTTTGGAAACTCATTTTTTTCTCTCCTTTTATTTTCTATGTAAAAAAAAAATCCGCCCTCGTTCATCTTGAACAAGGGCGAATGACTAATTCATACACGGTACCACCTAATTTTGAAAGATTGCTCTTTCCTCTTACGATTAACGCTCGTACACGGAACGGCTTTTCACACATTCATCTCCAGAGTGTCTTTCAGAATCGCCCCTTTAGATCATTCTCAGCCTAGATGATCCTCTCTTGTAAAGTCTCAGAAACCTACTCGCTCTTTCATAGATATTTTCAATATTAACTATAACCTACTAAAAACAAGTTTTAAAGTCAAGTAAAATCAGAAGAATAGGCCAGAAACACCAAAGAAATTTATGCCAAACAACTATATTCCATGACACTTTTTCATTTTCCTTTCAGAAAGACCTTTTAGTTCAGCTTTTTCCAATTTTGTTTTAGACTAGACGAAAAGGAGGCCTGTACAATGGCAGAAATAAGAATCGGACACTCACAAGTTTACGCAGAACAACTTGGATTAGGGGCAAACGCTGTAGGTGGTCACAATCTCTTTACTGGCTTAGAAGATGAAACTGGAAAACAAGTTGTTCGCACTGCTTTAAATAATGGGATCAACTTGATCGATACAGCATTTGCCTATGGTAATGGCCGTTCAGAAGAGTTGATTGGTGAAGTCTTACGAGAAGAAGAATATGATCGCTCGCGTATTGTGATTGCAACAAAAACAGCACATGTACCAAATAAGAAAGGTGTTTTTGATAACTCCCCAGAATTTTTGACGCAGTCGGTCGAAGATGCGCTACGCCGTTTGCAAACAGATTACATCGATATTTTCTATATCCATTTTCCAGATGAGCACACACCTAAAAATGAAGCAATTGCAGCATTACACCAACTAAAAGAAGCTGGTAAGATTCGCGCAATAGGTGTTTCTAACTTCTCACTAGAACAGTTGAAAGAAGCCAATTTAGATGGCTATGTAGATGTTGTGGAAGATAAATTCAGTTTGATCTATCGAGAAGCAGAAAAAGAATTGTTTCCTTATCTTAAAGAAAACAACATCAGCTTCGTACCTTACTTCCCACTTGCTTCTGGATTGTTGACTGGCAAGTATCATCTAAATAGTCCCCAAGAATTTGGTGCTCATGACCCAAGAAAAAATAGACCTGATTTTCAGGGAAAACGTTTTGAAAAGATCATTCAAGCTGTGGATCAACTTCATCCGTTGGCTGAAAATCATCAAGCAACAATCGCACAACTTGTGTTAGCTTGGTATATGAAGAATCCACGGATCTCTGTTGTCATACCAGGCGCAAAAAGACCGGAACAAGTTGCGGATAATGCTCGAGCGTTGGATCTCCATTTATCGAATGAAGATTATCAAACAATCGACCAGCTATTTCAACAGTTTAAATAATCAAACCTAATCCACTAAAAAACAGCTGATAGTTGCTAGTTAAGAATAAATGGAACCTTCTCTATTTATCTCGCTAAAGTAGCTATTCGGCTGTTTTTATTGTTTTTTAACAATGTCTGCAGAAACGATTGGCTCAGAAGTATTCCGTGATTTCCTCCAAGTTCTACTCTAGTTCTAGTATTAAAAAAGCAAAGTGACAAAGATAAGCTGCCCTGATCGATGTAAAAAAACAAGTCGATACTCTTGAAAATCACTGACTGATTTTTCAAGTTTACCGACTTATCGAATATAGAAGAGGTTGGGACAGAAGTATTTAACTCCTTCTTAAATAAGAAGGAGTTGCTTCTGCTCCACCGTTTATTCGTTTTTAAAGCATGAGACAAAAATGTTTCTTACTTTTGTTCCACTCTCTCTTCTGCACTATTTGTTTTGCGAATCAATAATGATCGTCACTGGTCCGTCATTCACCAGTGAAACAGCCATATCTGCGCCAAATTTTCCTGTTGCTACAGGAATGCCTCTTTGCTTGATTCCTTCATTGAACGCTTCGTAGAGAGGAATTGCCGTTTCTGGTCGTGCTGCTGCAATAAAACTTGGACGGTTTCCCTTCTTCGTATCTGCAAAGAGCGTAAATTGTGAGATACTCAGTAGCTCTCCTTGAATATCTTCGATACTTCGATTCATTTTTCCTTGTTCATCTTCAAAGATACGCAGTTGTGCAACTTTTTTTACTAAATAGTCAACATCCGCTTGCGTATCTCCCTCATGGACACCTAATAAAACGACTAATCCACGTTCGATTTCACCAACTTCCTGTTGCTCAATGGAAACAGAAGCTTTACTTGCACGTTGGATCACTGCTTTCATACTTGTACCTCCTAGCCATTTGTTCGACGTACGCTGTAGACATCTGGCACGGCTTTGATTTTATCCACAATACTCTTCAAGTGGGAAAGATTTTGGATGCCTACAGTTAAATGAATGGTCGCCATCTTATCTTTATTTGTTCTAGCTTCTACGCTATTCAAATTTTTAGTCATGGTGTTCACTGTCTGCAAGACATCATTTAACATACCTGAACGATTATAGCCATAGATTTCCAGATCCGCATCATATTCTTTTTTAGTATTTGAAGTATCTTCCCATTCCACTTCAATCAAGCGTTCCGCTACATTTGGCTTATCTGCTTGGACATTTGGACAATCTCTTCGATGAATAGAAATCCCTCTACCTTTTGTGATATACCCAACGATATCATCACCAGGAATTGGATTACAGCAACGACTGATACGTATCAGCAGATTCTCGACACCTTGGATGACCACGCCACCCTCATGACGAACTTTCATTTTTTCCGGCTCTTTTTTCGGCTGGTTCATGATTTCTTCTGCTTCTTGTTTTTGTTGTTCTATTTTTTGTTCTTTTCGTTCTTTTTCTGTCAAGCGATTCGCCATAGTCAACGGACTAACTTCACCATATCCAATAGCTGCATACATATCGTCTTCCGTTTGATAATTCAAACGTTCCAGCGTATCTTGCAATTTAGCTTTAGACAAGATCTCTTTAGGGGTGAAGCCCAAATCAGCGATACATTTTATTACTGCTTCATGACCTTTAGTAATATTTTCTTCTCGGTCTTGCCCTTTGAAGAAACGCTTGATTTTATTTCTAGCTTTACTCGTAGCAACTAGTTTCAACCAATCTCGACTTGGTCCAAATGAATTAGGCGAGGTCAAAATCTCTATAATATCTCCATTTTTGAGCTTGTAATCCAATTGCACCATTTTTCCATTGATTTTGGCACCTGTCGTTTTATTCCCAACATCCGTATGGATACTATACGCAAAGTCTAACGGACCTGATCCCTTAGGAAGTTCTGTTACATCCCCCTTAGGAGTAAATACGTATACTTTATCACTGAAGATATCTCCTTTAACGCCTTCCATAAACTCAGAGGCATCATAGCTTTCATCTTGAAGTTCAATGATTTCATGGAACCAGCTTAATTGTTTTGTCATGCCGTCTGGCTCTACTTTTTCATTCTTTCCTTCTTTGTATGCCCAGTGAGCAGCTACCCCGAATTCTGCGATTTCATGCATTTCTTGGGTACGAATTTGGATTTCCACCGGATTTCCTGCTGGTCCAATAACAGTCGTATGCAATGACTGATACATATTGGCTTTAGGCATCGCAATGTAGTCTTTGAAGCGGCCAGGCATTGGTTTCCATTTTGTGTGGATCGCCCCTAAAACAGCATAACAATCCTTGATTGAATCAACGATAACACGAATAGCTAATAGGTCATAGATTTCATTGAATTGTTTCTTTTGATCTTTCATTTTCCGATAGATTGAATAAATGTGTTTTGGTCGCCCATAGATTTCTGCGAAGATTCCTAGTTCTTCTGTAGCTAAACGGATGTCTTCTACTGTCCCATTCACATATTTTTCTCGTTCTTCACGCTTTGTTTGCATCAAGTGCACGATCCGATAATATTGTTTAGGATTCAAATACCGCAATGCTGTATCTTCTAATTCCCATTTGATACGACTGATCCCTAAACGATGAGCTAATGGTGCATAGATTTCCAACGTTTCCTGAGCAATACGTCGTTGCTTGTCTTCCCGAAGATGTTTCAACGTACGCATATTATGTAGTCGATCGGCTAATTTCACCATAATTACACGTAGATCTTGTGCCATAGCTAACAGCATCTTGCGGTGGTTTTCTGCTAATTGTTCTTCATGTGACTTGTATTTGATCTTACCTAGCTTCGTTACGCCATCAACAAGCATCGCAACGTCTGGGCCAAATTCCTCTTTCAAATCATCTAGTGTAACCTCTGTATCCTCTACCACGTCATGTAAGAAACCAGTAGCGACCGTGTGGGGGTCCATTTTTAAATCGGCTAAGATCCCTGCAACTTGGATTGGGTGGATGATATAAGGCTCTCCAGATTTTCTAAATTGTCCATCATGAGCAGCAGTAGCATAATCACATGCTTTTTGGACAAATGCAACATGTTCGGGTCCCATATACTGACTAACCAGTTTGATTACACCAGGGCCTGTTAAAATTTCTTCTTTTGGCATAGGAAATCCCCCTTTCAAAGGTTATAAAACAGTTCTTATGGACTGTTTCTTTCATTCTCAAACAAAAATAGTGCCTGTTTACAATAAATAATTGCTTTTATTATACAGATTGTTGGGGTTATTTTCAATTTTTCCTGATCTTATCATACATTTTTTCACGTTTTTTTCACTTGTTTAATTCCCAATGATAACTTGCTGCACTTAATAAATAAAGTGGTGCTGTTTCTGTACGCAAAATCCGTGGTCCTAAACCACAAATAATAGCACCTGCATCAACAAATTGATTGATTTCTTCTGCCATCAATCCGCCCTCTGGACCAAAAATCGCCAAAATTCGACTGTCAGCGGCCACAGAGTTGAGTACTTTCGCCAGATTCGCCAGTTCGCCTTGTTTTGCAGATTCTTCATATGCGACCAAAATCACATCATAGTCAGAAAGCTGCGTGAACAATTCTTTCTCTGTATCTAGTAACTCCACTTGTGGTGCAATTTGGCGGTGTGATTGTTCTGCCGCCTCTTGAGCTATCTTGATTAAACGTTCTTGCCGCTTTTTTCTTTTTTTCGCATCCCATTTAACCACCGAGGTCTTTGCTGGAAAACCAATAAATGCATGCGCCCCTAACTCCGTACCTTTTTGAACGATCCACTCTAATTTGTCACCTTTAGGATAGCCACTAGCAATCGTGATCATACTTGGCAATTCTTTTTCCATTTCTTCTTTTTCGATTTCAGTCAAGTAAACTTTTTCCTCAGTGATTTCTGTGATTTCCGCAATGATCACTTGTTGGTCGCTGAAAGCCAAGTAGACTCGGTCTTTCGGTTTCATACGCATCACATGTACGATATGGTGAAAAGCTTCTGCCGAAAGTTCAAATTTTTCAGATGGTTGATAGGCTTCTTCTAAAAAATATCGTTGCATTTATTCCACCTCAGGCTTTTTTAAAATAATGGCATACCAATCTTTTTGCTGGAAGATCTGTTCGATAACAAATCCTTGTGTTTCCATTGCATCAATCACCATTTGCTTTTTATCTTCAATAATACCTGAAACGATAAGTGAGCCTGTTTGTTTCAACAAACGCCAAGCATCAGGGATCATCAGCAAAATAATATCTGCCAAGATATTAGCCACGATGACATCACTTTCGATCTCGATTCCTTTTAATAAATCATTCGCCGCTACGTGGACATCTTTTGCCACTTCATTCATATCCATATTTTCTTTTGCTGAGCGTACAGCTACTCCATCTAAATCATAAGCATAGACATCTTTTGCACCTAAATATTTTGAAGCAATACTTAACACCCCAGAACCTGTTCCCACATCCAAGACAGTTTCCCCACCTCGCAATACAGTCTCTAACGCTTGCAAAGTTAAAGAAGTGGTCGGATGTGTACCTGTACCAAATGCCATACCTGGATCTAGTGTGATGATTTTTTCTAATGGATCATTTGTTTGATAGTTTTCCCAACTAGGAACAATTGTCAACATTCTGGTAATGCGTACGGGATGGTAATATTTTTTCCAAGCAGTCGCCCAATTACTTTCTTCCACCTCACTAGCTGTCACGCTATTTTTACCTATCGCCAACCCATATTCTGGTAATTTTGTTACACGTTCCTTAATAAAGGGCACAATTTCTGGTAAAAAAATCGTCTCAGGAAAATAAGCCATCACAATGGCTCCTTCCTTTAAATAAGTAAAATCTTCTTTATTTAAGATTTCTCCATATTGATCTGACTGAAAATTTTCAATGTCCAGTGCATCCTCAATTGCTACACCGCTAGCTCCTGCTTCCATTAGTATGTTCGCAACTGCTTCTACTGCTTCACTCGCTGTTTCTACTTTTACTTCATTCCATTTCATGAAATCCACTCCTTAGTAACTTGGATACGGTAAATATACATCCGACTGATTTTGTTGTTTTTCTTCGACTAGTTCAGCTAATTTTTGGTTATCGAATGTCAATTCAAAAACAGCAGTTTTATCATCTGTATCTAGAAAATCCAATAAATCGCTTTGTCCTTCAGCTAATACTTCATCTAAGTACTCGATCAAGGCATCAACCACAGATTTTTTCAAGCCTTTTTTCCCTTCATAAGGAATGACTGCCAAATAGTCTGCTTCATCAAAATTAGATTTTTGTGGATCGAATAATAAGATACCATCTTCAAATTCAATGACATCTTCTTCTGATACGACACCTTCTGCATCATCAATCTCAAAGTGTGCTTTATTCTCAGCAAATAGACGTACAATAATCTCAATCGTATGATTTTTCGTATCCCAATCGAGTGCTACATCATAATCAGTAATCGTTTTTTCAATCACCTGATCTAAATAATCAAGTAAGTTTTCTTTTTTCATTTTACTTCCTCCAACCCCAGTTTTCATCGATCTGGTTCTTTTTTTGTAACGAAATGTACGGATTCCCGGAAACAACAAATCGTAATAGCATTGCTGTCCATTCTCCCTTGTTAGGTATTCCAATCCTAGGCAACGCACTAATTTTTTTCGGTTCTCTTTTTTTTTCATAAACCAAATGTAATGGACTATCTATAATCGATTTTCCATAAAGTTCTTGCGGTATTCCTAATGCGGCAACTAGTTTTCCCGGTCCGTTACTGATGTCCGGACCTATTTTTCCACCTCTATTAGCACTCATCTGTTCGATACCTGTCACAGGCTCGATTGCTCGGATCATGACCCCTTGAGGAATTCCTTCAGGTTGCGTAATAATATTTAAAATGCGATGCGTATGCATCGTGTAAAGATAAATCGTTCCTGGCTTTTCATACATTGCCGCTACTCGTGGTGTCCTTCGCATACCAAAACTGTGTGCAGCCTCATCATCTGGTCCAAGATAAGCTTCCGTATCTACGATATATCCGCCAACAATTCCTTTAGATGTAGAATATTCTAAATACATACCTAGTAAATCTCTTGCCACTTCAGGTGTTGACTTACTCCCTAAAAGTTCATCTAAATTCCGATTATCCATCATTCTATTCACCTCCCTTATCATACACAAATTTAATCGGATAAGCTATGAAAACAGAGGCGTAGGATAGTAAAATCAACTATCTTTCTTCTACTGAGAATATCTGGGAAAACAAGATAAGGAGATGCATAAAAATATGCGCTCTCCTTATTCGTTGATCTACCTTTATTCAAAGAAACCTCTACTATTTGCCAATCACCAATCTTCTGGTATACACTGCTTGTCCTGAATGCATCACTGCATCATCAATGATGGAAATGATTCGATCTCCTCTTGTTACTGGAGGTGTCCAATTCGTATCGATCACTTCGCTAAAGCTTGCTTCATCTACATTCTCTAAATAATCATTCGCCAAGTGGATACTGTCATTTAAGTAATCAATAAGCAATTGTTTTTCTTTTACGACCACTTTTTTAGCTTCTTCAGGAGTATGCTGCCAATCTTGCGTATCGTCAGGTAAATCCAATGAAAATTTTTTATTCCAACCAGCGCTTATCCATAGTGGTTCGCTTCCGTTCAGCTCTGAAATCTGATAATCGATTTCTCGAGCTGTATGCCAGATCAGCCATGTAACGGATTTGATCAATGGCTTAGGCATCGTATTTGCTTCGGTTAAATCCATTTGATCCAATGTTTCTTCAAAACGTTCACGCGCTCTTTCCAATAGTTTGATTTCAAATCGTGTATTCCCCATTGTTTCCCTCCTGATCCATTTTTTATTTGTTTATTCTATTTTACACCAAAGAAAATAAAAGAGAACGGATTCTGTTTTTCTATGTAATCACTCACACCTTCCAACAATTATGAGAGTGGGACAAAACTAAAAATCAGTTTTGCCACAGACTTTAACTTCGAGTAAACGGCGGCCAAAAGTCAGTTTTTTCGGAAATTTCGAAAAAACTGACTTTTGTCTCGACCTCATCCTCTCTTTAGTATCCGAACTTACCTAATTCACAGTATCTTTTCTACTATGCTATAATTAACGTACGAAAATCAAAAGGAGGAGTTTTTTATGCAACAACCCTTAGCCTATCGCATGCGTCCTCGAACGATTGACGAAGTTGTTGGGCAAACGCATTTAGTCGGTGAAGGCAAAATCATTCGCCGAATGGTTGATGCAAAAATGTTGTCTTCCATGATTTTATATGGCCCGCCTGGAACCGGAAAAACTAGTATTGCTAGTGCGATTGCTGGCTCAACGAAATTTGCTTTTCGAATGCTGAATGCGGCCACAGATTCAAAAAAAGATTTGCAGATCGTTGCTGAGGAAGCAAAAATGAGCGGTACAGTCATCCTTTTACTTGATGAAGTCCACCGTCTAGATAAAACAAAACAAGATTTTTTACTTCCTCATTTAGAAAATGGGCGGATCATAATGATCGGTGCCACAACCGAAAACCCATATATCACTATCAATCCCGCTATCCGTAGTCGAACCCAGATTTTTGAAGTCAAACCTCTAGATGAACAAGATATTGAAAAAGCGATCCATACAGCTCTGCATGATAAAGATCGTGGGCTTGGTCAGCTTAGCATAGAGTTGGACGGTCAAGCATTGCTTCATTTATCACGCGCCACGAACGGAGATCTTCGAAGTGCGTTGAACGGATTAGAGCTTGCCGCACGTTCAACTAAACCGGATCAATCAGGGATGATCCATCTAACTCTTCCTGTCATTGAAGAATGTGTGCAGAAAAAAGCATTGACCCATGACAAGAACGGTGATGCCCATTATGATGTGATTTCTGCATTCCAAAAATCTATACGCGGAAGTGATGTAGATGCCGCCCTTCACTATCTTGCCCGCTTAGTCGAAGCAGGAGATCTAGCAAGTATTTGTCGGCGTCTGATGGTCATTGGTTATGAAGATATCGGTTTGGGGAATCCTGCAGCAGCTGCTCGAACGGTCAATGCTGTTTTAGCTGCGGAACGTCTGGGACTTCCGGAAGCACGCATTCCACTAGCAGATGTTGTTGTCGATCTATGTTTGTCACCTAAATCCAATTCTGCTTATACTGCGTTAGATGAAGCAATCTCTGATATCCGCGCCGGAAATGCTGGCGAAGTCCCTGATCATTTACGTGATAGTCATTATCAAGGCGCTAAAGCATTGAATCGAGGAGTGGGCTATCAATATCCGCATAACTTTGAAAATGCCTGGGCGAATCAACAATACCTACCTGATAAACTGAAGCATGCGCAATATTATCATCCAAAAGATACTGGAAAGTATGAACAGGCACTAGGACAACAATATTATCGTATCAAAGACTGGAAAAAAGAACTACCTAAACATGACTAAGTGTGTATTCTATTTTTCTGAGCGCTCTCATTGCTCTTTTTATTTTCCTGTGCTACTATAGGAGTGGGAAATCTGTGATGTTCGAATTGTCCTCTTTGTGTGTTGACCGAACATTTTTATTGATATCTTGGGACCTGTCTTGTGTCACAGCTGGTAACACGCCTTATCATTTGGTAGTTCGATGCTACGACCATGGGACCCACCTGCTTGAATTCGCGGGATCAATACTACAGGACGAACACCGGCATTAACGGAGATTACCATTTTTTTAAGATCTAGGGGGCTATGCCATTTTTGGTACAGCTCCCTTTTTCATCTTTGAAAACTATCTAACCTTGATCGATAGTTAGAATTTTGGAGGAATTCATATGATCCAACTGTTAATGGGCATTGCCACACTACTATTATTATTTGTCAGCTATTATTTATTAAAAAAACAGCCTATCTTTTTTATATTAATCGAAAAAACAGAAAAAAATCAAGTTTTCTTGCAATTTTTTGGCGCCATCTATGCCTTTTTAGGAATCTTAGGTATAGTCGTAGCTTTTTTCAATCAACGGTTTATTGCTCTATCCTATTTGATCCTCGTCATTCTCGTAGCTTCCGTGTTCAGTATCAATTTTGCGAAAAAAATGGCTAAACCAAACAGTAAATAATTCTCTTTTTTTCAGAATTGTTTTACAATAGGTATGTAAAGATGTTTTATCTGAAGGAGTGAACGCATATGTTACAACAATACAAAAAAATCATGGTCGCCGTAGATGGCTCTGAGGAAGCAGAATTAGCTTTTCAAAAGGCTGTTAACGTCGCTATAAGAAACAACGGGGAGCTATTATTAGCACACGTCATCGATACTCGTTCTTTCCAAACAGTCTCTTCATTTGATGGGATGTTGGCTGAGCAAGCAACTGAAATGGCTAAACAAACTCTTGCTGATTATGAAACCAATGCTAAAAAAGCTGGGTTGAGTAAGGTGACTACAATCATCGAGTACGGGTCTCCTAAACAAATTATTGCAAAAGAAATTCCTGAGGATAACCAAGTAGACCTTATCATGTTAGGTGCGACAGGATTAAACGCTGTTGAACGACTATTTATAGGTTCTGTTTCAGAATATGTTATTCGTAATGCTGCTTGCGATGTCCTTGTTGTACGTACTGATTTAGAGAACCAATTACCCAAGAAAAAGGATAAATAAGCATAAAACTGTTTGGTGAGAGAATTATTCTCCCATCAAACAGTTTTTTGTATTTTAAGTTCACTCATTGATGAGCACATCTGAACACAACAACTTACATAAAATCTCCTCCACTAAAATAGAATTTTAGCGAAATAAGCAAACAAACTGTGATACTGCGTTGTATTAGCGACGTTTTTATCTTTGCGCTTATATCTTTTTATAGAATAAATGAGCGTCAAAAGGGATATGACAAGAGTTGTCATATCCCTTTTTAAATAATTAGCGTTCTAGAAGTAACTTCTATCACAACTTCATTTGTTCATTCCTCAAAGGTATACTTCATGAGTTTTCGATTTTAAGATCAAGCTTATTTACGCAAGCGCTCAACATCACGAGCGATCATTAGTTCTTCATCTGTTGGAATCACTAATACTTTTACTTTTGAGTCTTTTGTCGAGATATCTAAATCTTCTCCACGAAGTTTATTCAATTCAGGATCGATTTCACAGCCAAACCATGTCATTCCTTTAATGATTTCACTACGAACATGTCCGTCGTTTTCACCGATTCCAGCAGTAAAAACAATTGCATCTACACCATTCATGGTTGTAACATACCCACCAATGTATTTACGTATACGGTCAACGAAAACGTCATAGGCCAAGTGTATATGTTCTTTTTCATAGTTTTTCTCAAGATCACGCATGTCACTTGATAAGCCCGTTAAACCTAAAAGACCGGATTTTTTATTCAAGATATCAACCATTTCGTCGATACCGATCTCTAATTTATCCATCAAATATGGTAAAACAGCTGGATCAATGTCTCCAGAACGTGTGCCCATCGTTACTCCTGCAAGTGGCGTAAAGCCCATCGAAGTATCTACTGATTTTCCACCATCAACGGCTGTGATCGACACACCATTTCCAAGGTGACAAGTAATCAATTTCAACTCTTCAATCGGTTTATCGAGTAATTTAGCTGCTCGTTCAGAGACATATCGATGGCTCGTTCCATGGAAACCATATTTTCTAACTTTGTAATCTTCGTAATAAGAAACAGGTAAACTATATAAATAATTGTGTTTTGGCATTGTTGCATGAAATGATGTATCAAAAACAGCTACGCTAAGAATGTCTGGTAATATTTTTTTGAACGCTTTGATCCCCATTAGATTTGCTGGGTTATGCAAAGGTGCAAATTCTGCTAATACTTCGATTCGTTTCATGACATCTTCATCAACGATCACAGAATCTCCATAAGTTTCACCACCATGTACGACACGATGTCCTACACCAGTGATTTCATCATACGAGCTTAGAATATGCAGTTCAATCAAATGATCTAATAGCATTTTTACTGCTATTTCATGGTCTTCAATATCCATGATTTGTTCGAATTTTTGATCTTCGCCATACTTAATAGTAAAAATAGAATCTTGTAATCCAATTCTTTCCACAATTCCTTTAGCGACTACGGTCTCTTCTGGCATTTGATATAACTGCCATTTCAAACTTGAACTTCCAGCATTGATTGCAATTGTTTTAGACATATTACTCTCCTTCTAGTTGAATGATTACAGAGAAGACGATTTCCATGTTTCAAATTCTTTAAAAAATTCGGTCACCTTCTCTGGTTTCTTTAGTGAATCAAGTTTTACAAGCAACACTTCTTGTGCTTGTTTTGCATTTGGCCCTTTTCTTTGTAAAATCAAAATACTTTTTTGTGATTGCTTGTTTCGGAACAATTCGTCTGGTAATTGAATCATCCCCTGTAGATAACCTTCCTCTTTAAACCATTTCTTCACATTTTCACTTTGTTCTGTTTCTAAAAAGTTACTTGGCATCAAAAATAGACCAAATCCATCTGGTTTGACATATTTCATCGCTTGTTCTAATAACAGATGATGTGCATAGCTGTGGCCTACCTTGGCGCTTGTTAAAAATTCTTTTGCTTTTTGATCATTCGGATAATAACCGATCGGTAAATCACTGATTGCAACGTCAACTGGATCAACCAGTAAATCTTGTAATCCATCTTGGTGGAAATATTGTACATTTGCTTGGATCAAATCGCTCGTTGAAGCAGCAACTGCTAGCAATGTATCATCGATCTCTACACCAACCCCTTCCGTTTGATATCCTGCGTTCGTTAGATTTAAAAGAACTGTTAATAACAAGTTACCCATTCCTGCCGCAATGTCTAAAACTCTGACTGGCTCTGTCTTTTTTGTGAACAGTTGCTCAATTAAGAAGACGAATAAAAAACCAATACTATCTGGAGTTAACTGGTGGTTTGCTTGCAGATGTTCAGTCTGTGCCCCCTTTAGTAACAGTAGTTGAGACAGACGACGCCATTCTTCTGGCTCAAAAGATAATTGACTGAACTCTTCATAGATCGCTGAAATCTGTTTTGTGATCTCTTCAGTCGGCACCCCATCCACCACACGTACTTGATAGTTATCGATTAAGTTCTCAGCATTTTCGACATAGGCTTCTAAAAAGGAAGTTCCCAATGCATTTTGTAAAAGCTGAATCGCTTTTAGGTTTTGTTCAAAACCCTGTTCCATTTTTTCTGGTAACATGGTGCACCTCATTTCTAGATATATTATAACAATTATTTTACCTGTTTAATTTTAACGAAGAATCGACAAAATTTCAATCGTTTTCACACTTTTTTATTTGTGAAATAATAAACACATATATCAGAAAAACAGCGCTGTAACAGAAAAGAGGGCGTTTTCATACATTTAGTCACAAACTGTATCACAATCTGTACCATTATTTAACTTTTCCGTAAATTTGAAAGTATATGGTAGAACTTCAATGTGGAACTCTACTTCGTTATTTTGTTGAGTGTAAAAAACGATACCAGTAGAATATTGATATTTTCCCTTTACTTTTTCATTGGTGATTCTTGATAATGCTAATTGTTTCATTATTTTGGCTATATAATATTTCTCAGTTCGCTGATTGATATCGATAGTGAGCCGATAATTTTCTAAAATAACTAACATCAAGGAACTACACACTAAGAAAATCAAAAGTGTGGTTATCAAGCTATGCGATTGATTATGCCGTTCCATTTTTACTTTTTGTCCAAACGCCTTCATACTCCTCCCCATTTTCAAAAGATATTAAAAAAGTCACTGTTGTCTCATTTTCTTTTACGATCCATGTATTAACAGCTGTCAGCATGGGTTGATGGCCTCCATTTCGACCTCGTTTGCGTATCATATTTTTGTATTGCTCGATATAATAAGCTTTATCGGAGATTTCATAATAGACACGATCCTCTTTGACTAGGATATTTTCACCATGTTTTATTTCTTCTTCAAACTGCACTAAAAAAATCAACCATTCTTTTTGGTCTTTTCTTTGTAAATACTTATTTACTTGATTTGCTTGATTGATCAACAAAATCAGCGATAGGAAGATACTGCTTAAAACAACTAATGAAACCAGACATTCGATCAGTGTAAAGGTAGGTTTATTTTTGGAGGATCTCAATGGTATCCTCCTCCTGCGTGATTTTCACTTGTTGTATCCCATTTTGGTTTGACTCAATCACTGTTTTACTTTTCGGCTCAACGATTGTCCTACTAGGTAACTGTTGATGTTTCCGAAATGTTTTGACATCTTCATATAATCTACGTACTAGCAAAACTCTTCGATTGTTTTGCTTGTCTAACTGTAATAAAAATCGATTACTTGAACTTACCAAATAGATACAGGCAACTGTGACTGTTAACGCCATCAGCGTTTCTAATAATACAAAACCACTTTTATTCGACTTTTTTAAGATAATGACCACTTCCTATTTGGAATTGATAGCTGATCAACTGTTTTTCTTTCTTCCAGTAAAACTGATACGCATTTAAGGAACTTTCGTTTCCAGTTTTTGCAGCAAATATAAGTGTTGGGGCCCTTCTCACTTCAATTTCTTTGGGTATCTTCAACATTGACCACCTGCTCATTTGTTGTGGAACTGTAAAAATAATCTGAGCTTGTTTGTTATCATAGGCGATCGTTGTGTTTTCCTGGTTAACGATTGCTGCTTTTTGTGTGGCATAAATTCTTCTTTCAAATTGATCAAAGAACTGATAGGCAGCTAATCGTGTTTGCCACGATGAAATAGAAATGAATGGAAAGATAAACAGAGTTGATATAATGAATAGAACAAGTAGAGTTTCTAGTAATGTATGCCCAGGCGGGTCATGCTTACTTTTTATTATAAGCATCTGCATGTTCTTGTTTGATGTACCCTTCTTTCAATAACTCAGCTATCGTAGGGACCTTTCCGTTATTTTGTAACGAGTATAGCTCCTTTTGTGCATCGATCAATTGAAGCACAGCCGCCCTTCCTTCTTTATTTACATGATCCCGATACCGCGAAATATTAGGAATAAATAACAAAACTAAAGCACTGATCACCAGTAATACAATAAGCATTTCTATCAGTGTGAAACTGGCAAGTTCCCGATTAAAAAAAAGTCTTTTTTTCTTGGTCATGCTCATAATAAAACCTCCTCGATGTTTCCATATACAGGCAGTAGAATTGCAGCATAAATCAGTAGGATCAAACCAGCGATCCCGAAAAAAAACAGTGGTTGTATCCAATGGAGTATTCGATTGATCTTTTGAAAAAAATGCCGTCTGGTCAATGAGCTATAAAATAATAACTCCTTTCCAAGTTGTCCCTTTGCTTCACCTTGTAAAATAATTTGACTAAAATCTTCGGTAAAGAATGTATAACTTTGAAATTGTTCAGCCAAAGGAATCCCTGATTCAAGTCCTTTAGTTAGTCGAAAAGCCAGTAATTGGATCAAACTTCCTTGTCTTGTTTCCTTCAAGCAATAAATGATTTGACGTAATTCTAATCCTTCATAGAATAATTTTCCTAATTCAAGAGCAATATAAGAAGATTGATAGAGTGAGAACATTCGCCCGAAAAATACTAGTTGACTAAACCAAGTATATTTTTGTATAACATCCATTTTAGTCAATCGAACCTGAATAAAAATCAGTAGAAGTCCCCCGACCAAAAATACTCCAAGCAAATACCAATGGAAAGTTTTTAGAAATACTATCCCCCAATGAGAAGCTGCGACCATATCCGTAGCAAGGAGTTGTGGCAAAACCATTTGCTGTAAAGCAGCAAGTATTCCCAGCAAAAAAAACAATAATAGACAGGGATAACTGATCATTTTTTTCAATTCTTTACGAAATTCTTCAACCAATCGAAATTGTTCAGCTATTCCTTTCAATGTTTCAATTAAATTCCCATGCGTCTCTGCTAACTCGACTTGCACTAATTTTTCAGAGCTGAATCCCATTTGTTGCAATACATCATAAAATGGATGTCCTTCCTGTAGCAACCGCTGTGCATTTTGTAAATGGATCTTGGTTATTGCTTGGATTTTTAAGAGGATCGTTATTGCCTCTTGGATACTGAATCCATTCAAGAGTAATTCTCCCATCAATTGAATATATTTTGCTTGTTCTTTGATAGGCATTTTTTTAAAACGTTGTGGTCTGCCAACACGCTTTTTTTGCCTCTTCACGACTTTCTTCCCACCCCTTCTTTACAAATCCACTATATGAGAAATCATAGGCCCACAAAACTGCTGCCGATTGAAATTGATCCAACAAAATTTCTTGGTAGATCACCCCTGCTAAACATTCAAATAAATCTTGGTTTTTTCCCATCAATTCAGTCATCCTAGCTTCTACTCCCTCTAGACAACGGGCGTGTACAGTAGCATAGACAAGATGTCCAGTCAATGCTGCTCTCACCGCAGTATCCGCTGTTTGTTTATCCCTTATCTCCCCTATGATCAATAAGTCCGGCCGGTGCCGCAATGAAAGTTTCAGGAGTTGTTCATACGTTTGGTCGATTTTATTATTAACTTGTAATTGCAGAAATAATGGTTCTTCGATTTCTACTGGGTCCTCAATTGTAATTACTTGGAGGGTCGTTTCACGTGCTAAATAATACATCAAGGATGTTTTTCCTGAACCAACAGGACCACTGAATAAATAGAGACCTCTTTCTTTCGTATAAGTATCGATCATTTTGAAATCACGTGGGCAAAAACAACGAAAATGCTTTGCTGACAAATCGTACAATAAACGAATAACCAAGCTTTCTCTTTGTAAATAATCACCCACCGAAGACAAACGTAATCTAATTTGTCTTTCTTCCAACGGATAAGTCAACGAACCTAGTTGTGATTTTCGCTTTTCACCAATATCCATTTCTCCTAAATACTTAAATCGAGAAATCAATTGTTGTCCTAATTCAAAAGATACTTCTTGTTGAAATGTTCGCTTTTTACTATATCGATAATAAATAGTAAACCCTGATCCACTTGGTAAAATATAGATATCTTGTACATTCTTTTCAAAACTTTCTTTGATTAGTTCATTCGAAAAAACTTTTATGTCCATTCGCTTCCCTCCATAAAAAACATACGTCTTTTTCCAACTTTTATTTGTATTCTGAATTATTCTTTTAAAAATCATTGGCAAAATCCGAATTTATGTTATACTAGTAAAAATTTATTTTGGAGGGTCTAAAGTGGATTCATTACTCGAAAAACATATTTTAATTGCTGGAAAAAAACAACTCGCAGATCTAGTCATCAAAAACGCAAAAATTATCAATGTTTTTACAAAAGAAGTCATGGAGGCTGATGTTGCTATCTGTGATGGGGTGATTGTTGGAGTAGGAGACTACGAGGGAAAACAAATTTATGATGCGAAAAATAAATATCTGGTACCAGGTCTAATCGACGGCCATGTACACATTGAAAGTTCCTTATTATCACCAAAAGAATTCGCGAAAGTTTCACTGATCCACGGGGTTACTTCCGTGGTTACTGATCCTCATGAAATTGGAAATGTTGCTGGAAGTACAGGTCTTGATTTTATGATCGATGATGCTAGAAGTATTCCGATGAATATATTTGTCATGTTGCCTTCTTGCGTCCCAGTCACACCATTTGAAACAAATGGGGCGACTCTCGATGCTGCTTCATTTATCCCATTCCTGGAACGGCCGGAAGTCCTCGGTCTTGCAGAAGTCATGAATTATCAAGCAGTCGCAACGAACGAGGCAACAATTATCGATAAATTACGATTAATGAAGAATAAAAATAAAAAAATCGATGGTCATGCTGCTGGTATCCACGGAGACGATCTAAATGTTTACTTGACAGCTGGTATCCGTACAGACCATGAGGCAACAACTGCTGAAGAAGCCAGAGAACGTCTGGCATTAGGCATGTATTTGATGATTCGTGAAGGAACCGTTGCAAAAGATCTTCACGCATTATATCCAGCAATCACTCCCGAAAATTCACGTCGCTGCTTATTTGTCACTGACGATAAATTGATTGACGATCTCGTTTCTGAAGGATTAATCGATCATATTATTCGGCAGGTGATCCAATTGGGAATGGACCCACTACAGGCTATCCAGATGGCTACTTTAAATGCAGCAGAATGCTTTGGACTTGACCATTTAGGGGCGATTGCTCCTGGATATCAAGCTGATTTCTTCTTAACCGATGATTTAACTACTTTACCGATCGTTGATGTCTTCACCCAAGGAAATTTAGTAGTGAAACAAAGCGAGATAATCCAAGATAGATTTCCCACACAATTAAATCCATTTACAGATAACTTACCCGCAATGAATGTAAAACCCTTATCTAATACCTCTTTTGCTCTACCGATACACTCAGAGCAAGCACATGTGATTGAAATCATTCCCAACAGCTTATTGACGAATGATTTGATAGAAATGGTTTCTGTAAAAGACGGATTCTTTGAACCTTCGATCGAAAATGATTGGTTAAAGATCGCAGTTATTGAACGCCACCATCAAACAGGAAATATCGGTGTCGGTATCGTCAAAGGATTCCAATTGAAAGACGGTGCGCTTGCAACGACAGTCGCTCATGACTCCCACAATGTCGTTGTTGTAGGAACGAACGATGAGGATATGCTCTATGCGGCAAACCAGTTGATCAAAAAAGGTGGAGGAATGATTGCTGTCAAAGCTGAAAAAGAATTAGCTTGCCTCCCATTACCAATTGGTGGCCTAATGTCCCAAGATCCTTTTTTAGAGGTGAACACGCAGTTGGTTTCTCTAACCAAAGAAGCCTATAAACTAGGAGCAAGTCAAGCCTTCGATCCCTTTTTGACTCTTTCTTTTTTAACTTTGTCTGTCATTCCTGAGTTAAAAATCACTGATAAAGGGTTGTTCTCCTTTTCTAAATTCAATTTGATCGAACCTTCGATCGAAAAAGGATAATCTACTTTTCTAGGTACTTAATAAATAAAAATTGAAAATACAAAGAATGTAGGACAAATCTAAAAATCAGGTTTGCTACAGATTCTCGAATAAACGGCGTCCAAAAATCAGTTTTTTCGGAAATTTCAAAAAAAAAAAGAACGTGGAACAAAAGTAAGAAACACTTTTGTCCCATTCTTTAAAAACGAATAAACGGTGGGAGCAGAAGCAATTCCTGCTTAAATAAGCCGAACTTCACAAAATTTGAAAAGCAATTTTCGTGAAGTTCTTCTTATTTCTCGGAGTTAAACACTTCTGTCCCAACCTCTTTTCTTTCCAATTTCTCAAACCTAAACGACTTTTGTCTTGACCTCTTTATATTTTTCCGTACCGCTAAATCATGATAAACGATACTTCAACTTATTTTGTTTTATCTATAAATTGTGATTCAACTCGATAAATCCTTTGTCCTCTTGAAGAAAATTTTTCTTCATATTCAGTCATGATGTTTCCTTCAAAATCACTTTGGTGCAGATCAAGCCATACTTGCTTGATGACCATTCCATATTGAGAAAAACTTGCTAGTGAATATTCAAATAACCCTTGATTGTCTGTTTTAAAGTGGATCTCCCCTTCAGGACGTAAAATCTGTTCATCCACAGCTAAAAAAGTTTTGTAGGTCAAGCGACGCTTTTCATGTCTTTTTTTAGGCCATGGATCAGAGAAATTCAAGTAGATTTGGTCTACTTCACTATCTGAAAAATACTCTGTCAGTGCTGAGCCATCGACATGCAATAGTTTCAAATTAGGTAATGGTTCTTCAAGAAGCTTGTCTAAAGCGATCGACACAACGCTCACTTGCATCTCCACCCCGATATAATTGATTTCTGGGTGTGCTTTTGCCATTCCTGTGATGAATTGTCCTTTTCCCATACCAATCTCGATATGGATTGGTTGATCATTTCCAAATAGTTCGTGCCATTTCCCTTTCCATTTGGTAGGCTCACTGATGACAAGATCTGGGTGTGCTGCTAACATTTCTGCAGCTCCTGGGCGATTTCGTACGCGCATGAAACTTTCCATTCCTTTCTTAGTTAAAAAAATAAAGATCAGATAAAGTGAAGTTAAACTCTTCTGATCTCAAATTAAAAATACACATGTTTTATTTTTGTTTTTTTCTGGTGATGCATCGGTATTTACGACTTTTATCAACCGCTGAATACCCGCTTCAGCTGTAGAATTTCTTCGTTCATTCTCCGATGATCATCACGTTTACAATATCTAGTGATCTCTTGAAGCAGATTCATTGCAGCATACCAATGCAATTTCTCAAGTATTTCATCTGTCGGTCTGATACCATAACTGATAAGCCACTGATTCCAATTAGACAACGGTACATAATTCCCTAAAATCGTGGCGAGATCGACCGCAGGATCCGCAAACATGATTGAATCCCAGTCAACTAGATATAAATAATTTTTACATACTAACCAGTTACGATGATTCACATCTCCATGAACCACTGCAAAATCTTCTTTATCCGTATGTGGAAGCTGTTGACGTAAAAACTGATGAACAATTTGTAAGAATTGATTGTTTTTAAGCATCTCAGGTAAATCTAATTCATAGTGCTTCAACATTTTTTCTGGAGTCATTACTTTACCGCCAATACGTGTCAGCATTGTCTTCAATGATGTTGAGTGATGTAAATGATACAATACATCAATGACGTCATTTCTTTGCCCGATTTCATTGGGTGTCAATAAACGTCCTTCTAACCATTCTTGTGCTGTTAAAGTATCCCCATTCCCAGTACGTTTTGTCCATACTAGCTTTGGCGTGATTCCTTCTCGGGATAGTGCAGCAAGCATTGGAGTCGTGTTTCGTTTAATAAAGACCCTGTCTTCATCACGCATGCCTATGTATGTTTTTCCCGTATCACCTTTGATGGGGCGTAAACGCCATTCTTGGTCTAACTGAAACTCCATCATGCATTCTCCCGTCCTCTTAACTCTATGTTTTGCAGTACTTATTATTCTAGTCGCCTAAGCCGCGAACGTCAAGCACATATACGTTCTTTTTCCATCATTTAGCTTCAAAAAACCATCTTTTATCAAAAAAAGAGAACGAAAAGAGGTTGGGACAGAAGTGTTTAACTCTGAGAAATAAGAAGAACTTCACGAAAATTACTTTTCAAATTTTTGTGAAGTTCGGCTTATTTAAGCAGGAATTGCTTCTGCTCCCACCGTTTATTCTTTTTTAAAGAACGAGACAAAAGTATTTATTACTTTTGTCCACGCTCTCTTTCATCCTCTTTTTTTCCGTTTTTTATTCTTGTATCTCTTCAGTCATCCATTTTTTTGAGTCTAGCGGGAGCATATAGCCCAACAAACAGTCCCGCAGCCATTAGATAAATGATCAGAGGGATCAACTTTTCCACTCCACTTAGGACGATGGCAGCCAGCACCCCAAAAAGAATTGCTACTGCAAGAAGTACACCTAATAATAATTTTTGAATCGCTCGTTTCTTCTGCTCTTCTTGGATTGGGTATAGTTTAATGAGTGTCATATAGCGAAATTGATTGTATAAAGGAAGAAGCTGAAATCCAATCAGGTAAATGAATAATGCTCCGATACCACTGATAAAATAAATGTCAGACATACTGGCTATCAGAATACCACCGATCAATGTCAATCGAAAAACAAGCCCACTAAAATCAGTTCCTCTAACAAATCTTCTCATATAAAGGTAATAATATGTGTTCGCTGGTGTTTTACTGATTCTTTCTAACAAAGAATCGAAGTACTTTCTTCTTTTAACTTTGGAAGTGATTTCTGGAACATCCGTAAAAAGATTGATGAATTGATAAATTTGATGTAAACGATGTTCTTCGATCTGCACCATTTTTTCCCAATCCAAACGGCGATCCATTTTTTTCCATAAGAACCAGCCATAGATAACAGCTTGAGCGATTGCACCTACAAATCCTATCCAAATCCAGTACAAAGAGAAAAAGAGCATGAGTAAGCTAGACACAGCCCATGCACCTTTCCACACAAGTAACTGGCGGTTGTCGATCCGAAACACTTCTGCTCTTTTAATTTGTAACTGACTACTTTTCATACACCAAAGCATGATCAAATAAAAAAAGAAGACTGTAAAAGGTCGCCCCGTAGAAACAACGAGTAAAGGCATAGAAAAACCACAAATCAAGCCTAAAAAGATGAACGGAAAAATACATGAATAGCAAAAGGCTTGCTGTAAATAGCCACGCATTTCTTCTTCTTTAGGTAATAGAAAAACAATATCAGCCGCACGAGTAAAAGAAGCAAACTTTCCAAAATATAGGCAAAGAAGCCAAAATACAGAAAGGATCACTCCGCCTAATTGAAAAGGGGTAGTTAGCGTTTTTAGCCAATTAGAATAATAGAAACCTACCCCACCGATTAGAAATAAACAGATCAGTACAAAGTGATCATTTAGGACATACCGCATATATTTCATCATTTTCTTTTGATGCTTCGCTAATCGTAATTGAAAAAAATTATTCATCTTGCTGCTCCTTTGTTAAAGAAAGATAGATTTCATCTAACGAAGAACCAGGTAGTTTAAATTTCTCTTGCAGATCGTTCAACGTTCCATCCGCACGTATCTCTCCATTATGTAACACTACAAAGCGATCACAATATTTTTCTGCTGTTGCTAAAATGTGTGTGGACATCAAGATGCCCGATCCTTCATTTTTCATTTCCACCATCAATTCCAGTAACGCATTGATTGCCAAAGGGTCTAACCCTAAAAAAGGTTCATCAATGATATATAAGGAAGGCTCAATTAAAAAAGCACATAAAATCATTACCTTTTGCTTCATTCCTTTTGAAAAGTTAGCTGGAAACCATTCTAAGCGATTCTCTAAGCGGAAGGTACGCAATAATTTTTTCGCTCTTCTCATCGCAGTTTCAAGTGGAATACCATATGCCATCGCAGTAATTTCAATATGCTCTCTTAAAGTGAGTTCTTCATAGAGAGAAGGTGTTTCGGGAATATAACCGATTTGTTTTCGATAAGCTTCCGTATTTTTCTTCAAAGTAAGATCGTTGATTGAGATCGTTCCTTTTTTTTGCTCCAAAAGCCCGATAATGTGTTTGATCGTTGTACTTTTCCCAGCACCATTCAACCCGATCATTCCCACCATCTCACCTGGATTCACCCTGAAACTGATATCTTTTAAAACGGGTAGATGACCGTAGCCCCCCGTGACATTTTCTAATATTAAACTCATAAATTTTCCTCCGTAAGTATACTGCTTTTATTATACCACGAAGAAAATTGAGTCAATTTATTTTTTTTCATACATTCCTTTGAACTTATGGTAAAGTTAAACTAAAGAATTATTTTTAATGGAAAGGATGTTTCAAATGGAAAACTGTATCTTTTGCAAAATTATCAATCAAGAAATTCCTAGCTATAAAGTCTATGAAGATGAAAAAGTATATGCCTTTTTAGACATTTCTCAAACAACAAAAGGTCATACTCTTATTGTTCCCAAGAAACATGTTTCAGATATTTTTGACTATGATGAAGAATTAGCAGCAAATGTTTTTTCACGAATCCCTAAAATTGCCCGCGCAATCGAAAAAGCTTTCCCAGAAATGGAAGGTCTAAATATCTTAAACAATAATCGAGAACTTGCTTATCAGTCTGTCTTTCATTCACATATCCACTTGGTACCTAGATATAGCAAAAAGGATGACTTCTCTATTCATTTTGGCAATCATCAAAAAGATTATACAGCTGAGACCTTGGCTAGTATCCAAAATGCCATCCAAGAGCAGGTGAATACCCATGATTAAAAATTTTCTCAAAGGTCTTGTCTTTGGCGCAGCAGTTGGTGCAACATCGGGTCTACTATTCGCACCGAGAAGTGGAAATGAGACCAGAAAAAAACTAATCACTGAAGTCGACGAAGCAACTGCTTTGACGAACGAATTAAATAACAGTCTTAATCATTTTAAGCATGCCTTAGTAGAAACAAAAGAAACCGCAAATTCTGTTATTCCTGCTTTCCAAAATGCTATGAAAAAGGATATTGAAAATTTTAAATTCCAAGCAGAACCAAGGATTGCTCAAATCCAAGAACAGGTAGAAAAATTGTCTCAAGAACTTCCGAACGACTTACAATAATACATTTTTTTAATAATCAAGGGACATATTTTATCATTTTTTAAAATTTAAATGGTGAATGTGATGAAAATTTGAATTTTATTTGAAACTATCGTAAGAACGGTTTTATTGAGAATTTTATGTGGTATAGTTGTATATGTAAAAATAATAATAAATTACAGGAGAGCAGAATTGAATGAAAAAAAATAAAATAATTTTAGCAGCAACTAGTGCGTTGGCTGTGTTGGCACTAGCAGCTTGTTCAGGTAGTACAGATAAAGATATTGCAACAATGAAAGGTGGAACCATCACTGTTTCAGATTTTTATGATGAGGCAAAAACTTCTTCTGCCAATCAACAGTTAGTTCAAAATATGATCATTTATAAGGTTTTCAATAACAAATATGAAGATAAAGTATCTGATAAAAAAGTCAATGCCGAGTATGACAAACAAGCAAAAAGCTACGGCGATACATTCGAATCTCAATTGGAAGCAGCTGGCTATACAAAAGACAGCTACAAACAAACAATCAAAAATAATCTAGTCTTACAAGCTGGAATCAAGGATCACATCAAGCTGACTGACGAAGATTTGAAAACTGCATGGAAATCTTTCCATCCAGAAGTAGAAGCTCAAATCATTAAATTAGGTAGTGAAGATGATGCGAAAGATGTGAAAAAATCAGCTGACAATGGTGATGATTTTACAAAATTAGCAAAAGAAAAATCAACTGACACAACAACAAAAGAAGACGGTGGAAAAGTCAAGTTTGATTCTCAAAGCAAGACTGTTCCTACAGAAGTACAAGAAGCTGCATTTAAACTGAAAGATGGCGAAGTATCTGATGTCATCACTGCTACAAATGCAAGTACTTACTCAACTGATTACTATGTAGTAAAAATGGTGAAAAACCAAAATAAAGGCAATGATATGGACAAGTACAAAGATGAAGTAAAACAAATCGCTACTGATACAAAACTGAATGACCAAGATTTCCAAACAAAAGTCATTTCAGAAGAATTAAAAGCAGCGAATGTTAAAGTGAAAGATGATTCCTTCAAAAATGTCCTAAGTGCATTTACTACAGAGTCAGGTAGCAAGAGCACTTCCGATTCAGAAAAAGAATCAACTAAATCTTCTGAAACAAAAGAAACTGAATCAACAAAAGCTTCAGATACTGAAGAAAGCACTACAGAATCATCAAGCAAATAAACAAAGGGAATGTGGAACAAATCTAAACATCAGGTTTGCTACAAACTCTCGAGTAAACGGCGTTCAAAAGTCAAGCTTTTTGGAAATTTCAAAAAAACGAACAATACAAAAAACGTATTGTTCGTTTTTTTCTCCAATTTCTCAAACCTAAACGATTTTTGTCTCGACCTCTTTTTACCAATTGATTCCTAACATTACAGTAATAATGAGTGAAAAAGTCATTACGATTCCTAGAAATATCCCTATCGTTGTCAATGCAATCAGTCCGATTTTTGAATGATTTCTGATTTTATACGCCATGTATAGCAGACAAAGGGCAAACAATAATCCTAGTAACCAAATCAACAATAGCTTTTTCCGATCATCAAAACTTTGAATAACTTGTTCCAATCGTCCCACGCCCCAACTGAATGATTCTCTAAATAAGTATAATCATACACATATTTGTTTTACAATAAAAAAATGTTTAAGACGAAATAAAAGTACATATCATGCTAAAAGGACCACCAAGAGTTAAATCAAAAATCTAACTCTTGGTGGCCTCTTTATTCCTGCAAAGTTGACTACGTACTTTCTATTTATATATCTTTAGGTACATAAAAACTACGATTGTCCATCCCAAAAATACGATCTGTGTATTTACCTGGCTCTGTTTGTCGTATAGAAGTCAGCATCATTTGCATTGAAGCATCGATGTTATCAATTTGATGTAGAACTTCTGCCTCCATTATCCGAGGCCTTACTGGCGATCCATATTCTAATAACCCATGATGAGCCAACACCATATGTCGCAAAACTAAAATATCTTCATCCGCCTCATTGATTTTCAATGCCACACAGGCCTTTGTAATTTCCTCGTCCACTAATACCAAATGGCCTACAAGGTTACCAGCCAACGTATATTCTGTACTCATTGGCCCTGATAGTTCAATAACTTTTCCAAGATCATGCAAAATGATTCCTGCATATAATAGTGCCCGATTCAATTCCGGATACTCATCTGCAATGGATTTGCCTAAGTGAAGCATGGTCAGTGTATGATAAGCTAGCCCACTAGCGAATGCATGGTGGTTTCGTTTAGCTGCCGGAAACTCAAAAAATTGTTTTTGGTACTTGTTGAGTAAATGACGAACAATTCGATTCCAGTGAGCATTTGTGATTTCAAACAATAATTGATTGATTTCTTCTTCCATTGCTTCTTTTTTCATTGGTGCTCGTTCCATATAAAGACTTGGTTCACTTGGTTCATCGATTTTCGTTAAACGTATGTGTAAAATTTTCACCTGAGGGTTTCCTTGATAAACTTCTCTTTTACCATTAAGGAACACCACTGTCCCAGCAGTAAATTTCTTTATTTCATCTTCAGAGGCATCCCAATATTTTCCGTCAATTGTTCCCGATGTATCTTGAAAAGTAAATGCGATAAATTTTTTCCCGTTTTTTGCGATTCTAACATCAGCATTTTTTATTAGAACAAACAGTTCAAACTGTTCATCAATAACTAATTCACGAATTTTTTTCATTATTTGCTCCTTCTAGTATATTTACAGCTTGTTTTAGCTCTTGGTAATAGCTTACCATTTCTTGGTCAGAAGAAAAACAAATTACCTGATACTTTTCCCCAAATTCGGCTAAAAGTTTTGCCAATTGGTACTTCCGCTGATGATCGTAATGCAACCAACCATCATCTATGATGATCGGACAAATAGAACGCTTAGCTTCTAATGATAGATAAGCAAATCGCATAGCCATGATCAGCTGATCTTTCGTGCCCGTTGATAGCTCATAAATTGGATACTCCGTACTACCATCTGTTAATGTCAATGTGTCATTTTGTAATAAAATTTCGTAATAATGGTCTTTAGTCAATATCCCTAAATAATCACCTGCAATTTTTAATAGTTGAGGGAGTTGCCGTTCACTCATTTCGGTTGAAAGATCACCTAAAAATGTCGCTGCAATCGCTAAGCCGCCCCACTCTTCGAATAACTGTTCCAATTGTGATTTTATTAAACTAGCTTCTTGGTATAACTCGTCTAACGTCCCATCTCTTTGAAGTTCCTCTACCTGTATTTTCAAGCGTTGGCGTTTTTCGATGATTTCTTTTTCCTCTAATTGGTAGCGGTACTGTTCTTGCTGATACGTATGCAATTCTTGGCTCAATTGTTCTCTTGTCTTGCTCTTTGGAAAAAGCGACGTTAGCATTTCCGTTAATTCAGTCAATCGCTTAAGATGAGTTTTTGTTTGTTTTGCCTTTTGCAGATACACAGGTACTTCTGATGGATACATAAGTCCAGCTTTTTGTAATTGTCCGTTATACTCAGCCAACAATATTTTCTGTTTCTTTTTTAGCTGATTGATTTCTTGCTTCAATAATGTATTTTGTTGATAACTTCTCGCAAATTTCAACTGTTCCATCGCTTCGACAAACTGAGCAAGTAATCCCATTTTTTCAGTCAACTGCCGATCATGTATTGGTAGCCATTCCTTCACGATCTCCAATTTACTTTCGACTAGCAATAGCTTTTGTTTGATTTCCTTTACACGTACCTGTTTTTGTTCAAATAGCTCCAGTAACCTTCGGTAATCGGATACTTCCTGCCCATAAGTTCTCATCACTTCAAATGTATTCATCTGTGCCAAGTGATTCCTAGAAGAAAACTCTCCTATTTTTTTTTCGAATACTTGCTGTTCAGTGAAGTATTTTTTATTCTTCTGGTTAAGTTCTTCTATTTGAGCAAGTACACTGTCTAATTGCCCCAGTTTTTCTTGCCACATTCCTTTAACTTCAGCTAGATTGCTCTTTTGTCCTGTTTCTCTTTGTTTGTACAAATAATAAGCCACGTTCCCTACTACAAATAAGAACGGTATGAGCTTCCAAGGCATGGGAATAAAAAACGCAATCATTATAAATATCGCCGAAATGACAATTAACTGTAGGTTCATCTTCGACTGACTACTTACCGGTTGGCTATTTATCAATTCTGGATGCTCTTCTTCTATTTTATTTATTTCCGTTTCAAGTGCTAGTTGCTGTTCTTCTACGATCTCAGAGCGGATAGACAATTGATTCATTTTTTCACTTAATGATCGGTGCTCCGTTAACAGTTGCTGCCATTCTTCAGTATACAAGAATTCTTTTGGTCCTTGCTGCCTCAACCAATGCCAACGTTGCTCTAAAATTTTCAGTTCAGATTCTGTCTCTCTTTCTTCTATTTGAAGTCTTTCCCACTCTTTGAGAGATTGTTCCACTTGATTTTGCTGCTTTAGTATTTCTTTTAATGTTTCTTCATTTTCTAAATAAAAATAATAGCGAGCAGATTGCTGATCCATGCCACTATGTTTTTCGAGAGTCGTTTCTAATTCATCTAGGCGCTCCGTCATCTGTTGATACCGTTTAGAAAAATCCTCGAGGTCTATCAATAATTTTTCTTCTGGAACTTCTGATAATGACTTGCTTTTTAAAGTTTGCCATTCTTCATATAAAGGATAATTAAGTTCTTGCTGTTTGATCTGACTGATTTTTTCATTTATTTTTTGAAGTTTTTCTTGTAATACTGTTTGTTCTTGACTATAATTTTGTTCTTGTTGCACTAACTGACTGAAATAAGCTTCTTGATTTTGTTTTTGTTGAACTTTTTCTTGTAACAACTTCCATTCATTCAATTTCTGATTAATGAGCAATTTTTGCCCCTTCTTTTTAAATAGCTGCTGGGCTTCTTGAAAATAATCCTGTCTTTTTTGGAAAACTTGCGAGCTACCAGTAATACCTAAAGAAATCAAAGCATCATGTAATTCCTTTTCTCTCAGGTATTCCAGCTCGGTCAACTGTTCTTGTTGGAAAGTAAAAACCTGTTGAAAGAGTTCCTTTGTTAAAGGCGTGATCAGTTTTTGTAATAATTCATCACTGCCTACCTGCTCATTAAAACGTACCTTAGCTTTGCCTCGGTTTTGTTGCTTGTAGCGCTCAACCATGATCTCTCCATAAACAGGATGTTCAAGCCAAAGCTTTCCTCCATAAGCGGAGCCATCTTTAGGAGTGTAATCCTTTTTCTTCTTTCCCTTTGAAGGAAAGCCAAATAAAATAGCTTGAATAAATTGATAGATTGTTGATTTACCAGCCTCATTCTCCCCATAAATCAACTGATTCCCAGAAGTAAAGTCAAAGCTTTTTTGTCGCCACTTGCCAAAAGCAGCAATTTCTATTCTTAAGATTCTCATTCTTTATCCTCCTCGAACACAAAATCTCGATCGAGTAATTCTTTTGCTCTATTTAATGTTTGCTCCTGATAGTTTGGTATATCATGGATTAATCGAAGAGCTTCTGAATGACTGTACATTTCATTTAAGATTTGTTGAAAAATCTCAGGTGAATGATATGTCTCAAATAGTTGTTCCAATAAATCTTCTGACACCGATAAAGAAACTCGATTCGGCAATTCTTCATTCACAATAGTAATACGCCATACATAGATATTTATCAG
>NZ_JBIOQS010000001.1:507500-655000 GCF_051713845.1 Enterococcus sp. AZ191 | reverse complement strand
ATTTGACGTCATCCCCACCTTCCTCCGGTTTGTCACCGGCAGTCTTGCTAGAGTGCCCAACTGAATGATGGCAACTAACAATAAGGGTTGCGCTCGTTGCGGGACTTAACCCAACATCTCACGACACGAGCTGACGACAACCATGCACCACCTGTCACTTTGCCCCCGAAGGGGAAGCTCTATCTCTAGAGTGGTCAAAGGATGTCAAGACCTGGTAAGGTTCTTCGCGTTGCTTCGAATTAAACCACATGCTCCACCGCTTGTGCGGGCCCCCGTCAATTCCTTTGAGTTTCAACCTTGCGGTCGTACTCCCCAGGCGGAGTGCTTAATGCGTTAGCTGCAGCACTGAAGGGCGGAAACCCTCCAACACTTAGCACTCATCGTTTACGGCGTGGACTACCAGGGTATCTAATCCTGTTTGCTCCCCACGCTTTCGAGCCTCAGCGTCAGTTACAGACCAGAGAGCCGCCTTCGCCACTGGTGTTCCTCCATATATCTACGCATTTCACCGCTACACATGGAATTCCACTCTCCTCTTCTGCACTCAAGTCTCCCAGTTTCCAATGACCCTCCCCGGTTGAGCCGGGGGCTTTCACATCAGACTTAAGAAACCGCCTGCGCTCGCTTTACGCCCAATAAATCCGGACAACGCTTGCCACCTACGTATTACCGCGGCTGCTGGCACGTAGTTAGCCGTGGCTTTCTGGTTAGATACCGTCAAGGGATGAACAGTTACTCTCATCCTTGTTCTTCTCTAACAACAGAGTTTTACGATCCGAAAACCTTCTTCACTCACGCGGCGTTGCTCGGTCAGACTTTCGTCCATTGCCGAAGATTCCCTACTGCTGCCTCCCGTAGGAGTTTGGGCCGTGTCTCAGTCCCAATGTGGCCGATCACCCTCTCAGGTCGGCTATGCATCGTGGCCTTGGTGAGCCGTTACCTCACCAACTAGCTAATGCACCGCGGGTCCATCCATCAGCGACACCCGAAAGCGCCTTTCAAATCAAAACCATGCGGTTTCGATTGTTATACGGTATTAGCACCTGTTTCCAAGTGTTATCCCCTTCTGATGGGCAGGTTACCCACGTGTTACTCACCCGTTCGCCACTCTTCTTTTTCCGGTGGAGCAAGCTCCGGTGGAAAAAGAAGCGTACGACTTGCATGTATTAGGCACGCCGCCAGCGTTCGTCCTGAGCCAGGATCAAACTCTCATAATAAAAGTTAGAACAATCTTGCGATTGTTAAGCTCAATTTGTTTGCTAGCATATTGCTTGCTTGTTAAAAATGTTTGTTGTCTTGAATCAATCAAGACGCCCTACACATTTGGTTTGTCTTACTTTGTTCAGTTTTCAAAGGTCTACTTGAATTGCCGTAGCAACTTTTATATCATACCAGAGCGACAAGTGAATGTCAACTGTTTTTTTAAAAGTTATTTTCGATTTCGTTTTTAGAAATCCTTCAGCAACTCGTATATCGTAACTCATTTTTTGTTATTTGTCAAGAACTTTTTTGAAGTTCTTCTTGATTAGATCAAGCTTTCAAATAGGTTCTTTTCAAATGACTTAGTTATCTTATCATGTAGCCACCCACACGTCAAGATTTTTTTCATTGTTTTTTGAACGTTTCAAAAAAGAAAAAGTCTAATAAAAACAACAGAAATGAATATATCATGTAAATTTGCACATGTCAATACAAATTTATACTCAATTTAGGTACTCTCCTCTGCTTCCCAACAGAAAAAAGGAAATGAGCAATTGCCACTTCCTCTAATATAGTATCTATTCCTCTTCGTTTTTACTATTCACTTAAAATCAATTGTTCCATTAGTTGTTCGTTGTATCCAATAAATAGAACTTCATCAATAATAATCAAAGGTCGTCTCAACAGCTCTTTATATTGTTTACACAATAGAGCTAATTGTTTTTTGCTGATCGAAGTTAAATCCACTTGAATATCTTTAAAGGCTTCCGACCAAGTGACGAATAATTGTTCAGCGTGCATTTCATCAAAGTTACATAACTCTTCTGCTTCGGCCATAGTTAATTCCTGTTGTTCCAAATCAATGAACTGATACGTCAGCTGATTGGATTCTAACCAATTCTTGGCTTTTAGGCACGTCACACAATGCAGTGAACCGTATATTTTCACTTTCATCCTCACAAGGCCCCTCCTTTTTAGCTGAAAATACTGTTCTGCATATAGATCAAATTACGCGCGACGGAGCGGATCTCTCTTGGAACAAATGAACGAATTTCATCTTCATTGAATCCAATCAATATTCTTTTTTCATCTATTAAGATCGGTCTTCTTAATAATGACGGGTATTCTTTAAAGAGAACGATCATTTGCTTTAAGGACAATTCATTAAAATCTATAGCTAACTTTTCATATATTTTTGAGCGAGTAGAAATAATATCTTCAACTCCTCCTTCAGTAGCTGCAAGAATCCCACGGATTTCACTCTCTGTTATCGGGTCAGCAAAAATATTTTTCTCTTCAAAATCTAATCGATTAGCTTGCAACCATGCGCGAGCCTTTCTGCAGGAAGTACAGCTAGGCGAAGTATATACTTTTATCATTTTCTCACTCCTTTTTAATTATAATCCCATTCTAACTGAATCTCATAAAAAATACCAATTATTAGCTATAAAATTCATGATTTTTTTACCTTTAGTAATCTACATCTGTAGAATGATTGGTATATCAACTTTTTCTATTATTATTTAGTTATAATCTTTTTTTATAAAAATAAAGAAAAGAGCAAGAATATAAACAAAAAAAATTTATATTCTTGCTCTTTTCAGTTATATATCGATTGTTTTTTAATTTTACACCCAGTTTCTCTAATAAATCTTGAGGGTTTTAATCGACGTGTACCCTTCATCAAAGGAATACACAGATACAGTCGATTCCTTGCTCTTGTCATCGCCACATAAAAAAGGCGTCGTTCTTCTTCTATAGTAGTTAGATGCTCTGCCTTTATCTGTTTGTTGCTTAAAGCATTTTTTTCAGTTGCTCCATTATAAGGAATCAGTCCTTCATTGCAACCAATCAAAAAGACATTCCGATAGCTCAATCCTTTACTTCGATGAATGCTTTGGATGCACAATGCATCCAGTTTCCCTTGACGATAAGCAGTCAGGCGGATTTTTAATTGCTTTGCTAGTACTTGTGTTTCTTTCTCTAATCCCATTAGTTGAGTCAGTGTCGGATATTTTTTGATAGTCTCGGACAACCATTCTTTTTCCGTACCATCCATTTCTTTAGCAGGTTTCAGCAATTTTAGAAAACCTTTTATCAATGATTCAATCTTATGGTTCTCATTTTTTTCAAGAGCGTTGATTTCTCCAATAAAAGAGCGTAGTTCTTTTTCCTTTGATTTCATATTAGGTCTCACTGCCAAGAGATAGTTTATGATATCTTTTTTCTTATTCTCATTAAAAAAAAAGAAATCACATTCAGCTCTTTTCAGATAGCAGTTCATCATTAGCTGATGCAATAACTGCTTATACGCATGATTTTTTTTCTGCTGCGTAGGCGCTTCGTACCAAAGTACTAATTTCTGGTAAAACTGTTGAAAAGTCCGTATCCCAAATACTCCTTCATATTGACCATCTGCTTCCAATACAAATGGAATTTCTGTTTGTAGGAGGTCTTGGACTAACTGCTGCGTTTGTGATAACGAACGATATAACACGATCGACTCTTTATACTTCCCATTACTTTTTATAAAGGAATGGATCTGTTTGATGATCCATTTACTTTCAGTTTGTGTACTTTCAAAAGACATAGCACTCATAATACCAGCTTCTTTTTGTGCTGGAACCATTGCTTTGGGAATGCGATCGTTCTTATTGAACGTGATCAATCGATTCGCACCTTGAACGATTGCAGCGCGGGAACGATAATTAGTCAGTAAAAACAGGGTCTTTGTGGGGTACTCTTGATCAAAATTTTTGATATAAGAAGGCTCTGACCCTCTAAATCCATAGATACTTTGATCATCATCCCCGACTACGATCAACTTGATATGGCTATCTTTCGTGATCAAACGTACGATTTCCCATTGCAATGGATTCGTGTCTTGAAATTCATCGATAAATAGGTAATCATATTTTTCACCGACATATCGTCTAACCGCTTCATCTTGTAGTGCAGATTTTAAATTTTGCAATACATCATTGAATTCAAATAGCTTCTGTTCTTTTTTTTGTTCTTGGAGTTCAGACATGAGATACTTCATTCGCTCAGAAATCGGTTTTGTTGCTTTTTGTTCAAGCGAGTCAAATTTGTCCTGAATCACTTCAACGATTTCCTCAATCGACAAATTCATATTCTGCCAATAATCCAATCTTGCCGAAATCGTTTTTTCTCCCGACTGATCAAATGCATAGAGATTATACTTGCGGATCAGCTGTTGGAGTATACCATTGATTTTATAAGAAGTATCTTTAGAAAATTCCCCTTGTATCCCTGTTGCCGTTATTTCAGGAAAACGTCTTTGAATGTCATTGTACAAACGGAAAAAAATACTGTGAAATGTGCCGATATGCACATTGGTCTTACGTTGACTAAAATTATCTACGCGTTTTTTTAATTCATTTGCCGCATTCCTTGTAAAAGTAATCATCAATATCCGTTGCTCTTCTACTTGTTCTTGTGTCATCAAGTAAACGGCCTTTGCACAAATCGTCTGCGTCTTGCCACTTCCGGCTCCAGCAATAATCCGCAAATTTTTCTCCATGTTGTAGGTGATTGCCGCTTTTTGTTCTTGATTAAATCGATTATACGAACGTTTTTCCATCATATCGAAAAATGAATGGCTTCCATTATCTTCTTTTTCTTCGTCGATCAGGCCTGGAGCTTCGCCATAAGCTGCCTCATAACTTGCAATGATTTCTTCTTGCATCCGGAAAATTTGTTGGAGCTTGCTGTACTTTTTTTCCCAATGTTTGAGTTCTCTTCGCAAACGAAGAATTTCTTTTTCGTTTCCTTGATTGATAGCTTTTCCCATCTTTCTGTTCATTTAAGTTCTGATTCGTTTCCTTTATACTAACAGACCTTACACAAAAATAAAATGGCTTTAGCAAGTAGATTTTTTTCTGAAAATAATCTACAATATTTCCGAAAAATAAAAGAATGATGTGGTAAGATAGTAAAGAAAATATATCTCAGTTGAAGGTGAAATAAAAATGAATACTTCATTCCACGAAGGACGTACGATTGGTCTTTTGCTAACCTTTATTGGCGGTGCTATGGATAGTTACACTTATATCCAATACAATGCTTTTGCTTCAGCTCAAACCGGCAATATCGTTTTAGCGATTATCCAAAGTTTCGATGGGGAATGGCTAAGCGTCGGCAAGAAGGTTCTTTCTACGCTGTTTTTCTTTTTGGGTATTTTACTTACAAAATTTCTGATTAACTATTTCCAGAAAAAAGAAAAACACTTTTGGCGACTATTTGTTCTCTATTATGAAGCAGTGATCTTTTTCTTAGTCAGTCTGCCCTCGATCAATGCTCATCCTGCACTTGTAACAATCATGATTGCTTTCACCGCTGCAATCCAATGGCTTGCCTTTGACAAAATCGATGGACGTGCCTACACGAATCTATTCACAACAGGAAATTTAAAAGGGGTAGCAACGAATCTCTACGACTATTGGGTAACAAGAGAAAAAGCAGAATTTGATCGGTTCATCCATTTTCTTACAGTGGTACTTGCATTTATCGCAGGCGCAATCGTTCAAGTCTTTTTTCATCATTTATTCAATACGTTCTCCATTTTATTAGTCTCTGTTTTATTTTTGATCATTGCAATTACCCAAAGCGTTCAACTTTGGCACTTTTATCGTCAAAATCCTTTCATAGTAAAAAAATAAAAATATGAGATGTGAGTGGGACAAAAGTAAGAAACACTTTTGTCTCATTCTTTAAAAACGAATAAACGGTGGGAGCAGAAGCAACTCCGAGAAATAAGCCGAAATTCATAAAAATTTGAAAAGCAATTTTCGTGAATTCCGGCTTATTTCTCGGAGTTAAACACTTCTGTCCCAGCCTCACCTCATATTTTTCTTATGAAAAGATTCCTTTCACCTTTTCACGATCTGTTGTGTAACGAGCGGGCATTTCTAATGCTCTTTCTTCTATTTTTTTTGTGTGCTGATCAATCAAACGAACGATTTCTTCCCCTGCGGATGGGTCTTCGACAAAATCATATTTATCCCCATCGATCACCATTTTTGGACAGATATCAAAACTTTCATACCATTCTTCATAACGGCGATTCAACTCTTGATAATACGCATATAACTCAGGGTCTTGTTCTAGTTGTTCGTAGATTCGTCCTCTTTTTTTGATACGTGCTAACATCGTTTCGAAGGAAACACGGATATAGACTAACAGATCCGGCTTTTTTGGTGGGGCAACAGCTTCTAATTCTTTGAGCATTGTTTCGAGCAATCCTTGATATTGCGTGACTTCCTCTTGAGAGACTCTGCCTAGATCTGCATTTAAATGGAACAGTAGGCTATCTTCGTAGATTGAACGATCTAACACATTATCATCATGGCTGAACGCATCTTTGATTGCCATGAATCGTTTATTTAGAAAGAAAATTTGCAATAGAAAAGCATACTTATCTGGATTTGAATAAAAAAGTGGCAGTACCTCATTATCCTCTACATTTTCATAGAATGGTTTCGTTTCTAAGTTGCGCGCAAGCATTTCTGTGAGTGTACTCTTTCCTGCACCGATCGTACCAGCTACTATAATCATGTTTGTTTGCCACCTCTCTTTTTTTGAGTTATCGACCATGGCCAAAACTTATTCTTATTTTACATCTATTCACATGACCCAAACGTTATGTATGTTCGATACGTTTTCATTCTACTACGCTGATCAGAGAAATAAAAGTATCACTGTTAAATCTTTAACAACAAAAATAGACTGATATTCGTTTTATTTGCTCACGAATATCAGTCTATTCTTCCATTATTGATTTATTTTTCATTCTGTCACAGCACTTGATTTCCGAACCACCAGTTGCCATTGAAGATTGTGCGCAGTATCGTTATCTTCCATCGCACAATTGATTACACGAATCATTACACTATTTTCGTAAACCTTCTCAATTTCTCCTTTAACAGGCGCACCAAATAAATCGGATTTAAATGCGTATGTCTCTCCAACTTCAAATAATTGTTCATTTTCCATAAAAAATCCCTCCCAAACCTTTTCTAAAGGCTATTAAATATTTACCACAAAATTGAAGAAATAACACAATAAACTCCTAAACGGTTCTTTTCATGTCAAAACTGTTCATTTTTTGGTCTCTCTGTGAAAAAGTGGACTGTCCATTCATTCAAAAAAGGGAGTATTATTTTTACGATTTTGACACCAAAACAACCTTTTATGAATCAAAACTCTATTTTGACCCTTTTTGACATAGAATGTTAGTCGGAGGTACGTTAGATGAAAAATAAAGTTGTGAACAAATTATTGGAGACATTATTCAGTGGTGAAAAAACAGAAGAAGATATGGTTTATATCCAAGTTAAGTTTGCTCTTGAGGTGCTGATGAACAACCTAGGAAAATTAGCAGTTGTGCTAGTCTTTGCTTTAGCGACTGGCTCATGGAGCGAAACAGGAATAACTTTTCTTTCCTATATCTGTATTCGTAGATATGCATATGGACTTCACTCTGATTCTGAATTTGTCTGCCTACTTTGGACTTTGCTTTATTTGTGGGGCGTTCCACTTCTGATGAAACATTTTAACTTGACTGTCTCCTTCCCATGGATGGTCTTTTTATTAGTCAGCTGCTTTTTATTATTGCTTCGCTATGGATCAAGAGGTACAGCTATTAATCCCATTGAACCAGAAAAACACCCACCTTTATTGAAAAAAGCAATTTTTATGTTTGTTGTATTCACACTTCTGATCTTATTTTTCGCTAATTCTTACTTTTCCACTTACTTGCTTCTCGGGATTGTTTTAGAAATAGCTACGTTGCTTCCAATTACAAACTATCTAATGAATCTTGGAGGAATTTTTTATGAAAAAAACAATCATTAAACAACTTACCAACTTATCTGACTTTTTTGTATCTGGCTGCTGCTTCGGTATGAGCTCAGAATTTAAAATCCCTGAAAAATTAAAAAAATAATTAACTAGTTATGCTATAATTTGGAAAAACTCAATGGGAGCGGTACTTTATGTTTTTATGGTCCATAGCGTTGCAATACTTGATTTATACGATTTGTATATTACTCATTGAACACCAAATTAAAAATAAAATCTTTTTTACAGGAGTCATCCTGCTATCTTGTTTCTTACTAGGTTTTATTTATCCAACTTTAGGGATTTTTACTGCCTTATTTGCTATTGGAATGCTGATGCTTACATTTTTCTTCTTTACGTCTTCACCGCAACGGTTGATTTATGCACTTCCTTGGGGACTGCTGACATCACTTTTAGGAGATCATTTGGCTAGCATCAGTGATTTTTTTGTTTTGGAATCAGCGGTGATTGAACCTGGAGATTCTTTACAATACTTTCATATTGTCGTATCTGCTGTTTTGTCAGCCTTACTAGCATTTGGCTTTAAGAAAGCTTTAGAGAGATTCTATGGATTAGATCGTCGAATGATTGGCATAATTGGTACATTGATATTATTTACATACTATATCATTATCTTTTACACCCGTTTTTCTGGCGAAACTCCTGAAGTCTTAGCTTTAAATACCAGTTTCTTTATATTTTATCTTTGTTTTGGTGTAATCATCCTTGTCTACTATTGGAAAATTTCAAATAAAAAAATGGCAGACCAACTATTAGAACAACGGATCCAACTTCAACAAGACTATATCAAAGATCTTGAAAAGAACTACCAAGATTTACGGGAATTTAAGCATGACTATCAGAACTTACTTTTTTCGATGAATAGCTATCTTGAGGATGGGGATCTTGACGGATTACGAAAGTATTATGATCAAAATATCTTACCTACTCGGCAAATGATGCAACTTTTCCCAGCTAATCTCAGTCTTTTAGACAATATGAAGAATCGGGATATAAGAAGTTTGCTTTCTTTGAAGCTTATGATGGCGCAAGAAAAAGGCTTGTCTGTTCAACTTGTATTTCCTGATGAAATCAAGCTTGATAAAAAACATACGGCCAACCTTGTTCGTATGTTAGGGATTATATTAGATAATGCTATTGAAGGTGCTTCGATTACTAAAAAGAAAAAAATAGAATTGATCGTACTTAAAAAGAATAACTCAGTGATTATCCGTGTAATAAATACTACTTTGAATACTCTTCCCCTGAACAAACTGAAACAACAAGGCTTTTCAACTAAAAGCAATCCAAAAAATGAAGGGTTGGGATTATTCATCCTTGATGAATTGACCAAGCTAAATCCTTATATCTTTTTGGAAACTTCGATTGAAAACCAACGTTTTTCTCAAACGATTTATATACAAATGAAATAAAGGAGTAAATTTATGATTCCCATTTATATTTGCGAAGATGACATGAAGCAACTAGAAGTAATCTCTGCTGTAATCAAAAATCGAATCATGATTGAAAATTTGGATAGTTATGTCCATGTAGCTACTTCCGATCCAATGGAACTTCTTCAAGCTGCTAGAGTTCGCACCTCATCTTTTGGCATTTATTTTTTAGACATTGAATTAAAAGATAGTGAGCTAGACGGTATCATGATCGGCAAACATATACGGGATCTCGATCCATTAGGGAAAATCATCTATGTGACTTCCCACACGGATCTTTCGATGACTATCCTGAAAAGCAATATCGAACCAACTGATTATATTATCAAAGAAGATGTCTTTGACCTAAAAGAAAACGTCGAACGGATTTTGAGCAAGATTTTCGAGGATGTCCAAACTACACCTCTTCAAAAAGATATTTTTAAAATTGAATTCAACGATGAAATAAAGTTTTTACCAATCAAAGATATTCAATATTTTTCGACGTCACCCGGTACACCGCATAAATTAGAAGTCCATTTAACACATGCGCAAATGCAATTTTACGATAAAATCAAAGAAATCGAAAAAATGAATCAGAATTTTATTCGCTGTCATAAGTCTTATGTGATCAATACACAAAATGTTCGGACGATCAATAAGAAGACCCGTGAAATCACTTTAGCTAATGGTGAAGTGATCCCCGCTTCTGTTCGTGGTCTAAAAAAACTGATTTCTTAACTTTATAATCATCTCCTTTCATTATTGCAACTTAGAAAAAACAAAATAAGAGGCTGGGACAGAAGTGTTTAACTCCGAGAAATAAGAAGAAATGAACGAAAATTGCTTTTCAAATTTTTGTGAATTTCGGCTTTTCGTCCCGCGCTCTTATTTTTTAATGCACTATCTCATACTTTAATGTAACATCATTTCTTGTGCAATTTCCTGACCATTCATTTGCGCTGGATAAAAAGTCGGCCAATTCTCCATTTCTTCTAACAACTTCTCTTGACTCTCATTCCCTAAATAAATATGGAAATGTTCTGAATCACTTGGTTCAATTGAATGATCACTGAATTGAATATAGCGATACGCACTATTTTGTGGTTCTTTCACCTCAAATAGATAGCGTACACCTCGGTTACCTGCCTGATAATCCAACACTTTTTTGCCACTGTAATTGTATTCTGCTTTTTTCACTTCGCCACTTTTAAATGTAAATGTCAACTCGTTCCCCTTGATCGTTATCTTTGCGACATCTGTGCGATAGCCAACTTTATAGTATTCTTTATACTCTTTCGCCGTCTTTTTTGGATTCACTTTTGCCTTGTATTCAAAAACTGGATCTAGAGTTCCATTTTCAAGATAAGGTTCTACTGTCTGCCATGCACCGTTCCAGTCCAATAACGTACGATCTTTGACCGCTGAATCTTCAAAGTAGCCATTGTATATGGTCTTTTCTTCCTGTTCCCATCTATCTTCAAGGGGGTTCTCTGTTTCAGTCGTTTTTTGTAACGCTCTCAGATTTTTCTCCATGATAGAAAGATAGTTTTCTCCCTGTGCCATTTGTTCCTTCGTCAACCCTTCCAACGGATTAAGTACCTCTAAAGAAACTCCTGCTTCATTCGCTAGTGTTTTAGCAATATTACCTTTCGTATTTTCTTCGAAATAGATAGTGCTGATCCCATGTTCCGTTACGAATTCCTTTAATTCTGCTATTCGAGAAGCAGAAGGTTCTTCACTTGAAGATAAGCCCGTAACTGCCACTTGCTTTAGCCCATACTCCAATGCTAAATAGTTGAACGCTGCATGTTGTGTAACAAACGATTTTTGTTTTGCTTGACCCAAGGCATTTTGATATTTTTGGTGTAGTTTTTGTAGTTTTGTTAGATAGTTCTCCGCATTACTTGTAAAAACTTCCTCTTTTTCTGGGTATTGTTTTATCAATTGATTTCGTATCGTCTGAACCTGTTTCACTGCTAAACTTGGCGCCAACTAAACATGAGGGTCTAATTCGTGGGTATGCCCCTCCCCTTCATGGTTATGATCATGTCCGTCTTCACTACCTGCCAATAAAAGCATTCCTTCTGTTGCTTTGATCGACAATACCTTTCCTTCCTGCAAGGTTTCTTGAATTGCTGGAACCCATGTTTCCATATTTTCATCATTATAGACAAATACATCTGCATTTTGGATTTTAGTCATGTCCTTAGCGGATGGTTCATAATCATGTGTATCTGTTCCTGCGGGGATCAATAATTCCACATTTCCTTCTTCCCCAACGATTTCTTTAGTGAACTCATACACTGGGTAAAAGGTTGTCAACACTTGCAGCTCTTCTTTTTTCCCAGATTCTTGGTTACTTCCACAACTAGCAAGGAGACCAACTAATAATACCCCACTTAACAAACCAATCAAACATCTCATCTTTGTTACACTCCTTCTCATCTTCTTTCTTTGTTCTTTTACGATTAGCTCCGTTAAATCGTAATCATTACGTTTTAATAGCAAGAATAAATTTAGCATATCTCTAAAACATAGGTCAAGTGTTTTTTGGTTATTTAATCGTTGATTTAAACATCCGAACCTTTATCATTTTCTTTTTGGCCCTACTTCCGACTATAATGAAATAAATCATCCCTCACTTTAGTAAAATTTTTATGAAATTACTTGTTTGAGATGTTCTGACTTATTAGAAAGGAGAAAAAAAGTGGAAAATAAATCCAAAGAAAATTCACGGTTCATACGGTTTTTAGGGGGAAAAACTTCTTACTATGTTTTAGGTTTATTGATCATGTTGGCTTTAGTCATTTATTTTTTCCAAAAGATCGGCTTTGTTTTTAAACCATTTATTGTGATTTTTGCTACTGCCTTACCACCCGTTTTATTTGCTTTAATTCTATATTATTTATTAGATCCTTTAATCAAACGTTTGAATAAAAAACTATCCAGAAATCTATCAGTGATTATTGTTTATATCGTTATTTTGATGCTGATCGGGCTGGGAAGCATCTGGCTGATCCCATTTCTGCAGCAGCAAGCTAAAACACTGATTGCGAGTTTCCCGGACTTATTCACTGATTTTCAGCAGACACTAAAACAATTTTTGGCGCAAACACCATTTTCAGATGCATTCAATCAATTTTTTTCATCTATTGATGATCTTACTTCAAATTTCACCTCCTTCATTGGAGATTATTGGGAAAGCGGGGCTAAGAGTTTAGGGAACATCTTTTCAGCAGTCACCACTACTTTTATTACATTATTTACTGGCCCGATCATTGCCTTTTTCCTATTGAAAGATCCTCATAAATTTTATCAATCAGTCTTAGGAATCGTTCCACCGAAATTCCGTACGGATTTTCAAACATTGACAAAAATCGCCAATCAGCAACTTGGTGCATTTTTGAAAGGACAAATCATTGCTTCCTTCATTTTAGGTGCTGTCTATTGGGTGACTTTTTTATTGATTGGTTTAGAATTCGCAAGTATATTAGCGATTGCTGCAGGTATCCTATGTATTATTCCTTATATCGGTCCTTTTATCGCCTTCTTCCCTGGTCTATTTATTGCCTTTCAGGATTCAACGTTTATGGCGATAAAATTTATCCTTGTCTGGTTTATCGTGCAACTACTCCATGGCGATCTAGTCGTTCCACGTGTGATGGGCAATCGTTTACAGATCCATCCGATTACGATCCTGATCGTTCTACTAGTCATGGGTGATTTGTTAGGACTTATGGGTGTCATTTTTGGTATTCCGATCTACACGCTGATCAAATTGCTTGTCGTCTTTACTTTTAGGAAATTCAAGCAACGCTACAACAAGTTCTACGGTGATCAAGGTGTTTACCAAAAAGCAGATTTTTCAGAGAAAGATTACCTAGATAAAGAATAACTATAAGTTAGGTACAAAAATGAGATAATCCTACTGAGTAAAGAGAAGTAAAATTTTTGTCTCTATGATTTATGGGTCTGAAGAATCAGAGTTGATTCTTTAGCCCCATTTTTTATTTTAGGTATTAAAAAACATATCATTCTCTAGTATGATTAAATCACGACAAAATAAACTACGAGAGAATGATTCTGTCAAAAAAATGTTACGATTAATAGACCAAAATTTGGTAGGAGGAACCCGCCTTGAAAAATGACAAAAAGATTTTTTATTGTTAAAATCGTTCAGTTTCTAACCTATGGGATTGCAGTAACTTGAGCACTTTTTCATAGAGAAATCACACCAAACTGGCCATTTTATCTCTTATTGTTAGGAATATTAGTAAGAAATTTTATTCCACTTAACTATCATACTAGCTTTTTTTCAACTGATTCTGGTCTTTCTTTAAAAGTACACGAAAATTAGAAGACATTATTGAAATGACAATTACTTGTATAGTCATTCTCCTAGTTATTCCTACACGTCTTATAATAAAGATCTCTACAAATTAGCTTGTTACAGTTAGTTGAATTCATTAGTCCCATATTTCATTATTACTGTCTTTAGACCTAGTTAAACTCATAAAGCGAGTGAAACACAAAACCACTTGCTATACAGATAGGAAGTAAAGGGTTCTACCAATTTTTTAGTCATGTATATTATCAAATCGTTATTAGCATTCTCTTTCAGAATTAAGAATAATACTTTTGAAAAAAGTTATAAAGGTCTCATATCAATATCATTTAGATAAAGAGTCATAGTCATATATGTTCATTCTGTGTAAGAAGTTTTTTAATGCATCAGCTTGCTGGTACTCTTTTGCAATCATGAAAATTTGAAATGTTGATTCAATATATTCACTTCTCACATTTGTTTCTAGATGTTGAATTATCCCTTCAAAAAAATTAATCATTACTTTGAGATAAAACTCATGGTAACTAAGTTTTTGATTTTTAAGTTCGAACAACATGTTTTTAGCCAATTTCATATTCTGCCTTTTTAAAAGTAAAAACATTCCATTCGATAATAATGCTTGAAAATAATCTTTGAAGTATTTGTCTGCTCTTTTCGATTTAGATGGATTTAGTTTATGAAGCCCCTTTTTTAGATTGAGATAGATAAATTCACTATCAAAAATGTACATACAATTAATAAATAAAGTCCATTGTACACTATGCCATTCGTCGCACCTTCCAAGATAATTTTGAAATAATCCTTTTATTTCAGAACGTTCTGCTGAAGTCAGAATAATTTTCTTTTCCATATCCGCCAATAGTCGTGCTTGATGATAAAATAATTTATAGTAAATATCATCAGAGGTCAAACAATAAAAATCTAACTCGTTTATTAAAACTTCAAAATCCTTTTCTTTACTATAATATACTTTATGTAAACGATCACTTATATATTTTTTCTTCTTATTTTCCGTCACATCTGGTGGTAATAAAGCGACAAATTCAAAGAAGGTAATATTCAGTTTATCTAATAGCAACAAAAGTTGTGGTAAAGAAATCTTTGTCCGTCCAGTTTCAATAAATGATAAAGTGTTTTTTGACATTATTTCTTTCGCTAATTGAACCTGCGTCAGCATTTGCTCTTTTCTCAATTTTTCTATTAAAAACCCAATTTTTACATTGACTTCTTCCATAATATTTTCACTCCTTTTTCCAAAATGCCCAAAAAATAATTATTTTCACTAGATTTTTATATTCAACTTTATACTTAAGCTATCAATTTTGAAAGGAGACTAATATCTGTTCCTCTCCCAGACGGAGCTTGGGAAGTTGTTGTTGTCGAATCGCCATAGTTCATTCTCTCTAACTAAGTACTAAAGGATCCTAAATAAAGCTCACAAATTATATAACCTTCAGATTCAATTTTGAAATACCGTTCTTTACACTCTATGAGATTTTTTTTGTTTCATTATAGCATAAGATAATTTTTTATCTCTTTAAATCAGTTTCGAATATTGATGGAATGAATCAATTTTTTATTTCATCTATGTACCTCAATTGGATTATCATATTATAATTATGAAAGAAGGAATTCCCATGAAAAAGTTTAAATCTGTAATCTTGTCATTTGCCAGCCTACTTTTAATTTCTATTGCTACGCCAACTGCTATTTCTGCTCACGCTGCAGAAACAGTGACAGAAAAAACTTCAATTCTAAGTACAACCGAACCATTCAAACTAGGTGAAACATTTTCTGATTCCATAAGTGATCCAGAATTTCAGAATAAACTACAAGAATTAAACCAATTGAGTAAGAAAATTACAGATATTGAGGACACGACCGTCGTTGATCATTATTCAGAAATGGCAAAATCTGCTTTAAAGAATGGAGAAATCAAAAAACAATCACCAAATACTTCTTTAGATTTTAACAATGTCCATGCTATCAAAGTAATGGATGAAGGGAATGAAATTACTGTTGCCTCTATCCCTATCGTAGGAGAAAAATATAGTCCAGTGATCAGTAGTATGACAGTTTATTTTGATAATGATGACATTTTTCTTTATGGAGAAACTTTGTACAGTAAAGGTGATAAAAACTGTTTCAAAATTGACCAATACTTCAATGGGAATTTACTAGAAAGTAAACAAACAAATATTATGTACCGAAGTAATGCTGTCGTCAAATCTGGGCTAGATACCTTAGCTCGGGTTAATTTTGACAAAACCACTAAGTGTTTAATGGCTGTTGCAGGTGTAGGTGGCTTTACAGCAGGTCTTATCGTTGGTGCATGTGCAGCAATGTGTATTACTACTGCTACAAATCCAGTAAGTGCCGCGTTATGTGGTGGTTGTGTGACTGGCTTTGCAACTGTAGGTGGAGCAAGTATTGCGGGAATTGTAGGTTGCTTCGCATTAACATAATAGCGTATAATAAAGATAATTTATTTTTATTGGAGTGAAAAAAATGGAGAGTAAATTCGCTAAAGAAATCGTTATTATCTTTAGATTGCAAATCATGTTTAGCTGTCTGGCAATAGTTTCTGTCCCATTATTTTACGGCGGATATATTGCAATCTGGGCTCCGATCACGTTGTTTTTTTTAGTGATCTTTTGCTTAGGACTACTAATAATGAAAATAAAAAAAGGTTGATTTTGAAAAGAGGCTGGACAGAAGTGTTTAACTCCGAGAAATAAGCCGAAATTCACGAAAATTGCTTTTCAAATTTTTGTGAATTTCGGCTTATTTAAGAAGGAGCTGCTTCTGCTCCCACCGTTTATTCGTTTTTAAAGAATGAGACAAAAGTGTTTCTTACTTTTGTCCTAGCCTCTTCATTTATACTTCTTACGCAACTCATCCGTCTTTCTTGATAAAGAACTATTTTTTGGAGTAACCTATTTCGAGTATTTTTCTAGTTATTCTTTCAATAATGCAATGGCTTGATATGGTTTCAATTTCAACTCACATTCAATGATTGTTCCATCGTAATTATCGATCAATATCTTGGAGTCTAAAAATTCTTCTGGTAATGAAATAGTCGTTTCTTTACCGTAGAAATTAGTAAATACGATTACTTTCTTTTCTTCATATTGACGTAAAAAACTATATACTTGTGGATGTTCCGGTTGGTATGCCTGATAACTTCCCAAGGCAATTACTGGATACTGCTTTCTCAATCGGATCAATTTTTGATAATAATTGAAAATAGATTGCGGAGAAGCAAGCTCTTTTTCACCATTGATATCCCCATAGCTTTCTGCTACCTTTAACCATGGTTTTCCCAATGTAAACCCGGCGTTTTCATCGGCTGTCCACTGCATCGGTGTACGTGAATTATCTCTTGATTTGGCTTTGATCCGGCGGAAAGCTTCTTTTTCTGATAAGCCTTTTTCCAGTAATAGCTGATACGCATTTAAACATTCGATATCCACATAATCAGCAATCGAATCAAAGTCAGGATCGATCATGCCGATTTCTTCACCCATATAGATATAAGGCGTTCCCCGATTTAAGTGGATCATGGTCGCTAGCATTTTTGCCCCTTGTTTTCGGTAGGCATCAACTGCTACAAAACGGTTCAGTGCACGCGGTTGGTCGTGATTATTCAAAAATAAAGCATTCCAGCCATTCCCAGCACTCATCTCTTCTCCCCAAGTATGGAACAATCGTTTTAATTCTTCAAAATCAAACGGCGGAGTGGTCCACTTGTCCCCATTTTCATAATCAACTTTCAGATGATGAAAATTGAAAACCATGGAAAGTTCATTCCGACTCGGTTCTGTATATAAAATGCAGTTCTCAACGGTTGTTGAACTCATTTCGCCTACAGTGATGATCTCTGCGTCTTGACCAAATGTTTCTTTGTTCAACCGTTGAAGATACGTATGGGTGATTGGTTTATCCGTGTATTCTGGTTTACCTTGGTTCTCTGAATTGTTTTTCAAAACTTCATCTTTTCCGATGACATTGATAACATCAAAACGGAAGCCTTTGACTCCTTTGCTCATCCAAAAACGAACGACCTTGAATAACTCTTCTTGGACCGCTTCATTTCGCCAATTTAAGTCTGCCTGTGTTTTGTCATATAAATGTAAGTAGTATTTGCCAGTGTCCCCAAAAGGAGCCCAAGCATTCCCACCAAATTTAGATATCCAATCAGTTGGTTCATCTCTTAGAATAAAAAAATCTTGATAGAATGGATCACCTGCTAAAGCTTTTTGAAACCATTCATGTTCAATCGACACATGATTCAATACCATATCCAACATGATTTCGATCTGATAACTTTTAGCTTCAGCTACTAATGATTCAAATTCCTCCATCGTTCCAAAAAGAGGATCGATCGCGATATAATTGGAAATATCATACCCATTATCTTTTTGCGGACTTGGGTAAATAGGGTTCAACCAGATCATATCAATTCCCAATTCATGTAGATAAGGAAGTTTTTCTTTGATGCCTGCTAGATCGCCAATCCCATCACCATTGCTATCGCGATAGGATTTAGGATAAATTTGATAAATGACTTTGTCTTTGAATGTCATATTGATTTGCCTCCAATCAACTGATCATCAACTTATATATACAAGTTGTTAGATTCATTATAACTAAAAAGGAAGCGTTTGTAAAACTTTTGCTCAATAGTTCTCCAAATCCTTTAGACAACTACTCACTCAAAAAGAAAGAGCATATCTTTTTTGAGACCGTTCACTATTCAAAGAGACAATGGTCCAAAAATAAGCCGGCACAACTCACAAATAAACGACGATTGCGAGTTGCACAGGCTTTTAGAACGAAACATTCTACAATTTCGTTTGTTTCCTTCTATTCATTTGATTTTAGTGCATCGATCATATTGATATGTTTTAACTTGAAGTGAGTCACGATCATTACGATTACGGTAAACAAGATCGTTAAAATACTTGAAAGTGCATAAGCTTTCCAAGTAATCACTAATGGAAAGATGACATTTTCCATAGAGGCTTGTCGTAAAATGAAATCCGTCAATACATACCCAATACCAAATCCACCAATAATACCAAACAAGGTGAAAATAATGTTTTCTCTAACAATGTACATCGTCACTTCTTTATCGAAGAATCCTAGTACTTTGATCGTAGACAATTCACGTACCCGCTCGGAGATGTTGATGTTCGTTAAATTGTACAATACAATAAACGCTAATAAACCAGATAAAACGACAAAGATCAAAACAACGGAATCTAAGTTTGCCATAGATTCTTCCTGTGTTTCTATTTGTTTTGAAACAAAGGATGTGTTCGTCACGCTACCCGTTTCTAATAATTTTTCTGATAAATGATCCTCTTGGTCTTTTGTCATAGCAGCTGTTTGAGCTAAAAAGGCATTTGTTTCAGCAGATTTTCCCGATACTTTGTGGTAATAATCCGCACTCATATAAACAAAATTCCCTAAATAATTCTGTAAAACTTCACGGATTTTTACTTTTAACTCTTTTTGATCCTCTGTGTATAAAGAAACAGTATCACCTTTAGCTAGACCAAACAACTCCGCCGCTTTTTGTGTGATCGCGATACCATCATTTGGTAATTCTCGAGCTTGTCCATCTGTTCCTAGTAGATGGATAAAGTTTTCTAGCTGGTTCTTCTCTTTTGGTGCAATCATCGTCAGGCTTTGCGAGGCTTGCCCTTTTTTCCGCAACTCAAGTGTCTGCATGTCGACCGCGAGAAGCGCCTTGAACTTAGGATCGTCTTCTAATGTTTGTTTTGCTATATCTGCACTTTTATCAGCGCTTTGGTCGATCGTGACAATTGCTTGGTAGTCTGTGATTGGTCCGAATTGTTTCTCGGAAACCGAACTTAATGAGTCTTTCAGCCCTACCCCGGCTACCATCAAACCCGCACAGCCAGCAATTCCGATGCTCGCCATCAGCATTCTTGATTTATATCGAAAAAGATTGCGATAACTGATTTTTTGATTAAAGCTAAGTCGAGACCAAAATGGCTTGATATATTCTAACAAGATCCGTTTTCCTGGTTTTGGTGCTTTGGGTTGGAGAAGAGCAGCTGGCTTTTCTCGTAGATCTTTAAATAAAACAATCATCGCCGCGCCAAACGCTGCAATAAAGAAAGCAACTGCTGCTTGAATAATTGGCATCCAATCATAAAAGATAACGGCTGAACCAATATCATATTGCTCATTTGACAGTTCAAAGATGATTCTCGGCAACAAATTGGTTCCCAGTACCGTTCCTAAAAATATGCCAATTCCAGAAGCAAGTGTGGCATAAATCGCATATTTTTTGGCAATCTCCAATTTTGTATAGCCTAATGCTTTTAACGTACCAATTTCTCTGCGATTTTCTTCGACCATTCGTGTCATCGTCGTAAAAGTGATCAATGCCGCAATAAAGAAGAAAAATACTGGAAAGACATTTGCAATAGCAGCAATACGTTCAGCTAGATCTCCAAATTCCTGAAAGCCAACATTTTCAGATCGTTCCTGATAACGGTAGGTCGGCTTTTCTAACGTATTGATTTTCTCTTGGTTTTCTTTGATCGTCTCTTCTGATTTAGTGAGTTTTTGCTGTTGTTCTGCTAATATTTGTTCTTGTTGTGCTAATTGTGCTTGCTGTTCAGAAAGCTCATTCAAAGCTGTATCACGCTGTGTTTCAGGCAGTTGCTCGATTACCACCATTTGTTGCGTCATTTGTGTTTTTGCAGACTTAAGTTGGCTTACTGCTGCATCCAATTGACTTTGGCTATCCTTGATTTTTTTTTTCGCAGGTTGTAAGTCTGCTGTTGCTTGTTTTTTGAGCTCATCCAGCCGTTGTGTTGGTCTGTCCTGAAAGATTGTTTCAACAGTTTCCTGATTTTTAGCCATTCGATCTTCATAGGCTTGGCTGTAAGTATCTAAATCTGTGACATTGGTGAACGTAAGATAGATAACGGAATCAATCGTTGTGTTGAAGTCTGATTCCGGCAGATAAGCAAAGTAATCCACTCTTCCGTTACCAACATTTGCGTAACCACGTTCTAAATTATTGATAAACAAGGGAGAACGCACAAAACCCACAACTTTGTATTCTTTTTGAACCAGATCTTCGGAATCGATCGTATAAGAATCCCCTATTTTATAGCCTGAATTTTTAGCTTTTTCGTCTAAGACTATTTCCCCTTGTTTTTCAGGTAGACGCCCTTCAACAGCCTTCAATTTATTTTGTTTTGCTGTATCCGTATACGAGAAAATTTGTGCCACTTCGTTTTTTTGGGCATTTGCGTAATAAATCTGTTTGCCTGTCTCAACTTGCGCATGGGGGATTTTTTTGGCTTGCATCAAGTCGTCTTCAGTCAATCCAGCTGTGGAAATCACTTGTAGATCCGACAAATTTTTCTGATCGACATAGTGATCCATCGTTTTTTGCATGACTGGACCAGCTGTTTTAACTCCTACGAAAAGTAGCGTTCCTAGCATAATGATCAATACAATCGCAATAAATCGTCCTTTTGACTGCTTTATTTCTCTAAAGCTTTCTTTAAGATATGTTTTTGTTTTCATAACTATCTCCTTACCATACAAGATCATCAATGGATGAAGGAGTATCATTGATTTCAACGGAGCGGACCTTTGCATCATTGATGCGGATCACTCGGTCTGCGATTGGAGCTAAAGCAGAATTATGTGTGATGATCAACACTGTATTTCCATGCTCTCTACTGGCATTTTGCAATAGTTTCAACACTTGTTTTCCTGTTTCGAAATCTAACGCCCCTGTTGGTTCATCACACAACAATAGTTTTGGATTTTTGGCTAGTGCCCGTGCAATCGAAACACGTTGCTGCTCACCACCAGATAATTGTGAAGGGAAATTTTCCAAACGATGGGCTAACCCTACTTGCCCCAACACTTCTTCTGGATCTAGTGCATCCAGTGAAACTTCAGTAGCAAGTTCGACATTTTCTTTGGCAGTCAGGTTAGGAACAAGATTATAAAATTGAAACACAAAACCAACATCTGTTCTTCGATAGGCTGTCAATTGTTTGTCATTGAACTGCGCAATATCTGTCCCATCAATAATGATTTTTCCTTCATCTGGTTGATCCATACCGCCTAATATATTTAAAACAGTTGATTTTCCCGCACCACTTGGTCCAAGAATAATCACCAGTTCACCTTTTTTAATGGAGAAAGAAATATCTTCATTCGCTGTGATCGTTGTTTCTCCCATTTTATAGCGTTTAAACTCGTTTTTTACTTCTACATACTCCATTCGTATTCTCCTATCTTCACGATATTTCTTTTTCGTATACGTTTTCTTCTCTTTATTCTACCATTGAACGCTACTAGACTAAAGGCAGGAACAAGTATTCATTGACAAATAAACAAAATATGATTTACTTACAGGGAAACAATCTATTTTTGAAAGAAGGACAACCATGAATACAATAAAGTCACTTGACCTTGTACTTGATCATACCGCATTTGTCGCGATTGATCTTCAAAAAGGGATTCTCGGTTCAGGACAATTGTTCCCTAATGATGCCACTAATGTTTTAGCAAATAATGTGGAATTGGCACAACACTTGAAAAATACTGACGCGTTAAATGTCTTAGTCAATGTAGATATCACTGAATTCCGCTATTTGAGTACTAAAAACGAATTAGCTAAACAAGCAGCAGTCCCTGTTATCTCAAAGGAATTTACAGATTTGCTGTTAGCTCCCTATTTAGAGAATACAACAAATACATTGACGATCACCAAATACAATCCTAGCGCTTTTTTTGGTACTTCTTTAGATCTCCAGCTTCGCCGCCGTCAAATCGACACGATTATTTTGTCTGGTGTTGCTACGTCTAATGGCGTATACGCAACTGCGTTAGACGCATTTCAACATGGCTATCATGTCATCGTGGTCGAAGATGCTTGTGCAGATAGAGATCTTGAGTTACATCACGTCTTTTTTGAAAAAATCTTCCCTAAAACGGCCCGAATCCGTTCTACGAAAGAAGTTATTTCAGCAATCGAAAAGGCGAAGGAATAATGATGCAACTATGCATTCTTTCCATTTACTTCTTTCATTTTTCATGGGAAAATAGCATTAATAGCTAGATAGGAGTAGTAAGTATGGGGAAAAAAAAGATAACGATCAAAGATGTAGCGAAACACTCTGGTGTATCGATTGCTACTGTCTCATTGATTCTAAATGGTAATGAAGCAAAATTTAGTCCAAAAACGGTCGAAAAAGTCTTTGCTTCAAAAAAGGAATTAGGGTATCAGCCCGATTATCTTGCCCGCCAGATGATCACAAAAGAAACAAAAACTATCGGTGTCCTCGTTCCAGACATCACGAACCCTTTTTTCAATATATTGATGCGAGGAATCGAAGAGGTTTTGTATCAGCAACATTTCGTGACGATCCTATGCAATGCTGATTCTGATCATCAAAAAGAAATTGAGTATCTAGCTGAACTTACACGACGTGGAGTAGATGGATTCATCATTGCCACTTCTGCCATCTCGACATCAGCAATCAATGAAAATTTAAAAAAGCATGGACGTCCTTACATCGTGCTCGATCAAAAAAAATCACATGGATTCAGTGACTCTGTCCGAACAGATGATTTTCGTGGTGGATATCTTGCAGGTGTTCATTTATTATCGCTAGGCCATGAAAATATTGCGCTTGTTTACCCTGAGAATCCACCAGAAAATATCCAGCTACGAATTGAAGGATTCAAACACGCATTAGACTTCTACCAACATTCTCACGATCAGTTACTGCTATTGCCCACACTGTTCTCCAAGCAAGGTGGGTATCAAGCTGTACCAAGCATCGTTGAATCTGCGACAACTGCAATTTTCGCATTGAATGATGAATTAGCTTTTGGTCTTTATCGCGGACTGGAGGAGAAAGGTAAATCAATTCCTAATGATTACAGTATCATCGGCTATGATAACATCGACATGTGTGAATATGTTAAACCTAAACTCACCACTATCGCCCAACCAATCGTTGAGTTGGGCAAAGCTTCTGCTAAATTATTATTGTCACGGATCCAATCGCCCACTAAGGAATGGGAAGAAGAACTATTACCTGTAAAATTAGAAAAAAGAGCTTCGACTGCTCCATTAAAAAAAACATAACAAGAGGAACTTGCCAAAACATGTGCGACAAATTTCATGTTTTGACAAGTTTTTTACGTTTTACGATCGTTATTTTTACAAATATTTTGTAGAATTGCTCTACCTTTGGTACAATTTAATTAGCATGGCCATTTCCCCCCATTTGTTCCCCCACCAAATAAATGGTAGTGCCTTATACTGAATATCAAAGCGTTGAGAGTAACAACTCAGTGCTTTTATCGAATGACAAACGCAGAGTCAATTTACTGAAAGTACAAATTCACTGCTGTTATGAAAAATAAAAGACTACGCTACTAAACGTTTAAAAGAAAAGGAGTATTTGATTATGAACAAAAATAAAGCAATACGCCTACTCGCCACATCATGGCTGATTGCTCCAACTATTTTGTCGACACAGTCTGTTTTTGCAGATGAACAATCAACACAGACAACTGAAAGCCCAATCGTCGCTCAAAAAACGACAAACTCTTCCACTCTTACCAGTTCAGATCTAGCTGATTCATCTTCTAATGGAACAGCCACAACAAGTTCTTCGATGACTGAATCGTCTACTAGTTCTTCTACAACCGAATCGTCTACTACTGATTCATCAGAATCACCAGATGGTTCAACAGAAGAAACAGCTACGCGTACAGTTACGATCGATCCGACACTATTAGGAAAAATCAAATTAAGTACCGTCGCTACAGACACTACAGAAGAAAAAGAATTGACGATCGATTCATCTGGAGTCGTTAGAGGATTGAAAGAGGGCACTAAGATTGCCTATGAAATCTCCCCTTCAAAAGATGAAAAATTAGTCTCTTTCGAAGTGAACGGTGCGCAAGAAGTTGACTATCAGCAACATACCTTTACTATTGGCGTCATCAATATGACACTTTCTGCTAAATTTGAATCAACTACAGAAACATCGAATGGCGGATCAACTGGATCAAACAGAGGCTCAACTGGATCTTCTAATGGTTCGAATACTGGTGGATCAACAAACCAAAACAGTGGCAATAATGGAAATCCTGGTAATTCTAGCAAACCAAATGGAAATTCGAACAATCAGTCAAAACCTTCGACTGCTACAAACAATGACTCAGTTGTTTCCGCAAACAATAGCGGTGGCTCTAATAGTCAGTCTAACAACCAACAGACTTCTGGTTCAACAGATCAATCAGGCATCGAAAATCCGGGAACTAATTCTTCTGATTTTGTTGTCAAAACACCGATCGAATCTCTTTTACCAGCCAACACGACTGCTGTCCAACAGGCAATCGTCAGAGAAGCTTATAAGTATTTAGGTAGTCCCTATGTTTGGGGTGCAAAAGGTCCATCCACATTTGATTGTTCCGGTCTAGCTTATTATGTTTACATGCAAGCTACAGGTCACTATATTGGTGGCTGGACTGGTGAACAACAATATGCCGGTACGCAAATCCCTGTGGACCAAGCACAGCCTGGAGATTTAGTATTCTGGGGACCTTCTTCTGGTGTTACACATCACGTCGGTATCTATCTTGGAAATGGCTTATACATCCATGCACCTCAACCAGGCGATAAAGTACGGATCACTTCGATCGCTGATTATGCACCTGATTTCGCTGTCCGTGTGAATATTGCAGGTTTACCAATTGTAAATGGTTCTCTAGCCAATTCATCTATTTTAGATGGCCTTGGAGATTTCAACTTTTCAAAAAATCAAACTACTGATCAATTTTTGAAAAAAATTGCCGATAGTGCTCAAGAAATCGGACAAAAAAACGGCATCTACGCTTCCGTTATGATGGCTCAAGCAATTCTAGAAAGTGGCTCAGGCAACAGCTTATTATCCAGTGAACCAAACTATAATCTGTTTGGTATCAAAGGGGATTATCAAGGAAAAAGTGTTTCATTCAATACACTAGAACAAGACCAATCGGGTTCAAACTACCAAATCCGAGCATCTTTCCGCCAATATCCTTCTTATAAAGAAAGTCTAGAAGATTATGCAAAATTAATCAAAAATGGATTATCTCATAACAAAGATTTTTATAAACCCACATGGAAATCAGAAGCAAAAACCTATAAAGAAGCAACAAAATATCTAGAAGGCCGCTATGCGACAGATAAACAATATGCAAATAAATTGAATGCGATCATCAAAGCATATGATCTGACAAAATATGATGAGCCTAAGAAAGAAGAAAAATCAGTTGTTGAAACATCTACTAAAAAAGAGTCATTCGTTGTGCCAGTTTCATGGAATAAAAATGAAATGTCACTGACAAACTTAGATGTTTCAAACTTCAAACGTACAGCTAAAAAACCTGACTATTTTTCTACAACTAAAGTATTGACGATCTTTGAAGTACTCCAACGACTATCCGCTAGAGAAATCCCTCAAACTCCAGTGGTCCAGGTCAAAGCAGATACCGTTCCATTACTAAGCATCTTAACGATCGATAACTTACTATGGATCCAAAGCAAATTCAAATAAGCTAAAAAGAACCTACAATATGCGAACCGACTACAAAGTCGACCCGCATACTGTAGGTTCTTCTTTCATTTATTTTTCTCTTTTCAAAACGATACTTGTGTATAGCCATGTAGTCAAGACGTAATAAACAAAGTATAAAACAAAGAAAATCAAAAATGGAATCCAGATATCATGATACGGATCACTCATCAATACTGTAAACATCTCTAAACCGAAAATAACGTGTATTGCACCTAAGATACCTGGTGCTAGGAAAAGCACGCCAATTTCTCGTCGGATGGACTGTTTCAATAGATTACGTTTAGCACCGATTTTTTCCAACATTTCATATCTGCTGATGTCACTTTTACTTCCTGAAAGGATCTTGAACATCAAGCAACTTGCCAACATCGTCAAGAAGGCGATACCTAGGAAGAAGCCCATAAATTCAAAACCAGAATACATACCGTTGAACAGTTGATACATGGTGAATTTTTGATTGAAGCTTCCATCATTAGTTTGCAACGTTGGATTGTTCTCGCTGTTTTCTTTTACCAATGTTTCAATTTGATCTAGATCAGCAACAAAATCTTTCACTTGAACCAGTTGCAGTGTCGTTTGAGGAAGATTCAATTGTTCAAATTCCGTTGACTGCACTACTTTGATTTCTTTACCTTTTTGTTCCGGTAATTCATACGAACGCAATTCATCTTGCATCGGCAACTGCTCCGCTAGATCTTTTGCACTTACTTCTGCAATTTTTGAGTCATTGATCGAATTCCCATTATTTGAAATATATTTCAAAGGTGTTTTTTCAAAGTCACTATAATTGTAATACACATATTGTGCATCTTCTTTTTGAGCATACGTCGCATTGACCTTCAACTGTAAATCAGAAACTTTTTGTTGATCTACTTTTTGTGCATTATTCAAAATGACATCATAAGCAGAAACCTTATTTGTGAATGTCATGATCTCATTCTTAAATCCTAATCCAACAGTCAACGCACCCAAAGCTAAAGCTAACAGCATCGCTACCATCGACAACATTTGAGTATACTCACGAATTCTAAAACTTAATTGTGACAACGTAAAATTATTCAATTTACGCATTGAAATACTTTCTGTTTTCTTCAATAACGACAAGAAGAAAATAATAACCGAATGGAAAATGAAATAAGTTCCTAGAACAATTGTTACTAAAGCTACGACAATAGCCATTAACTGGTATTCTAGTACATTTGCCATCATATAATAACCAATACCTAAGAAAACAATTCCTAAAATAACTTCTAGTAAAAATAAAAACTTATGTTGTTTCATTCTAGTTGGTGTTTGATCTGCACGTATCAGTGTCAAGATCGGTTTTTTTACAATTGAGAATGCATTGACAAATGCTGCAAGTAAAAACAAGATTGCAAAAAAGATGAATGTGATAATCAATCCTTTTAGATTCAAAGGTGAAAAATGGGTGATCGTAACATTTAATTGATCGACTAGTAATTTTTGAACGATACTAGTAAGCCCTACGCCCAAGACAGAACCAACTACTGTAGCCACTATCCCAACGATAAATGTTTCCGAAAAGATCATTTGCGCAATTTTTCTTCCTTTTGCACCCAACATCATGAACATCGCGTAATCTTTTTGCCGCATCGTCATCAAAAATGAATTTGCGTAAAGAATGTAGACAAATGTGATGATCCCCAATAAAACAGACCCTATCTGAAAGATAATCACTGTCATCGACAAGGATGAATTATGTGTTAAAAAATCTTTATTACTTGCCATCGATTCAAACATATAAAAGATGGCAGATGCCATAACCAAACCTGAAAACAAGACAATGTAATCCCTTAATCGACTTTTGATTCCAGTAAGTGATAGTTTCCAAAGCATTTTCTTTTCCCCCTTACTGTTCCAAATTTCCTAAAATGGATAAGATTTGTCGATAAAAAGAATCTCGACTTTGGTCTCCGCGCTTCACTTCTTGGTGAATGCACCCATCTTTGATAAATAAAATGCGTTGACAATAACTTGCTGAAAAAGGATCATGGGTAACCAAAAGAATCGACACCTCGTCTTTTGTATTTAGTTCTTCCATCGTATCCAACAAATCACGAGCGCTTTTTGAATCCAAAGCACCTGTTGGTTCATCACCTAATAAGATCGTAGGCTGGGTAATCAAGGCCCGCGCTGCAGCAACCCGTTGTTTTTGACCACCTGATATTTCAGATGGATAACTTTCTAAAATATGAGTAATCGATAAACGTTCAGCGATTTTTTTCACTCGCTGTTTGATCTCTTTTGCCCGAACACCTTGTAAAGAAAGTGGAACTGCAATATTTTCTTGAGCAGTTAAATTTTCTAACAAGTTGAAATCTTGAAAAATAAATCCGATTTCTTTTGATCGAAAATCAGCTAATTGATTTCCTTTTAATTTTGTCACATCTTTTTGATTGATTCGAATCGATCCTTCAGTGGGTCTATCTAATGTAGATAAAATGTTCAATAGTGTGGATTTACCAGAACCAGAAGCACCCATTATACCAATGAATTCGCCTTTTTCTACTTCAAAGCCGATTCCATTCAATGCTTGAGTCTTTTTCTCATTGTTTTTACCATATACTTTTGTTACATTTTGAACCTCAACGATTTTTTCCATTTATCCTCTATCCTTTACTTAATTTTTCTTGAGCTGTCTTTGGAATATCTTCCTTTTGAACTTCTTCATACGAAGTTACCCCTTTATTTTTATTCCAGGTGATCTTTAGATAGGCACCTTTTCTCAATGGACGTGGTTGTTGCCCTCTAAATTCTAATGTTTTTTTGCTTCCATCTGCATTATAACCTGGCAGACTATATTTATATCCAACATATTGTTGGCCATTATCGGATTTACTGACTTCTTTTTCACCATTCGTCGTTATTTGTACATAGTAGCTATCGCCACCCATAACAACATAATCTGCCACCTTTACACCAGCAAAAGCAATGATAACAAAGGCGACCAGACCAATTAGAAGTTTTTTCATTTCTTCTCCTTCTTTCAAATTTGATAAGTTCATTATAGTAAAATAAATTGGTCTTTACCTTCGATTCAACTGTCGAGTTTCTTTCAAATTTGTCATTTCTACTACAATAACACGAAAAAAGGTTGAAACAGAAGTGATTGCTTCTGCTTCAACCTTTTATTCGGATCTTAAACGTGAAACAAACGAACCTATTCGTTCCACTCTCAAAATTATTTTCTATTTTTCTTGCAGACTTCCAGTATTGATCACTGGCTGCGTACCTTTATCCGTAATGATGGAAACGAGTAAATTATTGATGAGTTGCACTTTCCGATCATCCGTAAAATTGATTTCTTGTCCTTCTTCGATTTGCTCTAATGCCATTTGAGTCATTGTTACAGCGCCTTCGACAATCGTCTGTCTAGCAGATAAAATAGCTTTTGCTTGTTGTCGCTGCAACATTGCGCTAGCAATTTCTGTTGCGTAGGCCAAGTGATTCAGTCTAGTTTCTATTACTTCTACTCCTGCAACGGATAAACGTTCTTGCAGTTCCTGTGCTAATTCATCTGAAACTGCCGTCGTATTTCCCCGCAAGGTTAGATCGTCATCATTGAATGTATCATAGGGATACTGACTAGCAATATGCCGAATCGCTGTTTCACTTTGGATCTCCACGAAATCATGATAATAAGCGACATCAAAAAGTGCCTTCGCCGTATCCACGACTTTGAAAACAACGACTGCAGATATTTCGATCGGATTACCATCTAAATCATTGACTTTCAAAACTGAACTGTTGAAATTGCGTACTTTCAACGAAATACTTATTTTTTGTGCGAAAGGAACAGTCAAGAAAAAGCCGCTTTCTCTAATCGTTCCGATATATTGTCCAAAGAACAAGATGACTTTTGCTTGATTAGGACTAACCACTGTTGCCGAGCTAAGTAAAATAAGTGCTATAAAGAAAAAAATAAAACCAATAACCGTTGCAAAAGTACTGGAATTCGTCATTCCCAAATAGAACAAGACCGCCCCAGCTCCAACCAGTATGATCAAACCAACTAACCCGAGATATCCATTGACATAAACTGCTTTTTTCTCTTTCATTCTTTTTCCTTCTTTCAACCAATATTTTATGTGAACTGTTTCTTTCTAATTCGCGCCATTGCACCTTCAAGCTCTAACTCTTTATCTTCTGTGATATACCACCCCTGTGTCTGTGGACCTCCAGCAGCTTGTGGAAGATACTCTAAACTTGTTCGCACCCAATGTTTTTCTTCCGTAAAATAATCCTCTACTAAGATTTCTAGATCCATTCCTGCAGATAGAACTAAATTCTCTCGAACAGATTTAAAAATGAATCGCTCTTTTTCTTGGTCATACTTCAAGATTCCCGTATCTAAAATCGGCAAAGAATAATAATCCAGTTCTTTTTTCACTTTCAATAGATTTTTGAATACCTCATTGTACACCTGTTCCATCTGACGACCTTCTGAATTTTTAGGATAATCGATCATGACACGTTCGTTTGATACGTCATAATAATTTTCACTAAGACTCGTTATTTCGTTATGTAATTTTGTTAATTCTATCTCTAGTTTCTGACGTTTTGATTCATCTATTTTCATTGGACTCGTCCACCTTATTTTATCTATGTATTTGTGTGTTTCTCTCACATCCCCTATTTTACTATAGTTTTGACAGTTAAGCGATGGAAAAACAGCGAAGAATCCAGTAATTCGTTCTTCGCTGTCTACTAAATACTATTCAGTTTATTATAAAAACAGAATGACCTACTCACTTTTTAGTCATAGTCACTATAATCGTCATAATCTGATTCCGTATCGTCTAATATCTGTACAACACTATTTTGACCAGTTATCGTTAACGTTTTATCCTTTTGACCAAATGATTCTGTAGTTATCTCCTCACCATTTTTTTCAAGATGAGAATCACCAGAAAGTTGGATATCCAGATTATTTTCTTCCATTTCATAAAGAGCTAGATGGCTATTTTGTAAGTCGATCTTGCCTTTGGTACTTGCTGCTAAGCCTTCCAAAGAAAGTTGACTGTCACTGGTTGATACAGCCATTTGTTGAATCGTTGCGTCATTGATATAGATCGATCCTAATTTATCATCTGCTGTAAGCTTGTCTGCGTCAATATTCGTAAGTGTAAGTGCCCCACCATACGTATTCGTGCTGATAGCTTTACTCTTAATTTCATCTAATTCGATTGGACTGTTGTTTCCTTCAATTTTTATTTCTGAAAGAACGATGTTTTTAGGAATCGTGATGATGATTTTTGCTGTGTCATCTTCCATACTGATCAATGTATTTCGCTTTTTTTCATTACCAGCAATAGCTAAAGTATTGTCCTTTACTGAAATAATCGGTTTAGATTTCTTTTCGTGAACAGTTGTTACCTCGAAATCTAGTCCACGCTTGATTATAACCGCTTGATTTTCTGCGGAGATCTCCAATCGATCAATTTTTTTATCTGCGCTGATCTTTTGTGTCTCTTGCGCCATTTCGATCAATTTTGGTCCATTTTCCCATGTTAAATTTTTTTGGGCACCATACGCATAAGTTACTCCAGCGAGCAATCCACCAGTAACCATCAATCCAATTCCTGCTAGTAAAAAATGCTTCAATTTCATTTTTTTCACCTATACTTTCTACTATATTTTTGAAGGATGGATCGTTCTGTTTGTGACAAATCGTCTTCCTACCCATTTCACAAAATTCATCATCATCTGGAACAATAGTTTTGTTAATTTTAATAGTATTGGAACAAAGAATACTACACTTCCCGTCGCAAACAAGCCCATTCCAACATAGAATATTCCGCTAGTCACAGATTGTCCTAAAACACCAATACCCGAAATGATCGCAAACAATCCTACACCTAGAATAGAGATACACCCAACATAGATTGCTACGATGAGCATTAGCAAAGCCAGCATCAATCCGAAAATAACTGCAATAAAACCAATTGCTAGAGGAATCAATAACGGTGAAGCACATAACCCGATGATGACCATCCAAATCAAACGTACTTGTCGTTTTGAGCTTTTCGTATTGACTTTTCCTCCATTGGAATCATCCAATTCAGAGAAATAATTGATTTTTAATTTCAGTGCAAACTGTTTAGGGGTGCCATATTCTTCAAGGATCTTCTCCATCGTTTTACCAGAATCTAAAAAATATTCTTCATAATATTGGATTAGATCGAAACGGTCATCCTCAGGGAGTTCTTGAAGTTCATTAAATACTTCATCTAAATATTCATTCATGCTTATTATCCTCCAATAGTCGATTTAGAGAGTCTCGAAACACGATCCATTCATCAATTATATCCTCTAATTGATTATGCCCTAATGAAGTCAATCGATAATAACGGCGATTTCTTCCTTCAAACGGTTCATCATATGTTTCTAAAAAACCTTCTTTTTTCAATCTGCGTAATACTGGATACATAGTAGATTCACTTACAGATAAACTTTCTTGTACGATTTTGGTCAATGCATAACCATACATGTCTTCTTTGCTTAAAGCAGCTAATACTGTCCCATCAAGCAATATCGTCGGAACTTGGATGTGCATTCCTTCACCTTCTTCTATAGATTACAATAATATCTTTTCTCCAATACTATACCATATATAATATTAGTTGCAACAAAAAAAGTATAAAATATGTAAGCGCACTTACATATTTTATACTTTTTTAAATCAATCGTTCGTTCCATTAACCAAACATTCAAATATATCTTCTTATAGCATTGGCATAATCAGGTTTGTCCAGACCCAACTCAACGGCATGATCACGATCATCGCCGGTATCATATCTGCAACTGGGAACATCTTGACATTGATCATTCGGAAACCTGTCGCTACCATCAAGAATCCTCCACATGCTTTAAAATCTAAAATCATATCAGGTGTTGTCAACGGATAAATGAATTTAGCCAATAAGAATAAAATATAAAAAATAATAAATTGCGGAATCGCCACTACCGAAACAACATAACCGAGATTACATGCAAAAATAGCTGCTGTAAAAAAATCCAACACAGATTTTGAGATCAAAATCGTGCTATCTCCAGTCATCCCAGAATCTAAACTACCATAAATGCCTGTTCCACTAGCACAGAACAAAACAATAACAGTTACTAACGTAGTGATAAATTCTTCGTGGGACATCCCTAATCTTTCGCTAGGGAAAATCTTAGAAATTGGTTTTTGCATTAGGGCTGCCCCTTTATTGATTCCGTGTCCTAAATGGATGATCAGTCCAATCGCTGTACCGATAACCAAGGCGAAAATAACTGCGGGCATATTTTTCATCGGCGCAATCGAATAGATCCCCATTCCCATTGAACAGACACCGAAAACCATCGTCAACTGTGCTTTGAAATTTTCACTTAATTTATTACCCGCCAGCCCCCCGATCAATCCGCCAAACAATACAGAACCTGCATTAATCAACACTCCTGTTGGCATGCTAAAAAACTCCTCTCATCTTCTTGTATGAAATATTTTTTGAAAATTTTTAGTAAAATAGATTTCCCTTTGCAAAAAAGATTTTAACAGAGAGTCTTACTTACACCAATTCAAATTTCATGTTAAAGTATTCTCAATTGGAATAGATAGGGAACATAGTTATGGATATCCGCAAATTTGAAATTTTTCTCGATCTAGTAGAAACAATGAATTTCACTAAAACTGCTGAACGACAATTTACCACTCAAGGAAACATCTCAAAACAAATCCTTTCACTTGAAAAAGAATTAAACGTCAAATTATTTGAGCGTGTCCACCGAAAAATCGAATTAACAGAAGTGGGAAACTTACTGATTCCTTATGTAAAAAATGTAGTTGAACAATACCACGCAATGCAAGAAGTATTGGCAACGTATACTCAAGAAAAAAATCTCGCCATCCATATCCTGACGATCCCTACAATGATCAACTATGAAGGCTTCACTAAAATCACTGAATTTCTGAAACTGTATCCAGAATTTACGATCCAGTTGAAAGAAGTAGAAAGTATTGAAATGACCGATGAAGAGTTGAACGAACATAGTGATACCATCCATTTTGTACGGATTTTTGATGAACCCTCAAAAAATATTGAAAGGCTCCCTACTGAAAAAGATTCCTTTGTTGCTGTGTTACCAAAAAGTCATCCATTCGCCAACAGAGAAAGCCTTGATTTAAAAGAATTGAAAGATGAAGATTTTCTCGTTCTTGGTCCAAGCACAAATCTTTATCAACCCGTTTTAGATCTTTGTGAAGAAGCAGGATTTGAACCTAAGATCTCCTACAAAGGTTCCCGAATCGATTTGATCATCAATATGGTTGCCAACGATATGGGTATCTCAATCGTCATGGGAAAAACCGTTCAAAACCTCCTGAAAGAAAATACAGTGATCGTTCCTATCACGCCAACTAAAGAAAGTCATCTAGCCTTCACCCGTAAAACTGGCGAGCACACACTAGCTTCAGATAAATTCTGGGAATATGTAAAAAAGGTTGTGAAAAGAGCGCTTTGACTTATTGCCGAAGGTCAGCTTTTTGAACACCGTGAGTAAGGTTGTGAAAAGACTGTTCAGCTCCGCCAACAATAAGAAGGAATTTTTCGAAACAGCTTCTCATGTTTTTCATCAAACGATAAGAAGGAAAAAAGCACTACTCCAAACAAATAAAACGGCCTTTAAACAAATAAACATCACTTTATGTTCCTTGTTTGAAGGCTTATTCTGTGAGATCGATAAATGGCCTATTCTTTTTTCAGCTGGATCACTACCGTCGTTCCAACTTCTGGAATACTACTGTAGCGAATCGTTCCATGATGCAATTCCAAGATTTTCTTTACTAGAGATAATCCTAATCCATTACCAGCCATTTGCCGGCTTGTATCTCCTTGATAAAATTTTTCAAACATCCGCTTTTGTGTTTCTTCGGTCATTCCAATTCCAGAGTCCGTCACTTCAAAATACACATCTGTCGCATTTTGAGTCAGTTTGATATCGATTTGACCATTGGTTTGATTGTATTTGATTGCGTTGTCCATAATATTCAACCAAACTTGATATAAAAACTCTTCATTTCCAAAATAGTGAATGGAATCAAGTTCGATATTCAATCTTAAGTTTTCCCATTTTGGCTGTAAGAATACAATGACTTCTCGTATTTGTTCATCTAGTCGAAATGTTTTTTTCTCTAATTGTATCCGCTGATTTTCTAATTTATTCAGCTTTAATACATTTTCAGTGAGTTGCGAAAGCTGATTGATGCTTTCAATGATCCGCTGTAAAAAAACTTGTTTATCTTCTTCTGAAATATTCGTTGCTTGTAGCAATTGGACATAGCCTTGGATCGTTGCCAGTGGTGTCTTGAACTCATGGGAAACACTAGAAACAAAATCATTTCTCAAAGTCTCAATACTACTTAATTCTTGAACCATCACATTGAAATCTTTATACAGTTGTTGCACTTCTTCCACTTTCGGCTGTTCGTTCATCTGGATCGAAAAATCGCCAGTAGCGACTTTGCTCATGTTTGTTCGCAGTTCACTGATTGGCATCAAGATCCTTCGTCCAACAAAAATCGAGATCCCTGTACCCACGATCATACTGAATCCAGCAAAAATAACTAACGGATATAACGTCGGGCGTTCAGATGGAGAAATCGATTGATGGGATAACAGAAAAATAAAGCCTAGGAAACAGAGCAAGGTTACCAATATCGACACAAAGACGATGCTAGCAAAATAGATCCATAACTGCGAATAAAGTTTCTTTTTCACCTTCCGATCACCGCCTTATATCCTAGACCACGAACAGTTAGAATCCGAAAATCGTCTATATGATCAAATCGCGATCGTAGACGCTTGATATGTACATCGATCGTCCGTTCTTCTGTGTTTGTATCTAGCCCCCAAATATCATCCATCAATTGTTGGCGAGTAAAAATTTTATTAGTATAAGCCAATAACTTATAAAGAAGCAGAAATTCTTTTTGCGGTAATACTGTTGCTTGTTCTGCTATCCTCACTTCATAGGTCTCTTTATCTAGTGTTGTTTTTCCAATAACGAGTTGACTACTGTGATTGATTTTTGCTCTTCTCAACAGTGCTTCTACGCGTAGGACCATCTCATTGACATCTACAGGTTTCGTCATATAATCATCGGTGCCTAAATGAAAGCCGCGTTTTTTATCTTCAAAGTCTGCTTTCGCAGTAATCATCAAGACTGGCACTTCGATCCTGCTTTCTCTTAGATGTTCTAGTAATTCATACCCATCCATTCCAGGCATCATGATGTCAGTGATGATCAACTCGATCTGGTAATTTTCCAATCGTTGAAGTGCTTCTTCTCCATTTGTTGCCGTAATCACTGAAAATCCAGCTCGTTCTAACACTGATCGATAAAGCAATTGCAAATTTCCATCATCTTCTACTACTAGTATTCGGTTCATATTTTTCCCTCTATCTTGAAAAATTTCTTATTTTTTTCTGATTGTTCACATTCAGTTAATATTCATTGAGTATAATACGTTCGTTGTTCTGATATACTTGTTAGTATACCGAATATTTCAAAAGGAAAGAAGGGCGAATATGCTACAACTAAAAGATATAAAAAAATATTATAAAGTCGGCGAAACAACTACTAAAGCATTAGATGGCGTATCTGTTGCCTTTAGAAAAAAAGAATTCGTTGCTATCCTGGGACCAAGTGGCTCAGGTAAAACGACGATGCTGAATGTCATTGGTGGACTAGATAATTACGATTCAGGTGATATGGTCATCAATGGAAAATCAACAAAAGACTTCAAAGATAGTGACTGGGATGCTTACCGCAATAATTCGATTGGTTTCGTGTTCCAAAGCTATAATTTGATCGGTCACTTAGGGATCATCGAAAATGTCGAACTTGGTATGACTCTTAGTGGTGTATCAAAAGAAGAAAAACGAAAGAAAGCGGAAAATGCATTGCAACGGGTTGGTTTGAGTGCCCACATGCATAAAAAAACAAACCAACTATCTGGTGGTCAAATGCAACGGGTCGCTATCGCACGCGCACTTGCCAATGATCCAGATATCTTGCTCTGTGATGAACCAACTGGAGCTTTAGATACTGAAACAAGTATCCAGATCATGGAATTAATCGAAGAACTATCGAATGAAAAATTAGTTATTATGGTTACCCATAACCCTGAATTAGCCCATCAATATGCTGACCGTATCATCGAATTTTCTGACGGGAAGATCTTATCCGATTCAAACCCACATATTGAACGACCAAAAGATGATCAATTCAATCTACGTCGCACAAAAATGAGCTTTTGGACAGCGTTGAAACTTTCTTTCAACAATATTCGGACCAAAAAAGGACGGACATTTTTAACTTCATTCGCATCAAGTATCGGGATCATCGGAATTGCTATCGTTCTTGCTTTATCCTCAGGTTTCCAAAAACAAATCGATAAAACACAATCTGAGACAATGGCTAAATTCCCGATCACGATCTCTAAAGTGACAACTAGCCAGACAAATGATGCTACTGGATTAGGCGCAAGTAAAGCAAGTTATCCAAAAACAGACACGATCACTGCCAAAATCAGTGATGAAGACAAAGCACAACATACGAATAAAATCGATCAAACTTACGTGGACTATGTAACAAATATCGATTCTGATCTAAGTAACAATATTGGTTTCACACGAGCAACTGGTATCAACATGCTTCGTCAAGTAGATGGGAAAGTCCAACCAGTCAGCTTCTCAAACCAAAACCCTGATTCTGAATCATTATCACTGACAAGTACGATGTCTGCAATGACAGGTGTCGGTGTATCGACCTTCCCTACACAACTGGATAATCAAAAAGAAAACTTTTTACAAGCAAACTATTCTCTGCTGGATGGAAGCTATCCTTCTTCTGCCACAGATGTTGTTTTGATCGTTGATGGGAACAACAATACGAATATCAATGCCTTGAAAAATCTTGGGTTTGATGTCAAGGATGGTCAAAAATTAGATTTTGATAAAATCGTTGGTACGACATTTAAAATTGTAAATAACAACAATTACTATACAAAACTACCAACTGGTAATTTCATTCCCAATACTGACTATGATGCGATGTATGCTAATTCAACCGATGAAGTAAAAATTTCTGGTATTTTACGTGTCAAATCTTCTTCTACAATGAATTTGCTTTCTCCAGGGATTGCTTATAGTGATCAATTAACGACACAAATCGTAAATGAAAACAAAGATTCTGATATCGTCAAAGCACAAAAAGAAAGTGACACCAATGTATTGACTACTGAAAAAGTAGACGAAACAACGAAACAATCGTTGATTAGCTATTTAGGTGGCGACAGTATTCCATCAAGTATCATGATCTATCCAAATAATTTTGGTGACAAAGAACAGATCCTTGATTATTTAGCTGATTACAACAAAGGAAAATCAGAAGAAGATAAAATCATTTATTCTGATCTAGCTGGCACAATGACTGAATTGACTGGTGGCTTAATGGATGCGATTACCTATGTATTAGTTGCCTTTGCTGGTATTTCCTTAGTCACAAGTATGATCATGATCAGTATCATTACTTACACTTCTGTTATTGAACGTACAAAAGAAATCGGTGTGCTAAAAGCATTAGGTGCCCGCAAAAAAGATATCACACGTGTCTTCGACGCCGAAACATGTATCTTGGGTATCTCATCAGGAATATTAGGTGTTTTGATTGCCTGGTTGGCTACATTCCCAATCAACAGCATCCTATACAACATGACTGATTTAAAAAATGTTGCACAACTTAACCCTGTTCACGCAATCATCTTAATTGTAGTTTCGACTATCTTGACGATGTTAGGTGGACACGTTCCAGCACGAATGGCTGCTAAGAAAGATGCTGCGATTGCTTTACGAGCAGAATAAGAAGCTAGCTTATCAAGAATAATCGTAAAAAAACAAATGAAATAAAGCGAGTGTATGGCAAAATTTTTGCCATACACTCGCTTTATTTTCGTTTGTTTTTATTGATGGATATTTTACTGCTTGTTTGGATTGATTAGATGCAACTTTTCAACTAATTCACGATGTTCTCGTGGTCCAGTTGACTGTGGTACCTTATCTAGCTGAGTAATCGCTGCGATTTCTTCTTCCGTCAATTGAAAATCAAAAATCGTAAAATTTTCTTTCATCCGTTCTGGATGAACTGATTTGGGAATCGTGATTACACCAATTTGTGTTTGCCATCTTAAAATGATTTGAGGCACACTTTTTTGATATTTATGTGCGAATTGCTGCAACAATTCGTCTTCAAAGATTCCTTCTTTCCCTTGATTGAACGGACTCCAAGCTTCCACTGCAACATCAAAATGATGTGCTGTTTCTCTTTGCAACTGTCTCTGTTTATACGGATGCTGTTCGATTTGATCGATTACGGGTTTCACCTGATTGTTTAAAATCAAGTCAGTCAATCGTCCTGTAGAAAAATTGGAGACTCCGATTGCTTTGACTTTCTTCGCTTCATACAGTTCTTCCATCGCACGCCAAGCACTATAATAATCGTTATACGGTTGATGGATCAAAAAAATGTCTAGATAGTCGATGTCTAATTTTTCCAAGGAACGCTCATATGCTTTGTATGCTCCCTCATAAGTTGCATCCGTCACCCACAACTTAGAAGTCAAGATGATTTCTTCTCGAGGAATCCCACTTTTCTTGATTGCCCGGCCAACTGTTTCTTCATTATAGTAAACAGCAGCTGTATCAATTAACCGATAGCCTATTTTCAGTGCTTCAAGAACTGCTTTTTCACATTCCTCTTGGTCCCAGATTTGATAGACGCCAAATCCTAAGATTGGAATGGTCAAGCCATTGTTTAATGTTTTATATTCCATCAATAAACCTCTCTATCTACTTGCCAGTGTTTCAACGACTTTAAGCCCTAAACTATGAGCAGATTGCGGATTTTGCCCTGTCAATAAGCGACCATCCACATGCACAACATCTGTAAAAGCTGCTCCAGCTTGGTAGTTTGCACCTTTTTCTTTTAAGGCATCTTCAGTTAAAAATGGAACTTCCGTTGTTGTACCATTTGCCGCTTCTTCTTCATTACTAAACCCTGTCACAGTACGTCCTGCTAAGATAGTTTGACCTTCAGCATCTGTGATCGGTAATAAGCCAACTACACCATGGCAAACTGCAGAAACGATCCCATTATTTTGATAAATAGCAGAACCAATCTTCCCTAAATCAACTGAACCTGGGAAATCCCACATTGTGCCGTGTCCACCTGCATAATAAATTGCAGAATAATCATCCACATTTATTTCAGTTGGACGAAGTGTTTTTCCCAAAGCACGATTACGAAAATCTTCATCTTGATAATAGGTCCAATCGATTGCATCCATATTTGAGATACTTTGTGGTTCAACGGGGACGTAGCCACCATTAGGACTAACAAAATCAGCTGAAATATTATTTTTGACTAACACATCATAGAAATGAGTCAATTCGCTTAACCACAAACCAGTTGGGCGATCGATACCTGAATATTTTTCAGTATTCGTTAAAACAATCAGTACTTTCATTGTTATTCCTTCTTCCTATCTATTTAGATGGTTGATAACGCATATTCAAGAAATTATACAATGGACTAGGTAGATAAAGCTCTTGATATGCTTCTTCAAACGGCTTCGTCACAAACTCAACATCACGTTCTTCCACCATTTTTACTGCCCAATCTGGGTCAACGATCATCTGTTGGCCAATTGCGACCAATTCAGCATTTGCTAGAACCGTTTCCACATCTTGACGATTACGGATATTACCTACCCCAACTAATGGAATCTTTCCTTGTAATGTTTCATGGACGTATTCAAGAATCGTTTTATCTGCATATTTTTCAGAATGAGCAACTCGATCATAGGTATTTAATGAAACATGGAGATAATCTAGTTTTGTTTCACGTAAACGTTCCAACAACCAGATCGTATCTTCCAAACGGATACCAGGTGTTTCAAATTCTTCTGGTGAAAAACGGTAACCCACGATGAATGGTTTCTTCGCATATTTTTCGACTGCTTGGAATACACTTTTAAGTAATTTATCAATAAAACGATAGCGATTCTCTATACTTCCGCCCCATTGATCTTCACGACGGTTAGAATGTGGAGAAAAAAATTGTTGGATCAAATAAGTATTCGCTCCGTGCAATTCAACTCCATCAAAACCTGCTTCAATTGCTCTTCTAGTTGCTTCACCGAAAGCGATGATAGTTTCATTGATTTCATCTTCACTTAAAGCACGTGGTGTTTCTGCGTCGGGTCTTTCTGCAGGAATTGCACTTGCTGAAACGATTTGTTCACCAGACAAAGTCGCACGCTTCGTCATCCGACCGCCATGGAAAATTTGGATGATTGCTTTAGCACCCTTCGCTTGGATTGCTTGCGCTAACTCACTCAAACGAGGAATCATTTCATCATGGGCAATACTTAATTCTCCAGGCCAGCCTTTTCCTAGATCTTGGACATTCGCTGCACCAGTGATCACTGCTCCTAATCCATTTGAACGTTCAGCATAATACTTGATTTCATCTTCTGTGATCACACCATTGTAAAAGCTTAGTTGTGTAGTCATTGGTGCCAATATCAAACGATTTTTAAGTGTCGCACCAGAAGGGAATGTCATTGTTTCATTAAAATTTGTCATATTGATTCCTCCATTATAATGTTTCTATTTATTAAAGCACACAATTAGTTGTGCATACAATTATTATGCGTAAAAAATTTTTTATTTTTTTTGCAGTTTATCTGTAGCAGCATTTAAATCTTGTGATAACTGACCACTTACTTCTGTACCTAACACAGCATTGTATGCCTGATGAAGTTCTTCCCAGCTACTGTCGATTTCTTTGATGAATTCCCGACCTTCATCCGTCAAATAAACAAGAGACAATCGTCCGTCGCTCACTGTTTTGATATACCCTTTATATTCTAATTTTTCAACAAAGCGAGCAATCGTAGACGGCGCAGAATAGAGCATTTGTGCAATATCCTTTTGTGGCAGTCCATCTTTTTCTTTCAAAATCAACAAGATGAATCCATATGTCGGTGCTAGACCAGTCTTTTTGAACGCCTCATCCGCCATTTTGTTCAACATGCGATCTAATTTTTTCACACTAAAAAACAGACATTCATTTAATGCTTGTTCAATTGGTTTTCCCATTCTTTCTCCCCCCTAATATCAGCGTACATATCATAGTATGATTTAAGTTATTTGTCAAAAGGTTGTGAAAAGACCGTTCAGCTCCGCTGACAATAAGAATGGTTTTTTCGAAACAGCTCTCCACGTTTTGAAAAATCCAGACTTATTTCAAGGAGTTGGTCTTTGAACACCGTAGATAAGGTTGTGTAAGCTTCATTTTGCTCTAAGCATTAGACTAAAAAAACTGGAACATACCTAATACATAGGTAAGTTCCAGCTTTTTATTGATTTTCAGTTATCTAGTTATCATTAGAAATACCAGTAAACAGATACAAAATACCCAGCTACTACTTGTTCTCTCCAAAAATTGAACAATCAAGCTTATTTATTATCCGCATGTAAGACAAAAGCTTCATAAGGACGTAATACTATTTCGCCTTTAGGAACAGTTTCTTGTGGGTAATTTGTGACTACTAACGAAAAATCACCGTTAGGCACTGTAAATTTTTGTGTTTTGTCTGATATATTGCCTACAACTAGCCACTTCTCGTTAGCAGCCAAACGAAGATAGGCAAATACTTCTTCTGGCGTATCGTATACTAATTGGTACTCACCCCAGACGATACTGTCATTCTCCTTGCGTAAATCAATCAATTTTTTATACGTATAGAAAATAGACTCTTTATTTTTCAACGCATTTTCTACATTGATTTCTTGATGATTCGGGTTGACGTGCAACCAAGGGGTCCCAGTTGTAAAACCAGCATTTTCGCTATTGTCCCACTGCATCGGTGTACGTGCATTATCGCGTCCTTTTGCATTAATAGAACGTAGGATTTCTTCTTTTGAATAACCTGCTGCTAGGCGTTCATGATACATATTGATACTTTCGATATCTTCTACTTCACTGATGTCACTGACGGGATAATTCGTCATCCCGATTTCTTCCCCCTGATAAATATAAGGAGTTCCCCTCATCATATGCAGTAGAATAGCAAACATTTTCCCACTTTCTTCACGGTATTCTTGATCATTCCCCCACCGAGAAATGATTCGTGGCAGATCGTGGTTGTTCCAAAACAGACTATTCCAACCTTCTTCCCCTAAAGAGGTTTGCCATTTAGAGAGTACTTTTTTTAATTCAGAGATACTTAACGGTTGAAGATCCCATTTATCTTTTCCTTTTTGTTGGTCCAACCCGACATGTTCAAATTGGAAGATCATCGACAGTTCATTGCGCTTAGGGTCAGAGTATAGCTTGGCAATCTCCGTTGTTGCTCCCCATGTTTCGCCTACTGTCATCAAATCTTTGTCGCCAAACGTTGCCTGATTCATTTCTTGCAGATACTCATGTAGCTTAGGCCCATTATTGGTTATCCCCTGATCAGGTAGTTTACCGATCGTATCGATTACGTCCATGCGAAAACCACCAATGCCTTTTTCGATCCAAAAATTCATCATTTGATGGATCTCTTGCCGCACTTTTTCATTCTCCCAATTTAGATCAGGTTGTTTTTTACTATAAAGGTGTAAATAATACTGACCAGTTGCTTCATCTAACTGCCAAGCAGACCCACTGAATATCGAACGCAATTGGTTAGGAACATCACCGTTTAATGGATCTCTCCAAATGTAATAGTCTCTATAAGGATTGTCTTTATTTTTCCGTGCTTCGACAAACCAGATATGCTCATCTGAAGTATGGTTAACAACTAGATCCATAATGATCTTGATTCCCCGTTTTTTTGCCTCACTGATTAATTGTTCCATATCAGCCATTGTTCCGAACTCTGCCATGATTGCTTGGTAATCACTAATATCATATCCGTTGTCATCATTAGGCGATTCGTAAACCGGGGAGAGCCAGATCGTATCGATGCCCAAATAACTCAAATAATCTAATCTTGAAATCACGCCTTGTAAATCACCGATTCCATCACCATTCGTATCCTGGAAACTACGCGGATAGACCTGATAAACAACTGATTGATGCCACCATTTTTTCTCCATATTTTCCTCCACTATCAAAAAAATGTCCTTCTCCCAAGAATTGTAACGCTTTCATAAAAAGGAGTAAATACCGATTTTCTTCGCTTTTTTTGCTAAACTCAATTAAATGTTGCTGGTATGCGATTTCTTTTTGAATGGACATTACTTGTTACCGATAACAAGTTTTTTCGATCAACCTCTCTTATAGAAAAAGACAAGAAGTTTTTTACTAATCCATAGTTCCCACGGAAGAATAGCTATCGATTAGTTGACGAACTGTAAAAAAAACGTGGGGCAAATCTAAAAATCATGCTTGCTACAGTCTCGCGACTAAACGGCGTCCAAAAGTCAGTTTTTCGGAAATTTCAAAAAAAAAAGCGTGAGACAAAAGTAAGAAACACTTTTGTCTCAGCCTTTTCAAACATAAATGGTTCAGAAAGCAACATCTTCGTAACACCTCTGTCCCATTTTTTCTATATTCTTTATTACACGTTCAATATCCACATAAAACCGATGAAGACGAAGAATAATAGGTACATGATTGGTGAAACTTCTTTTCCGCGTTTTGCAGCAAGCATTGTGATTGGATAGAAAATGAATCCTAATGCGATCCCGTCTGAGATACTATAAGTCAACGGCATACCAATCAAAATCAAGAATGAAGGAATAGCGATCTCTAATTTGCCCCATTCGATTTGTCGTAATGATTGTGCCATCAAGACACCGACCATGATCAACGCTGGTGCTGTCACTTGAGAAGTAACGACAGATAATAGTGGTGAGAAGAACAATCCTAACAAGAAGAAGATCCCTGTTGTCACAGCTGTGATCCCTGAGCGACCACCGACTGCGATTCCTGCTGATGATTCAACAAACGCACCAACTGGTGATGTTCCTAATAAAGAACCTGCAAGCATTGCTGTTGAGTCAGAAGCTAATGCTTTTCCAACACGTGGCATTTTATTGTCTTTCATGAAACCAGCTTGATTGGCAAGACCAACTAATGTACCTGCCGTATCAAAGAAAGTGACCAGTAAGAAAGTTAACACGACCACCCACATTTGTAGAGAATTGATATCCCCTACATGTTTTAGGGCAACCAAGAATGTTGGTTTCAAACTTGGTGCAGCTGAAACGATTTGAGACGGCATTGGAATCAATCCAGTGATCAAGCCTAAAAATGTCGTTGCTGCCATCCCAATAAAAATACCTCCAGGAACACGACGAACAAGCAAAATCGCTGTGATCGCTAGTCCAAAGATAGTAAGCCATGTCGTTCCTACACTTAAGGAACCTAGTCCAACTAAAGTCGATTTATTCGAAACGATGATGCCACCTTCACTTAAACCAAGAAAAGCAATAAACAAACCAATCCCACCTGAAATAGCATATTTCAAGTCTGCAGGTATTGCGTCGATGATCATTTCACGCAATTTAAAGATCGTGATCAAAATAAAGATCAATGAAGCAACAAAAACTCCTGCTAAAGCTGTTTCCCAAGGAATACCCATTCCTAAACAAACAGAATAAGCAAAAAAGGCATTGATTCCTAAAGCTGGCGCCGTTCCAATTGGGTAACGTGCTAAAACACCCATCAAAATACAGCCGATTGCACTCGCCAAAGCAGTAGCAGTAAATACTGCTCCCTCATCCATACCAGAAGCACCTAAAACGGTTGGATTCACAAATAAAATATACGCCATTGAAATAAACGTCGTGAAACCAGCAAGTACCTCTCTTTTAACTGTTGTACCTAGTTTTTCAATCTCGAAGTAGGAAAGTATTTTTTCCTTCATCTTCCATCCCCCTAAAAGCCGAACATTTATAAAAAAGTCCTTTAAAAATTAGTTTTATTAATAAAACAACGAGGTTAATCATATACTAAATAATAACATAAGTAAATAAAAAATTCGGATTTTAAGCAAAATCCGAACATTAATCCTTTATTTTTACCATTAAGACTTTTAGCGTGAACATTAGCTTTTTATTCAAAACTTAAATTCTTTTCGTATGCTCTTATTTTTTCGTGTTTTCGCGAGCAATTCGTCGCTGTTCTTCTGCAATAAACGCCTTATTGTCAATTTCATGTTGCCAACTTGTTACCGTATCATGTGCATGATTCATTGAATTCAATCCACCAAAGCCAGTATTGACCATATTGCCCCAGCCTTTTGTACAATCTTTGCCAGATTCACTATTTTTCTTTCTTAACTTTTCACTTTTTTCTCCCCGCCGCTCTTTTAAGTACACTTCCATTTTTTCAGTTAGACTCATTTTCTTCTTCCTTTCTTTCCATCTGGCCAATCACAAAATAGTTTCCTTCCAGATCGGAAAAATTAAATGTCAAAACACCGTTGTTGTCCGTGATTTCACCAGGATTTTCCATTTGTTCATAGATTTCCTCAAATCGATCGGTAAAAAATAGTATTGATGGAGACGTACCTAATACTTCTGGTGAAAAGCGTTGCACAAAAACTTTAGGGAAAATACCTAATTCAAATTCAGAAGAGATCGCTACTATCACACTGTGGAACTCTTCTGGTAATTCAACTGTTTCGCTGACTGTCGCTCCTAGTTTTTCGATAAAAAACTGACTGATTTTTTCAACATCTTCTGCATAGAGCATCACACGAGTTTTACCGATCATTTTATGTCCTCCTTTTATTTCCTTTTGTATAGGGAAAATAATTGCTTCTATTATATCACGAAAGCGGATTCTACGAAAAAAACCTCTACCAATGCGAGAACACTTTCAAGCACATGGTAGAGAGTTCTTATTGGTGAGGCTTATTTTTTTAATTGATTGTTACTTCTGTTTGATTTTTTGTTAAAGTGTAATGATTGCTTGTCACATGGAATGTTTGATCGATCATTTTCTTTAATTCAAGGATTGCTTCGTTCCCACGTTTTGCTTGTTCTGGATTGATTGATTCGATGACCAATACAGCATGCGCAGTTTCTTCGGTAAGCATTGTCCGCTGTGCTTCTCGCCAATTGAAGCAACGGCAAATAGCACCTTCTTCATCATAGTAGATGATTTCTTCTGGCAACGCTGGCGCATCTTCGTCTGCTCCTAGAGGTAAGAAGTTTTCTCCACCTTTTGCCTTTCCTAAATGCAGATCTCCTTGGATTTTCGCAATATCTTCCCCACCACATGGCACACCATATTTTAGTGAGATACTATTGTAAATATCTACCAAAGGATTGATTGGGTAAAATTCACGTTCTTGATTGGCCCTTTTCAATAATGCTTCAATAGAAGAGCGTGCCCCTTTTTTTGTTTTGAATTGCGCAAAAGCTTGGCGCCACTGTGCAATCACTTCATTTTGACTGAAGGGTTCTTCTGTTAGATACGTTCTTACTTCTTTTGCTGCCTGATTCAATAAATGATGATAGGTTTCTTCTTGGTCTTCTTGGACATGATTATCGATACCTTCAACAGTTAAGACTTCGATCGTTGCTTCAGGGAAAACTTCCCAAAAAGTTGAGTCTACAATTACTTTATTCATTCATTTCTCCTCCATTGATTTTTTTGACAAAAATATAATCTGTTTGAGCGTCATCACCCATATAAAAAATATGTTCGCTATGATGCGAAAAACCATGTTTCTTGTAAAAGCGCAGGGCTGGGTGATTGTGTTCCCATACGCCTAACCAAATTGCTTCTTTTTGTTGTTCTTGCGCTCGTTGGATAGCAAGTTCCATAAGTTTTGAGCCAATTCCATTTGCTTTAAATGCACTGCGTACATAGATCCGCTCAATTTCTAAAAAATGATTCCCCATTTTTTCTGATTGTGCTTGGTCAACATTCAGTTTCAAATAACCTGCGATCTCGCCATCAACCATTGCCCAGTAAAATTCTGATTGTTCATTTTGCAGTTCTTTCATCAATTTATTGATCTCATATGCCTCATCTAAATAAATGCGCATCAGTTCCTCACTGTTATATTCGCCAAACGTATCTCGATAGGTTTCAATACTGATTGTTTGAAGAAGTTCCGCATCTGAAGCAGTCATTTTCTTGATTTCGATTTTCTCCACTTGCCTTTTCCTTTCAATAAATTCTTTTGTTGCCCTTTTTTACAAAATTCCAATCCTCACTCACATTTTGTCGAACTTTTTTTAACAGCTTCTGTAATTGTTCAACTTCTTCTGGTGTCAATCCTTCAACTGCTACCTGATTGGAATAATGATGCTCACGAATGATAAATGGATAGATTTTTTTACCTTTATCTGTCGGATAGAGTTTCTTGATTTTTTTATTTATCTGATCTGCCGCACTTTGAACCATTCCTTTTTCTTCCAACCGTTTGATTGCTCGTGCCGTCGTCGTTCGATCGACTTTGATCATTTCTGCTAATTTTTCTTGGATGATTCCAGGATGTTCACAAATACGTACCAAATAAAGGTATTGACCTCTTGTTAATTCGATTTCTTTGAATTCAATATTGCTGATCGAATCTAAGGCTCGAGAAATCATCCCGATTTCTCTAATGATGTCGTCCATCTTGTCCTCCTTTGGTTAAATGTTAGTATTATTTTACACTTTTTAGTTGCAAATGCAACAATTTTTAACCAAAAAAGAACGGTCAATCCTGATTATGTGGAAAAAGCATGTGGGACAAATCTAAAAAGTAGGTTTACTACAGACTCTCGAATAAACGGCGTCTAAAAGTCAGGTCTTTCGGAAATTTCAAAAAAAAGCGTGAGACAAAAGTAAGAAACACTTTTGTCTCATTCTTTAAAAACAAATAAACGGTGGGAGCAGAAGCAACTCCTTCTTAAATAAGCCGAAATCCACAAAAATTTAAACAGCAATTTTCGTTAATTTCTTCTTATTTCTCGGAGTTAAACACTTCTGTCCCGGCCTCTTTTATCCAATTTCTCATACCTAAACGACTTTTGTTTCGACCTCTTTCCTCCACTTTCATTATACCTGAACATCTTTTTGATTATTTAACGAGTTGCTTCCTCAATAGCCCCAACTATTGTGAATATTGCTCTTTTAACGCAAGAGTTCCCCAATCAATTCTTGTGTTTTGGTCAATCCATCTACTTGTAAGGAATGGACAATCTTAGATCCTACTACTACTCCATCGCAACACTGCGCAAATCGCCGGACATGTTCTGCTTTTGAAATGCCAAAACCTGCTAAAACAGGAATCGCACTTTTTTGTTTGATTTCTTTTAGATGCTCTGTCAGATTTTGCTGATAGGTTTTATTGACTCCAGTTGTTCCGTTGATCGTTACCGCATAGATAAAGCCTTCTGCTTCTTTTACTAAAGTGTCGATTCGTTCACTCGGACTAGTCAAAGAAACCAATTGGATCAGTGCAATGTCGCCTAGATCAGGCAAAACCAAGTCACAGTGCTCATAAGGGAGATCCGGAATGATGAACCCTTGGACATGACAATCTTTTAAATCATCTACAAGTTTCTTCACACCGTAATGAAAGAATGAATTACTATATCCCATTAAAATCAAAGGGACTGGTGAGCGATAATCTTGTAATACTGCAATGATTTTCTTTAGTGTTACCTGATGTTTGAAGGCATTCAAACCAGCTTCTTGAATAGTGGGACCATCTGCTACTGGATCGGAAAAAGGGATCCCTAACTCAATTGCAGTTGCTCCGCTTTTTGCTAACATCTCGATTTCTTCTGGTAAATGTTCTAGGCCCTGTGCGCCAGCCATGATATAAGGAATGAATAAAGGTTTTGTTGTTTGATTTTCCAAATAAAGGGTTAAAGGTTTCATGCTTGTTCCTCCATTTCTTTGATTTGTTGCACATCTTTGTCCCCACGACCTGATAAGCAAACGACGATCAATTCATCTTTAGCCATAGTTGGTGCTAAATTCATGACATGAGCTAACGCATGGGAACTTTCCAATGCTGGAATGACCCCCTCTTTTTCAGACAAAAGATGGAATGCCTCAACAGCTTCACGATCGGTGATTGCTGCATATTCTGCACGTCCACTAGTATATAAATAAGAATGTTCTGGCCCGATTCCTGGGTAATCCAGACCTGCAGAAATAGAAAATGCTTCAATGACTTGCCCATCATCATCTTGAAGCAAGTGCATCTTCGCTCCATGCAGCACGCCAACACTTCCTTTATTGATCGATGCAGCATGTTCACTGGTATCCAAGCCATGCCCTGAAGCTTCAACACCAATCAATCGTACTGGATCATTGAGGAAAGGATAAAACAATCCCATTGAATTGCTTCCCCCACCAACACATGCAATCGCCACATCAGGTAACCGGCCTTCTGCTTCTAAAATCTGGCGACGTGCTTCAGTTCCAATCACGCTTTGGTAATCCCGCACAATTTCAGGAAACGGATGCGGGCCTAGGACTGATCCCATGACGTAATGTGTATCTTCTACATGTTCGACCCAATAGCGTAATGCCTCGTTGACTGCATCTTTGAGTGTCTTACTGCCAGAAGTCACACTAACTACCTTCGCACCTAATAACTCCATCCGAAAGACATTCAGTTCTTGGCGTTTGATATCTATTTCTCCCATAAAGATCGTACATTCCATCCCGAACAAAGCAGCCGCAGTAGCCGTAGCGACTCCATGTTGCCCTGCTCCTGTTTCTGCTACAACTTTCTTTTTACCCATTCGTTTGGCTAACAGTACTTGACCTAATGCATTGTTGATTTTATGGGCTCCTGTATGATTCAAGTCTTCCCGTTTCAAATATATCTTCGCACCACCAAGATGTTCTGTTAATCGTTGTGCAAAATAAAGTGGATTCTCACGTCCTACATATTGCTTTAAATAGTAGGCAAATTCTTTCTGGAATTCCTCATCTGTTTTTGTTTCTTCATAAGTTTCTGTCAATTCTTTGACTGCGTACATCAAGGTTTCTGGGACGAATTGTCCACCAAATTCCCCATAAAATCCTTGTTCATTCGGTTGTTGGTACATGTTGTTTCCTCCTTTTTTACTGATAGACGATTTTGTGTCATGCCTTTTTATCGCGTTGCTTTCAACGTATCCTGTACGTTTCAGCTGTTATCAGCAATTCTCACTGCTTCACAAAATGCGCTGATTTTTGCTAGATCCTTTTTCCCATCTGTCTCGACACCACTTGATACATCCACTACTTTCGGATGGAAATAAGCAATGGCTTCTTCCACATTTTCAGCTGTCAAACCGCCAGCTAACCACAACTTTTCTTTTTCTAACTGCTGTACTGCGACAGCTGACCAATCAAAACGCTGACCATTCCCGCCCATATATTTAGCAGGTGGAGCATCCAGTAAAAGAAAATCTTCACCAGTCGCTACTGCCAATGACACGTTTTTAGTCACACTTTTTGCTCGAATAATCGGAACATCCAACTGCTGAAACTTTTTTTCTCCATGGATCTGAACGAAATCAAGTTGCGCGATCTTAACAATCTCTTCGACGAAATCTTTTGTAGGTGAAACAAACACCCCGACTTTTTTTACTTTTTCAGGAAGATCTTGTGTAAGTGTACGAACGTTTTCGGGAGTGATTTTTCTTGGACTCTCTGCGAAAACAAATCCGAGATAAAAGGCCCCAGATTGAATTGCTGTATCGATCGCCGTTTTTGTCGTCAATCCACAAATCTTGATCTCAGTCATCTTCTCGACACCTACAATTCCTTTACTTTTTCTTCCACGTTTCCTGCTCTCATCAGCGTTTCACCTACCAAGATCCCTTGATAATTTTGACTGATTTTCTCAACATCCTGTGCTGTTTTAAAGCCAGACTCACTGATATAAATACATCGACCTTCTAGCTGACTCAAATCAATACTGGTCTGTAAGCTGACTTGGAAGGTCTTTAAGTTGCGATTATTGACCCCAATGATCGTAGCGCCGATTTCTTTCGCAGTTGCTAATTCCTTGGCATCGTGAGTTTCCACTAAGACTTCTAAGCCTAACTCAGTCGCATACTCATGCAATTCCTTCAATCTTATCTTGGGCAAAGCCGCAACAATCAGTAAAATCAGACTTGCACCTGCTTGTTTTGCTCGTATGATCTGCTGTTCATCAATAATGAAATCCTTACATAACACCGGTACATCAACTACTTGAGCAACTGCTGTCAAATCATGGATCGTTCCATTGAAAAAGACAGGATCGGTCAATACAGAGATGGCACTGACACCAGCTTTTTCATATGTTTTCGCCTGTTGCAAAATATCAACCGTTCCATTGATCAGGCCTTTAGAAGGAGAAGCTCGTTTGATTTCTCCAATGATATGTACTTTTTTAGGATTTCCTTTTATCGTTTGATAAAAGGAAGGCCGCTGTTTCTCTACTCGTTTTTCGACCGGCGTTAAGTTGTTCACTTCATTTGCTTTTTCTTTTAAGATTTTCTCTAAAAAATCCATCCGCTCACCTACTATTCTTTTAATAAATTTTGTAATGTATCAAATGCTGCACCTGATTGAATCACTTGTTCTGCTTCCTTGATGCCTTCTCTAATTGACTGAACTTTAGCACCTGCTAGAAAACCTAATCCCGCATTTAGGAGAATCGTTTCGTAATATGGTGTTTTCTCACCTTTTAATACCGATAATAGAATCTCTTTATTTTTTTGAACATCGCCTCCGGTAATGGCAGTCAATGGCAGTGACTCCAAGCCCACTTCTTCTGGTGAAAATGAAAATTCGCTGACTTTTCCTAACTGATAAAAAGCACAATGGGTCTTGCCGCCCAAATTGGCTTCGTCCATTCCCTGATAGCCATGAAGAACTAGTGCCTGTTTTCTCCCTAACTTTCCTAATGTTTCAGCAGTTGATGCTAGTGAATCTCCTGCATAGGTCCCCATCAGTTGATACTCTAATGGATAAGGATTGATCAATGGACCAATCAAGTTAAAGATCGTGGGTGTAGCTAATTCTTTACGCACACTCATGACTGCTCTCATTGCAGGATGCATTGCAGGGGCAAAGAGAAAAGCAATCCCAACGTTTTTTAAAAGATGATCAATTTGTTCTTTGCTGTTGGTGATGGTAACGCCTAAGGCTTCCAACACATCTGCACTTCCAGAGCGGCTTGAGATACTGCGATTGCCATGTTTTGCCATAGGGATTCCCCCACCTGCAAGAACAAATGCCGCTGTCGTACTGATATTGAAACTTTCTGAATGATCGCCACCAGTACCACAATTATCCATTACCCCAGTTGGTGCTTTTTCCATTGGAATCGCCCGCTTTTGCATCACATGAGCCAAGCCTGTCAATTCTTCTGTACTTGCCCCTTTTACCTTCAACCCGATCAACACACCGCTGATCTGGTTTGCGGTCACTTCTTGATCAAACATCGCAGTCGCTAATTGTTCCATTTCTGCTTGTGATAAATCTTTTTGCTGATAGATACGTTCAAATAGTTGTTGCATCAGTAATCCCTACTTTCTGTAAAAATTCCGTTAAATAGTCTTCCCCATTTTCAGTACCGATAGATTCTGGATGGAATTGCAGTCCATATATCGGGTATTCCCGATGTTTCATTGCCATGATGTAGCCATCCACTTCTGCGGTGATACACAGTACTTCCGGGAAATGTTCTTTTGACACAATCAATGAATGATAACGCATGATTTTCTTGTGGTTGATCACCGATTGCTTCCCATGCATGATTGTGGGTGCAGATACGATCTTTGCACCAAATACTTCACCAATGGCTTGATGCTCCAGACATATCCCTAAAATTGGTTTCGTTTGATAGAACAATCGGATCAATTTTTCTAGATCACCTGCTTCTGCTGGTTTTCCAGGTCCCGGTGAAAGAATGATGCCATCTGCTTTGCGAGCGACTTCCAACAGTCGTTGGTCGTCATTTCGTAAGACGATGATCTCCGTATCTGGAAGTAAATGAACCAAGTTATACGTAAAAGAATCATAATTATCGACTAATAAAATCATTTTCTTACCTCCAATAGTCCTTTCGCTTTTTGTAATGTTTCAAAATACTCGCTTGTCGGATCAGAATCATAAACAATCCCCGCACCTGCTTGCACGTACGCTTTTTTGCCTTTCACTACCATCGTACGAATAGCAATGGCAAAATCTGCTTGGTTGTCTTGCGAAAAGTAGCCAACTGCGCCTGCATAAATCGAGCGTTTCACTGGCTCCCACTCGTAAATGCGAGTCATTGCGCGAATCTTAGGTGCCCCGCTGACCGTTCCTGCCGGTAAAGTTGCTTTCAGCGCATCCATCGCAGAAAAGCCAGTTTTCAATCGGGCTTGCACAAGTGAAACGATATGAATGACAAAGCGGTAACGTTCAACTGTCATGAAAAGAGGAACAGTTACAGAACCATGTTGTGCGATTTTCCCCAGATCATTGCGCCCTAGATCGACTAACATCTGGTGTTCTGCAATTTCTTTCGGATCGCTTATCAGTTCTTTTGCTAACTGATCATCCAGCTCTTTACTTGCCCCACGTTTTCGAGTGCCGGCAATCGGGTTCGTTGTCACGACCTCCCCTTTGACTCGAACTAAACTTTCAGGGGAACTCCCGATAATCGTTGCTTGAGGGAATGGTAAAAAATAAAGATAAGAAGAAGGGCTGGTCACTCGTAATTGACGATAGTAATCAAAAGGATCAATCGTAAAATCTACGCTTAATCGTTGTGAAGGAACCACTTGGAATAAATCACCCTCTCTGATTTTTTGTTTTGCTTCTGTAACGATCTGTTCAAATTTTTCTTGTGAAAAATTACTCTTAAATTGTAAGGACAACGAAGGTAGCTCACTTCCTTCTGCTTCATTCATTGTTCTGATTTTTTGCTCGATAGTTTCTAATCGTTGTGCTAACACTTCTTCCGTTTCATGGCTGTAGCTATTGCTCGCAACGATAGTTATTTCTTGCTGTTGATGATCATAGATCACGAATGATTCGTAGAGATAAAATTGCATGTCTGGTAAGCCCAATTCATCTTCTGGAATCGTTCCGATCTCCTCGTAACATGCCGCAATGTCATAGCCTACATAGCCAATCGCCCCACCTTGAAATGGAAGCTCTTCATGTAGTTCTTCTTCAACCAACACATATTTTTCAAGTTCTTTCAGCGGGTCCTTACAGCGGTACGTCGTTTCATCAAACGAAAACTCTCCTTCTGCATATGTGACGTGATGTGCTGGATTAAATGCAATGACTGAATATCTGCCATTTTCTTTTTCTCTGGGGATACTTTCCAATAAACAACTTTTTTCATCTCGCAGGCGATAATACAAATTGATTGGCGTTAAACAATCGCCATTGATTTTCTTCGTTTTTCTCATTTTTTTCTCTTCCTTCCTTTTATGTAAACAAAAAAGCCCCCAAGTCAGACGAAGTCCAACTTGAGGGCGGATGTACCACGGTGCCACCTCAATCATATGCTAAAAAAGCATATCTCTATCAACCATCTAATAATGGTCTTTCTCTGTAACGGGAGTTCCCGTCATCCCCTACTTTGGTTCAAGGATGCTCGGACAAGTCCATTCACTAAGCAAAAAATACTTCCTTCTCATCATCGGAAATTTTCTGTGATTTTTCTTTTCTTAGCTACTTCTCTTGTCATTGATTTTTTTATCTAAAATACAAAAAAGCCCCCAAGTCAGACGAAGTCCAACTTGAGGGCGGAAATTCCACGGTGCCACCTCAATCATACACTAAAAAAGCATATCTCTATCGACCGTCTAACAACGGTCTTTCTCTATAACGGGAGTACCCGGAAGTCCCTACTTAATTCAACACTTCAGTCCAAAAGTCCATTTCACATGATCCACTTACTGATTCGCAGCCCCATCAGCTCTCTGAAAAGATCAATCCTGTTACTTCTCTTTTGTAAGACACTTATTTTCGATAATAATACGCTCTCTTATTTTACTTGTCAATACTTTTTTTAGTCAAAATAAGGTAACGGTCCGTTGGCTAAAATTGCCAATTGTTCCTTCGTCGTTCGCTTGATCGATAAAGGTGGCAACTCATCTAAAGCAAAAAAAGCACTATTTGATGTTTCACTATTTTCCACAAATGAGCCGGCCAGGATAGTACAAGAAAAAACAAGCTTATAATATTGAAAAAGTTGCGGAACATCTTTTCTTACATTCGTATCGAATAAAGCAAGTAGTTTATCTGCTGTCACGATGAGCCCCGTTTCTTCTTCAACTTCTTTTTCGATATTTTCTTTAGGCGAAAGCCCAACTTCTGCAAATCCCCCCGGCAGTGCCCATTCCTTTGTCCGCTTATCTTCGATCAAGAGAACTTTATCCTCCTGCTTGATGTAGGCTCGAACATCGATTTTCGGTGTGGGATATCCTTCGTTTTGCTCTGTTAAACGAACTAGTTCAGCTGAAGTTTCTGTACCAATCCCACTCAATAATTCAAGAGCTATTGTCCGCAGCTCTTCATATCTTTCTTTATCAAATACATCTTTTCCATAAAGTAAACCTGCTTCTGCAATCGTCAATAGTCTTCTGTACTGATCAAATCTGGTCTGCATCTCGTTTCTCCTTTATCGATATCCTTTTCTCAAGTATAAGGATGTTTGGACCAACTGACAAATCCGTCCACTTGAACGTAGCACAATTTTAATTTTTCCATTACTTCACTTATCCACATGATTTATGAGCTATCGTCTATGGATCGTTTAATCTGTGTAAATTGGTTGAACAAAGTCTGCTCTCCAGATATTTGCTTTCTGATCATAATCAAAGTACCATATTTGAGAAAATTGCTGTTGTCTCCTACGGCTGCCTAAAATAACCCGTCTATCTCCCCGATTGATCGTGTAATCGAAACAACTAAAATCAATACGGATTGAGAAGCTATCTTCGTGGATTTTCCGATAATTTTCTAAGGATTGGATACTTACCTTTTTAGTATGATTCTTGACCCCATCCGCTTCATTTTCCTGCAGTACCCGTTGGTGTTCCTCAAATAGACGTTGTGTATAGCAGTTTCTCACTTTCTCGAGAGTTTCATGATCCCAAGCATTTTGAATGGTCAGAAAGATATTTTCTACTGTTGCACATAACTCTTTTTTTTGTTGTTTGGTTCCTGGCATAGCAGCAAATAGAACATCTTTACGCTTGCGTTCGGCTTTATTCCGTTTATAGCTCCTGAAACCATAAGAACCGATGATCGCAAGCGGTGCGATCCACATTCCACGACCCATAGGATAGTTACTTGTTTCATAATCGCTATAATATCTTCCTCCTGTGTTCATATAGCCACGAGAACTTGATCTATTACCAATCGAAAATCCTCCACGACTAAAACCGCCACCGCTACTACCAAAACTACCACCGCCATGTCCACCAGCAACTGCAAAACAAGTGGTTGGCATAGCAAATAAAACGAAGAAACATCCTAAACTCACAACTAGACCGATTATCTTTTTCATCATTATCCTCTTTTAACTAAAATAGTATAAAAATCATATCCTTTGTTTCTTTGCACGTCAACATGTATTACAATGTATCTAATTTATTGTTCTGTGATCCATTCTCTTCACAAAACGACAGCGTTCAACAATTTAGGGGGAAGTACACATGCTTGCTGATGCATTACTGATCATCGATCTTCAAAATGGCATCTGCCACCAAGAAGACCAATCAATCGATCATCTCGAACAATTAGTTCTAACTGTTAATTCTTTGATACATAACTATTCCGGGCGACCAATCATCTTTGTTCAATAATCTAAACTTCCAAAATAATTTTAATCCTATGTGTACATTGTACTTGTAAGAATCAACAATCTAAGCTAATATAAAGAAAAGGAGCTATGCGCGAACATAGCCCCCATGTAGAACCGTTAAAAAGACGGTAGCTTTTGTTTTAATGGTTTAACCATCTACGCCTGCTAAAGTGTTAGATGGTTATTTTTTGTCCTTATGGTCACTAATCAGCAAAACCAATGTCGCAAAAGCGATCATCAGTTGAATTGCTTCAAAAGTTGACACTTGCTTACTCCCTTCTAGGGATAAAGCGATGAACCATAGGCATCACCCCTTTTTCAAGAGATTAGCCACCATCTTTTCACTTTTCTACTTTACTAGTATATCATAATCGAAACAAGAATAAGACAAAAAAAATACGATAAAGCGCCCGAGAACCCCATCTCATCGGTACTTTATCGTATTTTAACTTATTGAATAATTAGTCTGTTGAATTTATAAGTTCTAATTGCTGAATGGTTACTGATGGTCCCATAAATCGTTCTACTATTCTGGACTTTTCTAACTTCAGAAAAGTTGGCGTTACGGTAATCCATTATCGATAAAAAAACTTGTGTAGGTACAATTCCATTTAATACCTCAGTCATTTCATTAACAGTTGAAGCCAAATGTTCTTCCCTGTCATATCAGTATGTTTGATTACTCGAGCATTTAAATTATCTCTTACGATATAAAATCCTTGTTCCTCTTCAACACTATAATTATCTAAATTTAATTGTTCTTCAACAATATAAAATTGATCTTTTGTTTTATCTAGTTTAATCAGACTAGTATAAACTTGATCAATTTCATTCACTAATTTATTTTGTACTACAAGTGCTGTAGGTGTCCCTACAGTTAAAGGAGCTACAACATCAAAAGTACCTGCAACTTCAGAAGCGATAGCCGAGTTCTCTGTTGCTAGAATAGTAGTCCAAAAAAAGCTAAGCAATCCTGCTTAGCTCCCAATGATCCAGTTTTATGAGTGCGCTACATTGTTGGTCTAACTTTTGGGGCGCACTTCATTCCCCTAACTTTTTGGGGTTATTTTTATAACAAACTGGATGCTTGTATGTTTTACTAATGTTGAACGAGAACACGATCGTTTCCTTGGCTTTTTTTTTCCCAACTCTTCACTTCTACCAAAAATATACCAGCTGCCAGCAGATCTGCACTGCCGCCAGGTGAAATTTGTTTCTTTTGGCAAAAACGAAGAAGTTCAGAAAAACTAGGATTCGGTAGCAGACGTTTACTAGCATCATAAGCCAGTTTTTGCATCTTGAACAATGTCGTTTCATCGCTACGATGCAACACACAGGTATCTTCAATCGTACTCATCAAGACTAATAACATATGCAACTGCTTTTGCTCTTTTGAATCTGTCGAAAAAGACTCATAGGAGGTCAATGCATGTGCCAAATTAGGATAGCCTAAGACAGCTTCTTCGTATGCACCATTGACACCATATTTTTTCTTAACGACAAGTCCATGACTTTTTTGTTTCGTTTGAAATTTAGAGTCTGGAAAAGCAGCTAATTTCCCCACAGTTTCAAATAATTCGGGATAGTCTAAAGATTCATTACCACTGATTTTCTGAGAAATGACACTGCTTAAGAGCCCCATGACCCAAATAGTCCCTTTATGCGTATTCACGCCATTGGTTGCTTTAAACATCGCTTTTTCTGCCTGTCGGCCAATTTCTGCAATTTTCTCACGTAATTCTTGGTCGATTGGATGGTTCCACGATACAATAGCCATTTGTTCAAAAAAAGGAGTCAATGACTTAGCTAAGCGAAGAAACAAAGACAGATCCATATCATGATGGGCACCCGTACTGTGGGCATCCACTAAACCAGGCTTAGGGCTCAATTCCACTTCTGCTATCAATGCTTTCTCCACAGAATAAGCAATCTGCGCCGCCACCATTTCCCTTTGTTTTTCTCTCATGACAAAAACTCCTTTCATTTTTTACTTACTAAATATTTTCTTCACGTTAGACCAGATAAGGTGTAAGATCCAACTTAAAGCAAATGCACAGCTAGCTGTAGCTAAATATGCCACAAGGATCATTATTCCAGAAGGTAATCGTAAGAAACTATCTTTAAAGAATAGTAACAATACTTGGAATACAAAGACATTCGCTAAATACGTACGATATGCGTATACAGATAACCATTTGAAAAGTGGTAATTTAGGTGAATCATTGATGATCATTTTTGAAGCGCACATGAAGACGGCAAAAATAATAACTAAGCTATACAAACTTTGAATCGTATTCAAGTAAGGAGCGTTAGCAAAACTCAAATCTCCTGGATGTTCTAATAATGAACGAACAGAAAATAGCGCAACGACTAAACCTATAGGCAAGAACAAGTAACGAACTCGATTCAATACATTAAACACTTCCTTGTGATACATGAAAGCAGCTACGCCATAGATGCCATAGATAATAAAACTTAGTACAAATCGATCAAGTAGATATAAACTTTGATGGTATGGTCCATTCAATACTTGTGATTGATAGAATAAATACCAAACAACGTAGATGGCTGTTGAAACGATCATTGTTGGCCAAACATGCTTTTTATTCGCAAAGAATTTATAGCCTAACCAAACAAAAAACGGCATAAACAATTGGATCTGTAACATCATCACGGTATACCATAAATGTGGCGCTCCGTCACCAGTCACATATTTCAATAAGAAGCTACCAACATTTGTATACGGTGTTTGTTGTTGTACAGCTGGGAATAACCATAGATACGCAGTTGTCCATAATACGTACGGAACAAATAATTCAAAGAATTTTTCTTTTAAAAATTCCCCGTAAGATATATGTTGACTAGTTTTTACCATATTATAAACAATTGCAAAAATAAACATCGGAGCAGTATATTTAACCATCACGTAAAATGTTCCAATAAAAGCAGCTGTCGTTTCATTGTGTGCATTCGCTAATGCAAATGATAAAATAGTTTGCATCATTACGGCAGTTACAGCAGACACTTTTTGGAAATCGCTTACATTGATTTTGATTTTCTTATTTTCAAACATCTCTTTCTCTCACTTCAAATTTATTACCAAATTTCTTTGGTTAATTTTGGACCTTCTGTTGTTTTCAAAAGAATTTTTTTCTCTGGATTTCTCAAATATTCTTTTAAGGAAAAACCACCTTGAGTTGTGATCACTTGGGTATCGAATTGCTCAAAAAAATCAGGGTGTGACTGGATCGCCTTCAGTGGCAATCCAGTTGGAGTATCCACATAAAGTAAAAGATCAAAATCACTTGTTTCTTTTACTGCCGGTATATCCGTTGTCAGTTCAAAACCTAAACTTCCTCCGACTCCCCACTTTGTTCCTGATAAAATTTCTCTTACAGCATGAAATTGCTGATAAACAGGGAATTGGGCAATGTCTGTTTGACGAAATGATTCCCGGTCTGTGATTTCCCACGGATGTATTACTTTTTGAACCATTCGAGTAGGTATTTCTAATGCAAACCGCTGATTTCTGGCAGTTCCACGCAAGCCGATCGGTAAGGTTTCAGAATAGTCGGTCATTGCTCGGCGGACTGTCGCAAAAACATGATCTGAAAGAGTTACCCAGTCAGGCAAATCATTATTTTCAATTACTTGTTTATCAAAACAAACAATATCATGTGCGTTGATCATTTTTTAAGCATCCCATTCTTCAGCCATTTTGGCACGTACTTTGTTTGTTTCGACACGTCCCATTTTTTTAGCTGTTTCATTTGTATAACGAGCTGTTAGCATCGTATCGTTTTTTTCACGTACGTCACTGATAGCAGCATTGATTGCTTTGATAACTTCATTGACATTCTTTTCTGAAGCTTGTTGATCAGTGATATCTTCTAGGAAGCAATGGATCGCTCCTAATTTTGTATAATTGTTGATATCATAAGCAATAGCAGGAACTTTATCTGCCGCAGCTTCGATTTCTGCAATCGTCCGTTTTGTTACACGGGCAGCACTTGCTTTAGACATTGCTTGAACAGTGATTTCTTTACTGTTTAAAGCAATCAAGCGACTTGATTGTAATCCGTGTGCTAAGAATGCACCAGAAATTGCGTTACCAGCAATCAAACCGATAACTGGATGACCAGCTTGACGTAATTTTGCATATGCAGCAGCACTGTTTGCAAGAGCAACATGGATACCGATCAATTCCTCATTATAGCCATACGCTTGACTAGGAACATCAATAACGATGACGATTGGACGTTTGATAACTTTACCTTTATCTTCTTCATAAACATGGTTCAAGATTTGTCCCATGCGGAAGCCTTCAACCAATCCAACTTCACCATTGCGGACACGGTACATTGGATTTTTTGGATCAGGAACGATTGATGTAACAATTGCATCTTCTGCAAATTTATCTGATTCACCATAGTAAACTGTACCAACAGATGAAGTAGGATTTTTCATATCAGTCAATGCTTCAAACCATTCGTAACCAACACTTGTAGCTGCTGGTTTGTCGCCTTCTGAAACAGTTGGTAATTCAACTGGTGTTGCTTGATGTTTCACAATTGCTTCGTTGTATTCAGCGATAGTCATTGGTTTTGAAAGATCAAGTGAATCCAATAAAGAAAGATAGAATTCTGAGCTTTCACTGCGATGTGTATCTTTACGTTCATTGATTGCAGCTACTACTGCTTCTTTGATTGATTCAACACTATCTGTAACCAATTCATCGATGATTTTTGATTCAACACGTTGGCGTGAACCTAATGTGTTCCAAATCAAATTTTTATCACTTGAATCGAATTCACGTACGCCAGCTTCTTGTTCAATAACTTCTGGTCCATTCAAACCAACTCTTGCTTTTTTCGTTGCAATCAAGTAGCTCATTAGTGCAGAAGTGATTGACATCCCACCAAATGAACCAACGCGACCAGGAACAAGTCCAATAACTGGAATATATTCTTTTAATGCAATAATCATATTTCCAATTTCAGAAATAGATAATAAACCGTAGTTTGCTTCTTGTAAACGAACACCACCGGTATCTAAAACGATGATTGGAAAGATTTCATTTCCTTTTTTGTTTTCTTCTAAAGCATGTTCCAATGCAGAAACGATTTTTGCACCAGAAACTTCACCGACACCACCACCTTGGAATTTACCTTCCATTGCAATGACTAATGCTTGTTTTCCAGCAATCGTTCCTCGGCTTACGACGATTCCGTCATCACTTTCAGGTACGATTCCTTGTGCTAATAAGCTTGGTGCGATCAATTGATCAAAAGGATCGATCAATTCATGACCATTGTCTAACAATGCGTTGACACGGTCTCTAGCATTTAATTCTACAAAACTATTTTTCATCAGACAGTTCCTCCATTGCTTGCGTCAATCGTAAATAGACAACACCTGGCGTTGCGCCAAAGTCATTGATGACGATATCTGCTGAAATTGGATAACGATCAAAAAATCGAGTTAGGACATTTGCCCAAACTTCACCAAAACCGTCACTACCTGTACAAATTTTGATTGTTGATTCTTGTTTTGTTGTTGGGAACATCAAGATTTCTAAGTCTCCTGATCCAACTACACCTACATGGATTTTTTTATTAATTGGTTGATTCGTTGGGTACGTATAGGATAATTGTTCCATGAATCTCTCCCCTTTTCATCCGTATTTTATTTGATTCTTTCTATTGCTTCTATAGAAGAAAGTACAAAAATCAAACATTTCTTTTTGCACTTTCTTTCGGAAGCGAAACGCGTAGCAATACTCTTTTATGAATGTACTAGCATATTTTTTCAACTATAAGACAAGTCAAAATTAAAAGTTGTTGAAACACTGTCACAAAAATAGTACGACCCGTACTTTCTATGACCAAGTTCTGAATTTCATTGGAGGTTCATACAAGCCATCTGACCATTCGATCAAATCATCAACTGTTTGTGCAGCTAACAATGAACGTTTTGCATCGCTTCGTTTGATCCCTAGATCTTCTGGTAATTTAACGATTCCAGCTGTACGTAATCGATCCAATGATTCTTTTGTACTTGTCATACCCAGTGGAGTAACGCCGCCGACAGCTGCAATGGCTGCTTGACGTTCTTCTTTTGTTTTTGCTTTATAAAGGTAAGCAATACCTTCTTCAGTGACGATATGTGTTGTATCTTCGCTATAGATCATGACTGGTGCATTTGCTAGTCCTGCTTGTTTTTGAACAGCTAAAGCATCTAATTCTTCTACAAAGACAGGTTTTTTATTTGAGCCAAATGTTTCAACCATTTGAACAACCAATTTTTGACCTTTGCCTAATGGATCATTATTGTCGCGTAATGATTGCCATGCTGGTGTAGAGTGACGACGTCCGCCAGGGTTATGTCCCATGTTTGGCGCACCACCGAAACCAGATAAACGACCTTTCGTAACAGTAGATGAATTTCCATCATAGTCTAATTGAAGCGTTGATCCAATAAACATATCGATCGCATATTGACCAGATGCTTGAGACAACGTACGGTTACTACGCATTGAGCCATCTTTACCAACGAAGAACACATCTGGACGAGCAGCGATATATTTTTCCATGCCTACTTCACCACCGAAGCTGTGGATACTTTCAACCCAACCAGATTCGATTGCTGGAATAATTGTTGGATGTGGATTCAATACCCAGTTTTTAGCAATTTTCCCTTTTAATCCAAGAGATTCGCCGTAAGTTGGCAACAATAGTTCAATTGCTGCTGTATTGAAACCAATCCCATGGTTCAATGATTGTACGCCATGTTCAGCATAAATTCCTTTGATTGCCATCATTGCCATCAAAATTTGTAATTCAGTGATATTTTGAGGATCACGAGTAAATAATGCTTCTAATTGATAAGGTTGATCTGCTTTAACAACAACATCAATCCAATCACCAGGAATATCAACGCGTGGCAATTTATCAACGACTTCATTTACTTGAACGATAACGATTCCGTCTTTAAAAGCCGCAGCTTCAACGATTGTTGGTGTTTCCTCTGTATTGAAACCTGTATATAGATTTCCGTCTTTATCTGCTTTGTCAGCAGCAACTAATACGACATTTGGAATCAAATCAATGAATAAACGTCCATAAAGTTCCAAGTACGTATGGATATCTCCTAATTTCATCGTGCCATCTTCGATCATTTGTGCAACGCGTAGACTTTGTGCGCCTGCATAAGAAAAATCAATTTTACTTGCGATTCCTTTTTCAAAAACATTCAAATGTTCCGGTCTTGAAATACTAGACATGATCAAGTGAAGGTCATTCACTTTTTCTGCATCTACTTTTTCTAAACTTTCTGATAGGAAACTTGCTTGTTTTTGGTTGTCTCCTTCTAAGACAACTTTATCACCAGGTGTGATCAATGATTCTAGTACTTCAACGATCTTATCAGTTCCAACATATTTACCTTTTAGTAAATGACTGATGCTAGCTAATCGTCGCGCTTTTTTTTCACGCTTTGAAGCCCAATTACGTGTTGGTTTTTCCATAATATTCATCTCCATTTTTGATATAGAAACGTGGTGTCATCAACGCCATGTTGATCTAAATTAAGAGTTCGTATCCCTTGATCTACACCAAATCTTGCGTGAATCAACTTTGTTAAAGTATTACCGGGTGGAAATTCAATCGTCAAATCCATTCCTAGCTCATGTGCAATCCCCATCATTTGGTTCCATTGAACAGAAAAAGCCAGGTTTTCAAGTAAATCTTTCCGGATCTCTTCTGCATCTTTCGTTGCTCGTCCATCGATATTTTTCAAATATAAACAGTCGGCATCTTTAACAGAAACGGTATCCATGTAAGGCTTGAATTTTTCAACGGTATCATTCATCAATACACAATGGGAAGGAACTGGGACCTTCAATAACTTCGCTGTTCGCGCTTGCTGTGCTTTCGCTGCGGCCAATGTTTTTTCTAAGCCAGTGATACTGCCAGAAATCGTATATTGCAATGGGCAATTCTCATTTGAAAGATAAACTGGTTCATTGGGATCAAATGTTTCTGCAACGACTTTTTCCGCTTCACTTCTTGTTAATCCAACGATAACGCCCATCGCATAACCGCTTGGGTATGAAGTTTTCATCAAATTTGCTCGGTGATAAACAAGTTCGGCAGCATTTTCAAAGCTTAATGCTCCGCAAGCTACTGCGGCACTGAATGCTCCAATTGAATGTCCTGCTACAAGATCTGGCTTGATTCCTCGTTCTTTCATTTCATCAAGGTAATAAGCCGCTTTTGTTAGCAAAGCTAACTGGATAAAAACCGTATCCTGATAAGATGCTTCTTCATCTACCAGTCGAAATCCAGTCACATTTTCAATACTGTCAATGTATTCAGTTGGCACATCTTTTAACATCCCAAGTGTTTGACTTCCCTGTCCTGGAAATAAAAATCCTGTACTCATGAATGTTCCTCCTTTGGCACTTACTTTTTCCTCTGTTATCATAGTAAAATTCTGCTATAATGAAAAATACCAAAAAAAGAAAAATCCATAACAAAAAGGTATGAATCGGGTGTAGGGCATGAAATTACTTCATTTACAGTATTTTAAAAAGGTTTTTGAAACACAGAATGTCACACAAGCAGCAAAAGATTTATTTATTTCCCAACCAGCTTTAAGTAGGGCAATCAAACACCTTGAAAGTGAGCTAGGCGTTCCTTTGTTTTATCACAGCGGGCGTAATATCGAACCAACGATTTACGCAGAAGAGTTTTACCCTTACGCTGTCAAGACATTAGCCACTTTAGACGAAGGGATCAAATTGATTTCTTCTGTGAATGAAAAGATCATCACCTCCGTTATTCTCTACTTAGAAGTCGCTTCGGTCTCGATTCCGAATCTAGTAAAAATTTTTCAAGAAAAACATCCTACGATCCAATTAACAATCATGCAACATCAGTTACCAGAAGATATCACTGATCCAGTTTTATATATCACTTCGGAAATAAAACCAGGTATGACAAACGTGCCGATCATGGAAGAACCTGTTTATGTAGCGATCCCTAAAACACATCCATTAGCTAAAAAAGAAACTTTGCAGTTAGATGATATCCGCCGCACACCGATGCTGATGCTGTCTAAAAATAATGCCTTTCGCCATACATTAGACGTCGCTCTCGAAGCAAAAAATATTGAATTAACGATCAGTTCATCGACTGATGATCCTGCTACCCTTCGCTCCATTCTTAGACAAGGATTAGCGATTAGTTTCTTTCCCAAAATTTCTTGGTCTTATGATGAGAACGATCCATTTGTTTTGAGAGAGATCGAAGACTTACCACTCAGTAGAACGATTTACCTTTCCACGACCTTCACAAAAGATCATCCTTTGACTAAAATGATTTCGAAAACATTGAAGGAATTCTATTTAAATTAATTAAAAAAACGAAGCAGCAAGAAAAATTCTTTGCCGCTTCGTTTTTATGATTTGTTTTGTCGATCGTACTCGTAGATTTCCGACTATCGCTCATTGATGAAAAAACAGACACCTTTTCTCTGAGTAATCATCTTTCTAGCATGTCTCGCTTTTCTTTTATTTTCTATTTCTTCTAATTCTTGGGACTTGGTTGACCACTCCAACTGATAGCAACGAGAAAAATAAAGAGCATTCCACATCCTTGTTATCTCTATAGTAGCTTGAGCTGCCAGTAATTCGCGTTCCTGCGCCTGATCCACTGCTACTGCCAAACTAGCCACCGCATCAGACGTACATTCACTTAAACTAGACATCTGATTCCACACGTCATTCTCTTTTTCATCAGCCACTTTGCCTTTTTTTCGATCATACATGACCCTTTCGATATGGCTAGAACTCTTTTGTCTTTCTTTTATTAGACTGTTTGCTTTTATGTAGTTGAAAGATTGTTGCAAATCTGGCGTAATAGGTATATTTTTCATTTTCTCCCCCCTTAACCTAGAATAAATCATTTACCAGAATCCGTGAAAACTATTTTTCCCAAATAATAGAAACTTTATTTTTATTAAAATAACAAAGATCCTAATCAAAAAAGTAAGCGATGAAAATTTCTTTTTTCTTTATTGTTAAAAGATATCACTAGTTTTTTTACTTTCCTTTCTTTTTTCCTTATACTTAAGAAAAGCTATTTTTTATAAAGTAAAGAAACAAAAAATCAATTAATCCATGTCTTATTTACAAGAAAAAGGAGAGCCTTATGTATTCTTTGATGAAAAAAATTATTACTGAAAAAGACATCCAGCGTCAGGTCACCCTACTCGAATTGCTGTTGAACCACCCAAAAATCACAGTCAATGAACTAGCCAATGAAGCAGACACGACAGAAAGAACCGTATTTTCCGATCTGCAAATGATCCGAACTCAACTTCCAGATGGTTGGGTGATCGATAGTGATCAAGCTGGGATCCACTTAAACCATCAACCAAATTTATTGGCCAATGATCTATGGGAAACCTTCTTGCGGCAATCCATCAGTGTCCAACTTTTAAAAGAACTATTAGTGAGTAAACAAGTAAGAATCCCTTCTTTTCTACATAACAATGGGGTGTCTTATGAAACGCTAAAAAGGCATGTGAAAAAATTGAACCTATCGTTAAGCCCTTACCATTTGCAGATCAAGTTGACACGTCACAAGGCGGAAATCACCGGCAAAGAACAAACCATTCGTCTTTTTTATCATCGATTACTTTTGCCATTCACCCATAATAGTTATTTTTTCGAAGATTTTTCTGTACATGAATCGCATTATTTTCGTTTTTTAAAGCAGATCGACCAGACTGATTTAGCAGTAGAAACAGAAGAGATTTTTGGTGTCTGTTGGTTTTTCATCAATACGATTCGTATAAAAGCAAATAATCGAATGACAACATATACCCTCTCACCGACCGACCCATTATTTCTCCTTTATCTCTCTGATCTACAGGCATTATACGAAACCGAAGAAGTTTATTTAAAAAATGAAGAATCCGTTTTTGCCTTTTCTTGTTTTTTAGATAGTTGGAATTACAATAACAACTATACAACTAAAATCACTGATACTTTATCAAGTTATCCTTTTTCAACAAGTATCCAAGATTTTGTTCAGGAACTTGCAAATCATTTATCCCTGTCTTCTTTACGGCACACAAAATTAAGTCATAATTTGATTTTGATGTTATTGAAATATCATGAATCACCGTTACTTATGGAACAACTCCAGTCACAATATCATTATTTCGTGGAAGAATATGAAACTAACTATACCGACTTGTATCCTTACAAAGTACGTTTGCTTGAAAAAATAAAAACACCCGCTCTTCCAATCAATGATGAAACCTATTTTTTCTATCTATTATCCTTACTAACACAGCAAGCACTCTTAGCCGTCAAACCAAATCAGATAATTGTCTATTTTCTCTTTCAAGGAGAACCCTCATGGAAAGCATTCTTGCAACAGGAATTAAATGCCTCCTTTGGAAAAAGAGTACAAGTAAAACCGATAGAATACAGTCAACTCGCAGAAATAAAATTCAATAAAAATGATTTATTCGTCTCAAATATCCCAATAGAAGCACCACCAATAGAAGTAATCTACCTCTCAACCATTCCAACAAAAAACGAACTAGACCGCCTCTACAAGAAGACAAAAAGAAGTTATGTATAAAGGTTGTGAAAGAAGCGCCTAGCTCCGAGCAAATAAGAACTAGATTTTTAAAATAGCTTCTCATATTTTGAAAATCTAGGCCTTATTGCTGAGGAGTTGCTTCTTGAACACCGCGGATAAAGGTTGTGAAAAGACCGTTCAGCTCCGCTGACAATAAGAATGGATTAGTCTTTGTCAGGGTAGATGCTCCACAAAATCATTTCCGTGGATAATTCATTCTCTCCTTTTGATTATTTTCTTACTAACTACCTTCTCTACCTCAACGATTATAAATAACATGATGATATTTAATAAGATTGGTAGCTGCTGTTGTAGTGAAAGACTGGTTGTCCCAATCAAGTGTTGCATGAAGGGAAGGTAAACGACCGCTGCCTGTAGGATGAAAAGGATTCCTAAAGAAATGAACAATGCTTTGTTTTTCAGCATTCTTTTATTCAAGGAAGCATCTACTAATTCTCGGCAATTGATCATATATACTGCTTGCGCGCCGACGATATTTTGTAAAAGCATGGTTTGCTGTAACGCTTGTCCCTCAAAGCGCATTGCCAGAAAATAAGCTGGGATCATGATCAGCAAGGAGACATAAAAGATTCGAAAAACATTGTACCTCGTGAGGATTCCTTGCTTTGGATCTCTAGGTGGTCTTGTCATTGTATCTTTCCCTGCCTGTTCGAATCCTAATGCGTAGGATAACGTGATCGTCGTGACCATATTTACCCAGAGAATTTGTACAGGTGTCAACGGTAGCGGTTGGTTAGCCAACAATGCCCAGATAATGATCAATCCTTGTGCTAACGCTGTTGGTAAGAAGAAGTTGATCGTCTTTTGCAGATTATCTAAAATTCTCCGTCCTTCTTTGACTGCTTTGGCAATCGTATGGAAATTATCATCTCCCAAAACCATATCTGCTGCTTGTTTACTGACTTCACTACCCTTTATCCCCATAGCAATCCCGACATCTGCTCGCTTCAAAGCTGGAGCGTCATTGACTCCATCACCTGTCATCCCAACGATTTCCTCATTCTTTTGTAACGCCTCAACGATTCGTAGTTTATGCTCTGGTGTCGTTCTGGCAAAGACATCCACTGTTTGGACTTTCTCTGCTAATTCTTCCGCCGATAACTGATCCAAGTCGATTCCTTCTAATACAGTAGTGGTATGTTTCAACCCGATCTGCTCTGCAATAGTTTTTGCCGTGTCTTTGTGATCACCTGTGATCATTTTGACAGAAATCTCTGCAGTTTGACATTCCTTGACAGCCTTGATTGCACTTTCTTTAGGCGGATCAATGATACCAGCGATCCCGACAAACGTTAATTGCTCTAACGCTTCATGTGTTAATGGTTGCTCATTCGGGACCACCTTGTAAGCAAACCCAAGTACACGTTGTCCTTTTTGTGCTAAAGCCTTTGCTTTTTCTTGCCATTCTTTTAACTTTTCAGTCGTTAAGTCTGCTTTAGCCAGTAATACTTCTGGCGCTCCTTTTACATAAATGACTTTCCCATCTTGGTGTTCGTGCATCGTAGCCATGTACTTGTAACTGGAGCTAAAAGGCAGTTTTCCGTGTAACTTTTCCAAAGAAACTTCTGCATTTTCAGCATAGCGCAAAAACGCTAACTCTGTTGGATTCCCGTTTAACTCTGCTACACGTTGATCTGCTTTTGTTTGTGCTTCCTGACAATTTTTCATGATCGCAATCATTTTTTCTTTCTCATCTGTCAAAGTCTCTACAACACTCATCTCGTTCTTTGTTAAGGTTCCTGTTTTATCCGAACAAATCACGGTCATTGAGCCGAGAGTTTCAACTGATGGTAACCCTTTGATGATTGCTTGCTCTTTCGCCATTTCATTCACACCCAATGAAAGGATCATCGTCAACACAGCTGGTAAGCCTTCTGGAATCATTGACACGATTAAAGCAATGATCGTAGAAAAGAGAAAATTCAATTCCAATCCGTAGCGGAATGTTGTGAAAAAAATCAGGAATAGGCTCAAGAAAATGATTCCGCGAAAAATCTGCTTATTCAACTGATGGATTTTCCTGACGAGTGGCGTGGTCTGCTGTTCTACCGTTTGTAATGCTTGGTTGATCTTACCGATTTCTGTTGAGTTGGCTGTTTCAACCACTACACCAATTGCTGACCCCGTTTGTACTAATGTTCCTGAAAATGCCATGTTCACTTGGTCACCAGTAGCAACCGTCTTTTTGATCGTTGCGCTCGTTTTTTCAATAGCTTCCGATTCCCCTGTCAAAGCAGCTTCTTCTACCATGAAGTCATGGACCTCAATCAGTCGAATATCTGTAGGAACGACATCGCCAGCTTTTAAAGCGATAATGTCTCCGATGATCAGCTCTTTGGCCTCAACCAGTTCTTTGATCCCTTCCGTAAAGATCACAGCTTCTTGCCCCATCATCTCTTTTAATCCATTTAGTGATTCTTCTGCTTTACGCTCCTGCCAGTAGCCCACAAAACTATTCACGACGACTACAGCTAAAATGATGCTTCCTTCGATCACATCGCCTGTGAAAAATTTCAAAAGAGCCGCAATCAATAGTATGATTATCAGCAAATCGGTAAAGTGCTTGAAAAATTTCCTTAAAGGATGAACTTTCTTTTTGACTTCGATTTGATTGTACCCATGTTTCGCTAAGCGTTTCGTCCGTTCTTCTTGTCCTAATCCATCTTGGGTTGTCTGAAGTGTCTGCATTACCTGGTCAACTGTCTCTTTATACCACATCATGGCAATCCCTCCTGTTTCGATTTGATACTTTTATTATATGTAGGAGAGCCATGGATGAACGGCGATTATTTCAGAGAACCCTGAAATAAATAATTTTAGAGGAGTTGCTTCTGCTCCCACCGTTTATTCGTTTTTAAAGAATGAGACAAAAGTGTTTCTTACTTTTGTCCCACGCTCATTTCTTTTTTATGGCTAACGTGGAGTCTTCTATACATCAGATTCAAGCCAATAAACCAACCAAGGGAAATCAATGGAATCATTCGGGTAGCTGATTCAAAAAACAGACTCAATCCCACCATAAGGAAGAAAAGAAACGTTACTTTGTCTCGATTTTTTTGTAGCAGATTGATTGGCAATTTAAGATGGGCACAAAGAATCGAAGACCAAACAAATAAAAAGCAAACTGTAGTCATCCCAGCTAATAATTGAAATAACATGCGACTATCTGCAACAAAAAAGTGTAGACACAACCCTAGCAAGAACATACCACCTGTAAATAAAATGCCATGTAGCGGTACACTACGGGAAGAAATAAATAAAAACCATTTGGATAGATTTTTTTCTTTTGCCGTATTATATAAGATACGACTTGTACTGTAGATTGCACTATTCATGGAGGATAAGGAAGCCACCAAGATGATAAAATTGATCATTCCCGCGCCTTTACTCCAATGGACCATTTGAAGCATCGTGACCAATGGACTTTCTTTTAAATCAAGATTTTGCCAAGGGACAACCAATAAAATCGCTACGATCGTTCCAATATAGAAAAAAAGAATGCGTGCAGGTAAACATTTGATTGCTTTTTTCAAATTTTCTTGTGGGTCACTTGTTTCCCCTACTGTCAATCCAATCATCTCCACACCGGCAAAGCTAAATAATACCATCGGAAAAGAAGTAGCGATTCCTGTCAGCCCAAATGGGAAAAAGGAATGAATCGTCCCGAAATTCTCCTTGACTCCAATATGAGGTGTCTGAAAATGCCAGATACTGATGCCGATACCCAACAAAATAAATAGGAAGATCCCAAAAATCTTGATCGTAGAAAAAAATGATTCTAATTCGCCAAACCAGCGAACAGCAACAATATTGACTACGACCAACACACTAAGAACAAGGATTCCGCTAAGCAATGGCGAACTGTCAGGAAACCAAAAGCGAATATACAATCCTATCGCCGTTAATTCCGTTAACCCTGCTGCCATCCAACATAACCAATACGTCCAATTGACTAAAAAAGCCCAACGGTCACCCAGATAGTAATGAATGAAATCCCCGATCGATTGAAAGTCGCTATTTGTTAAAAATAGATCACCCATTGCGTGCATCAAACTATAAATAGCAATTCCACAAATAAAATAAGTGAGTAAGACAGCCGGTCCAGCCAATCGGATTGCTTTAGCAGAACCTAAAAATAAGCCTGTACCGATCGCACCTCCTAGCGCAATCATTTGGATATTTCGATTCGTTAAAGCTTTCTTCATTGTTGTTCGTTCCATCTTACTCACCTTTTCTTTATTCTTTGTTCAATTTGTCAGTTACTTCTTGCTCCCATGATGGTTTTCTGATTTTTTCGATACCTAAAGGTGCAAAAAATAAGACAAGGCTGATCACAGTCACTGCAATCAAGTTGATCAATGTGCCTACTTTCATCGTCAATCCCACAGAAAATACAATCGCTGCAAACAAGATAAGGACAACGATCCAAGCTCCTAGATTGCTATTGCTTCCTTTTTTGCCAATTCTAAATGGTCGTTTGTATTCAGGATGAGCCTGTCTTAATTTCAAGATAGCGATCCCCATGATCACATAGACGATACAATAGATAACTGTGGTTGAATTGACTAACATCAAGAAAGCTTGATTGACTCCAGGAATCAATAGATAAAACAATGCAAAAATCGAAATAATTGTTGATTGAGTTAAAATCACTGATTTTGAAACATCAAATTGATTCGTTTTCCAAAAGTTGAATTTTGGTGGGTAAGCTCCTTTTCTGGCACTTGCGGTAACTGTTTTCGCAGGTCCCGAAGCCCAAGCAGACAACTGTACAGCAACTCCGACAAAAACAAGCAGACTGAAAATATTCACGATGATATGTGGTAACCCCAAGATTTGACAATAGATGGAGATAGATTGAGCAATATTGTTTAATTCCATTTGTCCTTTTGGTACCACATTTGCTACAACTAGCGCATTTAGCGTATTCACCAAAAACAAGAAAATCAAAGCAACAAAAATCCCGCGAATATAAGTTTTCACTGGATTTTTAAGACGAGTAATATAAACAGAAGACATTTCGATCCCAGTAAAAATAAACATGATTGGTGCAAAATAAACAAATGAGCTAGCTGTTTTCGCATCAGGAATCAATTTTTCCCATGAGAAACTTCCTAATGTGCCATGTGGTAAAATCCCCACTTTGATCCAAGTAATGATGCCTAATAGAAGCATCATCGCTAAAGGAATATATAGTCCTAACCAGACACCAATCTTTCCACCGATCTTTGCCATATCGAATTTCAAATTCAATAAGGTAACGATCCAATAAACAACTAAGATCACAACTAACGTAAACTTGCTATTCAACCCAAGTGGCACGTTGTCGATGATATTTCCAAATAATGGCGCAAGAGCAGAAGCAACCATCACCATTCCAGGAAACATTTGGACCCATAGAAGCCAAGAAACAACAAAGCCCCATTTTCTTCCTAAGGAATTAGATACCCACAATTCTGGCCCACCATTTTGTGGAAACATCCCGGCAAACTCTCCAGAGATCAATGAAATCGGAAACGCATAGAATAATACCGCCACAAGCATGTAAAACAACATCGTCCAGCCAGTTGCAGCCACATCTGGGATATTTCGGACACTAGCAACAAGCGCACAAGTCATCCCAATAAAGGTCAGCGTGGTAATTTGTTTGGATTTTGAATCCGCCATTTTATTTTTCCTTCTTTCTATCACAGATAAATAAACCATCTAGCTTTCTGAATGCCACAGGGGGAATGAGATCATAGCAACAAGAACGCTTTTTACATCAGTCAAAATACACGTGCAATTTTGAAAAATAAATATTGACGTTTTTTCTTATGCATACTTACTTTTATGATCTCCTGTGGACAAGCTGGGGAAGTGTCTTTCATTCATTGCTAGACTGTTCACGATTCGATTTTTTATAGTAATTCGTTCAATTTCTTTTCAATGGCTTTTGTGATCGCATCTGTATAAAATTTAAAAATCTTATCATCATTCAAATACGGCGTCATGATTGCGGCTCTCAACAAAGTCACTTGTTGTTCTTTTTGCCATTCCTCTTTTGAGAGTCCTAGGCTTTCAATAAATCTAACTGGCGAATCACCATAATCCGCTTTTGTAAAGGTCGTATGTGAAGTAATAAAGCGTTCATCATACACATCTCCATCCATATAAGAAGAGACATCAAACATTTTTTCATTCAAGCCGTTGATTTTCTTCAAATCTGTGCAATCTTGGACTTTGAATACCCAGTCGACCATGTTGAAATCAGGATGATTCAATGGATGAACTTCGATTGTTTTCCCTTTGACTGTAAAGCTTAATTGACCTAAGAATTCTCTGAAACGTTGCGCAGCTTCGATCGATGCACCAATCAATTGCCCATATCCAGTCACATTCAACGGTAAGATCCGATGAGCTGTCCAAACTGCGGCGGCTGTTGCTCCAGCTTTTGATCCTTCTAGAATATATGCGCCTAACATATCGGGCGCTTTGACTGATTTTTCAAAAACATAAGGAGCAAAATAAGAAATGATGTTCCGCATGTTTTTATGTTTGATGACGATACCGCCAGCTGCATAAGGAACATACCCCATTTTATGAGGATCGATCGTCACAGAGTCCGCTTCAGTAATTGCCTTAAAGCCATCATAAACACTTTTATCGATTTTCACTTGATGATGAAATACTTGATGTTCCTCGAAGAACTCAGTCAATGATTCATAAGGAACAAATTCACCTGCTTCATTCAAGAATAAGGAACGAGCATAACCACCATACGCTGCATCGACATGGAGATAGAAATAAATCCCTTCTCCTCGTAATTTTTCACGTAATTCTACGATTTTATCAACGCTGTCAACTTGCCCTTCTTCTGTCGTTCCAACAACAGCTACGACACCAAGAATAGGGATTTTTTGTTCTGCTAACTCGCGGATCGTTTTTTCTAATACCGCCACATCCATGCGATAATCTTCTTGTACTGGGATAGCGATCATTTGATCTAGTCCTACTCCACAAATATCTAGAGCCTTCATCCATGAATAATGTTTGGTTTGTGGCACTAGCCATTTACCTAATTCTTGGATATGTTTTCCGCTACGAGAAGACGCAGCTTTCACTGCATCCAACTCTTCATCTGTAAATGTTTCGATCATTTCGAGTATTTCTTCAACAGAAAGGTTCAATAATTCCCATTCTGTCTTATTCTTAACTTTTTCTGGGAAGACTTCTTTCACGGCTAATGGAATTGATTTGATACAACGTGCGTACCAAAGACCTTCTAAATTGGCAATCGATCCATCCGCTGTAATATGGCCCCAACCATCTGTCATATTGAATAATTCGGCAAAGTCTTGACCAACCTCTGCTTCCATCTGTGAGGTAGCCATTGAGGATTCTAAGGCAACGTTATTAGGATTCCAAAGCATGGCATAATTATAAGCTAGTAACGAAGGCATCAACGTTTCTGCATTCATTTGCCCCCAATAACGACCGGCAGAATGCCAAGGAATCGAACCAGCGCGCATCCGTTCACTAACTTCATCCAACACTGTCATCATTCGTTCTCGGGTGGCGATGTATCGTGGAGCCAATTTATCTTCCTCGCTGATTGCAGGAAGATCACCAGGAAGGTAGTTTTCTCTCCATCCAAGATGTTCATCGACCATCTTGTTCAATAACATTTTGTAAACTGCACCATTTTCTGCTTTGTCGCCAATAAAGACGGCTTTGATATCCATATCTTTCATGTTTCATTACCTCCATTTTTTTCGTTGGCCAACGTGTTGCAACTGCAGATGTTTCGTGCATCTGTATCACACAACTGACTATAGACCCAAAAAATGAGATAATTTTTTTTATAACAAGTAAAAAAACAGCCTGATTTCAAAAAAAAGAAATAAAGTTAGATTTTTCTGAATTTTATTTTCGCAAAACCGAACGTTCCAATCCTATAAACGTTACCAATTACTTCTACAATAAAATCAAATCATTTTAAAAATGAACAATAAAAGACATTCTTATCATTTTATTCGCATCTCCATCTATCCTATTATGCATTTGTTTGATTTTCACATTCATTTTCCCTCTATATTTTTTTATTATTTCATTTTTTATAACAAAAAAATCCGTTAAAAAGCGAATAAAAAGACATTTCAGAAAAATATTCATGTTTTCACCTTCGAAATATGGCATAATTAATATGCATTTGCTCAATTATTTACAATGTGGAGGAGTCTTAATGATTGAAGCCTATTTAGAAAAAAACATTTTACGTCAATTGTTTCTTTGCGGCCAATTCTACACAACGAAAGAAATCGACTTGGATACGACCTCAAAATTATTACGAGTCTGCAAAACAACTTTATTGAACGATATCAAAGCATTGAAAAAAGAATTAGCACCAGATGTGATCTATGCAACAAGAGATAAAGATCATTATTCTTTATATTTCACACCAGATGTTCCACGATTCCATTTGATGCAGCAACTAGCTCGCCCTTCTTTATTTCTAAAAACAGTCCAGTTGTATTTAGAAGAAGAGCCAGACTATATCCAATTAACAGAAGTAGAATTTGTTTCTGTCAGCAAAGCCTATTCATTAAAAAAGCAAGTTCTTGACTATTTTTCCGATTGCGGAATCAAGATCGAACATTATTCGCCTAAATTCACAGAAATCGAACGCAGATTACTGATCCTGAATGTCGCTTATCGAACAGGCATCCTAAAAGTACCTGCTTTACCACCAGATTATTGGGACGAAGTCGAGAACTTTATCAACTCTATAACAGCGAAAAGCGGCCGAATCTATGATAAAGAAAATCGGGAAATTCTACGTACGGGGTTAGTAGTTAGCTATATCAGTCAGCAAACTAGTACCTTATCAGCAAATGCTCATTTCATCGAAGAAATCCAAAAACGCCCGATCTATGCCTATGTAAAAGAGATATGGGAAAAAACGAATCTCAAAAATCATTATGCACCAGATGAATTCTATTTTGTCTTAGTGTTATTCAACTTATGTGATTATGGTTTTGATTCTTATGAAGCAATCGAAGAAGATTTCCGCCAATTACATCAAGTCTTTATTGAAGATAGTCAGGAAATCAAAGAATTGATCCACCGATTTGAAACCCATTTCGATTACCCATTTCTTGGGAATAAAGCATTCGAACGTGCATTGATCCGCTTGATGCGCTCTACTTGGGACAACTATCAACTATTTATGCCAGAAAAATTTTATCTTTTATCGAAGGAACAACAGCGGTTATCGGTAGAGGTACGCCCTTTATTTCAACAATGGCAAGTACAATTACCTTATGATCTAAGAATCAATAATAATAGTTTGGATGCATTTATTATTGAGTTGAGTGGTATTTTGCGTCTCGATAAATCTCACTTTCATATCTATATCGTCACTAACTCAGATGTTCGCTATTTGATTTATCGCGAAGCTTTGGAAAAAGTAACTACCTGTATCCTCCATGTCGAACCTACGATCTATAATCAACTTACCGAAGAGTTGAAAACACTCGCAACACAAGAAAATACCAAGATCTTGTGTGAACGTACACTTTATACACCAGATGCTATCCCTTTTTCCGGTATCATTCCTGTTTCTGTTGAAACCATTGAAAAAGCGATCGTCTTAGCTGTAAAGTGATAATTTCAAGTCTTAGTTTAAGATGTCCGCTATTGCCTATTTATTTCAATAACAAGTCTTGCCCAATATCTCAAGTCATAAAAAAGAACTTCACAAAAATCAATCGATTTTTGTGAAGTTTGGTCTATTTTTCGAAGTATTTACTTCAACTGCTCCATTGGATTTAGAGTCATTGAGAACAGTTTTTCCCTTACTTATTGTGTTTCTACTGAACCGATTTCTTTATTCAAGAAATACGAAATGACTGTTCGGATAACCACCAATGCCGCCAATTGAAAGATATCCTGCAATGTCGGTTTGATGATCGACTCAATGATCCCAGCTGAAATCAGGATTTCCAGACTTAAAAGAATATAGCCACCCAACATCTTCTTGATCGCATTATTTTGAAAGATTCGTTCATCTTTCGCCATTTTTTTATCCAATGAGAAAAAGATAAAATCTTTCAATGCCAACCACGCCCCCCATAAAAGAAGCCCGATCGCAAATAGATCGATCAGTAGTACTAACCACTCCAAATAAGGAGCCAATCCATCGATCATCTCAGCTTTCATCTTTCATCCCCGCCTTCGCTCGTTGTTGTTCCTCAATCTCTAAATTCAAGAAATACGAAATAATCGTACGGATCAAAATAATCAAAGCAAGTTTTAAAATATCTGTCCAAGTTGGTTTGATGACAGATTCAATGATATCTGCCACCACTAAAACTTCTAAACTTAATAAAATATAACTAGCCAACAATTTGCGAATCTCTGCATTTCGACTATTTCGCTGTCCATAATCTTTCTTCAAAGTCCGCCAATCAAACAACGTTTTTAATACTAAAAAAACACCGACCACTAAAATAATGATCGAAGCAAGATTTAAAATCGTCATCAGCCAATCCAAGCAAACCATCAACGTTGAATCAAACATATCCCCAACCACCCTTCTCCTTTATGTTACTAACAGAAAGCATCGCCGTCCAATTATATGAAAAAAGAATAAACAACCCCTCGGTCATCTATTCTTCATCCTCTAGACATTCAAAACAACATAGCTCTAAAACATATCTCTCAATTCTTGAACAATATTTGACGTTTTGGAAGCATTCAAAACAACATAGCTCTAAAACCTCGCAGAAAATTTTTTCTACGTGATTTATCACCGAACTACTCGTCCATAGCAAAACTTTCGTCTTAAATACTGAATGACTGCTTTAAGTCATTTGTTCTTAAGTTCATTTTAGCATAGTTTTTATGTCAAAAAATAGTCTTTATCTAAAACTCTTTGAGGGACTCCCTCAATTTTACGTGGTTCAAGAAATAAAACATCCATGTTGTACAAAGAGATGTAATTTTGTATCTCCAATAGCTCCTTTAAAGTAAAATAAGCGCATGTATTGACGAAAACTAGTAATTTCTTTTTAGAGAGATATTTGTACACTTGCAATATCTCCAACATTTTCTCAAAGATGGTATCACTGTGCGTTTCAATTTTTACACCAAGCGCTTTAAACAGTTCCAATACCCTGATTTCATCACTTTCCAAATCCAATTCATGATCTAATAACTCGTAGTCGATCAATTCGCTGAGCGTAGTGGTCAATTTGTCGATCATGGATTTTACTTCAACTTTTTCATTCAACTGTTGCTCCAGATCTGCATAGATCAATTTTAAAACTGGTACTGAATTTACATCAAATCCTAAAATATCCGTCACGACCATTATTTCTGTTGCTTTCAATTTTTGATACTGGTCGTTGAATAATTTCAACTCTCCTTCTTCATATCTATAAAGACATTTAGTGAGATTGGCAAATACTGCTACATCTTCAATAACGAAGAATGTGCCTTTTTCAATTTTTACTGGTTGATCCAGTATTGGAAAATTAAGATTCATCATCTGCATCCTCCCCAAGAAACACCACACGCTGATCAGAATTAGCTGTACTAACCTCCCTCACACCATTCAAATAAACCATTCGTGCAAATTGTTTTTCCGTAACCGTCAATAACGTGATCAATCCCTTTTTAGGATTATTGGTTCTTAATCGTCCCAACATTGCTTTGTTCGCAGTATCATTCAGCAACAACTTACTGTATACAGAGAACTGGTGCATAATAAACCCTTCACTTAATAAAAATTTTCTAAATCTTCGATAAGCTTTACGGTCGTCACTGGTATCAGTGGGCATGTCAAACATCAATATCATTCTCATATAGCGATAGCTCATATCCTAAATTGAGGAACTCCTTTCAGATCATTGTTTAACACCTTGACTACCTTGTTAGTATAATCAGCCACGATGTTGGTCAAAAACATTTCTTTCTTACCATACAGATACTTTTCCGAGAACAAATCAAACAATCTTCTTTTGATAATCGGAAATTCTTTTTCTCGATACGCAAATACGATTTGATCCACTAAAGGACGAAACGGTTCCATCAAATCACTTGCGAGATTAAAATCATTGAACTGATTGGCATGCTTCAAGCCAAATTGTGTCATACAACCATTCTTAACGATTTCCCTTGCAAATAGGCTCATTAGTAGAGTATAGCCATAGTTTAAGCTAGCAGTTAGTTCAGTAGCGGACTCCCGCGAAAACTTAGTACCAAACAATGTTTGAAAATAGATTCTCGCTGAATGGCCTTCTCGATTTGTGGGATCAAATATTTCTAATCCATTTTTTAAAGTTGATAAAGCTTCCGCTTTTTCATGAAAGCCATTTGCTTGCAAAAGGTTATACTGGTTTTGGATTTTTTGCGCAATGATGTCTGTCCAAACAGTTCCTTTTAACTCTGGCGTCCATTGAATTTGCTTTGGCAATTGCAAACTGCTGTCATGTCTTCCATAAAATGGCAGTAGTTTCGCCGTTGGTAGTCGTTTATCATCACAGAAGATCACTAAGATTTTTTCATCCATCAGGCGTTTCACCAACATCGTCGTCAATGTGATATCGGTTGTTTCTAACACTAAAATATCGATTTCCGAAAGATGGATCTTCTCAATCTTTTGCGCAGTTTTAAAAATCAAATGATTGTTCGTATAGGTCAACTTCGAATGCGTATTGATGATTACTGTTCGCCATCCCATAGAGTCGCCATCCTTGTCCTAGTTTCTCGTAGTCCAGTAATTGATTGATAGATAATCGTTGATTCCCATATTTCTGTTAAACTCGTATAACGTTTTCTCGGAATGATCACATCAAAAAACTTGAAATCTGCAGGAGCCCCCATCGCATTTAACTGCATTAGATTGACAAAATATTGCGCTAGACTTTGAACAGTTGACCCTTGGTTTTGCTCAAATAATTCAACGATTTTTTCTGTATTTTTAGCAGCTATCGTATATCTGTTCGAAAAATCGATTACCTGATCTAGGATCTCACGAAATTCAGAGAGATGATCGTTTACATAGTCAAAACTTTCTTTATGGGCGATTTCATCGTAGTGTTGGGCATGGTAAAGCAATGTCACCAATTTTTCTGGTAAAATAAATGAATTGGCTTTTTGTGTTTCCTTGTGGCTAGCAACCATTCTTCGCCGTCCATTTTCTAATTCATACAATGTATACTTGGGCAGTTTGATAAACTTGGTAACATTTGAGTATCCTTTATTACTTAAAAAGCCAATTGGGTCTTGTTCAAATAAGGACTGCTCCATAATAGTGATTCCTTCGATTGCTTTAGCTTTTTTGCGTGCCTTTCCTTTTTCGTAAATAAACGCAACTGCATAAGCCACCACTGGACTGCCAAATCCACCATATCTCGAAACATCCCAGCCATTTTTCCTTTGGATCAGTTTATCTGGTTTTCCTTTCGGATTTACCGTTTCTTTGTAAAAACCACCTGTTTGTACTTCGACTTTTTTGACGATATTGACTTGATGTGAGCTGATGACCTTTTTGATCTGCGGAATATGTCTTGCTTTATCCCAGAAAATCTCGCCATTTTCATCATAAGAGTATTCTTCTTTTTCAAAAAATCTTAGAATATTCGAATAAAATTCTTTTTTCGCCGTTGCTTTATTTTCTGTTGCCAAATTGAATTTAGTATAATTTCCATACACAAATTCAGGTTCAAGTTTTGGATATTTTTTGAGTAACGCAATTGCTACTACCCCATTCAAATATGCATCATGTGCATGGTGATGGTTGTTGATTTCTCGCACTTTATGGATGCCAAAAGTTTTTCGAAACTGACTGACTAAGGATGATTTTAAGGTGATGATCCGAATACCTTTATCCTTGCTTTCTTCTGATTGATTGAAGTATTGATCCAAAATAGCAGCAACATGCTTAGTGATCTGTCTCGTTTCCACTAATTGCCGTTGAATAAATCGTGCCTTGTCTTCAAGTGTCAACTCCATTTTAGTCAAATAAGTGAGTTTTTTTTCGCTGATCAAGTTGGCTCTAAATAGTTTTTCCCAGTAGTTTCTCATGCGAATAACAACTTTTTCGTCTGGAACATTATCGATTTTCAGACGATTTTCTTTAGAGGATACCAATACTTTATTATCGATCGAGTTATCCACGATAAAGCTTCTTGGAACGATGTGATCAATATCGTATTCCGAAAGTCGATCAATATCTAAGGCTTCTCCTGTATACATATCTTTACCGTTTTGCAAATAGTAAAGATATAAACGGTCTTTTTGAAGTGCCTGATTGTCTACGGGTTGCTCTTTTAATAGAGGGCTATCAAAGTTTTTTAATGCTTCTTCCAATGATCTCAACCGTGGTTTTGATCGGTTTCTTCCACCAGTCGTTGTTTGATTCTCTCGAGCCATCTCAACTACGATATTTTGGGGGGTGTAGCCAATGATTTCAATCAATTCTTCAACGATCTTAAGTGTTTGCCAGATACCTTTTTTGATTGCTGGGCTGCCTGGGAGCGCCTCGACCACTTCTAGTAATGACTGATTACCTACCAAAGCCAGTTCGTTTGCTAATTCTTCTTTGAACGATAGACTGTCATCATTGATCAATTGCATAAAGTTGCGATTACGATTGTAAGGAAAATCATCATCATCGATCAGATAATCAAGGATCGTTTTATTCGTTTTCTTGTCTCTGATCCCATTGATCAATCGTTCAGACAAACGTCCCCAACCAGTGTAATGTTTCTTTACTAATTTTTTAAAGAATCCGTCCCCCAAGACACTCTGATATTTTTTCAGTTGTGTTCGGATCATTTCACGATCTTCAAAAATAGTGAGTATCTTCACGATATCTTCGAACATTGCGTTCATTTCAGGCTGTTCTAGCAACTCTACTACTCTTTCTGTATTGGGTTTTGCTAGATCCAAAAAATCATGGTATGTCGCATAGGAGGAATTGAATGCTTTATCAACCCCTAAAATTTCTGCATCTTCGATATTGTAGTTAGCAGAAAGAAACTGTTGTAGTTTCTTCACCGTTACTTTTCGTTGTTTTTGAAAAAGTTCTTTGAATATTTCACGTTTTTCTTTACTTGAAAATTGGTGTTTTATCCCTCGTTCATCCTTATAGGCTATCTTGGTTAGCTCATTGAATATAGTGTATTTTTGGTAAAGTATACTATGTTTAGGCAACACTTTTTCTGTTGGAAGGTACGTATCATAATTGATCATTCGTTGGATGAATTTCATTGCTGAAGCACTGTAATCAATCACTTCTGTTGCATTCCATGGCGTTACTTTCTCAGGTGTTTTTCTTTCCAACCACGCAAATGAACTGGTTTCTTCACCTTGTGCCAAAGGACCTACATAGTAAGGAATGCGGAAAGTCAGCAAATGGATCATTTTATCACGTGCTTCTTCTAAAAACGGGTAGTATGGCTTTTGTCGTTCAATGATTGCCTTGAGTTCGGTTAAGTGTACTTGATGAGGAATGACACCATTCGCGGTCGTTCGTTGTTTCAATAAAAAATTTTCCTGATCGACTTTTTCCATGAAACGCTCGCTACCTGCGACACCATTCAATTCTTTTTTGAGAAATTTATAAAAGTCCTCTTGCGTTGTTTTTCCATCAATATAGCCAGCGTAACCGTTTTTTGAACTGTCTTTGAAAAAAATTGCTGTTTTTTCAGGAAGGTTGGCCTTCACGAACTGTTTTAGTTCTTCTAAGTCTTTTTTATGGCTGTCATACCGCTCGATCATTCCCAATGATAATTTTGCTTTTGAGTTCTGTTTTTTCGTTGAGAGGATGTCTGAAAGTAAAATAGCGTCATATACCTTTTTTGCCTGAAGAAATACATCACGAAATTCTTCGTCACTTTTTTCTAAGAGACTTTCAATCTCTTCTTCATAACTTTCTTTCGATAGTTGGATTTTAGCCTCTTCATCCAAGTCAAAAACTTGTTTGAAATTCCCTTGATTCCCCACGATCAATTTTAAGAATTGAGCAAAGCATCCATTAGTCTTTTCCGTAGGATAGTACTGAAGAATTTTCTCTACTTTTTTAGTTTTAGAAAGTTTTTCCGTCAGAATCGCAGCAATACCTTCGTAGAAAGCACTGGCTTGTTCAAATTTTTCATTATAGATCTCAAGAAAGTCTTTAAATGTTTCTTCCACAGAAGTATTTTCTGTATCCAATTCTCCTTCAAATAAAAAATGGCCACGGTATTTGATGATATGTGCTAAAGCAAGATACACCAATCGGATGTCTGCTTTTTCCGTTGAATCAGCTAATTTCTGACGCAAGTGATAAATTGTTGGGTATGTTTGATAATACGATTTTTCTTCTGCCATTGTGGGGAAGATCGGAAAACGAGTATACTGTTTGTCCTCTGGATTCAAAAAGCTTTCGTCCAATCGTACAAAAAAATTGGTATCTATTTTCAAGATATCTTCTGCAAAGATTTTTTGCAATTCCAATATACGGTATCTTCTGCGCATCAATCTTCGGCGTGTTGTCCGTTTACTTCTTCTAGCTTCAGCTGTTTGCCCTTCGTCAAACAAACGTGCACCCCAAAAATTCTTTTTCACCTTTTTCTTCTCGGTATTTCCATGGATAGACATTTTCTTTGCCATCAAGCGATACTCATCTGTGATGACCGCCCAACCTACTGAATTCGTTCCAATGTCTAATCCTATCGTATAATCCTTTGCCATTCACTCTTCACCCTCTCATTTCTGATCAAAACTGCAAAAATTCTGATTGTCCATTCTTGGAAGAATCCGCTCCTATATTTTTATTTCTATGTAAACTTTTGTGTTCTACCACTTGTAACCGCTCTAAATTTTGGTATAATAAAATTGTTGGTAGCATTCAAATCAACATAGCAAGTTAAAATAAGGCATTGTCCGTATCCAGCTTTGAAAGCAAGCACTGTTCTCGGTGCTTTTTTATTTTGTTCACCAATCATGACTTTTCAGATAATTTTATATTTATACTATAACACAAACAAATTTTATAATATTTGTTTTTTTGCATTCACTAGATGAAATATCAAAGACCACGTACCTTTACTGGAATTAAACAACTTATGTTTTTTTAATCTCTTTTCCCTCTTTCTTTTTATTTTAAAAAACACCTGAGATAAATAACGAATTGATGCTTTCGATATACCTCTTCTCCTTTACTGATCCTCTCTCCTATCCTGATAGATTTTCTTCCCATAAAAAATGATTTTCCTTCTACACACTTTTTTATTAAATTCAGACACAATGAACAATCTGTCAAAATCACCTAATTTCTCTTACCCTATCATTTGGCAATTTCTCCAAAAGAAACTATCCTTTTAGTTAGATAGACGTGACAAAAATTTAAAGGAGGATTTTCTTATGAGCAAAAAATTGATCAAAATCGGTGTTGGATTAGGTTTATTGGCATTAGGTGCTGTATATCTAGGAAAGAAAACTGGATTGCTCGAAGACGACAGCCATCTATACGATGAATACGAATCAATCTAACAAATCGAAGAAAGTCGTTAGTCCATTCACTTGTAAAATACTGGAGGAATCACAATGAGAAAAAGTAAAGCAATTATGATTGGCGCAGGTATCGCCAATATGGCAGCTGCGGTTTATTTGATTCAAGAAGGCAAATGGAATGGTGATCAGATTACATTTTATTCTTTAGATGATCATGGTTCAAATGATGGTGCTCCAACAGATACTGTCACAGATGAATACTGGAATAAAAATCATCCCTTAGAAAATCAAAAAGGTTATGTCGCTCGTGGTGGACGAATGTTGAATTATCGAACTTATGTGGATCTGATGGATCTATTAAGTCGCATTCCTTCTGCAACGGAACCAGGCATGACTGCGGCAGAAGATACTAGAGATTTTGATGCAAAACATCGGACATTTGACAAAGCACGTTTGATGGAAGGGGGAAAAGGAATCATTGATGGCGGAAAACTTGGTTTCAATAACAAAGACCGTTTGTTATTAACAAAATTGATCGCTATGCCTGATTCAGAAGAAGAAAAATTGGACAATGTGACAATCGAAGAATATTTCAAAGATGACCCCCATTTCTTTGAAACAAACTTCTGGTTCATGTGGGAAACAACATTTGCTTTCCGTACTTGTAGCTCTGCTCAAGAACTCCGTCGCTACATGCACCAAATGATCTATGAATTTACTCAAATCGAGCATCTGGTCGGCGTAAACCGGACTCGTTATAACCAATATGAAAGCATCATGTTGCCACTCATCAATTATTTAAAAGCTCAAGGATGTCAAATCATTTTAAATCGTCGCGTAATCGATTGGGAATTCAAAGAAACACCTATGCAAGTTGAAATTACCGTTACAGGATTGAAAATGATCAATACCCTTACTGATGAAGAGGAATATGTAGCAGTTGATAGTGATACAGCTGTTCTTTTCACAAACGGTTCAATCACTGACTCCGCAACACTAGGGGACTATGAAACCCCCGCTGTTGAAAATATGGATTACGGTGCAGCTTCTAGCTTATGGAAAAAAGCAAGCGAACGTTTTTATAATGTAGGCAATCCCGATAAATTTTTCGCAGATCGTGATGCAAGTGAATGGGTCAGCTTCACTTTGACAACAAAAGATCATTTATTATTGAACGAAATCACTCGAATCACTACGCAAGTTCCAGGAAATGCGTTGAATTCCTTTATCTCTACCACACCGATCACACCATTAGGTCAAAAAGACGTCAATATGTCGATCGTTGTGCATCATCAACCACATTTCACTTCACAAAAACCAAATGAAACTGTCATTTGGGGATACTTCTTATGCCCAAGACGCCGTGGAGAATTTGTGGATAAACAATATATCAAGATGAATGGGAAAGAAATGTTGGAAGAATTGATCGGCCAACTATCCAAAGTCGATCCTGGTCCAGAAAATATCCGCACAAAAGAAAAAGAAATCTTTGCTAGTGTCGTCAACAATATCCCAGTATATATGCCATACGCGTCTGCTTTATTCAACAATCGAGCAAAAAGCGACCGTCCAAAAGTCATTCCACAACATTCAACAAACTTAGCATTCACTGGTGAATTCGTTGAACAACCTTATCAAATGATCTTTACGGAACAAAGCGCTGTCCGTTCCGGAGAAATAGCAGCCTTCCACTTTGCCGGAATCCCAATGTCCCGTTTAGTCAAAACCCCACGTTACGATAAAGACATTCCAACGCTTATGCGTGCGGCAAAGAAAATGTTTGACTAAGGTTGTGAAAAGAGCGTCTTGCCCCGAGCACTAGTAAGAAAAAATGAAAAATTGCTCCTCATATTTTGCATTTTTTTGAGCTGGGGCCGAGGGGGTGCTCTTTGAACACCGTCTATTTGGGTCAAGGAAAGATGTTTCTCTAAATCGTGAAAAACTAGTGATTCAACTCCCCCATTTTTGAATCTTTTAACTAGTAGCGTACTTTTAGCCCCTGATTTCTATGGACTGTTATGCAAAGAAGCGAACCTATTCTCTCCAGAATATGCTCGCTTCTTTCATTTTGTTGATTTGTTCTACTATCTATAATTGCTCTATTGTTGGAACAAAATACATTTATTCTCTCAGTTACTTTGGAACTCGTTCTTTTTTCTTATATCGTGCAAAACTGTATAGCCCAAGGATCACACCAAGGCTAGCAACGATTCCTCCTGAAATGACAAAATAGGAAAGAACGGTTTGAATATAGCTAGCCATCAATACCTGAACAGCTTGGGATCTAAATTCCAGATTTTGCGACAAATGACTCATGTAAAGAGCACCAGCAACTATGAGTAGCACACCGCCTACGACCCCCAGTTGCAAAGAAGTATACCGTATGAAACGACCAATATTTTTTCTTGATAAAAGAATGATAATGAGTTGGAAGACAAGAAAGATACTAAGCATAATCAGAAAAAGAAAATCGCCTTTCTCCCTCGTTTCGATCATATTATGAATAAAGTAAAAGAGATAATAACTCCCTGCTGTTCGCTGAAATTGATTCACCAAGGTCACTTTCATTGTTTCGATCTTATTTTTTTCCGTCTCATCCAACGTCAATTGATGCTCTTGTATGTATGATTGAAGCACACTGTCTATTTTCTCTGTTACCTCCGTTGTTTCACTTACCTTACGTTTGCTCCCTGTATATGTATCATGGATGAATACTTTGATTGACTGTTCGATAAACGCTTTTGGGATCGAAGTAGCGATGACTTTTGCATATTCGCTTTCTTCCAAATTATCTTCTCGAAAATTTTGACTGATTTCATTTGCAACAAGTTGACTGTACTCTATTTTTTTCGTTTGTTCGAGTAAAAAAGACTGATTAAAAAAAGTTCCTTTGACAATTCCTAAAGAAATCGTTCCTAATAAAGAAACCGTACAAATCAGTAATAAAACCCCTAACCTGATGCGGGATGTTTTCTCTTCTTCCATTGATTCCCTCCTTTTATGGATATACATTTGATCATAAACGTTATTTTAATAAAACGAATACATCTATCTTACTATTATACTAGCATAACTTTGTTATCTCAATCATAACAAAGTTATTTTAATTGTCACTTTCTATTTTGAACAAGCATTTTATTATCAATATGGTCAAGCCTCCTTTAGAATGAAAGTAGATTACACCTAGAAATAATGATTGGTTGCTACCTGTTCTTGATGAGAGGAGATTTTTTTATGAAAGCTGTTACTTGGCAAGGCAAACAAAAAATGGAGATTCGAAATGTTGAGGATCCCAAAATTTTAGAACCAACCGATGCGATTATCCGTATCACCGCTACAGCAATTTGTGGCTCCGATCTGCATCTTTATCATCATGGTGAAGCTGTTTTGGAAAAAGGATATGTCGTAGGTCATGAACCGATGGGCATCGTTGAAGAAGTTGGTTCTGCTGTTACCAAGTTAAAAAAGGGCCAACGTGTGGTCATCCCCTTTAACATCAGTTGTGGTCATTGCCACTTTTGTCTGAATGAAATGGAAAGTCAATGCGACCGTTCGAACTCTGATCAACTATATGGTGGATTATTTGGCTTTGGGAGTCTGAATGGCAACCATTGGGGTGGACAAGCAGAATATCTTAGAGTACCTTTTGCAGACACCACTTCTTTTATCGTACCAGACAACGACCTAGCAGATGAAAAAGTTCTTTTCTTATCTGATATTCTTCCTACAGCTTATTGGAGTGTTCAAAATGCGGGTGTGAGACAAGGCGATACAGTGATCGTCTTAGGGTCAGGACCTGTCGGATTATTTGCACAAAAATTTGCAACGATGGCAGGCGCTTCTCGCGTGATCGCAGTGGACCCTGTGCAACATCGAATCGATAAAGCAGGAAGATACAACAATGTAGAAACATTTCTCTTAGAGGATGTTCAAAATGCAGGTACTGACCTCTATGAATTAACAAAAGGCGGTGCGGATGTCATTATAGATTGTGTGGGAATGGATGGATTAGAACCAGTCAAAGAAAAGGCGAAAAATCTAGTTAGCTTACAAAGCGGAACGATTTCACCGATTCAGATTGCTGCAAAAGCAGCGAAAAAATTTGGAACTGTCCAAATCATAGGCGTTTACATGACTCCTGCTTCATCGTATCCTTTACAAGAATTTTTTATGCGAGATATTACTGTGAAACACGGTCAAGCGCCAGTCGTTCACTTGATGCCAAAAATCTACGAGATGATTACTGATAACCTGTTTGACCCAGCACAAATCATCACACATTCAATGCCCTTAGCAGATGCCGCACGCGCATATGAAATCTTTGACAAAAAAGAAGATAAAAATATCAAAGTTGTTTTGAAACCTTAGTTTTAATCAATAGTTAGGTGAGTTAAATGCCAGAAATCAAACGAAATACGCACGAAATAGATATTGGAAAAGAAGAAGATATCGAGATACGCGGTCAACGATTCCGTCTTTATTTTCAAAATCGTTATACTTTGCTTTCACTCGCAGTCGATTTTTTGACAGGAATCTTCTATATTTTTGGAAGTGTTGCTCTTCTGACAAAGATACCCGATCGTTACAGCACCTACTGCTATCTTGCAGGAGCAGTCTTTTTGACAGCACGCCCTATCTTAAAAATCATCCGTAATGTCTTTATCTACGATGAAAAAAAGAAAGAAAAACTTCAGCAAAATAAAACCTAAGTTTTTATTAGAGAGAAAAGTTATGTGTCACACCTATCCAAAATGGATAGCTATCGTTCTCTTGTTTCAAAAAAACACTTCTTTCCTTTATAAACAAGTAACCGTGTAATCTCGAAAGAGGCTGGGACAGAAGTGTTTAACTCCGAGAAATAAGCCGAAATCCACGAAAATTGCTTTTCAAATTTTTGTGGATTTCGGCTTATTTAAGAAGGAGTTGCTTCTACTCCCACCGTTTATTCGTTTTTAAAGAATGAGATAAAAGTGTTTCTTACTTTTGTCCCACGCCCTACGCGTTTTTTAGGCTGAGCTTTGCTATACTTCTTTAGTCTTCGGCAGTATCGATTTGATACATACGCACTGGTATTCCTTCGTTATCTTGAACCATTGCTAAAAACTCCCAATCATATCTTTCATAAAAATCAGTGTGATCCGTCACGAGATACAACCGTTCGATCCCCATATTTTTCATGTCTTTTCTAGCTAATATTAAAATTTCTTGTGCAATCCCCTGATTCCGATACTCTTTTTCTACAAATAAAGCACACAGATTAGGCGTTAAATCCGGACGATCATGAAAATCATTGTCGATGATCCCCGCACCAGCGATGATTTCTTCGTCTTCATTTAATACGATATACCACTGAGGAACTGGTTGTACTTTTGAGATGGCTTCATCAATACTTTCTTCATATACTGAATAGGGCAGATGCCATTTAGAAGAAAACCATTCCGCTGCCTGCTTTTTCCATTCGGGTCGTTCCCTTAACTTTATTAGTTGGTATCCTTTCATATTTCTCCCACTCCCATTCACATTTGCCCTATTATAGCATGCTTATTCGTGAACAACTCCCCTGTTGCTTTTTCCTTCCAAACAGCAAAGAAGATGAGATAAAAGTAAAGATCACTTTTATCTCATCTTCATATAAACTGAATTATCCTTATACTCGATAATCAATTATTAAGCGCTTAATTCTTCTTTTCGTCTTTCTTGGATCGTCGCTACTTTAACGAACGGTAGATAGATCAAGACTGACAATAGCAAGTTGACTACGGCTAAGATACCGCCAGAAATACTTTTCGTTGCTAAGACCCCGCCAATGATTGGTGGTGTTACCCATGGTGGCATTACTGTAGCTGCTGGAACTAGACCAGTAGAAGTAGCAAAGTAAGCTACAGATACTAAAACCATCGGTGTCAAGATGAACGGAATGAACATGATCGGGTTCAATACGATCGGCAAACCAAACATTGTTGGTTCATTAATGTTGAAGATACCTGGTGCGATCGACAAATTCGTCACGACCATGTATGGTTTGTTTCTGCGGCCAACTAAGTAAATCGCTAATAGAAGACCTAAAGTAGCTCCTGTACCACCTAAGTTAACAAAGCTGTCAAAGAAAGGTTTGTTAACGATGAATGGTGCGCTGTGTCCTGCGGCAATTGCATTCACATTTGCTTCAATTGCTGGTGCGTTGATTGTTTGCATCAATGGATCGACCATATTTGCACCATGTAAACCAAAGAACCATAAGAATGGTGTGATGAAAGCTAAAAGTAGTGCAGATGGGTAAGAGTTTGCTAATCCCATGAATGGTTCTTGAACAAGTGTATAGAATGCACCAACGATATCAGCCACGCCGAATGCAGCAAAGATTGCAGCAACCAATGCAAAGAATGAGATCGTGATCATTGCTGGTAATAGTGAAGCAAAAGCTTTCGCAACTGCTGGTGGTACACCATCAGGCATTTTGATGATCAATTTTTCATTTCCACTTAAACGAACAAAGATTTCTGTTGAAATAATCCCAACAATAATAGCAATAAATAAACCATTTGAGCTCATACCCAAAGCTCCGCCTAGAGCGAAGAATGATCCTAAAGAAATAACGCCGGCAGATACGCCGTCTTTACGATAACCGTTTGCTAAATGATAAGCGAGTAAGAAAGCAATCAAAACTGAAAGGATCGCAAAAGTTCCGTTCCAAGCTGATGTTCCGAATCCTTTCCAAGCTTCTCCACCAAAGATGGAATTCATCAATTCTTGGAATCCTGGAATCGGTAAATTATTGATCATTACCGCCAAAGCACCCAAGATCATTAATGGCATACTAACCATAAATGAGTCACGAATCGCAACTAAATGTCGCTGTGCCCCAATTTTAGATGCGACAGGTATAAAATGTTTCTCCATAAATGCAACAAATTTATCCATGTTTCTTTCCTCTTTTCTATTTTACCATTTCGATTTATACGTCTAAGCGACGGTATAGATCGATAATTTCTTTTGCTAAATCAGTAAAAGCAATCGAAGTCATCAGGTGATCTTGACTATGAACAGTCAATAATGTTACTTCCACATGATTCCCTTGAGCTTCTTGTGTCAGCATTTCTGTTTGAGAATGATGCGCTTGTACTAATGATTCTTCTGCATCTTTGATTTTTGCATCGGCTAATTCAAAATCGCCTTTTTTTGCAGCGGCAATCGCTTCCATTGCATCGCTTTTTGCATTTCCGCCAAACATGATCAATCCCATGATGGCTTCAAGATTTTTTTGATCCTCCATTGTGATGCCTCCAATCCTTCTTATTTATTGATTAACGATTCTGCTTGTTCCAATACTTTTGCACCATTCATCATTCCATAATCTTGCATATTGATAACATCCAAAGGAATACCTTTAGGTGCAAGTTTTTCAGCAAATTGATTTTGCATGAATCGTACTTGTGGACCTAATAATAAAACGTCTACATTTTTTGATTCTAATTGATTATCTGCATCGGATGCTGATACAGCAAAGATATCTGCTTCGACTCCTTTTTCTTCGGCTGCTTTTTGCATTTTTGTTACGAGTAGACTAGTACTCATTCCTGCTGAACATACTAACATAATTGTTTTCTTTTCCATATGGAACACTTCCCTTTCTTGTTTCTTACACTTTTATATAAAGCAAGTATCGTGCCAACTTTTAAAGCGCTTCACCCTTGATATAATAGCGTTTTCAATATTTTAGAGTGTACGTCCACATCAGTTTTTCTTTTACACACTAAAAATAGTGTGCAAAAAAAGAGATTTAGCCTCTTTTTGCGCTAATCTCCTAACACTATCTATCAATGTTTTACAGCTACGTGTGTGTTCTAGTGATGTTTTTCTTTCTATACTCACAAAATCAGTACTCTATGATAGTACTCCCGCAAAAAAATATCGCTAATTCATACAGCACGTTAAATGAAATAAACTACGCCTCGACGTTTTTTAAATCCCACTTCATAATCATGACAAAAAAAGGCTGGGACAGAAGTGTTTAACTACGAGAAATAAGAAGAAATTCACGAAAATTGCTTTTCAAATTTTTGTGGATTTCGGCTTATTTAAGAAGGAGTTGCTTTTGCTCCCACCGTTTATTCGTTTTTAAAGAATGAGACAAAAGTGTTTCTTACTTTTGTCCCACACTCAAACTGACTATTTTAGTCCTATTGTAAAATCGTTTCGATTTTATCCTCTTCTTCTGGTGAAAAATGGAGATTGTCCATCATTCGAACACTTTCTTGTAATTGACTTAGACGACTTGCTCCCACAAGCACGCTCGTCACTGACTCTTGCCTTAAATTCCAAGCTAATGCCATCTGCGCAAGAGACTGATTTCTTGTCTCAGCTAATTCTTGCAACAAAGTGATTTTATGCAAAGTAGGCGTTACTTGATTTTCTGAAAGAAATGGGATCTCTTTGCGATGCGCACGAGAATCTTCAGGAATCCCATTCAAGTAACGTTTTGTCAGCAGACCTTGAGCTAATGGGCTAAAAGTGATCGCTCCAAGGCCATTTTCTTCAAGTACAGGGGCTAGATCATCCTCTAGTAATTCTCTTGAAAACATGTTATAACGCATTTGGTGGATGATGAAAGGCGCCTCTTTTTTTCGAAGAATCTCTGTCATTTTCTGCGTATCTTCTCCATTATAGTTAGAGATCCCAACATACAGCGCTTTTCCTTGGCGAACCAGTTGCATCAATGCTTCTGCAGTCTCTTCCAAAGGTGTTTCAGGATCTGGACGATGGTGGTAAAAGATGTCCACATAATCAAGCTCCATTCGTTGCAAGCTTTGGTCACAACTTGCAATGATGGATTTACGTGAGCCCCACTCACCGTAAGGACCTTCCCACATATGGTACCCTGCTTTACTTGAGATGATCATTTCATCACGGTAAGCAGTAAAATCTTCTTTGAAGATCCGACCAAAGTTCTTTTCTGCAGCTCCAGCCGGTCCACCATAATTATTTGCTAAATCAAAATGAGTGATCCCCATGTCGAATGCACCTCTTAAAATCTCACGTTGATTACTGATTGGATCATGGTCCCCAAAATTTTGCCATAGCCCTAAGGACAATAGTGGTAGCTTCAATCCAGATTTTCCCGTTCTTCGATACGTCATTTTTTCGTAACGATCCTGTTTTGCTACATACATTGCTATCTCTCCTTTATCTTTTTAGCATAGTCACTTTAAAAAAGCGCTATCATTTTATTTGTTCATCGGTTTTCGATTTCCCAATGGCACCTCTGTCAAACAGCGTTCATCACCCTCCTATATAGACTGAGTGATTCTAGTTCAACTGTTACAGTTAATTATACCCTTTGGAACCAAGCATTACTAATTTTTACAGCAACTATCATCTTGTATGCTTGCTATCTGCTGAAAAACTTTTTCCACACCCTGACTTTCTAGCAACACTCCATTAGTCACTATATATAGTAGGATTCTTTAAAAAATTCCAGAATTTAAGTAGGTAGGTAATACTTGATTGGTGCTTTTCAAATGAAGAAGCAGATTTATAATAGAAATTAGTGACTTTAATTCCTTCCCCTCCTGTATCTCATTTTTTCCGTTTAAAGAAAAGATAGAGTTCATGAGAATGCTTCATCTTTTTGTAGCGTTTAGGCTGTTTAAGATAGAAACGTTGATGGTAGTTTTCAGCAGGCCAAAAAGTTTTCGCCTTGCGAATCTCAGTAATGATTGGTTGATTGAATCGTCCTGATTGGCTCAATCGTCTTTTTGATTCTTCTGCTTCAGCACGTTGTTTTTCATTTTCAACAAAAATAATCGAACGGTATTGTTTGCCACGATCCTGAAATTGTCCAAACGCATCTGTTGGGTCTGAAATTTGCCAGTAGCTGTCTAGTAATTCAGTATAGCTGATCTTTCGTGTATCAAACAGGATTTCCACCGCTTCAACATGCCCTGTGTAGCCTCCGCTGACCTGATCATAACTAGGATGTTCAACCTCTCCACCCGTATAGCCCGATAAAACAGAAAGGATTCCTTCTTTCGTTTCAAAAGGTTCGACCATACACCAAAAACAACCTCCAGCAAAGATGGCTCTTTCTTGATATGTTGGATCGGTGAGCTGGTGTTTAGAAAAATCATAGATCGTTTCTTCGTCTTGTTCTCCCGTAATTTCCGTATAAAAATCCATGACATCAGGGGTTAAGTTTCTACGAATGGCTAAAGGACGCAAATCAGCCTCTAGTTTTTCTACTTCTTGTTTGATTGAAGTTTTCCCCACTAGCCGTTCTTTTGTCTGGCGAAGTAGCGTCCTTTCCCATTCCCGCGTGTTAGGGTTCAAGATCAAATTATAAATAGTTGCAATTACTTCTTCTTCATCCAACATCATTCACTCCCCATTTCTGTTATATGCTTTATCGCTTTTTTGAAATGATTTTATTGAAATTTATCATAAAGAACAAGTTTACGCGAATAGTTGATTTTTATTGAGATCATGAAAAAAGACTTTGTCGATATCCATTCAGGAAATATCAGCAAAGTCTTTTTTATATATAGAATGAATGTCTTATCTAGATAATCGTGCACCATTTCCATTTCAGGCAACTCGATTGATTTCTGCTTCTGAAACTAAATTCAAATCTCCAGTGATCGTCAATTTCAAGACGCTGGCTGCTAAAGCAAATTGGATCATTTTTGCTTCATCAAATCCGCGAACAAGTCCATGGATCAAGCCAGCGCCAAATGCATCACCGGCTGCTACGCCTTCCATGACATGCATGTTGTAAGTCGTGGTTTCGTAAAATTCCCCTTCTGACAACAATAGTGCCGTCCATTGGCTATCTTCCACTGAATAGATGTTTCTTAAAATACTTGCAACTTTCTTACAGTTTGGGAATTTTTCCGTCACTTGCATCATCGCTTTTTTAAAGGTTTCTTTTTGATCAATGCCGCGAGAATCATCTCCATCAAATGCCTTGATACCTAAAGTTGCTTCAAAATCTTCATCATGTGCAATACAAACAGTGACATACTCCATGATTTTGGAAATCGTTACTTGTGCTTGTTCTGGCTCCCACATCTTACGACGGTAGTTCAAGTCAGAAATAATCTCAATCCCATGATCTTGACAATATTGACAAGATTCCAAGACGATTTGTTCCAACTCTTTAGAAATTGCCGGAGTAATCCCTGAGAAGTAAAAGTAATCGACATCTTTAAAAATCGCTGGCCAGTCAAATTCCGTTGCTTTGACCTGTGCAAACGAACTATAAGCCCGATCATAGACAACATTCGTTGAACGGATACTTGCACCTTTTTCAAAGAAATAGATCCCTAAGCGGTCACCGCCTCGCAAACATTTTGCTGTATCTACTCCATATTTTCTCAACGTATTTATAGCGCTCTCTCCTAAAAGATTTTCAGGGAATTTAGATAAGTATTCCACTTTATTTCCTAACAACGCCAAGGAAACAGCTACATTTGCTTCCGCCCCTCCGTATGTTGCTTCAAAATTTTGTGCTTGCAAAATTCGTTCATTGGTCGGCGGTTTCAGGCGTAACATCATTTCCCCAAAAGTTAATATTTTCATCTTTCATCCACCTTCTCGCTTTTTTATAAGTTATGCCTTACGAATGCTTTTCAATTTATAAGCATATTGTGTGGCTACTTCAGTCACTTTTTCGAAATCGCCTACAGCAGCCGGTGCTAGTAGATTGCCACCAACACCTATAGCAACCACACCCGCAGCAAACCAATCCTGCATATTTGCAAGGCTGACTCCACCAGTTGGCATGATATTCAAGTGAGGAAGTGGTGCTTTAAATGCTTTGACGATGCTAGGACCAAAAGCACTACCTGGAAATAGTTTGACGATATCTGCACCATAAGTGAGTGCTGTTTTCATTTCCGTAATGGTCATACAACCTGGTAAATATGGGATTTGATATAAGTTACAAATTTTAGCTGTTTCTTTGTCAAAACAAGGGCTAACAATAAATTCTGCCCCCGCCATGATAGCTAATCGCGCAGTTACTGCATCAAGTACAGTACCTGCACCAATAACGATCGTGGGATCTTTTTTATAATTTGTAGTTAATTCTGCAATCGCCTGGTCAGCATTCGGAACTGTAAATGTTAATTCGATCCCAGTGATTCCACCTTTGACAATTGCATGGCTTGCTTTGATTGCTTCTTCCACAGTTTCCCCACGAACAACTGCGATCACTCCGGCATTTTCTAATTTATTTAAACTAGCTGTTTTTTTCATCATTTTCTCTTCTTTCTATTTACGCATGCGTATGGACATTTGGAAAATGTTTTTCCGTTGTATGCAATTCCTGTGTGATTTTTTTATGATTAAAGAATGCAAGGGCTAAAGTGACAATACCTAAGATGATTGCTCCTGTAACACCAATGTTGACCGTTAATTGATAAACGATCCATGAAAATGGACTAGCTGCAAAATCGATAGAGGCAACCGCACTTGTTCCTTTTGGTATCAGTGATGCATTCACAACTTGCACTGCTTTTGTAAAGATTGGTGCTAACGAAGTGGCAAACCAGACACCACTTACTAAAGTCAAAATACCGGTTAATAGAGATCTCAAAACATTTCCCTTGGTATAAGGCAAGACCAATGGAAAAATATAGATTAAGCCTGATAATGAAGCTAAAGGTAAAAATTTATTACCAGGAATAATGACAGACAAGAATAAGATGAGAGGTACTAATAATAAAGAACAAACTAATGTCACTGGATGTCCAATAACCAAAGCTGGTGTCATCCCAATGTTTAGTTGACGTCCACCTTTCAATTTGGAGCCGATCAATTCTTGCGAGCGTTTAGATATCGGATTCAATCCTCCAATAAATTGTCCCGTGATTTTTGGGATCAATACCATGACTGCCGACATCGTGATGCCTAAACTCAACATCTCTGCAATCGAATATTGAGCAATCACACCTAATAAAATCCCGACAATCACACCAAGAAAAAGCGGCTCGCCCACAATCCCAAATTTTTCTTGCATTTTTTTTGCATCTAAATCTACTTTATTCAAGCCAGGTATTTTTTCGATTACCCAATTTGTGATCACGGCAAAAGGAATAAACCCGACACAAAAGGCTTGCGGAATCGAAATCCCTTTCATTTTTTCACCATAGAAATGTTCTACCTGTTTTTGTGAGCGATCCGCGCCAACAAGTGTGATGGCCACTGCAATCACTACACTGAACAGACCCCAAAGAAAACTATTGGTTGCAATGGAGACAATGGAACCAATAAAGGCAAAATACCAGTAATTCCATAAATCGATATTGACGGTATTCGTTGTCTTAGTCAGCAACATGATGACGTTTACAAGTAATCCTAACGGAATCACGATTGCGCCGACCTCTGTCCCGTAGGCCACTGCCGCAGCGGCTGGCCACCCAATATCTAGCACCTTTAAATCCAACCCATACAATTCCACCATTCGATTGACTGCAGGCCCCAAGTTATCAGCTAATAATTTAGTTACCACACTCAAGCCAACAAATCCGATCCCAACTGAAATACCAGAACGTAAAGACTTAGACACGCCTAATCCTAGTAAGATCCCAAAAACCGTAAAGATGATTGGCATCATCACACTTGCCCCTAAGCTCATAATATAATTAATAACAATCATAATTTTTCTCCTTAAAAAATAATCTTTATTCACTTATTCACAAATAACTTTTAACACTAAGCCTTAAGCTTCCAAAACAACTCTTGCTACCTTGAAAGATTAAGACTTACTGCTCTATTTTTTATTCATAGTTTTTTGTCTATGGTTGTTTGCCAATACAAGCTAAAATACCACCATCAACGTACAAAATGTGACCGTTAACAAAATTAGAAGCATCTGAAGCAAGGAAGACTGCAGGACCTTGTAAGTCATCTGTGTTTCCCCAACGCGCAGCTGGTGTTTTAGAGATAATAAATTGATCGAATGGATGACGAGAGCCATCAGCTTGGAGTTCTCTTAATGGTGCAGTTTGCGGTGTAGCAATATAACCAGGGCCAATTCCGTTACATTGGATATTCGCATCCCCATATTCAGAACAGATGTTACGAGTCAGCATCTTCAATCCACCTTTTGCAGCAGCATATGCACTTACTGTTTCGCGTCCTAACTCACTCATCATCGAACAAATATTTATGATTTTTCCGTGCCCATTTTTGATCATTCCTGGGATGACCGCTTTAGAGACAATAAAAGGCGCATTTAAATCTACATCGATTACTTGTCGGAAATCTTTGGCACTCATTTCTAACATTGGAATTCGTTTGATGATGCCAGCATTATTCACTAAAATATCAATCAAACCAACCTCATCTTCTACTTTCTTGATGAAATCAGTAACTGATTCTTCATCCGTCACATCACAAACATATCCTTTTGCAACGATCCCTTTTTCTTTATACGCAGCAATTCCCTTGTTCACTAATTCTTGTTTGATATCGTTGAACACAATGGTTGCACCTGCTTTTGCAAAAGCCGAAGCGATCGCAAAACCAATACCATATGAAGCACCAGTGACTAACGCTATCTTCCCTTTTAAGCTAAATGAATCTAACGAAAAACTTGACATAAAAATTCTCCTTTCAAATAATTTCTTATAAAGAAATTGCAATTACCTATCAGGAAATCATGTGTTTATTATAGGACTAGGCTCCCCCCTTTTGCAAGCGCTTTTCATTTAAATAATTCTTATTGTTATTTTTTTGATTTGTTTTTCACATGAAAACAGTATCTTTATTATGTTTCTCCAATCCAAAAAAAATATAAAATAACCGATATTATTAAATACTTATTATTTGTTCCCCATAGTAGTAAAAAGCAAATATATCCACAATCTTAAAAAAGAACCGATACTTTATCTTCCCTTAAAAAGATACACGAAATAAAACTTGACTCTACTTAATTTCCATAGAATCAAAGCTTATCAATGCACTATGTTCTTTCGTGCGGAGGGCCTTACAAAAAAGCTGCAAACACAAATTTATTTTTTATCCAATAAAATAGAACCTCCCAAAAATAGCGATCACTACTTTCGGGAGGTCCCCATTGACTTTTCGACCTATATTTTTTACAAGCGCACTTGTATATTTATTGATAATACACTTCATCTAGAAATAGTCCTTGCGCAGGCACTGTTTCACCCGCTTGCTTTCGTATTTTGTTTTCAAAAATCTCATCGATTTCTGTAACTTGCATTTTGCCTGTTCCAATATCCAGCAAAGTTCCCATGATGATCCGCACCATCTTGTACAAGAAACCATCACCTACAAATGTAAAGTGCAACATTTGTCCTTCTTGTTCGATCGATAGTTCTTGAATCGTCCGAACCGTTGATTTTTTCGTCTTTTTCAATGCCGAAAAACCAATAAAATCATGTGTGCCCTCTAATTTTTGGCAAGCTTCCTTCATTTTAGCAAGATCTAACGTTTGGGGAAAATAAAAACTATGATTACGTTCAAAAACTGTTGGGGTTGTCTCATTCCAGACATAATAACTATATTTCTTACCTTTTGCGTTGTAGCGTGCATGGAAACGTTCAGGCATTTCTTCGATTTGTTTCACCACGATATCTCTTGGCAGATAGCGATTCAAAAAAGCAAGCATTTCCTGTAGTGCCATCTCCGAGGAAGTTTTAAAGTTTGCTACTTATCCCCTCGCATGTGTTCCAGCATCTGTTCTGCCAGAACCAATGATTTCGATTATTTCACCAGTCATCTTTGCTAGCGTTGCTTCAATTTTTCCTTGGATCGTTTTATCGTCATCACCTAGCCGTTGCCAACCAGAATATCGTTTACCATCATATTCGATCGTTAATTTTATGTTTCTCATCTAAATTTATAAGCTCCCTCATGGAATTTTTTATGCCTTAGTCGATTCATCTTATCATTTTGAAACTCAAAATCAAGGTTTTATTTGCAAGATACTTAATATTCCAATCGGCAAATAATTGAAGAAGAAACTAAGTCGTTGCCAGAAACCTAATTGATTCAACAGTGGCAACCGATTCACCCCAGGTATCCTAGCTAAACCGTACCCACTAGCAACTAAAAAGCTAATGATCGTCAACCCCAAAAAAAGCTGACTGAATTGCGTATTTCCCATTGTACGATAAATGAGAAAAACAATTAAAGGAAAGAGTAGGAAACCAGCATAACCGATCCCTGAACCTATATTATGGACCCAAGTTGACAGATTCCATGAGGATTCGTTCGTATCCACACTGAATAATCCAGTAAAAATACAGTCGCATACCCCATAAAAACCAATAGCTGCAGCTAGGAGAAAAGCCAATGGCCTTGATGCCGCTACAAAATTCTGATACACAGCAGGGAGTGCTAGAACAAAGAAACAGCCTGAAACAACTGACCAAAACAAAAAAGCTCTTCTAACAGGACTGCTCACATCGCCAAAAACACTGATCACTGTGGTCATTTGATTTAATTGAGGATAGAAAAAACCTAAAATATATGGTGTCAAAAAATCACTCACGACACCCGCTAATAAAAAATAAAAACCATATCTACGTAAAAATTCCATATTCTCCCTCTTCTCGTATCTAAGAAAAACAATCTCAACCAGTTCATTTAAGAATTGCCTTACTTTACTCTATGGAAATTGTATCTAACTATGGAAAATTAGACAAGTTTCACTATATTCGCTTTTGGTTGCATTTTTTCTTGCACTTATTTCGAAAAAAAGAATATGGGACAAATCTAAAAATCAGTTTTGCTACAGACTCTCGAATAAACGGCTTCCAAAAGTCAGTTTTTTTGAAAATTTCAAAAAAACGGGCGTGGGACAAAAGTAAGAAACACTTTTGTCTCAATCTAATTCATGGAGTTGTTCAACCTCGTTCTTCTCGGTAATCTTTTGGAGATTTGCCTACGATCTTCTTGAATAGTTTAGAAAAATAAGTCGTGTTATTGTAACCTATCTCAGCAGATATCTCATTGATATTCTGATTGCTGTGGAGGAGCAGCCACTTTGCCTGTTCGATACGCAAATGATTGAGATAGGCGGAAAAACTTTTTTTCGTTTCTTTCTTGAATAATTGTCCAAGATACATGACATTCAAATGCAAGTTCTCGGAGACATCTTTCAAGGTCAATGGTTCTTTGAACTGTTCATGTAAAATCGAGATCACTCGCTCAACGTTCTCACTATATTTCTTTTGTTTTTGTTGAGCTTTGATCAGAGACAGCAATAATTCATGGAGTTCTTGCACTGTTTTAGCCTGATTGATGTACTGTATCCCTTTGAAGTATTCATCATCTTCTAAACTGATCAATTCTCTTTGGATATCCATGAACAGTAAGAAACTAAAATGCCGGATATCTTCTGGCGTCATGACGGCTGTCTGAAACTGCTCAAAAAAATCAGTCACCATCTGTTGTGCTACGTCCAATTGACCACTTTGAAGTGAGCGGCTAAACAAAGAAAAGTCAATGGTCTGTTCTTCCGCTGCAGCTTGCTCTGCAAAAAAGATTTGCTGGTCTTTCTCCCCATAAAACTGGTGCAACTGTAGATTATCCTTTGCATGTTGATAGCTTTCAGGGATCTTATCTAAATCTGCTGTTTCATCCCCTATACTGATGAACCACTCTTGATCGGTACACTGATTTTGGATAAAACGACAAAATCTTGAAATAGCTGTTTCATTCAGCAACAGTGTAAATAGAAGCATTTCACCGAAATTTCGTTGTGAATAAAAGGATTCTTGCTGATTTATCAGCCACTCATAGACTGGTTTTTCCATTGTCCGTGGAAGCTGGGCCAATAAAATACGTCTTTGCTCGCCCCCGATTTTTGCTAACAGCTCTTCTTCGCTTGATTCATCAAGTTCCTCATTGAGCCATTGACTAAAAAGGACTTCTTGATAAATCTCTTGCTGGTTTTTTTGCTCATTTTGTTGATCTAACCGTTGCTTCACTTTTTTCAGGCTGTCACTTAGTTCTGCTTTATTGACTGGCTTCATCAGGTAATTGACTGCACCTAGTTGCATCCCACTCTTTAGATAATCAAATTCCTGGTAACCAGAAAGTATCATAAATTCAAATGTATGGTGTTCTTTTTGTGCCGCTTCGATAAATTCAAGACCATTCATCTCAGGCATCGTCACATCTGTTATGACTAAATCGATTTTCTGGTTTTCTAGTATTGATAGTCCTTGCATAGCATTTTCGGCAGTTGCTACCACTTGAAATCCTAAACTTGGCCAGTCAATGATCTTTTTTAGTCCAGTCAAAATCATATATTCATCATCTACTAATAACACTCGATACATCTTTCTTCCCCTTTTCCTTGAATGTGATAGTAACCGTTAGACCTCCTTCTTTATTTTTTGTCAATCTCATTTGATAACTGCTGCCAAAGCTAGCACGCAACCGTTCATTGACATTTTGCAAGCCAATCGACTGATAAAGTTCGACTTTGGGTTGTGCCAGTCTAGCTTCGATCTCTTCGATGCGTTCTGGTGTGATCCCTTTACCGTTGTCTTTGACGACGATCATTACTCGCTGCCCTTCATGAAAGACTTTGACACTCAATGCATTATCGAAACGAGTAAAGTCGATCCCGTGTTTGAAATAATTTTCGATCAAAGGTTGGATCACAAATTTGGGTACTTCGATTTTTTCTAGCTCAGGAGCAAGAGAAAAATGATAGGCAATGCGGTTCGGATAACGCATTTGATATAGATAGACATACTTTTCACAAAAATCCAGCTCTTCTTTTAAGCTGATCGTTTTTTCCTGGTTTGTATTGTTCCGTAACAATGCCGAAAATGCATAAACTACATCGGCTAGTTCTTCGCTTCCTTCACTTAGGGCATACATTCGGATATATTCCAGCGTATTATATAAAAAATGCGGGTTGATCTGCGCTTGCAATGCACGCATATGCGCATCTTGTTGTTTGATTTCCAATTTATAGATGTCTTCCACAAACTGATTGATACTATCTAGCATTTCATTGATTCCGATCGACAGATCCTTTAATTCATATTCTGTCAAAGTAGTATTGATTCGTGTATCCAGATTTCCTTTCGCAGTTTCGTCCATTGCGGACATGACGATATCCACTTGTTGCGAATAACGTTTGAACGTGCGGTACAAAAAGTAAAGCAAAACGACATCTAAAATGATCACTCCAATCACTAAAGGTGCAAGATTTCTGGCAATTGCCTGCCGAACGGACTGGCGATCCAAAGTAGCTAATACTCGATAATCATCTGGCAATCGCTGATGGCGGACAAAGTTGCGCTGATTTAACTCTTTGATCGGCAATGTAGAATTTTTTTGGAGGCTCTTTAGAATCGTCTGCTCTTGCATCGTCAATACTGTTTTAGGCATACCCTTGTCATGGAAAGTATAGAGCCGATTCGTCGTTCCTGAAATCATATATAGCGACAACCCGTTGAAAGAATTCAGGCTCTCCAAGGTAGCGTCCAGTTCTTGTTTATCAAAGCCAACAAAGATACTCCCTACTTCACTTCCACCTTGTGTGATGGACAGTTTAATATAAAATGCATCTGAAAGCTTTGGCGTACCACTGTGAATAGTGCCTCCTTTGTTCTCCCTTGATGATTCAAAGTATTCAGGCAGTTGGCTAAAGACGACATACAAAGTACTGACTTCTTCATAATTCACATAGATATCCCGCATTTGATTGGGAAAGGATTGAAAATCTGCTATGTTTTGCTGTTGGTCATAGGCATACATCAAATACTGATCGATGGGTTTGGTCAAGTAAGTGGTCGCATTCTCGATTTTTTCTGAATTTCCGAATAACTGATCTTTGATGATTTTACTTAGGGTAGTTTTGTCATTAAGTGTCCGACTTGTGCTTTGCAGTGCTTCATTCGTCATTTGTTCTGCTTGTGCTTGTGTTTGCATCCAAGTATGGACACTAATGATCCCTGTCGCTAACATCGTCAATAAGATCATGACCAGCGCATACTTTCTCAGCAACCGATTCAACAATGTCCCCTTCGCAAATAAGATACGTAGCTTACTCATAGCTTTCCAATTGCGTGTCTAATTTTTCACGCCACTGTTTGGTCACCAAGCCGTTCCAAACGGTGAGCAGTCCGATCAAACCGAAAAGAATCAATCCCTTATAATTCCAAGTGATCCAGAAAATAATGCCCCCGCCGATCAATAATTTTAAAAATGCGGAAAAACTAGAAAAACTAGAGACAAAACTTAATTTTAGTAAATTAGGTAGCGAGATTTCATATTCGCTATCTAAGATCAAACTATATTGATACGTTGCATAAGCATAAAGTAAGGCAAAAATAAGTACAAAATCGATCACTAAAAACAAGATTCCCTTGATTTGAACGGATAGATACAAATTATAACCAAGCAAAAGTGCAACGACTAAAAATAAACCAAATAACAGATTTCCTCGCTTAAACGATTGCTTGAAAATTTTCCATCCCCGCTTAAACGTAATTTCTTTATATTCAAACTCGTACGTATAAAATAGTTCATTCACAGCCTTGCATGCTGGACCAATCCCTAGAACGATCCCTCCAAGTACTGTGTATGCCCAAAAATATAACGTCAGTTTCATAACGACCCAGACTCTGATAAATAATGTTTCCAATGCTTTCCCTAACATAACTATCCCCTCCAAGAACGACTTGTATTCCTTTTCATTATACAAGAGCAACGTATAAGTAAACCACACTTTTTCTACAATGCCCTAATTTATTTTTCTTTTTATAAACGTTTACTTTACTAAAAAATAAGCAGAATCAACCAAAAATCTGAAGTGCAATTTTCGGAAAAATTCTGCTTATCTTTAGGAGCTTAGCACTTTGACTTAGCTTCTTATTTATTTACTTTCTTTTTGAAATGCATCGTATTGTTTTTGCATTTCCGTCAATACTTTGTCATAACCTGCTTTATCTAAAGCATCCATCAATTTAGGTAATGTTTCATCTGGATCAACTGTTCCTGTATTCAAGCCATCTAAATATTGGTTCATGACATTTGAAATGTTACTCATTTCTGTTTTTACATTATCCGTATTGAAGCTGAAACCTAAGATTGGTGATACTTCTGCATCAGCAATCGATTGGTCTCTTTTAGCGATCATTTCATCTGTGATCGTGTCTTGTGTGTAAAGGATCTTGTTGTTTCCTGTATTCCAAGCAGACATATGCATATTTGGTTGATAGCCATCTAGCAATTTGATCTTATCATTGCCATCTTTCTCCCATGCATCGCCTTCAATTCCCCATACTAAGCCATTCAATAGTTCTGGATCACTGTTTAGCAATCCCAAAAATTCAACTGATTTTTCTTTGTTTTTAGAGGTATTAGAGACAACGAAGTTTGCCATTTGTGCTTGCGCTGTTGATTTCAATGGTACAGTGATTGCTTTTGAAACCAATTCCTGTTTTGCTGCATTCGTTAAGATCGTATCACCATAATCGTAAGGCCCTTGTGTTTCTCCACGCATCAACCAAGTGTTTCCTTCTAAAGGATAATCTTTGTTGCTTGTCGCAGCATCACTTGGGATCAATCCTTGTTTGTACCAGCTGTGCATCGTGCGCAACATTTCAACAAATGATTCATTCTCATATTGATTGATGATTTTTGTTTTATCTCCGTTCAAATCAATAGCAAACGGGGCTACATTTCCTAATGGATAATCAAAATCTCCTTGGACTCTGAACCCTTGTCCAATCGCAAATGCTGCTGTGTTTGGTTCTTTTTCGTGGAATTCTTTCAAGACTTTTTCTGCATCAGCATATGTTTCGATTCCATCGATGGATAAGTTGTACTTATCAAGCAACGGTTTGTTGAATGTCAATACTTGTTGTGCAAAGACATTTCCATTAACTGGCATGGCATATAATTTTCCGTTAACTAAGTTTCCTTTTATATACGCTTCATCTAAAGAGTCATACGCTTCTTTTGCATATTTTGGTGCTAAATCTGTTAAATCTGTAAAAGCACCTTTTTGAGCATTTGATACATAGTTATTGGCATAAGCGATATCATAATTTTCACCTGACGAGATGATGACGTTCATTTTTTTCTCGTAATCGCCCCAGCCAATATAGTTGATATTCACTTTCACACCGATTTTATCTTCAATTCTCTTATTTGCGACATCCATCAATTGATCAAAATTATCTGGTTTGTCCCCAATTTGATACATTTGCAGCGTGGTTGAGTCACTTGCATCGGCCTTATCTTTTGAACCTGATCCGCAAGCTGCCAATGTTCCTACCATCAGTGCGGAAACCCCTGTAAAGGCTAGTTTCTTCCATAACTTCATTTTTCTTCCTCCTAAATAAGTTTTTATTTTTTGTTTCATTATTCTTTTACTCCACCAATCGTTAAACCCTTAACAAAATGTTTCTGGAAGAATGGATAGCTGATTGCAATCGGCAATGTTGAGATAACGACGATAGCCATTCGCGCAGATTCTCCCGGAACAGAAGCAAGTCCGCCTGATAATTGACTCCCCGCTCCTGAATTTTGTGTCAAATATTGGATATTACTTTGGATCTTCATCAATAAATACTGTAAAGGAACTAATTTATCATCTTGGATGTAAAGCAAGGCATTAAACCAGTCGTTCCAATACCCTAAGGCTGCGAATAAACTAATGGTCGCAATCCCTGGAATCGCTAAAGGTAAAACAATCTGAACGAAAATCCGTAATTCAGTCGCCCCATCGATCCTAGCTGATTCAATGATCGAATCAGAGACTGAACGCTTGAAGAAGGTACGCATCACAATGATATTGAATGGGCTGACCGCCATCGGTAAAATCAATGCCCAGATGGTATCTTTTAATTGTAAAAGGTTCGTCATGACCAAGTAGTTCGCTACCATCCCTGGTGAAAACAGCATGGTGATCAAACAAAAAACGGTAAAGAAGCGACGGAATGGAAAGTTCGATCGTGAAATCGCATATGCGTATAAAGAAGTTGCGGTACTGTTGATCAACGTTCCTAGTACCGTTACGAGAATCGTCACGAACAAGGCTTGGAAAATCTTATCTTGCATTTGCCCAAAAAGATAAGTATACCCAAATGTACTGAATTTTTCTGGCCAGAAGCTATATCCATTTGTAGATAGTGCCGATTCTTCTGTAAGAGAAATGGCAATAACAAACAAAAACGGCAAGATACAAGAAAGAGCAAAAATTGCAATCAATATATTGGAGAAGAAATTCGCTGTTTTATTAAATGAGCGAATTTGGACTCGTTCAACTTTCTTTTTTTTCATTTTTCTCCCCCTTAGAACAATGCAGATTCGCTATCAAAGCGACGTGCAATCGTATTTGTGATCATCAATAAGACAAACCCTACAACCGATTGATACAGGCCAGCTGCGGCAGTCATCCCAAAGTCACCTGTAGAGGTCAAGCCATTATAAATATAAGTATCCAACACTTGCGTTACATCATAAAGTGCCCCCGAATTTCTCGGAATATTGTAGAACAAACCAAAGTCTGCACGGAAAATGTTTCCGACAGCTAAGATCGTCAGGATCGTCATTAGCGGTACTAATTGAGGTAGTGTCACATGCTTGATCTGCTGCCATTTGCTTGCGCCATCGACCATCGCTGCTTCATAGTAAGTTGGATCGATCCCCATTACTGAAGCAAAGTAAATGATACTATTATAGCCAATCCCTTTCCATGTTCCAATAAAGACTAAGATGAATGGCCAATACTTCGGTTCGTTATACCAATTGATTGCTTCTCCACCATGTCCTGTGATCCATTGGTTGAAGATCCCTTTATCTGGGCTCAAGAAAGCGTAAACAAAATAGCTGATAATGACCCACGATAAGAAATATGGAAGTAACGACATCGTTTGATAGACTTTTACTAAACGTTTATTTCTCAACTCACTCATGATGATAGCAAATACAACGGAAATCAATAAGTTTAATAGAATAAATGTCACATTATATAGAACGGTGTTTTTAGTAATCAAGAAAGCTTGATCCGAAGAGAATAAAAATTTGAAATTGTCCCAACCGACCCATGGACTCTCTCGTAAACTAGCTAAAAATCCGTCAGCTGAAATATGGAAGTTCTTGAAAGCTACCACATTAGCTAATACGGGGATATAAAAGAAAAAAATCATCCAGAGCATACCCGGGATCGCCATAAAAACTAATGCTTTATATCTCCATAAATTAGCAAAAAAATGATTTAACCCCTTTCTCTTTTTCATCTTAAAACTCCTTTCATGTCATTCACAACGCAATTATAGCGCTTACAAAAACAAGAATAAATAAACAAACTATAGATAAAATGAAACAAATTATAGAGAAGCTGTCGGATAGACGTGTTTCACTCTGAGGAATAAGAAGGGATTTATGGGCATTACTGCTGAACGAATGCTTGCTAAAACCGATGGATGCGACAACATGGCAAAGGTGATGGTAAAAAAAACAGAACATCAACGATGGCGCTGATGTCCTGCTTTTCTCACTTTATTTATTCTGTTCTTGCAACTGGAGCAATTCAGCTTCTGTCAGTTCTCGATATTCGCCGTTATCTAATGTCTCCGGTAAGATGAAGCCACCCATGCGAAGGCGTTTTAGGTATGTCACTTCTTTTCCGACTGCTTGTACCATTCGCTTCACTTGATGGAACTTGCCTTCATGAAGGATCAAGCGGATCGTTGACGTTTCTTCTTCCTGATCGACAGAATCAATCAATAATTGTGCGGGTAATGTTTGCTCCCCTTTGTCAATAACTAGTCCACGTGCGAAATTGTCGATATCTTCTTTTGTCATTACACCTTTGATCTTCGCAAAGTATTCTTTCTCTACATGTTTTTTAGGAGAGAGCAACTGATGGGCCAATTTTCCATCATTGGTGAGGATCAATAATCCTTCGGTATCTTTATCCAAACGTCCTACAGGAAAAAGATCGTCTCGATAATCCTCATCACTTAATAGATCCATCACTGTTTGTTCATAGTTGTCTTGTGTCGCTGAAATGACACCTGCGGGCTTGTTCAATACATAATAAAAATCTTTTTGATAGACTAGCGGTTCATCCAGATAAGTAATGTGATCGTCAAATTCCTTCACTTGGAATTTATCACTTTTGATGACTTCTCCATTGACTTTTATTTGTCCTTTTTTGATAAGCACTTTTACTTCTTTACGACTGCCGATGCCGACTTCTGCTAAAAATTTATCTAAACGCATAGACTCACTTCCATTCTTTCATTGAAAAAGGAGTTAACGATAATGACACGCATGATCTTTAACTCCTTTGATTGTTTATTTGATTCTTAAACGATGACGTAACCGGATCATGCTTGGTCCTAATAAGCGTTCTGCTAATCGAAGTTTAAGGGCGAGGTAGACATAGACATAGCCACCTACTCCTGCAACCAGCAAGATCAACAACAGGGATTGAAACTTGCTTTCTTGGCTCAAGAAGAGGCTGAAAAACAGTTTTGTGAGCCACGCTACAAGTAACATCATCATTGTCAGGATAAAGATCAGTAAGGTTCTTCGCCAAACGAAACCTGGTTTAAAATGAGCGACTTGGTGGATTTTTTTCAAAATCAACGTACATGATACGGCAAAGCCGATCATCGTTGCAAATAAAGGACCATAGACTTCGAATAGACGAATCATTGGGTACTGCAAGACCAGTTTTACGACAAAGCCGATCGCCAAGTAACGGATAGCAGCCGCATTTTCAAACATTCCTTGTAACATATTGGAAACAAGCATATAAAGTCCTAAGAACAGACCGGCAAAACTTGCTTGGATCAATACATGACTGCCTAATTGATCTGGTGTATAAAACAAAGTATTCAGCGGGTAAGATAAAAGCATTACCCCAAACGTCGCGGGAAACATAAAGAAAGAGAAGAGTTGGAGATTCCCACTCGTTAGTTTGGCCAGTCCTCGGTGGTCTTTCAATGTCACCGCTTCTGTGATCAATGGTAATCCGGTAGATGCAATCGATGTCGCTAATGCGATCACGACCATTGTCAGCTTATCAGGGTTTGCACTAAAGATCGAAAAAAGATCCAACAACTGTGCTTTAGAGTACTCGGTAGTGGCAGACATGATTTTAATAAACGTAAACTGGTCCACTAGTTTGAAAATCGTTACACCAGAACCCACGATGATAAATGGGATCGCTTCTTTGATCGTATCTACCAACAATTCTTTCGTTGCAATATTTACTTGATTATTGCTGTACTGCACACGGGCAGAGGAATAGCGTTGGTGTTTTTTCAAAAAATAAAGCAGGACGAGGATACTTGCCACCATTCCGATAAATGCGGCAAATGTCGATTGCGTAACTGCAGTGACATAATCCCCCTTCATGACCTTCATAATGATAAACGTCGTGAGTAACAAATAAAAGATCCGCGCCACTTGTTCAACGATTTGTGAGAGCGCATACGGCATCATTTCTTGATTACCTTGGAAATATCCACGGATCACACTCATACAAGGAAAGACGAGGATAGCGATACTGAGCGAACGCATCGTCGGAATCAGATCTTCTCCACCGCCAGAAGCATGTGCCAACCAAGGAGAAGCCACATACATAAATACGGAAAATAGGATACCTAAGACACCCATCATCTGTAACGCTCGAATAAACAACTTCCGAGAAGTACCATATTCATTCAACGAGTTGTAACGAGCCGTTTGTTTGGCGATTGCAGCCGGTATTCCAGCCGTAGAAATCAGTAAGAACAATGCATAGATATTGTAGCCCATATTGAATAATCCATTGGCCGCTTTCGCATTTTCGCCCATCCAGGCATACCATGGAATAATATACACAGCCCCAAGCAAGCGAGAAATGATATTGCTGGCAGTCATCCAAGCAGAACCTCTTGCCATCTTCTCTTGTAGGGACAAATCTTCAGTTGCTGATTTTCGTTGAGTATTCATCGATTCGATTCCAACTTTCTACAAAGCATTACCACTATTTTAATTGCAAAAAGCAAAACTAGCAATCTTTTTTGTATGGATTTCCTGACAGCACCTTTAAAAATAGATAGCGTTTTCTCATATCGCCGCTTTTTTATTTTTATATGAAGGAGATAAAATGGAACATCCGAAAAATCATCTTGCAAAATTTTGAGAACTCTCGCTGCTTTCCTGAAAATACTTCAAATCTCACTTGATTTAGCAGGAGATACAAGTGACTAGTACCTCCCTCCCCTGCCGTTTCTCATCTATCTAGTGAAACTCACTTGTTTTTTCTTGCGGTTACCGTTCGCTATTCGCTACATCCAGTGAATTTTCCTACCTGCCTTTCGTCATTCTAGCAAGTTGCCTTGAATGTGCTATAATGAATCAAGAAATCCAACGAAAATGAAGTGAGGGATGATCCAGTGAACTTCTCTTTAGAAGATGTCCGCAACTTATTATTAAAAGAAAACCTATTAAAAGAATTTGTTTCTGAAAAAGGGTGGCATTTAGACGCCCCTGATCAGTTTACCTTTAGAAAATTAAGCTATGATTCCCGGCAAGTCGATGCCGAGACTTTATTTTTCTGTAAAGGATTAAACTTTAAAGAAGAGTATCTAACAGGTGCCGTTTCACAAGGGTTGCTGTATTATGTAGCAGAACAACCTTACGAACAGTCGGCAGTTGGCATCATCGTGACCGATATCCGGAAAGCAATGGCGATCCTTTCTATGGCGTTCTACGGCTATCCACAAAATGATCTGCAGGTGATCGGCTATACTGGGACAAAAGGCAAAACCACTGCTGCCTACTTTACTAAAGCGATCCTAGACCATACAACAGCGAACAAAACAGCGTTGCTTTCCACGATGAATACAACACTGGATGGAAAAACATATTTCAAATCTCATTTAACAACGCCGGAATCCTTAGATCTATATCGTATGATGGCCGAAGCTGTAAATAATGGGATGACCCATTTGGTGATGGAGGTTTCTTCTCAAGCTTACAAGACACAACGTGTTTATGGACTGACTTTAGATGTAGGGATCTTTTTGAATATTTCACCTGACCATATCAGTCCAATCGAACATCCGACATTTGATGATTATTTTTATTGCAAACGTCAGTTGATCTTAAATTCAAAGCAAGTGATCTTGAACCATGAAAGTGATTATTTTGATTTGCTGAAAGAGACAGCTACTGTCTATGGTATTCCTGCCATTGTTTATGGTCGTTCCACACAAGCAGATTACGAAGTCAAAAGTTTAAACGACGGGAGCCATGCCTTCCAAGTAATCAATCATTATGGTAACTTAGCGATCGATACGACTTACACGATCAAATTAGCTGGTGATTTCAATCAAGAGAATGCGACTAGCGCGATCATTGCGGCAGCATTGACTGGTGCCTCTGCCACAGATGCGCAACAAGGTCTAAAAGAAGCCCGTGTTCCTGGACGAATGGATCAACTTGTACAAAAAAACGGCGCCCATGTTTATGTAGACTACGCCCATAACTATCTAAGTTTGAAAACCTTGCTCGAATTTGCTAAAAAGGAACATCCTAAAGGGAACGTCATTGTCGTACTGGGAAGTCCAGGCAATAAAGCCATTTCTCGCCGGCATGATTTTGGAAAAGTTCTATCTGAAACAGCAGATATCGTCTTCTTGACTGCAGATGACCCTGCATTTGAAGATCCACAAAAGATTGCAGAAGAAATCAATGAAGCAATCACTAATCCTGATTTAGACGTCCATTATGAAATGGACCGCCCAACAGCAATCAAAAAAGCCCTAGCGAAAAGTACCTCCGCAGATTCAGTTGTCATTGCTGGGAAAGGTGTTGATCCCTATCAAAAAATCAATGGGGTCGATGTTCCTTATGAAGGAGATTACGAGGTCGTCAAACGATTGCTTGAAGAATAAACAAAAAAGAGGTCGAGACAAAAATCGTTTAGGTTTGAGATATTGGAGAGAAAAGAACATGGGACAAAAGTAAGAAACCTTTTGTCCCATGTTCTTTAAAAACGAATAAACGGTCGGAGCAGAAGCAACTCCTTCTTAAATAAGCCGAAATTCACAAAAATTTGAAAAGCAATTTTCGTTGATTTCTTCTTATTTCTCGGAGTTAAACACTTCTGTCCCAACCTCTTTTTTGAAAATTCCGAAAAACCTGACTTTTAGACGCCGATTATTCGAGAGTCTGTAGCAAAACTGATTGTTAGATTTGTCTCGACCTCTTTTTTACAAAATTTGTTATTCAGCTGCTGCTAATTCAGCTGCTTTTTCTCTTTCTTCTGTCAACAATTTGTTGTCGTAGAATTTGATAAATGGCAACCAGATAAAGAAGGCAAGGATTGCGCATAGTACAGCTAACACAGCCGCTTTCCAGTCACCACCACTACCAACGAAGGCTCCGATACCAACTGGTGAAGGCCAAGGCATTTGTGCTAACATTGGTTTTACGATCTCAAATTTGATTGCGAAATAAGCAAGTGAAGCAGACGCCATCGGTGCTAAGAAAAATGGAACAGCTAAATATGGGTTATAAACGATTGGCATCCCGAAAATAATCGGTTCGTTGATATTAAAGATTCCTGGTACAAGTGAAGCTTTCCCTAACACTTTTAATTGATCGGATTTTGCTAAGAAAGCAATGAAAATGATCAATCCTAATGTCGCTCCTGAACCGCCGACTGTTACATAAGAGTTGTTGAATTCTCCGGCTAGTGGGAAGTTAGCACCTTGTGCATTCGCTGCCATATTCGCTAACACGATTGGGGTCAAGAAAGAAGTGATGATATTTGCCCCATGGATCCCCACGATCCATAACGCATGGATCAAGAAATAGATGACCATGATCCCTAGCCAAGTATTTGTCAACTGCGTAACAAAACCAAATGGGATCGAGATCATTTTAAAGATATCTGTGCCTAATACAATCAAAAGGCCGTTAACGATCATTACAGCAAATGCAATGACAAAAGTAGGAATCAATGCAGTAAATGAACGAGATACACCTGGCGGAACAACATCGGGCATCTTGATGACCCAATTACGTTTGACACACATACAATAAAGTTCAACAGCAATGATCGACATAATGATCGCTGTAAAGATACCTGAAGTGCCTAAACGTTCAACAAATGTGCCCATCCGGATACCACTGACTACAGTTTCAGTATCTGTCACACTTGCAAGCAAGCGAACTTTTCCGTCGCTCAAACCCATTTCAGGAATACACATGAAGAAGGCGAAGACGGATAAGAGTGCACCTGTCAGCGGATTGACATTCAACCCTTGTTCTTCTTTTTCAATCGAAGTCAGTTCATAAGCAAAAACAATAGCAAAATAAATGGATAAGATCCCCATCGTCATTGTATTAACGATCATATATAAATCACTGACTTTGAAAAAGGTACTATTGAAAAAACCTTCAAGAAACGGAAATGGTAATGGTAAAATATTCAAAACCAAAAACATGGAACCTACGATCGTGAATGGGATAGACGCCATCCCAGCCGCCATGACAGCACGAACGATTTTAAACTGAGCGATTTTTCCCATTGGACCCATTAAGTACTTCTGCAAAAAATTAAACATTAGTTACTCTCCTTTCCTAAATACGCTGCTTGTTCAAATGTTTTGATCCTTTGATACTGACGATCTTTATTTACCTGGATGCTTTCCAAACGTTTATGACACAGAGCACAAATCAGGCATCCACTCCCTAAAAATACGATCATCCCTAATTTTCCATATAGATTATCGACCATAAACGGAAACATCGAAGTATAAAACGGCGTAAATAATAGACCGCAGAGTAGCCAGTTCATGATCCCTTGCCACTTAAAGTACCGTTTTGTTCGTGGTACAGTGTTTTGATGTTGTCGATAAAGCCGGATTTGTTCACCCACAGCAGGTAAGATCAAACCGATTAGTCCAATCGGAACAATCAGAAAAATACTTTTGCTGACTAATAGAATAATCAACCAGTAAAGATTCATAAAAAAGAAACCCGCTGTTAGATAACGAATGATCAGATAACGATTGAAATACATGATTTTCAAACTAAACTGTTTTTTCTCTATGTCCAATTGTTTTTTTTCTGCATCTCCCATCTTACTTACCCCTTTATGAATGTTTTTGATACAGATACGCCATCTCAGCTGCCACTTCCAGTAAGGTCATCGTTGTCATCAAATGGTCTTGTGCATGAACCATGATGATCTCCATTTCGATTTTTTGCCCACTGGCATATTCCTTCAATAAGTTTGTTTGTGCTTTATGCGCCTGTAAAATCTCCTCATTAGCTTTGGTCAGCTGTTCATCTGCCTCTTCAAATTTTCCCTGACGCATGTCTTTGAACCCTTCATGAATCAGCGTTCTTGCATTTCCGCTATGAAGAATGATATCGAAAGCGGTTACTTGCAACTCTTCACTATTGATAGTTTCAGACATTTTTTCTCCCCCTTACTCGACCATTTGGCTAAATTGATCATTAAAATTGTGAAATGTAGGTGTCTCTAAAATATGGTGCTGTAAATCAGCCCGATCGATAAATCGGACGATTGCTTTGGTCACTACAGTAATCCCTTCGTTTTCAATAAAAGAAGGTGAAACTAAAAATACAAACTGGATACCTTCATGTTCATCCCAAGTCATACCTCCTGGAATGAGGGCAACTGCGATTTTCGTAGTTGCTCCGATAGGAATCGCAGGATGAGGAACGACGATATTCTCACTAAAGATGATCTGCCCCATCTTCTCCCGTCTCTTTATTTGTTCCGTCATTTCAAAAAGGTATTCATTAGCTTCTTCTTGTCCTAAAAGTTGGAGCAATTCTTGGATCACTTCTTCTTTTGTTGGTTGTTGTGCATAGACAGTGAACCATTTTTCCGAAAGCAACTGTTGATAGTAGTGTTGCTTTTTCTCAGCTGGTAAACTGATGCTTTTATTCTTTATACTCTGACAAGGCAGACATTCAGCAATCGTTTCACGAATTTTCTGAATATCTTGGCTATTCAAAAAGACGCTAACATGCAAAACTGGTATTTTGAAAAACATGGTAGATAAATCAATCGAAGAGATGATCATATCAGCTTCTTTTAATGCAGCTTCATTGATTTCGTAATATCCTTTTACATTCGTTACAACAATCGTTTCACCAAATTCGGACAACACTCGATTTTTGAGTAATTGGGCACTGCCGTAGCCAGTTGCACAAATGATCAATGCATGGATTTTATGCGTGGATTTGATTTTTTCCAAGGCTGCCATGATATGCAGCGTTAGATATGCCCACTCATCGTCATTGATTTCATAATTCCTTAGTAACGGCATTTGGCTAAAAAGCTGTTTTGTTTGTTCAAAAGCTTGCCGATCTTCTTTCATTATTTCTTCTTTCAACGGATTTTCTAGCGTGATTCCTCGTTCTAGTCGGATGAGCATGGGTGCCAAGTGATTCAACAAGCCGTTTTTCAGTTGATGGTCTTCATTCAATGGACGATGAAAAAATTGAGCGAATTGATTCAATGTAACGGTTAATTCCGCAAGAAGTTCTTGATCGGTCACCTTTTCCTCTCGATTCGATTTTGCCATCAAATGTAGCGCTAGATAAAACACCTCTTCTTCCGGAAATACTACTTGCATTACTCGTTCGATTCGCTCCATTATATTTTTCGATACCTGAAATTCCAAGCGACTCGCAATATCTTCGGTCAATGGGATTCCCTCGATGTGAAACCCTTCTCTGACACGCTTAATCGCTAATGCTAAATGTAGCGTCAAATTTTGGATGATAAAATCCGATACTTTTAGATTCACTTCTCTTATCTCATCCAAAATGATGATCACTAACTCTTCAATGTTGATTTCTTTAAAAAAGTGACTCGTTCCTAAATATTCTTTGAGTGAATTGGTATAATGATTCCCAAAAAATATATCCATGATAAAATGACGTTTGTCTTGCTCGTGCCCCTCGATCCACATTCCCTGATGCGGTTTCGAATTGATTCTCAGTGCATAGGGCAGTAATTTTTTCTTGATTTCATGAATATCATTGACTAGACTTGAGCGACTGATAAATAATTCATCTTCTAAATCTTCAATGAAGATGGCTTCATCTTCCAACAACAACTTATTCAAAAGATACTTTTGCCGATCTTCTGATTCAAAAAATTCTGTGACTTGCAGATCACTACGAAAAGCGACTTCCCTTTTCTTCAAAAAACGAGAAAATTCCAAGTGATCAAAGATTTCTAGTTGGTAGCCCTGTCCCTGTTTTGCAGATAGTTTTCCGCCATGCTCTTCCAATTCATCTTTGATCACTTTCATGTAATTACGGATCGTTCGATCAGATAAAGACAATTCAGATGCGAGACTTCGACTGGTGACATATTCTCCTTGATGGTCGATCAACTGTCTCAATAACAATTTTTCTATCTGTTTCATCTTTATCCACTCCTAATTAAATATTCTCCTCAATTAGCCCTGCCAAATTTTGGATGCCGGATGGAATGGGTACATAAGCTTGAAATGGAATGCTTACTACTGGTTTATCCACCGTTTTACCTAGTTTAACAAATTTATCCAGAAACATTGTGGTTTGAGGGCTGATCAAGAATAAATCAAAGTCACTGTTCTTGATCATTTTATCACCTTCGGTAGCAGAAACAGCATCTACCATAATGTCTTCGCCTTTGTCTTTAAATAGTTCTGTTGCCTTTGACGCCATCATAGAAGATGACATCCCTGCTGCGCAAATAATCAATGCTTTTTTCATTGTTCTCCACTCCTTATGTTTTATTTTTTCTATCTAAGAGTTTACAGAGTAAGCGCTTGCTTTTCAAAATAAAAACTTCCGTATCATTAAGGAAAGGAATTACATTCTCTTGAACGTACAAATGAATGTACAAAAAAAGCGTGTGACCACAAGTGATCACACACCTTTTAACAATGTTAGTTTATCGCAAAATTGAATTGTAAAGCATACTGCGGCTTCAACGGATCAGTCAAACTATCAAAATCAAAGTTTTGGCCTACTGTACCGTAAAGTGAAAAAGCAAAGGAACTTGTTTTTTTCGGTAAAGTCACTAACTCTGTTTTCTGTGATAGATTTTGACCGTTCTCAATCAAAGGAATCGTAGAATCGTTGTAGTTATTAGACATTAAAAGATCAATGTCTGTTAGCTTCTCTGTTTGAGACTGACTCGTCATAGACGCCACTGACACAGTCAGTTCTTCATTAGAGTTGTTTTGGATTTGATATTTTGGTGATACGATTCCACCACTTTCTTTACTTTCAGCAAAAGAAATACGCGCTGGGATCGTCACATCGACATACCCTTTCATATTCATTTTGATCTCTAATTCACCTGAAATATCTGTTGTATTCCCATATTCATCCGCTAAAGTAAGGACAAACTTGTGTGTTCCTACAGTTAAATCGGTGAATTGTGTATTATTTTCATAGACTACCGTTACTTTGATTGCTTCTGGTGCCGTCCAGTTATCGGAAGGTTCCCCATCTAAATAATCTCTTGCATTTAGTTCTGTACTCCCTTTTTGGAAGGCTAAATTTTCTTTCAGTTTTCCTTGTGGTCCTGTTGTGTCCACAATATTTGCGGATATCTTCATTGGCGAGGACTTGTTGCCTGCTTCGTCCTCCAGTTGGATATACGCATCAAGCGAAGTTCCTGGATTCATCCCTGCAATAGATGTTGCTGATCCGTCTGCATTGACTAAATGGAATTTTATATCCTTAGATAACGTCCAGTTGTCATTTACAGACGTAAAAAATTGACGAAGTTCAGCTTGGCTTAAATTGCCAGTTCTACGAGCTTCGATATCCATATGCTCATTTTTTACAGTTCCCGTTGGCGCTTGCGTGTCGTTTATCCGAATCAAGGCTCTTTCAAAACGTTTGCTATTTTTCTCTTCATCCGTTGCTGTGATTGCTAATACATAATGGTTATTTTCAGTATTTGGACCTAGTGAAGATAAACTACCTGAGCTCTTCAAAGTGATATCTTCGAGATAGCTCCAGTTATCTGATAACTCTTCAAAAAATTGACGCAATTCTTCTTGTGTGAAATTCCTCGATCGATCTGCTTCCATCGTCACTCTGGCTGTTTTAACTCTTCCTTCTGGAGATTGTGTATCCACGATGCGTAGTGTGATTGGCATCAACATCGACTTATTCCCTACTTCATCTTCCAACTGGATGTAGGAGTTGAAACTAGGAACTATTGTACCCGGTTTATAACCCGCAATCGATACCTCTGCTCCAGTAACATTGACTAAATGAGCTTTCAAGTTCTCAGGTAATGTCCAACTGTCGTTCATCATTGTGAAAAATTGCTGTAGTTCTAATTGGCTTAATTCACCAGTCCTACGAGCTTCCACATCGATTGTTTCACTTTTTACAGTTCCTGTTGGTGCTTGCCTATCCACGATGTTTATTACTAGATTCATCAGATTAGACTTATTTCCTGCTTCATCCTCCAGTTGAATATAAGCATTGACGATGGCTCCAGGAGAATATCCTGCAATTGGAAATGCTGACCCATTGAGTTCAACTAAACGTATTTTTATATTCTCAGCTAACGTCCAATTATCGTCCTTCGTTATAACGATTCTGTTTAATTCTTCTTGACTTAGTTCACCAGATCTCCGAGCTTCGACATCAACACTCGATCTTACAGTTCCTGCTGGTGCTTGGGTGTCCACAATACGTATCTGTACACTCATTCGAGCGGACTTATTCCCCGCTTCATCTTCCAGTTGAAGATAAAAAGTATGCGTACCTGGTGCCTTCCCCGCAACTGTCGTCACCATACCGCCCGCATCAACTAAATATACTTTCATATTCTCTGCTAATGTCCAATTGTCGCTCATCGTTGCCATAAATCCATGTAATTCTGTTTCGCTAAGATCCCCACTTCTGCGGGCTTCAACGCTCACATCCTGTCTGACAGTCCCTGTTGGTACTTGCGTGTCACGAATGTTCAAGCTTACTTGATTCTTAGGACCAGGGATCGTCTGATTTCCGAATTCATCCGTCAATAATAAATGTCCTGTAATGACTGTTCCTGGTTTTTGATTGACGTCCATCGCAACATACCCAGCTCCTTGAGGTACGACTACTGACAATGAAATATCAGCAGGCAGTGACCAGTTATCGGAAAGACCACCATCTACAAATCGAAGAAGTTCTTCACGTGTCAATCCACCAGTTCTGCGAGCTTCGACAGCGATTGTTTCGCCTTTGATTGTTGCTGTTGGCGCTTGCGTATCTTTAATCACAACGGCAACATTCTCAAAAACCCGACTATTCTTCTCTTCGTCAGCCGCAGTAATTTTCAATAGATAATGGTATCCTGAAACATTGGGGCTTAATCCAGCTAAGTTACTTGTTTTCAATGTAATATTTTCAGGAAGGCTCCAATTATCCGACAAACTTTGAAAAATCTGACGTAATTCTTCTTGCGTGAAATCCCGTGATCGATTTGCTTCGATTGTATGTCTATATTTTACTGTTCCTTTAGGTGCCTCTGTATCAACGACTGTATAGTTTGTTGTTTGCAGTTGGGTCGTATTGGTTACTTTGTTACGGATCGTAACATTTGCTTGTCCTGATTTTCCAGGTTCCCATCCATTTGCTGATTCAGGTGTCGAGAAATCATAGTGCTCATCTACCATACTAGGTAAACCTTGGAACCACGATTTGATCGTCTCTTTAGATAGTTCAGGCATCCGTTGTGCTTGGATAACCACGTTGGGTTGAATCACAAAGGAAGTCAATAAGAATTGGACAGGATACGATCGTTTGTTGCCTGCCTCATCGGTCAAAGTCAATGTTGCCTGTTGTAAATTAATACTTGGCGAGAAATCAATGATTGATCGATCCATCGTAGCCGTGATATTTTTATGCTCTGACCAATTATCAGAGAGTTCCCCAGTAAAGAAAGTCAACAGTTCTTCTCTACTCCAATCTCCTTGAGTACGATACTCAAAAGCTGGTACCACAGTGTTCAATGTTCCTGTTGGTGCTTGGGTGTCTACAATACGTATCGTTGTGCTAGGATTTAATGACGTATTCCCTGCTTCATCCTCCAAACGTATATAGCCCAAGAAAGTAGAAAGTGGTGCCTTACCGGCAATGGATAATGGGGTACCAGAAGGATCGACTAAATGAATTTTCAAGTTCTCTGGTAATGTCCAGTTGTCGCTCATCGTTGTAAAAAATCCCCGTAATTCCGCTTGGCTAAGTTCTCCACTTCTACGAGCTTCAATGTCGATTGTTCCACTTTTTACAGTTCCTGTCGGACGTTGCGTATCTACAATCCGTATCCGTACCGCCATCCGAGAAGATTTATTCCCTGCTTCGTCTTCTAGTTGAAGATAAAAAGCGTGGGTCCCTGGTGCCTTACCGGCAACTGTTGCTGCTGTTCCGTTTCCATCGACTAAATGGATTTTTATATTCTCTGGTAACGTCCAATTGTCACTTAGTGTCGCCATGAATCCCCGTAATTCTGCCTGGCTCAGTTCTCCAGTTCTGCGGGCTTCAATCTCAACTTCACTTTTTACAGTTCCTGTTGGTGCTTGGGTGTCTACAATTTTGAATTCTGCATAGTTGCCATTTTTATTTTTAGCTTCATCATATATATCAAGGTAAGCCCAAGTATTACCAGGTGCTCTTCCTGCAAGCGGATAAATCCCATTGTTATCTGTTGCTTCGATTCGAATATTTTCTGGCAAGCTCCAGTTATCCTGTAAATCGCCATCAATGAATTTCATTAAATCTGCTCGTGTCCAATCTCCACTTCTGCGGGCTTCAATTTAAACTCCTTGAGTTTTGACTGTAGCTGTCGGCTTTTGCGTATCTCTAACAGTATACCGAGTAGTGAATGTTTGTGTCGTACCATTCGAATTATGTTTCATAACCACTGTAGCAGTTCCTGTTGCACCAGGTGCCCAACTAGCTGGACCTGTTGCGGAAAACGTGTAGTCATTCGAATTTGACGGCAGTGTAGTAAACCAGGATTTGATCGTATCTTGAGACAAAGCGTTCCTAGTAGCTTCTACATCAACGCTGTCTTTGATCACGACAGATGGTTTTGGATTATTCACGATTATCTCTCCGATAACTGCATCAGAATAATTCACATCTGCGATTTTTTTGGAGTAGTTATTGACCTCTGGTGCAACAGCAGTTGTCCCCATTGTTAAATTTCCTAAAAGGCGTATAGTATCCTTTTCATTCGTATTACTATTAGTGGCTTCTAGCCTTGTCACCAGCACATTGATTGTCACTTGACGACCACTAATAGTTGGTGTTGCCGTAACAGACAAATAAGACGGCACACCGGACCACCTCAGATTATTCAACGTATATGGATTTGAGAAAGATGGATGATTTCCATAGTACATCTGCTTAAAATAATAATCAGGTGCTGTGCTCAAATTACTAGCGATCCAAGAAATCCAATCGTTCCCCACGCCTTGCACCATCGCATACGTGTCAAAAGTGACTGTAAATCTTTGAACTGCTCCTGCTTCTGCTCCTAAAGTCAATTTTCTATTTGTAGCTTTCTGCATCTTATCCTCAATATAAGCACTTTTTCCATTATTGACTAAATAAGGGCGATACGTGTTAAGGTTAGGTAACGAGTAAGTGCTCATCCGCATCGCTTCTGGCAAGACCATCAGCTGTTCTGTCTCCTCCTTTTTTGGCAAAACTGGCGAAGGTAGTCCATTTTCTTCACTACTTTCTTTACAGTCTTCTGCAGAAGGAGTGGGCGTCTCTACTGTTTCTTCAGATGTTTCCGGTATAGGTGGTTCCGTAGTCTCTACCGTTTCTGGTTGTTTCGGTTGTTCAGATTGTTCCGGTTGTTCTGGATTCGACTCCTCTGTAGTTGGTACTTCAGCAGGTTCCGTATGTACAGGTTCTTCCGTGGTCGCTTCCGTCGTTGGAGGGCTACTTTCGATCGCTGGTAGTTCATTTTGCTCTTGTAAACGCTGAACCAATTCCGTGTCAATTTCAACTGGTACCTCTTCTGCAAAAATGGTGACTGGAAAAAGACAGTGTTGGAATAATAAGAGCGAAGTGGCTATTGTTCTAAAATTTTTCATTTGCAAATGTTCTGTCCCCCTTTCTAGTTCGAACATCATGAGCCTATCTAAAATCATCTTATTCTTAAAGCATTGTTTTTTCTTATTCATTCAAGTATAGCTACTCACCGAAACGATGACTTACAAAAATCAACGGTTCTCTTATTTTTCGTACATCCCCCCAAACGTCATAAAATCCCCACACTAAAATTATCCATGATTCTATCATTATAAGAAAATCTTTTTTTACCGACAGATTGGTAAAATAATACCTTGTGAAGCAAAAAAGAGCCGGAAAAAGTATGAATACTTTTTCCGGCTCTAAATGGCGGGATATCGTCTTTTTTTAATTTTTATCCCTTGATTCTGCTAATGCTAATATAGTTACTTTTTTCTAGCTGTATTGCCGAATTTCTTAGTTTGCTACAATATTGACCAATTTATTTGGCACCACGATCACTTTACGCACTGTTTTTCCTTCGATATTTTCTTTGATCAACTCATTTTCTAAGGCTAGTTTTTCCAAATCTTCTTTTGCTAGGTCACGAGTAACATTGGCTTTTGCACGAACTTTTCCGTTGACTTGGAAAACGACTTCGATTTCATCTTCCACTAAAGCAGCTTCATCATATGTTGGCCACTTAGCATAAGAAATACCACCTTCATTGCCTAGGATCGCCCATAGTTCTTCTCCCATATGTGGTGCGATTGGTGCAAGCAACTGAACGAAACCTTCAATATATTCGTAAGGAAGAGCATCTACTTTATAGGCTTCATTAACAAAGACCATCAATTGAGAGATTGCCGTGTTGAAATGCAGTGTTTCATAATCTTCCGTTACTTTCTTCACTGTTTGGTTATACACTTTATCTAATTTGCCATCGTTCAAAGTAGTGATACGATCACGCATTTTGTTGTTTTCGTCTACGATCAAGCGCCAAACACGATCTAAGAATTTACGGCTACCTTCTAAACCATTTTCACTCCAGGCAATCGATGCATCTAATGGGCCCATGAACATTTCATACAAACGTAATGTATCCGCACCATATTTAGCTACAACATCGTCAGGATTCACTACGTTCCCACGAGATTTAGACATTTTTTCATTGTTTTCGCCTAGGATCATTCCTTGGTTATATAGTTTTTGGAATGGTTCTTTTGTTGGAACGACACCGATATCATATAAGAATTTATGCCAGAAACGTGCATACAACAAATGAAGTACCGCATGTTCTGCTCCACCGATATAGATATCTACTGGTAACCAACGTTCTAATTTTTCGTAATTGGCTAGTTCTTTTTTGTTGTGTGGATCGATATAACGCAAGTAATACCATGAACTGCCTGCCCATTGTGGCATCGTATTGGTTTCACGACGTCCTTTTTTACCTGTTACAGGATCGGTCACATTGACCCATTCATCAATGTTCGCAAGTGGTGACTCCCCTGTTCCACTAGGCTTGATGTTTTCCGTTTTAGGTAAGCGTAAAGGTAGTTCTTCTTCTGGTAAAGCAGTGACTGTTCCATCTTCCCAATGGATGATCGGAATTGGTTCACCCCAGTAACGTTGACGTGAAAACAACCAGTCACGTAAACGATAGCTGATTTCTTTTTTACCTACACCATGTTCTTCCAACCACATGTTCATTTTTTCGATTGCTTCTTGTTTGTTCATTCCATCTACGAAATCAGAATTGATATGCGCACCATCTTCTGTATACGCAGCTTCTGAGATATCTCCGCCCTCAATTACTGGCATGATTTCTAAATCAAATTTTCTAGCAAATTCATAATCACGCTCATCATGCGCAGGTACTGCCATGATTGCGCCTGTACCATAAGAAGCTAACACATAATCTGCGATCCAAATTGGGATTTCTTTCCCGTTGACAGGGTTGATAGCGTACGCTCCAGTAAATACACCCGTCTTTTCTTTCGCTAGATCTGTTCTTTTAAGATCCGATTTTTTAGCTGTTTCTTCAATATAAGCTTCGACTGCTTCTTTTTGTTCAGGCGTTGTGATTTCTCGCACTAAGTCAAGTTCTGGTGCTAACACAGAATAAGTTGCGCCAAATAACGTGTCGGGACGTGTCGTAAAGACCGTATACGTTTTGTCTGTACCAGCTACTTTAAATTCTACGTTTGCTCCGACTGAGCGACCGATCCAATTTCTTTGCATTTCTTTGATGCTTTCTGGCCAATCAACTAACTCTAAATCATCTAAAAGGCGATCTGCGTAAGCTGTGATTTTCAACATCCATTGGCGCATTGGTTTGCGTACGACATCGTAGCCCCCACGTTCGCTTTTTCCGTCGATAACTTCTTCGTTTGAGATAACTGTTCCCAGCTCTGGCACCCAGTTCACAGCTACTTCTGCTTCATACGCTAAGCCTTTTTCATATAATTTTGTAAAGATCCATTGTGTCCATTTATAATATTCTGGATCAGTTGTATTGACTTCACGGTTCCAGTCATAACTAAACCCTAAAGAATTAATTTGACGTCGGAATGTTTCAATATTTTTTTGGGTAAATTCAGCAGGATCATTTCCAGTATCCAACGCATATTGTTCTGCGGGAAGACCAAACGCATCCCACCCCATTGGATGTAATACATTGAACCCTTGGCTTCGTTTGAAACGAGAAAGGATATCTGTTGCTGTATAGCCTTCTGGATGTCCTACGTGCAAACCTTGTCCAGATGGATATGGGAACATATCCAATGCATAGAATTTAGGTTTTTCATGATCGTCATGGGTATTGAAGGTATTGTTTTTTGCCCAATATTTTTGCCATTTCTTTTCAACTTCTTTATGGTTATAACTCATTTTCTATCCCCCTGCTCTATTTTTCATCTTATAAAGATGAATACAACGAATGTCTTTGCACGAGCAATCCATTCGCCTGTTTTCTAATCAAAGAAAACAAAAAAATCCTATAAAAAGATTGCTCTTTTTATAGGACGTAAACTACGTGGTACCACCTAACTTTGCCTTTTTGAAAAGGCCTCGAACGTTGTAACGGTCGTCACCGCCTCTGCTTACTTCTATTTTCAGCAGATGCAACTCAAAGGCGAGTTCAAAAGAGTCCGTACACATTTCCACCAGCCATGTGCTCTCTAAAACTTTCGTCTTTTTACTACTTCCTTTTCAAACGTTGGTTTATTAAAAGTGTAGGTTCATAGTAACAAATAAATGACATAAGTTCAATTATTATTTGAGTGGTTCAAGCATTTATTTTGCTACGATCAATTGTTGGCCTGGATAAATGAAATTGTTCTTGATATTGTTCCATTCAATCAGTTGGTTCATCGTGATGCCATGGCTATCTGCGACTCCCCAGACAGATTCTCCCGCTTTGACCGTATATGTTTTTTGCCCAGTCGTTGGTGCAGATTGAGTAGTCCCTTTTTTGACGATTACTTGTTGCCCTGGGTAAATGAAATTATTCTTGATATTGTTCCATTGGATCAATTGATCCATCGTGATATTGTGCTTATTCGCAACGCCCCAAACAGACTCTCCTGCTTTGACTGTATAAATCGTATCGCCAGTTGATGCAGTACTTGTCGTATTCGAGGTATTCGGCGTGCTTGGCGTTGTTGCTGCTGTAGTTGAAGAAGTGTTCGTGCTAGTTGCGGCATTTCCACCTTTAACGATCAACTGTTGCCCTGGATAAATGAAATTGTTTTTGATATTGTTCCATTGGATCAATTGATCCATCGAAATACCATTTTTATTCGCAACACTCCAGACAGACTCACCCGCTTTGACTGTATAGGTACTTCCTGTATTCGTTGTTGCACCTGTATTCGTATTGGTATTATTTGTCGCAGTTTGGTCGGTCGTCGCTGAACTGCTTGAAGAACCATTCGAAACGACTAATTGTTGTCCTGGATAAATAAAATTATTTTTGATGTTGTTCCACTGGATCAGCTGATTCATTGAGATACCATATTTATTGGACACGCTCCAGACGGAATCACCTGATTGGACCGTATATTTGGTACCAGAAACTGCCGCGCTCCCTGCATTATTTGAATTACTTGATGCGTTCCCAGTATTCGTCGTAGTGGAAGAAGAACTTCCCCCATTTGACACAATCAATTGTTGCCCTGGATAAACAAAATTATTTTTGATATTGTTCCATTGGATCAGTTGATTCATTGAGATACCGTGGTCATTTGCGATCTTCCAAACAGAATCGCCTGATTTGACTGTATATTTTGCACCAGAAGTTTGACCAGTACCTGCAGAAGTATTACTGTTTCCAGAAGAATTGGTATTATTTCCAGAGTTATTTGTTGAAGAACCAGTCGTTTGACCACCTTTGATCGTTAACTTTTGTCCTGGATAAATAAAATTATTTTTGATATTGTTCCATTCGATCAACTGTGACATACTGATGCCAAATGAATTAGAGATTCCCCAGACAGAGTCACCCGATTTGACTGTATAGGTTGTTGAAGTAGTTCCGGTACTCCCTGTATTGGCGTTACTACCCGTATTTCCAGTATTTGTGTTGCCACCAGTCGTCGCACCACCGCCAGCATTACCGCTTGCTGGTGTATCATATTTTGTTAAGCCGTAAGTTAAAATGATATTGTTCAATTTTCCAGCATAACTTGGGTCTGTTGCATAGCGTCCAGTCAAGTAAGCTGTTGCATCTGTATAGGATTTCGTATTGCTTTTCCAAGTACCTGCATAATAATAGCCATTACCAAATGAAGTATTACGTAAAACATAGGCGTTATCACTGAATGACTCCGCAAAAGAAGGGTATTGACGGAATGGTTCTTTCTTAGTCACCCACTGATTGTTCAAGTATTCAAGTGTATCCATATAAACGGTTTGTCCTTGGTAGCTACCCTTGATACCAAATAAATTGTGATACGGTGCTTGGGACAACGCGCTACTACCCCAACCACTTTCAACGACCGCTTGGGCGATCATCACGGAGGCGTATAAATCATTGGCTTGTGCAATTGGTTGAGCATAAGTCGCGATTTCCGTAATAAATGCTGCAGTATTGATTCTTGCACCAAACTGAGTTGGCGTTTGATCAGCATTTACTGGCACTGGTTGTATCAAAGGTGCCGCTACAGAACAGCCTACCATTGCAGTACCGACTAGCGCGGCACTACGTTTTACTTTGCGGAATCGCTTGGTCTCTTCTAAACGTCTGCGTTCCTTTCTTGCAATGTTTTCCATCTTCTATCCTCCAAATTCTTTTTACCATTTCTCTACTATTATAACAATTATAACTTCTCTTAAACTTTATTAAAAGTTATTTAAGACTCATTATCCTTATTGTAACCAGACTGTAATTTTTCGTAATTTTCCATATGTAGGAAAAAATAAAACGTTGGTATGACTAGACTGCGTGTTTTCAGCTAAACGCATCGCTGTCTTTTATGAAAATAAGTATGTCGGTTATATTACCTGAAAATGTCTAAGTGATTACATTGGCCTATTGCCAAATAGAAATGCTGTTTTTTGCGTATATTTTTAACTCACATAACAGATATGAAAGTTTTTTATAAGTCTAAGAATGCTATAATGAATTATTGCTGAAAAGGAGGAAACTTATGAAACAAAAAACAACTTTTCATGTAGTCGGCACTCTTTTTTTATTCCTATTTTTCATATTAGGCTACATTGTTAAATATCGGATCAACTTATTATCAGGATTTGATCAAACAATAACTGAAATCATACGCACCCCTTATCCTGATTGGAACCACTACCAGCTATTTATCACAACATTCGGAAATGCACAGACTGTGATTGTTGTATTTTTACTTGTTCTGGCATTTTTGTGGTGGAAGAAAAAACACATTGAACTGATTTGGTTTGCGACTAATTTTGTCGTGATAGCCGGAATCATCAATCCATTGATCAAATTATTCGTAATGCGGTTACGTCCTACTCTTCCTCACTTAGTTGTTGAACACAGTTACAGCTTTCCTAGTGGGCATTCTGCTGCAAGTATGATTTTATACGGGACACTTTTATTTTTACTCCCTACCTTGATCAAGAAAAAGGGAATTGCCACATTGCTTCAACTTCTGTTGGTGTTTATTATAGTAAGTGTTGGTGCAAGCCGAATATATCTAGGTGTCCATTTCCCAAGTGATGTTTTAGGTGGATATTTGCTTAGCCTAAGTTGGCTCTTTCTCACTTATCCAACCTATAGAGAAAAAAAGGAACAGATTGAACTGCAAACGATAGATTAACATTAACATTTCAACAATTATTTTTTAGATATTTAAAGGGGTACGAGAAGACTTCTCGTGACCTTTAGAAAGAAGGATTTTTATGGACTTTCCTTATTCAGATGGAAACAAACGTTACCATTCATGGAACTATGCTTTAAGAAATGAGTTTGGTGGCAAGATTTTTAAAGTACCGATAGACGGCGGTTTCGATTGTCCGAATCGTGATGGCACAGTCGCTCATGGTGGCTGTACTTTTTGTAGTGTTTCTGGTTCAGGAGATATGATCGTCGCTCCAGAAGATCCATTACCTATCCAGTTTCACAAAGAAATCGATATGATGCATAAAAAATGGCCTGGTGTGGAACAATATATCGTTTATTTCCAAAATTTCACCAATACGCACGCTCCTGTCGAAGTGATCCGAGAACGATTTGAACAAGTAATCAATTTACCTGGTGTTGTTGGATTATCCATTGGGACCCGCCCTGATTGTTTGCCAGATGAAGTGGTGGATTATTTAGCAGAGCTAAATCAACGTCTTTATTTGTGGGTAGAATTAGGCTTACAAACAACCTTCGAAGAAACCTCCACTCTGATCAATCGTGCCCATGACTATCAGACCTATTTAGATGGTGTGGCGAAGTTACGCAAACATGATATTCGTGTCTGCACCCACTTGATCAATGGGTTACCTGGGGAAACATTGGACATGATGCGGGAGAATGTTCGCCGAACGATTTTAGATTCGGATATCCAAGGAATCAAACTTCACTTGATGCACTTGATGCGTAAAACAAAAATGTTGCGTGACTATCATGAAGGACGATTGCAATTGATGAGTCGCCCCGATTATGTCAACGTTATTTGCGATCAATTAGAGATGATCCCTAAAGAAATCATTATCCACCGTTTAACAGGTGACGCACCGTGGAATTCACTGATTGGTCCTATGTGGAGTCTAAAAAAATGGGAAGTCTTGAACGCAATAGATGATGAACTTATTCGTCGCGATAGCTACCAAGGAAAATTCAATATAAGAGAAGGAGTACTCAGCTGATGTTACAGACGGCATTGCACTTTAGCCACTCTTTATTAGAAGAAATCCTCCAGCCTGGTGACCACGTCATCGATGCCACCATGGGAAATGGGTATGACACAGTCTTCATGGCTGAAAAAATTGGCAAAACTGGACATGTCTATAGTTTTGATATTCAAAAAGAGGCCTTGCTTTCTACTAAAAGTAAGCTTACCGAACAAGATTTACTCGACCGTACCTCTTTGTTTTTACAAGGTCATGAAACACTAGGTACAGTAGTCGATGAAGCACAACCCATCAAAGCAGGCATCTTTAATCTAGGCTATTTACCAAAAAGCGATAAATCAGTCATCACCCTACCTGAAACCACTCGTACAGCAATGGAAGAAATCCTCAAACGCCTCGTGTCAAGAGGTCGGATGATCATGGTCGTCTATTACGGTCATGAAGGCGGCGAAAAAGAATTAGATATGGTGCAAGACTATTGCCAATCACTACCACAAGAAAAATACAATGTCCTAAAATACCAATTCATCAATCAAAAAAACAACCCACCGATTTTGTATTGCGTGGAAAAAAAGAGGTTTTGAAAAGAGGTTGTGTAAGAAGCGTACAGCTCCGAGCAAATAAGAACTAGATTTCTAAAATAGCTTCTCATATTTTGGAAATCTAGAACTTATTGCTGAGGAGTTGCTTCTTGAACACCGTAGATAAGGTTGTGAAAAATCCATTCTTATTTCAAGGAGTTGGCTTTTGAATACCGTGGATTAGGTTGTGAAAAGAGCGCTTTGACCTGAGCGATAAGGAGGAAAATCTCGAAATAGCTTTCTATATTTTGAGATTTTTTGACTTATTGCTGAAGGTCAGCTCTTTGATAAGTTTGGAAAAAAGATGACCTGCATCAAACAATAAGAATGAGCAGCACCTTGTCGATAAAAAAACGTACGATGGAAAGATCACCAAAATCTTCCCTCGTACGTTTTTTCTTCTATTATTCAAATACAAATTGGTTGTGGTATAACTCTGCGTAAAAACCGTCTTCTGCTAATAACTGATGATGATTTCCTTCTTCAATAACTTTACCATCTCGTAATACAACGATTCGATCAGCATTTAAAATCGTCTTCAAACGGTGAGCAATCACAAAACTTGTCCGTCCTTTGATGGCTTCGTCCATTGCCTTCTGGATTCTAGCTTCTGTCACAGTATCTACGTTACTAGTTGCTTCATCTAAGATCAGTAAAGAGGGATTTGTGATGATTGTCCGAGCAATACTGATCAACTGTTTTTGCCCCGTGCTAAATAGATTATTTTCTTCAGATACTTCCGTTTCATATCCTTTATCTAAATTCATGATGAAATCATGGATATTTGCTTGTTGGGCTGCATTGATGACCTCTTCATCTGTCGCATCTGGTTTTCCGAATACGATATTGTCACGAATCGTTCCAGAGAACAAGACAGATTCTTGTAAAACGATCCCAACATGTTTACGTAAAGCATCTAGATCGTATTCGCGGATATCCGTCCCATCAATCGTAACTGACCCGCTATTGACATCGTAAAAGCGATTGAGCAAATTCATGATGGTCGTTTTACCTGAACCAGTTGGCCCCACTAAGGCAACCATTTCCCCTTTGTCTACATTGATCGATACATCATTTAGCACCATTTTATCAGGACTGTAACCAAAATCTACATGATTCAACGCTAACCCTTTCTCAATGCCGTCAAATGGTTGTCCATGTTCTGGTTTCACTTCATCTTTTTCAGCAAACATTTCATTTAATCTTCTTGCTCCAGTGATCGCTAATTGGATCATGCTGTAACCAGAAGAAATCTGCATCAATGGCTGGTAATATTGTTGGGAGTATTGAACAAATGTAACGACTAATCCCAAAGCCACTGAACGTTCCAGATCCCCATTCAAGGCTAACCAACCGCCAAAGAAAATGACGATTGCAGTATTCACTAGTGACATTCCTTGCATCATCGGAAAGAGTAAACCAGAATAAGCTTGTCCTTTGAATGTTGCTTTTCGAACAGTTTCGTTATGTTCCAAAAAGCCGTCAATCGTTTCTTCTTGCAGTCCATTGGTGATGATCACACGCTGTCCACTGATTTTTTCATCCATATATCCATTCAGTTTACCGACTTCGTCTTGTTGTAGATCAACGTATTTTCTTGCTTTTCGAATAACCAGTACTGCGATTAAAATAGCAACTGGGGTGGACGCAATCGTTGCCCATGCTAATTCGACATTTTGACGAAACATCATGATCAAGATACCAAAAAGTAACACAATATTGGTAATTACTTGAAGCAAAGCTTGATTTAAACTGTTTTGGATGTTATCCAAATCACTGGTAAAGCGACTTAAAATTTCACCATCTTGATGAGAGTCAAAAAAGCGGATCGTTAATTTTTCCAACTTATTGAATAGCCCGATACGCATGCGGTTGGTTGACTTGCCAACAACTTGTGTAAACAAGATACTGTAAATAAAATTCGCTGCACTCGCCAACACATAGAAAATCAACAGCTTCCAGATAATAGAAAGAAAACTACTTTTATCATCTACCCCTTGCATCAAGGCACCAATATAGTTTGCTAATTCTTGGAAGGCTTCACCAATATACTGAGGTGCTTTGACCTGGAGATACGTCGCAATGATAACTGTAACAAAGATAAAGAAAAAGGAGACCTTATAACGTTTCAAATAATGATAGAAAAACTTACTTGCTTTGATCAAATCAGTCATGGTTACTCCTCCGTTCCTTTTTGAGTTTCAAAAATCTCTTGATAGATGCGGTTTGTTGCAGCTAATTCTTCATGTGTGCCTTCACCAACAAGTCTACCCTCATCTAAAACCAAGATACGATCTGCTTTCACAACCGAAGCAATCTTTTGCGCAATCACGATGGTTGTTGTATCTTTCAATTCTTTATTGAGTGCTTCTCGCACTAATTTTTCTGAACGTGCATCTAACGCACTTGTACTGTCATCTAAGATCAAGATCTTAGGATCACCGATCACTCCACGAGTAATCGACAACCGTTGTTTCTGACCGCCAGAGAAATTACTGCTGCGTTCTTCTACTGGTGCTTCGTAGCGGTCAGCCAGTTTTTCGATAAATTCCTTGGCTTGAGCGATGCCAGAAGCATGCTCCATATCTTTTTCCGAAGCATCTTTCTTTCCTTGACGTAAGTTTTGTGCGATAGTACCAGAGAATAAAATAGCTTTTTGTAGGACAAATGCAACGGTATGGCGCAAGCTTTTTTCATTTACTTGGCGTAAATCGACACCACCTACTTCGACTTTTCCTGTTGTTGGGTCGAATAATCTTGGGATCAACTGTGCTAAAGTCGATTTACCTGCACCTGTTGCTCCAACGATACCAACCATTTCCCCTGCTTGGATCGAAAAACTGATATCTTTTAATGTATCTTCATCGTCCCCAGGATAGCGGAAAGAGACATGATCGAACGTAACGGAGCCTGACAATTCCTGTTCTGGAACATCTGGATAAGTCAAATCTGGTTCTGTATCTAAAATTTCTTTGATTCGTTTTAAGGAAACTGCTGCTCTTGACGTCATCATCATCATCATTCCACCAATGATGATCGCCATCATGATCTGCATCAGATAATTCATGAATGAAGCAATCCCACCGATCAATGTTGGATCATCTTTGGCTATATCACTAACAAAGAAAATTGCGCCAACGACTGCTAGATTGGCCGCTAACATAAACGAAGGAATCATCACAGAAAATAAGGTTCCTACGATGATATTGTGTTTTGTTAAGTCTTCACTTACTTTACTAAAATTCTTTAATTGGTTTTCTTCTTGAACGAAAGATTTCACTACTCGAATCCCCATGAGGTTTTCTTTTGCGATACTGTTCACTTTATCGATCAATTTTTGGATGATCATAAAATGTTTTCCCATTCGTGTAAAGGATAACGCCGTGATCAAAAATACTGCCACGATCAACGCTACGATGATCCACCATAATTGTGGCATAGTCAACATTGCTAGAATAAATGCCCCAATAAATAGAAATGGGATTCTAAATAATGATTGCAACGAGATCATGACTAAGTTCTGGATCTGCGTAATATCATTGGTCAAACGTACAACCAAGTTTCCTGCAGAAAATTGTTCGATATTTCCAAATGAAAAGGTTTGGATTTTTCGGAAAGCTTCTTCACGGATGTCTGCACTGACACCTTGGGCAACCTTTGCAGAAAAAATCGTATTCGTCACCCCAGCCGCTAGACCTAACAAAGCCAAACTGATCAAATAGACCCCGATTGTTTTCATTTCGTCGTTATCTTCTGTAATGATTGCTTCAAGTACTTGCTGCAGCAGTTTTGGTTGCCAAAGTGTGGCAGCGACCATGATAGCCACAGACAACAATGAAATGAAGACAGCACTCTTATATTTTTTTGCATGTCTTAAAATTAAGTTCATTGGTCGTTACACCCCTTTTTTTCAAAATTGACAGGCCTTATTTAACACTGTAAAATTAGACCGACTAACAATTTACCATGTATAAAAAAATAATGCAATACAAGAGGTTGATTAAATTGGAAACAAAGCTTTCTCAAGAAATAATTATCCAAACTGCCTTTGCGATTCTGGCAGAAACACAGGAACTTTCAAAATTATCCATGCGTAATCTAGCGTTTAAAGCAAATGTCAAAGCACCTGCAATTTACTGGTACTTTAAAAATAAACAAGAATTACTGCAAAAAATGGCAGAATCCATGGAAGATCAGCTTGTTATTCCTGCTATCCAGCTATCTTGGGAAGAACGACTTTTTCAATTTATGGAAAATTACTATGATCTTTACACTACGTTCCCTTGCGGTACTGAACTTGAGATCAATACCATTCCAGCCTACTCTAGTCGATTAGAACATTTAGAAATGATGATCCAAACCCTTATGCAAGCGGGCTTTTCGGTCACCCAAAGTCGGCAAGCTGTTTCCTCTCTCCATAATCTTTTGATTGGCCAGCTGATGGACCATCAACATGAACAACAGCTTCGTCAAAAAATCATTGCAGGCAACCCTTCCCTAAAAAACGCGATCCTGACAATGAAAAATTATGTCGAAGAAAATGAATTAACTGGCCTAAAAGCCAGTATCACTGCACATCAACACGCGGAGAGTGAAAAACAGCTTTTCCTTTCAAGTATTTCTATATATATTGAAGGATTGAAACACGTTAACTTCAAAGGTTAAGCTATGTCATCCCTCTCCCACACTTTTTGACTCACTAAAAAAGAATCCTCGATAAAATCGCAGCTCGAAATCATTCAAGCATTGCGTTTTATCAAGAGTTCTTTTTATCATTCAAGAAGTGAATGTTCTCTTCTGTTTTTATACCACTCCATTTTTTTACTATACCATTGAGTAAGCCAGATGAATAAGAGTGCCACTCCCACACCAATCATGTTATCTATTACTCTCATCATTGTTGCTTCTGTTAATCCAAACAAACTACTTGCGACAGTCAATGCCCCAAAGCAGTTAAAAACTGTCTTATAGCGATAAGTCGAACAGAAGCCCAATATAAACCCGCCGCTAAGACTCAGTAAACCGCTTGGTAACAAGGAACTTGCGACTATAAACAAGGTGCTCCCTAATATAGTTCCAAGGATTCGATCAATTGCCCGCTCTTTGAAAGTGATTCCTAAAAATCCATAACTGGAATATAAAGAAGAAAAAGCAAATCCAATCCACATGAAACGCTGAAAAGAACTATAGCGACTTAGCACAATCAAAATAGAAATACTTAGAGAATAACTAAATAGCCACACTAGTTGTCGTCTTTTTCCATTTCTCCATACAGCTAAAAATGAAGTCGTTTTGTTTTTTGTTCGATGTTTTTTGTATAATATCGCTGCAAATATCCCAAAAAAGAGAAGAAACAGGATACTTCGATTGAGCCATTGCTGCGGGGCTAATTTTTCTCCCCAGATAGAATACACAATAAAGATGTAAGCAAAGCCATATAATCCTGCATTTCCCATTTTCGGCTCACTAGCAGTTACCAGCAAAATGATCGTCAACAGTCCAAAATACACAACTAAACGAAGCATAGCCGAAGGAATCCACTGTATGTCAGGTAAAATAAAAAAAGCTCCCATCACACCAGCTAAGCCCCAGATAGAATGCGTGATAGTGTAACCAAAATCAACAAATCGCAGACTTAACAGCATACAAAAGAATACGACAGCCTCCGCCTTTGCTTCTATACCAAATATCGCCGTGACAACAGAGATCATCAGGACCGCAAAAGCCACAATCAAGCAGGAACGGCTGATTAATGAAGCCAGCCATCTTCTTTTTTCTTTCTTTGTTTTCACCTCATTTATCTTTTGTTTCAAAATAATCGGGTCTAACTGTAAAGACTGATAAAAGCCCAAGGGTCTCTCCTCCTTTAAAACAATTGCTTTTCTCATTCAAATGAAAAATTTTTCTACCTCTAGCTTTCTTTTTCTGACTCGTTCCAAGGAAGCTCCAGCGACAATCGCTTGGCAAATTCTTTATACTCGTCTCGTTCATGTAACCTCTGACTTCTTCTTTTTTCATACCCTGAACAAACCATTGCTTCTTCCGTACTGCTGGGAAGGACTTTAGGAACAGTGAATTCCACTTCTTCATTCATGTGAGAAGGAACTGCGACAAAGGTAGTGAAGCACGTGGCCGCAAGATAACGTTCGCCTGTTGTCAGATTCTCACCAATAATTTTGACGAAAACTTCCATTGATTTGTGGTGCGTACCAGATACATAGGATTCCACACATACGGAATGATTTTCATGTAATGGTTTCAAAAAATTCAAGCTATCTAAAGAAGCCGTAACTGCTCCTCTTCGACAATGCCTCGTCACTGAAATTGATGCAGCATCATCGATCATCGTCATCAGCTTTCCCCCAAACAAAAAACCAAACGGGTTCAGATCAAAAGGAAAAATCCGATGCGTCTGGATCACCATTGACTCTTTACAATACTTCGTTTCTTCCAAAAAATTCACCTCATAAAATTATTTCTATTTTTTGTATTGTTTGCGTAGAGGAATATACCATAAATCATCAGGAAAGCAAATAGATATCGTTCATTTAAAATGACTACAAAAAACAAAGCCATGTGTAACGAAGTAAACACTTCACTACATACGACTCTCATTTTCCAACGCTCAAATTCAATTATAAGATAACAAACGACTGACCATAAACGGTGCCAAAATTAAGCCTTTGGCAACCCGAAGTCAGCCGTTTCAATTAATTTTTATCTTCTTCAAAAAGCCAGTCAAGGGCCCGTTGGATCCAGTGATCCCAGAAAATCCAATTGTGGTCTCCTGGTCCATGTTCAAAAGTGACACCAATGCCATTTTGTTTCATTGAATCCACCATTTCCTGATTGACATCATACAGAAAATCAGACTCGCCGCAAGCTAGATACATACGAGGTGCGTTTTTTCCACTTTTTACTAATTGTTCCAACAGATACTGAGGATCATTAACAGAACCTTTGATTTGTTCTAATGGACCAAAAATGCCTTCCCAGAATTTTGCTTTACGGACCATTAAAAGATCATCCATACGGTTTCCAACAGAGATTGCTCCAGATAGAGAAATGATTGCAGCAAAATTTTCCGGTTTTGCTAAGCCAAGTTTCAATGCACCGTAACCACCCATTGATAACCCAGCAGCATACGTTTTTTCTCTTTTTGTCGTCAACTGTGGAAATAACTCATGACAGATTTCAGGAAGTTCTTCTGCTATAAATGTCCAATAATTCATGTCATAAGCCGTATCTGTGTACCAGCCAAGATCAGTAGAAGGCATGATGACTGCTAAGCCATGGTCTGCTACATATCTTTCTATCGACGTTCTTCGTTCCCAGACACTGTGATTTCCTCCCATTCCATGAAGAAGGTATAAAACTGGCACATCCATTGTTTCCTGTTCTGAACTCGTACCGATCACTTTTTTTGTCTTTTGCGGAAGGATCACATTTAGATTGACCTCCATCTCTAAGACATTCGAATAAATATTTGCTTGAATAAACGCCATGTTGAAACTTCCTTTCTAAGGCTGTGAATGTAATCTTGTTTCCTATGCGAGTGTTTCTCTCTTCAATATAATTACATGATTACCTTACGCCAATAGTTCTTTCACTGTCTCATTTCAATACTCTCTTATTCTATCACTTTTATCTCGAACAAAAAACGTTAAGGCAAAAGCAAGTACTACTAAGAGCAATCCTACAAAATAAACTTGATGTAACCCATCATACAATATTCCACGTAATGGTGTAAGCAATCCCGCTTCGATTTCTTTCGCTGTTTGCGGATTAACAAGCTTGTTCATGATATCTGGATCATCCGTTAGATTCCTTGCTGCTAGTTCGCTTTGTGTAATGCCGTTGATCAATAACCCGAATATCGCCACCATTACTGTTTGACCAATTGTTCGAACCAATGTATTAAATGATGTAGCAACACCTAACTGTTCTCGTGGTACACTATTTTGCGCACTAACTGTTGAGGTCGTCATCGTTATCCCTAACCCCACACCAATAACTGTTGAAATAGCAAAAAACCATAGAAAATTACTGTGAAATGGCATCAACCAAAGCCATGCGCCCCCGACAGCCGCAATAAACAAGCCGATCCGTAAGACCCAATTTGTTGCCATTTGTGTCATCCATTTACTTACTAAGAAAGAACCAACCATCCAAACAAGTGAAAGTGGAGCCAATACTAATCCGCCCACTGCGGCATTCAATCCTAATACCCCTTGCATCCACATTGGGATATATACATCGATTCCCATCAAAAATCCACTGGCTAAAGCAGCAGCTAAATTCACGACTACAAATAGCGGGTTAGAAAACAGATGCAACATGATAACAGGGTCTTTTGCTCTTTTTTCTGCAAAGATGAACAGTCCTAGTAAAGCCACACTCCCTACAAGCAGACTGATTACTACAGGCGTAAACCCTTGATCTCCCAACAATTGAAATCCTAATAACAAGGCAACTAGCATCGCCATCAAACTAAAACTACCAAAAAGATCCATTGGTTTTGATTCATGTTGTACTTTCGGTTCATTCAAGTACAACCAAATCAAGATCATCAATAAGAGCCCAATCGGAACATTGATAAAAAAGATCCAGTGCCAGCTGATCGTTTCAACAATAAATCCACCCGCTAACGGTCCAAACACACTAGCGATCCCCCAAGCTGAACTGTTGAGTCCTAATACCTTTGCTCTTTTTTCGATTGAATACAGATCACCGATGATCGTTAATGCAACAGGCATCATCGCTCCTGCCCCCATTCCCTGAACAGCTCGAGCTACAATCAAACCAATCATTGTTTGAGAAAGACCGCAAAATAGTGAACCGATAATAAATAATAGCGTACCAAAAATAAAAATCGGTTTACGTCCAATTTTGTCAGCTAACTTTCCATAGATAGGTGTCAGCATCGCATTTGTCAGTAAATAAATAGAAAATACCCAGTTCATGATTTCCATTCCATGAAGTGAACCCACAATCGTAGGCATCGCCGTTGTAACGATCGTTCCCTCGATTGCTGTCATAAAAGTCGCGATAAACACACTGATCGTTACGAGTTTGACATTTGTTTCTCTTTTCATCTTATTCCTCCTTTTTATTTTTACAAGAATCATTTTGAGCCAAAAAAAATAAGCTAAATAATTTATCAGAAAATACCAGCTAAAAGTAATCGCTAGTTTACAGTTGATTTTTACCATAAAAAAACTGGAACAATCGCCCTAAAGGCAATCATTCCAGCAACAAAACTCTACTTACCTAAACTTGCTTTTAATGCATCTACTTTGTCAGTATGTTCCCAAGGCAGATCAACATCTGTACGGCCAAAGTGACCATAAGCTGCTGTTTGGCGGTAGATTGGGCGACGTAAGTCAAGCATTTCGATGATACCTGCTGGTCGTAGATCAAAGTTTTCTCTAACCGCTGCAATCAAGTCTTCTTCTGGAACTGTAGAAGTACCAAAAGTATTGATTGAAATAGAGACAGGTTGTGCAACACCGATCGCATAAGCGAGTTGAACTTCTACTTTATGTGCAAGACCAGCTGCTACGATATTTTTAGCAATATAGCGTGCGGCATAACTTGCTGAACGGTCAACTTTTGTTGCATCTTTACCAGAAAAGGCACCACCACCATGACGTGCATAGCCGCCATAAGTATCAACGATGATTTTTCTGCCTGTTAGACCAGCATCACCTTGAGGTCCGCCAATCACGAAACGGCCAGTAGGATTGATATAGTATTTTGTTTTATCATCTAGTAATTCAGCTGGAATAACTTCTTTTATTACTTTTTCGATGACATCACGATGAATTGTTTCATTATCGATTGCGTCATCATGTTGAGTAGAAATAACGATCGTATCAACACGTTCTGGTTGTCCATTATCATCATATTCTACTGTTACTTGTGATTTTGCATCTGGGCGTAAATAAGTCAATTCATTTGATTTACGCAAATCTGCTAAGCGACGGACTAAACGGTGACTCAATGCGATTGGTAAAGGCATCAATTCTGGTGTTTCATCAACCGCGAAACCAAACATCAACCCTTGGTCACCTGCACCGATTTCATCTAATACGTCTTTTTTATCTTCATCTCGGATTTCTAGTGCTTCATCCACACCTTGAGCAATATCAGGAGATTGTTCATCGATTGCAGCTAATACAGCTACCGTATCTCCATCAAATCCGAATTTGGCACGTGTATAACCAATTTCCTTGATCGTTTGGCGAACAACCTTTTGGATATCTACATAAGCTGTTGTAGAAATTTCTCCAAATACTAATACAAGACCAGTCGTTACAGATGTTTCACATGCAACTCTTGCTGTTGGGTCTTGTGCCAAGATTGCATCCAAGATGGCATCGCTGATTTGGTCAGCAATTTTATCTGGATGTCCTTCAGAAACAGATTCTGAGGTAAATAAATGTCTTTCTCCCATAAGTGATTCCCCCTAGTTAAATTCGGTTACAAGGCATCTCCGTATCGTACGGATCCTCTCGGGAACTTGCAACGAACCCAGTATAGCAGATAAAATAGATTTCTGCTCGTTTTTTTGTCGCTTTTAAATAAAAAAATGATTTTCATTTCATATAAAACGCTTCTTACATGCTAACTTTGATACTATTGGAATTTACAGCGTGCTTCAATCCACAGCTGTAAATCACTGTTATGATAGGAATAGTTTTTTTATAAAAACGCCCGCTCCTCACTAAACAGTCCAGATAGAAAAACACCTGATTTTCTTTTAGATTCTATAATATTTGATGTTGTTACTCTTAAAAGTAGAAATGCCAACGAGTGTGGAATAAATCTAAAATTCAGTTTTGCTACAGACTCTCGAATAAACGGCGTCCAAAAATCAGGTCTCTCGGAAATTTCAAAAACGAGGCTGGGACAGAAGTAAGAAACACTTTTGTCTCATTCTTTAAAAACGGATAAACGGTGGGAGCAGAAGCAACTCCTTCTTATTTCTCGGAGTTAAACACTTCTGTCCCAACCTCTCGACCTCAATACGAAACTTCTCCCTTTTACGACTTAATTCAAAACAACACTAATTTATTTAGCGTCTTCTTTTATACTCTGCTCGTCTCACTTTATCCTTCCAAACAATCAGAACAAATCAACACGACCTAAAAAGACTTAGCACAACTATCCAGTAAGATAACTCTGCTAAGCCTTTTGAAATCATTCATTCGGACAAAAAGAAAAAGATACTTGAAAAAGTATCTTTAAATGACCCGTACGGGATTCGAACCCGTGTTACCGCCGTGAAAGGGCGGTGTCTTAACCGCTTGACCAACGGGCCAGGATGAAACTAATGGGCCTAAATGGACTCGAACCATCGACCTCACGCTTATCAGGCGTGCGCTCTAACCAGCTGAGCTATAGGCCCATAAAAAAACTAAAAGCGGGTGACGAGAATCGAACTCGCGACAACAGCTTGGAAGGCTGTGGTTTTACCACTAAACTACACCCGCAGTATGGCGCGGGACAGAATCGAACTGCCGACACATGGAGCTTCAATCCATTGCTCTACCAACTGAGCTACCGAGCCAAACGGTTCCGACGGGAATCGAACCCGCGATCTCCTGCGTGACAGGCAGGCATGTTAACCCCTACACCACGGAACCAGTGTTTTTAGTTTTTAATTGCGGGAGCAGGATTTGAACCTACGACCTTCGGGTTATGAGCCCGACGAGCTACCAGACTGCTCCATCCCGCGATAATAGTAAAAGGAGGATAAGGGATTCGAACCCTTGCACGGTTTTACCCGCCTGACGGTTTTCAAGACCGTTCCCTTCAGCCGGACTTGGGTAATCCTCCAATATGAAACTGTATCATGACCCGTACGGGATTCGAACCCGTGTTACCGCCGTGAAAGGGCGGTGTCTTAACCGCTTGACCAACGGGCCAGGTAAAAATATTGAAACGGAGAAGGAGGGATTTGAACCCTCGCGCCGGTTTCCCGACCTACACCCTTAGCAGGGGCGCCTCTTCAGCCACTTGAGTACTTCCCCAAAACCAATAAGATTTTGTACTAATGGGCCTAAATGGACTCGAACCATCGACCTCACGCTTATCAGGCGTGCGCTCTAACCAGCTGAGCTATAGGCCCATAAAAAACTAAAAGCGGGTGACGAGAATCGAACTCGCGACAACAGCTTGGAAGGCTGTGGTTTTACCACTAAACTACACCCGCATGGCGGTCTGGACGGGACTCGAACCCGCGACCTCCTGCGTGACAGGCAGGCATTCTAACCAACTGAACTACCAAACCATGATTTTAGTTTTTTAATTGTGACTTTATTTTATAAAGTCAATTGCGGGAGCAGGATTTGAACCTACGACCTTCGGGTTATGAGCCCGACGAGCTACCAGACTGCTCCATCCCGCGATAATAGTAAAAGGAGGATAAGGGATTCGAACCCTTGCACGGTTTTACCCGCCTGACGGTTTTCAAGACCGTTCCCTTCAGCCGGACTTGGGTAATCCTCCAATATGAAACTTACAACGCCACTATGGACCTTGTAGGACTCGAACCTACGACCGGACGGTTATGAGCCGTCTGCTCTAACCAACTGAGCTAAAGGTCCAGGCTCTTAAAAATCGCGGCGGAGGGGATCGAACCCCCGACCTCCCGGGTATGAACCGGACGCTCTAGCCAGCTGAGCTACACCGCGAAAAAGATATTCATTATTTAAATGAAATGGAGCCTAGCGGGATCGAACCGCTGACCTCCTGCGTGCAAAGCAGGCGCTCTCCCAGCTGAGCTAAGGCCCCGTGTTGATTTATTTCATTATCGGGAAGACAGGATTCGAACCTGCGACCCCTTGGTCCCAAACCAAGTGCTCTACCAAGCTGAGCTACTTCCCGTTGTTCTAACGCGCCCAAGAGGAGTCGAACCCCTAACCTTTTGATCCGTAGTCAAACACTCTATCCAGTTGAGCTATGGGCGCATATTTGTAATGCCGAGGACCGGAATCGAACCGGTACGGTGATCACTCACCGCAGGATTTTAAGT
>NZ_JBIOQS010000001.1:0-505000 GCF_051713845.1 Enterococcus sp. AZ191 | reverse complement strand
CTAGTTGTCTGTGCAACCCCACATCCTTTTCCACTTAACATATATTTTGGGACCTTAGCTGGTGGTCTGGGCTGTTTCCCTTTCGACTATGGATCTTATCACTCACAGTCTGACTCCCGGATATGAATGAATGGCATTCGGAGTTTATCTGAATTCGGTAACCCGAGATGGGCCCCTAGTCCAAACAGTGCTCTACCTCCATCATTCTCAAATCCGAGGCTAGCCCTAAAGCTATTTCGGAGAGAACCAGCTATCTCCAAGTTCGTTTGGAATTTCTCCGCTACCCACACCTCATCCCCGCACTTTTCAACGTACGTGGGTTCGGTCCTCCAGTGCGTTTTACCGCACCTTCAACCTGGACATGGGTAGATCACATGGTTTCGGGTCTACGACTACATACTCAAACGCCCTATTCAGACTCGCTTTCGCTGCGGCTCCGTCTCTTCGACTTAACCTCGCATGCAATCGTAACTCGCCGGTTCATTCTACAAAAGGCACGCCATCACCCATTAACGGGCTTTGACTTGTTGTAGGCACACGGTTTCAGGTTCTATTTCACTCCCCTTCCGGGGTGCTTTTCACCTTTCCCTCACGGTACTGGTTCACTATCGGTCACTAGGGAGTATTTAGCCTTGGGAGATGGTCCTCCCGGATTCCGACGGAATTCCTCGTGTTCCGCCGTACTCAGGATCCTCCTAGATACCTTCCAAATTTCATCTACGGGGTTTTTACCCTCTTTGACTGACTTTTCCAAGTCATTCGATTATCTGAAAGAACTACCATATCGGAGTCCTACAACCCCAATGAGCAAGCTCATTGGTTTGGGCTTTTCCCGTTTCGCTCGCCGCTACTCAGGGAATCGAATTTTCTTTCTCTTCCTGCAGGTACTTAGATGTTTCAGTTCTCTGCGTCTACCTCGAATGCGCTATGTATTCACGCAAACGTAACATCCTATAAAAGATGTTGGGTTTCCCCATTCGGAAATCTCTGGATCATAGCTTACGTACAGCTCCCCAAAGCATATCGGTGTTAGTCCCGTCCTTCATCGGCTCCTAGTGCCAAGGCATCCACCGTGCGCCCTTATTCACTTAACCTTATCAACCTTGCGGTTGGGTTTTGATCTTTCTTCTAGCGATAGAAGTCCGATCAAGAAAATAAGCAATTGAACTTATTAAAAAACTCTATCCAGCTAAACAAATGTTTAGCCTTCAAATTCAACGCGGTGTTCTCGGTTTGTATTACTTAATTTACTTCAAATATCCAGTTTTCAATGAACAAAGTATTCTCTTGAGAGTATCCTCTAATGTCGAAGTCATAACCTGACTCTTCAATTATTGAGTAAACCTCTCAAAACTGAACAAAGTATAAAACAACCAGTGTAGTCTCCGTAATATTCCTTAGAAAGGAGGTGATCCAGCCGCACCTTCCGATACGGCTACCTTGTTACGACTTCACCCCAATCATCTATCCCACCTTAGGCGGCTGGCTCCAAAAGGTTACCTCACCGACTTCGGGTGTTACAAACTCTCGTGGTGTGACGGGCGGTGTGTACAAGGCCCGGGAACGTATTCACCGCGGCGTGCTGATCCGCGATTACTAGCGATTCCGGCTTCATGTAGGCGAGTTGCAGCCTACAATCCGAACTGAGAGAAGCTTTAAGAGATTAGCTTAGCCTCGCGACTTCGCGACTCGTTGTACTTCCCATTGTAGCACGTGTGTAGCCCAGGTCATAAGGGGCATGATGATTTGACGTCATCCCCACCTTCCTCCGGTTTGTCACCGGCAGTCTTGCTAGAGTGCCCAACTGAATGATGGCAACTAACAATAAGGGTTGCGCTCGTTGCGGGACTTAACCCAACATCTCACGACACGAGCTGACGACAACCATGCACCACCTGTCACTTTGCCCCCGAAGGGGAAGCTCTATCTCTAGAGTGGTCAAAGGATGTCAAGACCTGGTAAGGTTCTTCGCGTTGCTTCGAATTAAACCACATGCTCCACCGCTTGTGCGGGCCCCCGTCAATTCCTTTGAGTTTCAACCTTGCGGTCGTACTCCCCAGGCGGAGTGCTTAATGCGTTAGCTGCAGCACTGAAGGGCGGAAACCCTCCAACACTTAGCACTCATCGTTTACGGCGTGGACTACCAGGGTATCTAATCCTGTTTGCTCCCCACGCTTTCGAGCCTCAGCGTCAGTTACAGACCAGAGAGCCGCCTTCGCCACTGGTGTTCCTCCATATATCTACGCATTTCACCGCTACACATGGAATTCCACTCTCCTCTTCTGCACTCAAGTCTCCCAGTTTCCAATGACCCTCCCCGGTTGAGCCGGGGGCTTTCACATCAGACTTAAGAAACCGCCTGCGCTCGCTTTACGCCCAATAAATCCGGACAACGCTTGCCACCTACGTATTACCGCGGCTGCTGGCACGTAGTTAGCCGTGGCTTTCTGGTTAGATACCGTCAAGGGATGAACAGTTACTCTCATCCTTGTTCTTCTCTAACAACAGAGTTTTACGATCCGAAAACCTTCTTCACTCACGCGGCGTTGCTCGGTCAGACTTTCGTCCATTGCCGAAGATTCCCTACTGCTGCCTCCCGTAGGAGTTTGGGCCGTGTCTCAGTCCCAATGTGGCCGATCACCCTCTCAGGTCGGCTATGCATCGTGGCCTTGGTGAGCCGTTACCTCACCAACTAGCTAATGCACCGCGGGTCCATCCATCAGCGACACCCGAAAGCGCCTTTCAAATCAAAACCATGCGGTTTCGATTGTTATACGGTATTAGCACCTGTTTCCAAGTGTTATCCCCTTCTGATGGGCAGGTTACCCACGTGTTACTCACCCGTTCGCCACTCTTCTTTTTCCGGTGGAGCAAGCTCCGGTGGAAAAAGAAGCGTACGACTTGCATGTATTAGGCACGCCGCCAGCGTTCGTCCTGAGCCAGGATCAAACTCTCATAATAAAAGTTAGAACAATCTTGCGATTGTTAAGCTCAATTTGTTTGCTAGCATATTGCTTGCTTGTTAAAAATGTTTGTTGTCTTGAATCAATCAAGACGCCCTACACATTTGGTTTGTCTTACTTTGTTCAGTTTTCAAAGGTCTACTTGAATTGCCGTAGCAACTTTTATATCATACCAGAACGACAAGTGAATGTCAACTGTTTTTTTAAAAGTTATTTTCGATTTCGTTTTTAGAAATCCTTCAGCAACTCGTATATCGTAACTCATTTTTTGTTATTTGTCAAGAACTTTTTTTGAAATCTTTCTTGATTAGATCAAGCTTTTCAATAGGTTCTTTTCAAACGACTTAGTTATCTTATCATGTGGTCACCCACACGTCAAGAACTTTTTTAAGTTATTTTCAGAAGTTATTCTCGCTAACTTTTGAACAAATAATAATATACCAACTAAACCCGTATCGGTCAACGACTTTCTTGTATTTTTTCAAGTTTTTTTTCAACAAACGATCAATCATCATTCCTTTCTATCAATCGTTCGTATTTAAGGTGATATCTTTCGATTGCTATCCGCTTCACTTATAATATCATTCGTTATTATTTACGATCTGAAAGTTGGAATTTCCTTTTTATTCAAATTTTTTCCACTGTTCTTTATTTTATAAAGCCTATTCCAAAAATCTTTTTACGACTATTCATATTTAAGCGTAAAAATGCAAATAAATATCTTATACTTTTTATTCCTCTTACCTACAAAAAAAGAAGGAGGAAACCAATCAGGTCTCTCCTCCTATCTTATCTTATTGTTAACGCATTGTTGGGAATAATAAAACGTCTCGAATCGATTGAGCATCTGTCAAAAGCATCACTAGACGGTCGATTCCGATTCCCAGACCGCCAGTAGGTGGCATACCATATTCTAACGCTTCTAAGAAGTCCTCATCTACACCATGTGCTTCGTCATTTCCTAATTCACGTTCTTTTTCTTGTGCTTCAAAACGTTCTCTTTGATCGATTGGGTCATTTAATTCAGTAAAGGCATTCGCAAATTCTCGCCCAACTATAAATAATTCAAAACGATCTGTAAAACGTGGGTCTTCTGGATTTTTCTTCGCTAACGGAGAAACTTCTACTGGATGACCATAAACAAAAGTAGGTTGTGTCAATGTTTCTTCAACGAAAGTCTCGAAAAACTCATTGATGACATGACCAACACCCATTGCTTCTGTTACTTCTACATCATGTTCTTTAGCAATAGCTAATGCTTCTTCCAGCGTCATTTCTTTCCAGAAGTCGACACCAGTTTTTTCTTTGATCGCATCTACCATGTGGATACGTTTAAAGTCACTCTCTAAATCGACATCTTGCCCGTCATAGGTGATCTTAGCTGTACCAAGTACTTTCTGAGCTGCATTACGAATAATACCTTCTGTCAAGTTCATCACATCTTGGAAATCTGTATAAGCTGTATAAGCTTCTAGCATCGTAAATTCTGGATTGTGCGTTGTATCGATTCCTTCATTACGGAATACACGACTGATTTCATAGACTTTTTCCATACCACCGACAATTAGACGTTTCAAATGAAGTTCTAGTGCAATACGTAGGTACAAGTCAATATCCAATGCATTATGATGTGTAATAAATGGACGTGCTGCAGCACCACCGGCTTCATTATGCAATACAGGAGTTTCTACTTCTATATATCCATTGCCATCTAAGTAGCGACGGATCTCACTGATGATTTGACTGCGTTTCATGAAGCGGTCAAAACTTTCACGATTACTGATCAAATCTAAATAACGTTGGCGGTAACGTTGTTCGATGTTCGTCAATCCATGGTATTTGTCTGGTAACGGACGTAGTGCTTTTGATAAAATGACGATCTCTGAAGCTTTGATGGAAACTTCTCCAGTGTCCGTCTTCATGATTTCACCCGTCACACCAAAAAAGTCACCTAGATCAGCGTGTTTGAATACATCGTAAGCTGCGTCTCCTACTTGGTCTTTCCGTACATAGATTTGGATTTGACCTTCACGATCTTGTAAATGTGCAAAACCTGCTTTACCTTTGCCGCGTCTTGTCATCATACGCCCTGCTACGCTAGCAGTTAATCCCATCTCTGCTAATTCTTCTTTTGTTCTTGGATCAAATAGTTCATGTAGTTCTGCTGAATTGTGTGTACGTTCAAATCGCTTGCCGAAAGGATCAATCCCATTTTCTCTCAATTGCTCCATTTTTTGACGACGAACAAGCATTTGATCATTTAAATCTTCTACTTGATGTTGTTGTTCCTGTGTCACAAAAGTTCCTCCATTCTCATGTTATTCTCTTCCCTATAATGCCAATGAAACACAAAAAAAGCAAGCCGAACTTAAATTTTCGGCTTGAAAATTAACGAAAAACTCAGAAAAACATGTCATCAACTCACAGATATTTTTTCTGTTCTCTCTAAAAAGCCATCCAATAAATCATTGATTTCTGTTTGTTTTTCAGAGTGGTTGATTGCAACTTTGACTTTCGCCGCTCGAGAGACTCCCTTCAAATAATAAGAAGCATGTGTCCGAAATTCACGGCAAGCAATAACTTCCCCTTTTAGATCAACTAAACGTTTCAAATGGAGTTTTGCTGTCTCGATTTTTTCACGAGGCGTTGGTTCCGGAATCAATTCACCTGTCTCTAAATAGTGCTGGGTACGATGGATCATCCAAGGGTTCCCTAATGCGGCACGGCCGATCATTACCCCATCTGCCCCCACATATTCCAGCATTCTTTTTGCATCTTCAGGTGTTTTGACATCTCCATTCCCCATAAAAGGGATCGTCAACTGGCTTTTGACTTCTTTCAAGACTTCCCAATCTGCTTTCCCTTCATACATTTGTACCCGTGTACGTCCATGCATTGCGATCGCACTTGCACCAGCTGACTCAGCAGCTAATGCATTTTGAACAGCAAATACATGTTGTTCATCCCAACCGATTCGCATTTTTACAGTTACAGGTATATCGACAGCAGAAGAAACCGCATGGACCATTTCATAAACTTTATCTGGATCTAACAACCACTTCGCGCCTGCTTCCGCTTTGATGACTTTGTTAACTGGGCAGCCCATGTTGATATCGATGATATCAGCAGCGGTATTTTCTTGAACGAATTGTGCTGCTTCGACTAATGTATCTTTATTTCCGCCGAATATCTGTAAACTTAAAGGATGCTCCCCTTCTTCTATATGCAGCATCTCTAAGGTTTTCTTATTCCTAAAATGGATGCCTTGATCGCTGATCATCTCGCAGACAACTAACCCAGCGCCGAATTCTTTTACAGTTACTCGAAAAGCGGAGTTGGTGATTCCAGCCATCGGTGCAACGACTACACGATTGGGAATTTCCACATTACCTATTTTCCATGTATGTTCCACTTAGTTTCCTCCTAATGCTTCTTCTTTGAGTGCTGTTAATTCATCCTCACTGTATTCATACTTATTGTTACAGAACGAACAAACTGCTTCTGCGCCATGGTCTTCGTTGATCATCGCTTGAATTTCATCTGCCCCTAACGCAATGATTGCTTCACCAAATTTTTCTTTAGAGCAATCACACTTGAATTGAACAGGTAGCTTTTCTAAGATAATCAACTCTTCTGTCCCTAGCAACCCTTTTAAGATTTCTTCTGGCGTTAATCCCTCATCTAGCAATGTAGAGATTCTCGGTGTTTTTTTTAATTGTTCTTCGATTTGAGTGATGGTTTCTTCATCTGCACCAGGCATGATCTGGATCATGAAGCCACCAGCCGTTTTGATACTATCATCTGTGTTGACTAGAACACTCAAACCGACAGCAGAAGGAATTTGTTCTGAAATAGCTAAATAATAAGTAAAGTCTTCTGCTATTTCTCCGGAAACGATAGGTGTTTGACCAGAAAAAGGTTCTTTCAGTCCCAAATCTTTCGTGACACTGAACATCCCTTGTGTTCCTACTGCGCCACGTACATCGATTTTCCCTACTTCATTTAAAGGCAAACTTAAATGCGGATTTTGAATGTAGCCTTTTACTTCCCCTTTTCCGTTCGCATCGACTACGATGCCCTTCGCTGGTCCGTCCCCTTGAATGCGGATCGTCAACTTATCATCGCCCTTTACAGTTGCGCCTAGTAGCAAACCGCCCACTAATGTCCGACCTAATGCGGCAGAAGAAGTATGCCATGTATCATGACGTCTTTGTGCTTCCGCTACAGTATTGGTTGCTTGAACAGCATATGCTCGCACAAATCCATTATGTGCTAAAGCTTTAACTAAATAATCTTCCATTTTATGTACCTCATTTCCCGATTTTAAACTCATAGTGAATCATACTAGTTACGCTCATTTTTTTCAACTGATGGAATTGAACTTAACCTATGATTAATCAAATCTGCTTTCATAAAAGCATCAGAAAGAAATGTATGACAAAAATAGCTAGTTTCAAAAAAGAATAGTTGGAAATCGCTGCTTAACTTGTTGGGAAGATTTTAGCCTGTTCACAGAAGCAGGGACTTCTAACTGCTATTTTAATTAAAAAAAAGAGCTATGACTTTCGTCACAGCTCTTTCGTATTATTTGTTATGATCGTCAGAATCGTTTGGTAAAGTAGCATCATGTTCTTCTTTAGCTTCTTCGTTCAATTCTTCTTTATCATGTTCAAAATTTTCTTTTTCTTCCGCTTGTTTTTCAGCATCTTTTTCTTCTAAAGCGCGTTTTGCTTCTTCAAAAGTTTGTGCTTCTTTTTCGCTTGGATAGTTATCCGATTCTGAACCTTCTGGCATTACGCCTCTTTCAAATAAAGATTTGATTGCTTTCGCATCCAATGTTTCGAATTCTAGAAGTTTTTCAGCAATCAATTTGTGTTGCGCACGGTGTGCTTCGATGATTTCATGCGCTTTTTGATGTGCTTCCATCAAAATCTTGCGTACTTCTTGATCGATCTCAAATGCAACTTGTTCAGAGTAAGCTTTTGTTTGACCGTAATCACGACCTACAAACACTTGATGGTTTCCTTCATATTGAACTGGACCTAAGCGATCGCTCATCCCATATTCAGTGACCATACTTCTTGCTAACGCTGTTGCTTGTTCAAAGTCATTTGAAGCGCCTGTCGATTGAACATTGAAGATGATTTCTTCTGCTGTTCGTCCACCTAACAAGCCAACGATTTGTTCAAACATGTCTTCTTTTGTCATCAAGAATTGGTCTTCTTTTGGCAATGCGATCATATAACCGCCTGCACGCCCACGTGGAATGATCGTTACTTTATGAACGACACGTGCACGACTTAAGACTAACCCAACGATAGTGTGACCTGCTTCATGGTATGCCACCATTTCGCGTTCTTTTTTGCTGATTACGCGGTCTTTCTTAGCTGGACCTGCAATCACGCGATCTTCTGCTTCATCGACATCTGAAGCATCGATTTTTTTCTTATTACGACGTGCCGCCACTAAAGCAGCTTCGTTCAAGACGTTTTCTAAATCAGCACCAGCAAATCCTGGTGTTTGTTGTGCAACAACTTTTAGATCAACATCATCTGCTAAAGGTTTATTTCTTGCGTGAACACGTAAAATCGCTTCACGACCTTTCACATCTGGACGACCGACTAAAATTTGACGGTCAAAACGTCCTGGCCGCAACAATGCTGGGTCTAATACATCAGAACGGTTGGTTGCGGCAATGACGATAACTCCTTCATTCCCATCAAATCCATCCATTTCAACAAGCAATTGGTTCAAGGTTTGTTCGCGTTCATCATGTCCGCCACCCATACCTGCACCACGTTGACGACCTACAGCATCGATTTCATCGATAAAGATGATGGCCGGAGCATTTTTCTTCGCTGTTTCAAATAAATCACGTACACGGCTTGCACCGACACCGACAAACATTTCAACGAAGTCTGAACCAGAAATAGAATAAAATGGTACACCGGCTTCTCCGGCTACTGCCTTGGCAAGTAATGTTTTACCAGTCCCTGGAGGTCCTTCTAAAAGAACACCTGCTGGAATACGCGCACCTAGCTCAACGAATCGTCGTGGATCTTTTAAGAACTCAACGACTTCGACAAGTTCTTGTTTTTCTTCTTCCGCACCTGCGACATCAGAAAAACGTACACGGTTGGCTTTTTTGTCTGCTTCTTTGGCTTTTGATTTACCAAAGTTCATGACACGGCCACCGCCGCCGCCACCGCCGCCTTGTTGGCCCATCATCATATAGAAGAAGAAAATGATGATCACAATCGGCAAGAAGCTAAGCAACAAGGAGACCCATACGCCACTACTTGACTCTTCTTTGACTGTCGTCGCGACATTCTTTTCTTTCGCTAAATCAGTTACCTGACTCAGTGTTGTATCATTCGGTAAAATGATCGTTGTAAAATGGGTAGTTGTAGTATCTGTTGAACCTAAGATAGATAGACCGCCGCTATTAGCGACTTTCTGTTGCTCTTTGTATTCACCAGTGATTTTATATACACCATTTGCAGGTTGCACTTCAAAGTTCTTGATTTTACCTGCTTGTAATTGTTCTGTGAATTTTGAGTACTCGATATCTGACGATCGTTGGCCATTATTACCAAAAATAAAGTATACGACCATTACCATCGCTAAGATTACGAGGACATAATACAAGGCATTTTTCATCATGCCATTGTTCTTTTTGTTCATAGTTGCCCTCCCTATGCGTTATTTTAAATTAGCATTTTTTTTATCAATCCTGACCATTCTATTGTAACACAAATCACAACAGATACAGCATTAATTTGATTGATAAACGCTTGGTTTCAATACCCCGATATAAGGTAGATTGCGATAAGCTTCTGCATAATCCAAGCCATATCCTACCACAAATTCGTTTGGTACATTGAATCCAACGTAGTCTGCTTCAATATCTACGACTCTTCCTTCTGGTTTATCAAGCAATGTCACGATTTTCACTGAGTTTGCTTTACGATATTTAAAAAGATCGACTAGATAAGCAAGTGTTCGTCCGCTATCAATGATATCTTCAACAATCAACAGATCGCGGCCTTCAACATTTGTATCTAAGTCCTTCACAATCTTAACTTCACCAGATGAAACAGTGGCATTACCATAACTTGAAACATCCATGAAATCTAATTCTAAATACGCATCGATTGAACGTATGATATCTGCCATGAATGGGACTGCACCTTTTAAGACACCAACTACTAATGGATTTGAATCCTTATAAGTTTCTGTCAATTCTTTGCCTAGTTCTTCACAACGAACTTGTATCTCTTCTTTTGTAATCAAAACTTTCTCAATATCCTTTTCTAACATCAGGTTCTCCTTCCAGTTGCTTCTTTTTGATATTTGTAAAGAAGTATGTAGTGTATTTTATCAGTTTCTACACCAATACTCAAATGAGAATGGGTAAAAGGAAGCAAACTAATTATTTTTTTTTGCTCATCTTTAACCACCCACGCATCTTTTCTTTGCAGATCAGGTATTTTCTTGTCAATAAAATACCTAGACACTTTCTTTGTCAGTTTTTCATTTAGCTGTATGCGATCGCCCGCTTGTCTTTTTCCGATGAACAAGGTTTGCTGAGGTTCCAGCCAGACATCATGAGAAAATTCTCCCCAATCGTCGATACATCTAAATTCTGCCACTTCATCAGACGTGAATAGACCTACCCACGCCTTCTCATTTAACATGATCTGCTTATGTGGTTCTATTTCGATAAATCGATCGATTATTTCCACAGGTTCATTCTCCACATCGTTCTTTCTTACCAAAGCGATTTCTTCATAGACCCGTTGGAATACCCATGAACGATCAAGAGTTAGTTGCCATTGTCCTTTCGGTCGATCAACTTGCTCTAATAGTTGGTCGATTTGTTGTTCATTGATAAAGAGATTTGTTTTTCTGTTCGCCCAATCGAATAGCGTATACAAAAAATAGTACCGCTCTTCTAGGGACATCTCTTGTACTACTCTCCATGGAAAAACAAATCCATCATGTGTTTCTTTGACCTGTTCTTCGATCACTTTTTTCATTTGTTTCTTGATTAATTGATCTGCCCAAGTAATTTGTTGCGCAAAACGTTGGAAATGTGCCAAAACTTGTGGATTTTCTTGTTTTAGTTGGGGAATCACTAAATGCCTAATCCGATTTCTTTGGACATTCAGTTCCTGATTGGTCTGATCCTCAAAATAAACAAGCTTTTGTTCTGCGGCATATTCATACAATTGCTCTTTACCAAAGCTTAGAAGTGGGCGGATCAGCTGTCCATTCGAAAAACGCTGACTTTCTTTGATTCCTGCAAAAGTTCCTAACTGTCCCCCACGCACTATCTTCATTAAAATCGTTTCCATTTGATCGTTTCCATGATGCGCAGTCATCACTACTTGATAACCATCTGTGTGCATGATTTTTGCAAACGTGTGATAACGAAAGGCTCTTGCAGCAGCTTCGATGCCCTTTGTTGCCGGTTCTTTCCATGCTTCAAGGATAAACGGGATCTTTCGTTCCTGACAATAGGCTTTTAAGTAGGTTGCTTCATCTGCAGATTCTGGTCTTAATTGGTGGTTGATGTGCACCACCCCCAAAGAAAAGGCTACTTCTTTTTTAGCTGCAAGCATCAAATCAAGCAACACCATGGAATCAACTCCCCCAGAAATCGCCAACAGTACATGATTTTCTTTGGCTAGATACCCTTTTACTTTACCTTGTTCGATAAACATTCGTTGCATCTCTGCTGATACTTGGTTTTTGATCGACACATCCATCACTTCCTTTCACTTACACTTTTTCGATAATGGCGGCAAAAGAAAAAAAGAGCGGACAATAGTCTGAAACAATTGCCTGCCCCTTCATTTTCATTTGTTTTAGCTGCGACGTCCGCCGCGACCACCACGTTTGCCTTCAGTGTTACGTTTCAAGGAAGTCAATCGATCATCACTGTCTTTTAAAAATGAACTCATTAATGAATCAAAATCTTCTTTGTGATTGTTAGAAGATTGACTGCGAGAAAAAGGTTTTTTCTGTGTTGCACGGCCACGATTATCTCGTGTGTCACGTGTATCTCGTGTATCTTTTTGATATCGTTTTGGACGTTGTTCTTCATTCGATTCAGCTGGTTGCTCTTGCGCTTTACGGATAGATAGCCCAATCTTACCATCATCATTTACAGAAATAACTTTGACTGTTACTTCATCTCCAACACTTAAAACGTCGTGAATATCTTTGATATACCCATTTGATACTTCACTGATATGAACTAAACCCGTTTTACCAGCTCCTAAATCAATAAATGCCCCAAAATTTGTGATTCCTGATACTTTTCCTTGCAGTTTTGCTCCTACCTCGATTGACATAAAAAAAATGTTCCTCCTAATTATTAACCTATTTATAATACTGCTTATTTTGCAGTTGTTGAACTAGTTGATTGATTTGTTTCAGCCGTTGAACTATCGGTAGCCGGTTCTAATATTGGGTAAACTTTTTCGCCTTCTTTGGAATAAAAGAATTTACTTCTCGCAAGTTTCGCCACATAGTCATCATCTTTTAATAATGAAACGTCTTCTTTGAGTTGATCAACATCCGTATTGACTTGACTCATCTCCGTATTCGCTTCAACTCTTAAATCGTTTAATCGATCCATTCTTTGCATATCACGAAAAATTTGAAATCCTAACACTGCGAAAATGACCAAAGCGCCGATGAAAATGGCTGCTAACCTACGTCTTCGAAAAATCAATTGGCGTTGTTGTTGTTGAAATTCAGCATACTTTTTCTTTGCATACTCTGTGTCTAAAGCAGCAATTTTGTTGCTTTTTTTCGTCACTTCACTTCGCTCCAATCTTTTTTTGATTGTCCTTCTCATTATACCAACATCAAGATGGCTTGTCTAATCAATTTCTTCACTGTTTTTCGTGCGGGTCTCAGTTAATAGTTCATACATCTTCTGTGCATCTTCTTTTTTCGTTGATTCGTGTAATTCTACCACTTTTACTTCCATTGTTTTGTTCCCAAATTGGATCTTCATTATATCTCCGACTTTGACATCACTAGAAGACTTCGCTAGCTTGCCATTGATTTGGATTCTCCCTTTATCTGCCACTTCTTTTGCTACTGAGCGACGTTTGATGATTCGAGAGATTTTAAGAAATTTATCTAATCGCATGGTTTTTCCTCACTTTTTAAATTGTTTGTTTATCCTTAATATTTTTTTACCAAAAGGCAACATCAGCCATTCTCTGACCGTAAACAGTCGCGTCCAGATCACCGCATTCACAAAAACAAATGCACCAATGATCACACCGACTAGACTGACTAAGAAAGCCGTTGAGCGGTGTTGGATCGGGCCAAAAAACAGCATCAATAGACCATAGTATAAAAATAAGGATAGGATCATCCAGATTAAACACTGGATCAATTTTTTACCGAATTTACGTTCTTTCCAAAAGCTATTGATGTCTGCTTTTTCAGTGTGGACAAAATACCACAATGTTACAGCTAACCCTAGTAGCGTAGATAGACTAGCGCCCACTGTTCCCAAACGTCCTGTCAATAAAGGCGTAGCTAATGCTTTTGCTAGAAGCCCCCAGCCCGCTCCCTTCAATGAAGGTCGGAAAGAATTTTTGCTTTGAGCAATGCTTTGATACGATTGAATAACTGCTGTTAGTGCAATCGAAAATACAAACAACACAAGGGCAGCATTTCCAGCATAATCTTTGAAGAGTGCATAGTTGATGTAGGGAAGCAACATCGCCAAACCTACTGAAGCAGCTAAAGCTAACGCCGTAGTCAGCCGTAAATAGATTTTCGCTGTCTTTAGAAATTGACTGGGAACGGAGTTCATTAGATAACGTGTTAATGCTGGTAAAAATGTGGCACTTAATGCAGTTGCAATAACTAGACCTAATTGGACCAAAGGCTGCCCTCGATCATACACTCCTTTAGTGATTTTCGCGCTTTGTTCAGTCAATCCATAGACTTCCAGTGCATTTTTGACAAAAAACGAATCGATCAACTGAAAGAAGATCAATAGACCACTATAAATCGACACCAATCCGCCTTCGATAAAAAAGCGGCGTATCAGTGGTTTTGGTGGCCGATTAAAGATAGAAAAATGTCGAAAGCTTAATACACCACCATGTATTTTTTGTTCATAATAGTGTAAAACACCATAGGCACAAAGCCCACCAAGAACCGCCCCGCTCATCGCTGCTGTTCCCGTTTGATAGACATTCCAGCCTAACATCCGGAAAGCAAGCGCACTACAAACGATGATCGACACGCGAACGAACTGTTCAATGACTTGAGAAACCGCAGTGGGTTCCATCAAGAAGCGTCCTTGAAAATTCCCTCGATAAAAAGAAAGTCCTGGCATCAGCAAAAAGGTGAAGGAAACGATCTGGATCAACGGCTTCAACTGTAGATCCCCCATCATAAAAGCAATCCACCGACTAAAGGAAAAGGTGAATAGCCACAATAAAACACCGGTCCAAAAAACTAAAGGATATAGTTTTTGCAATGCCGCTTTACGCTGTAATGGATCTTTTCTTTCTGCAACATATTTAGAGATAAACTGAGGAAGACCAGCCAGTGCTAAGGTCATGGTAATTCCATAAATAGGATAAACTTGTTGGTAAACATAAAATCCTTCATCGCCGACTAAGTTTTGCAGTGGGATGCGGTACAAGGCACTTAATACTTTCGCTATAAAAGAAGCGAGCGTGAGTACAAATGCGCCTTGCATCACTTTACGCATTTCTTTATGGTCCAAAGCGTCTGCTCCTTCCTATGCTACAGCATATTTTTGTTCACGTAATGCTTTCACAAAACGTTGGATCTCTTGCATCCAGCTCGCAGTATCTGTCGCTTTGGGAATCGTTAATCGGATCACCATTTTTTCCTTTTCAACACCTAGACTGGCCTTTAATTTTGTTGCTGCCAGTGCTTCAAAAAGTTGTTCCACCGTATAACATTTTGTTCCAACCTTGCTTAACGTAAAGACTAGTTTTTGCTCTTGTTTGCGAATCGTTTCGATCAAAGCACGATCGCCATCCATTTTGATCTGACCGATCGTCAATAAATGAGCGACCTCTTCAGGATATTCACCAAAACGGTCCGACAAATCATCTTCCAGCTCATCAAGCATTTCTTGTGAGTCAAGTTCTCTGATACGTTTATAGATCTCGATTTTTTGTCGTTGATCTGAGACGTATTCCTCTGGTAAGTAGGCATCGACACCAAGATCGATCTCAACTGATGTTTTTTCGACTTGACTATTTTTCCCTTGTTTTCGTGAAACTGCCTCACTCAACATTTGGGAATACATATCAAAACCAACAGCATCGATAAAGCCATGTTGTTGGGCACCTAAAAGATTTCCTGCTCCTCGGATCGATAAATCACGCATCGCGATTTTGAAGCCTGAACCTAATTCCGTAAAATCTTTGATTGCTTGTAGCCTTTTTTCGCTCACTTCATTAAGAATTTTTTGCTGTTCATACATGAAATAAGCATAGGCGACACGATTGCTACGTCCGACACGTCCTCGTAACTGATAAAGCGTAGACAAACCCATATAATCGGCATTTTCCACAAATAATGTGTTGGCATTCGGGATATCAACACCTGTTTCGATGATCGTAGTCGTGACTAGCACATCATACTGTCCTTCGATAAAATCAAACAGCGTATTTTCTAATTGTGCTTCTGTCATCTGCCCGTGAGCAAATCCAATGCGGGCTTCTGGTACCAATGCTTGTATTTCTTCTACTTTACGTTCGATCATTTCGACACGATTGTATAGATAGAAAACTTGTCCGCCTCTTCCCATTTCTCGATGGATCGCTTCTCTGATTGCGCCGGGATTTTTCTCCATAACATAGGTTTGGATCGGATAACGGTTCGCTGGTGGGGTTTCGATCACTGACAAGTCCCGAACACCCAACATCGACATATGCAATGTTCGCGGAATCGGTGTTGCTGTCAATGTCAATACATCCACTTGCGCACGCAATTGTTTCAATCGTTCTTTATGTTTTACACCAAAACGTTGCTCTTCGTCAACAATCAATAGGCCTAAATCACTAAATTCTATATCTTTCGAAAGAATTCGATGCGTACCAACGACAATATCGATCTGACCTGTGCGTAATTGTTCGATCGTTTCTTTCTGTTGTTTCCTTGTTCTAAATCGACTTAATAAACCAATGTTGACAGGAAATCCTTCAAAACGTTCAAGCATGGTCTCATAATGTTGCTGTGCCAAAATCGTAGTAGGGACTAGAAAGGCTACTTGCTTACTTTCCTTGATGGCCTTGAAAGCTGCCCGTAAGGCAACTTCGGTTTTCCCATAGCCCACATCCCCTACAAGCAATCGATCCATCGGTTTTTCTTTCTCCATATCACGCTTGATCTCAGCTGCACTTCTTAATTGGTCATCTGTTTCAGAATATGGAAAAGCATTCTCGAATTCTTTCTGGTACCCATCATCCGGTCCAAAAGCATACCCTTTTTCAGATTCTCTGGCTGCATAAAGTTTGATCAGATCATCTGCGATATCTTCGATTTTAGAAGACACTTTTCGTTTTGTCTTCGTCCATTCACTTCCACCTAACTTATTGATACGTGGTGCTTTCGATTCAGAAGCAACATATTTTTGAATAAGGTTCAATTGTGTGACTGGTATAAAGAGCTTGTCGTCATTTTGATAAAGAATCGTCATGTAATCTTGATGGACCCCATCCACTTCCAACGTTTCCATACCGATATATTTACCGATCCCATGATTCGCATGGACGACATAATCTCCAGCTTTAAGTTCATTGTAACTTTTTAGGCGTTCTGCATTGGTTACTGTTTGTCGCCGAGTTTGTTTTTTCGTTGTTTTTTGGAAAATCTCTTTTTCCGTGATCGCAACGATTTTTTCTTGTGGCAACTCAAAACCAGTTTGTAAGGCACCTTCTACTAATTGAACTTGTCCGCGGATCAATTTGTCTTGTTCCGTTTCTACTATTAATATCTCCTCATCCCGAAGCATCTGTTCTGCTTTTTTTATCCGCTCTTTTGTCGGGATAAAGATAACAACCGTTTGCCCCTGTTTTCGCCAACGATCCATTTCGGTTTTTAATAAGGGCATCTGTCCGAAAAATTGTTGCATCGTGCGATATTGGAAATTATGGATAGCTTGAAAACGTAAATTGCCCATTCCTTTTTGGAAAAGTGCAAAAAAAGTAGTAATAAATTTTTCTTTTTGAACAAGTTTATGCACATCACTGACTAGTACCTGTTCAGAAAATACACGGAGTTCACTGATCTTTTGCGTTTGCCATTCTGCAGCTTCACGTTCCATTTCACGATTTGTTTCCATGATTCGTTGATAATCGTCTACGATCAACAAGCTGTTAGTTGGGAAATAATCAAGGATCGTCGTTTCTGTTTGATAAAGCAGATCTGCATAAAATTTAGCTTCTTCCGTTGGATTTCCCGCTTGCCACTGTGAAACCAATTGGCCAAAGTAATCTTCTAAAAAAGCACGATCTGTTTTTTCAGAAGTAGTTGCTAATTTCTTTTCCAATAATGTTTCAACCTGATTGATTCCGTGAAGCAAATCCTCTTGCCCATATACTTGTTCACTCGTAGGGGCGATCCAGATCTCGTTTATTTTTTCGATCGATCGCTGTGTATCTGGTTCAAAATAGCGCATGGAATCAATTTCGACATCGAACAGTTCAACGCGGACAGGATAGTCAATGGTTAGTGGATAGATGTCGATAATGCTTCCACGGATACTGTATTCTCCAGGTTTTGCCACCATTTCTACCCGCTCATAGCCCATCAATGCAAAATGCTGTGGAAGTTTTGCGAGATCAATCTCTTCACCGACTTGCCAGTTCAGTTGTGCTTGTTGCCAAGTTTTTGGTTGAGGTAATCGTTTATGAAGAGCCGCTACTGGCAAAAGGTAAATACCTGGTTGCTTTTGTTGTAGCGCATTTAGAGTAGCCACTCGTTCTCCTCGTGCTTCTGGAGAGGAGAACGCCATTTCTGCAGACAGTACTTCATCTACTGGAAATGAATGGATCTGTTCTGCTGGCAAAACATGCTGAAGATCTTCAGCCAACTGATTTGCATAATAAAGATTAGGCATCAAGACAATCAGATTCTTCTTTATTTTTTTGAATACGCGTGCGAATAACAATGTTTTTGCTGAGCCCGCTAATCCTGTAACTAGTTGTCTTGGTGTCTTCTCTTCTAATTGGTTTATCCATTCTTTGACTTGTGGATCTTTCCCAATCATTTGGATGATATCCATTACTTTTTCTCCTTCCTTAATTGAATTGATTCATCGTATCGATAAACGAATGTCCTTCAAGCATGAATTCTAACGCTTTAACGGATTGGTCAATGCTTGCTTCGATCAAAGGCTGTGCCTCTTTACTAAATGGACTCAACACATGTTGCACCACGGTTTTCTTTCCTTCGGGTCTACCGATCCCAACTTTGATCCGATCAAATATATTCGTATTCAAATGCGAGATGATGCTTTTTATGCCATTATGGCCACCAGCGCTTCCTTTTTGACGCAATCTGATTTTTCCAAGTGCAAGATCCAAATCATCGTACACAACGACTAACTCTTCTGGATAGATGCCAAAATAAGTCATCAACGGCCCTACAGCACGTCCTGACTCATTCATAAATGTTTGTGGTTTGACTAAAAGGATTTTTTCGCCATTGTAGAAAAATTCAGCGACCTCTGCTTCAAATGTATTTTTTTTAAACATTGCTTGATGTTCTTTCGCCATACGATCAACGACCATGAAGCCAATATTATGTTTTGTTTGTTCATATTTCGTTCCAGGGTTTCCAAGCCCAACGATCATTTTCATTGTTCATTCCACCTAATCTAAAAAGCAACACAAAAGGCTGGAGCGCAAATAAAGCAATCCAGTCCTTGACGCAATTTTCTATTTTTTACTTTCTACTATAGTATAACACATATAACCGTGTTTCAACTAAAAGAGAATTTTTAAAAAATGATAAAACAATTAAAAAATTCTTCAAAGTTTAATGAAATCGTTACTTTTAGAAAATAGTGAAATAACGCACATGTAAGCTTTTACATATAATACAACTGTGTTATCTGTTATATTTTGTAGCCAAATAGCGTGACAGCAAGCTTAAGAAATGTTAGCATAGTCATGGGAAAAGATAAAATCAATGGAAGGATTGATATACAATGACTGCAGCTGCAGAAAAAAAAGATCATCAAAAAGTAATTCTTGTCGGAGACGGTGCCGTAGGTTCTAGCTATGCATTTGCATTAGTTACTCAAAATATCGCACAAGAAGTTGGTATCGTAGATATCAACACAGCAAAAACTGAAGGAGATGCAATTGATCTATCACACGCATTAGCATTTACTTCACCTAAAAAAATCTACTCTGCAACTTATGCAGATGCACACGATGCTGACTTAGTTGTTATCACAGCTGGTGCGCCTCAAAAACCAGGCGAAACTCGTTTAGATTTAGTAAACAAAAACTTAAAAATCAACCGTGACGTAGTAACACAAATCGTTGAATCAGGTTTCAATGGTATTTTCTTAGTTGCTGCTAACCCAGTAGATATTTTAACTTACTCAACTTGGAAATTCTCAGGTTTCCCTAAAGAACGCGTTATCGGTTCTGGTACTTCGCTTGACTCAGCTCGCTTCCGTCAAGCACTTGCTGAATTAGTTGACGTTGATGCACGTAACGTCCATGCTTATATCTTAGGTGAACACGGAGATTCTGAATTCCCAGTTTGGTCACATGCCAACGTTGCTGGTTTACAAATTTATGAATGGGTTAAAAACAATCCAGACGTTGATGAAGAAGCAATGGTTAACTTATTCTTCGGAGTACGTGATGCTGCTTACACAATCATTGAGAAGAAAGGTGCTACTTTCTACGGTATCGCAGTAGCATTAGCTCGTATCACTCGTGCTATCCTTGATGATGAAAATGCTGTTCTTCCATTGTCAGTATTTATGAACGGTGAATATGGATTGAACGATATCTACATTGGTGCTCCTGCCGTTATCAACCGTCAAGGTATCCAAAAAGTTATCGAAATCCCTCTAAACGACAGCGAACAAGACCGCATGGCTGCTTCAGCTAAACAATTAAAAGAAATCTTGGACGAAGCTTTCTCAAAATTAGACGCTGAATAATTTTAATAAATAATAGAAATAAGGTAGAATTTCAAAAAATTCTACCTTATTTTTTTACAGCAATACTTCATTAAATTTCCACTAAATCATCTCTTCTCTTCGTCTTTTCATGTAAAATATGCTATGATTAGCTCGTTACACCCTAAATTAAAAAAATAAGGAGTTGTCACCATGACAAGATCTTCTCATCGTAAAAAATCAATGCACATTGGCTTATTGTCTGCTCTCGGTGTGATCCTCGTATTGATCAGCTTTTATACCTATCGCAGTACATATTATACAAAACATTTTTTGCCTAATACTGAGATCAATTCGATCAACGTAAGTAATCTTACTGTTGACGAAGCAAATGACAAATTGAAGGATTCTTATTCTAATAAAAAGCTTGCTATTGAAGAGAATGGCAAAGTTTGGCAAGAAGTTGCAAAATCAGAACTCGGCTACAAAGATGACTTTTCTTCTGAGTTGACCCCTCTTTTGGAAAAACAAAATGCTTGGTCTTGGGGAATGACTTATGTCTCCGCTGCTGACAATCAAGAAATCGATCCATTAGATACAAATCACCAAAAATTAGATGCAACGATCGAACAGTTAACTTCTGAATTGACGAACTTAAATAAAGACCGCAAACCTACTCAGGACGCGACGATCGAAAAATCAGGCGATACGTTCACGATCAAACCGGAAGTCAACGGTGACACAATCGATGTAGAAGCTGCTGTCAAAGAAGTCAAAAATGCTGTGAATACTGGAAAAAATGAAATCAATTTAGCCGATTTCCACACAAAGCCAAAAGTAACAGCTAAAGACCAAAGCTTGTCGGACCAGCTAAATACGATGAATAAAATCGCTGCTGTCAAAGGAACCTATACGATCAACGGTGACACGTTCCAGATCCCAACTACTGACATCGCTAGTTGGTTGACTTATACAGATGGGAAAATCGGTCTTGATACAACTCAGGTCAGACAATATGTAACAGATTTAGGAACAAAATATAACACAAGCACCAATGATACGAAGTTCAAAAGTACAAAACGTGGTGAAGTGACTGTACCAGCTGGAAGCTATAGTTGGACGATCACAACCGATGCTGAAACTGAAGCTCTTGAAAAAGCAATTTTAGCTGGGAAGGATTTCACTCGCTCGCCACTTGTTCAAGGAAGTACGACGGCTGACCATAAGTTAGTTGATAACACATATATCGAAGTTGATTTACAGAACCAACATATGTGGTACTACAAAGATGGAAAAGTTGCTCTTGAAACTGATGTCGTTTCCGGTAAGCCAATCACGCCTACCCCAACCGGGGTCTTCTATGTTTGGAATAAAGAAGAAAATGCCACACTAAAAGGAACGAATGACGATGGCACACCTTATGCTAGTCCAGTAAGTTATTGGATGCCCGTAGATTGGACTGGTGTGGGGATCCACGATTCCGATTGGCAACCTGCCTATGGTGGAGAGCTATGGAAAACCCGCGGATCTCACGGCTGTATCAACACACCGCCAAATGTTATGAGTCAACTATTTGGTATGGTAGAAAAAGGCACCCCTGTCGTGATCTTCTAGACAACTTGCTTTTAGTTTAGCAGTTTGACAATAGAAAAAAATAAATTTCAGCTCCTAAAGTCACGTCACAGAATCTGTGTTACGTGGCTTTTTTTGACTTTATTTTTTGGATGAAAAATAATCGGCCTCTTTTCATTTTTATAGCGGATTACTTATTAAATACGTTATAGGTACAAAAAATTTTTCAGCCAGAAATTTATGGAACCTCACTCTATTCAAACCATGTTACTCTTTAACTATGTTGTATAGGAGGGATATATTTATGGCGGAGTTAAACAACACTAGGAAACAAAACGAAGTAAACTTGCGAAAGGAAGGGATGAGTGAAGTAACCCACCTCAAAAGTCTTAAGGAACTTATCGCTGGAGAACCTATAAAAAATTACATAAAAAATGAAAAAACAGATATCGAACGCTATAAGGCCGCAGTATTTAAAATTTCAGATGACCTTACTACAAAAGAAAATGAGCTACATCAAATCAGTAAACAATTAGAAAGTTCTCAGGATTCTAGAAAAGAAAAAATTACCGACAAGGAAAAACTTCAGGGAAAAGTAGCGACTACAAAAGAAGATATTCAAACGATCAAAGAAAAAATAGCAAAAAGAGAAAAAAGTTTTTTACATAAATTATTTAAAGGCCCTTATAACACTTTAACAAAGGAACTTCATTTAAAAGAAGCAAATTTACATTCAAACCAACTTATGATCAAAGTCTTATCAGATGAAATTAAAACAGCTGACAAATCAATTCCACATCTTGAAAAAGTGGCCAAAACCTTAAAAAAAGAAATAAACCAAATGAAAGAAGATATCTCTGGAGCAAGCAACATACTGGATAAGAAAACAAAAGAATTACAGAATGGAGTAGCCCAAGTCAAAACTGCTCGTAAAATTGCTACAAAATACCCACAAATAAAACACAACGCTCAACCCGCTAGATCCGGCCGTTGATAGACATTGCCACAGATGACTATGATTCAAAACCACAAAAAGAGCGTGAGACAAAAGTAAGAAACACTTTTGTCTCATTCTCTAAAAACGAATAAGCGGTGGGAGCAGAAGCAACTCCTTCGGAGTTAGACACTTCTATCCCAACCTTTAACTATCAAAGAAATACTGATTACAGCTAATGCTTCATCGCTTTTTATTCATCTTCAACAGAAGTAAACACCTCAGACACATCATCGTCATCCTCTAATTTTTCGACTAGATTCTCTAACTTTTGACGTTGTTCTTCAGTCAAAACAACTGTAGTTTTAGGGAACATTGTTAGTTCCGCCTGAGCAAGCGTAAATGTTTCTTCTAGTTGATCTCGTACACTGGCAAAATCATCAGGAGCTGTATAGATCTCAAAAACTTCTGGTGAGATCTGCAAATCCTCTCCACCAACTTCCAAGACCCTCTCTAACATAGCATCTTCATCAATCGTCAGTCCGGCGCGTTCAATAGCAAGATACCCCTTACGATCGAATAAATAGCCCACAGAGCCTGTTTCTCCCAATGAACCACCATTACGGGTGAAAGCTACTCGCACATTTGTCGCTGTTCGGTTTCGATTATCCGTCAAAGCATGGACTAAAATCGCTACGCCACCCGGCCCATAGCCTTCATATGTCACTTCATCATAATTCGCTTCATCAGCGGTAGTTGTTGCTTTTTTGATGGCCCGATCGACATTGTCATTCGGCATGTTTGCGGCTTTCGCCTTGTCCACAACTAAACGTAAAGCTGGATTCATCGCCGGGTCAGGTCCACCTGCTTTAGCTGCCATATAAATTTCTCGAGAAATTTTTTGAAATATTTTTCCTCGCTTCGCATCTTGGGCATTCTTTCTTCCTTGGATATTATGCCATTTACTATGTCCTGACATGTTGACTCCTCCTTCTTACTAGTCATGTACTCTTATTCTAGTCTTTCTACCTGCAAATTCAAAGCCTAAGACACAAGTTCTGCTTATTTTTTCCTAAAAAAGCCAATAACAAGACAGATCACAATTGCAGTTAAGGCTCCCATAGAATCAAGTATCACATCTTGGAACATTGGCGAGCGTCCACCAGTAATCATTTGATGGAATTCATCTAGACCTGCATAGCCGGTTGCTGAAAGCCAAGCTAAAATAGCTGTCAATCCCCATAACTTCAATTTAGGATATACGCCTAAAAACAAACTACCACCTAAAATAAAATAAGTGCCAAAGTGTGCCCCCTTGCGAATGAAAAACTCAACAAATTTACTGTACCCTAAATGATCGATGCTAACGATACTTCCACCGTAAGTAAAGCTTATCCCACTCCATGCAGCTTTAAACGGTTGATTTGGCAACCATTCATCGATTCTTGAAACTTGTGACTGTTGTCCATAAGTCTGTGAGGAGCTATAAAATAGGACAAGCACGATCAACAGTGCGATCATCAGATAAAAGTTGCCATTCTTTATTTGCTTTTTGATTGAATTCATAAATCACCTCTGTCATTTATCATAGCTCTTTTCTTTACAAACAACAATTTTTTTCTAAAGACTTAAACAGTAAAATAATGATATACTAATGATTGTATTATAAAACGAAGGGAGTTTTTTCATGACTTATTCACTAAACTGGGATTTAGACTCGATTTTTTCTGGAGGCAGCAATTCCGAGGCACTAAACGCACGATTGGAACAACTAGAAGCACAGATTCAAGAATTTTACACACAAACCAGCCAATGGCATTTTTCCGCAAATTCTAACAATGGATTAGTGGCACTATTAAAATTGCAAGAGACTGTGACAAATGGTTTTTCTCAATGTAATAGCTACATCACCGCTTTACTATCTGCAAACGTCAAAGATTCTAAAGCAAAAATTTTATCAGCAAAATTATACTCATTTTTACCTCGTTGGCAATCTGCCGAAACTATTTTATCGAATAAATTTGCAGAAATATCTGACAATAACTGGCAAGAATTGCTTCAATCAGCTGAAATTGCTCCTATTGCCTTTCGAATGAACGAAATTAGAAGAGATGGCGAACGTTTACTTTCTGAATCTGAAGAAACAATCATCAATACACTCTCATTAGACGGATTGAATTCTTGGAGCAGCCATTACGATACAATCGTTGGAACAGTTGTGATCCCATTTGAAGAAGATGGCAAGATAACACAACTATCTGCTGGACAAGCCTTTAACAAAATGATGGGTGATCCTGATCCTCTTGTCCGCGAAAAATTATTCATCGCATGGGAAGAAGCTTGGCAGGAAAAAGCACCCTTACTAACAGATACTTTGAACCATTTAGACGGTTTCCGCTTATCGACTTACAAACTTCATGATATGACGGATTACTTACAAAAACCATTGGAGTACAATCGTCTGAAAAAAGAAACACTTGATGTGATGTGGACAACAATTGAAAAGAACAAACAACCACTTGCGGACTATCTAACAAGAAAAGCGAACCTTTTCGGTAAAGAAAAAATGGAATGGCAAGACCAAGATGCTCCAATCATTTTGGGTGATCTAGAGGAAAAAACTTTTTCTTTTGACGAAGCAGCTGCATTCATCATTGAAAACTTTGAAAAATTCAGTCCTAAGATGGCCGTTTTTGCTAAATCAGCTTTTGAAAAGAGCTGGATCGAAGCAGAGGATCGTCCCGGCAAGCGCCCAGGAGGATACTGTACGGAACTTCCTGAAACACAAGAATCTAGAATCTTTATGACTTACAGTAATTCAATCAATGAAGTTTCAACACTGGCACATGAATTAGGCCATGCTTTCCATAGCAGCGTGATGTGGGATCTACCAACGTTGAATCGCGATTATGCAATGAACGTTGCTGAAACAGCTAGTACATTTGCTGAATTGATCGTAGCTGACGCAACTTTAAAAGCAGCGAAAACAAAAGAAGAAAAAATCAATCTGCTTGATACGAAATTGCAAAATGCCCTAGCTATGTTCATGAATATCCATTCTCGCTTCATTTTTGAAAATCACTTCTATACTGCCCGTCAAGCTGGATTAGTTTCAGAAGATGAAATCACAAAAATGATGGTGGAAGCACAAAAAGAAGGCTATCAAGATGCATTAGCTACTTATCATCCTTATTTCTGGGCAGCTAAATTACATTTCTTCATTGATGATGTACCTTTCTACAACTTTCCTTATACTTTTGGTTACTTGTTTAGTTTAGGTATCTATGCCTATGCAAATAAAAAAGGAACAAGTTTTGAACAAGAGTACATCAACTTGCTACGTGATACTGCTTCTATGACAACGGAAGAACTAGCACAAAAACATTTAGATGTCGATCTAACAAAACCAGATTTCTGGCAAGCAGGAATCGATATGGTCCTAGAAGATATCCAAGAATTTATGGACCTATCAGAAGAGTTTACAAAATAAAGACCCTTCCAAACAAGCTTAGCAATAGTAACTCCCTAGAGATAAGAACCCACTCTTAAAAAAACAGATGTAATCTTTAAGAGTATGACTTATTTTTCCAAAGAGATTTCTTCTATTGCTATCGTTGTTTTAAACTTAGAGCATGTGATAAATCAGCACCTTTATCTCATGCTCTTTTCGATGCATAAAATCCACAACAAAAAAAGAGTTAATCTATTTTCATAGACTAACTCTTTATCAATTCTTACATACTTACTGCAAAATCAGGTGCAAACCATTGAACTGAGCCAACTTTAACACTTTCACCTGGTTGAGGTGCATGGATATATTGTCCGCCACCTAAAGCAATCGCTACATGGTAAGTTCCACCAGGTGACCCCCAGAATAGTAAGTCTCCAGCTTTTGCTTGAGAAACTGAGATTTTAGCTCCAGCAGATTCTTGAGGAACTGTCCAACCACCGATGTCACGACCAGTTACTTGTTTGTAAACATAGCTTGTGAAACCAGAACAGTCAAAACCGCTTGGATCTTTACCGCCCCAAACATAAGGAACACCGATGTATTTGTAAGCCTCTGCTACGATAGCAGAACCATTTACACTACCAGAAGGTGTTGATGGTGTTGTAGGAGGTGTAACAACAGTACCTGAGTTATTATTGTTGTTTGTTGTACCGCCATTGCCAGTTGAACCATTTCCAGATGTTGTCGGTGTTGATGGCGTAGCTGGTGTTGTTTCTTGTGTTGAAGATTCAGGAACTGTTGTACTTTCTGTTACTGATGAATCAGTAGTAGAAGATTCAGTTGATGAATTTTCAGTTGTTGAAGTTGAAGATTCTGGAACTGTTGATTCTTCAGTTGTTGATGAAGACCCAGGAGTCACTACTGCACTTGAGCTTGAAGATTGTGCAGATGATGATGAGTTTTCAGTTGTTGAAGATTGAACAGTTGATGAATTTTCAGTTGTTGAAGCAGAAGATGCAACTTGTGATTGTGCAGCTTGTGCAGCAGCTTGTTCACGTGCTTCTTTTTCAGCTTTTTCTTGTGCAGCTTGTTGACGCGCTTGTTCTGCTAAACGAGCTTGTTCACGGATACGTGCTTGCTCTGCTTCAGCTTCTGCTTTCTTACGGTTCAAGTCAGCTTTTTTATCTTCTGCAGTTGCTTGTTCAGCAGCTAATGAAGTTTTCAATACATTTAAATCAGCTTGTTTAGCTAATAGATCACCTTTTTGTGATTCTAAAGTAGCTTGATTTGCTGATAATTCTTTTTGTTTTGCTTCATTTTCAGCTTTTTTATCTTCTACAGCTTGTTTATCTTGTTTTTGTTGGTCTACTAATTCTTGGTTCGCTTGGACGATAGATGTCATCGCTTGGATACGACCAACAGCATCAGCTAATGAATCAGCATTCAATACAGCATCAATGTAATTTGAACTTGTATTTTTAACTTGTGTTTCACGTGCTTGTTTTTGGATTGTTGCTTCACGTTTTTCAATACGTTCTTGTAAATCTGCAATTTCTTTTTCTAATTGAGAAGATTCTTTACGTAATTTGTCTTGTTTAGTTAATAGATCTTGTGCTTTTTCGTTAATAGAAGAAACTTGTCCTTCTAATGCTTCGATTTGTGATTGTGCACTTGCTTGTTGATTTTGTAAATCCGCAATTTTTTGATCTTGTTGTTGTATCTGTGAATCAAAATCGTCCGCCGCGGCAGCGATCGGTGATCCTACGGCAGTTAAAGCGATTGAACTTAGCATTACTGCTGATATTAAACTTTTTTTCACTCTTCATTCCTCCGACTGGCTTAATTTAATAAATATCTAAATATATTTAAGTCTTTCTTAACGATAACAAAATTGTACCATAGCAGTATGTCAAGGAGATAATAGTTATGTTACAAAAACATTTCAAAATAAACTATTAACATGACAAAACTGTAAGTTACAAGTGTTATCTTAAAAAAATATCAGAATATTTCAAAAAACAAGTATAAAAAAAGAAATTATTCATCACTGAATAATTTCTTAAAAGGAAAAACAAAGATAGCAAAAATGATCATATTCAACAATAAAGTCGGCCCTAAGTATCTCGTGATAAAATAGGTGTTATTTACAGAAACTAATTTGAAGATCAATTGGACAGCTAAAGTAAACAATTCATAGCTAGTAACAAAGATGATCGTACTAAAAAATTCTGTAAAGATATTGAAGTGGATCGCCGAACTCATTCCATACATGATAAATACCATTAAAGGGAGAGCAACTGCATATATCCCGATCACCCCTATATAATACGCATCAAATATGGCTCCTATGATGATCGTCGTGATCAGTAGATAGCGTTTCGGGAATTTTTGGCTACAAAACAACAAAGCTAAAATCAGAAAATGCGCACTAGCCATATAATCCCCTTTTGACCACTCAACGAACATTCGTGTCAAATGCCCATCAATCAACATCAATAGGAACAATACGATAGGTAGGTAGTATTTCATTGTCTCTTTTTTTAGCATCGGTTATTCCTCCACTAGCCTTTGTACGATCGTCACCACTGATATATCATACATACCGGCATAAGGTTTAACGTATACTTCTCGATCCAATCCAAAACTGTCCGGTTTCGTTTTGACAACTGTACCGATCGGCAGATCTGCTGGTGAGTTTCCGCCTAGTCCAGAAGTCTGTACTACGTCACCTTCTTTGATATTTGTATCGCCAGTCAGCTGAGTGACTACTAAAGCTTGTGTTTTTTCATCATAATTCTTCAACAACCCAAACGCCTCGCCACTAGAAGAAGAGACACGTACTGGAAAATGATTAGAGCTTTCATTGGATGAAGTCAACAACTCAATTTTTGAAGAAGCATTGTTCACTTCGATCACACGACCGATCAGTCCTTTTTGGGACATGACCGCCATATCGACTTCAATACCATCTTTTGATCCCTTATCCACGATCAGCATATCTTGCCAAGTATCCGGTGAACGTGTAATGACATTTGCTGTTACTTTTTCGTAGCTAGCCAATGTCTGATTCAATTCAAGTTCTTTTTTCAGTGCTTCGATTTCCTTTTGGTAATTTTTGTTTTTTAGCGCTATTTCGTCATAACTGTCGATCTTTTCTTTAAGACGCTCATTTTCAGAATAAGTAGTAAACAGGTTATGGACAGAATCAACCCCATTTTCAACCCATCTTACAGGCGCTGAGATTGCACGATCAACGAATGATACACTGTCATTCACGACGGACTGGAAGAAATTAGGTTTTCCTTCATTCGCTCGTTGGGCAGCGGTCACACTTATTATCGTTACAACAATGATAACAATAACTAAGGTAATTATAATATTTTTATTAGGATTGAACTTCTTCACAAAGACACCTCGAATTAATTAGACTCTTACGCTCAATTTTATCACTAATCGAGGCGAAACAAAAGGTAAGACACCTCTCTTAAGCTTTTTTTTAGCAATTAATTTACCCTGTCATTTTTCCAATCACAGGGACTTGAACTAGCCTCAATCTCTACTTTGAATAACTGCTACAACTCCCTCTAAAAAGGAGAATTCAGCCGTATCTGAGATAAATTCATTACTGGCATAGGAAGTCGGCTGTGAAACATCGGTCGGTTCCAACTCATACTTACTCTTTCTGATTGCTAACTGCGTAACAGGTGTCAAACAACAGTATGCAAGATATTTCATTTCAGGAAGTTGTGTAATGCTGTGGTCACCTGGCAAATAAAAAGTCAGATGATTTTGCCGGTCGCTTATGACCAATTGTTGCGCATGGGACTTGAAACGTGGCTCTAAAGGCAACCAAAGATTGGCTAACAAATGATCGATCCGACCGCCAGTTGCCCCAATCAGCGTGATCGTTGCCTCAGGGTAAAGCATCAGCGTTTTCGACAAACCTAATTGCGTATCTGTATCATCCTTTTCCGCAGGAGCTTGGATCAGTTCTACAGCCGCCTTCTTTACATGCTCTTTTTCTTGAGGATCCAACGAATCAAAATCGCCGATTGCAAGATCCAAAGGAAAATCATGTTGGATAAGATAAAGAGCGCCTCGATCAATCCCAATATACTGGTCATATTTTTCTTTTAATGCTGGCCACTCTTTAGGTGATCCTCCTGCTACCAACAAGATGTCCATCTTATTTCAAGGCCTCTTTTAATTGCTCAATCTGTCCTACTGGATTTTCAGAATTATACACATATGAACCTGCAACAAAAATCTCCGCACCTGCATCTCGGCAGATCTGAGCCGTTTCTGGTACGATCCCGCCATCAACCTCAATGGTATAATGCCAATCGTTTTGTTGGCGTAACTCGGCTAATTCCGAAATCTTTTCTACCGTTTCCTCAATAAAGCTTTGTCCGCCAAAACCTGGATTCACCGTCATAACCAAAACTTGGTCTGCAATGGATAAAACGTGTTTGATCATTGATACAGGTGTTCCTGGATTGATGACCACTCCTGCTTTGACTCCTAGGTCCTTCGTCATTTGCAAGGCACGATGGATATGGTGCGTTGCTTCGACATGCACTGTGATGATGTCTGCACCTGCTTTAGCAAATGCCGGGATATAATTTTCCGGATCAACGATCATCAAATGGACATCTAATGGCAATTTTGTGATTGGACGAATCGCTTGGACGATATTCGGTCCAAATGTGATATTAGGAACAAATTGTCCGTCCATGACATCCACATGGATATAATCTGCTCCTCCTTTTTCAACTAATTCGATATCCCTTTGTAAATTAGCAAAGTCCGCGCTTAAGATAGATGGTGCTATTTTCATCAAGACTTCCTCCTATTTTCGTTTACCTTCTTTTTTTGAATACATTGGTTTACGATTTTCTACTTCTTGCAAGAACTGCAAATAATCATCATAACGTGTTTGCGCAATCTCGCCTGATTCTACACGTTTCTTGACTTCACACCCTGGTTCTTTGGCATGCATACATTCTCTAAAACGACAATGGGGCGCTACTTCTACAAACTCAGGAAATTGTTTCGGTAGTTCCGTCGCTTCAATGGTCAAAAAATCGATTGAACTGAATCCTGGTGTATCCGCTACGAGACCATCATATAAAGGCAAAAGTTCTACATGCCTTGTCGTATGCTTTCCTCGACCTAATGAGTCAGAGATCTCACCAGTTTCCAAATTCAATTCTGGCGAAATCTGATTTAGCAATGTTGATTTTCCGGCACCAGATTGTCCCATAAAAACAGATAGTCGTTCTGGGAAATAACGCACCAATTCAGCTGTGTCATTTGGGTGTTTTGGCACAATCACCGGATACCCGATTTTTTCGTAGACTCGCTTGATTTCAGCAATTTTAGGATCATTGGGCGACAAGTCTGTTTTAGTCAGATAAATGACGGGCTCAATTGACTCATATTCCAACAACACTAAAAAACGATCCAATAAATTATAAGAAAAATTAGGTTCAACTAAACTAGTGACAATGATGCCTAGATCAACATTGGTTACTGGGGGGCGCACCAATTGATTTTTACGAGGCATTACTTCTAGTAAATACCCATCTGTTTTGTTTTCACTTTCAAATATCACTTGGTCGCCAACTAATGGGGTGATCTTCCGATTACGAAAATTCCCTCTTCCCCTTGTTTGATAGGTTTCACCGTCAGCATAGACATAGTAGAATCCGCTGATTGCTTTTCTGATTTGTCCTTTGATGTTATGCCACCTCCATTTTTCCTTATTTTACCACAGGAAAGAAAAATCATGTGAGGTTCCTCTGATAAACTTCTGTAAATTAGAAAAAGGCTAGGACAGAAGTGTTTAACTCCGAGAAATAAGAAGAAGTTGCTTCTGTTCTCACCGTTTATTCGTTTTTAAAGTATGCAACAAAAATCTGAACAAATTAATTTTCAAATTTCTTTCAAATTTTTTACTGTCTAAGAGGGCTGGTTCGTGAAGTTCGCTATCATCAACGTGAAGATGACAACTTTTTCCTTGTGGGTTTTTACTTTCTTTATAGCTAAAAACGAGGCTGAGATATGGAGATGTCTCAGCCTCTAAAACTAGATTGTTAATTATTAACTTTTGCAGATGGCTCTAACTATCGCTACTTTCACTACTACTTGTACTGTTTTCCGTTGATGAACTTGAACTACTTGTACTTGAGCTGCTTGAACTACTTTCAGATGATTCTTCTTTAGAACTTGAAGATGCAGGATCAGGTCCTTTTGAATATACCACATTGACAATTGTTCCCTTAGCGACTTTCGCCCCTACACCAGGAACAGTCCGGATCACTTTGTCCTTTTCCACTGTAGGAGAATATTCATACGTTTCATGTCCGATATACTCTGCACCAATCCCTGCTAAATAGCTTTGTGCATCGCTTTTCGTATAGCCTGAAATATCATTCAACGTCTTTGTATCAGGCCCTTGGCTGATCCTAAAGCTAATATATGTTTGGCCTGGTACGACTTCACCTGATTCTGGGGTTTGACTGATAATTGCCCCACTTGGCACAGTATCACTAGGCTCATAACTAGTACCAATATTGTTGGCATCAAATCCAGCTGCAAGAAGTGAATTGAAGGCAGATTCATAAGGCTCGCCTACATAACTGCGTAGCGACACTGTTTCTGGCCCTTTACTTACCTTAAACGAAATCGTATCTGATTCTGGATCTACTTCTGAGCCTTTATCTGGTGTTTGAGAAATAATCTCTCCACTATCGACTTCATCGCTGAATTCTTCTTCTTTTTCAATCGAACTAGAAGAAAAACCAAGTTTTGTCAGCTTTTCTTTTGCCTCATCGTAGCTCATACCGGTATAATCATCTAATTTGATTTTTTTCTTCCCGCTACTTACGTAAAGAGTTACTTCTCGGTTTTGTTTGACCGTTGTTCCTGCTGCAGGATCTGTTTTGACTATGTCGCCTTCTTCGATCTTGTCATCAGCGATCTCTTCTGTCTTGGTAGCTGCTACTAATTTGGCTTTCGTCAATGTTTCTCTTGCGGAAACTTCTGATAATCCAGAGACGTCAGGAATGACAACTTCCCCTCGTCCGCCTGAAGCAAAGAAAATACTTGTACCGATCCCTAGTAAAGCTAAAATCACAAGTAGAATGATCCACCATTTTTTTCGTTTTTTTGTTTTTACATCTGGAAGAGCTTCATCTTCTGGAAAAGAAGGTTGCTCCTCTGTTTTTTCTTTTGGCAGCGGCATGGATTTGAATGACTCTGGCATTGGTGTATCTTCTGTCAATGGTGTGAGTATTTTCGTTTCGTTATCCATGACTTGTGGTTGCCATTTTGGTTCATTTGCACGTGCCGGTGATAATGCTGTCGCAAGATCATCTGACATTTCTTCTGCTGTCTTATAGCGATCTGCTGGTTCTTTAGCCGTCGCCTTCAACACCACATTTTCTAAAGCTTGCGGTATTGCAGGATCTAAAGCTTTGATTGATGGCAATTCATCTTGAAAATGTTTCAACGCGATCGTTACCGCTGACTCACCATCAAATGGAACGCTACCTGTCAGTAATTCATAGAGAATGATCCCTAACGCGTAAATATCTGACTGCTTAGTGGCCATACTTCCTCTCGCTTGTTCAGGAGATAAATAATGAACCGATCCAAGCATCGTATTCGTTTGCGTGATCGATGTTTCAGATAAAGCAATCGCAATCCCAAAGTCGGTGATCTTCACGACACCTTCATTATCGATCAATACATTTTGTGGCTTTAGATCTCGATGGATGATTTGATGACTGTGTGCTAAAGAAATCGCTGATAAAATCTGCTGCATGATGTTGACTATTGTTTCATATGGAACAGGATAATGTGTCTGGATATATCTTTTTAGATCCATTCCCTTCACATATTCCATCACCAAATACTGCATATCGTCCTCTTCGCCTACATCATAGACGCTGACGATATTCGGATGGACCAACTCAGTCGCAGCTAGTGCTTCACGCTGAAAGCGACGAATAGCTGTTTGGTCATTTTGAAAATCGAATCGTAATACTTTTACTGCTACATCACGGTCCAAGATCAAATCATGAGCTAAAAAGACATTTGCCATGCCTCCACTACCGATATTTCCAGTGATTTGATATCTACCGTTCAGTTTTTTACCTAGTTCGATCATGCTGCGTCCTCCTTAAATTCGATTAGAAGAACGGTGATATTATCTGCTCCGCCTGCTTCATTTGCTTGATTGATAAGTTCTGTCACTTTATCAGACAATGTTCCTTCTTGATTAACGATCGTCTCGATCATTTCTTCCGACAACATATTGGTCAAACCATCTGAACACAATAAAAGACGATCTTTCAATTGCCAAATATATGTCGAAACATCAACTTCTACCGTTCCCGGCATACCAACCGAGCGAGTCAAGATATTTTTTCGAGGGTGATTGACAGCCATTTCTTCGCTGATTTCCCCAGATTTTACGAGTTCATTCACCAAAGAGTGGTCTTCTGTCAGCTGAATGATCTTGCCGTCACGAATGAGATACGCACGGCTATCGCCAACATGTGCAATCGTAAATCGTTCTTCAGATAAAGCTGCAGCCACTATAGTGGTTCCCATTCCATTGTACTCAGGTTGTTCTTGTCCTCTTTGATAGATAAGTGCATTTTCTTCTTGGATTGCTTGGATGAACCACTGAGCGATTTTTTCGTCGTCCGTTAAGTCTTGTTCTTCCCAAGCATTTCCTAAGTTCAGCACAGCCATCTGACTGGCAATATCTCCCGCACGATGGCCGCCCATTCCGTCAGCTAATATCGCTAGTTTGATTCCTTCTTGATTCGTGAATACACTAGCATAGTCTTGATTCGTATTACGTCGTCTTCCTACATCTGATTGATATTCAATCTGCATTCTTTCACCTCATTACTTTTTACGCAAACAACAAATGAAAAACCCATCTGTATAGAATTGATGTGGATATAAGGTCAACATTTTATCTTCGACTGATGATTGTAGCACAGGATCAATTAAAACATCAATCTTTTCAAAATCTGGATGCCGTTCTAGAAAAGCGGCAATTACTTCTTGGTTTTCTTCTTTCAAGATGGTGCATGTACTATATGTCAATATTCCAGAAGATTTTAACACAGTTGCACAACTTTCCAAAATCTCTAATTGGATTTTCGGAAGATTGGCTAGATCTTTGGCATTTTTTTTGTAGCGGATATCGGGTTTCCTTCTAAGTAAACCAAGGCCTGAACAAGGAGCATCTACTAAGATACGATCAAATTCTTGTGAAGAAAACTGCTCTTTAACTTCTCTCGCATCCATTGTCTGTGCATACACCGCAGATGATACTCCTAAGCGTTCAGCATTTTCCTCAATCAATTTTACTTTATGTTCGTGGACATCAAGAGCAGTCACTTCTCCGCCACAAGTCGGATCTAAAAAGGTAGCAATATGTGTTGTTTTCCCGCCAGGTGCAGCACAGGCATCTAAAACATGATGTTCGGGCTCGATTTGCATTGCTGGAGCAACCAACATAGAGCTCTCATCTTGGATCGTCATGACGCCATCGTGAAACAGCGAGCTGGAGGCTAGATGTCCTTTTTCAGCGACTACTCCGTAAGGGCTGACGATACTTGCTGTAGCAGAGATATCTTCTGCTTGTAACGTCAAGATAGCTTGATCCCTTGCATATCTTCTCGTATCCACACGGCCACTCGCATGACTAGGCTGGTACAAAGAATGCCCCAATTTTTCTGTTTCCTCATAACCCACTTGTTCAATCAATCGTTTCGTCAGCCATAGTGGCAAACTGATCGTTGTCGCTAAACGCTCAATGGGGTCTTTGATTGCCTCAACATCTGGTTTTCCTTGTCGTTGGTAGCTTCGTAAGACTCCATTAACGAATTTTCCTGTACCAGGATTGCCTTTCGTCTTAGCGATTTCTACTGCCTCATTAAAAGTGGCGTGGGCAGGTACTTTATCTAAAAATTCCAATTGATAGACAGATAAATAAAGCAACGTCTTGACCCAATCATCCACTTTCTTTGCTTTGGCAATAAAAGGTGCAACATAAAATTCTAATAAACGTTGGCGACTGATAGTCCCATAGACCAGCTCTGTAAAAAGGCCGATATCTTTCGAGTTCAAGTCGCTCTGTTTGATCATTTCATTCAGCAACAAATTGGAATAAGCGCCGCCTTTATTGACTCTTTCAAGTGTTATCAGCGCCATGTAACGTACTGATTTTTTCATTTTTTTAGGTATCTTTGCCATTATTTCACCTGCTGTCCAATCTCTATATGCTGTCCGCTACCATTCAAGAATTCAGCAATTGCTTGTTTTCCTTTACCTGCTGGCTGTAACTCCTTGATAGCCAAAACTGTTTCTCCACCACAAGCGATCCAAAGATTTTTTTTGTCTTTTTGGATGATCGTTCCAGGTGCTTCAGTTGTTGTCTCATCAAGCACTTCCACAGATAAAAGCTTCCAACGTGTACTTTCATAGGTCGTGAATGCAACCGGCCAAGGACGCATGCCTCGTACTTGATTATCCACTTCTTCCGCTGTTTTATTCCAGTCAATGGCTTCTTGTTCACGCGTAATGTTTGGTGAAAAAGTTACATTCGCTTCATCTTGAGGCTGTGGCTTTATTGTGCCGTTTAAAATGTCAGGCAACGTTTTTAACAATAATGTTTTCCCTAAAGCACTAAGTTTTTCAAACATCGTGCCGACATCATCTTGTTTTGTGATTGGCAAACTTTCTTGGACGTAGATGCCGCCAGCATCCATTTTTTTGATCATTTCCATGATCGTGACACCTGTTTCTTTCTCTCCATTTATAATCGAGTAATGTACAGGTGCTCCACCTCGATATTTAGGCAATAATGATGCATGGACATTGATAGCGCCAAATATAGGTGCTTGTAATAATTTTTCTGGTAAGAATTGGCCAAATGCAGCAGTAATGATGGCATCTGGTCGCAAAGCAATGATTTCTTCCATTTCCGCTGAGCCGGAGATTTTTTCTGGTTGAAGAACAGGTAGTCCATGTTTCACAGCTGCTTCTTTGACCGGGGAAGGCGTGATTATTTTTTTTCGCCCCACTGGTCTGTCTGGTTGGGTCACTACCGCTACCACTTCATATCCTTCTGCTAATAATCCTTCAAGGATCGGTACTGAAAAAGCAGGGGTACCCATAAATACTAGTTTAGTCATTCAGATGCTCCTCCATATAGTCTTCTAGTTCTGCTTCTGGTATTTGTTCGATCATTTTCTCTACGAACAGTACACCATCTAAATGATCGATCTCATGCTGAAAAGCGCGTGCTAAGTAACCAAAAGCAGTCACTTCGATTTCTTCGCCTTCACGATCATAATAGCGTACAGTCACTTCATCAGCGCGTTTGACTGTTCCATATACATGTGGAATGCTTAAACAGCCTTCCACATCGATACTTTCACCTTTTGCTTCGATGATTTCCGGGTTGATCAGCTCAAACTTATCTCCTTCATCGACTTCAACAACCGCAATTCGTTTGTTTTTCCCTACTTGGGGCGCGGCAATGCCGATACCATCATTGGCGACCATCGTTTCATAAAGATTATCTAATAGTGCAACCGTTTCATCTGTAATGACATCGATTGGCTGAGCTACTCGTTTCAATTTATCGTTGGGGTGGATCAATATAGGATAGCGCATGTCTGTACCTCTCTTAAATAAAATGTAGTGGTTCATTATCGATTGCAACAAATAATCCTTGGCGTTGTTCTTTTTGGCTTTGATTCAAAATTTGGTTTAACACATTTTCCAAATTAGGTTCGTGTTTGTACTTAATGATCAATTGATAGTAATAGCGGTTTTTCACACGGGAAACCATGCTTGGTACTGGGCCTAGTAATAAACTTTTCGGTCCTAATGTCTGTTTCAACTGGTTGAAGATCTCAAATATTTTTTTTGCTGCCACTTGCTCTTCCTGGTGGCTCGTCGTGATCTTCACCGTGAAGTAGTAAGGTGGATACCCGCTGCGGTGCCGCACATTCATTTCTTGCTGATAAAATCGTTCATAATTTTGTTCTTTTACTAACTCGATGGCATAATGTTGCGGATTGAATGTTTGGATAATCACTTCACCCGCTTTTTCTGCTCGGCCTGCTCGACCAGAAACCTGTGTCAACAACTGAAAAGTGTGTTCACTTGAACGGAAATCTGGAAGATTGAGTGAAGTGTCAGCATTGAGTACACCAACTAACGTCACATCTGGAAAGTCTAATCCTTTCGCAATCATCTGCGTTCCCAACAAAATGTCTGCTTCCTTCTGTCCGAACTTTTGCAGAATTCGTTCGTGTGCCCCTTTTTTCCTTGTTGTATCTACATCCATTCGCAAAATACGGGCGTGAGGGTAAAGTTCTTGTAGTTCTTCTTCTACTTTCTGCGTTCCTGTTCCATAGTAACGGATCTTATTGCCGCCACAATTTGGACAACGGTGCGGAATCGGTTCTTCATGGCCACAATAATGGCAACGCATCGAATGAGTGTCCATATGCAAAGTCAATGAAATATCACAATTGGGACAAGGTAAGACAAACCCACAATCTCGGCACATCACAAAGGAGGAGTAACCGCGACGGTTCAGTAATAACACTGTTTGTTCTTTTTTAGCCAATCGATCTTGTATTTTTTCTTGTAATTGACTAGAGAATGTCGAAACATGATTTTTTTGCATCTCTTTTCGCATATCGACGATTTCGATCGATGGTAATTGCGCAGATGATTTTGCGCGTTGATTCAACCGCAACAATTCATATACGCCTTTTTGTGCACGAGCACGTGATTCTAGAGAAGGCGTTGCACTTCCTAGCACAACTGGGCAATGATGGTAATTTCCTCTCCAGATCGCTAGATCTCTCGCATGGTAACGTGGAGTCTCGTCTTGCTTATAACTGGATTCATGTTCTTCATCGATAATGATCAATCCAATATTTTCTAACGGAGCAAATATAGCCGAACGGGCACCTACTACGACTTGTGCTTCATTTCGTTCAATCTTACGCCATTCATCATACTTCTCTCCTTGAGAAAGCCCGCTATGCAAAACAGCAACAGATTCACCAAACCGTCCCTTGAAGCGTTCGACCATCTGTGGGGTCAACGCGATCTCAGGCACAAGCATGATTGCGGTTTTCTTTTGTGACAAGACTTCAGCAATTGCTTGCAAGTACACTTCTGTTTTACCACTCCCAGTAATGCCTTCTAACAGAAAAGTTGGGCTACTCGTGCTTTTGCCTGCGTCAATGATCCGATCCACCGCATATTGTTGTTCCTCATTCAGTTTTAAAGCAGTTGTCTGATCAAAGGTACGATGTTTGTAAGGATCACGGTAGCTCTCCACTTCTTCAAAGTGCAACCAGCCCTTTTCGTTTCCTTGGTTCAAAACAGCTGTGCTGATCCCTCTTTCTTTGAAATAAGAAACCGTTTCTGGTTGTGTTTGTTCCGCCAAGCAAAGCAACAATTCTTTTTGTTTCTTCGCATTTTGTCTCAATTTTCCCCATTCGCTGTCAATTTGTTCATTCGTTAAATCAGAGTGGACCATTCGGATCGTTTTCACTTTGTTTTTTGTGTGGACTTCATAGTTGATATCCACCAGTTTTTCTTGACGCCAGCGGATCAATTGCGACAAGATACCTTGTTCAGTTGCTTCTTTCCAAGAAATCTCTTCTCGCCCATTAAAAAGATCCAAGACGTCTTTTTGTGCGACCAGCGGATAAATTTGCTTTTCATACTCCGCTTTCATGACACTTGGAAGCATCGTTTGCAAACAAGTGATCTTGAATGCATACGTAATTGTCTTCATGTAATCCGCGAGTAAGAGTAATTCTTCATTCACAACCGGCGCTAAGTCTAGGATCTGGATGATTTTTTTTAATTCCTGCGTGTTGTTCCTATCCATTTTTTTTACCGTCATCACAAAACCTTGGACATGACGGTTCCCATTACCAAAGGGCACTTCCACGCGCATACCGATTTGGATAGCTTCTTCAAGTTCAGAAGGAACCTGATAAGTGAATGGTTGATCGGTTTGCATCGTTGGTACATCAACGATAACTTCAGCAGTTATTGTCATAGGTTCCTTCCTCCTTTTTTGATTTTGTCTAAAATAGACAAAATGGCTCTTGCTTATTTTACTAGAGATTTCTGTGTTTGTCTTACTTTCTAGCAAATCCTAAAAAAAAATTAACGGCAGTAGTATAAACGAAAAGCGAATAAATGCTGGATTTCCACCTTTTTTGCTAGATTTTGACTCAGGGTATGAGAAAAATAAGCCGAAATTCCACAAAAATTTGAGAATCAAATTTCGGAAATTTCGGCTTATGCAATTGGTTGTTCGAACTGCTTTCGCTAGTTATTCTTTGTTTCTAAAAAAATAGCTTTTATAGATTTTGTTCTTCACGGATACGTGATTCTAATTCTTGTTGTTCACGATCTTTTTGTGCTTTGCGTTCTTCGTCTTCCATTCTTAAACGTTCACGTTTTAATTCAGGATGTGGATCATTGATCACATTTCCTGCTTCGATTTCTTCTAGTGCTTGACCCACACTTTTTACAGATTCAAAAGAATCCATTGTTGGTTGTACTTGAGCATCTAATTCGTGTGCACGTTTGCTTGCCAAAATAACTAGAGAATATTTTGAATTGACACGATCTAATAATGAGTCGATTGAAGGTTTTAACATCATAAGACTACATCTCCTTTAACATTTTTCTATATTTACCGATAACACGTTCGACGCGAAAGTGTTCGCTTGCAATAATATCTTTGATTCGTTCTACTGCGAGGGGCACTTCATCATTTACCACAGCGTAGTCATAAAGAGCCATCATTTCGATTTCTGCTCTTGCGACTTTCATTCGTTCTTCGATCACTTCATCCGCATCTGTTCCACGACCTACGATTCGCGATTTCAATTCTGCTAAATCGGGCGGTGTTAAGAAAATAAAGACACCGTCAGGTACTTTATCTTTGACCTGTTGGGCACCTTGGACTTCGATTTCTAAGAATACATCTTTTCCCTCATCCAATGTTTGATTCACATAAGACAGTGGTGTTCCATAATAATTTCCCACATATTCCGCATACTCTAACATTTCGCCTGCTTCGATCATTGCTTCAAATTCTTCTCTGGTTCTAAAGTAATAATCGACTCCTTCAACTTCTCCTGCACGCATCTTACGTGTAGTCATTGAAATCGAATACTGGAAATCATTATCCTCACTCTCAAAAATTGCTTTTCGCACTGTGCCTTTTCCTACACCAGATGGTCCAGACAATACGATTAATAATCCACGCTCTGCCATGACGACGTCCTTTCAACTAGTCTTTTTATACTAACGTTTATTTTGCACTTTTTTTCTACAACTTTCAAGGGTATCTTTCATTATAGCAAAAAAAAGCACCGTTTGCATGAGAAACCGCTAATGGACTACTTCATGATTCACTGGATCTTTCAGGTTCTTTTAACCTTATTTTCTATTTTTCAATTATCATTCGTGCCTTCTTTTCTCTATTTTTCCATAGAAAGAAGAAAAAACGAGAGTGGGACAAAAATAAGAATCACTTTTGTCCCCACCTCTCAATTCAATTATTCAATTATTAAATGATCTCGTATTTCTAGAATCCCATATTCGATAGTGTATTCACTACGCCCATGATCTCATCTTTTCTGGACAGTGCTTTTTCCGTTGGATCTGAGACTTCTTCCGCATCGATCCGAACGATAAATTTCCGATTCATCGTCACATAAGTACCGTCATTCACTAAAAGTTGTAATTCATTTTCGGTTACTTTGCTGCAAGCATCTTCCCAAGCAGCAAAACCTTCCTTTTCGGATGGGATATTTCTCTTGATGATCGTTTTCCCACTTAATTCGTGGAATGTAATGTCGTAATATTTCATTTTTGTATTCCCCTTTACTATTCGATGTTTTGGATCTGCTCACGTATTTTTTCTAGTGTTGTCTTTAATTGGACCACTTGCGTCTTGATTTCGATCACATTTGATTTCGAACCGATGGTATTGACTTCACGATTCATTTCTTGGATCAAAAAGTCTAACTCTCTTCCAACCGGATATGTTGCCACAACTAAACTATCGAGCTTTTGGATGTGGATCACTAAGCGATCGAGTTCTTCATGGATATCGCCTCGTTCCAATAAGATGGCTAATTCTGTCAATAATCTTTGCTCATCAACAACTGTTCCGAGAAACTCTTCCAATTTCTTTTGATATTTTTCTTGGTATTCCTGTTCATACAATGAGAAAAAGCGAGTCAGATTTGCAAGTGTCTGTTTGAACTCTTCACTATTTTGTTGCAATACACTAGTAAGTGCCAGTCCTTCCGATTGACGACTTTTTTCGATCTCAGCAAGCGCCTCTTTTGCCGTAGCAATAACCAACCCAGAAAGTTCATTCAGGTCATCTTCTGTTTTTTCTTCCACCATTACAAAATCCTCGTTCATTGCCAATTTTTCGAGCAGCCGACCGATTTCCAGATGGGCCTGATCGCCATACCGTTGCTCAAATCCGCCTTTAAGTTTTGAAACAAGTTCATCAATCAAGTCCCAGTCAATAAAAAGCTGCTTTTGGTTTTTCCCTACATAGGCAAGGTTGATAAAAACCTCTACTCGGCCGCGACTTAGATATTGTTTGATCAATTGTCGAAGCTCATTTTCAATAAAATTCAATACTTTTGGGCTACGTATCTGAATGTCTAAAAAACGTTGATTTACACTTTTGATTTCTATTTCAATTTGGTATTTCTCCGTTTCACGGACGGCTTTGCCAAAACCAGTCATACTTTTCATTCGACAGGGTCCCTTCCATTACATATTTTCGATAGCTTTTTGGAGCGCTTCAAATTCTTCGTTTGTCAGTGTTAGTCCCTTACCCATCTTTTCATGGTCTGGTGCCCAATCGCGTAGATCAAATTTTGGTGGACGTCCGTTCCAACTAACCAGATTCAGTTCTTTGCGCCATCCTTTGTTGTTTTCTGATAAAACAGCGATCTCTTCTATGATTTCATAGGAAAATTCTTGTGCCATTGTTGTTCCTCCTTAAGATAATATAAATACAAGATCAATAATGTGTCAATTGGTTGTGCGTCAAGTGAAGATTGCAGCTTAGCGGTTTCTTTATTTCTTATCAGTCGAAAAAGTGTGGCTTGCTTTGCTTGTTCAACCTTTTGTTTTTTTTTGATATACCTGAAATTTTTGCCACTCTTCCGCATTTAATTGTCCGATGGATCGGAGACTATCCTTTGTCAGTATGTTTTCTTTACATATCCGCCCCACCATTTCATTAAAATGATACACTTTATTCGGTAAAACAACTCTTTTTTTTGCTAGTAGTTCGAGCATTGCCAGTCCGCATGTCTCAATGACCACCCTGTCTTTGTATAACTTACGCAAATCGCGCCAAAATTTTTGGTCCGACCAAAAGGATAAATCGACTTGCACGTCTTTCATCAAATAGTTCAAAAATTTACGCCAACTACCTTCTGCCTCTTTGGCGGTAAAGAATGTATACCATTTTCCTTGGAAATCACCTAAAACTTTCTTTGTTTCTAAGTAACCTAACTGGATATTCATCTGATTCCTCTGACTATCAAAGATCAAAAAGCCACCTAAGGACCATAATGAGCCACATTCCCATTGGACGAAACCAGGTGGTGGTGTGATTTTTTTAGTTATACCAGGGCCATTGATATCAACCACAAAGCACTCCGTCGCCCCATGCTGAATGGCAACATCTATCGGTAAATTATTTCGATACCCGCCATCGATATACTTTGATCCACTGATTTTCCGATAAGCCATGGCAGGATAAAAGGCAGCGGAAGCAAGTATCCAATCTGCGATTTCTTCCGCAGATAATTGCTGAATCGGTGTAACAACTTCCGTAAAATCAGGCAATCTTGTCGCTACTGTAAATAATTTAGGCTTCGGTGTGGTTAATATTTTCTGTGGTTCAAGCATTCGCCGTAATAAATTTTCTAACGGTGCGATCGAGGTACCACCCTCTACAATTGCTGACCTAGCCATCTGTCTCGTTTCTTGGATAAATCTTTTTCTAAGATCGTTTTCTTCTGTTCTTTTTGGGAATTCCATCACTTGGCTCGTGGTCAATTTTTTCCATAATGAAATGGCTTGGTCCAGATCATTTTGTAAAATCAATACACCATTCAGCGCCCCCACCGAGGTACCGGTAATAATCTCAAACGTAAGTTTCTTTTCCTTCAATGCTTTCCACACACCGATTTGGTAAGCTCCATGTGCCCCACCGCCACCTAATACTAGTCCACTGCAATAATTCAACTTTTTTTGCCAAACTTGTTGTCCTGTTTGGTGAACAATCATTTCATACTGATGCAAGAGTAGTCGCTCGTGCCATTCAGAAGATAATGTTTTTTCAAATCGTAATGCACAAATCTTTTTAAAAAAGTAGCGCCCACAACTTTCAAGCTGCTTGAAGAAAGAACACCAATCAGCAGGACTTTTTTCCGCTAAAAGATTGCAAATGATCATTCGTGTATCCGTAAACTCCACCACAAAATACACTATTTGGTTTTCAACAGTGTATCTCCAAGCCTGTTGTTTTTTTGTACTCTGCCAAAACATTTGCCGACTTTCTTGATGGGTAGGATAAAATGGCACTACTTGTAGCGAACGTTGCAGTGATCGAGAGAGCCATTTCCTCTCTGAACTATACACCCGTTGAATATTCATTTTCTTCTCCTTTTCCGGTAATTATAACAAGTGGCACACATAAACTAGTTAGAGAATTTGTTTTTTATTTTTAGTATACTATTTTTTTGAGAAATACTAAAATGAATTAGTTGTTGCAAAAATATCAGTATATATGGCTTTTCAAAGGATTTATTAAGCAATCCAAAAAATGGTATGGCTTTCAGATAACAAGCGGTTTTGTAATGGAATTTTAAAATAAAAGAAACAAGCTTTTTTATGATAAATGTTGTAAAATAAAAGAGATAAAGGCTAAGAGGAGGAGCATGATGACTGAGTCAGTTTATGTACATATCGATACGACAAGTAATGCAGTTTTAACAAAAGGACTGACGATCAGTGATTTTTCAAACAGCATCGTGCATTTTCCACAAAATTTGTTATTGTTGGACCCTTCAACGACCGCTGGTGAATACGAGTCACATACCGGTCTGAAAGTTATCCGTGGTACAGAAAATATCCAGCAATTTTTTGCCTCTGTACGTAATAGAAATCGTTCTGGCGATTTAAAATGGATCGACTTCAGTGATCTAACGATGTTAAAAGAACTGACACCCTTAGAAATTTCTGAGTTGCTTTACTTTGGACACATGAAAACACATCTTCACTCTCCATTTTTTTATAAGTTACAAAATAATTTTGTTTATTTCGATTTAAATGATCAATTAGGACGTATTTATTATCGCTATTTAGACGAATTTTACCGAATTTTCGCAAATAAATTAAGCACGATCTTATTTGAAAAAATCAACGAGAAAAAATCCTTTTTCCGTCGTGATACCCCTGTTGAGAACATCAGTGTCGATCTATTAAAAGATATGCGTAATTTAATGCAGGAAGGCATCATTTTTTCATTTGAACAAGGTGGATTGGTCAACGACGAATATCGTATTCCTATTTATGTGATCGAAGATTATATTTGGAAATTAAAAGGAACACGCTACCGTGAAGAAGAAGCAATCGGGACTTTAGTTTACCAAGCCGCTGATCGGCATTGGAAACTTGAAGGTGAAGCAGTTGATTTTACTGCGAATACATTGATTTAAAACGTGCAAGACAGACGTGATTCCCGTTCCTTCAGTAAAAGCATTAAAACAAGGAAACATTTCTTTTGTCCACTCCAAAAATAAACGGGACATCTTTAAAGAACCTTATTCAAACAAAAATTAACCCACTTCTGAGAATAGATATCTCTATTTTCAGAAGTGGGCTTTTTCATTTATCTATTACTGTTCCTGATCATACTTCATATTTTTCAGAAACTATTTCTTTGTCTTTGGCTGTGTCTTAGAAATAATGTCGGCATCGTTCGTTCAATCCCAATTAAAACGACGATGGTGACTACTCCTGTCGCAAGCCCACTTGCCCCATTCATGACGAAAGAAAAAATCCATGGATTCATTCCCCATAATGCATAACTTCCCCAAAAAACAACACCTGCAATGAAGTGCCAAAAATATCTTGCCCCCACACCAACAATTGTTCCTAATACAATAGTGGTGGTCATTCCCCGAGTATTTCCTTCTATAACATTTTTTTGCATTCTCTTGGAAAAGAGACCAGCAAATCCTGCAAAAGTAAATGCGATCGGATATTCGATCAGAACTTGGATAACACTAAGATAGTAAACTTGTCCGGTCGGAAAATGGAGAATCCCCCAAATAAATCCCGAGAGTAAACCGGCTTTCCAACCTCGTCTTAGTGCAAACAATGTAAGTGGGATCTGACCTAGTGAAATTGAAAAACTACTGCCTATTTGCAATGGAATCAATGATAGAACCAGTGCTAGAGCAGCCACGATCGTTCCTTCAATCCAAACGCTGTACTTCTTTTCCATAAAAAAATTCCCCCTTTTTAGTATAAAAACCACAAAGGAGGAAGTAATTTCAAAACCATTACTCCAGTAGATACTTCAAGATGAGTCTCTACTACTCGTCACAATTCCTACGTTCGAATGACCGAAACAGGTACGAAGGGTTTAGAAATAACATTCAATCTCAGCCCAGACAGGCTCCCCTTTGTGATTCTATTTAATTTTTAGATATTCCTTATTTTTTTGTTTCAAATAAAGGACTAACTGGCTTGTTTTCATGGATACGTTTAATCGCATCACCCATCAAACCACCAACGCTCACTTCATCGATCTTATCAATTTTACGATCTTCTGGAAGGTAGATGGAATCTGTTACAACTAGACGTTCGATTGCTGAATCTTCAATCCGTTGTAACGCTGGACCAGATAACACTGGATGTGTACATGAAGCATATACACTGACTGCTCCGGCTTCTTTTAATGCATTTGCGGCTAAAGTGATAGTTCCCGCAGTATCGATCATATCATCGATCAAGACACATGTTTTTCCTTCTACTTGTCCGATGATGTTCATTACTTCTGCCACATTTGCTTTTGGACGGCGTTTGTCAATGATTGCAATCGGTGCTTTTAGAAACTCGGCTAATTTACGCGCACGAGTTACACCACCATGGTCTGGTGAAACAACGACTACATCGTCCCCTTTAATGCCTTTTTCTAAGAAATAATTTGCGATCAATGGTGCACCCATTAAGTGATCGACAGGAATATCAAAGAATCCTTGGATTTGGACAGCATGTAAATCAAGGGTCAACATTCTTGTTGCTCCAGCTTTTTGAATCATATTTGCAACCAATTTTGCAGTGATCGGTTCTCTCGCACGTGCTTTACGGTCTTGGCGAGCATAACCATAATAAGGCATCACAACATTGATCGTTTTGGCACTCGCACGTTTCAATGCATCGATCATAATCAATAATTCCATCAAGTTATCATTTACTGGACTACTTGTTGATTGGATGACATACACATGTGAACCACGAATACTTTCTTCGATATTCACTTGGATTTCTCCATCACTAAATTGAGTGACAGATGATTTACCCAATTCGACACCGACGGCCGCAGCGATTTTTTCTGCTAATGGGCGATTTGAATTTAACGCAAAAATTTTTAATCTTGGGTCAAAGTAATGTTTTGACATGGGGACCTCCACTTTCTTTTTCACAACTCTAGAATTCTACCTACTAAATACTAGTCATATTTTCAGAATAAATCAAGGGTTTTTGCAAAAGTATTAATTTAAATAAGGGAGTTTTTTAGCATATCCTTCTTTATTGACTTGTCTTGCACGCGCAATTGCCATCGCATATTCTGGGATATCATCAGTAATTGTTGATCCGGCAGCAATGGACGAATTTTTTGCCACTTCGACTGGCGCGATGATATTTGTATTTGAACCAATGAAACTATGGTCACCAATCGTTGTATGGTGCTTGTTTTTGCCATCATAATTTACAAATACTACACCACAACCAACATTGATCTCTTCACCTAATGTCGCATCACCTACATAAGTCAGATGGCCGACTTTGGTATTTTTACCAATTTGCGCATTTTTCACTTCGACAAAATTCCCGATATGTGCGCCTTCACCAATTTCCGCTTTCGGACGAATGTGCGCAAATGGACCGACATCAGCATGATGTTTTACAAGACTGCTTTCAATCACAGAGTTTTCAATGACTACGTGGTCTTCGATCATGCTGTCAACGATGCGTGAATGCGCACCAATGAAACAATCATTCCCGATCACCGTCTTGCCTTGAAGTTGTACGCCCGCTTCTATTATAGTATCTGCACCGATCACTACACCAGCATCAATGTATGTCGTTGCAGGGTCAACAAAACTAACCCCATTGACCATATGCATTTTGTTGATTCGTTGGCGCATCAATTCATTGGCTTTAGCTAATGCAATTCGGTCATTGACCCCCATTGATTCCTCAAAATCGTCTGTTTGGTAAGCAGCTACCGTATTTCCTTCCTCTTTAAGGATCTCGATAATATCTGTTAGATAATATTCGCCTTGTGCATTGTCCGTACCTACTTTGCTTAGTGCGTCAAACAGTGCACGATTATCAAAGCAGTAGGTTCCCGTATTGATTTCTTGGACTAATGCTTCTTCTGGAGTAGTATCTTTTTGTTCCACGATTTTTTCAACGATCCCGATATGATCTCGGATGATCCGTCCATAACCAGTAGGATCATCTGCTTGTGCTGTCAAAATCGTTGCACTTGCATTTTTTCCTTGGTGGTATTCAAAAAGATTATTCAATGTTTCAGTGGTCAATAACGGTGTATCTCCACTGATGACCAAAGTTGTTCCTTCTTTTCCTTCTAAATAAGAAGCGGCTTGTAACACAGCATGACCAGTTCCTAATTGTTCTGCTTGTAAAGCGTACTCACTTCTTTCACCTAATTGTTCTTTCACTTGGTCTGCACCATGACCTACGATGGTGATGATTTGATCAGGGTTCGTTTCACTTACCCGATTGATGATATGCTCAACCATTGGCTTTCCTGAAACTGGATGTAAAACTTTATATAATTTTGACTTCATACGTGTACCTTTTCCCGCAGCCAAAATAATTGCATAACGTGCGTCCAATTGCGTCACTCCTAATTGTATATATTATGGTTTTAAGTTTAGCCCACTATTCCTATTTTTTCAACCAAACCATTTATTAATTATAACCTAGACCATTTGACAATAGCCTAGCTGAAATCCTTCCTGACAACCATCAGAAAAAAGAAGGTGAGATAAAAGTAAAATCACTTTTATCTCACCTTCTTGATCAGAATAAACGGTGGGAACAGAAGTAACCTCTTCGAAAAAATAAGCCGAAATTCGCAAAAATTTTGAAAACAATTTCTGTGAATTCCTTCTTCTTTCTTGTAACCCAGCCTCTTTATTGTAGTCACTTGTGGACTAAAACGATCGTATACTTTTCTTATTCTGAAAAATAATTTCCTGGCACGACTGTAATATTCTTCGTCTTAGTGTCAACATCTTTGACATAGAGAAGTGAGGTGTAATCATCGATTGCTCGATGTCCATTGAATTTTGATTCAGCAAAGACTGTGATCCCGACAAGCTCTGATTCGAATTCTTCGATCAAGCTCTTCATCCCATTCACTGTTCCTCCGCCTTTCATGAAATCGTCAACGACTAGCACACGTGAGCCTCTCTTAAGACTTCTTTTTGAAAGTTCCATTTTTTCGATTCTTTCAGATGAACCAGAAACATAATTGACACTGACAGTCGATCCTTCAGTGATTTTTGAATCACGACGAACGATGACAAACGGTGCGTTCAAATAATAAGAAACGGCTTGTGCAATCGGCACGCCTTTCGTTGCTACGGTCATCACTGCATCGATTTTTTCACCTAAATATTTTGAAGCAATGATTTTACCCACTTGGCGCAATAATTCGGGTTCACCTAATAAATCAGATAAATAAACATAACCGCCAGGCAATAAACGATCTTGTTCTGACAAACGTTCAGCTAGTGACTCAACATATTTTTTGGCTTCCTCATAAGAGATTTCTGGTATGAACAACACTCCTCCAGCTGCTCCTGGGATGGTTTCTAATATACCATAGCCTCTTTCTCTGAATGTCTTCTTAATGATTGCTAGATCTTCACTGATCGATGATTTAGCAGATTCGTAACGTTCGGCAAAACTTGTTAACGAAATTAATTCGTGTGGATGTTCTAATAAATACTGAGTCATATCAACAAGTCGTTCACTGCGACGTACTTTCACATATTCCAGCTCCTTTTTCAAAAAATTTTATCGTTTTACATTATATAAGTTTTTACTCAAAAATTCGAGCATTTTATAAAAAAATAAGAAAATAGTTCGGTATTTATCTAAAAAAAAGAAAAGACGATGAAAATTTTTCGTTTTCACTGCCTTTTCTTTTTAATATTTATCTACTTTTACGTTTAAATGCTACGAGCAATCGTTTGATCAAATTCACCAGCAGGAATAAAACGATAAAGACTAAAGTGATTGTCGCTCCTGGGGGGGTGTCTAAATAAAACGAACTGGTTAGACCTGAAAGCATCCCGATAAACCCAACAAGGATACTGATCGCAATGACTACATTAAAACTTTTACCTAATCGCATTCCGATTGCTGCTGGCAATACCATGATTGCAGAGATCAACAGCGCCCCCGCAATCGGAATCATCACGGCGATTGCAATACCTGTGATCACATTGAACATCATGGACATCCAGTGGACAGGCAATCCATCGACATGGGCAGTGTCTTCGTCAAATGTCAAAACGTACATTGGGCGTTTGAATAAGAAAAATAATACTCCGATAACTACGAACAGTATCCCTAAGAAAATGACTTGTTCCCATGTGATGGTCACGATCGAACCAAATAAGTAGGACTGGATACTCGTCGCTGAGTTTCCACCACTGAGATTCATCAGTACCAATGCAAGAGCCAAGCCCCCTGCCATAAGTATCGCGATCGATATCTCTGAATAAGTGCGGTAGATCGTACGCAAGTATTCCAAAATGACAGCTGCTAAAACAACAACAAGCATCGTAGTCATCGTTGGATTGATATTCAAAAAGAATCCTAATGCCACCCCAGCTAATGATACATGGGAAAGTGTATCAGCCATTAGCGATTGTCTTCTTATCACTAGGAATACCCCCAACATAGGTGCGATCCCAGCAATAAAGATAGCCGCTAAAAAGGCTCTTCTCATGAATTCATATGAAAGCAACGCCATGGAGAATCCTCCTTTCTTACCAAACGGATCTGACGATCAGCATACTGTTTGATATCTTCATGATCGTGCGTAATCATCAGAACAGATTTTCCATGATCATGCGCACTATGGCGAAGCAAACGATAAAATTCATTCCGAGACTCTTCATCCATCCCTGTTGTCGGCTCATCTAAAATGAACAAATCAGGATCTGTCGCAAAGATTCGAGCCAAACTGATCCGCTGTTTTTGTCCACCAGATAATTCGCCGATACGCCGATGACGCATGTCCCACATCCCTACTGATTCCAACGCTCTTTTGACATGTTGATGGTCTTTTTCAGAAAGACGTTTGAACCAGCGACCTCTTGGATAGCGGCCAGACCTCACTAATTCAATTACCGTACTAGGAAATCCAGCATTGAAAGAAGCAACCTGCTGGGGAATATAGCCAACACTTAATTTTTTTCCATCTTGATTCTTTTCAGCGATCTTTATCGTTCCTTTTGATGGCTTCAACAACCCCAAAGACGCTTTGATCAGCGTTGATTTTGCTGCACCATTTTCTCCTGTTAAAATGACAAATTCACCGGCATCGACGTAGTAAGAAACATCTTCTAACACTGGTTCATCATCATAGTAAAAAGTTAAATCGGATATTTCGATATAATGCACGCGAAATACCTCCGTTCTTATTTTATACTTTCTTTCAATGCATCTAGATTCTTTTCCATCACAGAAATATAGTTTTCTCCCGCTTTGATTTGCTCATTCGTCAAACTTTCTAGCGGATTCAATACCTCTAATTTCACACCTGTTTCACTAGATAACGTTTCTGCAACTTTAGAAGAAGCATTTTCTTCAAAGTAGATCACTTTGATATTTTCTTTCTTCACAAAATCTTTCAGTTCAGCTAAACGGCTTGGCGTAGGTTCTTGATCTGGCGAAACGCCTGAGATTGCTGCTTGTGTCAGACCATATTGGTTTGCTAAGTAAGCAAATGCAGCATGTTGCGTGACGAATGTGCGATTCGCAGCACCTTTTAATTCATCATTGTATTTTTGATCCAATGTTTCTAATTTTTTGATATACGCAGCTGCATTCTTATCAAATGTTTCTTTTTTATCTGGGTACTTTTTCCCTAAGTCAGAAGCAATCGTTTGTACTTCTTTGATTGCTAAAACGGGATCTAGCCAAACATGCGGATCATATTCATGAGAATGACTATCTGAGGTTTCCCCTTCATGCTCAGGTTCTTCTTCCTTCGTGTCTAAGCGATCGATTCCTTTTGCTGCCTCGATCATCAATGTTTTATCTGTATCAACAAAATCTTTTAATGAATCAACAAAAAATTCCATATCTGAACTGTTATAGACAAAAACATCTGCATCAGAAATCTCTGCCTGCTCCTTTGCACTCGGTTCAAAATCGTGTGGTTCAGTCCCTGCTGGTATCAACAATTTCACGTTTCCTTCATCACCCACTACTTCTTTAGTAAAATCGTACATTGGGTAAAAAGTAGTGACAACTGTTAATTCATCTTTTTTCGAAGCATCTTGGGCTGTATTTCCACAAGCAACTAGTAACAATAATCCAGTTGCCAAGGCAACACCTAAAAGATATTTTTTCATTATATTCCCCTTTCATAAAAAGCAAATCGGAAAATTACGATTTGTCGACGGAACTTAATTTATCAGAATAAAAAAACTGAGTCAATAGAAATACTCCAATTTCTGATTTAGCGGTCAAATTTGTTTTCAAAACGGAAAATAAATGATGCTACATTCATATCAAGTGGCTCAGAGAAACCTTTTGCGTCGTTTTTTCCTTGAACACAAAAAAGTGGAAGGGTGTGGGACAAATCTAAAAATCAGGTTTGCTACAGACTCTCGAATAAACGGCGTCCAAAAGTCAGGTTTTTCGGAAATTTCAAAAAAACGAGCAATACAAAAAACGTATTGTTCGTTTTTCTCTCCAATTTCTCAAACCTAAACGACTTTTGTCTCGACCTCTTCCCAAAACAAAATGATTCATACCCATTCAATAACCAAACTGCCCATAAAAAGAGACTGCCTTGAAGAAAAGAAATTCTTAATGCGAAGCAAATATGAACCTCACATTCCATCTACATCCCACCGAATAAACAGCCTCTCTTATTCAATTGCTTATTCTAAACGCCTTTTCCTACACATCACTCTTGATCATAATGTACGAACTAAATACACTTCATCACAAAAACCTTTTAAGCCATTATAAACTCTTTGCGCCCGTGAATAATGTTGACACAACGCAAAAACAGTTGGTCCACTACCACTCATCAAAGCTGCATCAGCACCATATTTCAACATTCGTTCTTTGATTTGATGAATGATTGGATGTCGTCTGCCTGTGACGTCTTCCAAGCTATTGCCCATTTTAGCAATCATCTTTTGATAATCTTGCTGTTGGATACCCTCTACTAATCCCTCAATATCTTGATGATTGAGTTGTTGCGCATCCACCTCTTTGAAGACCGTTCGCGTTGAAACGCTCATTCTTGGTTTAACTAACACGACCCAGCATGGTGGCATAGGGGATAAAACGTTTATTTTTTCTCCTTTACCACTAACAAAAGAAGTGCTCCCATAAACACAATATGGAACGTCTGTCCCAACTTCAAGCCCGATACTCGCCAACTCTTCCAAAGAGCAGCCTAAATTCCAAAGTTTGTTGATGCCTCTTAAAGCTGCTGCACAATCAGTACTTCCCCCACCAAGTCCTGCTGCAACTGGGATATTCTTTTTAACAAAAATCTTGACGCCTCTATTTATCTGATACTTATTTTTCAACAACAAAGCAGCTTGATATACATTATTACGCTGGTCTACTGGTAAAAACGCTTTGTTTGTTTCCACGATGATCTTATCTTCTGGTATTTCTTCAAAGAACAAATGATCTGCCAAATCAACACTCGACATGACCATCTCCAGTTCATGGTAACCATCAGGGCGCTTATACAACACATCCAAACCTAAGTTTATCTTAGCTGGTGCTTTCTCAATCAGTTCCATCCCTCTCACCCGTTCAAAAAGTCTAAGTCGCAAGTATTCTATCACAGGGAAAAATAAAAGTATAGCTTCCCTCAATGCGTTCGCGGACTTGCATGATCGCTTTTATTCAATACTAAAGAAAAAAACTGGAATAGCTTTTTGTCTTCTTATCCCAGTTCTTTTTCTTGCTCTATAATTCTGTGAGTACTTCTTCGGCAAAACTTGGTGTTTTTTCTTTTCCTTTACCGATAAGGATAAACAATTGCATAGTGGCAAACACAAAACTACTTCCTTTCATGTAGGCAAAATAACGTCCTTCCCATCTGGTTACGTAACGCAATTTTTCTTCATACGCAGATTGAAAGGAATAAAAGAAATTCCCGTAATTATAGACAATGTGCATGACTTTTTCTTGTACAAAAGAAAAATCTGTTTCGCCCACCTTTGCAAGAGGTGCCAATCCTAGATTTGCTTCCAAATATCCTTTTTCTTGATAGACCACAAATAGATTCGCCAATAAGTAATCCGCCAGTTCAACAGGCTCATCTGGTAACGTCCGCAACAAATCATAACCCGCTTGCTCGTTTGTTATTGGTTGTGCTGTGATGAAACCGACGATCTTCTGCTCTTTGCGTACGATTCCTACCCCGCTGGATAAAAGATAGGTGGTATCAAATCGTCCCACTGAATAATGTTTTTCTCGTGCTCCCTGTAACCACTCTCTGGAAACTTCACTTACTGCTAAAAGCAACTCTTCTGGCAACTGGTCATACCAGGTAAAATGATACCCTTCATTATTCAGTTTTTGGTATTCCAATTGTTGGTTGATCCAAGGAACTTCCTCAGCTGTTAGATCAGCAATCCCTGCTTCACCAACTTTTGTAAAATGAAAACCAACTTCATGGAGAGTCACGACATATTTTTCGGATACTTTATAAAATGCTAATTGATACCCTAAACAATCGGCTTTTTTCATAAATTCTGCTGTTGCTTCACGTACCATCTCAGGATTCCCGATTGGATCACCTAATATAAAACATTTGTTTCCTTTGATTTGAAATCCAAAGACGACTTGGTCTTCATGATGTTTTTGGTAATAAAAATAAGTGTAGCCAGGCAATCCCAAATAGTGACTTGTTGCTGTCCCGCCGTAACGTGTCAAAAGCTTTTCCAATCGCTCAATTTGCAAGTTTTCTCCTAATTTCTTCGGCGTAGTTGCTAAATACTGGTATAAAGCAACTAGTGCCAACAAAGAAATACCTAGACCAATCAATCCAGAAAACCAAACATCATCGGACGGAAACAGTATAAAGTGATTTGCCGTCAACCGCCCTACCCAGAAACTGCCACTATGATAGCCGGCAATCGCATAAACGATAAACAAAAAACCAAATAGACAAGCATCAAAAACGATAGCTCCCCAAGAATAAACAAATTTTTGGCGATAAAATTCTTTTCTGGATAACCAGACAACTAACAAGATCAAGAGATACACTACAATTAATTGCCACGACAATGTTCGTGTCACCGTATTGATAATGCCAAAAACAAGTAACACGATCGTTGGTAAAAATGCCTTCTTCACTTTCATCGCTAGTGCCCGTGCCAATCCTAATAATAAGAATCCAACTAACAGATTCAGCATCTGATCTAAAAAGTTAAATGAAAATGGCAATAAAAATTGGAATAGCCGACTAATCGTTGAAAGATTCGTGATCGTGGACAATAAAACCATCATGATACCCGCAAAATAAACAGCACTTACTAAGACAAGATGCGCCAGTTTTTGAAACACCAGTCGCGGGATATTATCCAAGAAACGGTTTACTTTGACCCCGGTTTGTGTAAGGAACAATAAAATCCCTATTGCAAAAGGGAGCACATAATAAAATAAGCGATAATAAAGTAACCATACTACAGCAATATCCTGTCGCACAGATAACTGGCTCATCCCTAGGATCATCAACACATCGAAGGTTCCCATACCACCAGGGACCATTGTCAACATGCCAATCAACGTGGCAATGATAAACATCGGATAGATAGAAAAAAGGGAGATGTCGACCTTCATCAGTCTACCAATCAGCAAGAACACGAACAGCGCGCCTGTCCATTGTCCAAAAGAGGCAATCAACAAACCCAACAAGCCTTTAGGATAAAATTCCGCAAACAGCGTTTTTCTTTTTAAATAGGCAAAGAAAAAAATAGCTGGTGCCACAAAACTTCCACCCAATAACCAGATCCAGTACCCTCTAAAAATAGTTAATTCTTGAAGAACAAACACATCAAAAAAAGTAATAAAGGACCAGATAGATAACCCTGTCAGCATGAATAAGGCTACTTTAGAAACCGTTACCAGTACCCTCTTCCGATTTGTATCTTTCCCATAAAAACTAGCTCGAAGACTAGCACCAACAATCCCGCCAAAACCAGCTAGATTATTGATCGTATTCGTAATAAAAGCAGCCAAGAAAAAATCCTGTCGCTTCATTTTGGGCTTTCCTTGCTTTTCAAGTACACGAATCGTCACCCAATCATACAGCAGCATTGGAAGAACCCCAATCAATCCTATAAGGATCATTAACGCAAGGGTGAAATGATTTTGTTGTTCCATCGTTTGCCAAATATCTTGCCAACTCATGCCATTCGCAATATTAGCTACTTGATTTGCTACAAATACCAGAACTGATCCAAAAAAAATCAATTTCAAAACAAGACTGTGATCTTTGATCCATTGAAGCATCAAGTGTCGTTTATTTTTCACATTTTACCCTTCCTAACTCGATTACTTTCGTTCTATGAATTAATGTTAGCCTATTTATCCTATTTTTTCCACTTTTGTATAGGAGTCTTTCTTCTATTTCTAAACATAATTTTCATGATTCTTTACTTGCCCTTCATCCAAAAGAAAGATATGCTAAAAATAAAGGAGAGGATATCATGAAAATCGGGTTTATCGGAACAGGAAACATGGCTCAAGCAATCATCAATGGATTGCTCGAAAAAGGGACTGTTGCAAAAGAAGACATCTTCGTTTCTAGTGGTCATTACGAAAATGCCAAACGCTTTGCTGATAAAATAGGTGTGACTGCTTGTAAAAGCAATCAAGAAGTCGCAGAACAAGTCGAAACGATTCTTTTAGCTGTCAAACCTAAGATCATTGACCAAGTACTGAAAGATTTGCGAAGTTATAGTAAAAAACGTTTATTCATTTCGATTGCCTCAGGAAAAGCGATCAGCGATTTAACAGAATCATTAAATAACCCTGATGCTAAAATCATCCGGGTCATGCCAAATGTCAATGTTAGCGTTGGTGCGGGAGTTTCAGCAATTTGTAAAAGCCGTACTGTGACAGATAGCGAGTTGAAACAGGCAACTCATATTTTCGAAGCAATTGGTAGTGTCTATCAATTAGCAGAAGATGATTTCAGCACATTTATCGGACTAGCCGGAAGTTCCCCTGCCTTTATCTATATGCTGATCGATGCGATGGGACGTGCAGGAGTACTAAATGGCTTACCGAAAAGAATGGCTACAGAAATCGCAGCTAAAGCAATTATGGGTTCTTGCCAAAAATTTCTCGCTAGTGATGAGAATCCTTGGGAACTAGTTGACCAAGTATCCTCACCAGGTGGAACAACGGTTGCTGGTGTAGTTGCTTTAGAAGAAGCCGGATTTATCCCTGCTATCATCAAAGGCGTCAATAAAACGATCGAAAAAGACCTTGAAATGTTAGATAAATAAAAAAACGATGCAAGCCTCAACTTGCATCGCTTTTTTATTTTGCATAATCTGTTGCCCGTGTTTCACGGATGACGATCACTTTGATATGTCCCGGATAATCTAGTTCATCTTCAATCCGTTTTCTGATATCACGAACTAAACGAACAGCATCTAGATCAGAAATTTCATCCGGTTTGACCATTACCCGAACTTCACGTCCTGCTTGGACAGCAAAGCTTGATTCAACTCCTGCAAAACTATTGGAGATGTTTTCCAGGCTTCTCAAACGACGGATATAGTTTTCTAGTGATTCACTGCGTGCTCCTGGACGAGCGGCTGACAAGGCATCAGCTGCAGCTACTAATACAGAGATGACTGATGTTGCTTCAATGTCGCCATGATGTGATGCAATCGCATTGATCACTACTGGATTTTCTTTGTATTTCGCTGCTAATTCAGCACCGATCTCAACGTGTGATCCTTCAATTTCGTGATCCAAGGCTTTACCAATATCATGAAGCAAGCCCGCACGTTTCGCTAATTGGATATCTTCGCCGAGTTCAGCAGCTAAGATACCAGAAAGTTTTGCTACTTCAACGGAATGTTTCAATACATTTTGTCCATAACTTGTTCGGAAATGTAGACGTCCCATGATCTTGATCAGATCAGGATGCAACGTATGCGCGCCAACTTCAAATGCGGCTTCTTCTCCGTATTCACGGATTCGTTCATCCATTTCTTTACGCGATTTTTCGACCATTTCTTCAATGCGTGCTGGATGGATTCGACCATCTTGGATCAGTTTTTCCAAGGTCATTCGTGCGATTTCGCGACGGATCGGATCAAAGCCAGAAAGTACAACTGCTTCTGGGGTATCGTCAATGATCAAATCGATTCCTGTCAATGTTTCCAGTGTTCGAATGTTTCGACCTTCACGACCAATGATTCGGCCCTTCATCTCATCGTTTGGTAAAGTGACAACAGATACCGTCGTTTCAGATACTTGGTCTGCTGCACAGCGTTGGATTGCTAATGACAAAAGATTTTTCGCTTTACGGTCAGCTTCTTCTTTTGCTCGCTGTTCAGATTCTTTTACCATCAGAGTTAATTCATGATTCAACTCTTCTTCGGTTGACTTCATGATGACTTCTTTTGCATCTTCTTTCGATAAACCAGCAATTTTTTCTAATTCTTTTTGTTGATCTTCAATCAATTTTTCAACGTCTTTTTCTCGCTCTTCAATTAATTGCTGTTTTGAACTAAGTGCTTCTTCTTTACTTTCAAGTGAGTTCTCACGTTTTTCCAACGAGTCATCTTTTCGATTCAATGTTTGTTCGCGTTGAATCAATCGATTTTCTTGAGATTTTAATTCTAATTTGCTTTCTCTCAGCTCACTTTCAACTTCAGAACGATATTTCTGATTTTCTTCCTTAGCTTCTAACAATGCTTCTTTTTTTAGAGTTTCTGCTTCTTTCTTTGCACTATCGATAATTCCAGCTGCTGATGATTGTGCACCAGCAATTTCTTTCTCGTGACGTGACTTCGCAACCATAAACCCTAAACCAAGACCGACAATTAAACCGATGATAGCGAGGAGAATGTTGAATACCATAAAATCCACCTCCATACTATCTTTTTCATTTTTATCATCTGTACAACTTCTATGATAAAGTATTCTAAACTTGTTAATATGCTTCTTGCATATGTGTACAAAAATGTACACAAGTTTATTCTAATGTTTGTACCCCACAGTGTCAACTTTAAATACGTAAGGAAACGGTTTACTGTTTTTTCATTAAAGGAACGTTTTACATATAATTATAGTGTTTTTATAAATCTTGTCATCAAAAATATCCAGAATAAGGAACGTTAAAAAAATATTCGGCTTGCCCCCATCGCTACACGACAATTAGTGGTTTAAAGATAAAAAAACAGGCAAACAAGTCATCTACTCGTTTACCCGTTGTTTCTTGATTCAATTATTCTTCTAATGGTAGTTCTGCTTGTGCTTCTTCTGGTACTTCGACTTCTTCGCCGATACCATAAGCCGCACGTACCAATGCAGAAACTTCTGCCATCATTTCTGGATGGTTCGCCATGTAGATCTTTGCATTTTCGCGTCCTTGGCCGATACGGTCTTCTTTATAAGAGTACCAAGCTCCGCTCTTATCAACGATATCTTTTTCAACAGCCATATCCAGTAGTTCTCCTTCTTGAGAAATACCTTGACCGTACATGATATCCACTTCAGCGATTTTGAACGGTGGCGCAACTTTATTTTTAACAACTTTTATTTTTGTACGGTTACCAACAATATCTGTTCCTTGCTTTAATTGTTCCGCACGACGGACTTCTAAACGGATCGTTGCGTAGAATTTCAGCGCACGCCCCCCTGGTGTGATTTCAGGATTACCAAACATCACGCCGACTTTTTCACGGATTTGGTTGATAAAGATTGCGATCGTTTTTGTTTTGTTGATCGAGCCTGATAATTTACGTAACGCTTGAGACATCAGACGAGCTTGTAACCCTACGTGAGAGTCACCCATTTCACCATCAATTTCCGCACGAGGGACTAAAGCTGCTACAGAATCGACAACAACGATGTCAACCGCACCACTTGATACTAAAGCATCAGCGATTTCTAATCCCTGTTCACCAGTATCAGGTTGAGAAAGAAGTAATTCATCGATATTTACGCCTAATTTTTGGGCATATTGTGGATCTAAGGCATGTTCAGCATCAATAAACGCTGCTGTGCCACCATTTCTTTGTACTTCAGCAATTGCATGTAAGGCAACTGTGGTCTTACCTGAACTTTCTGGTCCATAGACTTCAACGATTCGGCCTCGAGGATAGCCACCAACTCCCAATGCAACATCTAGTGCAAGTGAACCACTTGGGATGGTAGAAATCTGTTGGTCGATCTTTTCGCCTAACTTCATGATCGAACCCTTACCATAGTTCTTTTCAATTTTTTTCAACGCAGCTTCTAACGCTGCTTTACGATCATCTGCCAATACGATAATCCTCCTTATTTTCACAAATCAGTGCAACATTCATTAAGCTAATCATATCGTTTTTTTTATCAAAAAGCAAGCAAAAACCGAACAAATATTCGCATTTATTTTTTTCTTAATACTTGTCTTCTTAACAGATCAAATCCTTGCATTACTGCGCTGTGTCGGATTGCTGCGCGGTCTCTCGTGAATCGATATTTCTGTGAAATGACTGCTTCGTCTCCATACGCTAACGCAATCCAAACCGTCCCAACAGGCTGTCCTTCGAGTTCATCTGGCCCAGCTACTCCAGTGAAAGAAATCCCGTAATCTGTTCCTGCTAGTTTTATTGCTTGAAGAGCCATTTGCTCCGCACATTCTTGACTAACTGTCCCATATTTTTCTAAAAAGTGGCGATCAATCGTTAAAAAATTTGCTTTTGTTTCTAACGAATACGTCGTAAAACCACCAGGAAAGACTGCAGATACACCTGGGATATCTCCTAATGCAGCTTGAAAAGCTCCTGCGGTCAAACTTTCCGCCGCAGTGATCGTTTGGTTCCTTTCTTTTAAGAGATCCACGACAACTTTTGGCAGAGAATTATCATCCCCGTAGCCATAAAAATACTCGCCAACTCGTTCTTGGATTCTTTCTTCTAAAGATAGTAATGCTTGATTTCCTGCATGTCCATCCTTTGTTTTTACAGTTAATCGCAAAGTGACCTCATTGGGTTTTGCATAAGGTGCGATCGTTGGATTGATCTGTGTTTCTATCAAATCTTTTAATTCTGTTACTAGACGTGACTCACCAATACCATAAAACCTTAGCACTTTTGAAATCAATTTTTCTTCTGATGGAAATTTTTCTTCCAATAGCGGACGCGCTTGTTCGATGAACATTGGTTTTAATTCACTTGGCGGACCAGGTAGTAAGATATATACATGATCTTCTGTTTGGAAAAATGTACCCAAGGCTAGACCAGTACGATTGGGTAATGGGATTCCCCCTTCGATGATTTGTGATTGTTGCAAATTGTTTTCTGTCATCTTTCGTTTCGTTGTTTCAAAAAAGGTCAATAATTTTTTATATCCTTCTGTATTTTGAATTAGTTCTCTACCAAGATGCTTCGCTGTCACTTCTTTTGTTAGATCGTCTTCTGTCGGTCCTAATCCACCACACAAAATGATCAATTCACTTCTCGTTTCTGCTAACTGAATCAACTCTTCTAAACGTGTAGGATTGTCTCCCACAACTGTTTGATAATAGACGTCGATCCCAAGGTCTGCTAATTGTTCTGATAAAAATGTCGCATTGGTATTGACAACTTGCCCTAATAAAAGCTCTGTTCCTACGGCAATAATTTCTGATTTCATCTTGATCGCTTCCTTAACTTTAACTGTTTGCATGTCTACTCGCTTGTAGTAATCCCTACTTAAATAGTATACGCTATTTGTCAAAAGGTTCTTTGATTATTTGCTCATTTCTCCTTCACAAATACAGTAAAAACTTTTTGACTCATTCTTCTTTACTAAAAAAGATTTTCTGTCTTTTCTTTCAATCATGCGTATCATTTTTATACTTTAACTCTCTCCAACCAACAAAAAAACCGAAAATCCTCAAGGTAAGCTTTTCCGAGGATTTTCGGTTTTTTTGTTGCTTAAACAGTTTGTTTTCTCAGGGAGACTAACTGCTGGTTTCGATTACATTGATCCTTTAAACACGCCACTATTTTTGGCAAAATAGTCAACTCCTGAATAGATAGTGAAGACTAAACATGCGTACAACATGATTTGGTCAACTGGAAGACCGATTAGATTAAATGGAATGTTATTGATGAATAACAAAATAATCGCAACCATTTGTGTAGCTGTTTTTACTTTTCCAGGCCACGCAGCTGCCATGACTTCTCCATGTTCGACCAATAGTAGGCGCAATCCTGTTACAGCCAGTTCACGACACACGATGATCGCGATGACCCACCCTAGTGCTTTTCCTTGACCAACTAACATGATAAATGCCGTCATTACCAACATTTTATCAGCTAAAGGATCAGCAAATTTCCCAAAATTCGTTACTAAACCACGTGCACGAGCAATTTTGCCATCCAACCAATCCGTGATACTAGCAATCGCAAAAATAATTGCTCCTACCAATTGAGTCACCTCAAGTGTAGTATCTCCTACAGTTAATTGACCCCAATCCAATGGCAATCCGACAACTAAAATAAAAATCGGGATCATACAAATTCTAATTACAGTTAATTTATTTGGTAAATTCACAGTATCGACTCCTTTCCTCCCTATTCTACGTGACTCTATCTAAACTTTCCACCGATATTGTTTAGTTTTTATAGAAGGTTGTGAAAAAGCCGTTTAGCTCCGCTGAAATTAAGACTTATTTCAAGGAGTTGGCTTTTGAACACCGTGGAAGAGGTTGTGAAAAGAGCGCTTTGACCTGAGCGATAAGGAGGAAAATCTCGAAATAGCTTTCCATATTTTGAGATTTTTTGACTTATTGTTGAAGGTTAGCTCTTTGAACACCGTGGATAAAGGTTGTGAAAGAAGCGTCCAGCTCCGAGCAAATAAATGCTAGATTTCTAAAATAGCTTTTCATATTTTGGACGCTTATTGCTGAGGAGTTGCTTCTTGAACACCGTGGAAGAGGTTGTGAAAAGGCTGACCTGCATCAAACAATAAGAATGAATAGAGAAAAACAGCTTTTCATGTTTTTCATCTGTTTAGGCTTATTGTTGAAGATGCAAGTCTTTGAACACCGTGTATAAGGTTGTGAAAAAGCCGTTCAGATTATCCGACAAAAAAAGGATGAAACAAAAGTAAAAATCACTTTTATCTCATCCTCTAAATTTGAGTAAGCGGTAGAGACAATTGCTTCGAAAAAATGAACCGAATTCTCAAAAATTTGAGAAACACCTATCGTGAATCGCTCTCATTTCCAAAGTCTTTGTTCACTTTACTGTTTTCATGCCACCATCTGTCAAGAACAGTTCTGAAACCTATTCCTTATATTGCAAAGCGAGGGTGACATTTTTTGGACTCCGGTTATTCTCTCCCGGATTGACAGGTACGATTTCGCCATTAGCTTTGATCGTGGCATTACTTGCTGCCCCTAATGTGATCGTCGCGTTCGTGGCCGTTTCTGGCAACTGTGTGCTTTGCGTTTCATTCGCTGCTAGTGTGCCTTGATAAACATAGGCATTGTCCACCATCACGCCAATCCACACTCGATTTGCTGCGGTGAATTCAAGCGTCACAGGCTTAGTAGCATCGGTAATGGATACTGCGATAGCACTTCCTGTATCTTGTCCAGCTGTAATAGCCATTTTTTTCTCTTCAACCGTTGACTCAGTGGTTGATTCAACGGTTGAAGAAGCTTGAGTACTTTCTTTCGTAGACGATGCAGTTTGTTCTACTGAACCGTCCACAGTCACAGAGGAAGCACTTCCTCCAATGATAGGATCTGCTTGGCGATCTTGCCATGTCATATAACCAACAACTACAATGATTGCTAACGCGACCAACCCCAATAAAATGACCGGCAGACTTGTCCAAAATTTACTAGGATGTGATTCTTCTTGATGCATTGCTTTTCTAGAGCCATTTACTGTTTCAGGTTCTGGACGCTCGACGATCGTTCCAGCTGATAGTTTGCTTTTTCCATCAAATACATCAACTAAATGATCTCCGTCTTCTCCTACTGCCTCGGCATACTGTCGAATAAATGCACGAACATAAAACTTCCCAGGCAATTGATCAAAATCATCATTGTCGATTGCTTCTAGGTAGCGTTTTTGGATTTTAGTAATTTGTTGTAATTCATCTAAAGATATTTTTTTATTTAAGCGGGCTTGCCTTAATTTTTCCCCGATGGTTTCAAAAGCCACTCGTTCATCTTCTCCAGTCTTTTTATTCTAACCAGTTCTACAAATCAGTTGTCCCTTAAAAACTGGTTGTCTGCCATTCTAACAAAAGAATAGCAAGGACTTATTGCCCAATAGAAATCATCTGATTGGGCTATCTATCTAAAGAATACCACAAATCAGACAATTCTAGGGTAGCTTTCACCTAACTCTATAGTGAAATTTAAGAGTTAGATGTGAAATTTTTTAACTTTCCCTATTTTTTCTTTGGTTGCATGTAAAACTCACTAAATGCTTCATTATTGATGAATGTTCGACCAACCTGTAGGACATCTTCCAATTGAATAGAGTCAATGATTTGAGGTAGATCAAATAGCGTTTGCTCTCCAAAGAGACTTTGCGTGAATTGATTGGCAATATACTCGATTGAATTCAATGATTGGAAATATTGTCCCAGCATTTTCTTCTTAAGCAGTGTTAAGTTTTCTGCAGTAATTTCTGGATCATTCTCGAAGTTTAGAATAAGTTGTTTGACTTGTTTCGCCGCTTCTTCTGGTTGATCTGTATCTCCGCTAAAATCGGCAAAATGAAATTCGCGATCCAACGTGAATTCAAAACCAAAGCTGTCGTCGATCAGTCCTTCATTGTACATTTTCAAATAATTTTGTGAAGTATTTCCTAATAAAAGTTGGAATAACAAGTTGATAGCTGTTTTATACCGAAGCAATTTGCTTCCTTCTTGTGGCAAAACGTCTAACCCTTTTATTCCTAAAACAAATTTATTTCGATTCACAGCTGCTTCTAGCTCACTTTTTGCAATGATCTCGTGTGTATTCTCAGGAAAATACCGTTGGATCGGTTGTGCTGGTGGGAAATCTTTTGCTGATTGATTCGTTCGGATAACTGTCATCAACTGTTCTGGTTCTAAATTTCCCACAACAAATAAGACCATATTACTTGGTTGATAAAATGTATGGTAACAAGTATACAGATCATCAGCTGAAATTTTATCGATACTTTCTACCGTACCTGCAATATCAATGTGCAATGGATGATTGGGATAAAGATTATTCAAAATCCCAAAAAACAAACGCCAATTTGGATCATCTTCATACATTTGGATTTCTTGGCCAATGATCCCTTTTTCTTTATTGACTGTTTCTTCCGTAAAATACGGTGCTTGAACGAAATCTAACAAAGTAGTGAGATTTTTTTCCACCTGATCAGTCGTTGAAAACAAATAGCTCGTTTTTGTAAAGCTTGTAAAAGCATTCGCAGAAGCTCCTTGTTGTCCAAATAGTTGAAAAACATCGCCATCTTCTTTTTCAAATAATTTATGTTCTAAGAAGTGAGCGATCCCATCAGGAACTTTTATTTTCTCTGACTTGCCATATGGAACAAATTCATTGTCAATCGAGCCATAATTCGTACTAAATAGGCCATAGGTCTTGTGGTACTCTTTTTTCGGTAATAAATAAACAGTCAAACCATTAGGCAGTACCTCATGATAGAGTGTTTCATTGATTTGAGGGTATTCAGTTTTATTCATTTGGCATTCCTCCATCCAAAAAGAATATAGCTTGCAATTCGATTTTTTGCGCAACGTTTTGGATATCATGGATTGTCACGTTTTCCATTCGGCTCAACCATTCATCATCTGTCAATTGTGTTTCTGGTAACCAGTTATCTAAATAAGCTGTTTCGATCGTAGCCTGTGGTGCATCGAGGGACAATAAGTATTGATTTCTTAGCATGGCTTTCGTTTGAGCTAATTCAAGCTCCGTTACCTCACCATTGCGTAAACTTTCTAGTTGTTCATGGATCAAACGTAACACTTGATTGCGGTTTTTTCCATCAATCCCTGTTTGTACACTCATAAATCCACGAAAAGTGTCGACACTGCTTGAAGCATAGTAAGCTAAACTTTCTTTTTCTCGAACATTCATGAATAGCTTAGAGTGGGGAAATCCACCAAATAAGCCATTGAACACCATCAACGAAAAGCGCTCTGGTTGGTCATAATAAATGTCCGTTTGATAAGCAAGATTTAGTTTTGCCTGTACGACAGGCTCTTGGATTTGTCGTTCCTTGATAATGTTTACTTTTGGCTGAGTGTAATAAATCTCAGGATGTGCGTAAGTTCTACCTGTGAAAGGTAATTTTTCTAACGCTACTTTAACTTCCTCTTCCGAAACATCCCCGACGACAAAGATATCGACTTGATCGTTTTCTATCATTTCTTGGTAATAAGTTGCCAAACTTTCCGCAGACAATTCTTCTAGATCTTCAATTGTCCCAAAACTCGGGATTTTTTGAGCATCAGACTGTTCAAAGTACAATTCTTGCAGAGCCAGTGAGGCCATGGTTTGTTTGTCTTCGTTCAAACTTTCTAGATAAAGTTTTAAATTGTTTTTTTCCAGATCAAATGTCAATTGATCGAATTTTTGTTCCTTGATATTTGGATAAAACAGTACTTCTTTTAGAAAGTCCACTGCTTCATTGAAAATTTCGGAATCATTCACATACTTGCCGTTGACGAAACTGATTCCAGCATTCAGCCAGTGAAGATTGCCTTTTTTTCTCACAGATAATCCAAAGCTAGCCCCGTAAAGATCTGCTAGTTTGGCACTGAGTTGTGTTTGAACTGGATAATTCAGACTGTTTGTTTCCAATAAGCTACTCAAAAGTGAGCGTTTGGTCAAGGTTTCTTTTGCTAAGCGTGTTGTGAATCGGACAAAGATACGAACCGTTTTATATTGTTTTGTTTGCAGCACATGGAGGTTGACACCCTCTGCTAGTTGATATGTCATAATAAAGTCCCCTTTTTTGCAGTCCGTTCCCCTGCATGATTTATTTAGCGCATTATTTGATATGCACGCTCTGCTGTCAATCTCTTTTTCAGCATCTAAGAGTCACTTTATAGTATAGCATAGAAGTGTTTTAACTAAAGACTTCTACAACAAATGCGTGTTGTTTTTATATTTTTTTATTCTTCGTTATACTAAGATTAAAAGAGAGGAGGAAAATTATGATTAAAGAATTCAAAGAGTTTATCATGCGTGGAGACGTATTAGATTTAGCTGTCGGGGTTGTTATTGGTAGTGCATTTACCAGTATCGTCAATCAGATCGTGCAAGGATTGATTACTCCCCTTGTTGGTTGGGTAGTCGCAATGATCACTGGCACATCTGATTTAGAGGGGGCGTTGTCTATTTTAGACTGGTCACCTACTAAAGGAGTTACCTTCGCTTTTGGTGACGTCATCAGTGCAATCATTACATTTATCATTACCGGCTTCATCTTATTCTTAGTTGTAAAAGCAGCAAATCATGCGAAAAATCTACGTTCTACCAAAGAAGAAGAAGTTCCTGCAACACCAACAGCGGAAGATTATCTTAGCGATATCCGCGACCTACTTGCTCAACAAACAGCAGAAAACAACGGGCATCCTACAGCACAAGCAGCTGTAGATACTAGCAACGAAAAGAAAGAAGTATAATACACAAAAAGAGACGGAGGCAAAAGTATTCCTTACTTTTGCCTCCGTCTCTAAACATGAATTTTAGGTTGCGAAATGCTCGATCATCCAAGCTTCATATCAATATGAGGGATGTCATCTTCTAAGTAAACATCAGAGATTGCTTCGAATCCAAATGATTCATAAAAAGAACGAAGATATACTTGTGCACCAATAACGATCGGCTGATTTGGATACTTCTCTTGAATAAATGCGATCGTTTGTTGAAGTATTTTTCGCCCCAAGCCTTCTTTACGATGCTCCTTATTCACTAATACCCGCCCAAAATGAATAGCATCTTGTGCTTCATAGACCCTTGTATACGCTGAAATATTGCCACCATCATCTTTAAAATAGGTGTGCCATGCTTGTTCATCGATCTCATCGACTTCTTGATATGGACAGTTTTGCTCAACAACAAAAACAGCGATCCGCTCTTTGACAATGGCATAAAACTCTTCCGTATTTAACTCAGAAAATGGTTTAACGTGATACTTCATGTGACCTACCTCCGACTTTGCTTTTTCATCAGCATACCGATTTATCAACAAAAAAGCAAACGAACCTGATACGACATTAGGCTCGCTTGCTTTTTAAACTGCTTCAGTTAAAAATTCGATTTCGACTGTTCGAGTAAGTACATCAGAGTAACTATACGATACTCGTTCAAAAGAATTTTCTTCAGGATCCAAATCAACAACGAATACTGAAGGATAGGTTTCTGTTAAAACGCCTCGGCGTTCTGTTTGACGCTTTCTTCCTGTCTGAGCAACCAGCATGATCGGGCTGCCGATACGACCTTCTAAATCTTTTTTGATTGTAGCTAAAGTTGTTGGCATACAGTTCACCTCATTTACCAGTATACTACACGTTTCAAAATTTTTCAAGTTTACCATACAAAAAAAAGAAAAGCAATAAAAACAAATAAAAATAACATTAATAATTTGATGAATTATTCCTCATTATATTTTCTTAAATGTTGTTTTATTTTAAATTTCACTCGACTATATGCACTTTTTACTTGTTTGATATCCATAGAAAGCGCTTCTGCCATTTCCGTAAAATCTGCTCCCTGCATATAATAATAGAATATTTTTGCTTCCTTTTTTGAAAATTTGATGTGGCAGTCTTCAATCGCTTCATGCAACAACAAATGCTGAACCGCTAACGGTTCTTGCATCGTGATCTCAGCTAAAAAATCTGGACCCTCCGTCTCGATTTTTTGATCAATCGAAATCTCATCTTTTTGATCTCTGCGTTTCAGCGCATTTTGCTTTCTCAATAATGAATAGATCTGATTGCTGATAATACTTTTATAATAGCTCCCAAAACTGACTCCCTTGTTATTTTCATAAGTTTTCAAAGCTTGGTACAAAGCTATCCTTGCTTCTTGTTCCCAATCTTCATAAACGTAATTCCGTAAATAATACATATTCTTTAAACGCAATAAAAGTGGAAAATATTTTTGATACAGGGTAGCAAATGCTTCCTCATCACCGTTACGTGCGGCATGCAATAACTCCTCAGACATAAAATAATTCCTCCATACATTCGATTATGGAGGAATCTTATCATCAATTCACGTGGTAATTGACTATATAACAATGTTATTTATCTTTTCGCATTAAATCGTCTAACTTTTGGGACAGTTTTGCTAATTGTTCGTCATTCCAAGGAGAGTTCCGACGAAAATCCACAAAACGCATATTTATATTATCTTGAGCTATATTTTTTTCCGTTTTCTTGATCGTTTTATACAACTCATATGCAGATGTTCGTAGAGCGCCTTGCGAAAAAATCATCCATTGTTCTGCCAAGTCGCTGGTAGCAACTGTCACTTGGGTCAATCGATCGTTTAGTTCTCCTGCGATTCGTTCGATATAGCTATCCGCAGTTTCATCTTCTTTTGTGAATACTACCTCTAGCTGATATTTTTTGTAATTTTGTTGGATACCTGGAACTAGTTGTGCATCAAAAACAATAATTACTTCGATTCCTTCATATTTTGCATAATTAGATAATCGGTGAAGGAGCGCTTCTCTGGCATCCGCCATTTTATCTTGTTTTTTTAGTGCTACTAACTCAGGCCAAGAGCCGATCATGTTATATCCATCTACGATCAACAGCTGTTTTTTCATCGCTTATTCCCCCTGTCGTTGAGAGAAAGCTTGGTACATCAAAAGACCTGCTGCGACACTGGCATTCAAACTTTGTACATGTCCAATCATTGGGATCGTCAATAGCTCGTCCATCTCTTTTTTTAGACCTGGACTTATGCCACGTCCTTCATTACCAATGACTAATGCAATTGAACCTTGCGCGTTCCATTTTTGAAAGTTTGTTCCATCCATATCGGTACCAAATACCCAGAATCCTTCTTCTTTGAGCTGTTGGACCGTTTGAACAAGATTTGTCACTCTGGCAACTAGCACGTGTTCGACAGCCCCTGTAGAGGTTTTTGTTACGATAGGGGTGATTCCTACTGCACGATGCTTTGGAATGATTACTCCATCTACTCCACTAGCATCTGCTGTTCGTAATATAGATCCGAAATTATGTGGATCTTCAATACTATCTAAAATCAAGAAGAACGGTGTTTCCGTCTTCTCCTTTGCCTGTATCAGTAATTGATCCAGCGAAAGATACTCATAAGGTGTGATAGCTAGAACGATCCCTTGGTGTACGCCATGATCACTCAAAGTATCCAATTTTTGCTTTGGTACCCATTTAACTGGAACTGACTGCTCTTTAGCAATTGTTTTTAGCTCATCGATTTTTTCTCCATGGGCGTCTTCTTGAAGGAACAACTTGTTGCCACGTCCTTGTTGCAAAGCTTCAACCGACGCATGATGCCCAAAAATAAAATTATCTTCTAGTGGTTCCTCTTCTGCTGATTTCATCACTGACTCGGGTCTGCTTGCTTTATTCTGTACAAATTTAGGTGACTTTTGTTGATTTTTTTTATTGCGTTTCGTGTAGTTGCGCTCATTTTTTTCTCTACTCATTTTTTTCACCGACTTTCTGGATACACCAACGAATCAATTCTTCCATTCGTTCTGTTTGTTTTGTTAAATGCAAATACCCCATCAATGCTTCAAAACCTGTTGCAATCCGATAAGTAGCAATATCTGCATTTTTCGCACTTGTGTGACTTTTGGCATTTCTTCCTCTACGGTAGTAGATTTCCTCTTCTGCCGTCATCAACTGTTCTTCTAACATTTTTTTGATCAAATAAGCTTGCGCATTCGCTGAAACATAGCTTGTAGCTGCGCGGTGGAGTTTATTGGGCTTGGTTTCTCCTTGCTCGATCAAGTAATCTCTGACATAGATTTCATAGATAGCATCGCCTACATAAGCTAAGGCTAGTCCATTTAATTGTGTATAATCTTTCATGCTTCTCTTCTCCAACGAGTCCCTTGCGGTGTATCATCAAGCAAGATCCCCTTTTCTTTTAATAAGTCTCTGATTTCATCACTACGGGCAAAATCACGATTTTTTCTTGCTTGTGTCCGTTCTTCAATCAGCTGTTCGATTTCTTCATCCAATAATTCAACGGAGGTAAATAAAATACCAAAGATCGATAGCCATTGTGTAAATAAAGCTTTTCCTTTTTCTAATACTGCAGCAGAAACTTCACTCTTTTCTAAGTACGTATTCAACCATTTCGCTAATTCATATACTACAGTGATCCCGTTAGCTGAATTGAAGTCATCATCCATTTCTTCAATGAAACGCTGCTCGATCTGGTCTAATTCCATTAAAAGATGCGCATCTGCTTCTGAATGCCCTATAGCCGTTGGCAAACGGAATTGAACATTATCGAACGTATTTCTTAACCGTTGCAAGTTCGTCGCTGCTTCTTTCATTGTCGTCTCACTGTAACGAATCGGTCGACGATATTGGGTAGTTGCCATGAAGAAACGGATTACTTGCGGATCAACTGTCTGGATCAGTTCATGTACTGTAATAAAGTTTCCTAGTGACTTACTCATTTTTTGGTCTTCTTCACCGATAGTCACGAAGCCGTTGTGCATCCAATAATTGGCAAATTTCTTGCCTGTTTTTGCTTCACTTTGTGCAATTTCATTTTCATGATGAGGGAATTCTAAATCTTGTCCACCACCATGGATATCAATTGTATCACCAAGATGTTTTGTTGCCATGACAGAGCACTCGATATGCCAGCCTGGACGTCCTTTGCTCCATGGGGAATCCCAAGAGATCTCTCCATTTTTTGCTTTTTTCCAAAGGGCAAAATCAAGAGGGTCCTCTTTTTGACTTTGCTCTTCTCCAGTACGTTGACTTGCACCGATCTCTAATTCATCAATGGATTGGTCACTTAATTTTCCGTAAGATCTGAATTTTCTTGTACGGTAATAGACATCCCCATTTGCTTCGTACCCATATCCTTTTTCAACAAGTGTCTGGATGAATGAGATAATATCAGGCATGTGGTCCATCACACGGGGATGGAGTGTCGCTGGCTCCACATTCAATGCTTGTGTGTCTTCTTCAAACGCCTGGATAAAACGATCGGCTACTTCTGGTGCTGTCACGCCTAACTCATTTGCCACACGGATGATCTTATCATCGACATCTGTAAAATTGGAGATATAGTCGACTTGATATCCTCGATACTCAAAATAACGACGGATCGTGTCAAAAGCAATCGTACTACGTGCATTGCCGATATGGATGTAGTTATATACTGTCGGTCCGCAGACATACATCCCCACCTTCCCTTCGTTGATTGGCGTAAATAGTTCTTTTTTTCTAGTTAATGTATTATAAATCTTTATCATTCTGATCTCCTCACTTTTTCACCTTTGATCCGTACCACTTTTGCAGGGATACCAACAGCTGTTGCATCATCTGGAATATCTTTCAAAACGACTGCTCCTGCACCGATTTTGGCATTCTTACCGATAGTGACCGGCCCCAATATCTGCGCATTCGCAGAAAGCATCGCACCTTGTTTGATGGTTGGATGTCTCTTTCCTGTTACTTTTCCAGTACCGCCTAAAGTGACCCCATGGAAAAGGACCACGTCATCAGCCACTTCTGCCGTTTCGCCGATCACGATGCCCATCCCGTGGTCAATAAACACACCTTGTCCAATTTTTGCACCAGGATGTATTTCGATCCCTGTTATGAAACGCCAGAATTGTGCGTTGATTTTTGCCAGTAAATAAAGTCGATGCTCATATAAGTAGTGAGAGACTCGGTGCCAAAACAATGCATGGAAACCTGGATAAGTCAATACGACTTCTAAAGTCGAACGTGCAGCTGGATCATTTTTCTTGGCTGCCTCTACGGCACGGGTAAACCACCCCATCTATTGTCACTCCTTTCTTCACTTTGTGTGTATGTATTTTCTTTTGGATAAACAAATAAGCGCCTTTAAATAAGTTTCCTTATTAAAAGACGCTACTTGCGTGGTTCCACTTTTCTTTATAATCAAACACGATTACCTTTGACGGATAACGTTCGCGTTTACGTCCCTGACTACTTTACTGAAAGAAGCGAGAAACTCTTCTGATTCAATGTTCGTCAAGACCACTCCCAGAGGCATTTCAGTAAAAATTGATTAGCGACTTTCACCAGCCGTCGCCTCTCTTAAAATCAACGATTACCTACTTCTTTCTGTTCAACGTGTTTAATCTATTACTTGATTTAAATGCGCTAAGGATTTTTCACGTCCAAGCAATTCGATCGTTTCTGGTAATTCTGGACCATGCATTTGTCCAGAAACAGCGACACGAATTGGCATGAATAGATTTTTTCCTTTCACACCTGTTTCTTTTTGAACTGCTTTGATTGCAGCTTTGACTGTTGGTGCATCCACTACTTCCATTTGTTCTAATTGCGCTTTGAAAGCTGTCAGAACGGTTGGAACTGTTTCGCCAGCCAATACTTCTTTCGCTGCATCATTCAATACAGGATGTTCATTGAAGAACAATGCAGACATATCCACGATTTCAGCTGCATAACTCATTTGAGGTTGATACAGACTAACGATCTTTTTCACCCATTCGATTGTTTTTTCATCAGGATTTTCTTGAACACGTCCATCAGCAATCAAATAAGGAAGACACATATCTGTTAGCTTATCTAAATCCATTTCTTTGATGTAATGGTTATTGACCCACTGTAGTTTCTTAGCATCGAACGCTGCTGGAGATTTACTCAAACGGTTTGGATCAAACATTTTGATCAGATCTGCTTGGTTGAACAGTTCATCTTCTCCAACTGGTGACCACCCCAATAAAGCAATAAAGTTGAACATTGCATCTGGTAAGTAGCCTAGTTCACGATATTGTTCGATGAATTGAAGGATCGATTCATCACGCTTACTTAGTTTTTTCCCTGTTTCTGTATTGATGATCAAGGTCATGTGGCCAAAAGTTGGTGGTGTCCAGCCAAACGCTTCATAGATCATCAATTGTTTTGGTGTGTTCGCAATATGATCGTCTCCACGCAAAACATGTGTGATCTTCATCAAATGGTCATCTACCGCTACAGCGAAGTTGTAAGTAGGCATGCCATCACGTTTTTGGATCACGTAGTCGCCACCGATATTATCTGATTCAAATGAGATATCGCCTTTGACCATGTCCGTGAATTTGTATTCTGTGTTACGAGGAACACGGAAACGAATTACAGGTTCTAAACCTTGAGCTTCTTTTTTTGCTTGTTCTTCAGGTGTAAGGTTAGCACAAGTACCAGCGTAATGTGGCATTTCTCCTCGTGCGCGTTGTGCTTCACGTTCTGCTTCTAATTCTTCTTCTGTACAATAGCACTTGTAAGCACGATTGCTTGCAAGTAATTGATCAATTAGAGGCTGATAGATTTCTTTTCTTTCTGATTGACGATACGGACCATATTCTCCAGGATTTTCAGGAGATTCATCCCAATCCATCCCTAACCAAGCTAGATTTTCCAACTGGCTTTTTTCACCGTCTTCAATGTTTCGTTTTTGATCTGTATCCTCGATACGAATAATAAAATCTCCATCATTGTGGCGGGCAAACAAATAATTGAATAATGCTGTTCGAGCATTCCCAATATGCAAGTGCCCGGTTGGACTTGGTGCATAGCGTACGCGTACTTTCGTCATTTTCTTCCTCTTCTTTCAAACTAGTCTTTAAGAGCTATGGGCTGATTCATTTACGAACAAATGAACAAAACGATTTAGCAAGAGGCTATTTCATTTTAATTGTTCCATAATTCTTTATAGGCTTTTCGACAAAAAATAAAAGCCACTCAGCCAAATTTTACCTTTTATAAGGTAAATAGTAAAGCCAACTGGTTGAAATTCCTTACCAGTTGGCTATTTTTATAGATTATTTCAGCTTATTTACTTTTTTCTGTTTCTTTTTTATTGTCGATTCCGCGTCCTGCATGAGCTGGCTTAGCAAAAATCATGCGACCAGCCGCAGTTTGCAACGCACTCGTTACAACGACCTCAATGTGTTCGTTCATATAATGCTGTCCATCTTCAACAACGACCATCGTACCATCATCAAGATAAGCTACTCCTTGCTGACGTTCAGTTCCTGCCTTAACTACCAATACGTTCATGTTTTCTCCTGGGATCACAACAGGTTTAACTGCATTCGCTAACGCATTGATGTTCAAAACTGGGACATTTTGAAATTCAGAGACTTTATTCAAGTTGTAATCGTTTGTCACGATCACACCGTCTAGTAATTTAGCTAATTTGATCAATTTACTATCCACTTCTGTGATATCTTCGAAGTCCCCATCATACATTTCAACAGATATTCCTTCTTCTTTTTGCAAAGCATTCAAAATATCTAACCCACGACGTCCACGTACTCGCTTCAAGCTATCTCCTGAATCGGCAATATATTGTAATTCATACAAGACAAAATTCGGGATCATCAATGTGCCTTCTAAAAAGCCCGTTTTCGTGATGTCATAGATTCGCCCATCAATGATCACGCTAGTATCCAAGATTTTGTATTTATGGAAGTTTTCACCTTGTTTGCGTTCTAATAGCTGACTTTCTACCTCGCTAGCTGTTTCTTGTTCCGTTTTTTTATTTCGAGACCCAAAGATTTTTTTCCACTCGTCAATCCGAGTCGTCCCCATTCTCAATCCTAGATAGCCTAAAATGACCATCAATAAGATCGGCAAGACACTATTAACAACTGGTATATTCGTATTGTACAGTGGCGTTGAAATAATCACACCTAATGTTAACCCGATGATTGCCCCGATCGCTCCAAATAAGAGATAGGTCAAGCTCACTTCACTTAATTTTTCTTCGATCTGTTTGATTACAGCTGAAATATGTTTTGCCAATAGCAAAGATAATAGAAAGAAAATAAGTGCGCCTAACAGGCTATTGGTAAATGTATTATTCAGCCATCCATTTGATTGTTGACCCACTGTCTGCCAAGCCGTAGGTAAAAAGGAAATCCCTAAGCTTGCGCCGACAATGACCATCAACAAGGTGATGACACATTTTTGCATATTCGTTCCTCCATTTCATTCATTTGATTTTTGATTTTAGCGAAACACACGTTTTAATGTTTCAGCTAATGTGGCTACGCCCACTACTTCGATTCCCTGAGGTGGTTGCCATCCGCCAAGATTATTTTTTGGCAGATACACTTTTGTAAATCCTAATTTCTGTACTTCTTTGACCCTCTGCTCAATATGACTTACCCGTCTGATTTCACCAGTCAAACCGATTTCGCCAATAAAGCATTCTGTTGGCTGTGTTCCTTTTTCTTTGTAACTCGAAGCAATACTGATCGCAATAGCTAAATCAATAGCCGGTTCATTTAATTTTACCCCACCAGCCGCTTTTAAGTAAGCATCTTGATTCTGCAACAATAAGCCTGCTCTTTTTTCTAGGACAGCCATGATCAGTGAGACTCGGTTAAAATCTAAGCCAGTCGTTGTTCGTTTTGCGTTTCCGAACATCGTGGGCGTCACAAGCGCTTGGATCTCTACTAAAATAGGACGAGTACCTTCCATCGCCACCACGATGGCTGAACCGGTTGCGCCTTCTAAGCGCTCTTCTAAGAAAATCTGTGAAGGATTCGCCACTTCCTCCAATCCATGCTCGTGCATCTCAAAAATACCAATTTCATTTGTCGAACCAAATCGATTCTTCACCGCTCTTAAAATACGGAAACTATGGTGTTGTTCTCCTTCGAAATAAAGAACCGTATCTACCATGTGTTCGAGCATTCTTGGACCTGCAATCGCCCCTTCTTTTGTGACATGTCCAACGATAAAAATAGCGATACCGTTCGTTTTGGCAATTTTTAATAATTCTGCGGTCGTTTCCCGCACTTGACTCACGCTACCTGCTACACTCGTGATATCCGGTTGTGTCATTGTTTGGATGGAATCAATAATGACATAATCAGGAGAGATTTGTTCAATTGCTCGGCTGATCTCATTCATATCTGTTTCTGCGTATAAATAAAATTCCGTGTCGATCGATCCTAGACGTTCCGCACGTAACTTGATTTGCTCAGCGCTTTCTTCACCAGATACATACAATACTTTACCACCGATGTCTGCAAGTTGTTGTGAAACTTGTAATAACAACGTCGATTTCCCGATACCTGGATCTCCACCGATCAAGATCATTGATCCTGGAACAACACCGCCGCCTAATACTCGATTCAATTCAGCAAGTTTCGTTTTTACCCGTGATTCTTTTTTGGGGATGACTTCCGCAATTTTAGTTGGCTTCGCTTTTTCACCAGTTAAGCTCGTCCTAGTTCTGCGGTCGCTAGTATCCTGCTCAATTTCTTCCACCATCGTATTCCATTTTCCACAATTCGGGCATCGCCCTAAAAATTTAGGCGAAACATACCCACAGTTCTGACAGACAAATTGCACTTTTGCTTTTTTTGCCATCGTCTCGCCTCCTTAAATTATCTTTTTAAATTTAACTCTACCTTAAATCAATGTTGGTTGGATGAACCAAAACCGCCTTGACGGGCATTTTCCGTCTGATCTTGATCTGCTTTTAAGAACGGTAGGAAGATTCCTTGACCAATCCGCTCACCTTTTTTGATGACTACATCTTTGAAGCCGAAGTTGGTGAACTGGAACATGATATGTCCTTCATTTGCTTCATTGTTGTAATAGTCACTGTCGATCACACCCACACCATTGGTCAAGATCAAAAAGCGTTTCAATGGATTACTTGAACGGTTCGCTAACTGTAAGAACTCCTCTTCCCCCATATATGCCTTGATACCAGTTGGCACGAGTACGGGTTTGATTTTTTTCTCTTCGTCTGCCACCATGTTATTTTTCAATACCTCAGTCATTGCTGCCATTCCTTGCTTTAGTCCCGCTTTCCATACACTTGGAATCACAATTTCTTCTGCCGCTTCAAAATCATAGCCTGCAGCATGATGTGTGGCTCTTTTGGGTAAGTTTATTTGTTGCTCTTCATAAGTTGATATAACTTCAAATCCTCTTTTTTTCACCGAATTTCCTCCCAGAATAAACTATTTTTATTTTAACATATCCATTGGAACAAAAGCTCTTCTTTAAAAATTCTTCATGAAATTCTGTTATGCTGAAGAAAATCACCATTTCTACTGAAAAAAAAATTAGATTTTTAACATGACTTTATGGTACAAAACAAGTAGAATAGAACGAAATCTATCAGTGTAAATAATTATAGAGGTGTCACATGCGAAAAGAAGTTATCAAAGCCAATCGAATTGTTATTAAAGTCGGAACAAGTACGTTGATCTATCCTAATGGGACAATCAATCTAGCTGCCATCGATCAACTTGCATTTGTTCTATCTGATCTGCACAATCGTGGAAAAGAGGTCGTCTTAGTCTCTTCTGGTGCTGTAGGTGTCGGGATGCATAAAACGAATCGCTCGACCCGCCCGGCTACCATTCCTGAACAACAAGCCATAGCGGCAATCGGTCAAGCTGAATTAATGAACATCTACAATCAGCGTTTTACTGTCTATAATCAGCAAACTGCCCAAATCTTAGTTACTAGAGATGTGATCGATTTTCCGGAAAGCAGAAAGAATGTTGTAAATACGTTGGAGCAGTTATTGGCGATGGGCACGATACCAATCGTTAATGAGAATGATACTGTAGCCGTCGATGAATTAGACCACTTAACAAAATTCGGCGACAACGACCAATTGTCTGCCATTGTTACAAAACTGATCAATGCGGACTTATTGATCGTCTTATCCGATATCGATGGTTTTTATTCAGATAATCCGACAGTCAATCCCAATGCCAAAATGTACCAAACTGTTACGGCAATCGATAATACACTAATGGAACAAGCCGGTTGTGCAGGTTCGACCTTTGGAACTGGCGGCATGCATAGTAAATTAAAAGCCGCCTTACGTATTTTTGAAGCACAAAGCACGATGATCTTGGCAAATGGAAAAGATCCTAAGATCATTTTTGACCTATTAGCTGGAAAAGAAATTGGCACACTATTTAAGGAGGAACAGTCATGACTGATTTAAACCAACTTGGAAAAGATGCAAAGAAAAGTGCCCATACACTTGCATTGATGAGTACTGAGCAAAAAATTCTCTATTGAAACAAATGGCGTTGACGATCAAAAAAAATCAAGGCGCACTATTAGAAGCCAACCAGAAAGATTTAGCACAAGCTGAAGAAAATGGTATCAATGAAACGATGCTAGATCGCTTACGTCTAACACCGGAACGAATCCATGCAATGGCAGAAGAAATGAACAAAGTCGCCCAATTAGATGATCCTATTGGAAAAGTAGATCAAATGTGGACTAATGCTGATGGTCTCTTGATTGGGAAAAAACGAGTGCCACTTGGTGTCATCGGGATCATCTATGAATCCAGACCAAACGTCACTACTGATGCAGCCAGCTTAGCTTTTAAATCAGGAAATGCGGTCATCCTACGTGGTGGAAAAGAAGCCTTCTCCTCAAATCAGTTGTTGGTTCAATTACTGCAACAAACATTAGTGAGCGCTGGACAATCCCCTTATGCCATCCAATTTGTTGATGACACGTCACATGAAACAGCAGAACAATTGATGCAATTAACCGACTACTTGGATGTTTTGATTCCTCGTGGTGGTGCAAACTTGATCCGTCGCGTCAAAGAACAAGCAACAGTACCGATTATTGAAACAGGCACAGGAAACAACCATGTCTATATCGATAAGGATGCCCAATTGTCTATGGCGGTTGAGATCATTGTCAACGCAAAGGCCTCTCGTCCTTCGGTATGCAATGCAGCAGAAACCTTACTGATCCATTCAGAAATTGCACCTTTCTTTTTACCAATCATTGAAAAAGAACTCGTTGAACATGGTGTTTCCTTGCGCGCAGATGCTCGGGCTATGGACTACTTAGAAACCGCTACGCTAGCAGAAGAAAATGATTGGGACACCGAATATCTGGATTATATTTTAGCAGTAAAAGTGGTTGATTCCTTAGATGATGCAATCACACACATCAATCAGCATAACACGAAGCATTCTGAAGCCATCGTCACAGACAGTTACCAAGCTAGCCAACGCTTTTTGAATGAAGTTGACGCCGCCGCTGTCTATGTCAATGCCTCTACTCGCTTCACAGATGGCGCTGTCTTCGGTTTTGGTGCAGAAATCGGCATTTCCACACAAAAACTACATGCGCGTGGACCAATGGGGTTGAATGAATTGACTTCCACCAAATATGTCATTTATGGAGATGGTCAAATCCGTTAAATTGTTTCACACGAAACATTTACGTGCTTCAAAATAAACTATGCTAAATCTTCTTTTTAGTATGTATGTTGAAAATTTTATTTAGAAAGGTCCCACTATGTTTGAAATTCTAAAAATTTTCTTTGTTTATATCGTTTCCTTGAATCTCTCTGCTTTTTTAGGTGTTGGCCTTTTAGCTCTTTTTTTCCAGTTTAAAAAAAGAAGCTTGCGAAATGCGCAAGCAAAGTGGAGTAGTTATCTGCAACGAATTGGTCCAAAAGGAATGGTTTGGCGCTTATATCTCAGTTATATGATCTCTTTAAGTGCACTAGCTATACTCAATTACACTTTTGCTTTTAACCAATCGATTGCTTATACGATCACTTTACTGATTGCAGGTATCTTCCATCTTTCGTATAAATACCAATTAAATAAGAGTAACCTTACCAATCGATTCAAATAATGGATACAAACAGTAAGAAAATCAGTCATTCTATCAATTAAGAAAAGAGATCGAGACCAAAGTCGTTTAGATTTGAGAAATTGAAGAAAAAACGAACGTGGGACAAAAGTAAGAAACACTTTTGTCTCATTCATTAAAAACGAATAAACGGTGGGAGCAGAAGCAACTCCTTCTTAAATCAGCCGAAATTCACAAAAATGTGAAAAGCAATTTCCGTGAATTTCGGCTGATTTCTCGGAGTTAAACACTTCTGTCCCAACCTCGTTTTTTTTTTTGATATTTCCGAAGATTTCCCCTTGAAACAAAACACTTCTGTTCTAGTTCTAGCTTCTCTTACAGTCTTCTCAAAAATATTCTTAGCATCTTTTTACAATCTCTTACTAATAATTTTCATCTTCATGGTCCAAAATAGCAAAACCATCAAATGTTTCCCCATCGTAATAGCGCAAAAGTTCATCCATCGACAAATTCATCGTTTTTTCTTTTTCTTCTTCCACTTCAGCAAGCAATTGTTCACGATAGACTTGGTATAATTTCGCCAATTTCTGTTGCATCACTTTTCTCGACTCGCCAGTTGCGTTAAGTATCGGTAGTTCTTTTAGATAGCCTTGATACACAGGACGGCCATCTACCAATTCAATAGGAAGCTCAATATACGTTAGGCCAACTTCTTTAAAATACTCTTCTAACATGTTTTCCCCTCCCTTTCTCCCTTGGATTGTATCTCATAACTGCTCGACTTTCCAGTAAAAAAGAGGTCGATACAAAAGTCGTTTAGGTTTGAGAAATTGGAGAGAAAAACGAACAATACGTTTTTTGTATTGCTCATTTTTTTGAAATTTCCGAAAAACCTGGCTTTTGGACGCCGTTTATTTGAGAGAGGCTGGGATAGAAGTGTTTAACTCCGAGAAATCAGCCGAAATTAACGAAAATTGCTTTTCACATTTTTGTGAATTTCGGCTGATTTAAGAAGGAGTTGCTTCTGCTCCCGCCGTTTATTCAGAATTAGAGTCTGTAGCAAACCTGATTTTTAGATTTGTCCCACATTCCTATCAAACTTATTCTTCCCCTTCACTTGTGACAAAATAGTTGCGATGATAAATGATACAGACTACGCTGATCACCACAATGATTGCCGCAAAATAAAACGCATAACTTTCTCCCATTTTTTCACCAATCTCACCGGCAATAAACGGAGCCAGTGCCCCACCAAAGAAACGAACAAAGCTATAACTTGAAGAAGCAACGTTTCGTTGCAACCCAGGTATTTCCATTGCAATCGTTGTTAGCAATGTATTGATGATCCCTTGGAAAAAACCAGAAAGAACAATACTGATTGGTACAAGTACTTGGAACGATGCGCCTGCTCCCAATAATGCCAAACAAATGATGAAGAAAATAAAAGCAACTAAAATCGTGCGGTAAGTCGTGAATTTCTTTTCTAGTGCTGGTGCAACGAAAATGGAAGCAATCGCTAATAACACACCCCAGCCAAAGAAAACAAAACCGACTTCTAATTCGCTATATCCTACCAATAAGAAAGGTGCATAAGCCAATAACGTAAAAAATCCAAAATTGTATAATAAAGCAATCAAACCAACAGAGCGTAACTTATGGTTGCTTAATGCTTTCACGCCTTCCCAAAAGCCAACTTTTGTTTTTGGCTTTTCAGCTTCTGGTAAAAGAAATGCTAGTGCAATAAATCCTAAAAACATCAAAGTTGCTACTCCATAAAATGGATAACGCCATGAACCACTTCCTAAAATACCACCAACTAAGGGACCGACTGCCATTCCGCAACCCAAAGCAGCTTCATACATCATGATTGCTTTTTCTGTATTCCCCACTAAGATACTAACAATCGTTGCTAGTGCCGTTGAAACAAATAATGCATTTCCGACACCCCAACCGGCACGCAAGCCAATCAACGTATTGATATTATTAGATAATCCACCAAGTCCAGCAAATATAACAATGATAAATAATCCCGCCATCAACGTTTTTTTCAAACCGATACGACTTGATAAAAAGCCCGTAAATAGCATAGCTACTCCAGTAACAAGCATATAACTAGTAAATAATAACGTCGTTTGAGCAGGTGTTGCATCTAATTGCGCAGCTATTGTCTTCAAGATTGGATCGACCAGACCGACCCCCATAAATGAAATCATACATGTAGCAGCTACGACAAGTGCTGAATTTTTTCCTTTTGTTTGTTCACTTATTTCTAATTGATTCTCCAAGTTTTCCATTCCTTTCTTTCTATATAGCATCATACATGATTTATTTTACATGTCAATATGCACATGTAAACCTAGGAAGAAAGGATGTGCTATAATAAAAAGAAATCAGTCAGGAGGTATCGTATGAATACTTTAGCCTATATCCTATTGTGCGTTCTTTTGTCTAAACCTCGATCAGGTTACGAATTGAAACAACTTATTACGATTTTTTGGGAAGCTCACCACAGCCAGATCTATACTACCTTGGCAAAGTTAGATCAGAAAGGGTATATCACTGTTCTAGAAATTGAAGAACATTCCCAAAAAAAGATTTATACGTTAACCGATGAAGGACGTTCTTTAGTAGAAGAATGGATCAAAGAAGAAACTCCTGCTCCTACGCAAAAAGACGAATTTCTAGCCAAAATCTACGCCTTCTCAACCTTAGATAAAACAACAGCAACTGGATTGCTTTTTACACGAGAACAGCAATTGAACAAAATCATGCAAAAAAACCAAGCAAAATTGGTCGATCTTTCGATTGATAAACGAGAAGAATTTGGTCGTTATGTCGTAATCCAGCGTCGAATCTTACTTTGCCAACAAGAGCTTGATTGGTGCCAACAAGTACGAGAAATGATGCAAACCTTTTTTGATTAAATAAAAAAAGCCCCTCACTATTGAAACGCCCCCGTAAGTTAGAAGTCCAACTTAGAGAGCCGCTCCAATGAAGAGTCGGCTTTTTTTACATCTATTGAATCATTACATACCTTTTGTTAATTTTGGATTTTACTTAATACACTTCTAGAAATTGGACCAACGATCAGTAATTGCAATGGCAATGCAGCAATCACATTCATTTTCCAAGCATTTAAATATAAAGAAAGTAATTGATCTGGAATACCTTGTTCAAGGATGATACCAAATAAAGACATGCAAGTAACCATTCCTAAGACCATTAGACAAGAAATCGTCACGATCATCTGAAACTTGCTTTCTGGATTAACAGGTAGCTTGAAAGCTATTTTTTTTGCAATAACTCCAATGATAAACACATCTAAAATGAAGGCAACAACAAATCCAGGTACTAGACCGATTAGAAGACTAGAAAACTGCAAATCCCCATGAAGCCATAGATTGTACACACTCATTCCTAATACCATCAAGAAACACATCATTGTTGTAAAAATTATTCCTTCTTTTTTGTTTGTAGGCAACTATACCACTCCTTTAATTTTGTCACGAAGGTTATCGTAGCACATTTAAAACTTTTGTGTAAGTATTTTTTTCAAATAAAAAAAGAAAGCCTTTTTACGACTTATGCTTCATCTACCTGAGTGTGGGACAAATCTAAAAATCAGGTTTGCTACAGACCCTAATTCTGAATAAACGGCGGGAGCAGAAGCAACTCCTTCGGAAATAAGCCGAAATTCACAAAAATTTGAAAAGTAATTTTCGCTAATTTCTTCTTATTTCTCGGAGTTAAACACTTCTATCCCAGCCTCTCTCAAATAAACGGTGTCCAAAAGTCAGGTTCTTCGGAAATTTCAAAAAAAAAAAAAAAAAACGAGCAATACAAAAAGCGTATTGTTCGTTTTTCTCTCCAATTTCTCAAACCTAAACGACTTTTGTCTCGACCTTCTGGTAATAAAGAAATCAATCGAAAAGGGTCTTCTTTTTATTTAGTTAGTAAAAGTGGACTAATATCCGTAAAAACCTATTCCTTCATATTTCCAACCTAATGGCGTAAGGAAATCTCTTTCAGAAGCACTTAGAGTATAGTGATGTGTCCCAGTTTTTTCATTTGGATTAAACAGGCGATAAATAGGTTTGGAACCCCCAGAATAGAAGCTCAATCCTTCATAACGCCAGCCTAATGGTTTTAGAAAGTTAATTTCTGATTGCGCCATTGTATAGTGATGGTCTCCGCTATAAGGGTTATACATCCGATAAACCGGTTGGCCACTATTCGGTGCTTGCCAAGCAATCCCTTCATATTTCCAACCCACTTTTGGCAAATAATCTTTTTCTCCAGCATTCAATGTATACAAATGTTCACCTGTATGTTTATTGTAGAGGCGATACATTGGGGAAGTTGACACCTTCGCTGTATCATATTGGGTCAAATTATAGGTTTCGATGACACTATTCAATGTGGACCCATAATTTGGCGCAGTCGCATAACGACCAGTCAGCCAAGCTGTTGCATCTTTGTATGACTTGGTATTACTTTTCCAAGCACCCGAGTAGTAATATACACCAGATTGGAAAGAAGTCGTTTTTAATACTTTGACATTGTCTTGTAATGATTCTTTATAGGAAGGATATTTTCTAAATGCTGCATTGACAGTGATCCACTGTCCATTTACATATTCAGAAGTTGGCATCGTGACAGATTGCCCTTGGTAATTCCCTTTGATCCCAAATAAGTTATAGTTTGGAGCTGCGGAAAGTGTGCTTTTCCCCCAACCACTTTCTACAATTGCTTGGGCAATCATAACTGATGCATATAAATCATTTTCATTCGCTAGACTTTGAGCGGAAGAAGCAATGCTATCGATGAATACTTGCTGCGAAGTGTTGGCAACTCGAGCTGAGCGTGCCATCACACCATTTGTAAATTCAGATAAATCTGCTTGGTGCGTATGTGTGATCGTTTGTCCATCCGTCAATTGATTCGTGATTTCTTCTGTTGTTTCTGGATTTTCGTTTGTTGGTGTTTCACTTGTTGCTGTTTCATTTGTAGCGGAAGTATCCGTTACTGTATCTGTTGTACTTACAGCCTCCGTTGTTTGTGTTAGAAAACTAGCACTTGTTTCCGTTGTTTGTACTTCATTCGTTTGATTGACTTCAGTAGTCTCAGAGGTTGATGATCCGATTTCTTCTGCTAGAACGGTTGCATTGGTGATAACTAGGCTCCCTAAAATAATCGTACTTAGTAGAAAACTTCTAAATTTCATGACACTCTCCTTATTGATTCTTTTTATTATCTGAATGTTGTATAGTCTAAATGTTAAATTTTATGGTTAAAATAGTAACTATTCTAAAAAAATTCTCATAAATCCTACACATTAATCAGTATACATGAAATAAAGAAAAAATAGTTACGTTTACTTCAAAAAAAGAAGAAAGAGGAAAAGCCTCACTTTCTTCATTGATCTGTAAACAAACATCAATCGCATCACTAGTAGCAGAAAAATTTCTCGAACATATAAAAAACATCTAAAAAAAGCATCCCAATCGACGCTCTCTAAATCATTTTTTTGACAGACTCTCGAATAAACGGCGGGAGCAGAAGCAACTCCTTCGGAAATAAGCCGAAATTCACAAAAATTTGAAAAGAAATTTTCGTTCATTTCTTCTTATTTCTCGGAGTTAAACACTTCTGTCCCAGCCTCTCTCAAATAAACGGCGTCCCAAAGTCAGGTTTTTCGGGAATTTCAAAAAAAGAGGTTGGGACAAAAGTAAGAAACACTTTTGTCTCGACCTCCTATGCCATCTGAAATGCTTTTCTTATTGAGTTACTTCATTAATTCTCTTAAGCCTTCTTCTAAAGAAATCAACGGTTTTTCTAATGCTTTTTCAAAATCATCAGACACAACATTTAGTTGGCCATTTTTAATATCCTCTTGGATAGCTCCAAACATTTGTGCCGCTGCTTCAGGATATCCTGCTTCTTCCAAGTGTTTCATAAATCCCTGATTGTCAGTTTGAATGATTTCAATCGGTTGATCTACCACTTGTTTCAACGTTTGACCTAGTTCTTCATAAGTGACTGGTTTTCCTGATAATTCTAGTACTTCTGGAAATGCAGAACCTGCTACTGCTTTAGCTGCCACTTCTGCGTATTCGCGTTTGAGCGCCCATCCTGTTTTTCCGTCCCCTGCAGCATAAACAAAACGACCTGTCTTTAAAGCAAGCTCAATAATTGGCCATTCATTTTCTAAATACCAGTTATTCCGTAAAAAAGTATGGGGAATACCAGAATCTTTGATTACTTTCTCTGTAAATTGATGATCCGGAGCTAAGATACTAGTTGAATGATCTGCATCTGCAAAGCTAGTATACGCAATATAAGAGACACCACTTTTTTTCGCAGCCTTCACTACATTCTCATGTTCCTCTTGACGATTCCCCGGTGCACCAGAAACAAAAAGCAAACGATCGATTCCTGTCAATGCCTTCTTCATCGATGAAAGATCAGAATAATCACCAATTCGAACATTCATCCCTTCATTTTTTAACCCTGCTCCTTTTTCTTCACTCCGAGCAAGCACATAGATTTCTTCATTTGGAACAAGCCCTTTCAAATAATTTACAGCGTATTTCCCAAAACCACCAGTTGCTCCTGTTACTAAATAAGTCATATTGACCACTCCTTTGATTGTCTAACTATTTCTTAAATTTCCAACCTGTACATTTATAAGTTACACCATTATCTTAAAGAGTATGCTAAGATAAGTCAAGAGAAAAACTACCAGGAGGTATTCCTATGAAATATTCTTTACAATTCAGTGATGCAATTCATATTTTAGCCTACATTAAAATCTTCCAAGACAGCAATCTATTATCAAGTGAAATGATTGCCAAAAGTATCGAAACTAGCGCAGCAAATGTCCGAAAAATCATGAGCAAACTAAAAAAATCTGGACTGATTATTACTCAAAATGGCAAAGCAGCTCCTTCTTTAGCAAGAAAACCAGAAAAAATTACGCTACTTGATGTGTATCAAAGCATTGAAGGCAATACAAACTTGATCCAAGTCGACCCAAAAACCAACCCAAATTGTGTGGTGGGCGCCAATATCCAAGAAGCTTTGACAGAAAGCTATTCTCGATTACAAGAAAAAGTGGAACGAGAAATGGAACAAATGACTTTAGCAGAGTTGATCCATAAAATTGCTGTACTAGAAAATGAGCATCGTCCAGAAAATCAAGAAATCATTGAAAAATTTTTGTAGGTTAAATTCTCGACAATGTTCTTATTTATTTTCTATTAAATAACAATAGTATTATAAAAAAAATACTGTTTTACTTTCTATTATCCGTTAAACTTATTAAGTAAAAAGTTTTAAGGAGGAATTTACTTTGAAAGATTGGCAAAGTTATTTTTTAGAAAAGACGTTAGACTTAGGTTATTCTTATTTTTTAGAAAAGCGTGTCCTTGAGTTTACGATTGAAAAACAACAAATGACCGCTAAAATTACGGACGATACAGAAAAAAATGCCATGATTGTTTTAGATGATACACATCAGATCTTACACACAACCTGTGATTGCCTGTGCCCATCTGTAAAACAATGCCCCCACTTAGTTGCGCTCTTATTCGAATATGAAACGCATTTCCCCAAAGAATGCGAGCGAGAGATAGCACAATCGATCACTCATGCAGATGACACGCAGATCCAAAGTTTTTTGACTATTGTTTTACAAGAGGATCCGCGGTTGGCGCAACGCTTTTACCGGCATATTTCACTCGATGGATCAGCAGCTCCTGCTCATTCCGACACAATTGTCACGACTCATAAAAATAACATTGATGGCAATGCCCCTTCTGAAAGAGTTGACGTATTCACAACAGAGATGATCCGCTTTACAGAGTTACAAGTGAAACGTTCAATTAAACAAAAGAAAGTTTTACATGGTTTTGAAGTAGTCAATGCAATCATTAAAATAATCGATTTTTCAGAAATTTGTTATTCTACTCAAGCAATTGATCGCTTGCTGAACCATTGTTATACCTCTTTAAAAATACTGTTCCGTTATGCTACAGCAAGAGAAGAAGAAGAGTTGATCCAAAGACTTACCGCTCAAGCAGACAATCCACAACGAATCTATTCTAATTTATACATACATAAACTCTTGAATGAGAAAATAGGTAGTCATTCAGAAGATACGAGTTACGCTAGCAATACCCAGAAAAAAAAGAATCCAGCAACCCCTAAACGGTTTCTTTCAGTGAAACAGATGGAAATGCTGAATTATTCGGCCAATCAGATCCACTATGCGGTCAAAGAAAACTGGTCTTCTCCTGCTGCACGTTCGCAATATGTGGACTATCTCCAAAAAAAGAAGGCGTATGCTGAAGCTGTCACTGTATTGAAAGCAAGCATCGAAATGGACAATCATTCTCCAGATTTGGTTTTACTACATCGTTATTCCCTAAAACGACTTTACCAAAAATTAGGCAACATACAGGAATACGCAAATCAAATCTATCGTTTATTGATTGAAAATAGTGTAGTAGATATGAATTTGATCCATCAATTGAAAAAAGTTTGTACACCCGAAGAATGGGAAAAACGTAGTGCCGACTTATTAGAAAAATTACGAAACCATGTCGGTGTGGGCTTATTCTATTCACAAGAAAAGCGCTATGATTTACTGCTGGATTATGTACTTAAAGCACCTGGACTAGAAAAAGCGAGCCATTATTTCATTTATTTGAAAAAGCATGCGCCAGATGCCCTTTTACAGAAATATGAATATGAACTACGAAAGATGGCCCAGCCAACCGGTACTCGACCACATTATCATAAAATTGCTCGATTAATCACAGAAATGGCTAGCTTACCAAATAGTATCGTTTCCGCTCAACTCTTGATCAAAGAATTAAAGGAAAAGTATCCTCGACGAAAAGCCCTACTTGAAGAATTAAAATTAGTTGAAAAGAAACTATAACGAGGAATGACTACCTGCTTATATCATCTGGTAATGGCTTGTCCCCTTTTTAGTACTACTTACTTTTAAGGTGACAGGTCATCTTCGGTATCTTTTTTATAACGATCGTTTTTATAGGGATACCATTCAAAAAAATTCATTTGTTAAACTTTTTATTTCACTATATACTTATAGATAATCCTGTTATATTACCTAGATCTCCTGGATAAGGAAAGGAATTTTTATGATCTCAAGCAAATATACCATTCGTGAAAGTAACCAAGCGAACATTCTTAAAGCCATCATCGACAAACAAGAAGTCTTTAGAGCTGAGTTAGCTGCTACCACTGGTTTGAACAAAGCTTCTGTTTCAGACATCACCAAAAAATTGTTGGCTGATCAACTAATTATCCAAACTCGTATTGGGAATGCCTCAATCTCTGGTGGCAGAAAACCGATCATGTTGACATTCAATCGAAAAGTTGCTACTGCTCTTTCTTTTGATGTCGGCTATGACTATCTAGAGGGTATGTTGTCTTATATTGATGGCACGCCGATTGCTACGGTCGAAGAAGAGAAAATCTCTGTTGATTCAACAAACGTAGTTGCACTTTTGCAAACAGCGATTGCTGACTTGATGACATATAACCCATCTACGCCGTATGATATCGTAGGAGTGACGATCGGCATCCACGGGGTCATCTTGGATGAACAAGCAATTTTTACCCCTTATTATGATTTAGACACGATTGATTTGAAACAGCAATTGATGGATCACTACTCATTCCCGGTTTTTATCCATAACGAAGCGAATTTAGCTGCTTTAGGTGAATATACTTTTTCTTCTCCCTTACAAAATTTGATTAGTATCAGTAGCCATAGTGGCATTGGTTGCGGCATTGTGGAAGACGGGATTTTAAAAATCGGTAAACATGGCAAGTCTGGAGAGATCGGCCACACGATTTTGTATCCCAACGGCATCCCTTGTCCCTGTGGCAATCATGGTTGTTTAGAACAATATGCTTCAAACAAAGCCATTTATGAAGAATTTGCGCACAAAAAAAAACTTGAATATGCGAATTCAGACATCATTGCGACTTATGCGAATCAAGCAGATCCTGATGCACTTCATTTAATAAAAAAAAATGCGGAATTGTTAAGTATTGGTATCAATAACATCAGTATGATCTATGATCCTGATATCATCGTGGTCAACAGTCCCCTCTACCGTAAATTGCCGATAATGATCGACTATATCAATAACGCCCTAAGCAGTCGCTTTACAAAAGAAATCATTGTTCGAAATACACTTCTGGGGGAAAAAGCAATTCTCTTCGGCGGCGTAGCTGTCATTGCTCAACACTTCTTGAACATCCGCAAATTAAAATTTAAAAAATGTGGGACAAATCTAAAAATCAGTTTTGCTACAGACTCTAATTCCAAATAAACAGCGTCCAAAAGTCAGGTTTTCCGGAAATTGAAAAAAAGAGCGTGGGACAAAAGTAAGAAACACTTTTGTCTCATTCTTTAAAAACGAATAAACGGTGGAAACAGAAGCAACTCCTTCTTAAATAAGCCTAGATCCAAACAAATAACTTTTTTGTTCTTCCTTTTCCACAGATTGTTCTGAGTAAATCCTTTATCGTTTTTTCAGATAAAAGAAGAAGTCCGATTGATTTTTTCCAAATAACTTGTCACTTCACGTAGCAATTGAAGTTTACGGAAATGACTGATTTTATTTTTTCTAGTAAACACTTGATAGTGATTTTTTCTAATAGCCTCTAGTTGCTCCCGATAAATAAACGCTGCAGCTGTTAGTGCTAGCTGACAATCTTTGTGGATCGATGGTAGCATTTCAAAAGATTGCTTATACCGTTCTTCTGCTTGCGCAGCCAGAGATTCCCATAAAGCAATAAAAGCTGGTGTAGCTGCTTTATTTTCCAACGTTTCTTCTGTTACTTGAAATTTTTCCATCTCTTCTTTTGGTAAATATACTCTGCCCATTTGGTAATCTTCCCCTACATCACGCAAAATATTGGTCAGCTGCATCGCCTCACCTAACTTTTTTGCTGGTTCAGCTATTTTAGTTGCTTGGTCCGTCAACAATGGCAGCAACATTAGTCCGACGCTTCCAGCTACATAATAACAATAGTCCTCAAGCGCCTTCATATCCTTCGGTTGCGTAAATGATATATCTTTTCGTTGACCATTGAGCATGTCGTAAAAGGGTGCTAAATCCATCGGAAAATTTGCAAACACCACAGCTAACGCACGCCAGATAGGAGCATTGGGTACTTTTCCTGCTTCAAAATCGGTTAACTGCTGTTCTAACTTATCCAATCCTTCAACATTTCCTTCCAAGTCAATGAGATCATCTGCTTGACGGCAAAAAGCATAGATAGCATAAACACTTTGTGCCTTTCTTTTTGGCAGTTGAGAAAAAGCGGTATAGAATGATTTGGAGTGTTGTTTGATGACTGCTTCACAGTAAGTAAAATCCGCTTGATAGACCTCAAACAATCGTTCATTGTCGCCTGTCATCTTTCAACACCTCCTCTACTGCTAGCTTCGCACTTTGCATCACGATCGGTACACCTGCGCCTGGATGGGTACTGCTTCCACAGAAATATAAATTTTTTGCCGCAGAAAACTTGTTATGCGGACGGTAGTAGTTGCTTTGTTTCAATGTCGGCTTCAAGCCAAAAGTTGCACCATTGTATGCATTGAACTGTTTTTCAAAATCCTTTGGTGTCATATATGTTTCCGAGACAATGTGTGCCTCGATATCTTTGAAGAGTGTCTTCTCTTTGATTAACGTCAAGACCTTTTGCCGATACTCTTGAACGATCTCATCTGACCAATCCTCGTACATCGATAACTCCGGAACAGGGACCAATACATATAGCCCTTCCTGTCCTTCAGGGGCAAGTGTTTGATCCATCAATGATGGACGATACAAATAAAAGGATGGGTCCGCCGATAACTTACCGATCTCAAATAGATCATCCACATTTTGCTTAAAATCATCGGCAAAATAAATACTATGCAGTTGCTCTTCCGGATAACATTTATCTAACCCTAAGTACATCAAAAAGCAGGAACAAGAATACTCCATGTTCTCGATTTTTTTATTCGTATATTTTCCTCTTTTGTGTTCATCTGGAATCAGTTCTTGCATCGCATAAGGGAAATCAGCACCGCAAACAATCGCATCAGCTGTAACTTGTTCGTTTCCAATACGAACTCCTTGAGCTACTTTATTTTCGATGATCAGTTCATCGACAGGCGTTCCATATTCTATTTTCCCGCCTAATTCTACAAATAACTTAGCCAAAGAAGTCGCTAACGTGTACATGCCACCTTCAATAAAATACACACCATAAAATAACTCGATCATCGGAATGATCGTATATAATGATGGACCTTGGTAAGGAGAAACACCAATATATAATGTTTGAAATGCCAGTGATTTTCTTAATCGTTCATCTTTCACGAATTTTGAAATAGACGAATATGCGTCACTGAATGTGCGCAAGCGAATCCCTGCCCACAATGATTTAGGATTATAAAAATCCCAGAATCCGCGAAAAGATTTGGTTATAAAAGCTTCTTTGGCAATCGTATAACGTTTGTAGATATCGGCTAAAAAAGCCATATATCCTTGAGCATCTTCTGATGATATGTCTTCTAACGTTCGCATTAACTCAGTTAAATCATTGGAAAATTCAAGAGGACGCTCCTTGTTGAAATATAATTTGAGCATCGGATCAACTTTTTTCATTGGAATATAGTCATCAGGGTCTTTTCCACAAAATTCAAAAACTTCACGATAGATTTCGGGCATCATCACGATAGTTGGTCCTAAATCAAAAGTAAAGCCATCTTTTTTGATTTGGTTCATTTTCCCACCAGGCTGACTTTCCTTTTCATACAGTGTTACTGCATAATCTAATTTTTGTAACCGAACTGCAGCACTTAGACCGGCGACTCCTGCGCCTATTACGAGAATCTTTTTCATGGGATCACCTACATCTCTTTCTTTATCACTTGATCAATTTTAGGATATCATTAAATTTATCAAGCGATAAACTAATACGCTCAAAAATCTGTTTTATTGAATAAACATTTTTCAGCAATCCAAGAATTATAAAAAGATCTACGTATTTTTTTAGGATATCGGCATATTCATAAAAACGTATAGATGAAATTGAAGAAAATTTTGAGGAGAAAGAATATTCCCTCAAAATCAACTCAATAACAAAAAAATGTGTAAACAAACTAGAGACAGCCATCGGCTGCTGAGCTTGTTTACACGTTTTTTATTGTTTGTTCTGACGGAAAAAGTTCCAGCTGATACAATCATTGATAGAGGTCAAGACAAAAGTCGTTTAGGTTTGAGAAATTGGAGAAAAAAAACGAATAATACGCTTTTTTTATTGCTCGTTTTTTTGAAATTTCCGAAAAAAACTTACCTTTGGACGTCGTTTTATTCGGAATTATAGTCTGTAGCAAACCTGATTTTTAGATTTGTCCCACATTCAGTTGAAATTTTCTGTCTTCATTAGTAATTTTACGCCATACTTGAATAGTTTACTCCATCATTTTTTGGGGCACGACCGTTGCGTTTTATTATGAGAGAATTTGCTCATTGCTTACAGCATCGATTTATATAATGCACTGATTTCGTCCACTGTAGCATCTCGCGGATTTCCTGGTGTACATACATCGCGTAAAGCATCTTCAGAAACCTTTGATACATCGGCTTCTTTCATGCCAATCTCAGTCAGACTTTGTGGGATCCCTACATCAATACCAAGTTGTTTCACTGCTTGGACTGCTGCATCACGAACTTCTGACAATGACATATCAGCCGCACCTTCTACGCCCATGGCAACGGCAATATCGCGATATTTTTCACCAGTATATTCTTTATTGAAGTCCATGATCAATGGCAAGAGCGTTGCACAAGCCACTCCATGAGGCGTATTGTACCAAGCTGATAATGGATGAGCCATTCCATGAACCAAGCCTAGCCCAACATTGGAAAAGCCCATACCGGCAATGTATTGTCCCAATGCCATTTTTTCTCGTGCTTCTTGATTCCCTGCAACAGAATCGCGTAAAGCATGGCTGATGATTTCGATTGCTTTGATATGGAGCATATCCGTCATTTCCCAAGCATCTTTTGTAATGTAGCCCTCAATTGCATGGGTTAAAGCATCCATACCTGTCGAAGCGCACAAACCTTTTGGCATCCCCATCATCATATCGCTATCTACAAACGCAGCTACAGGAATATCACGTGGATCAACACAAACAAATTTACGTTGATTAGCTTTATCTGTGATCACGTAATTAATCGTTACTTCGGCAGCAGTTCCTGAAGTCGTCGGTACTGCTAAAATCGGTAATGCTGGATTTTTAGTATCTGCCACCCCTTCCAGACTGATCACATCTGAAAACTCAGGATTGGTTGTAATGATTCCGATTGCTTTTGCTGTATCAATAGGCGAACCGCCTCCAATTGCTACGACATAATCTGCTCCAGCTGTTTGGCAGGCTTTGACTCCAGCTTTAACATCTTCAATCGAAGGATTTGGTACGATACCATCAAAAATGTCGTAACTTAATCCTGCCTCATCTAAAATTGCTGTAACCTTCGTTGCCACTTCAAATTTCAATAGGTCTTTATCTGTGACCACTAAAGCTTTTTTGAATCCCTGTTTTTTCGCTTCATTTGCGACTTCTTTGATCGCACCTTTACCAAAATAAGATGTTTCGTTCAGAATCATCCGATTGACTGTCATAGTATTCTCTCCTTTTCATATGCCATTTCACAAATAATCCCTATATTAGAATGGCTGCCACGATTTCTGTTTGTAATTCTTACCCTAAACCAATACTTTGCTTACCACTCAACACTGTTTGACTTTTTAAACCTGAATTTTTATTATCCCCTTGTGTCGCATTCTCTTTCAATGATTGTACCTTTTTTCACATAAAGAGGTAAAGAGCGTGGGACAAAACTAAAAATCAGTTTTGCCACAGACTCTAACTCCGAATAAACGGTGGGAGCAGAAGCAACTCCTTCGGAAATAAGCCGAAATTCACAAAAATTTGAAAAGCAATTTTCGTGAATTTCTTCTTATTTCTCGGAGTTAAACACTTCTGTCCCAACCTCTTATAATTCAAATACTTGTTCCAGATCAACCGCTACTGGTGAATTATCTGGATTTGTATCCATGACATCTTCCATATAATCCCACCATTTTCGATTAATTTCTGTGTCCGCTGTCTGTGCCCATTTTTCTTCATCTTCAATTTCCAAATAACCAAAAAGAAAATCAGTTTCAGGATCCAAGAAAATAGAATAGCTTATCGCGCCATGTTCTTTTAGCATTTCCCGCATCTCAGGCCATAAATCATTGTGACGCTTCACATACTCTTCTTTCAATCCAGGATAAAGTTTCATTCGAACCGCTTTTTTTATCATGCATTCTTCACTCCAGCTTCAAAAAATTCTGGATTTGGTGTAATGCCAAATTGGTTAGCTAAAGCAATAAAGTTTTCATCACTAATCGTTTGACGAACACCACCTTGTGCTTGCACATAGGTATAGACTTGTGCTGCTTTTTCAGCAGTTTCAATCAAACCAAATGTTTCATCCATCGTACGGCCAGCTCCGTAAACACCATGGAATGACCATAATACTAAACGTGCTTGTTTCATTTTTTCTGCCGTTGCTCCCCCAATTTCATTAGAACCTGGAATCAACCATGGCAATACTTGAACGCCTTCAGGGAAAACAACCATACACTCTGTACACATTTCCCAAAGTGTTCGTGTAATTGCTTTAGAAGTCAACTCATGACTGAAGGTCATTGCTAATAAGTGACTTGCATGACAATGCATGACGATACGGTTTTCTGGATCAACTTCTAGACGAGCAATATGGCTCATCAAATGAGCAGGTAATTCACTTGTAGGTACGCCACCGTCTGTATAGCCCCAAAGTAGATCCACACTTTGACCGTCATCAGCTACTCGTAAGACCCCTAAATTATTCGCTGGATCTTGTGCTACATTTTTAAAATATTTACCTGAACCAGTTACGATAAAGTAATCGCCTTTAAGGGCTGATCCATCAAAATCCATTGGAATATTTCGTATTACCTTTTTAGTATCCAAGTACTCGCTAACATCTGCTTCATCTAATAGATAGGACACATTGCCGCCATTTCTTTCATCCCAACCCAGACGGTAGAGATTGCTGGTAACATCGACCATTTCTTTGACAAAAGGTGCTTCTAAAATATTTTTCACGATTAATTCCCCCAAATGTTTATCTATTAAGGCGGGAACAAACTCCCCGCCAATTCATGCTTGTCATTATTTGTTACGTAGTGCTAAGACATCTTTTTCATAATTCTTGACTTCTTCATACCAATCCATACCAACAGGGACATTGTTTAATGCACAGAAGTAGTTCCATACATCTGCATACGGAAAGTCTTTTAATTCTTCTGTCAAGACTATTCGTTTTGTATAATCAAAATCCAATTCAATCGCTTTTAAGTCTTCAGTTGGTTCTAACATTGCTTTTAATAAGGCTTTTTGAGTATTACGTGTACCCACGACCCAAGCAGCGATCCGATTGATAGTTGCATCAAAGAAATCTAAGCCAATGTTTGTTTTTCCTAAAAGATCATTACGAACGAGTTCTTTTCCGATTTCTTGCAATTCATCATCCATGATCACAACATGGTCAGAGTCCCAACGAACTGGACGAGAGACATGCAACATGATTCCTTTAGAGAATAGTGCCAATGAACTCAATTTGTTTGAGATCACTTCAGTTGGATGGAAATGACCAGCATCTAAACAGATCAATTTGTTACGTGTTAGCCCATAACCCATGTAGAATTCATGAGAACCAACAGTATAAGCTTCTGCACCTAGTCCAAATAGTTTGCTTTCAACAGCTTCTTGGGTATATTCTTCATTCAAATCCTCTGTAAAGATTTCATCTAGTGATTCCATCATACGTTTACGTGGAGTGTAACGATCGATTGGATTATCTTTCATACCATCTGGCATCCAGAAATTATTGATACATGTTTGGCCAGTTTCTTTTCCTAGATATTCAGCTACTTTACGGCTGCGTTTACCATGTTCGATCCAAAAGTCGCGGACTTCTTTATCTGGATGTGCCAAAGTCATTCCATCTTTCATCATTGGATGAGAGAAAAAGGTTGGATTGAAGTCTAAACCAACACCTTGTTCATTCGCCCAACTAGCCCATTTGGCAAAATGTTTTGGTTCGATTTCATCTAAGTCTACTGGTTCATCTGTATCTAAATAAATGGCATGTAAGTTTAATTTATGGCTTCCTGGAATCAATGAAAAAGCTTTTTCAACATCTTGTCGTAATTGATCTGGCGTATGGGCAGCACCAGGATAATTTCCTGTCGACATGATCCCACCAGTTAGTTCACCATCAGGATTCAAGAATCCTTTGACATCATCTCCTTGCCAACAATGCATCGAGATTTTTAAATCTTGCAATTTTTTCAGTGCAGCTTCTGTGTCAACCCCAATTTCTGCATAACGAGCTTTTGCGTCTTGATAACGTTCCTCTACTGTTTTTGTCATTTTATTTCTGCTCCCTTATCTTTTAAATTTATTCAATAAAACGCTGATTCTTCGTTTTTATACAAATGATTTTGTTAATGCGTGGTATTTCTCAATGGCAAGTTGATTTACTATATGCGGTTGGAATTGTTTTAATGGGAAAGATTTTTTTATTCCTTCGCGACCTTTCGCCAACGTTCCAAAACCTTTTGTCGCAACCATTTGAACGATGATATTACCGATTGCTGTTGCTTCTCCAGGTCCTGCTAAAACAGGGATTCCACAAGCATCTGCGGTTAATTGATTCAATAAATCATTGTTTGAGCCTCCACCCACAATGTGTAGCTGTGTGATCGTGCGCCCCGTGATTTTCTCCAATTTTTCAAGTTCTACCGCATAACACAGTGCCAAACTATCATAAATACATCGTGCCAGTTCCCCAGGCGTTTCGGGTATCTTTTGATCCATTTCCCGACAGTAGCCTTGGATCTCCGTAATCATATTTTTAGGATTCATAAAACGCGGATCGTTGACATCAATCAATGTAACAAATGCTTCTTCCTGGCTTGCTAGCTCTGCTAACTCAGGGTACGAATACTGATAATCCAGCATTCTAGATACTTCTTGAATCAGCCACATCCCCATAATATTTTTCAAGAAACGGATAGTTCCTTGAACTCCCCACTCATTGGTGAAGTTTGCCTCAAATGCTTCCGAAGTTGCGATACCTTCGTTGATTTCCACGCCCATTAATGACCATGTACCTGAGCTGATGTATGCCCAATTTTCTCCCTTTCCCGGTGTGCCTACCACTGCTGAAGCTGTATCGTGAGAGGCAATTGTAATGAATGTAGCATCTGGAAGATCATAAGTCGGAAATTTTTCTTTTCGTATCTTCCCTAAAATGGTTCCTGGTTCCACTAAATTCGGAAATAATTCTTTGGAGACATCGATTGCGTTCAATACATCTTCATCAAGTTTTCGTGTTTGTAAATTCATCAATTGCATCGTGGAGGCGTTCGTTTTTTCCAATACTGCCTGTCCGGTCAAGACATAGCCTAAATAATCAGGCATCAATACTAACTGTTTGGCATGCGCCAGTTTTTCACGATTTTCTTTGAATAATTGGAAAACTGTATTGAATGGTTGTAGTTGAATACCTGTCTTTTGATACAGCATTTGTAGTGAAAAATGTTCATCAAATTCTGCTATAGCCTGTTCTGTTCGGTTGTCACGATAACTAACAGGTTGACTTATTGCCTCTCCTTGCTCATCAAGCAAGCAGTAATCAACGCCCCAAGTATCAATACCCACATAGCATTTTTCAACACCACGCTTCTTCACTTTTTCTAAACCAATCAAGATCTCTTCAATCAAGTGATCTGCATCCCAGTAATCTGTACCATTACTATCAGCAAACCCATTTTTGAAACGATGAATCTCTTCTAATGAAATTTTGTTGAATGGATTTTTTTCTGAGAGCATCAAACGTCCACTTGATGCACCAATATCTACTGCTATATATGTGTCTGTCATTTCGTTACCTCTTGTCCATGGGGCAGATGTGTTGTTGCTTCAACGCTGTCGCCATATCGTTCTTCCGTAATTTGTTCTAATGTTTTACCTTGTGTTTTCGGTGTCCAAACCGTTCCAATCACTAGCGATACGATCAGTAAGCCGATCATAGCTGTTCCAGCAATGGTGAAGCCTAAACTTGCTAAGATCATTGGGAAAATGATTGACCAAATACCACAACTTCCGCGAACTAAGAAAAACATGATTCCTTGTGCGCCACCGCGGAATTTAGTAGGAAATAACTCTGATGCCCACAAAGCATAGAATGCTTGTGCACCGATCCCTGCAGAGATACCCCAGAGGACAACAAATGCGCCTAATCCTGCCCAAGACATCCCGACGAATGTCAAAATGACCCATGAGAGCACCGCCATTAAAGCGCCTACAAAATAAAACTTACGTTGATTTACTTTGTCTCCCAGTTTCGCAAAGCCAAAATAAGAAGCAAGCGATGTCAATATCCAAAGTACTGCCTGTAGCATATTTGCTTGTGAATTCGTCAACCCACCAACTGTTTCATATACAAACGGCATGAAAAATCCCATCGCTCCTGCTACTAAGTTCCAAAATAGGTACACACCTACTAAAAACATGATTGATTTTCTGTTCACAACATTTGAAAAAAGCTCTTTATATGGATGCGCCTTTTCCGCTGTCGCTACTTGGCGTGCATTTTCTTCTTCCCAATCTTTTGATTCTTCCAATTGCCGTTGTAAAACCCAAGCAATTATGGCAACAACAACCAATGAAACAAACAATAAACGACTACCAAATAATCCCAAAGGTGCTAAAATTACTCCTAGTGTGAAAATAATTACTGGTCCTAATGACCATGCTAGTTGAGAAATTCCAATATTATGTGCTCGAGATTCAGGGTGTGCCATTTCAGCAATATATGACCACGATGCCGGAACTCCTGCACCAACAGACAACCCCATAATCAAAAATCCTGCCAACAGCATTGGAAAATTCATTGCAAAGATAATAAACAGGGCGCCAACTATATAAATCAATAAGTTGTAGGTGTAGATGAATTTACGTCCATACTTATCAGATAACCGTCCACCAATCAATGCACCAATCGCCGCACCAAAAGCGTTCGCACTCAAGGCTCCCAACAATCCAACAGAAAAACTACTTAAACCAAAATGCTCCGTCCATAAGGTCAATCCGCTTGCACCTGCTACGATACAACCAGAATCCAAATAGTTCGTTAAAGAAACCGCAATGGTCTCTTTTCTTCCTCCACCGCTTTGACCACTCATAGTTCACCCGCTCCTTAAGTTTATTTACATTCTTATTATCGGAATTTATGGTTGCGTTTTCAATATCGTGGGTATAGAATAAATGTATCAAAATTACAGGGATGTATTAATATGAATAAAATCGTAGAAGACTATTTACATCATCATACACAAGTGGAAGAAGCTCAATTAAATAAAAAAAAATTCGTAATGGATATTCCTTCAACATCTTTTCAAACCGCAAAAGAAGACATGGTTTTATTAAAAGATTACTTCTTGAAAAATAATTATATCTATATAAGTAAACATCCACGTTTTGCGCCTTATCCAAAACACAGTCATCACTTTTTAGAACTGAATTATGTTTATTCAGGAAAATCAGTTCAGTATATCAACAATAAGCGTGAGGTGATCAATCAAGGTGAGATTTTATTGCTTGATCGCGGTTCTTCCCATTCCTTAGAAGTACATGGGGAACAAGATATTCTCATCGATATTATTTTTCCAAATGACAAAGTCGACATTAATTGGCTGTCTAATTTAAATGTTAAAAATAGTGTGCTCTTTAATTTTTTAGCTCAGACGATGGCCACTCGTTCACGAAAAGAATATTTGATTTTCCGTTGCTCCGAAAATGAGCATGTCCAAATGATTCTAGATCAAATGATCAATAAATATTTTACTGAACCCGTCTTCGCAAATGAAATCATTTCTTTGTACATCCCAATTCTGTTTACCGAATTGATTGGCAACTGTACCTATGATTTCTACGAAGAAAAAAAAGACAAGACCAACCATCAAGTCGTCATCGATACCTTGAAACTGATTGAAAAAGATTATGCCACCCTCTCATTAGAAAATGCAGCTAAACAACTTGGCTACAATAAAAACTACTTGAGCAATATCATCAAACAAAAGACAAATAAAAATTTTTCAACCCTGTTAACAGAACAACGAATGAAGCAGGCTAAGTTTTTGATTGAAAGCTCCTCTCTTTCAATTGGTTCGATCATTGAATTGGTAGGCCTAAAGAACCGCACCAATTTTTACAAAAAATTTGAAGCAATTTATAGCAAAACACCGAGTGCATTCAGAAAAATGACTGAGGAACCATAACATCACTTGAAATGACTCCCCTTAAAATAAAGAAGCCACAAGAAATCCAACTGAATTTCTCGTGGCTTTTTCATTTAGATTGATCTCTTAGGCGTTTTTTGGCTTGTTTCATTCATCCACACGAACGAGTATCCTAGCCTACTTGATTAGTATTACAACCGTTTTTCGATTCTCTTTTTTATACTGGCACAACCTCTTCAAAAAGCCAAAATTCTCAAAAATCAAAAAAGCAATTTCCGTGAATTTCGGCTTATATTTTTGGCCTTGATTATTTCATCTCAGTCTTATCTGTTTTTGTTCGCTTGAAATGTGTCCAGTATTGCTCTCACTTCATCTGTTGTTTTGGTATCCATTAGTTGAACACGCAGATCGTTTGCACCAGGAAAACCTTTGACATAGATTTTGAAGAAACGGTGTAATCCTGTGATCGAACGTGGAATGAACTGCGCATATTGATCTTGCAGATCTAATTGTAGGCGGAGTAATGCAATCAGTTCTTCTGACGAATGTTCTCTCGCTTCTTTTTCAAAAGCAAATGGGTTTTTGAAAATCCCACGACCGATCATAATGCCGTCTACTCCATATTTTTCTGCCAATTCCAAGCCCATTTGTCGGTCTTGAATATCCCCATTGATAGTGATCAATGTTTGCGGTGCAAGTGCATCCCTCAACTCTACAACCCTTGGAATCAACTCCCAATGGGCAGCTACTTTACTCATTTCTTTTCTTGTTCGTAAGTGGATAGAAAGATTCGCGATATCTTGTTTCAAGAGATGGCTGATCCAATGATCTAATTCCGATTGTTGCGTGAACCCAATTCGTGTTTTCACACTAACCGGTAGTCCCCCTGCCTTTGCAGCTTGGATCAATTCCGCCGCTACTTCTGGACGAAGGATCAACCCACTGCCCTTGCCTCGTTCAGCGACATTTGGTACAGGACACCCCATATTCAAGTCGATTCCTTTAAATCCCATTTCAGCCAGTTGGATACTCATTTCTTTGAAGAATTCTGGCTTATCCCCCCAGATATGGGCTACCATAGGCTGTTCATCCTCTGTAAAAGTCAATCGGCCTCGAACACTTTCTTTACCATCAGGATGACAAAAACTATCCGAATTCGTAAACTCAGTAAAAAATACATCAGGTGCGCCTGCTTCTTTCACAACATGCCTAAAAACCACATCTGTGACATCTTCCATCGGGGCTAATATAAAAAAGGGCTTAGGTAACGCTGCCCAAAAATTTTCTTTCACATCATACACTCCATTTCATTACTGGCTCTTTATTGATCTTCATCTTAAAAAAACATGGTCATTATACTAGTTATATGTAAAAGAAGCAAAATCAGCGCTTCACTTCTTTAACGAACAAGCTTTTGATAAGCCAATCGTTCATTATCTGTATAGTCACTCACATAAACGATGCCTCGCAACTCAAACCCACTATGGTCCATGATACGCTGCATTCCTTTATTCTTTTTGTGTGTATCCACTCTAATTTGATGGATTCCTTGTTTTTTCGTTTCGGCTTCTGCAAATTCAATCAAGCGATACGCCAATTTTTGCCCACGAAATTCTTCCGACAGGGCAATACGGTGGATCGTTGTATATGGATCTGCTTCATTTTCCCATTTTCCTTCAAAGATTTCTTGGTAATTTTTGTCTGGTGTCCGTTGTAACGCCAGTGTTCCAGCCACCACTCCATCGACTAGAAAAATATAAGAAATCCCCTCTTCAATATCATTTTTGATCGTTTCTTCATTAGGGTAGCCATTTTGCCACTGTGGACTGCCGGCAGCCGCTAACAATGCCTTCGCATCATTGATGATTTTCATCACAGCTGGCAAATCTTCTACTGTTGTTTTCCGAAATACAAGGCTCATTCCACCCACTCCTTTTTAATTTTCTATTTTAATACAAACAATGATCCTTGAGCAACTCTAACTTAACATTTGACAAAAAGAATATAGGACAAATCTAAAAATCAGGTTTGCTACAGACCCTCGAATAAACGGCGTCCAAAAGTCAGATTTTTCGGAAATTTCAAAAAAAAGCGTGGGACAAAAGTAAGAAACACTTTTGTCTCATTCTTAAAAAACGGATAAACGGTGGGAGCAGAAGCAACTCCATCGGAAATAAGCCGATATCCACAAAAATTTGAAAAGCAATTTTCGTGAATTTCTTCTTATTTCTCGGAGTTAAACACTTCTGTCCCAGCCTCTTTTCTCTCCAATTTCTCAAACCGAAACGACTTTTGTCTCGACCTCTCACCTCAATGGTGAAAGCAAAAACAACTTCTTCAAAAAATAAGTCAATATTCACAAAAATTCAAAAATAATTCCTGTGACTTTCTTCATATATCTTGAAGTTGAGCACTTCTGCCTCTTTATAGCAATGATTAGCTTCTCAATCCGCGTCCTTTATTGATCAAATACCAGCAAGCTGAATATAGGACGATGATAAACAAGACTAAAATCGTAAGGGAAACGCCTATCGGTACATCCTTTGTCCCAAGAAAACCATAACGGAATCCAGATATCATGTACACGATTGGATTGACTTTTGAAATAGCTTGCCAAACAGGTGGTAACATTGAAATCGAATAAAATACTCCACCTAGATATGTCAAAGGTTGTAAAACAAATGTTGGTACAATCGATACATCATCATAGGATTGGGCAAAGATCCCATTGATCAACCCAGCAAGAGAAAATAAAATCGCCGTCATCAACAAGGTCACGATGATGATCACCCACGAATGGACATGTAGTGGAACAAAAAAGAGCGACACTACCGTTACCAACGATCCTACCAGTACACTACGTCCTAATCCACCAATAACGAAGCCCCAGATAATCACATGTGTAGGCACTGGAGCAACCAAGATCTCTTCAATATTTTTTTGGAACTTCTGCGAGAAGAAGGACGATGAAACATTCGCATAAGAGCTAGTGATCGCTGACATCATGATCAGTCCAGGGACGATAAACTGCATATAAGAAAATCCGCCCATATCCCCGATACGCCCGCCGATCATTTTACCAAAAATAACAAAATAAAGGGACGTAGTAATAACAGGTGGAACTAAAGTTTGGACCCAAATACGTAAATAGCGATTGGTTTCTTTGATAGCTAAACTTTTTAAAGCTGTAAAATAAAGACTAAACATTTTTTTCCTCCACATGACCATTTTCTTCCGTGATTTTCAAGAATAATTCTTCCAAACGATTCGACTTATTCCGCATCGAAAGAACTTTGACACCTTGTTGACTAAACTGATCGAAGATGCCATTGACGCCTTGATCACGTTTGACTTCCACCGCAATTGTCCGTTCATCTTCAAACGAGTAATTATAGCCTGTAAGCGTTGGTGTTTGCTCATATGGTGCCAAATCAAAGATAAATGTTTCAAACTGTAACTTGGAGAGTAATGATTTCATACTTGTATTTTCAATCAACTCACCTGATTGGATGATCCCAATATTTCGACACAGCATTTCTACTTCTTCTAAATAATGGGTCGTCAAAATGATCGTCGTGCCACTTTCATTCAGTTCACGTAAAAATTCCCACATTTCCCGTCTCAATTCTATATCTACACCCGCAGTAGGTTCATCTAAAATCAGCAATCTAGGTTCGTGCATCAGTGCCCTAGCAATCATCAATCGGCGTTTCATCCCGCCAGAAAGCATCCGTGCCCGCACATTTCGCTTTTCCCACAAATTTGATTGTTTTAAGTACTTTTCACTGCGTTTTAGCGCTTCTTGGCGTGAAACCCCATAATAACCTGCTTGGTTCACTACGATTTGTTGTACCGTCTCAAAAGGATTGAAATTGAATTCTTGTGGAACTAAACCAATCTGTTGTTTCGCTCGAACCAAATCGGTATCCAGATCGTACCCAAATACTTTTACCTTACCCGAATTTTTATTGACTAGAGACGTAATGATACCGATCGTCGTTGATTTCCCTGCACCATTTGGGCCTAACAACGCATAAAAATCTCCCGCCTCAACAGTCAAGTCGATCCCACGTAACGCCTCGACCCCTGTTGCATATATTTTTTTTAATCCATTTATTTCAAGAGCATTTGCCATTTTTCTAATGATCTCCTTTGTTCAACTGATTCTCTATTGTACCACGGAATCTCCTTTTTTAACCGTGGAAAAGACCAAAAAAAAAAGAGAATGTGGGACAAATCTAAAAATCAGGTTTGCTACAAACTCTCGAATAAACGGCATCCAAAAGTCAAGTTTTTCGGAAATAAAAAAACATGGGACAAAAGTAAGAAACACTTTTGTCTCATTCTTTAAAAACAAATAAACGGTGGGAGCAGAAGCAACTCCTTCTTAAATCAGCCGAAATTCACAAAAATGTGAAAAGCAATTTTCGTTAATTTCTTCTTATTTCTCGGAGTTAAACACTTCTATCCCAGCCTCTTTTCTCTCCAACTTCTCAAACCTAAACGACTTTTGTCTCGACCTCATTTCAACTTATTTCAGAGGAGCCATTTCTATTCCCGCTACTTATTTAGATGTAACGGATGAAGTCATCCCGTTGTTCCTTTTTATCTCATTTTTTACTCAAATACACGCCACGTACGATTATGATCAAAGAAAGTAGCTTCTTCTTTCGCATTTTTGACTAATTTATCAGGGTAATCCAACACTTTTAATAACGCGATCGCATTTCTGGTTATCGCTGGTCCTGCTTTTAATTGGAAATCAAAACTGATCCCTTTTTCTGGTGTGACTTGTTCTTCGAAATGGACATTCTCACACTCATTTTTTAAAATTTCCGTCAGTTCGATATCATGTGTCGCTACAAATGCTAAAGATGGATAATCAGACAACCAGTTCACCACTGCTGCAGAAGAGGCAATCCGTTCAATCGTGTTTGTCCCTTTTAAAATTTCATCAATAAAGCAGTAACAACGCTCTTTAGATGCCACTTGATCCAGCAATCGTTTTATCGACTTGATCTCTGAAACAAAGTAGCTGTCACCTTCAAACAAATCATCCTCGATTGCCATTGATGTCAACACATGGCCATGTTCAAGCATAAACCGTTCCGCCAACACCGTTTGGATACTTTGAGCTAAAATACAATTAATGGCAATGCTTTTTACATAGGTAGATTTCCCGGAAGCATTCGAACCCGTCACTAAAGTATTATTATGCCAGTCAACTGGGTTTACCACTGCTTCCGCCAATAGCGGATGGTAGCAATCTTCCGCTTCTACACCACCTTTAGCGAATTGGGGTTGGCAATTAATCGGCATATATGTTCGATAATTCAATACCGCCGCCGCAACTTCCAATTCCCCCAGTAATTCCCACACTTTCATTGCTTCTGCTGTTTTCTTTTCTAATTTACTAATGACAAAATGATAAGAAATAAACGGCAACATAAACATCATATTCACGTAATCAAATATGATTTCCGCTTCCGAACCACTTTTCACACGAAAAGAAAAACCAAATTTAGGAATATCTCTTAACGGTTTCACATTTTGTCGCAATTCTTCTTGAAATGGCGTTTTGATCTTGGCCAGCTGATTAGCCGTTGAAATCGTTGAAACCAGATAGCCCATGCTATTGAGTTCTGTTTCTAATGTCTGTTTTTTTACTTGATAATAGATCGTATTAAAAACCAAACTACCGATCGCTAAATACAGTCCAAAAACTTGCCCTAATAAAAGCAGAAGTACGCCAATGAGCGGTAAAAAACCTAAGAAAGTAAATAACCCGATATGCCCGATTTTCTTACTTTTCCCATCTGCCAGATATTGCTTGGTAAAATTCCCATCCTTTTTACCAAGCCGGGCAAATTGATATTGGATCTTTTCACGAACCAATGGCTCTTCTCGATAAAAGGCGATCAATCGTTCCAACCGTTTATCTTCAGTAAAGTCAAAGCTTCGCAACCGTTGATACAACGCCTCTGAGCCAATACTCGAATACGTCAGATTGATTCCTTCAAACACCTCGAACATATCCAAGTCATACCACGTTAAATCATCTACTTCACTGGCCCACGAACGAAACTTTTTCTCCGTCAACCATGCTTCCTTCAAGCTCTCTTCTTTATCAAACCGTGGCTGATAAGATAGCTTTCCCCATTTTTGGTGAACACTTTCTTTTAATTTATACCGCGCATGCACTTCCAAACCAATCAATAAAACAATGACCGCAAGAATCATTGCCACAATAAACGTTTTTTGATCCATCCCGTTTCCTCCATCTTTCAATTGGCTTAAGTATAGCATTGAAATGCTTAGAGGGGAGGGATTATTTTAGCGAGGTATCGCTTTTTACATTCTTGCTTTCTGTTGCATTTTTCGAACAACATAGAAAAGATGAAGAAAAAAATCTATAACTTTCCTAAAATAGAGAAATTTTATGTAAAAATGAGGAAGAAAATCAGACGTTCAAGATATCATCATCGTTGCTCATTTATCTGATATGTACTATCAAGTGTAAAAATGGTCTTTTTTTTATAAAAAGACGCTAGATAAACCATTTTGGTTAATAATACTAGTGGGTATAGTAGCTTATACACGCAAAAAAAACATGGAGGGAATGATATGAAAAAAATTGTTTTATTTGTAACGAGTCTTACATTAGGTAACATGTTTACTTCTCCTACCACCATCTTCGCAAATGACTTGGAAGAAGATACTACCGCCGAAGTGGTTGTTGAAAAAAGAGAAAGTGAATTACTTGAGGGAAACAAACTTGCACTTGACCAGTATTTTGAAGATGATGAAAATTATTACGTGATAGAGCCTTTAATTTCAAAGGAACGAACTTGGTCTCAAGCACAAAACTATACTATTACCAAAACTGGAAGAATCTATTTAGGCCGTTTCAAAAGGAACTACTGTCTCAGTAAGTATTCCCATCCCAAAAGTAGGGGGGAAATTTGAAGTAAAACATTCTGTTTCTGGATGGTACAAAGATTATACACAATTCGCAACAATTAGAGTGACTGTGAAAGTTTATAGAAAAGTTGACAATAAATATTTAAGGACGGAAACTCACATATCTAATACTTCTTATAGAGATAGTGTACCAGACTAATTTAAAATGATTGTTTTTTTATAAAGGAGGGATACTCTATGCAGAGAAAGATATTGATTAAATTAGTGGGTATCCCTTTTTATGCATTTATCTACAATACCTCACTAGCTAATGTTCTTATCAATTTGTTCCATAATGACCATTTTTTCATAGAGGAATTAAATGCCTTGTTGCTTCTGTATATCCCCATTCTTTTTTTTGCTAGCGTAGGTAAAGATAGTAGACTTTTTGAAAACAGAACGAAAGTTTCGAATAAAAAAAACTTATTTTTAGGAATAATTTTTTTTAGTTGTTTGTCTGTTTGCCATACTTTCATCCAAATAGCTTATGGATTGACACAATTCGAAATATCAGATTTTGTAAGACATCTTCCCTCTTTTACGAACGTATTGCTATCTCTACCTAGTTCAATCATTATAGCTCCTATCATTGAAGAAATTGTTTTTAGAAAACTTCTTTATTCAGATGTTAAAAATAGTTTCCCTAAATTTTATATACTAATTTTAACTATTTCATTCATGCTAGCCCATCTTATACAAATAGTTGATTCTCCAATTACAGCACCATTCTACTTCCTTATTTCATTAGCATTAAACTTATTTTATCGCAAAGATGAGAATTTGTTTTATACTATTATTTTTCACTCGATGACGAATCTAACTGCAACTTTCACTGTTTACTATGCTATTTTCTTGCAAAGTACAATACACCTACCACTTATCTTTGGCTCAATAATCATCTTGATTATTCTATCAATCATTTTACTTAAATAAAGTGGCGATTATCAAAAAAATATTTTTTCTATCTCAGTCTTCTCTTTAACATGGAAATCTTCCTAATGGCAATTGGACAGCTTTCACCATTCTTCATGACAGCCATATATTTTCTTCTATCTATCGTAGCAATATTTCCAATATTTACGACAACTGATTTGTGGATACGAATCAGCGAAGAAGCCAAACTTTCAATCTCATGTATTTTCCCATAAAATTCGATAGTATTTTGGGATAAGTGAAGAATCAATTTATGAGGAACTTGTGAGGTTTCGATAAACATGACTTCTTTCAACGGAAAAACGCGGATCTGTTTATTGATTATTATTTTTATTCGTTCTTTTTGGTCATTTTTATCCTCTTGATAATGCTTTTTTGCCTGTTCCAAAGCAGCTATGATTCTTTTCTGGAGATCATTTATATTGTCTTTGATGATATAATCCATTGCCTCAACTTTATATTTGAACGTAAAGTACATCATTTCACTATGGGTAGTGATAAAGACTATTTTTCCGCTAATGTCCATATTTCGGATTTTTGCACCTAATTTTATTCCGTCAAGATCACATTGTAAGTCTATATCTAAAAAATAAATGCCATTATGGACGGAGTTTTTTTCTAGGTAAGAAATAATTTCATAGGGATCATCCGTACTCACTTCGATCGTCATATCTAACTCTTCAATCAATAGATAATTTTGTATGTAGCCTTCGATTGTTCTTCTATGTATCGTATTATCCTCACAAATAAATATTGACAACAAATCACTCCACCTCGCTAACAATAGTTATTTTTTGAATAAAAAAATCATCCGTAATTTTTGTTTCTAAAAGAATACTAGGTTCAGCTAATAGGATTTCTTCAACATTTGCTAAACCCAGACCTCTTTTTTTGCCACGAGTTGAAAATCCTTTCTTTTTGAGAAGTTGAAGCGGTACAATTTTATCTCTAATTGTATTTTGAATGATGAAAACTGAATTGTTGTTCTCTTCAAATCCTACTATTATTAAACTGCCTTTTTGAATGGAGTTTAACTCTTCAATGGCATTATCTAAAAAAATACCAAATAGTCGCACAAGCGAACTCGTCCTCACTTTTTTCTCTTCCGACAAAAAATCGTTAATTTCAATTTGTATATCTATGCCCTTTTCTTGGGCTGATACTAATTTTGTATAGAAAATACCTCTAACACCCAAAGAGCCAATATTCTGTAACTCATCCAGTAGAAAAAAATTTTTGTTGCTCTCCTCATTTGTTTTCACGATATCGTCAAAAAAAAATTTCTTTAATTCAGCAACCTCATTGTTTTCTAGATAATAATGGATCGCTGCTAGTAGATTTGCATGATCATGTCGGAATTTTCTAGTTTCTTGATATTGCTTTTTTATCTCATTCGTATATTTTTCTTGTAATTCTAAAACCACTTTGTTTTTATTTAATTCTTCCTCAAGTAATTTCTTTTGAGATAGCGCGTAGACAGCCGTAATACTCAAGACAGACAATAAACAGTAGAAAATCAGCAACGTAAAAAGCAGATTTCTATTTTCAGCATACCTCTGAATTATTCCTATCATTTGATAGCCTAAAATCACTGCCATCAGCAAAAATGAAGTCCGTGATACTATCTTTTTCCTAAATAGATATGTATATACTCTTTCTCTAAGTACAGTAGAAACAATCAAACAAATAAATAGTGACAAAAAGCAGATTAAAATTAGCATGATATTTTTACTAAATCCGCTTAGTCTTAAAAAACAAGGTATGATCATTCCATAAAATGATGTAAATAGCAGTTCAATCATTGCTGAACACATGATCGATAAAACAATCTGCACAGAATCTTTTTGAGGAAAAACTTTATAAGAAAAACCAAAAAATAGTATGAACATCACTAATAAATCTAATGTAAAAAATAAAGTCCTTATGATCACAGCAATAAAAATCAACAAAAAATAAAAAAATAACATATATATTTTTTGTCTATATAATTTTTCCAAAACAAAAAAACAAAAAGCAAAAATGATCAAATGGAAATAAGATATACAATAAAAGAATATTTTGTCCATCTAGCGCTCCCTAAATGAATTTTTCTAGCCTTTTCAAAATTAAACACACTAACAAAATTATATCACAAAAAAATTATTATGATCTAGGAATCTAAATACCTAATTAAAATAACAAAAAATAATTTTTGATTTTTTCCTATCTTTTTATCTAAGATTTTAAAACAGCAACCGGTTCTAGAATCGAAGCCATTAACTTTGCGGAGAAACAAGGCTGGATATGATCTTTGACTCAATGGACGTTTTTAGCTATTGGCAACTTGTGCCGTGCGTGATTATCAAGACCTTTTTGATTATTATCCTTATGATACAGTGCTTCTTTATTTCAACTATTTCTATGTAAAAGCGCGCTTTTTCCTATTCTTGAAATTTTTCTAATTCTTTTTGGTAGTGTTTGGTCAATTCTCGTGCTTTTTCTTCCAATTGTTGCATATAATGATTTTTCGCTTGGCGAATCACACGATTGCTTTGTTCCATGACTTGATAAAATCGTTGGTTGTTCCATGAATCATTTTTGGTGAAATGCATGACTTTCTCCACTAATCGACCTGTCTCTCTTCTAAAATGGATGAATTGTTCATTTAACTTTTTTTGCTGTTGCCCAATCCTCTGTACGTCTTCATCATATTGTTCTTCTAACTCTTGCTGTCTGTGTTGTTTTTTCTCCATCAATAAATCAACCTTCTTTCACTGGCGTTTTTAAAGCTGGTTTCTTATATTCTTTTAAATATTTATCTGCTGATTCTGCACTTTTCCCCTGTAACACCCCTTTTAATGCATTAGGTAGGACACTATTGGTTTGTTGAAACATTGCTTCTGAAATTTCTTCAACTCTTCTCATCGAGCTCTGTTTCATTGTGCCAATTCGCATTTTTTTAGCTGTAATGACTGCTTGAATGGCCACCCTTTCCATTAAATTCATGAGCAAAAAGTCTTTGAGACCTTTATAGTTGATCAATTGCATCAGTTAAAAGATAAAGACCAGTAACTCTTCAAATTTTTTCACCGGTCAGCTTAATTGATTGTATTGTTCCAAGTAGGATCGAAAAGATTGACCTTTCCATTCTTGCGCAATCGCATTATTCATACTATTGACCGCTTGAATCTATTGTTCGATGTCTTCTTTTGCACGAAGATAAACTTGTGCTTGTTGTTTTAACTGCCCAGGTCTAACTGAAATAACCCCTACCATAAAAATCATCCCCTTTGAGGAATGATTCTAAAGTTTTCATGAGCTCCTGTACGATTAACTCGCAAATATGGGAGTGTTTTTTATGTATGAAAATCTAGGAGTAACTTTTAGCAAAATTAGAGATGAAAAAAAGAGTTCAGTAAAGAATATATTCGAAACAATGAGGTGTCTGAATCCCAATATTATCGCTTTGTCATACAAGAATCGGAGATTGATCTAACCAAGTTTTTAAACCTGCTTGAAAACTTAAATGTACATTTGAAGAACTCATTTACCCGCTACCAGAAAGCAAAAATGATCTACAGCATTCAAAAAAGCAGTCGATTTCGCCCTTACGATTATTTTAGTATTTAATCTATTCACATATAGAAATTTGTCTCACCACTCACTGATTAATTTGATTCGTTCTGCCTTACGGCGGGCATAAAAATTATGCTGGTCATACTCTAGTTCTGGTTCACTAAAATTAGACTTTACTTTGATATATTCTTGATCCGTTAAACGTGAACCTACTAGGCCTGTCGATGGATTATTTCGTAACAATTTACTAACGTCATCAAATGCAATATCTAACTTACTTTTCGGTGATTGGAAAATAAAATAAATACCAACTTTAGGACCATTTTTCAACATTTTTTTCACTTGGTCTTCAAACAATAGACTCTTCTCGGAAAATGGCACTACTTCTGGGATATACACCAGCATTTTTTCACTTGGTATTGCGTTATTTCCCAGTCGATTGTCGATTTCTCCTGATAACTCAAAGGCTGTTTGATTGTATTCATTGTCAGAAACGATCCGATCAAAAGCAGTAGTAGACTCATACTGATTTCCATAATCAAAGACAAGGCGATAGTACTGTTGCTGGAGTTCTTTGAATCCTTCTATGATGGTTCGGTTCAAAAATTCTGTCTGTGATGGCGTATCATCAGCAATGACACAATAGCCATCCTCCACTGGAGAAAAGGCGACAATTTCAGTTGTTTCTAAACTCATACCAAATGGTAGATTTCCTTCTGACAAGTACTTTTCAACTTCGGGGTAGGAATAAAATTCTTTAGCCATCAATCGTTTGGGTGCCACCGGGATCCTCGCCGGTCTATCACCTGACCATACTTGGTCCATTTCCTTGATTTCAGCTTCTAAGTTGTTCAGACGTTCAATATCGTTGCTTCCTTCTGTTGGCAAATAGACTTGCATCACGATTGGTTCATCTAGTTTCACTTGAATGCGACCGGTGATTTCTTGTGGGATCAAGGCATCACGACCGACAATATCTTTTACAGCCTTATCTTCAACTAGGTACAATGCAATCCGTGTTGGAATATTGCTAGTCATGCTGATTTTGAAAGAATCTGCTCTTAGAGCGGTTGCAACCAGATATATGCCCAAGCTTGCACCTTCTCGTAACAATTGTTTCAGCACGCTTTCTACCAATTCTTCTAAAGGACTTTCCCGTAGTGGGTCGTAGCTGTCTAATACAATGACTTCAACTGGTAAAGAGTTACCAGATTTTGATTCGTATTGAGAAAAACTAGAAACACCATATAAAGAAAATTCCTCTTTTCGTTTTGTTAGTTCTTGTCGAATCTTTTTGACACATTTCACTAATTTCTCGTTTTCTTCCAGATGAACAAGGTCCACTACGTGAGGCAGATCTTTTAACGGCAATAGCCCATTGGTCCCAAAATCTAACAGATAAACATGAAGGTGTTCTGGTGTGTTCTTTCGCGCAAGATTCATCACAAGCGTTTGGAGGGCGACAGATTTTCCAAAACCAGCACTGCCATAAATAGCAGTATGGCTAAATTCGTTAAAATCAAAAAAGAACGTTTCTTGTGCTTGTCGTGAAGGAATATCCATGAAAGCAAAAGGTACTGTCAGTTTCCGAGTCCCTTGCCATTCTTTTTCTCGGGAAATTGGTGGCGTACAAATTTCAGTTTCTAAAGGTGGTAACCATGTTTTTTCTGGTAAAGTTGCCTGTGTTTGTTTGGCCACTGCTGATAAATAATCTACAATCGCTTCTAATTCCGTCTGTTGTTCTTCCTCTTGTGCAACACCAACTTCTTCATCCTCAGACAAATCAGTCGTCAATAATTCATATTGTCCCAAATCGTTGATTTTCCAGATACGTTCATCTACTTTTTCTTCATTTACCGATTCAGGATCATAGGTTGCGCCACTCCAAGCGGATTGCAAGAGTTCATAGATTTCATTGTTCCCGACTTGTAAATAAGCACGTCCTGGCAAAGTAATATTGGCAGCATCCGGGGTTTTCAAAATTTCATTGGAATCACTAGCATCTTGAACTTTTAATGCTAATTTGAACCGTGAATTCGACCAAATCTGATCATCTACTACGCCACTTGGTTTTTGTGTAGCTAAAATCAAATGAACGCCTAAGGAACGACCAATCCGAGCAGTTGAAACCAGTTCGGCCATAAATTCTGGTTCGTTTACTTTTAATTCGGCAAATTCATCTGAGATCAAGAACAAGTGTGGCAATGATTCACTAGGGTATTTCTTTTTCTCTTCTGAGTCATAAATTTCTTTTCCTGCTTTATAGAGTTTCGTATAGCCATTGATATGATTGACCCCATATTTTCCAAAACAACGTTGGCGTTTTTGTAATTCTGCCCGAATACTTGCTAGAGCCCGAGCAGAGCCGGCACCGTCCAAGTTGGTAATAGAACCAAGTAAATGGGGTAAATTAACAAATAGGTTCGCCATCCCACCACCTTTAAAGTCAATCGGCAAGAATCCTACATCCTCTGGCGCAAAATTAATGGCAAGACTTAATACATAACTTTGCAGGATTTCGGACTTCCCTGATCCAGTCGTTCCTGCCACTAACCCATGAGGACCGTGGGCACGTTCATGTAAATTAAGTGACACTAAATCATCTTTTCCACGATATCCTAGTGGCACTGCCAAGGATTTTACGGTATTGGCTGACTGCCATCGGGTCGAGGCTTGAAGTTCTTCCACTTCTTTTACTTGGTACATTTCCAAAAAACCGACAGATTCAGGAATTGCATTTTTTTCGACTTCCACATGATGCAAATTCGCCAAACGACGAATCGCTTGATCTAATGGATATTTTTCTGATAAACGATAAGGTTTAAAGTCTTTGGCAAGATAGACATTTTTTTCATTTACCAATTGACCACTTTCACTAGAGGTATATTTCACAAGTGTCGTAACTGTTTCCGGCAACATGGCTTCTGCTTCTTTGCCCCAAATAACCGTGACACCATAGTTGCTCATGTCCTCTGCTAAAAATTCATTCAATCCGTGGCCTGCCAACCAACTATCGTCTAAAATGGTAAAAACAAAATACGGTGAAAACTGGATCTTATTGTTGCCACCGGCTTCTCGTAACGCTTGTTTCCTTTTATTCATCAGCTGATAAAAACTATTCAAAATCATATCCCGACTTTGCGCGTTATGGATCAATCCTCTAAGATTCAAGCTATGGATTTGAAAGTGTGGCAACCACCGCCATTTTTTCCAGTCTTTGTCGTACTGTTCTTTGGGAAGTAAGGCAATCATTTCCAAATCATGATAGGAATGAAAACTTGCAAGTTGAAATAAGATACTGGAAACCGCTGTTCGTAAGACTGGGTAAGTTCCTACCAAGCCCAATGCTTGTTTTTGAAGATTAGTACAGATCGGGGCTTGCTTGACGACAGAATAAGGTTCAACGATATGTTCCTTGGCAAATACCACTAATGGTCTTTTTTTTGTTCATCATCAAAAGCAACTTCATAAGAAGAAATCAAGTCCCCTGTTCCCAATGAGAATTCCAAGTAATCTGCATTATTCACAGTCTTCTCATAAATTCTGGGACTATAGTTAGTAACTAACTGTGAAAGTTTTTCTAAATCAGGAAAGTGATAGTCGAATGTTTGTTGTTGTTTTTGGGCTAGCCGCTCTAATTCTGCGGTCTTTTCTAGTAGATAGCTTTGATAATCCTCTTCTCGTTCCACTTTCTTATGGGCAAAATCTTTCTTATTGGTAAAGTAAGAAGACACAGATAAAGTTGCTGTCAATAAACTCGCACTGCCCATCCCAACCATCATCAAAGGATTGCCACCACTTAATAAACTAGTCGCACCAGTGACCACCAACATACCTAAAGGAGGTAAAATCGTGCTGATGATATCGCCTTTTCCTGTATCCATTAAACTTTCTGGCGGTTGAATGGCTATTTTTTCTGTTGGTTGTTGTAACAAGATTCTTGGACTGCGTCGAAAATCAGGAAAATTCACCGGTACTTCTGGCTCAAAAGCTTGTGACAGTAACTTCCAAGGATTCAATGTCACTTGTTGATAAATTTCAGTTAATTTCAATTGCTTTGGTCGATACTCCATCGCTATACCACCGATAATTAAGCGATCCCCAACTTTCAACGTATATGTTCCATTGAATATACGCTGTTCATTCAAATAAACGCATTCTTGCTCTACAGACAAAGAAAGATAAAAATCTTCTTCCTTCGATGGACTATTTTTCATTTTCGGTCCGATAATCGCAAAAGCTGTAGTCGGAAAAGCAATATCACTGCCTTTATTTTCAGAAATGATCAGTTTATCGTAAGGAAAATTGGCAGTGAACACATTCAATGATTCATGAGGAACCACAAAAAAACGTTCTCCTTTGTAACGAATCATTGGCATTTCCCATTTCTGTTGATTGAAAAATAAATTCTCGTGCGTTAATTCAATCATTATCCCTTCAAACTGCAAGACAGCATTCGTAGGTCCCATTTCAAAATGGTGAAAGGTATCCCCAAAAACAAACACATCATAGAGAACTGCTTCTTTTGAGATAATTTGGTCATCAAAATTAGGTGTTGTAGGGTAAGCGTGTGTGGTTTCATTCGTCGACATCATTTCTTTTCACCGCCCACTTTTGCTGTATAAGTATCAATTGCTTTTTGGTATTTTTCTAACTGTTTCTGCTTCTTCGCTCCAGACATCCTGCTGTTTGCTTTTGTTGCATCATATAATTTTGTATACACATGTAAGATCAACTGGTCATCCCCAATGTTTTGAGCAATCTCTAATCGTTCCAATTCAATTTCACTACTTCCATTGAACATCCTCTCCATGAATAACCTTCCTCCGCTTTTTCCTGATTAGATCAGTGAAATGACACTCTAAAACAATCGCCATCGCTTAATGGATAATCTGCTAATGGTTGCTGGTCATTTACTACTATCTTTTTATTCTCAATGACTAATTCAAAGTCCTCATACTGTAACAGTCGTTCTTCTCGTAAAATTGGCTCTAACAATGCTTTTAATCGCACCAGTGTAACTTGATTTGGGATCCGCAAATCCAATTCATGATTTTCGATATGCAGACTGATATTGATGGTTGTTTTCACCGTTTCCTCTCCTAAACCAGCATATTTTTTGCCTAAAAGCACCCCTGTACCTATAGAGACAATGCTTGCTATGCTCATCAATACCATAACCAGTTAGGCATCGTCATGGATGAATGATCCTCTCTTGGTCGATTTGCCATGATAGTGGTGAAATGAAACCTTCATACAAATTTTTATACGCTTTTAAATCGGATTTCTGTTGGTTATTTACAACATTTCGGGCATCTGTTTTGTTTGTCCGACTGATTGTTTTCACCTGTTCTCTCCTTCCTGATTTCTTCAACCTTTATACAAAAAAATACCAGCACCTTCGTACTGACTTTCCGTATTTAGTTAAACCCAAAGGATTTAGCATCTTGCGCAACCATATTATCCATACTATTGACTGCTTGAATCTGTTGTTCGATGCCTTCCTTTGCACGAAGATAAACTTGTGCTTGTTGTTTTCACTGCTCAGGTGTAACTGAAATAACTCCTGCCATACAAATATCTCCTTTATTTATTTTTATGATCAAGACCTGAGGCTGGGACAGAAGTGTTTAACTCCGAGAAATAAGAAGAAATTCACGAAAATTGCTTTTCAAATTTTTGTGAATTTCGGCTTATTTAAGAAGGAGTTGCTTCTGCTCCCACCGTTTATTCGTTTTTAAAGAATAAGACAAAAGTGTTTCTTACTTTTGTTTCACTCTCAGGTCAGTGCTCAAGTATCGAATAATAAAAATATTATTCGATTAATTATCAAAAAAAATCCCGACTGAACATCTGTCGAGATTTTAAAATCCAATCATGATTCTTATTGTTGCTCTTATAGATAGATCAATTTATCTGCGAATGCGGCTATCTCAATATCGTGTGTAACCACAACGACAGATTTACCACTCTTACACAGGTCTTTGAAAATTTTTAAAACATGCCTTGTATTTTTATGATCTAAATTTCCAGTTGGCTCATCCGCAAAAAGAACATCGAATTTTTTCGATAATGCTCTAGCTAAAGCAATCCTTTGTTGCTCTCCCCCGCTTAATTCATAAACTTTTTTAGTAAGTATCGATTCCGTCAAACCAACTTTTTCTATAATTCCCCTCAAGTCTTCCTTTTTAAAGGACGGATTTAATTTAGCACCCAAATCTATATTATACTTAGCAGATTTATCATCTAAGAGTGCAAAATTTTGAAACAAATAGGCAATAGTATTCCTCCTGATTTTTTGAATTTCACTTGACGATCGACTACTTTTTTCTTTATAAATAATACTACCAGCATCCGGTTTGATCATCAAAGACATCAAACCCAATAAAGTAGATTTTCCAGAGCCACTCTCCCCCAATATACATATAAATTCCCCTTTTGAGATTGTAGTCGAGAAATTTTCAATTACTTTTTTACCTTTGTAAGATTTATGGACATTCTCTATCTTTATCATAAGGAACCTCCTCTTGTGAATTTTTCAAAATAGCGTGTTGCATACTTTTTGTCACAAAAAACAATTGCAACAAACCCTAAAACAATGATACCGAGTAACAAAATGCCCGATCCCATCTTTAATTTCCATACAATAGTGCATCCTATCAATAAAATATCCATTACAAAAGTAGTTAGTAAAGAAAAGATATTACGTTTCCAAAAACTGTAACCAAGCGAAGTTTTTAAAAAGTAGATTGTCTCGTAATATTTATATAATAGCTTAAGAAATGATAGAAGTAGGAATATACTCAAAATAGATAATATTAGAATACTTACAATACTGTTAATCAGTTGAAATCTTACATTCATTAGCGCTAATCCATTTTGAGAATAGAGAGATTGTGTTTGATCTATAATAGCTCCTAAATCATTTTTTATAAGAATATCCAAGATACTATCATACGGCTTCGGATGGCTTTCGTAAAAATAAAATCCTCCTCCTGAAGTGAAGAGATTCCCATAAAATACACCATCTAAGTTATCTTCAAAAATGATCGCAACTGGATCTTCAATTCTATATCTGTCCTGAGCACTTCCATGGTTAGTATTAAATGTAAAATACGTTTGATTATTTTTTGCATAGACAATATTGACCGACAAACTTAAAGACTTTTCATCAATCTTGCTCGCTTGCCGATCCCTAAGCATATTCTCAATTTCAATCATCCGAAACTGGTAGTCCTTCAAATAATTTTCCCTGATTTCATGTTCATACTGTTTATATTTTTCTGGAACTACTATAGTTAGCGTTCCTTTATCCGAATGCAGAAGCTCTTCTACTTTCCCTGTTTCTACAAGTTGTATATTATTCTTCTTTATGTAATTGGCATCTACGATTATAGATCTGCCATAAGGGCTGACTATCTTATCATGTTCATTTTCCGTATTGATTTGATAAAGAAAAATGGGATTATTCGGTTCACCATTTACTATTGAGAAATTATCTGCTGTGACAATGAAGGTATCCTTTTGCTGAGACAAATCACGGTATAAATTTTTAGCTTTCTTCGCATAATCCGCTTCAACAAGGTCATCCTCTCGCTTTATCTGGTTTGTTACATTCGTCATATAGACATCCTTGTATTTCGAAAAATCTTTCAATGCTGCCGATTCGTAACTATACTCTTGATATTTCTGTCCCGCATAGTTAAAAGAGTAGAGGAATCCTGCCATTACCGCAAAACAAAATAAATAAAAAAACAGCAATAAATATCTTGATGATTTTTTTCCTCTAATATAGTCAGCATTATACTTGATAAAGCAAGCAAAGAAGTCAACAACACTACACATTGCTAAGAAAATACACGTTATAATTATTCCAATCCCAAGAATTGGCACAGTATTAAATGATTTATCAGAAAAATTCTTTGCAAAGTCATAAATTATAAACAAAAGTGAAATAATCGCATTTGTAAAAAGTACCAAGGGAAACAGATCAAGTATTTCTTGAATAAATATCTCCCATTTTTGATAGCCCAACGACTTTTTTATAGAAACTACATTCAGTCGTGTATACAAATTTATCACTAATAGGAATAGCAAGAACGTCAGCAGATACAATGCGATGACTACAATCCCTCCATTGACTTTATAGATGGCTGCACGATCCATCTGATATTCTGGAATTATTTTCACTTGACCAAATCTTGAAAATTTACTAAGCGTATCTTTTTTGATTTCACTAAAATAAAATGAATTCCCTATGCCTGTGTTAACCATATCATTTAACGATTTCATTTCTATTTGGAACCTATTATTCGCCATCATACTATAACTATCTGTATCAGTTGGATGTGGTGAGTACTTTTTCATTGCATTCAGTCGCTTCTTCCAATTGATTTGACTTTGCGGATTTGAACAGTAAATCAGTATCTTATCTTTTTCCGGAAAAGTATATTGACTAACATTTAGCCCATTCTCTTCCGAATATTGATTCACAAAATCCAAGTATTCCTGCTTTGAATGATTCTCATTAAATAAAATCTGAACTTGTTGAATATCTTTATAAAGAAATTCGTCAATTTGTTTATCCAACCAAAAATCGATTGAAAAAAGGAGTACAAAAAAGAAGAAAAACGAATGACCTAAAATAATTAGTTTTTTTACCATCGTTGAACCCCATCCTACTTCCTTTATTCCACTCCAACCTAAATTTCCTAAACAATTTCGGTAAAAATGGAATAAATAATGTTTCTCGTATCATACCAAGAAAAACTATAGAGAAGAGTTCAATATATAGTGTCATTCTGTTATGTAAACCAATATTTACAATGTTTGAGGAAGAAAAATACTCAATAAAAAAGCGAACAACACGAAAGAAACAAAACCAATCGCTGCTACAATAAAATATGTTCGACTCCTCTTTGCAATATGTTCGGAAGTACCTAATATGAAAAATAATAGTGAAAACAACGTACAAATCATGAATACCCACGCATAGATACTATGATTGTAAAAGTAAAATCTGAATTTTATCAGTAAGAAAAAAATTGCTATCAACAGTAAAATACTAGAAATGTTCACGAATTTTTTTACTCGTTTGTAATGATACTCTCTTCCGATTGGATGCTTGGAGTCTACCAGTTTCTCATTCACTAATTCATCCATACTCAAATTGAAGAAAGAAGCCAATTGAATCAAATTATTCACATCTGGAAAACCATTATCATTCTCCCACTTAGATAGCGACTGCCTTGATACATTAAGATAATCCGCTACCTCTTGTTGCGAATATCCTCCTAACTTTCTTAAATCCTTTAGTTTTTTTCCCAAACTCATTTCAATCCCTCCTATTCTTTATTTTTCTTTATGTAAACTTTGTTTTCATTATATCTATGTAAATTAGTATTTACTAGATTTCTTTGACAAATGTAGTATTGTTTAATCCAGAAAGGAGTGAAAAATATGAAAAAAATAGGAATAACTAGTCTTCTCACAATTGCTTCAATTGGAACAATCGCTTTAGGAGGAATTAGCTTTGCTGATGAATTTGGGAATACAGAACCTACTGAGGGAATGGTCAATATGGACAACTATAGCCCGAAATTAAGAACCACTGAACAAGTCGGGAGCGGAACTTGGATCTATGGTTTTAACGGTACCAAACATTCCTCTGCTTACCAGCATCTGACAAAAAAACATTCAGCTACCGCCAAAAATGGTAACGGTGCTGGAAAACGAGATACTCGAGCTGCTGGAGTGCAGGCATTTTCTCAAGTAAACTCTACACTTACTGGCAATACAGTTTGGTGGAACAACGATGTTAAATAATAGAAATTTCGCCTGAATACAGTCTACAAAAATGATTTTACTAGGATTTCCCGTACATAATGCAAAAAAAGAACAATTTTTCAACTACTGATAATTATATTCTTTCACCGTCATTCATCCTTTTTCTCCGCCATTTTATCTCATTTGGCGGAGAAAGAATTTAGATGAGTGTAGTTTGCTTGTTTTCGTGTTGTCTGATCAAGACCTTTTGTATTGGGGTTCTATAGCACTAACAAAAAGTAGCCACTATAATAATTTCTACAACAAAAAAGCTTCACAAACATTCGCATTCGTTATAGTACTCTACTTTACTCACTATGTGTGGAACAAATCACCTTCAAGTAGCATTGTCACAAATTGTGGCGCCAAAAATATCGGTTTCTTTTTATACTCACTACAAGAACGAATGATTTTATGCTTAACTATACTTAATTCAGCTACATACATTTGGAGGAACTATATGGAATTTAGTGAAATTTTTGAAAGAAAGAAGGACTTCATTAGGTATTACTCAAGAAGAATTGGCAAAAGAATTAAATGTTAGTTGCTCAGCTATCTCGAATTGGGAAATTGGTCGAAATTACCCAGATATTCAAACACTCATTGATTTATCAAAAATTTTAGATGTGTCTTTAGACTTTTTATTGAATACAGATAATACTATTGTTGAGAAGATCGACGAAGACTTATCCAAGAAAAAATGGCTAAAAAAATTAAGTTTAGTACTTGCAACATTATTAGTAGTTTCAATAAGTGTTAGTATCTTTCTATTTTCTACAAAAAGACCCACAGTTAATTTTATCAAGTCCGATGAACCGAGTACTTCTGATATTGGACTTTTCACAAAGAAAGATCTAAAAAAAATAGCAATAAAAAATAAAAAAGTAGAAGTGCTATTCAATCTACCGAAGGAGAATACTTTCGCAGGATATTATACAGACGTAGACAATAAAAATGGGATCGTTACTATAGACATGTATAAATTTATTAACGAAGGTGTACGTGAGAAAAAAGTCTCACACAATGGTCTAGTTGCCATCGATCTAAGTTCTTATTCACATATCAAAGAGATAAATATTCGATACAAATAATGTCTATTTTAAAGGAATTTAAGACACGATTCCTTAGTAATTTTTTTGACCAACTAGAAATTTACAGCTAGTTGCGAGGTAAAAATCATCACCAAGCTTTTTATTAAATAAAAAAAGCACTCTCAAATATGGAAAGTTCCAGAAAAGTTAGAATCAAGGTAACTTACTTCACCAACATCATTCTCATAACTAAAAAAAAAACACACCCTCCAAAATGAAAGGTGTGTTTTTGCTTGAACGATAATAAAATTAACGTTTTGAAAATTGTGATGTTTTACGTGCTTTCTTAAGACCTGGTTAGCCCAACCATTTCATAATGCTTTAATAGCAACGATTTAAAGAAACTGAAACACGAAAAATTTTATTGACTTTTAAATTCTTTGAAAGCAATGGTGTCAATTCCTTGCGAGCCAAATCAATGCTATTGGATACATACACATAAAGTGTTTATGAAATATAATCATTCAATATAGAATCTCCTCTTCCACACTAATTTTACTCTTTTTATTCTCCAAGTGCGGTATCTCGTTTCCATATTGATGACGGATCATCTTTGCATATTTACCGTTTAAGCTCATTAACGTATTATGATTTCCCTGCTCAATAATTCTTCCGTTCTCCATATAAATAATCAAATCGCTCGAAACTATTGTTGACAGCCTATGCGCAATAATTATTGTAGTTTTTTCTTTGGTCGCTTCATTTAGAACATTTTGTATTTTTTGTTCACTGAAACTATCTAAATTCGAAGTGCTTTCATCAAAAATATAGAGGTCTCTCTTTTTTAGAAACGCGCGAGCTAATGCAATTTTTTGTCGTTCCCCACCTGAAAAATTAGTTCCATTTTCTTCAACAGATGCGTATAATCTCTGTGGTAACTTTACAATAAAATCATAGGCCCCTGTCATTTTAACAGCGTTCAAAACTTCCTCATAAGTCGCACTTTCATTGCCAATTTTAACATTTTCAAAGATAGTTCCTGTAAAGAGTTCAGTGTTTTGTGGTACATAACCAATTTTCGTCCTCACAGCATCTATTTTCATATCATCAATAGAATAATTTCCAATCTTAATTGTACCTTCGTTAATATTATAGAATTTTAGTAGTATCTTTGCCAATGTAGATTTTCCAGAGCCACTTTCTCCAACTATTGCTAGCTTTGTGCCCGTTTTAATAAATAAATTAAAATTTTGAATTATAGGAGCACGGCTTCCGTAATGGAACGTTACATTACTAAAATCAATATCTCCCGTTAGGTCTATGTTCTGGAGAAGCTGTCCATCCGTATTTTCCACTTCTAACTCCATTATCTCTCCTAAGCGTTTCATAGCTATTTGCGCTTCTTGGTAGGTCAATTGGAGATTCACTAAATTTTGAACTGGTTGAGTAAAATACCCGGACAATGTTTGAAACACCATTAAATCACCTATCGACATTTTACCATCAATAATTGCCAAAGCCCCTATTACCATCATAACAACACTGGTTATATTTCCAAATCCCGATGATATGGTTCCTTGAAGTTGACTAATAATTCCTTCACTATAGCTGATTTTAAGAGATTTTACGAACTTATTTTCTAGTTTTTCTAATTGTGAATTCTCATTTCCATACGCTTTTATTGTTTCAATATTTTGCAAACTTTCAATCAATTGAGAGTTCAAAATAGAACCTGCTTCCATCTGATCATAATTTATACGCTTGTAACTTGCCTTAAAAAAATATATTAGTAAAATATCTACCATAACTGAAATGGCGGTAATAACGAATAGTGATAAATTTATACTTATCAGGGCAACTCCTGTCAAAACTGCAAGCGTTATATCTAATACTAAAGAAATGCTCACTTGACTAAAAATGTCTTTAATTTCCATTGCATCTTGAAATCTTGTCAAAATATCCCCTGTTTTTCGAGTACTAAAAAAATTATACGGTAATCTTAAAACGTGGTTATAATACCCTAAAAGAACGGGTAAATCGATCTTTCTTGATAAAAATAGCAATACATACGAACGAAACCAAGATAAAAAAATTTGAATAAAACCAATAACTAGAAAGACTCCAGCATAAATAAACAATGTATTTTTTAACTGATACGGAATAATTTCATCAAATACTACCTTACTAAAAAAGCTTGATATAATTCCTAAAATAGTTAAAAGTGCACTCATCAATATTACAGTTAAAAGTAATCTTTTCTGAGGAAGCATTATTTGCTTAAATAAGCTTCCCATTGACATTTTATATTGTTTCACTACTTCAAACTCAGTTTTTGGAACTAGTAAAATCACAACACCTGTAAAAATTTTTTCTACCTCTTGGCGCGTCCTCCTCTCGTAACCGATAGCTGGATCCATTATATAGAAATTATTTTTTCTTATTTTATAGACTACAATAAAATGATTATCTCCACTTGTATTTGTTACGTGGAAAATTGCTGGTAAAGTATATTCTTGTGTAATATCTTCGAATTTCATCTTGATTGCTTTAACATTAAAACCAATTTTTTCAGTTCCTTTTACAATTCCAGAAACAGAAGTACCATTAAAATCTGTACAAAGAATTTCTCTCATTTTTGTAATTGAGGAATCTCTTCCATAAAATCGACAAATAGATGAAACAGCCGCAGCAGCACAATCCGACTCATCATGTTGTAAAACGACTGGATGTTTTTTATCTAACAATCTTATCCCCTCACTATTTAAAATTTAATTGTTTCAAAAACCATTCCCAGTAAGTTTCTTTGTCATAAATAATGTTCATCTGTACTGGCATAGATGATTGAATCGCTATTTCATCACTACCTGAACGCAACTTCTTATCTTTTAACAAAACGTTTACTTGATAAAAAATTTGTTGTTCGTTGTTAACTGTTTGAATCAAAGTCCCATTACTTATGGAATAAACAGTTCCTCTAAGTAACCCGTACTTTGCACTATTAACTCCATTAACCGATATTGTCACTGAATTTTTCAAATTAATTTTTGTTCGATCTTGTGCTGAGATATATGCTTCGACGATTAACTCATCAGTTTTTTCATCAATAATCTGTGCGATTGGTTGCAGTGCCTGAACCCCCAATCCACTTTTAATTAAAGATAAGTAATGTACCGTTCCACCTTTATCAGTAATCACATCAGTTAAATTATCAGTGCTACCTTGGATATTCTTTTGTGATTCTAATTCCACAATTTTTGTTTCATTACTTGTACGGGTTGCTCCAAGCTCACTTATTAGTTGTTGAAAAGTAGTTAAAGAACTTTCGCTTGTTTGTGATTTCAAATCTGAAATTTCTTGATTTTTTGACTTGATTTTTTCATTTTGAATTTTTGTTTCATCGTTAAGTTCGCTCTCAGAAGTATCAGATATATCTTCTAACTCACGCCGAAATTGAACAACATTTTCGTTTTGAGCTTCAATCTCAATTTCTTTAGCGCTAATTTCACTTTTTAAAGTACTATCTTTTTCTTCACCATTTTTGTTAACTTTTGCATTTAAAGTCTCTAACTCACCAACTAATTCTTGTAACTTCGATTCGGCTTTGTTCAAATCACTAACTTTTCTTTTATAGTTTTTAGTGTACTCTGAATTGATTTCTGTCTGTATTTCATTCAGTTCCGTTTGCAATTCTGCTAAGTCATTTTCTTTATTTTTAATATCCACTCTAATTTTTTCTGAATATTTTTTATCCTCGTTCACCTGAGATAAGTAATATTCTACTTTGCCATAAAATGTCTGTTCCTCTCCCGAATTGTCTAAATAGTTCTTTTTTTCTTTAAGAGACTTTTCATATTCATCATAAATGTTTCTATTTTTTTCCAATTTTTTTATTTGTTTATCAAGTTCACTCGTTTCAATGCCGTTAATACCAGTAGAAATTTTAAATAGAATATCTCCTTTTTCTACATCGCTACCTTCAGGCTTTTCAATAGAAGTTATATTTCCATTTATAAGTGGCGTGATGTACATTTTATTGTAAGTTTCAATAGTACCTGTTCCTTTAACAATATAAGTTTTTGTAATAAATTTGGAAATGATGAGTAAAGATATACAAACTAAAACGATAAAATAACTTAGATACAGTAAATAATTAGCCGGGTTTCTATCAAAAAAAATCCGACTACTTTTCAATTGATCTTTTGTATAAAATTTCATACTATTTCTCCTCATAAATAAAACCCCGACCGTGTTCGGGGTTAGATAGGTGTAATTTCAAAATAATTTAATGGCCATTCTTCCACAAACGGATAAATACAAGAACTATAAACACAACTAAAAATATGTTATAAAACCAACTAACTATACTGGGAATTGGTTTACCTTGTACCGCATAAATATTTTGAATAAGAGTTATTATCAGAAATATTATTAATGAAATCCACAAATTTTGATTACTTTTTCCCATAATTGACACCAGTAATGCCTCCAACAAACGTTACCACCTGTAAATAATACTGTGTTTTTGCGGTTTGGCTCTTACCGGAGAAATAATTGTATGCCCCACGAAATTCATTGGCTACAAATGCACAATAAGCTGTTCCTAATCCTGCTATCCACGCTACGGTCATCCCTACACCAGAGGCAGCGGCCGCAGCTGTAGTATAACTATAACCGCCAGCCAAAGCTCCCCATGCAGCCATTTGTGTACTTGCACTTCCTTTAAGCGTTTTCGCTGTTCCATAAGTTGTTTTAGTACCACCTTCTAGATACACCATTTCATCTTCCGTCAAGTCTAGGTAACTAGATGGCATGTTAAGCGCGTAGGTCATTTCCAAATAAATCACTCCTCTTTTTTAATTTTCGTATAACTTTTGACACGGTACGGGAAAATACATTCCCTTAATTAATCTAAATAATAGGTCTGAAAATATCTGCTATTAGTTTTTCACCACCGTTTTTAATATGAACAACATACTCTTCTCCAGTTGTTAATATGTTATTTTCCCAAGCATATAATCCTAGCTTTTCTTGTGAAAAATGAAAATCTTCCGATAACCCATCGAAGTGAGCATACAAGCAATTTCTCACTTTATAAACTTCTGAATATTCTAATCCTTCAATTTCACCACCGGAAACAGTTTGCAACATAATGTCGTAATCAATTAATAATTTACTATCTGAAGTTACGTGAGTCCTCTTCATCCTAGTTATTAACGGTCCACGTACTTTAATTCCTGAAACTTGGATAAGGGTTAACATTTTTTGTATTTCATGATCTAAATCAAGTAAATCAACTTGATCTAGTTCCTTAATCAAAACTTTCATTAATTTTAAAGTTTTTTCCTTTTGAATACCGACTTTTTCCATAAGTAACCACCCAATAAATAGATTTAGAATTGAAAATGAAATTGACTAGTGGTTGAAGCCAACCTATGTCTTTCAGTAAACCAACATATATATGTTTATATGCTTGTTGATAGTAGGATAAATTACCAATTTTACTTATTAAAGTTCTTGAGTCTCACTAACTTCTACCTTACAAATATTTTTCCATATCTAATTACCATTTACTGGTACAATTTCCCTATTTCTTTGTATTCTTAGTTTCCATTAAGATTCGAGGTTTCTTAGGTTCATAGAATCCCAATTGACATTTAGCACCGTCTCCAAAAATAAAGCCCAACTTTCCAATGACCTTCCCTACAACTCCAATTTTCTTTTCCATCTTATTCCTCCTCATATAGTATAATTTGGCAACAGAAATAGCAAAGCTGTCCCCATGCCATACATCATTAACAGCCCTATCTGAGCTGGCAATATCAATGAAATTCCAAGTAAACCCATAAATGTTATTAGACAACTAAATTTTAAAAAGTGTATTCTATCTGTATCCTTTGTATATGAATTTTCAGTAAAAGACGGTGCAAAAAGAAGAATAAGGATCACACACAGTATCCCAAATAAAAGGAAACAGAAAATATTTAAGTGAATATCCGTGCGTTGAATGATTTTGCTTAAGATAGAAGGTGCAATCGAAAAAAGTAATATACTTGATAGATTACAGATAAAATTATTTTTCGCATGATAGCCAAAACCTGAAATACGTAAAAGACAGAAAGAAATATAACTGATCAACGTTTCTTCTAAGGAATAAAGAAACAACGACGTTATCAATACCAGCAAAACTTTAAATAAGTTATAAAACAAGACTGTCCATCCATAAATAATTTCTGTACGTTCATACTCAGAATAATTTGCTTGAGCCGCGTATTTCTTGCACACCAAGTTTGCCAACCATTCTTCCACAGTTTCACCTCCGTTTACTGATATCTTAAAGTAAATAAAACGCATTTTGTTGATTTTTGCCCAAGATGTAGTTTTTTATGCCTAAGCGTAAAAAAAACCATCTTATAGATGGCTTTTGAATTGATTCAGAATATTTTTTTGGAAACGGAATGACAGATAACAGCTTTCACCATTCACAAAAGTTAATGTTCGCTTTGCCACATCAACACTCACCACATTCTTGATATTAACGACATAGGACTTATGACTTTTCATTAAGGTTGGACTTAAATCCATTAAATCAGCTAGTTTGCCATAAAATTCAAACTGGCGATTATTAAAATGTGCTTCAAGACAATGGGATTTGGCGGAACTCTCAAAAAACATTACTTGATTAAGTGGGATTTTTTCAACTTTATTCTCGATTTTTAAAATAATCGCTTCTTCTGTCAACCGTTGTTGTAAAAATCGTTCAGATGCTTTATCGATACATGCTTTAACACGTTCTTCAACTACTGACAGATGACTTTTTTCAATATAATCTAATACTTCTAGTTGATATTTGAAGGCCAACGACGATAACTCCCCGTGAGTTGTAATAAAAACAATTTTTGCGCTAGAATTTATGCTTTTTATCTTTTCAGCTACATCCATTCCGTCAATCATCGTTTTTAAATCCACATCTAAAAAGAACAGACTATCTGTTTCGCTATCTCGTTCAAAGTTCGTAAGCAACTCCTCAGGTTTTGTCGTACTATATTTCAGGGTCATTCCCACATCTTTAAACAAAATATATTCATGAATGACTTTAACAATTTTATTAAGATAAACAGGTTCATCATCACAAACGAAAATATTCATTTTAGCCCTCCTCATTCATCTGAATCACAATTTTTTGGGTAAACCGATTATCTTCTATTTTTGTTTCTAAAAACAGCTGTGTAGAATTACGAACTATATTTTGTAAAATAGAAAGGCCATTTCCCCGCCCCTCTCCTTTTGTAGAAAAACCAGTTTCCTTTAATTGATGAATTGGGGGAATTGTCGACAGACAAGAATTTTCAACAATAATAGTCAGAAACTCCTTTGTCTGAATAAATCCCATCTTCACACTAGGATACTCTGTCGTTGCTGCACCTTCAATTGCATTATCCAAAATAATACCTACTCCTCTAATCACTGGAATAATCTGTTTATCGGATAATTTCTTTGTTTTTTCGGGCACCTCAACAATGGTATCAATTCCCTTTTGTTGTGCGATAAGAGCTTTATGAATAACCAAACTTTTCAATTCCTTACTCTCAATATTGGTCGCTTTTGAAAGTTTAAAACTTTCTTGATTTAGCTCAGAAATCATTGGCAAAATCGACGTATAAAAATAATGTTGAAGCTCGTCATAATTTTTTTCTTTAAGAAAAGTATCCATCGTCAACAAGATATTTTTATAGTTATGCCGAAAGTTACGAATTTCATTGTTGGTATTTTCTAAAAGCATCATGTATTCCGTTAAACTCTGTTGTTCTTGCTCTAATAGTTTATTCCTTAGCGACTGACGAATTAAGCCTACAGAAAAAACGGCTCCCACAATCAATGCACCACCATACAGCATGATAAAAAATAAATGCGCCAGCCCCTGATAAGAATGGCTGTCAAAATAGTATTCATCAAAAATTAATGCGTAATAACTGCTCAATGTCAGGGAACAAAGAGCTGTCAGAATCCAGCCTGTTTCTTTTTGACTTGTTAGATGAAGGAGAAACTCTTTTATTTTTATCGAAATTAGCGACCCAATCAACAAATACGTGACGAGTACCATACCCACAACTTGAAGTAACGTCAGAGCGTCATAAATTTTAATTTTAGTTAATAAGAAACCCAATACATAGTTCAAGAAGACATAGAGACTTATTGAAAGGGTACTACTAATGACAGCTACAAGTTTATTGCTCTCAAAGTTAAAAGCTAAAATTGCTAAAAAAATTCCAAATAATGCAGAAGAAATTGGACCAATGAAATGGAATATTCCAACATTTATCACTATCAAAGCAAATAAAAATAAAAAATAGGAACGTAAATATTTTATTTTCAAAAAGCGCGAATTCATAAACCCAATTACTAAATACTCCCCACTCAGTAACAGTGTCTCTTGTAATACCCTCATATCCCCCTCATTCCTTCCTTCATAAAATTTCTTACAAAATTTTATTTACTCATCTCAAACCAATCTTCCAGCTCGTCTGAGTTAACTTCCCCATACAACTTAATCAAAGCTGGACGTAATGTTTGGAATGTTTTGATTAGCTCTTCTCCCCCAAATCTATCATTAAACTCTTTATCCGTTAGTTCTTGTGATAGTTGATTGATCAATTTGCGTGTCTCTTCATCATCTGAGAGAACATTGATCAGCTTCCCAACCAAGTAACGTTCTTCAAATACTCGATCCGCATAAAAATCAAATTTAGCTGTTTCTATTTTCACTAACTTGATTATCGTTTCTTTATCTTCATAATTGAATTCTCCCGCCACATCCATATACTCTAAGATTCCGCTTGTAATGACAAGGATTGCTTCATCTTTTTTCTTTTTAGATAATTCGTCGGCAATCGGTAATTTTTTCATCTGATCACGCACCATTTTTTGAATTTCTTCTTTAATGACTTCTTGTTGCAGTTCATAAAAATAATCATCCATAAACTCCTCATATGGATAACCAACTTCATTTTCCCATGCAGAATTTTTAAACTCCCCAGTGTAAAACTCTTCTTTAATTTCTTTCACAACTTCTGGATGTTCTTGCACAATCCTGTTCTGCCCTTTTAACTGCAAGTAGTCCGCAATATATTCTTCAATATCACCAAAGTAAAACCAGCCTACTGGTTTCCCACTAATACTCGATAATTGATTAATGACGCTTTCAGGGGCTAGCGCATAGCCTTGAACATAGGAACTGATTGTTGGTTTCTTTATCCCCAAGCGATTGCCCAACTCTGTAAAGGACAGATTCATACTCTCTTTGATTTCTTTGATTCGTTGTCCTACCTTCACTTTATCCGGTTGTAATAAACCAAACATAGATTACTTCCTCCTTGTCATTTTTACTCATTATATCATTCGTATAAATTTTCGTATATATTTTTTTGCTAATTCTCTTAACTTCGTATAAACAAACGTATAAAATACGATTCATAGATGGCCGTCTATATTTTTTTAAACTAATCGTATAAAATATCGTATATTAAAAAAAGGACCTATTATGCCCATTAAAATCAATGATCTCACTTTACCAAAAGAAAAACTCGAAAAAGAGTACCAAGTCGTCAATGTTACTCGCTGGCAAAAAGACGGAGAAATTCTAGGTTGGAGTTATGAATGTATCCTACCTAAACTCCGCTACGAGAAAATCAGTGTCAAAGTTAAATCCGAACATCCCATGATTACTCCGGAAGAACTTACTCAACAAGGTTTGGCCCTGGTTACATTTACCAATTTATTAATTGTACCTTGGGGACGATCCAATGGTCAATTCGTCAGTTATGGCTTATCGGCCACGGCAGATGTGGCAACTTTGCTTCCGAAAAAACAAGGTAACACTGCATAAAACTAATTTTTCTATGGGTTTGTTGGGTGGTTAGGACGAAACGGCGGGGCATCGCTACAGAGCCGTTTCTGTCCGTTAAGACCGCCCAATAAACACATAGGCTGGAAGGACTGCTTTGCAGGACTTCTCCTTAACTTGATTTATAGAACAAATGATGGTTCTTTGACAACTGAATACACATCAAGGAGTGATGATTTTTGAAAGCTTATAATCAGAAAATCATTGAAACTCCCACGCACCTTGAAATTTATGATTATGAAGCAATCATTACTCCTAAACAAAAAGCAGACAAAAATAAAACCAACCCAAAACGAAAAAAAGAATTAGCCTGGCTTTATGAAGAAGAAAATACGACTACTGATAAAAGAAAAAACTATGATGACCTATCTGCTCAAGGGCAATACGACAGCTTAAAACGAAAACAAAAATACTATCAAAATATGCGCTTTGAAATTGCCCGACTCGTTGATATGAACTTTGACAATCGGACAAAATTTTTAACCCTCACTTTCAGAGAAAACATTCAAGACATTGCCTATGCGAATAATGAATTTAAAAAATTTATCAAGCGACTAAACTACGAACTCTATCATACAAAAAAAGCAAACCTGAAATACCTTGCCACGTGGAAAAAACAAGAACGAGGCGCCATCCATTACCACATTATCCTGTTTGACTTTCCTTTTATCTCCGTCAATCGCCTTACTACCATCTGGGGACATAGATTTGTCAAAATCAACAAGATTGATGTGGATAGCATCGAAAATCGCGGACGCTATATCAGTAAATATTTCGATAAAGACTTGGATTTGAAAGAGCATAAGAAAAAGGCGTTCTTCAAATCCCGCAACCTCAAAGTGCCCAGCGTCACAAAACAACTCGTGGATCAACCTTTTGATACCACAAATCAAGACGTACTTTATACCAATGAGTATCTTGTAAGACGTCCGATATTTTACAGTGCGATAAATGAAGGTGGAACTCCTGAACAAGTGATTGATTTTCAAGAAAGCATTGTTTGCTATACCAAGATAAAAAAATAATTCATTATTCCGTACGCAAAATTCAAAGGGAGTGAGAATATGACCGAAATGAAAATTTTACTCAGTGATGATCAGATGGGTATCATTTCTACTCAACTATCTGAATTAATCAAAACTGAAATCGAAAAAATTAAGACACAGGAAAACCTGCAACACCGCTATATGAATAAGAAGCAAACTTGTCACTATCTACAGGTTTCCAATAATACGTTAGATGGCTGGATTAAAGAGGGCTTACCCCTTATTCAAATCCACGGATCAAATAGATTTGACCGTATCGCCATTGATCAATGGCTGGCAAGCCTAGCAAAATAATTCCGACATCGTTATACTCCATATATAGTATTTGATTTCGGCTCGCAAATTCGGAGGGAAATACTATGGCAATTAGCAAAACAGAAAATGAGACTTACCGTTTACGGCTTTACTATCCACAAGATATTCAAGAGATGATAGGCGTAAGCAAACTTTATTCCAAAACTTTCACAACTAGAAAGGAGGCAAAAGAAGCAGAAATTGATTTTTATGCCAAGATTAAAGAGCTACGGGAAAATAAAGAAAAGAATGCTTTTGAACTAGGTGGTGAAGCACTGTTCAAAGATTTCTATGAAGATATCTGGATTGATGCTTATACAGCTGGGTTAACTTCTCGAAACACGAAGTCTCCCACACCTGTTACAATCACGAATACGAAAGATATTTTTCGACTTCACATCTTACCAATGTTTGGGAAATACACGTTGAACTATCTGAATCAAAACAAAGTCTTTGTTTTAAAAATTATGACACAAAAGGCTACCGAATACGCAAACTTCAAAATACTACGTAGCTACGTTAATTCTATTTTCGATTGGGCGGAAGAGCTTGAATACATTGAACGGAATAAACTAGAAAAATCGCTTAAACGAATCAACGCTACTAAGAAAAACCAATTACAAGAAGCTACGAAAGAAGATTTATACCTTTCCTTTGACCAACTTCAAGAATGGCTAACTGCCGTCCAAAGCGATTATGAAAGTGGGCAACTGATTTTACAAGACTATGTATTATTTCTGACTACCTTCTTTTTATCTGATCGCAAATCAGAAACTTACACTATCAAATGGAAGAACGTGAATTTCACTACTTCCCAGATTACGATTGGTAAAGCCTTGGATAAATTTGGCAATAAAAAAAAAGCACAAAAGGGAATAAAACGACAATTTTCCATATTCCAAATGAACTAAAGCAATTACTTCAACAGTGGAAAGTCCAACAAAAAGAAGAACTAGCTCAATTTGAAATCGAACAAACCGAAGAACAGCTTCTCTTTACCTTCTTTGATGATAAAGGAAACATCAATCAAAGACTTCATACAGATTATTTGAACTACCGTATGAAATCCATTGAGCGACGACATAAACACCTTACCCATGCGCCCCCACACAAGTTACGGCATACTGGGGCAACTTTAGCCAAACAAGCTGGTGTAGCTCTAGAACAAATTTCTGAAGCCTTGACTCACAGTGATACCAACATCACCAGAACTTATGTAAATACACCAAACGTCATTCAAATGCCTATTGGCGAAATTGCCTATCGTAAATTGTCTCAAAAAGAGTCAGACCGTAATGGTGTCAACTCAAAAAAAGACGCTTCGCAAAGTGAATTGCGAAACGCCTGAAAGTACTGATATAAAGCTGTTTTTAACGCTTAGAGAATTGAGATGCTTTACGTGCTTTCTTAAGACCTGGTTTTTTACGTTCAACCATACGTGCGTCACGAGTAAGTAACCCAGCGCGTTTAAGAGCAAGACGGAAGTCAGGATCAACTTCTAGCAATGCACGAGCGATACCATGACGCATAGCTCCTGATTGTCCAGCGTATCCTCCACCGTTTACGTTAACAAATACGTCATAAGCGCCTTTTGTTTCAGTAACAGCGAAAGGTTGATTGATAACTTCACGCAAGTCAGCATGTGGAATGTATTCTTCAACATCTTTTTTGTTTACAGTAATTTTACCAGTTCCTGGTACTAAGCGTACGCGAGCAACTGCATTTTTACGACGGCCTGTGCCGATATATTGAACTTGTGCCAATGAAATTCCCTCCTATTAGATTAAGTTTGTGATGTCTAAAACTTCTGGTTGTTGTGCTGCATGTGGATGTTCAGCGCCACCGTATACATTTAATTTTGTAAATTGTTTGCGGCCTAAAGTATTTTTAGGAAGCATTCCTTTTACAGAAGTTTCGATCAAACGACGAGAATTTTTAGCACGCAATTCGCCAGCAGTGATTGATTTCAATCCTCCTGGGAAGTTGCTGTGACGGTAATAAATTTTATCAGTCGCTTTTTTACCTGTTAATTTCACTTTATCTGCATTGATGACGATGACGAAATCGCCAGTGTCCAAATGAGGTGTGAAAGTTGGTTTATTTTTACCACGTAGTACAGATGCAACAACTGTTGAAAGACGTCCCAATGGAACATCAGTTGCGTCTACTACATACCATTTACGTTCTACTTCGCCTGGTTTGGCCATATATGTTGTACGCACGTTATTTTCCTCCAATTTAAGTTCTGATGTTTGACATACACTTCGAGTTTCCGGGGCTCTTTGTGGGGCAAACAATACCATTTAACATATTACCTTCTAATCCCCTTAATGTCAACGTTTTTTCTTTCTAATGAAAAATTTTAATTTTCAGTGCAAATTCTTTTATTCTTTTCATTTTTTCAATGTACAATCAAAAATCCGCTTTGAATAAAACGATGAACATTCATAAATAAATGCATAATATATATTTTTATTTCATTTTATTGTATATTTATTTACTAAATTGATTGATTTTTTATTTTTATGATGTTATCATTTGAAACAATCAATTCTGAAAACAATGAAAATTAAGGGGAGATTTCTATGAAAGAGAAAATTATTTTAGCTTACTCTGGTGGTCTGGATACATCTGTCGCAATCAAATGGTTAGCAGATGATGGATATGATGTCATTGCGTGCTGTCTTGATATTGGTGAAGGAAAAGATACTGCGTTCATCAAAGAAAAAGCATTACAAGTTGGTGCGGTTGCTTCTTATGCGATTGATGCGAAAGAAGAATTTGCCCAAGAATTTGCGAGTGTGGCGCTTCAAGGGCACACATTCTATGAACAGTCTTATCCGCTGGTCTCTGCTCTTTCACGCCCCTTAATTGCAAAGAAATTAGTGGAACTTGCTCGAGCAACGGGTGCGACAACGATTGCTCATGGCTGTACTGGAAAAGGAAATGACCAAGTTCGTTTTGAAGTAGCAATCAATGCCTTGGCGCCTGATTTAAAGATCGTAGCACCTGTTCGTCAATGGCAATGGTCTCGGGAAGAAGAGATTGCTTACGCGAAAGACAATGGGATTCCGATTCCTGCGAATCTAGATAACCCTTACTCGATTGATCAAAATCTTTGGGGACGTGCATGCGAATGTGGCGTATTAGAAGATCCTTGGGCAACTCCTCCTACTGGTGCGTATGAACTGACGACTGATTTGAAATACACACCTGATGAAGAAGATATCATTGAGCTTACCTTTGAAAAAGGGTTGCCCGTTGCATTGAATGGTGAGAAACTCTCTCTTTCACAACTGATTCTTGCAGTGAATCAATTGGCTGGCAAACATGGTATTGGCCGTATCGATCACGTTGAGAACCGTTTAGTGGGCATCAAATCCCGTGAAGTATATGAATGTCCTGGAGCTGTAACATTGATGCAAGCCCATAAAGAATTAGAAGACTTGACATTTGTTCGCGAATTGGCACATTTCAAACCGATCATTGAACAACAATTAAGTCAAATGATCTATGACGGTTTATGGTTCAATCCTTTGACAGAAGCATTACTTCAATTTTTGAAATCGACACAAGTGTATGTGAATGGTACGGTTCGTGTGAAACTGTTCAAAGGAAATGTCATCGTAGAAGGACGTAAATCAGAAAACAGTCTGTATAGTGAGGAATTGGCTACTTATACTTCTGCTGATACATTCGATCAACAGGCAGCTGTTGGTTTTATCAAATTATGGGGACTACCTTCAAAGGTCTACGCAGAAGTCCAAGAAAAACAGATGAACAAAACAAGTACAAAATAATTTGCAAATCATACAAGATTTACGCCGGATACTTGCCAATTACTGGGAGGAACAATAATGGAAAAACTTTGGGGTGGTCGTTTTCAAGGAAAAAGTGAAGAATGGATTGACGAGTTTGGAGCATCGATCTCTTTTGACCAAAAATTAGCAAAACAGGATATTTTAGGGAGTTTGGCCCATGTCAAGATGCTTGGACACACAGGAATTCTTACGGTTGAAGAAACTGCAGCAATTACAGAAGGATTAAAGACCTTACAAAAGAAACTGCAAGAGGGGACTTTACAATTTTCCATTGAAAATGAAGATATCCACTTGAATATTGAAACATTACTGCATCAGGAGATCGGTGCAGTTGCCGGAAAATTGCATACAGCTCGTAGCCGAAATGATCAAGTCGCCACGGACATGCATCTGTTTTTGAAGGATGTTGTGCAGGAGATACTTGAAAAATTGCATCATCTACGCCAAACCTTTGTGGAAAAAGCGGAAGAACATGTAGAAACGATTGCGCCTGGCTATACCCATCTCCAACATGCTCAACCGATTTCATTTGGCCACCATTTGCTTGCCTATTATCAGATGTTTACACGTGATTATGCGCGTTTAACAGAAAGTTTGAAACGAATCGATCTTTCTCCATTAGGTAGTGCTGCTTTAGCCGGGACAACTTTTCCGATCGACCGAGAATTTGCTGCTAAAGAGTTAGATTTTTCTGGTGTTTATGCGAATAGTCTAGATGCTGTGAGTGATCGTGATTTTATTCTCGAATTTTTGAGTAACTGCTCCTTGTTGATGATGCATTTGTCACGTTTTTGTGAAGAACTCGTTTTGTGGTGTAGCTACGAGTTCCAATTTATTGAATTAACAGACACGTTTTCTACAGGTAGTTCAATCATGCCACAAAAGAAAAACCCGGATATGGCTGAATTGATTCGTGGAAAAACAGGACGTGTCTATGGAAATCTGTTTGGGTTATTGACATTGATGAAAGGTCTTCCCTTAGCATACAACAAGGATTTTCAAGAAGATAAAGAAGGGATGTTCGATACCAGTGAAACGGTATTGGCATGCCTGACTATCATGGATGGGATGGTCGCTACGATGAAAGTGAACAAATCACGTATGTACGCAGCCACTCAAAAAGATTTCTCTAATGCTACAGAATTAGCGGATTATCTGGCTGCTAAAGGATTACCTTTCCGCCAAGCCCACGAGATCGTTGGTAAATTGGTTCTGCGTTGTACGCAAAAAGGTGGGTATCTACAAGATATTCCTTTTGAAGAATACCAAGCAATCAGTCCTTTGATCGAAGAGGATATCTATGTGACTCTTCAACCGGAAACTGCTGTTAAACGTCGCCACTCGCTTGGTGGGACAGGATTTGATCAAGTACGGTTGCAACTTGACCATGCACATAAAGAGTTAGCCATCGAAAATTAGAAGATTAGCTTCCACAAGAAGGCGACTCTGCGTTTATTCTTCTATTCTTTGGAGAATCCCTCATTGAAGCCCTTTGCGGATAGCCATTCTCTTTCAAAAGGTCTCCAAATAAAAATGAATACCTCTCTAACATAAAAAAGAGGCTGGGACAAAAGTGTTTCTTACTTTTGTCCCAAGCTCTTTTTCTACTATTATATATTCTATCAATTATCTTTATGCATCGATTTCTGGTGCTTTGCCCAAGTGTGCTTGGATCATCCAGATACGCTTTTCAGTAGCTGTTTTAAATGCAATAAAGATGTCTTGTGTTGGGTCATCGCCTTCTTCGCCAGATACTTCTATTCCTTTTTGGTAAAGGTCTGCTAAGTAGCGATAGCCTTTAACAAGTGTTTCTAAGCGTTCTGGGATTGTACGGTCCCAACGGCCTACTTCATCAGGGATTTTTGTATTGTCGGCAAATTCCCGTAAAGTTGAGTAAGGTGAGCCATCTAACGTAATCAAACGTTCTGAGATTTCATCCAATTGTTCATTTAAATCATCCATGAACTCATCCATCATTGGGTGCAATGTCAAGAAGCCAGGCCCTCTCATGTACCAATGTGTTTGGTGAACCACAACAGACATTTGACTCAAATCTGCGACTAACTGATTTAATACTTCTTTGGTTTGTTGGAATTTCATTTTCTGATTTCCTCCTAACTTTTATTTACATTAAAAGCATAGTAAACTTTGAGACAAAAGTACAATGAAACCATTTACTTGAGAATGATTTTCAACAGAGAACGATTCTTTTTCCAAACTTTATTCCCCTGTGCTTCCCCACTACAAATTGACTTGCTTTCTTCATTATTAAATAACTGCTAGTCCAATTTGTTGATTTATACTACTCTGATCTGCTATTCCTCCTACCACTAGCAGAGAGAAAACCTCTAGGATGGAAAATTTTTTGGGAAAATCCCACGGTTGATTGGGGTAACTCTGTCCTTGATGCTTGTTCTTGATGCCAGACTTCAAAATACCTCTAAGGCAGCCCGCATTCGAGGCACCGAAGCTGTCCTCACTGCTTTTTTGTGGCTGTGTGCTTACCTTTGTGCTTTCCCCTTTAACTTCACCTTTAGCTGACCTTATTCCATTGGATTCAATTTTTGGGTATCATGTTATGGCTAATGCTTGGCGAAGGTGTGCTAGTCGTTTATAGGTACTGACTAATTGTTGTTGTGTATCAACGAATGTCGGATAAATGATTTCATAGATCTCGTGGATATTTTTCTGTACGGGAACTTGGGTCTCTAATTTGATCCATTTTTTGCCTTCATTTAATTCCTTGATTTTCCCTAGGCTCTGCCAGCCTAGAAAAACAGCCCCTAAAGCGGAGGCCTCAGAAACAGTTGGAAAGACGAGTGGATAGCCTAAAACATCTACCATGAGTTGACGAAAAACATAGGATCGAGCAAATCCACCTGTCGCTCGTAGCTCAGATAGCTGACCTTCTTGGCAGATTCCTTCCAAGATCCGTTTCAAGTTGAGACAGATTCCCTCTAAGATTGCCCGCATCATCTCTTTTTCTGTGTGGTGCCGTTGGAGACCTAAGAAGCTCCCAGAAGCCTCTGCATCCCATAGTGGCGCTCTTTCTCCTAATAAATAAGGTTGAAAAAGTAAGCCGTTTGCTCCTGGAGGGACAAAAGCAATTACTGAGAACAGTGCATCGTAAGGATTGTCTCCTTGCGCAATCGCTTGTTCCGTGACCTCTTGCATCAAGGTTTGACTTGCCCAATCAAAGATCCCTGCACCATTACTTGTTGCCCCACCAACGACCCAATGGCTTTGATCCAATACGTAACAAAAAGTTTCCATATCTGGGTGCAACTGTGGATGATCTGTTATAAATCGGATAGCACCACTCGTCCCGACCGTTAATGCAGCGATATCCTCCCCAAATGCGCCTAATCCTAAATTTGAGAGCGGTCCATCTGCACCTCCTAAAATAAAAGATATATCATTTTCAAGTTTCAATATTTCTTGTATCTCTGCTTGAAGTTTCGGCATCTTCATGGTGGGTGGAGCTATTTCAGGCAACTGTTTTTCACTGATATTTAAGTAATCCAGCACTTCTTTTGCCCATTTGAACTGATGGATATCGAAGTATCCTGTGCCAGAGGCTGTACTATAATCTGTTATGAGCTTGCCAAACAAACGATAAATAATATATTCTTTGATCCCGATATAATACGCGGTACGTTTGATTAGTTCTGGTTGTGTTTCTTGTAACCATTTGATTTTTGCGAATGGCGTCATTGGATGAAGCGGCGTACCTGTTTGTTGGTAGATGCTTACACCTAGTGGAGTGTTCTTCAATCTTTCTGCCTGTTCCACAGCACGTGTATCTGCCCAAGTGATCATTCGGGTAAGTGGCACCATTTGTTCATCGCACAAAATCAAACTGTGCATTGCTGATGAGAAGGAAATGACGTCAATCGTTGCTTCTTTCGATAAACCTTCAGTCAATTGTTGGATCACAGTACAAACTGCATGGAAAATCAGTTCTTGGTCCTGTTCGGCCATCCCTGGTTGTTCTTGGATCAAGGGGTAAGGAAAATACGCTGAATCGATGACTTGTGCTTGTTCATCGAATGCGACTGCTTTGGTTTGGGTGGTGCCAATATCTATACCAATTGAGATATTCATTTTATCACCTCTACTAAAAATTACGAAAAAATTGGAGCATTACTGACGTATCTTACCTAAAAAGGAGGATACATTCATGTTACTGTCTGTAGTCATTGGTTGTTGTATTGGTTCTTTCTTATGTTTGTCGGCACAACGGATTCCCCAAGGTCATTCTATTATTTCTCCCAGATCACATTGTGTCAACTGCCACCATTTTTTGACATGGTATGAATTGATTCCTTTGCTTTCGATCTGCTTGCAACGATTTCGCTGTCGCTCTTGCCATGTTCCCTTACCCCAAAGCTATTTTTTAGCTGAACTGGCTTGTGGCGGGATCTTTGTTTGGTTCTTCCACTATGCACCAAGTACCGATCTAATGCTCCTTTTTTGGATACTCTCTGCTTTTTTGTTCTCACTGATGGATTGTTTTTATTTCTTCATTGATTCTAGGATACTTTACCTTATTTGGATCATTTTGTGGAGTTATTGGTTGTTTAATTGGCATTTTCAATTCAAAACAGTTTTGATTCTATCCATCGTATGTAGTCTTTTGCTTTTTTATGCTACTGATTATTTAGGTTCCGGCGATATATTGCTCATATGGTGTTGGAGCGGACATCTCTCACTAGTACAATTACTGTACTTAGTCTTTGTTGCTAGTGCCCTAGGAATTTGTTTTATGCTTTGCACTCATTTCTTCTTTCAAAAGAGGATCACGAAATTACCCTTTCTGCCTTTTTTAAGTGTGGCTTTACTCGTTGTCCAATATATTGAATAATGCGATACTATAGCAATGAAAAAGCCGACCTCTAGTTGTACCCTAGCTGTCGGCCGAACATAGAGGTCGAGAAAAAAGTCGTTTAGGTTTGAGAAATTGGAGAAAAACGAGGCTAGGACAGAAGTAAGAAACACTTTTGTCTCGTTCTTTATAAACGAATAAACGGTGGGAGCAGAAGCAACTCCTTCTTAAATAAGCCGAAATTCACAAAAATTTGAAAAGCAATTTTCGTTAATTTCTTCTTATTTATCAGAGTTAAACGCTTCTGTCCCAGCTTCTTTTTTGAAATTCTCGAAAAACCTGACTTTTGGACTTTCGTTTATTCGAGAGTCTGTAGCAACACTGATTTTTAGATTGGTCCCAGACTCTATATTTTTTTTAGCTCTTTTTATCGCCCCAATGCTTTCTCAAAAAGCCTCCACGGCCAGAGCCTTCACGGTATAGCTGATAATGTACTTTGTTTTTCCTATAATAATCTTGATGGTATTCTTCTGCTGGATAAAAGTCGCTTTTAGGTTCGATTTTCGTTACGATCGATTTATCGAATCGGCCACTATCTTGCAGCTTTTGTTTTGATTTTTCAGCTATTTCCCGCTCTTCTTCATTCCCATAATAAATGACTGGCCGGTAGGAATCCCCTCGATCTGCAAACTGTCCTAACGCATCGGTCGGATCGGTTTGTTGCCAATAGATCTCCACCAGTTGTTCATAGCTGATGATGTCAGGATCATAAGTAATCTCCACGGCCTCCGTATGTCCTGTCGTTCCTGTTGTCACTTGTTCATATGTTGGATTAGGGACGTGTCCACCTGTATAGCCTGAAACAACAGAGAAAATACCTGGTTGCGTTTCAAATGGTTTTACCATACACCAGAAACATCCTCCGGCAAATACTGCTTTTTTTACTGCCATAATGATCAACTCCTTTCCTTTTATCATACTCATTTTAGATGAAAGTCCTATTGATTTGCTTAAATTACCCTGCTAGGGTATTCAAAAAGCCGCTTTATTTCTGTTTTTCCTACTGCCTATTCCAGCCTTACTTTTTTGATGTTGTGGATAATTATTGAAAAAGAAAAAACTTATCCACCTGTGGATTTATTTTTCGTATAACTTTTTGCATTTCCTACTGACTGTTGATAGCTTCCTCCCGCTTTTTTATCCACAATTTTTTAAAATCATTTGATAAACTCTAGGACGATTTATCTGTAAAATAACTCACGAGATGAGCATAGCTAGAATTCGCTTCAATAAATCTCTGTTTATGTTCCAACAATTAACTAGACTACTATTTTATTCAAAAAAAGAGGATGTGATAGATTTTATCACATCCTCTAGTTCGAATAACAAGGGAGAACAGAAGTCATTTCTTGATGAATCCTTCTGTTCCGACCGCTTTACTTACACGTTATGCTTATTTTTGTTCATTCATTGCATCTTCTGCAGCCATTTGTGCTTCGATGTCTGAAATACTATAAACATTTTCACTTGCTACACCGACTTCTTTTGGTTCCATGTTGCGGTAACGTGACATACCAGTACCAGCTGGGATGATCTTACCGATGATAACATTTTCTTTCAAACCAAGAAGTGGATCTTTCTTCCCTCTGATAGCAGCATCCGTCAAGACACGAGTTGTTTCTTGGAATGATGCAGCAGATAAGAAGCTGTTTGTTTCTAATGAAGCTTTTGTAATACCTAGTAAGACTGGACGAGATGTTGCAGGAACACCGCCGGCTACTAACGTATTGTAGTTTTGGTCTTTGAAATCTGCGATATCTAATAATGTTCCTGGTAAGATTTCTGTATCACCTGGGTCCATTACGCGAACTTTACGCAACATTTGACGAACCATTACTTCGATATGTTTGTCTCCGATTTCTACCCCTTGCATACGGTATACGCGTTGTACTTCACGTAGCAAGTAGTTTTCAACAGACAATACATCGCGGACTTGTAACAATTGTTTAGGATCGATCGAACCTTCTGTCAATGGTGCTCCACGATGGATCATATCGCCTTCAGCAACTTTCATACGAGCTGTATAAGGAACAGTATACGTACGTGTATCTGTTTTCCCTTTGATCGTTACTTCTTTTGTACGTGTCGCAGCGTCTTCTGAAATGTCGATGACATCTCCGGTTACTTCTGTGATCACGGCTTGTCCTTTCGGATTACGTGCTTCAAAAATTTCTTGGACACGAGGAAGCCCTTGAGTGATATCGTCTCCGGCAACCCCACCCGTATGGAACGTACGCATTGTTAACTGAGTACCTGGTTCACCGATTGATTGAGCGGCAATCGTACCAACTGCTTCTCCGACTTCAACGTCAGAGCCAGTTGCCAAGTTACGTCCATAACAATGTTTGCAGACACCGTGTTTTGTGTTACATGTGAAGACTGAACGGATCGTTACTGTTTCAACACCCGCATCAACGATTTGTTTTGCAACGTCTTCTGAAATCAATTGATTTCCAGCAATGATCACTTCATTTGTTTTAGGATGACGGACTTCTTTACGTGTGTAACGTCCAATCAAACGATCTTCTAGTGATTCAATGATTTCGTTTCCTTCACGAATCGCTTGAATCTCAAGCCCTCGATCTGTACCGCAATCTTCTTCACGAATGATTACGTCTTGGGCAACGTCTACTAAACGACGAGTTAGATAACCTGAATCGGCTGTCTTCAAGGCTGTATCGGTCATTCCTTTACGCGCTCCGTGAGTAGAGATAAACATTTCCAAGACAGATAGTCCTTCACGGAAGTTTGAAATGATCGGCAATTCCATGATTCGTCCGTTAGGGGCAGCCATCAATCCACGCATACCAGCAAGCTGTGTAAAGTTGGAGATGTTACCACGGGCTCCAGAATCAGACATCATGAAGATTGGGTTTTTCGCTTCCAGACTTTCCATCAGTTTTTGTTGGATGTTGTCTTTGGCAGCGTTCCAAACAGCGATTACGCGTTCATAACGTTCATCATCAGTAATCAACCCACGACGGAATTGTTTAGTGATTGTTTCAACTTGTTTATGGGCATTTTCAATGATTCCTTGTTTTTCATCTAGTACACTGATATCTGCGATACCCACTGTGATACCAGCATGAGTGGAATGTTTGTACCCTAAGTCTTTCATACGGTCAAGCATCTTAGAAGTCTCTGTTACTTTGAAACGTTTGAAGACTTCTGCAATGATATTTCCTAAGTTTTTTTTCTTGAATGGTAAGACTAATTCTTGCTCTTTGATGTGTGCAGGGATATCTGTACCTGCTTCAACAAAATATTTATCCGGTGTTTGGACTGTTAAGTTGAAGTCAGTAGGTTCATTCAAGTAAGGGAATTCTGGTGGCATGATTTCATTAAAGATGATCTTACCAACAGTTGTGATCATCGTACGTTCTTTTTGCCATTCAGTAAATGGTTTTTCACCTAGTGAATTAGGGTTTACACCGATACGTGAATGTAAATGAACGTAGCCATTACGCCATGCGATCACGGCTTCATTTTGATCACGGAAGACCATACCTTCGCCTTCACGTCCTTCTTCTTCCATCGTTAGGTAGTAGTTACCTAAAACCATATCTTGAGAAGGAGTTACAACTGGTTTACCGTCTTTTGGATTCAAAATGTTTTGAGCAGCGAGCATCAACATGCGTGCTTCTGCTTGTGCTTCTTCGTTCAATGGTACGTGGACAGCCATTTGGTCTCCATCGAAATCGGCATTGTAAGCTTCACATACAAGTGGATGCAAACGGATTGCACGACCTTGAACTAATACTGGTTCAAATGCTTGGATACCAAGTCTGTGAAGCGTAGGTGCCCGGTTAAGCAAAACTGGGTGTTCTTTGATTACGTCTTCTAGGACATCCCAAACTTCGTCTTCTTGACGCTCGATTTTACGTTTCGCATTTTTGATATTTGAAGCAAGTTCACGTTGAACAAGTTCACGCATCACAAATGGTTTGAATAATTCGATCGCCATTTCTTTTGGTAGACCACATTGATACATTTTCAAGAATGGTCCAACAACGATAACCGAACGACCTGAATAGTCCACACGTTTACCAAGTAAGTTTTGACGGAAACGACCTTGTTTCCCTTTCAACATATGAGAAAGAGATTTCAATGGGCGGTTACCTGGTCCAGTAACTGGACGGCCACGACGACCATTATCGATCAATGCATCAACAGCTTCTTGTAACATACGTTTTTCATTTTGAACGATGATACCAGGAGCGTTCAAGTCTAACAAGCGTTTCAAACGATTATTACGGTTGATTACTCGACGGTAAAGGTCGTTCAAGTCACTTGTCGCAAAACGGCCACCTTCTAATTGGACCATTGGACGTAGATCTGGCGGGATGACAGGGATAACATCCATGACCATCCAGCTTGGTTCATTTCCTGAAGCACGGAAAGCTTCTAAAATATCCAAACGACGGATCGCACGTGTACGTTTTTGTCCTTGTGCAGATTTCAATTCTTCTTTTAATTCAGCTGCTTCAGCATCTAAATCAACATTATCAAGTAATTGTTTGATTGCTTCTGCTCCCATAGCTGCTTGGAATTCTTGTCCATATTGTTCACGTTTTTCGCGGTATTCGCGTTCAGTCAACAATTGTTTTTTCTCTAAGTTTGTGTTTCCGGGTTCGATGACCACATATGAAGCAAAGTAAATGATTTCTTCTAGTGCGCGTGGGCTCATGTCTAATACAAGACCCATACGAGAAGGAATACCTTTAAAGTACCAGATATGTGAAACAGGTGCTGCTAATTCAATGTGTCCCATACGTTCACGACGAACTTTTGAACGTGTGACTTCCACACCGCATCGATCACAAACGATTCCTTTATAACGGATACGTTTGTATTTTCCGCAGGCACATTCCCAGTCTTTTGTAGGACCAAAAATCCGCTCACAGAACAACCCTTCGCGTTCAGGTTTTAAGGTACGATAGTTAATCGTCTCAGGTTTTTTTACTTCACCGTAAGACCAGCTTCTGATTTTTTCGGGAGAAGCCAAACCTATTTGCATACTTTCGAATTTATTTACATCGATCAAAAGGGGTTCCCTCCATTTCGTTTAATGGCAAAACCGCAAGGCGGCTGATCATCGACCGCCTTACAGCTCATAGACCGGATTAGTCTAATTTATCTTCTGCGGTTTCAAAGTTTTGGATGACATCTTGTCGTTCATCTTCTACTTGTTCTGCAGCTTTTTTCTCTAGCTCTTTTGCAGTTTGTTGTTCCGCAAATTTAGTCAATGCATCAACGGTGATCAAATCATCGTCTTCGTCATCCATATCACGAAGTTCGATTTCAGCATCCTTGATATCCAAGACACGCATATCCAAACCAAGTGATTGTAATTCTTTTACTAATACTCGGAAGGATTCTGGAACGCCTGGTTTTGGAATTGGTTCACCCTTAACAATTGCTTCGTATGTTTTCACACGACCGACAACATCATCTGATTTGTAAGTCAAGATTTCTTGTAAGGTATATGCTGCACCGTAAGCTTCCAGTGCCCAAACTTCCATTTCCCCAAAACGTTGTCCACCAAATTGTGCTTTACCACCCAACGGTTGTTGTGTAACCAATGAGTAAGGTCCAATTGAACGAGCATGCAATTTATCATCAACCATGTGGGCAAGCTTGATCATGTACATCACGCCGACAGACACACGGCCATCAAATGGTTCACCAGTACGACCGTCATAAAGAACAGTCTTCGCATCGCTAGCCATACCAGCTTCACGAACAGTTTCCCACACGTCTTCATCACTTGCACCATCAAAGACTGGTGTTGCAACGTGGATGCCTAGTTGACGAGCAGCCATCCCTAAATGCAATTCCAATACTTGTCCGATATTCATACGTGATGGCACCCCTAGAGGATTCAACATGATATCGATCGGTGTTCCATCTGGTAAGAATGGCATATCTTCTTCCGGCATAATACGGGAAACAACCCCTTTATTACCGTGACGACCGGCCATTTTATCCCCTTCATGGATTTTACGTTTTTGAACGATATAGACACGAACTAACATGTTCACACCTGGTGACAATTCATCGCCAGCTTCACGAGTAAAGATCTTCACATCGTGAACGATCCCGCCACCGCCATGTGGTACACGTAAAGAAGTGTCGCGGACTTCGCGAGCTTTTTCACCAAAGATCGCATGCAATAGACGTTCTTCTGCTGATAGTTCAGTAACCCCTTTTGGCGTAACTTTACCAACAAGTAGATCTCCATCTTTCACTTCTGCACCGATACGGATGATGCCCATTTCGTCTAAATCTTTCAATGCGTCTTCCCCAACGTTAGGGATTTCGCGAGTGATTTCTTCTGGTCCTAATTTTGTATCACGAGCTTCTGACTCATATTCTTCAATATGGATCGAAGTATACACATCATCTTTTACCAAACGACGGCTCATGATGATCGCATCTTCATAGTTATACCCTTCCCAAGTCATGAAACCGACAAGAACGTTTTGTCCTAAAGCCATTTCACCTTGTTCCATAGAAGGTCCATCAGCTAATGTATCGCCTTTTTCAACTTTTTCGCCTAAATGAACGATTGGTCGTTGGTTGTAACTTGTTCCTGAGTTTGAACGGCGGAACTTCGTAATATCATATTTATCTAATGCACCATTATCACGACGAACACGGATTTGAGAAGCATCAACGAATTCAACTACTCCATCGTGTTTACATAATAATGCAGCACCTGAGTCATGTGCTGATTTATATTCCATACCAGTACCAACCCATGGAGCTTGTGGATTGATCAACGGTACAGCTTGTCGCTGCATGTTGGCACCCATCAAGGCACGGTTGGAGTCATCGTTTTCCAAGAAAGGAATACATGCTGTTGCTACCGCAACTACTTGTTTAGGAGAAACGTCCATATAGTCGACTTTATCGATCGACACTTCTAAGTTTTCACTTTGTGCACGAGCCATAACTACGTCTTGAGCAAATGTGCCATCTTCATTCAATGGGCTGTTTGCTTGGGCAACGATGTAATGGTCTTCGATATCGGCTGTCAAATAATCGATTTGGTCTGTTACACGACCTGTTTGACGGTCAACACGACGATAAGGAGTTTCAATAAATCCAAATTTATTTACTTTTGCATAGCTAGATAAACTATTGATCAATCCGATATTCGGACCTTCAGGCGTTTCGATCGGACACATACGGCCATAGTGAGAATAGTGAACGTCACGGACTTCATAACCCGCACGGTCACGTGTCAAACCACCAGGTCCTAAGGCTGAAAGACGACGTTTGTGTGTCAATTCGCCAAGAGGATTCGTTTGGTCCATGAACTGTGACAACTGAGAAGAACCAAAGAATTCTTTGATACTTGCGACAACTGGTCGGATATTGATCAATTGTTGCGGTGTCAATGTTTCTGTATCTTGGATCGACATTCTTTCACGTACCACACGTTCCATACGAGCTAACCCGATACGGAATTGGTTTTGTAAAAGTTCCCCGACTGAACGGATACGACGGTTTCCTAAATGGTCGATATCGTCTACATTGCCGATGCCTTCCATCAAGTTCAAGAAGTAGCTCATTGAAGCAATGATATCTGCTGGACGCACTGTTTTCACAGGTGCTTCTGGATAGCCATTACCGATGACATTTACTTCACGCTCTGGATCTTTTGGTGAAAAGACTTTGATCACTTGGACAGTCATTGGATCAGTCACTACACCGTCTTCTGATGGGTAGTAAGTCACTGAATTCAAGCCATTTTCGATGAAAGGAGCAAGTGTTTCCATCACTTGGTGAGTCAAAACAGTTCCTTTTTCAACAATGATCTCGCCAGTTTCTGGATCGACCAATGTTTCTGCTAGAGTCAAATTCAATAGACGTGTTTTCAAGTCTAATTTTTTGTTTACTTTGTAACGACCAACATTTGCTAAGTCGTAACGTTTTGGATCGAAGAAACGAGCGTTCAATAGGTTACGTGAGCTATCCGCTGTTTTAGGTTCGCCTGGACGTAAACGTTCATAAACGTCTTTCAAACCTTCTTCTGTTCTTGAGTCGCTTGCATTTTTGTGCAAATCTTTTTCGATCGTATTACGCAATGTTTCACTATCGCCGAAGATTTCAAAGATCGTATCATCTGAGCCAAATCCTAAAGCCCGAACTAAAACAGTCAATGGAATCTTACGTGTGCGATCGATACGTACGTAAGAAATATCTTTTGCATCAGTTTCCATTTCTAGCCAAGCACCACGGTTAGGGATTACAGTTGACCCGAATCCTTCTTTTCCGTTTTTGTCGACTTTACCATGGAAATAAACACCTGGTGAACGAACCAACTGAGAAACGATTACTCGTTCTGCCCCGTTGATGATAAATGTTCCTTGTTCCGTCATTAATGGGAAATCACCAAAGAATACTTCTTGTGCTTTGATTTCACCAGTTTCACGGTTTGTTAAACGCAAAGTGACATGTAATGGCGCAGAATAATTGGCATCATGTGCGCGAGCTTCTGCTACAGTATACTTAGGTTCTTTCAATTCATAATCCACAAATTCCAAAGATAGATTGCCGTTAAAATCATCGATTGGCAAAATGTCTTCAAACATTTCTCTTAGTCCTTCATCTAAGAACCATTGGTACGAGTCTGTTTGAATTTCGATCAAATTTGGTAATTCCAACACTTCACTGATTCTTGCGAAACTTCTACGTTCGCGGTGTTTTCCGTATTTTACTACGTGTCCAGCCAAGCTCTTCACCCCTCTAAAATGTCATTCAAAAAGACTACCCGATCAATTGTTACAATAATATTAAAAATATTATATTTAGGTAACAACAGACATTTTTTGCGGCTTTTAGGCAAAAAAAAACCAAAAATAGAACATTCTCTTGAAACCATTCCTTCATGAGCTTCTACTTTTGTTTCCTTATATTAAAGCCGAAACGGACAATATTTCGTTTCTGCCTTCACTTCATCAGATAGTTTTTGCAACTTCATATACTACACTCATTTTTCATAAAAGTCAACACTTCCTGGCGTTTCCTCTGACTTTTCACAATATTTTCTTAATCTTTTCCTACTATAGTAAAAAATTTATTTCGTGTTTTTTGAGAATTTTCTGAAATTTCTGCTTGACAGTGGGATGGCCCTCCGCTATACTTGAGAAAATTCAAATTGTGGAGGGCTTTTTTATGAAAATAAAAATCAACCAACTAACACCAACACAACTGAATAACTTTTACTTTAGCTACTTTAGATAGGTTTGTATTCATGATTGATCATGGGTGCAAACGTTAAACGACAGTTTGTATCTATGATGGCTAAAGCACTTTGTACTGCATAAGAGGCCACGTAGACATTACGCTAAGTGGCTGAGCGAAAGAGTGCAAAGTATTTACTTACTTTCATATATTTCGATGACCGATCCATTTAGACGTTTTGTCTAAATGGATTTTTTGTTTTCAAATTTAAGGAGGAAAAACAAATGAAAAAGAAATTAATGATCGGATTAGGAACAGCTTTACTACTCGCACTTGCAGGATGTGGTTCATCAGGGAACTCTTCTGAAAAAACAGATAACACAAAAACAATCGGCGTCTTACAACTTGTACAACACAATTCACTAGATGCTGCTTATAAAGGTTTCAAAGAAGGATTGAAAGAAAACGGCTATAAAGAAGGCGATAATCTGACCATCGACTATCAAAATGCTCAAAATAATCAAGATAACTTGAAGAGCATGAGCGAAAAACTAATCAAAGACGATCCAGACTTGCTTTTAGGGATTGCAACTCCTGCAGCACAATCACTTTTAAATGAAACAACAACGATACCAATCACAGTGACAGCCGTAACAGACTTAGAACAAGCGCATTTAGTTTCCTCTAATGAAAAACCTGGCGGGAATGTGACAGGAACAACTGACATGGTACCGATCGACAAACAGATCGATTTATTACTAAGCATCGTGCCTGATGCAAAAACAATCGGGATCATGTACAACAATGGTGAAGCAAACTCTAAGATCCAAGGCGATCTAGCTGAAAAAGCATTGAAAAAAGCAGGTGTGAAAGTCAAAGTCTTAACAGCAAATACAACAAATGATGTCCAACAAGTAACAAAAAGTTTAGCAAAAGACGTTGATGGTATCTATATCCCTACTGACAATACCTTTGCAAGTGCAGCCAGTGTCGTCGGTGAAGTAGCAAAAGAAACGAAAACACCGATCGTTGCAGGTTCTGTTGACCAAGTCAAAGATGGTGGTTTAGCAACAGTTGGGATCGACTATGAAAAATTAGGGAAACAAACAGGCGCAATAGCTGCAAAAATCTTAGATGGTAAAAAACCAAGCGAACTTCCTGTAGAATCTGCAGATGATCTTTCATTGTATGTAAACGAAGAAATGGCAAAAGCCATCGGGATCGATCCATCAACGATCAAATCTGCTGAATAGACCTATAGGAGGACAATCATGACAAATCTCATCTCAATTTTTTTATCATCCGCTTCGCAAGGGGTCCTATGGGCACTCCTTGCTATCGGAGTATTCTTAACCTTTCGTATTTTAGATATCGCTGACTTGACTGCTGAAGGAAGTTTCCCACTAGGTGCTGGGATTGCCGCAATGAGTATAACAAAAGGCATCCATCCAGTCCTTGCTTGTCTTTTAGGTTTTTTAGGAGGAGCTGTAGCGGGACTTGTCTCCGGATTACTTCACACGAAACTTAAAATCCCCGCTTTATTAGCTGGGATCATTACAATGACTGGTCTATATTCTGTTACTTCTCGAGTGATGGGTGCTCCTAATATCTCGTTGTTGGGACAAAAGACTGTTTTTGACTGGGTCCAATCTTATGGCATGACAAAAGAAAATGCTGTTTTGATCGTTGGCTTGATCTTTGCTTTGATCGTGGTGGCTTTGCTCGTCCTTTTCCTACGAACAGAGACGGGTCTTGCTATTCGTGCAACGGGAGATAACTTAGCCATGAGTGAAGCAAATGGGATCAACACAGATAATATGAAAATCATTGGCTATATGATCTCAAACGGTTGTATCGCTCTATCTGGTTCTTTGTTAGCCCAAAACAATGGCTTCGCGGATCTAAACTCAGGGATCGGTACGATCGTCATCGGTTTGGCGTCGATCATTATTGCTGAGGTACTATTTAGAAATCAATCCTTGCTATTCCGTTTAATGACTATCATCTTGGGAGCCGTGATCTACCGCTTTATCCTGGCATTAGTATTTGAATTGAACGTACAACCAAGCGATTCAAAATTAGCTTCTGCACTTGTACTCGTTATCTGTCTATCATTCCCTCAGATCCGACAGAAATTAAAACTACCAACACGTACCAAAGCAAAAGGAGGTAAATAAAAATGACTGATGTATTAACGCTAGAAAACCTTCATCATACCTTCGAAAAAGGAACAATCAACGAGAACCATGTCCTTAAAGGGATCAACCTATCCTTGAAGTCTGGTGACTTCGTAACGATCATCGGTGGGAACGGAGCGGGTAAATCTACTCTGTTAAACAGTATTGCCGGTTACTTTTCTGTAGATCAAGGGCATGTGTTGCTAAATGGGAAAGACCTGACTAAAAAATCAGTTGTGGCACGTTCAAAAGACATCAGCCGCGTGTTCCAAGATCCTAAATTAGGCACTGCCGTCCGTTTAACTGTCGAAGAAAATTTGGCGTTGGCCATGAAACGTGGAAAAAAACGAGGCTTCTTCCGCGGAGTCAAACCTCAGGATCGTACATTTTTCAAAGAACAATTAGCCCGTTTGAATCTGGGACTTGAAGATCGACTAACAACTGAAATCGGCTTGCTTTCTGGTGGACAACGCCAAGCGATCACTCTACTGATGGCAACACTCCAAAGGCCTGAACTGATTTTATTGGATGAACACACGGCTGCTCTTGATCCTGCCACTTCAAAAACAGTCATGGAATTGACTGAAAAACTGATTGGCGAACAACACTTGACAGCATTCATGGTCACACATGATATGGAGGATGCCATTCGGTATGGGAATCGCCTGATCATGTTACACCAAGGAAATATCGTAGTAGACATCCATGAAGCAGAAAAACAACAATTAACTGTTCCTCAACTCTTGGATATGTTCAAGCAAAATAGCGGAACAGCGTTGAAAGATGATCAAGTATTACTCTCTTGATCCTTTCTGAATAAATACGTCAATTTAGCTTAGATCATTCTTTTTTCCGACTTTGCTAAATTGACGTATTTTTTTAATAAAACCCATTTGATTAAATTTCAACGAGTTTATTGAAGTTATTATTTTGTTCTTTTTCACTTATTGATACAATGAACTGAAAAGGAGTGATCATGATGGCGACAAAAGAGAAAGTCCTACAATTATTGAAGGATTCATCCGAGTTCCTTTCTGGAGAAAAAATTGCCCAACAATTACAAGTTTCCCGTACGAGTATCTGGAAAGCGATCAAAGAATTAGAAAAAGCAGGCTATCAATTTGAGCATCAAGCAAAAGGGTACCGCTATCTCCCTTCTGATGTTTTGGACGCCCAAGAAATCAGCCAAGCACTACACTATTTCGCCCCTGATTTAAAAGTACAGGTCCTAAAGCAATCTGAATCAACAATGAAAGATGCAAAACTGATTGCTACCCAACACCAGATGGATCCGGTTTTATTGGTAGCAGATACACAAGAACAGGCGCACGGTCGTTTTGGTAGACCTTTTTTTGCGGAGCCTGGTCAAGGAATCTACATGAGTCTTTTGCTACATCCAAATCAACGGTTTGATGAGTTACCTCAATATACAATCATCGCTGCCAGTGCGTGTATAAAAGCGATCCAAGAATTAACCGGCAAGTCTGCATCAATCAAATGGGTCAACGATATTTATTTAAATGGCAAAAAAATCAGTGGGATTCTTTCAGAGGCCGTGAGTGATATGGAATCTGGCGAAATCAGTTCAGTGATTATTGGGATCGGAATGAATTTCTCCATTCCTCAAGCACATTTTCCTGAGGCAATCCAAAACAAAGCTTCTTCCCTATTTGCAGATGGAAACAAAACCACTACACGTAATGAAATGATCAGTCAAATTTGGCAAAATTTCTTTACTTATCTTTCAGATACAAGTGATGCTTATTTAAATCTCTATCGAGAAAGATCGTTTGTGTTAGGCAAAAAAGTCAGCTTTACACAAAAAGGGATTTCTTACACAGGTATCGCCAGAGAAATCGGGGAGCATGGCGAATTGATCGTTGAGACCTCACAGGGAACCTTGTCTCTTTCCTCTGGTGAAATCAGCCTTTCTGCGATCGAATCGATCTAAAAAAAACAGCTATTAGTAGATCAACTATTCACATAGTGACATTAAAAAGCCGTCTATCACAGAAATTCATGTTGGAAACTTCTGTGATAGACGGCTTTTTCTCAATGGTGGTTGCTTTTATATGATCTCGTTGTTTACTCTCCCTAGTCTTCAACTCACGAGTAAAACTGAAGACTAGTTTTTATGTGCTATTGTTTTACTAACAAACTACAATAAATACATTATGTGCTCTTGACTACTATAATTACTAGACGTACTGTAAGAAAACTACCTACCCCAATTACAGATAATTTTCTACTAACTGAAATTCTGCCGTCAATAAAAGTTGGTCAACAAGTAAATCTTTTAAAAAAAATCTCCCCAAAATCTAGCCATAGGTATATTACCCCATTTTATTTATACATGTGTCAACTTCCGAAATCGTTTCCGTTCAAAAAAAGATAACGTATATAAAATATTCAAACAATCCTCTATACAACAACATTTTTTGTTTTTTCAGCCTCCTTTTTTATTTCATTGCTTCTATCATTATAATAAATTATAACTAGATGAACTTGTTATTTTGTACAGTATTACAACATTTTTATTCAGTTTTTTTTTCAAGAAAGACATTCTTTTTTCCTATAAAATTTTAGCTGGTTCGATGCTAAATACTCAATATTCAAATTGAATTTTTTGACCACTACACAACGGATCGAAAATTTATCAGCCGTAGTTAATGTTCTTTGACATTCTTTTTCAATGTCGTTGAAAGAAAAATAATTCTTTTTTGTTAAAAGCTGAGTCAAAATCTCATTTACATCTACTCTTGATAAATCGGTCGCTAGTTGTTTCCTCAAAAAAATCTTCCTCTCTTACAGTGGTTTGGTAATTGAAACTATAGCATGAATCTTTTTTACCACTAGAACAAGAATTTTTTAAAAAAGGAAAGAACGTTTTTTCCTTGTCTGAACATTTCCAAAAGAAGAAATTTCTGGCGTACGATTCTTTACCATCAATGTTAGAGTTAAGTCAACAATTATGACAAAGGAGTACCTAATTATGGCTAGGATCACAAATATGTTGAAAGATAAAAGGAGCATTCCCTCAAAAGAAAATGAAAAAGACAAAGGAACATCAGAAAAAAGCGCAAAAATTGAACAAAACAAAGCGTTTAAAGATGCGTATGATCTGGAAGAAAAACAACAAAAACTTGCAAAGTTGAGTCAAAAAATTTCACGTTCAAATCATGTACCAATGCAAGTACTACCTGTAGTAAAAGGATGGATCACCCTCACATTTACTATCATGACGATTTTGAAGGCACAGAAAATCGAACAAGATTTAAAAGCGCAAAAACAAGCTCCAGCAAAGCTTGAAAATGAAAAAGAAGAAGTATATCAAAAAAATATATCTAATCTTGAACAAGAAATAACCAAAGTTTCAAAAAATTTACCCAATCAGTTAAAAAATCATTCGGAGATCAAACCGCATATTGCAAATCTTTTGCAAGAAGTAGCGAAGCTCCAACCGGAAATAACTAATACTAAACAAAATGCAGTTTTCAGTGAGAAAAGTGTCCCTCTACTACGTTCGATCAAGTAAAAAAACAAGCGATAACTTCATCTAATCAGCAAACCAACCAAAACCACCGATCAACTATCACACGAACTACAGATCAGTCCTTAACAAAATAGCCATTGGCTTCATCTGACTGTGAAACATGCTTGAAATAACTCCCACTATTTTAAGCATGTTTGTTTCTTTTTTATTTTATAGAACATAAGTTATTTTACGATCGTATCCATCAGCTAAGGGTTCGACAAAAAAGTTGCTGAGTATAACTAAAAAGAAATCCTTTTAGTCAGCTCAACAACTTTTTAACAATTTATTTAATTGGATTTGACGATGTGTAGCGATCTCTTACGCACAAAACATTTCCCCCAAAACATTTTATGTGTACTGGCTTCTTCTGTCCCTCCTTTTTAAACAAATTGATGCTTGATTTTATCTCAAAAAATAGCCACTTGATCACTGCTTTTATCACTTTTCACACAAAATTCACGTATCAAATGTTACCAATAAATAATAGACTTGCATCTAGTATTAGCATACTTGCTAATCAAACAATGGGAGAAACTTTTTTTCCCTAAAAAGAAAAAAATAGCTGGGACGAAAGAAACTCTTTTGGAAATAAGCTGACATTCACAAAAATTCAAAAAGCGTGAGACAAAAGCAAGAAACACGTTTGTCTCATTCTTTAAAAACGAATAAACGGTGGGAGCAGAAGCAACTCCTTGTTTCTCTGAGTTACACACTTCTGTTCCAACCTCTGTACCAAATCGTCCTTAATTTTCTCGCTCTAAGATCAAGGTCGTGAGCGACAGTAAATTTTCCTTCGTTCTAAATGGATTATCTGGTAGTTTGTTGATTTCATTTAATGCTTTTTTGGTATATTTTCCAGCTAATCCTTTGGCTTTTTCTACCCCTTTTGCTTCTGCGACTAGTGTTCGAACTTTCTCTATTTCCTCAGAAGTCAACTTGTCTTTTTTATCAAGATATGAGATAAGTTCTGCCTTTTTATCCGTCTGTAACGCATAGATCAACGGTAGTGAATATACGCCTTGACGCATATCTTCTAGTACTGGCTTACCAATTTCATCACTGCTTTTAGTATAGTCTAAAATATCATCAATGATTTGAAAAGCCATCCCGATCGCTAAACCGATCGTACCAGCTTTTTTCGCAAACCGTTCAGTTGTCCCACTTTCATAAGCGCCTATCGAACAGCTCAACTGAAATAGTTCAGCTGTTTTACCAGAAATATTTTCTAAATATTCCTCAACTGTTAGATGATAATTATAACGATCATCCATTTGGCCTAACTCTCCATCTAATATTTTTTCCATACTGCGGGAATTTGTCTGCAGACTTTTAAGGGAAGTAGAATAATTAGAAAGTAATTTAAAACAACACACAAATAAATAGTCTCCCGCATAGACGGCTACCGTATTCCCAAAATTGCCCCGAATATTTTTCTTTCCGCGACGTATATTTGCTTCATCGACGATATCGTCATGGATCAGCGTAGCCGTATGAAGCATTTCGATCGAAGCGGCTAACGCAATTGCTTTATCTCGATCGTTCTCAGCACCAAATTGAGAAAACAATAATTGGTATGCAGGCCGTAATAATTTGCCACCAGCATGGATCGTTTCTTTAATTGCTTGTTCAACTGGTTTATTTTTTAAGCGGATGACATCTTCCATTTTCTTCAACGTTTCTGTTAACTCGTCTTTTAAACCGGGATAGCCCTCCCACATTGGATGTAACTTCATAAAAAAACTCCTTGCATAGCGATTATTTTTCTAAAAAAACGGACTGCCATTTGTCTTTCTTTTTTAACTCATATTCTTTTTGGAATTTTTGAAGGGTTCGTACATGGCGCAATAAGTAATTTGCGGCAATTCCAATAGCGATACCTGACAAGATGCCTAAAAAAGATAAAATTGGTAAATAAAGCATAACCGTCCAAGATTGGGCAATAAAAGAGGCTGTAACGAGCTGCCCCACATTATGCATAAATCCACCTGTTGCACTGATACCGATAATGCTGACTCTTTTTGGTCCTAGTTTTTTGACTAGTAACATCCCTAAATAACTAAGTAGTGCGCCACTCATACTATACAGAAAAGTAGAGATTGTTCCACCTAATAATGTCGTTAAAAACAAACGTAGCCACAGGAGCAAAAAACTATCTCGTTTGTTCATCGTAAAGATCGCTACGATCGTAATCAAATTTGCTAGACCTAATTTGGCTCCAGGTGCAAAAGAAAAGGACTTGGTGTATTCAGCACGCGTCCTTGATCTAGATAGCCAGCCTGACTAGCGACCCAAGAAACAAAGATCGCGGACCATTCGATGCGTTTATCAAAGCCACCCCATTGCCAATATTTATCCCCATTCGGTGTACCTAATTCCTTTTTAGCTACCTCAACTAGTTTACCGATGTCAGCAGAAATTTTTTTCTTTTTTTTCAGAATTAGTTGTTGTTTACGATCTTGCTTTTGCCGAACACTCTGGACAGTGGGCTTTTGTTTTTTTACAAGTGCCCGACCATCTGTTTGTTTTTTATTGTTTATTAGCGCACGGGCTTTTATTGCTTTTTTCTGTTGGATCTTTTGCGTATTGACCTTTTTTACGTCATTGGACAATTTACTGTTGCGGTTGATCGTCTTCTGATATTTCTCACTTTTTTTCAGATAAATTTTTTGCTGTTTCTTTCGCTCTTCTCTGGTGCTGGCGTTTAGATTCCTAAAAAGCCGTTTGTTTCTGCCCCCTTGCGCCTGTATCATTTTTTTATGCTTTAAATTCTTTGAGCGTCTGATTGGCGAACTTGTCAGTGGTGCGTTGCCTTTTTTGTCTTGCTGTTGTCTTCGGAGCATCATTCTGATTTTTGCTCGCTTGCTTCGTGATACAGTCGATTGGTTTTTCCGAATGATTACAGCCTTGCGATGTTTGCTTTTACTAGTAGTGATTTTCTCATTCTTTGAAACATTTTTTTCTTTTTTGGTGGATGTAATGTTCTTTGCCGTCTCCAAGCGATCAATGATCTTATCGTTTTTCTTCTCATTTCCTTTTTGGTTTTCTTGTTCATTCAAATCGGGCACTGTGACGTATCCTTTCTGATTTCATTCTTTTTATGTTTCACCCGGCTTCGTCGACATCATCTTATAGAGTTTAGTATCTTTAGGAAAATGATCATAGAAAGGCAATGTTGTATCACCAAAAACCATCAAGCCATAACCTTCTGGAGAGTTGACAACAAATTTTTCTTGTTCCTCGGAAATATCAAATAATCGAACTAATTGCGTACGGTCAGATTTTGCTTGATTCAGCATCATGACAAAATCGCTATTTGAAAGCATCCGTCTCGCTAAATCTGAGAGTAGTAATGTTTCCACATTCTGCGTGATACCAGTTGGAATAGCTCCCCATTTTCTGGCACGACTCCACAGTTCAAAAAAATAATTCTCAGAGTACTCATTGGTAAATAGCAACTGCATCTCATCGATGTACAGCCATGTACGGACACCACGTTCTCTATTTGTCGTGATACGATTCCATACTTGGTCTAACACGATCAGCATCCCCATTGTTTTTAATTGTTTTCCTAAATCTTTGATGTCATAAATGACCAAACGCTTTGTAATGTCTACATTCGTTTTTGCAGAAAAGACAGACAAACTACCTTCGATATAGATTTCCAGATCCATCACTAATTGTCTTGCTTCCTCTTCTTCTTGTTCCTTCAAGATAGTATAAAAGTCGATAAATGTCGGTGTTTGTCTTCCCAATGTTTCATATGTTCGTCGGCAAACTCGGTCAATCAATGTCTTTTGAGTAGAACTCAAACCAAGAGCTCCACCAATGATCAAATCAAATAAAGAAATCAAAAATTCTGATTTTAAAACGACCGGATCTGTATCATCTCCATAATTTTCATTGATATCCATTGGATTGATCGTTGTAGCTGAATCACTAGAAATTTTGATGATTTCTCCATTGAAATTTTGACCAATCACTGAGTATTCACGTTCTGGATCAATGATGATCACTTCATCATCTGCATCACGTAATAAAACATTCACGATTTCTCGTTTGACTGAAAAACTTTTCCCAGAACCAGGTGTCCCCAATACAAAACCGTTTGGTGCTTTCAATAGTTTTCGATCGAGGGAAAGAATATTTTTAGAGATCGCATTGACACCGTAATATTTCCCATTTTCTTGGATCAAGTCGGAAATCGTGAATGGAATAAAGATTGCGGTACTTGCAGTAGACATTGTTCGGTCTAAAGGAATCTGATTGATCCCTAATGGCAATGTTGCATTCAGACCAGCTTCTTGCATAAATTCTAATTCAATGATTTTGAATCCGAATTGACGCCCAATCGAATTGACTTCATCATGGATCTCTGTTAATTTTTCAACAGTATCCGCATGGAAATGGATCGTACTGGACATTGAATACAGTTTTTGTCCTTTATTTTGCAAGTCGTCTACTAGTCCTTTGGCTTCTGTCAACGAATACGATAAATCATAAGAAAGCATTTCAAAGTCATATCCATTTTGTAATGCTTTCTTTTGTTCATCCACTTTTTGCTGCTCCATGAAGGCCAATTTCGTTTTGACTAAATCAAAAGCTTCATCCTGTTCAAGTGGATCGATATGTAAGGTAATCACTAGTTCTCGAGGGATTTCTAGTAATTCATAGATAAAAGTATCCGATAACTCTGCTGGATACTCCTGTAAGTAAACGGTCTTTGCATAATGCTGATCGACTTTCAAATAGTTCTTATTTTCCTTCAGTTCGATCACTTCCGGTAAAATATCTTCAATTTCTGGCTGTACTACCATAGATTTCGTCACTAATATCTCTGAAAGAATCGTCAGTAATTCCTTTTTAGGTATTCTTTTAGCCTGACTTCCTAAGCGGTTTGCAAACATCAAAAAGCGATCCGTCACCATGTCTAATTCTTTTTCTGCAAACTCGAGTTTCTGATGAGTTTGTACGAAAGTGAATAAAATCGTTTTTTTGTATCCATTTTTTTCCTCATCTAACTTACGAGAAATAATATCATTCATCTCTGCACGATAAGAATCTAAAAAATCATTTTTTTCCTGATAATACAGAATAGATTGTAAATCCGCCAGAGGTCTTTTTTTCTTGTAGACAGTCAGTTGCAATTTTGTTTTACTGCTGAGTGAGTTCAAGAAATCACAGTATTGAGAAAAAATCTCGATCTGACTATCTTCTGAAGATAACTGGTAGTTGATGTCATTCAACTCAATGGTGACCGAATACGTCGTCTCATCGAGTCGGCAGATACCACTAGGATAGATTTCCTGAAATAAAAAAGTGTCTCGCAGTAGATCCATTTCTTTAGGATCCTTCTTTATTTTTTTTCTCTTCTTTTTTGTATCCTCCATCGTGGATTTATCCGTCTTTTTTACTGATGTGAAACCTTTTAATTTCATCATGTTTCTTGTCCGCCTAACTTGGTTTGCTCATTCTTATCTTTTGGTTCTGCTTCTTTCTTTTTTCTGACGCCTGCAGAAAGATGGTATTTAAATAAATATTTGATATACGTTTCAAAATTCAAGCCATTTCGTTTGAACCAACAAAAGGATACGATGGGGATAGAAACTAAAATCATCAGCCAACTTGTGATTTCCATCGGAATTTTCAGCCAGACGACAAAGATTAGACTAATGAGAATATTCACACCCCCAGCAATCGTCAAACACAACAATTGCTTTAGATTCATTCCTGCAATTATTTTTTCTTTATATTCTTTGATATCTTTTGGTACTTTTACTTCTATTGCCATAATTCCTCCTTGGTTAAGATGCAGACAATATCGTCTTCGCCCAACCTTTTGTCTTATTGATCGAAAGTAGTAAAGCGATCATATAGATCGTCAATCCTAGTATGATCCCCCACATGCCTTCCCCTACATCCTTCATGATCCTAGCAAAAATCATTGGATAAATGATAAGAACCAAGGCGATAAAAGTGGCTTGCAGACCCGTGGAGGCAAAATTTTTGAAGAAGCTTTTTGTCATTGATGAAAACTCTTGACTCGGTAATGCACCCATCGGAATCGGTGCCATTGCAGAAAATATGTATAATTCTAAAAAACGTAAATAGATCGTTACTTGAATCAATACCCGTACGACTAGAGCTACTAAGAACAAGATACACATGATCAGTAACACAACGATTTGTTCCCACCAAGACAGAGCATTTACTGCTCGTTCTACTCGCTCTGACACATCCTGTACTTTTCCACTCGCTCCTATTGCTAAAACTTTTGCTGATAAGTTTGCTGTGATAACGATGATCCCATCTAAAATGTCTTGAATTCTTAAAATCACTACATAACAGATTGCAAATTTGATAAATGACTTGATGATCATCTCAAATCCAAGCATTGGAGCACCTCCTGCTCCTTCTACCTTCAAAGAAATCCGTTGGAATTCTAAAAGGATAAAAAGAGCAAGAATCGACAGTGCAAGCGGTCCTACTACAATGGTTTGCAGATCTTTTACCAGATCATATGCATCGTACATATAGGAACTTAGATTTTGTCCAAGCGTATTTTGTAAATCTTCTCCATTTAAATAGGTCATGATTTGACTGAAGATATTCATTATTGCTTTTTCCATGAATTAAACTCCTGTTCTCCAAATCAAATTATGGTACCAATGAACTAAAATCAAAGGATGAACCAAACCATCCAGCTGCAGCTAAGATCAACCCACCACCAACAATTTGCCAAATTCCTTGCTGCAATTGAGGGCCATTTTTATCTTTCAATGCTCCAGCTAGAATGATTGTCCCCCAAATAAGCCAAAGTCCTCCACCAACTAATGTGAATTTAGATACTAGATCAAATACCTGTTTTAATAAATCTGAATCGCCCATAATGTTAAATACTCCTTTATCTATGTAATTTTTTTGTGTTCCATCATTTAGTATATGCTACTTTTTTGTTATCTTTTCTCCAGTTATTTTCAAGTTGAGAAAATTTAGAACATTTCTTTATTCGGTGACACTCATTCTTCATAAAAGCGAGTGTTCTCTTGATTTTGCGTCTATATATCAATCGGAAATGAATCCCTCTAACAAGATCCAACAAATCATTTTCTGTTATTTTTGTTATTTTTTATTTTTCACACAAAAACTCTCTTTTTAATTGACCAATTTACGGTAAATAGCAAAAAGAGAGTAGAAAAAGTTAAGCAGATAAGTCGCGTAGATACATATATTTTTCTGTTACATCGCCTAATTTCTTATAATTTTTATGTTTGAGAATATCATATTTTTCCGATAAAAATGGATTTGCACCACGTATTTTTAAGATACACTGTTTCCCTTTTAAACTTGCTACTTCATCAGGATCCATCAGATTACGCCCCAATTTTTGGAAGCTTTCATTGAATGAACCATTTGAACCTTTTGTCACACTGATATTTCGCTGTTCGATCGTCTCTTTCCCCAGTAATTTAGAAATATATTCATGCGTACTTTGCTCCATTCCACCCAAGTATAAGAACACATCACTCGTACCAATGATAGTTTCCCAGGTATCCTTATACAATGTCTTTAACTGGCTGATATTTTGCAAGATCACATTCGTTGAAATTTCTCTACTTCGGATAACAGAAATCACTTTTTCAAAATCGGGTATCTGTCCAATATTGGCAAATTCATCTAGGATACAACGCACATGACAAGGCAATCGTCCTTTATAGATATTATCCGCTTTGTATACGAGCATATCGAAAAGCTGCTGGTACATCATACTTGCTAAAAAGTTGAAACTCGTATCTGTATCTGGCAACAAGATGTACAGAATGGTTTTCTCATCACCCACTGTATCTAGTTCCAACGTATCTTTTGAAACCAACTCTTTGATACTTGGAATATCAAATGGTGACATCCGTACACCTAAACTCACTAAGATACTCTTCGTTGTCTTATCCCCAGATAATTTGAAGATTTTATATTGCGCTACAGCAAAATTCGTTGGATCTTTTTCTTCTAACTCATTGAATAAGACATCTAACGGACTGACAAAGCCTGGAACATCTTCTTCGATATCGGCTAACCGAACCAGTTCGATCACATTGCCTAGTGTGCGATCTTCTTCCACCACTTCTTGGAGTAAATAACTGAAAATTGCCATGAGCAAAGCCGTTTCTGCCTTTTCCCAGAAGTCATCACCCCCTTTTTTGTTAGGGTTAGAGGTATTCTTGATCAGATTGTTCACGATTTTTAAGATATCATCTTCTGTTTTTATGTAATGGAATGGGTTGTAGTGATGTGTATCCCGGCGATTGATCAAGTCGAATACTTTGATGTGGTAGCCTGCTTCTTCAAACATTTTTCCTGTTTCCGCCAATAATAACCCTTTCGAATCACTTACTACATAAGAAGAGTGCATCTGCATCAAATTCGGTTTTACGTAGAACCGTGTTTTACCACTCCCAGCACCTCCGACAACTACAACATTCTTATTTCGATTGAAGTTGTCTTTGCCGGTTATCTTCATCCTGCCTGATAACGATAAACTTTCCGTCTTCGTCAATAAAATGTTAAAATCTTTTTTCTTATCTATGAATGGGTAGATGTCCCGCGGTTTCCCCCAACGTGCACTCCCGTATTCTTCTCCTGGTCTGATATTCTTGTCGTCGAACACTTTATACAAGACAAATAATCCGTAAGCTAGAGTCAAAAAACCTCCTCCAGCTAATGATCTAGTATCAAAAGTAAAATGAAAGGAAATATTTGACAGTTCATCTATAGTCTGAAGAAATCCTGTCATCAGTTTATTTAAAAAAGAAAGCTCTTCTGAATTTTCAGCTAAAAATAAAAAACATGTTCGATTCCCTATATAAAGCAGTATGCTAATAATGACGATATGCAAGCTGATCCATGCATATTGTTTTTTTCTCAAGTTGAAACCTCCTTCTCTGATCGTTTTTTTAACTCATTACTGGTTGTTCTACCTTTTTCTTCCTAGTGTTACTTTGAGTCGCTTCTCGTTTTTTTTGGTCTTCATGTGCTACTTGCAGTGTCTGATTATTTCTCTGACTCGCTAGATTGGATTTTTCAACTGATGTATTCTTTAAATCAGAGAACAAGCGTAATACTTTTTTCTCGGCCACAGCTTCCGGAGTTCGCTGTTCACTTTTTACATTGACAGAATGAGTCGCTTCATTTTTGATTGCTTCTATTTTTGGCTGGCTTGGCCCCGCTTGATCTACTCGACTTTGAGAATTCTGTTCTCCTTTATGAACTGATTCCGTTACCTTAGGTCCTTCTACTTTTTGCGCTACCATTTCTGCCTGTGGCCGCTCAACTGCTGATTTGGCCACTTCCGTTCTTACTGGTTCCGGCATTTTCTCTTTAGCAACGACTTGTTCTTTTGTATCCACTTTCACAATTTCACTAATCTTTTCTTTATATTCTTGATTTAGTGACTGATGCTGTCCTTTTTCTTTATCTTTTTCATACCGCTTAACAATCATCTTTGCCCGATTGCGTACTTCTCGTCGAACAAGAAATTTTTGAATTGGTTTGAACACCAACTTATCCGCCAACAATACCGAACCACAAATGATAAATGAACTAGTCGCAAGAGCAAATGCATCGGTCATGATTGAAGAAACTAATGCTGGGAATATCGCCGGGGCAATTGCTCCGGCGGTAAAGATCGCTCCAGCAGTCAAACCAACAATCAATGCGATTTTTATCTTATGACGCCACATATAATCGAGGGAACGCTTAGTCAAATTCCACGCACGCATTTTCAGAGATAACCGTTCCCCAGTCAAAGGATTGAATCCTTTATTCCGAAGTTTTCTTTGTTCTGGTGTTAATTTTCCGTCGATGTGTAGCGTTTTTTTCAATTGCGTAATTACTGGTGCTAATTTCGTAGCTACCGGCCGTATCGTATGTTTTGAAATGGTTTCTTGTGTGTTCGCTATTCTATTTTTTATTGGCGTAAACACTTTGTCTTTAACGGGGGAAAGAACCTTTACCTGCACCCTCTCCACAACCTTATCTAAACCTTTAGCTGCTCGCGGAAACTTCTTTCGGGTCGCTTGAGAAAGTCTGTCTATTCCTCGTCCCAAAAGCTTTGGTCCTACATACAAAACTTTTTGTGCGACATACGTTCCTAGAATTGCTTGTTGAACTGCACTAATCCCCGCTGCTCCATTCATTATAAAAGTCATTTCTGGCATGACTTGCGCTATAAAACCTGGAACGGCAGGCATTAAGAGAAATGGCGTAGCCCACGCAGCTTGCCTCCCGATAAGCGTATAAAACGATGGTCTTTTAAAGACATGGTACCAACGATTGCTTAGCTCTTTATAGTCTATCTTTTTTAGTTCATTCGTCTTTTCAATCATCTCAAGCGTATCTTTTTTTACTTGTTCAATTTCTTGTGACAGCATACTTTTATCTTTTGGTACTACTTTTTCAATATAGTCGTTTAATTTATCTTTATCTTGGAGAATACTCTTTAGATCATTTATGAGCTGCATATCTTCCGCCATGGTAGCCTTGATATCCTTAAATCGATCTACTCTTTGTGTCTTAGATTTTCTATCAAGGAGAAAGTTATTCATCGGTGCTTTTTTTATTATTGCCTCAGCAATCCGAACACGTTGTTCCAATAATTCGACTTGCTCCTTCAAATAAGGCCGATATGCCTCTATCAACTTTCCATCTACCTTCTGATTTGGTAAAGTTAATTCAGGTGTAGGCCGACTATGTTTTACTGCTGGGCTTTCCATCGCCTTTTGAACAGAGTGAGGACGCTTTAAATTAGGTCGCGGAAGCTTGATTTTAGGGTTCTCACTTCCATCAACTACGTGAAGCGCTGAATAATCACGTTTCAACTGAGGACGTGGCAGTTTGATTTTAGAGATCCCAGTTCTATCGGTTAAATGAGGTGCGGAGTAACTACGTGTTAACTTAGGCCGTTCTTGTATGTTCTCTTGAATGGATTGAGAACGATTTAGTTTAGGACGTGGAATGTTAAATTCTGATTGTCGAAGCAACAAATCAGAAGTATTTAATACTTTCGCAGAATCTGATACTGCAATATTTTCCAGTATTTCACTATGTGCTATGTAAACATTTTTTTCAAACGTCAATTTTTCCTTCATCTCTTGGACAGCGTCTAATTTTTGCTTTAAATCGACTACAGACTCTTCGTTCTTTGGAAGATATTGCGAAAATGATGGCGTTCTTTCCAAACGTTGGACAGGCTCAACCACTTTTTCTATGTTCATAAGATCGTTCGTATTCCCCAGTTTTTCCACGATCTGGATTTCTATATTAGACAACTGAGCAATATTTTTTTCAGTATTCGTCAATGCTTCTTGGACGACTTTGTTTTCATGTTTTTTTAATTGACTAACTTCTCTTCGAAGCTTATCCACTTCTTTTTCAAGACTTTTATTTTTCTCATTAAGTACACTATTCGCTCGCATGAATTCTGCTGATTTCAAACTAGTAAGATACGAGATATTTTGGTTAGAGGGATCTTTGATTGCTTGCTCGAGAGAAATAATGTTTAATCCATTTTTAACTGTTTCCAATTTTTGATTATTGATTTGATAATTTTTTTTGGCTTGAACCAAGTCAGCCATCAAATTTTTCTGTTTTTCTTCTAATGCCTTTAAGTCAATCGTTTTACCTGTGGGTTGTAAAAAACTCTTCTTTTTTTCTAAACTTTCTTTTTCAACTAGCCAATCACTGATTTTTTTTTCTGTTTCTAAGTTCTGTAACTTAGTCGCTTTTAGTTCTTCAAAGCTTTCTAAGATATTCCCTATAGAAGGTGTTTTTTCGCCACTTGCTATTCTTAAAATCCGTTTGTTATGTTGCCCGCTTTTCTCAGTCAAAAAAAGTTTAATAAAATCCTCCGTTAAATTAGACTGATTGATAAGATCATCTATTGGATTCCCTGATTTATCTTCTTCGTTCGTTCCCATTTCTTATCCCTTCTTTCTAAAGCTTACAGTGTATGATCACTTGCTAATGTAGGAGATTTAGGAAGTGATTGGCTACTTTGCCCAGAACGCGTATGGACATTGTTGATTTTTTCCTTAAATGATTGTCGTTCTGATTGTTTGGCATCCCGTTTTGTTAATTCATTCACAGGAGAATTTAGATTTCTTTCCACTTCTTTAACAGCGGTTCTTGCCTTTCGTTCTTGGTACTTTTTATAGCCCCATTTTCCTAAAGGCTTGAGCATCCAATTATAAAGGACGGTTTTAGCTATCAATCCAGCTAACTTAAGTAGTCCCCATATCCCTTTTCCTAAGCATTCCAACATTTTACAATCATATAAAGTAAACATTTTTCTTCCTTCCTCTCTATAAATCATACTTTTGTTTAATGATAGACGAAAATAGTCATGATCTCATTTCTATTTTTTCAAAATTATTAAAAATTTGACGAGCCAAAAAGCTAGGAGGAATACAAGCACTCCTCAAAATTCGTCCAAAAGATAGGTGTCGGTACTTTAGAAATTTTCAAGATCTCCGATGTGATCCGCTCAAAATTCAATGAAAGATCAGTCAAGACCAAGTCATATTTATTCACGATTTGATAGTCGATAGCAAAGATGTCTTTTCCATAAATATCGATATTTTTGAAAAAAGGATACTTGTTCAAAATCAGCTTTTTATATAGCAAGGCTATACCGACTTCTTGTGTACTTAAAACCAAAATCGACTTTTCTTGTATTTTAGGTTCGATCATTCGCAACAGTTGAGGCGATGAGATGATCAGTTCTAAAAATAAATCTTTATGTAATAATTCACTTTGCTTGATAAAATGGAGTTCAGACGTGGCTAAGGCCAGATGATAGGCCTGCCAGATCTTTGGATTCGTCTTCATCATTTTCTGATAAAAGATATCTGCATAACTTACTTTAAAGATCATCAATTCTTTATAGAAGTTGATATAGTCCAAAAAATAGTCCACTTTTCTTTTATTGACTGCGGAATCAATATTCAACAAGTAATAAAAATGCGTCAAAAATTTTTCGATTTTTGTAGGCATCGCCCCATACTCCCTTGGATTATCAGTAAATAGTAACCCAAAATACGAGCTTATGACATTGGCCACATTGACTTTATTGACGTTAAATTTATACTTTTGGTTCATCAAAGTACCGAAAACTGTATCATCGTGAATTATCTTATAGACCATGTCAACAACTTCTTCTTTATTGATCAATTCGATTGCAGGAATAAAATGCTTATTCCCCACACGAATGATCGAAACAAAAATATAATATACGGAATAAATGATTTTTGGCGTACTAGCTGCCTTTTTTTGTGTTTTTAAGCAACGTCGCAGCAATTGATAAATGGTGTCAAAATATGTAAACTCTTTTACTCGATACATTTCTTTGAACATACTGGCAAACAGCTGCCTGATCTTCGTTTCATTGCCAACGATAACTAACTTTGTATCTAAGTCTATCTGTATATCCATCTTCTCATGTAAAAAATATGTATTGATTTTTGTTACTATACGCCGAATACTTGTTTTACTTAGGAAAAGTTCTGTAGAAACATCATTTAACGTCGGTTCAGCGATAAAGATATGTTTTAAAATCTTGACATTGATCGAACTATTCAATATTTTCACATAAATATCATCTAAGTTGATATTCTTAGGAATCCTCAAAAATGCTTCTTTATAATGATTAATTCCAATATGTGCAGGAAAGCAAGAAACATTGAAATGATCAATGTCAGCAGTAATCGTTTTATCGGTTATATTTAATTTTATCGCCAGTTCACTAATATTAGAGGATTCAATATTTAACAAATAAAGTAAGGTAATTTGCCTTTCCAGTTGCTTTTCAAGTAACCCCATATCATTTTTCTCCTCTCTTTCAGAGCTATAGATGTATCGTACAGTCAATTCCTTTATTACTCTGGAACTTTTTTTCTATTATCATAAATTTAAGTTTTAAGTATGAACATAAATTATGATATAATTTATATTTTATTTTCATCAATGATAGAACGAGTATTCATTACAATGCAAAAAACACAAAATAACATATATTAATATATAAAATAATTTTTTATTATTTAAAATTTGGAATTTTATTTTATATTTCTCCTATAAAAAAACACTTACATTGTTAAATAATTATGATAAAATAATATATATACTAAAAAATGAAAGGTGGCGAAAAAAGATTTTTGCTATTTAAAAATCTAAAAAAGATGACAAAAGAACCTAGTATACTTGAAAAATCTTCTGAAAGACAAATAAAATTAGCCTTGATTCTGGGTATGGCAGACAGCGATTGTGACACCTTAGCACAACAATTAAATATCACAAAAAAAAACTTTATTGAGTGATGTTGTTTTTTTTAATCATACCTATTCACCGATTGCAATCAACATCGATCAATATCAAATTACCTCGTTAAACATACCAAGTGATCAGAATTTAGAAGACCTGATGAAACAAATTCTTAATCATTCAATAAATATTCAGATACTCAAACATATTTTTATAGAAGAAATAACTTTATCGAAGCTTTCAGAAGCGCTGTTTTTAAGTGAAACAAGTATTCAGCGCATCATTTTAAAGATCAACACTTATTTTAAAAGTAAGAAATTGCCTATAAGCATCCACATAACAACAAAACCAAAAATCATTGGCGATGAAATTTTTATCCGGCACTTTTTTTGCAGCATGTTTCGGGAGTTATATCCACCGCAACATCTCCCTCATTTTGAACACCTATTTGAAATTTTGAAACGTTATTATGAAAAAAGTAATTCTGCCACTGGTATCAGTACATATAAATTGATTTTGAATAGTTATTATTTCTATATTTCACTTATCCGTATCGGGCATCATCATTTAGTAGAAATATCTCCGACTGAAAATTGTAGTACAACCTCCATATTTTTTGATTTACTACAAAAAAATACTGTCCTATGCTCAATCATCGAAAAGAATTATCAATGTAAGATCACTAGAGCAGCAATTCAAGATATCATTCAATCTGGGATATATTTGTTCGAAAATCGTGCTGACAACCATAAAAAAAATGAATGCGATCAATTACATACATTAGCGCAACGCTTTTATACTCAATTAAATATAGTTGCGCCTTTATCTACTGAAGAGAAGCAACAGTTGCAGGATTTTATTCATTTCAATCAGGAGTTGCAGTCGTTCAAAACAACTTACATAGAAATTCTATCCGATCTTTTAATCAAGCATTCACCGAAACTTCTAGTTGCTTACGATACAGCCATAGAAGAAGTCGGACTTACAAACATTAAAAAGAACCATTTTCTGTATGAAGAGTTACTGCTGGAATTGATCACTTTATCCCCTCAACTATTGGCGACTTTATTTCCACATAAAGCGCATTTTTCGATCTTGATCATTTCCTATCAAGAAGAACGAATTTTATCCTTTTACAAGCAACTTTTATTAAAGAAATTGCCCGCATTGCATTCAATTGATACATACAAGGGAAATATCTTCAAACTAGATTACCAAGAAATCAATCAATATGACTTGATCTTAACGGATATCGAACTAAATAAGAGTCGAATAACCACACAGATGCTAAAAATTTCCAAAGTACCTATTTCTTCTTTTTGGAACAATTTAGAAGAAATCCTTTATACCTGACACATCCATTGGTCAAAAGAACTAACAAAAACCTATGGATAGTATAAAAAAGTCGGACAGAATAGCTCCGATAACTAAGAAGGGATTCACAGAATTTGCTTTTCAAATTTTTGTGAATCCCTTCTTAGATTTTTCTAGTTCCTTATATATCACTCCAACCTATAATTGATTTTATAAATATAATTTGCTTTTTAATTTTAATAATATTAAATTATAATAAATAATATTAATAAAAAGGAGAGTAAAGTAAATGGATTGGTTTTTCTCTTTAGAAACTGAAGAACAAGAATTTATCAAGAAATTCTTACTCGCCTCGGGTTCCTTAAAGCAATTAGCAAAAGATTATCAAGTTAGTTATCCGACTGTCAGATTAAGATTGGATCGATTGATCGAAAAGATAAAATTATCTGAAGAAAACAATGATTCTTTTGAAATTGCAATCATGGAGATGGTTATTAATGAAAAACTATCCTTAGAATTAGCAAAAGAAATTTTAATAAAACATAAGGAGAGTAACCATGAATAATATTTTAGAGCTTTTATTGATTGTTTTCGTCATTGCTTTTCAAACGCTGTCAGGATATTTAGGAAAAAAATATTTAGGTGCTATCTTACCGGTGATTTTTAGTGGCTTAGTTGTCTATATTGTCATTAGTGGTCACTGGGATCTATCTTTTAAAAATATTTTGATGCCTTTCGTTGGTTTGATCGCGCTGATCTGTATGTATGAAGGCGGAAAAGAGTCGAAGAAAAAGAAACTCGCAAAAGAATTAGAAAAAATGAAAGCAAAAGATATCCTTAAGCGATAACAATAAAAAATACGCCACCTAACTTAGACATTCTAAAATTAGACGGCGTATTGCTTTTTCATTATCTCATGGTTACAAACTCTTCAGCACCTGTAGGATGGATTGCTACAGTATTATCAAAATCGGCTTTTGTCGCTCCCATCTTGATAGCTACAGCAAATCCTTGGAGCATTTCATCTACACCAACACCGATTGCATGTAAGCCAATGATTTTTTCTTCTTTACCTATACAAACCAATTTCATTTCACATTTCTGACGATAATCATTCAATGCAAAATACATAGGTGTAAAGCGGGAGCGATAGACTTTGATTGCTTCTTCTCCGTACTCCTCGATTGCTTCTTTTTCTGTCACACCGATCGTTGCAATCGGTGGATGCGTAAAGATGACCGTTGGTACCAAGTTATAGTCTAAATACGAATCAGCTTTACCATTGAATAAACGTTCAGATAAACGACGTCCTGCAGCAATCGCTACTGGTGTCAATTCAATTTTCCCAATAACATCTCCAACAGCAAAAATATGGCTATCTGTTGTGTTTTGGTAATTATCAACTACGATAAATCCTTTTTCATCTAATTGGACTTGTGTATTCTCCAAGCCAAGTTTTGCCGTATTCGGTACACGACCACCAGCAAATAGGACACAATCCCCTGTCAATTTTTCACCATTTTCAAATACGACAGTATAGTCATTCTCATTTTTGATGATTTCTTTGGCCACATAGTATGCGTAGGTTTGAATCCCAGCTTCTTGGTACATCTCTACTAAGTTATCAGATAACATTTGATCAAATGTACGTAACGGGCGTTCTTTGCGGTATGCCCACATTACTTCGCTCCCTAAGCCGTGAAAGACTCCTGAAAGCTCCGCAGCAATATATCCAGCACCTAAAACAATTGCTCGTTTTGGTAGTTCTGTCAATTCAAAGAAGCCATTTGAATCAATCGCATACTCGCCCCCAGGAATACTCATCTTGCTAGGTTTTCCGCCTGTAGCGATCAAAATTTTTTCTGCTTGATATGTTTCGCCATTTACTTCCACTGTTTGGCTATCGACAAATGTTGCATATCCTTTGATTGCATCAACATGATTACTATCCAACCCACGTTGGTATGCTCCATGTAAAAATTCGATGTATTTTTCACGTCGTTCAACTAATTCTTTGAAGTTTACCTTTTTTAGATCCACTTGGATGCCATAACTTGGAGCATCTCGTTCGATCGTTTCTAAAATCGTACTTGCTTGCCACATGACCTTTTTAGGTACACAGCCGACATTTACGCAAGTGCCACCTAATTCATTTCCTTCAATCAATAAGACTCTTGCACCATGCATTCCTGCACGATTTGCTGAGGCAATCCCACCTGAACCACCACCGACGACTATATAATCATAAGTTTCCATGTTATACCTCCCGATTTAAAAGGATCATGTCAGTAATGATCCCTTAGATAACAGCTTAAACAAACTATGAATGCTTTTTCACAAGTTTTGTTCTTACAAAAAATAAGTGTAACACGTTTTACTAAATAATAGGTTTCAAATGCTCAGCTTGTCATGCCTCCGCTATTATTTTCTTTTACGGATCATGTCACCTGGCTTAACTGGTTGAGCTACTGGCATCGTTAAGATCATCATTGGGTTAGGCGCGCGATCAATAGACTCTCCTTCATCATTATACATTACTTCCACTGGTTGGCTGAAATGTGTAAACCCTGGTCCATAAAATTCAATTTCATCGCCTATAGAAAAAAGATTTCTTTGACGGATCGTTGCAATCTTTGTTTCTGCATCATAAGACAATACTTCACCAACGAATTTATAAACAGGGATCTTGCGACGTTCCCCAAATAATTGTTCATTTTCACTTGGTGTATTGTAGTAAAAACCAGTAGCAAGCTCTCGTTGTGCCACTTTCCATAACTCATCGATCCATTCTTGTTTACATACATAGTTATCTGGATCTTCCATGTAACTATCCACTGCTGCTTTATAGACATTCGAAACAGTTGATACATAATGGATCGATTTCATCCGTCCTTCGATTTTGAAACTATCGACCCCATTCTCGATCAATTCAGGGATATGTTCGATCATTGACATGTCGACTGCACTCATCGAAAATTCTTCTTCGATTTCTCCCGAATCAGTTAAGCTATTTCTCTCTTGACCAAATGGCATATCGAACAGTCCATATTTCCAACGGCATGATTGAGAACAGCCACCGCGGTTTGCATCACGCATCGACATGTGGTTAGACAATGTACAACGTCCAGAATAAGAAATACACATTGCACCATGAATGAACGTTTCAATTTCAATGTCTGTATTTTTACGGATCTCTGCGACTTCTTCCATTGAAACTTCGCGTGCCAAGACGACACGTTCTAATCCTTCTTCTTTCCAGAATTCAAGCGTTTCAAAGTTGGTTGCAGAGGCTTGGGTAGAAAGATGAATAGGTAGACCAGGTGCTTCCGTTGCACAAATCTCGATTAAGGCAGGGTCTGAAACGATCACCGCTGAAATACCAACATCACGCAGACTTCTAAAAAATTCTCCTGCTCCCTCTTCGTTTCCTTCATGAGTGACCATATTCGCAGCAACATACACTTTTGCATCATGTTCTTTAGCAAAAGCAACACCTTCAGCCATTTCTTCATAAGTGAAATTACCGGCACGACTTCGTAAACCATACGCATTCCCGCCAATATATACAGCATCTGCACCATAATGGATCGCCGTTTTTAATTTTTCAAGTGTTCCTGCCGGAGCTAAGACTTCCGGACGTTTTAATTTTCGTTTTGTTGTCATTTTACTTTCGTCTACTCCTTACTTGATGGCTTCAGGATCAATATAAAAGAAGCCTGTATCTAATTCACGATTCGTTGGGTGTAATTCGTTGATTGCAGTACAAATTGATTCAGCTTGTTCTTCATTCCATGAATCAGCCAGTAGCAAGTCTTTGGCTTTTACAAATTCTTGTGTGATCTTTACAAAATTTTCTCCTGGTGTAAATAATCCGTCTAATTTCCATGTACGGAAGTGATGCGCATAAAGTTCACCCAATTCTTTGGAAAGATTTAGATCATTGCTTGCAAAAATATGTGTACCATGTGTATCTTCATAAATGGAATAATGTGTTTCTTCTTTTTTAGGTTCAGAAAGAAAGAGCCCTCTGTCACGGTCTGCTCGCTCCTCTTGCTTCGTAAAATGATAATAATTTTGTAAAAGCGGCCGTTTCGATTGATGGATACATGTAGCACCATACACGAGTACTTCGACAGGAATCGTCAATTTCTCTTCCATTTTTTTCATTTCTTCAAACGGAACTTCACGTGCCAGTACTGCACCAGTCGCTCCTTTTTTCGCCCAAAAGTTGATTTGTCTTGCACTAGTAACCAACGTTTCTGCGTCAAATATATATGGAATACTCAATTCAGGGTATTTTTTCATTGTATAAATAATCCCAGTATCGCCCACCGTGATCTTATCGGCCCCGATTTCTTTTAGAAATGTCAGGTATTCTGGAACTTTTTTCATTTTTTCAGGATGGATAATGCCATTCACCGCAATATTTGCTTGTTTGCCATATTGATGAGCCAATTCAACTAATTGTCGTTGTTCTTCTCTCGAGAATGACGCGGGTAATCTTAGGCCAAATAACTCTTCGCCAAAATATAAAGTGTCCGTCCCAGCTTTAATCAGCTCTTTCGCTTGTTCAAAAGATTCTACAGTAGTTATGATTTCGATCATTAGTTCCTCCTCCTACAACTCCATAATAGTAGCATAGCTTAAAAAACTTTCCAATACTTCTTATATTTATTGTTGGATTTTTGAAAATTTCTTCACAAGAAAAACTGCACATAATAAAAAAGAACGGCTATTATCCCTCCACGTAATGTTTACGTTAGGAGAGATAAAAACCACTCTTCTTAATCATTAGGATTCAATTGTTTCCTTTTTTAGTAAGCGAACGTTTAAGGTGATTTTCCCCTTCGATGCGCCAACTGTGACTTGATCCCCTAAATGGATCTCACCACCCAGTAAAGCTTCACTTAAGCGATCTTCTACTTCTTTTTGTAAGGCACGGCGGATCGGACGAGCACCATATTCAGGATCAAATCCCGCTTTTCCAATTACGTCAACTGCTGCTGGTGTGATTTTCACTTGAATATCTTGGTCTTTTAATCGTTTGACGATTGCACGACTCATGATCTCAACAATCGCATGAATTTCTTCTTTGCTTAGAGAATGGAATACTACCGTTTCATCGATACGGTTCAAAAATTCTGGACGGAACGTTTTCTTCAATTCCTCTAAAATACGTTTTTGCATGGCTTTATGATCTTTTGTAATATCTTGAACATTGAAGCCAACATTCTTTTCTTCTCGAATTTGTGTCGCTCCAATATTTGAAGTCATGATCATGATCGTATTTCGAAAATCAACTTTTCGACCTTTAGAATCTGTTAAGTGACCATCATCTAGTACTTGTAACAACAGATTGAAAACATCTGGATGGGCTTTTTCCACTTCATCTAATAGGATCACCGAATAAGGTTTTTGGCGGATTTTCTCTGTCAATTGTCCACCTTCATCATACCCAACATATCCTGGCGGTGAACCAATTAGACGACTTGTGCTGTATTTTTCCATAAATTCAGACATATCCACACGAATCAACGAGTTTTCATCGCCAAACATCACTTCTGATAATGCTTTAGCCAACTCCGTTTTACCGACACCCGTTGGTCCTAAGAACATGAATGAGCCAATCGGACGATTAGGGTCTTTCAGCCCACTACGAGCACGTCGAATCGCACGCGACACTGCCTTAACTGCTTCATCTTGTCCAACTACACGTTCATGTAGTAATGCTTCTAGTTCTAATAACCGCTGACTTTCCTTTTTTTCCAACTGTTGAAGTGGGACACCTGTCCATTCAGAAACGACAGTCGCCACATCCTCTTCAGTTACACGGTTCGCATAACCATTTTCGTGTTTTTCTTCAAGCAATAATAACTTATCTAGTTTTTTACGCATTGCTTTTTCTTGTCTGCGGAATTGAGCTGCCGTTTCAAAGTCTTGTTTCTGGATAGCTCGTTCTTTTTCTTTCACAAAAGTATCGATTTCTAACTTGACCATCGCCGATTTAGATAGATCATCTGTCTGATCTAAACGAACTTTTGCAGCTGATTCATCGATCAAATCAATCGCTTTGTCGGGTAATTGTCGGGAAGTGATATAACGTACAGAGAGATTGACAGCAGAACGTACAGCTTCATCTGTGATTTCTACATTATGATGTTCTTCATATCTTGAGCGTAGTCCGCGCAAGATTTCTTCTGCTTCCTCCGGCGTTGGTTCATCCACCTGAATACGGGCAAAACGTCTTTCCAATGCCGAGTCTTTTTCAATGTACTTTTGGTATTCATCTAAAGTCGTTGCACCGATCGTCTGTAACTCACCACGAGCTAACGCTGGTTTCAAAATATTCGAAGCATCGATTGCGCCTTCTGCTCCACCAGCACCGATCAGCGTATGCAACTCATCAATAAATAAGATCACTTGGCCATCGTTATAAATTTCATCAATGACTTTTTTCATTCGATCTTCAAATTCACCACGATACTTTGTACCCGCAACTAATGAGCCCATATCAAGCATCATCAAGCGTTTTTCCTGCATCTCTTCAGGCACTTCACCTAAGATGATCTTTTGTGCAAGTCCTTCCGCAATAGCAGTTTTACCTACACCAGGTTCACCCACTAATACTGGATTATTTTTAGTGCGGCGGCTAAGGATTTGGATCAAGCGTTTTACTTCTCTTGAACGTCCTACTACTGGATCTAATTTGCCTTCTTTAGCTAGTTGCGTTAAATCTCTTGCTAAAGAATCCAAAGTTGGTGTACCTTTTACCATTTGGCGCTTCTCTTGTGGGTTTCGACGACGTAGTCCACCATTACGAGTATCATTTTTCAAGCCCATTTTTTGTTTCAGTGATTGGCGTACTTTCGTTAAACTGATTCCTAAATTGATCATGATACGAGCAGCCATGATGCTTTCATCCTTCAACAGACTAGACAAAATATGCTCTGTACCGACTTTTTGCGAACCCATTTTCTTTACTTCGCTATTCGCCAATGCAAATATTTGTTTCATCCTTGGGGAATATGGAAGAAATACACCCTGAGGATACGAATTGACCATCCCATAACCAATTAAATGTTCGATCTCTTCATAAATATCCGTTTCGTTAAGCCCCACTTCTCGCAAGACTTTCCCTGCGATACCATTTGGTTCGAGTACTAAGGCTAACAAGATATGCTCAGAACTAACAGACTGATGTTTGAATTTTTTTGCTTCTTTTTGCGCAATTTCTAATACTTGTTGCGCTCTTTCTGTAAAAAGTTCTTCCATTTATGTTCACTTCCCATCTTCATAACTTAAACGTTCTAAAAAGGCTCGAAGAATTCTAGCACGTGTATAGTCTTCTAATTCACTAAAATTAAGTGTACTTTTAGCAATTACACTTAACATTAAATTTCCTTCTTTTTTTGAAATCATTTGATCTTCATATAGCTTTTGGATAATCGCAAACGCATTTTTTTCACTGATCGTTTCATCAAACAGCTGATTGATTTGTTCCAGCATATGTCTTTTATCAGAAATTCTTACTTTTGCAATACGTATATAGCCTCCGCCACCCCGCTTACTTTCAACTAGATATCCACGTTGAATCGTAAATCTCGTATTGATGACATAGTTGATCTGAGAAGGAACGCAATTAAAGAGGTCTGCCATTTCAATCCTACGAATCTCAATCATTTCATTATCTTCCAAAATTTTCTTTATATAAGATTCAATTAAATCCGAGGTATTCTGATGTGCCATCTTACTCATTCCTTTGACTAATATTGACCTTAATTATAACGAATTTAATATCAGAAAGAAAGAAGAATGACTTTTCGTCATCTTTACCTTATTATTTATTAAAATATATAAAAAAAATACGGAATAAACCATTCCGTATTAACGCGCCCAAGAGGAGTCGAACCCCTAACCTTTTGATCCGTAGTCAAACACTCTATCCAGTTGAGCTATGGGCGCATATTCAGTTCATTCAAATTATAAATCAACTTGAAAGGAAAAGCAATTAAAAACAAAAAATCGGGAAGACAGGATTCGAACCTGCGACCCCTTGGTCCCAAACCAAGTGCTCTACCAAGCTGAGCTACTTCCCGAAGATATAAAAAAGACTACGCGCCCAAGAGGAGTCGAACCCCTAACCTTTTGATCCGTAGTCAAACACTCTATCCAGTTGAGCTATGGGCGCATATTTATAATGCCGAGAACCGGAATCGAACCGGTACGGTGATCACTCACCGCAGGATTTTAAGTCCTGTGCGTCTGCCAGTTCCGCCACCCCGGCGTAGTGCTTTGGCAAAGCGGAAAACGGGGTTCGAACCCGCGACCCCCACCTTGGCAAGGTGGTGCTCTACCACTGAGCTATTTCCGCGTGGTTATGATGCCGGCTAAAGGATTTGAACCCTCGACCCTCTGATTACAAATCAGATGCTCTACCAACTGAGCTAAGCCGGCATGTATAAATCATATAATGCGGGTGAAGGGACTTGAACCCCCACGCCGTAAGGCGCTAGATCCTAAATCTAGTGCGTCTGCCAATTCCGCCACACCCGCAAAAAATATGAGCCGTACAGGGCTCGAACCTGTGACCCTCTGATTAAAAGTCAGATGCTCTACCAACTGAGCTAACGGCTCATATGGAGGTTAACGGGATCGAACCGCTGACCCTCTGCTTGTAAGGCAGATGCTCTCCCAGCTGAGCTAAACCTCCATAAGATAATTCAAGCGTGGCGACGTCCTACTCTCACAAGGGGCAACCCCTCACTACAATCGGCGCTAAGAAGCTTAACTTCTGTGTTCGGCATGGTTACAGGTGTATCCTTCTCGCTATCGCCACCACACTGTGGTGTTATCTTTTATTGAGTTTGCATTTTGCTCACTCAAAACTGGATTTGAAGTTTAAGTAATGTCCGAGTTCTTTTCTTTTAACCATTTGGTTAAGTCCTCGATCGATTAGTATCAGTCCGCTCCAACCATCACTGGCCTTCCACTCCTGACCTATCTACCTGATCATCTCTCAGGGATCTTACTTTCTTAAAGAAATGGGAAATCTCATCTTGAGGTGGGCTTCACACTTAGATGCTTTCAGCGTTTATCCCTTCCCTACATAGCTACCCAGCAATGCCCTTGGCAGAACAACTGGTACACCAGCGGTAAGTCCATCCCGGTCCTCTCGTACTAAGGACAGCTCCTCTCAAATTTCCAACGCCCGCGACGGATAGGGACCGAACTGTCTCACGACGTTCTGAACCCAGCTCGCGTGCCGCTTTAATGGGCGAACAGCCCAACCCTTGGGACCGACTACAGCCCCAGGATGCGACGAGCCGACATCGAGGTGCCAAACCTCCCCGTCGATGTGGACTCTTGGGGGAGATAAGCCTGTTATCCCCAGGGTAGCTTTTATCCGTTGAGCGATGGCCCTTCCATGCGGAACCACCGGATCACTAAGCCCGACTTTCGTCCCTGCTCGACTTGTTGGTCTCGCAGTCAAGCTCCCTTCTGCCTTTACACTCTTCGAATGATTTCCAACCATTCTGAGGGAACCTTTGGGCGCCTCCGTTACCTTTTAGGAGGCGACCGCCCCAGTCAAACTGCCCATCTGACACTGTCTCCCACCACGATCAGTGGTGCGGGTTAGAGTGGCCATAACGCAGGGGTAGTATCCCACCAGCGCCTCCATCGAAACTAGCGTTCCGATTTCTACGGCTCCTACCTATCCTGTACATGCGGTACAGACACTCAATATCAAACTACAGTAAAGCTCCATGGGGTCTTTCCGTCCTGTCGCGGGTAACCTGCATCTTCACAGGTACTAAAATTTCACCGAGTCTCTCGTTGAGACAGTGCCCAAATCGTTACGCCTTTCGTGCGGGTCGGAACTTACCCGACAAGGAATTTCGCTACCTTAGGACCGTTATAGTTACGGCCGCCGTTTACTGGGGCTTCAATTCGTACCTTCGCTTACGCTAAGCACTCCTCTTAACCTTCCAGCACCGGGCAGGCGTCAGCCCCTATACTTCATCTTACGATTTTGCAGAGACCTATGTTTTTGATAAACAGTCGCTTGGGCCTATTCACTGCGGCTGATCGAAGATCAGCACCCCTTCTCCCGAAGTTACGGGGTCATTTTGCCGAGTTCCTTAACGAGAGTTCTCTCGCTCACCTTAGGATTCTCTCCTCGACTACCTGTGTCGGTTTGCGGTACGGGTCATTGTTTTCTCACTAGAAGCTTTTCTTGGCAGTGTGACATCAGGAACTTCGGTACTATTATTTCCCTCCCCATCACAGCTTATCCGTGTAGACAGAAGCATTTGACTCCTATCAAGACTTACTGCTTGGACAGACATTTCCGATCGTCTGCATTCCTTAGCCTCCTGCGTCCCTCCATTGCTCAAACAAAAACAACGAGTACAGGAATATCAACCTGTTGTCCATCGCCTACGCCTGTCGGCCTCGGCTTAGGTCCCGACTAACCCTGGGCGGACGAGCCTTCCCCAGGAAACCTTAGTCATTCGGTGGACAGGATTCTCACCTGTCTTTCGCTACTCATACCGGCATTCTCACTTCTAAGCGCTCCAGCAGTCCTCACGATCTGCCTTCAACGCCCTTAGAACGCTCTCCTACCAATACACCTCATGGTGTACTCCACAGCTTCGGTAATATGTTTAGCCCCGGTACATTTTCGGCGCAGGGTCACTCGACTAGTGAGCTATTACGCACTCTTTAAATGATGGCTGCTTCTAAGCCAACATCCTAGTTGTCTGTGCAACCCCACATCCTTTTCCACTTAACATATATTTTGGGACCTTAGCTGGTGGTCTGGGCTGTTTCCCTTTCGACTATGGATCTTATCACTCACAGTCTGACTCCCGGATATGAATGAATGGCATTCGGAGTTTATCTGAATTCGGTAACCCGAGATGGGCCCCTAGTCCAAACAGTGCTCTACCTCCATCATTCTCAAATCCGAGGCTAGCCCTAAAGCTATTTCGGAGAGAACCAGCTATCTCCAAGTTCGTTTGGAATTTCTCCGCTACCCACACCTCATCCCCGCACTTTTCAACGTACGTGGGTTCGGTCCTCCAGTGCGTTTTACCGCACCTTCAACCTGGACATGGGTAGATCACATGGTTTCGGGTCTACGACTACATACTCAAACGCCCTATTCAGACTCGCTTTCGCTGCGGCTCCGTCTCTTCGACTTAACCTCGCATGCAATCGTAACTCGCCGGTTCATTCTACAAAAGGCACGCCATCACCCATTAACGGGCTTTGACTTGTTGTAGGCACACGGTTTCAGGTTCTATTTCACTCCCCTTCCGGGGTGCTTTTCACCTTTCCCTCACGGTACTGGTTCACTATCGGTCACTAGGGAGTATTTAGCCTTGGGAGATGGTCCTCCCGGATTCCGACGGAATTCCTCGTGTTCCGCCGTACTCAGGATCCTCCTAGGTGCCTTCCAAATTTCATCTACGGGGTTTTTACCCTCTTTGACTGACTTTTCCAAGTCATTCGATTATCTGAAAGAACTACCATATCGGAGTCCTACAACCCCAATGAGCAAGCTCATTGGTTTGGGCTTTTCCCGTTTCGCTCGCCGCTACTCAGGGAATCGAATTTTCTTTCTCTTCCTGCAGGTACTTAGATGTTTCAGTTCTCTGCGTCTACCTCGAATGCGCTATGTATTCACGCAAACGTAACATCCTATAAAAGATGTTGGGTTTCCCCATTCGGAAATCTCTGGATCATAGCTTACGTACAGCTCCCCAAAGCATATCGGTGTTAGTCCCGTCCTTCATCGGCTCCTAGTGCCAAGGCATCCACCGTGCGCCCTTATTCACTTAACCTTATCAACCTTGCGGTTGGGTTTTGACCTTTCTTCTAGCGATAGAAGTCCGATCAAGAAAATAAGCAATTGAACTTATTAAAAAACTCTATCCAGCTAAACAAGTGTTTAGCCTTCAAATTCAACGCGGTGTTCTCGGTTTGTATTACTTAATTTACTTCAAATATCCAGTTTTCAATGAACAAAATAATTTAACAACATAAGTTGTTAATGGAGCCTAGCGGGATCGAACCGCTGACCTCCTGCGTGCAAAGCAGGCGCTCTCCCAGCTGAGCTAAGGCCCCGATCTAAATTTTGAGTAGACCTCTCAAAACTGAACAAAGTATAAAACAACCAGTGTAGTCTCCGTAATATTCCTTAGAAAGGAGGTGATCCAGCCGCACCTTCCGATACGGCTACCTTGTTACGACTTCACCCCAATCATCTATCCCACCTTAGGCGGCTGGCTCCAAAAGGTTACCTCACCGACTTCGGGTGTTACAAACTCTCGTGGTGTGACGGGCGGTGTGTACAAGGCCCGGGAACGTATTCACCGCGGCGTGCTGATCCGCGATTACTAGCGATTCCGGCTTCATGTAGGCGAGTTGCAGCCTACAATCCGAACTGAGAGAAGCTTTAAGAGATTAGCTTAGCCTCGCGACTTCGCGACTCGTTGTACTTCCCATTGTAGCACGTGTGTAGCCCAGGTCATAAGGGGCATGATGATTTGACGTCATCCCCACCTTCCTCCGGTTTGTCACCGGCAGTCTTGCTAGAGTGCCCAACTGAATGATGGCAACTAACAATAAGGGTTGCGCTCGTTGCGGGACTTAACCCAACATCTCACGACACGAGCTGACGACAACCATGCACCACCTGTCACTTTGCCCCCGAAGGGGAAGCTCTATCTCTAGAGTGGTCAAAGGATGTCAAGACCTGGTAAGGTTCTTCGCGTTGCTTCGAATTAAACCACATGCTCCACCGCTTGTGCGGGCCCCCGTCAATTCCTTTGAGTTTCAACCTTGCGGTCGTACTCCCCAGGCGGAGTGCTTAATGCGTTAGCTGCAGCACTGAAGGGCGGAAACCCTCCAACACTTAGCACTCATCGTTTACGGCGTGGACTACCAGGGTATCTAATCCTGTTTGCTCCCCACGCTTTCGAGCCTCAGCGTCAGTTACAGACCAGAGAGCCGCCTTCGCCACTGGTGTTCCTCCATATATCTACGCATTTCACCGCTACACATGGAATTCCACTCTCCTCTTCTGCACTCAAGTCTCCCAGTTTCCAATGACCCTCCCCGGTTGAGCCGGGGGCTTTCACATCAGACTTAAGAAACCGCCTGCGCTCGCTTTACGCCCAATAAATCCGGACAACGCTTGCCACCTACGTATTACCGCGGCTGCTGGCACGTAGTTAGCCGTGGCTTTCTGGTTAGATACCGTCAAGGGATGAACAGTTACTCTCATCCTTGTTCTTCTCTAACAACAGAGTTTTACGATCCGAAAACCTTCTTCACTCACGCGGCGTTGCTCGGTCAGACTTTCGTCCATTGCCGAAGATTCCCTACTGCTGCCTCCCGTAGGAGTTTGGGCCGTGTCTCAGTCCCAATGTGGCCGATCACCCTCTCAGGTCGGCTATGCATCGTGGCCTTGGTGAGCCGTTACCTCACCAACTAGCTAATGCACCGCGGGTCCATCCATCAGCGACACCCGAAAGCGCCTTTCAAATCAAAACCATGCGGTTTCGATTGTTATACGGTATTAGCACCTGTTTCCAAGTGTTATCCCCTTCTGATGGGCAGGTTACCCACGTGTTACTCACCCGTTCGCCACGCTTCTTTTTCCGGTGGAGCAAGCTCCGGTGGAAAAAGAAGCGTACGACTTGCATGTATTAGGCACGCCGCCAGCGTTCGTCCTGAGCCAGGATCAAACTCTCATAATAAAAGTTAGAACAATCTTGCGATTGTTAAGCTCAATTTGTTTGCTAGCATATTGCTTGCTTGTTAAAAATGTTTGTTGTCTTGAATCAATCAAGACGCCCTACACATTTGGTTTGTCTTACTTTGTTCAGTTTTCAAAGGTCTACTTGAATTGCCATAGCAACTTTTATATCATATCAGAGTGACAAGTGAATGTCAACTGTTTTTTTAAAAGTTATTTTCGATTTCGTTTTTTAGAAATCTTTCAGCAACTCGTATATCATAATTCATCTTTTGTTATTTGTCAAGGACTTTTTTGAAGTTTTTCTTGATTAAATCAAGCTTTTCAATAAGTTCTTTTTAAACTACCTGGTTATCTTATCATGTGGTCACCCACACGTCAAGAACTTTTTTAAGTTATTGTGAAGTGTTTCGCGCTCTTTCGAACACATAATAATATACCAACATCAAAATAGAAAGTCAATAAGAAAATGCTGTTTTATCAACATTTATAGCATATTCGACCATTCCCCTCTAATTGCTTTTCAATGTTCGTATTTTCGTTTTTTTTAGCCTTTATTTCCATTAAATGTTCAGGTTTTGTTTTCCTTGGTACATAGTTATTTCCTGAACCTTCTAAAATTTTTGTTAACAAAGTGTTGCTTTTATCTATTTACGCTTTTTTTTGCTAATATATATAGTAAATAGCTACATTATAATCTTGGAGGAACGATCGATGAAAATATTAATTGCTGATGACGATAAAGAAATTGTTGAATTACTAAGTATCTATATTCACAACGAAGGCTATGAAGCTGTGAAAGCTTATGACGGAAAAGAAGCCTTATCAAAAATCCGTACCATTCCCGATATCGAACTGCTTATCTTGGATATCATGATGCCTGAAATGGATGGAATGCAAGTAGTAAAAGAATTGCGTAAAGAATCACAGATCCCGATCATCATGCTTACAGCTAAAACTACAGATATGGATAAAATCAAAGGTCTGGTAGCAGGTGCTGATGATTATGTAACTAAACCATTCAATCCTTTGGAAGTGATGGCTCGTGTGAAATCGTTACTTCGTCGGACAAAAATGCAAGTTACCCCTGACCAACCAGATATATTAGAAGTAAATTCTTTGATCATCAATAAAGATTCACATGAAGTAAAAACGATTGATGGTACAGAGATCCAATTAACAGCACTAGAATTTGGAATCCTCTATTTATTAGCAAGTCATCCAAACCGCGTATTCAGCGCAGATGAAATTTTTGAACGTGTGTGGAAACAGGAAAGTATTGTTTCTGCTAAAACAGTCATGGTACACGTAAGTCACTTAAGAGATAAAATTGAAGACGCAACTGGTGGAGAAAAAGTCATTCAAACCGTTTGGGGAGTGGGCTATAAAATTGATGCACGATAAAACAAGAGGTACAGAAAAGCGTCGGCGGATCAACTTGACTTCTAAAGAAATTAGCGAATTATTAGCAGAAGGAATCATCACAGTTATCTTACTTCTTCTATTGAATGTCGCAATATTGGTTGTTCTTAGTTCAGTAATCAGTAGTTCCCCTTCATTGACAAATGCCATTTGGGATTCAAAAAACATTTTTGCTGAACGTTTGAACAGCGATTTATTTTGGAATGGCCGAAACTTTATCTTCCCTCTCTTCTTTCTTTTAGATATTGGTGTCTTATATTGGCGACTGATTCGTAGGTATCGTCAAATGCAGTTGCGACACATCATCAGTGAACTGCATTATATCGCAAATGGTAACTATGACCACCGAATTCCTTTTGAATTGAGCGGTGACCTTAGTCGGGTAGTCACTAGTATCAATGGTTTAGTAGACAGTACAGTCGCAGCCATTGAGGATGAACGCAAAATCGAAAAATCAAAAGATGAATTGATTACCAACGTCAGTCACGATATACGCACACCTCTAACATCGATTATTGGCTATCTTGGTCTGATCGAAGACGGGCAATATCAAACAGAAGAAGATATTTTAAAATATACACACACAGCTTACATCAAAGCTAAACAAATGAAATTACTGGTAGACGACCTCTTTGAGTACACAAAGGTTCGGCAACCAGCCGTTCCTATTAATTTTTCTGCTTTTGATTTGATCCAACTAATCGAGCAATTAGCAGCTGATTTTGAATTAGAGGCTTCCAAAAAACATATTCAAATCGTTGTGACAAGCCAAGTGGATTCTCTGATCATGGATGGAGATACTGAAAAATTAGTCCGCGTCTTCAATAATTTACTGACGAACGCTTTAAAGTACGGAAAAGGTGCAACAAAAATCGTGATTGAGGTTGAAAAGATCGGTTCAGAAGTGGTTGCAACTGTAAAAAACAATGGGGCGATGATTCCTCAACAAGCGATCGATAACCTTTTTGACCGCTTTTACCGTGTTGAAGAATCACGTTCACAAGAAACTGGTGGAACAGGATTAGGCCTTGCGATCGCCCAGAGCATCGTTGCTCTACACGGTGGGTACATCTATGCCAAATCAGATGAACATTGGACCTCTTTTATCATGCACTTGCCACTAAGAAAAAATGAAAAGTTACCCATCGAAAGCTAGGAAACCATTGACGAACGCTAAAATATCCGATATTCTTATTACAATCATGGATAATCGATGAAACACAGAACCCAGTACATTTTATTTTTTTCAAGAGAGCTGATGGCTGCTGAAAATCAGTAAAAAATAATTTGGAAGTTCCAGTTCTATGACGTGTACCTTTCGAAATAAGAAAGGTCGGCAAACAGCCGTTATCTGTTAGCAAGAGCAACACTGATCATGTGTTGAACTCGGGTGGTACCGCGAATGTTAGACTGATTCGTCCCAAGAATACATTGGGATGGATCGGTCTTTTTTATTATACTAAGGAGGAATAGGAATGTTAGATGTAAAAATGATGCGCCAAAATTTTGACTATGTACAAGAAAAACTAATGACTCGTGGCGTGAAAAAAGAAACTTTAGCTGAATTTATGGAACTTGACGAAAATCGTAGAAAATTACTTGTCAAAAGTGAAGAGCTGAAGAAATACCGTAATGATGTTTCTGGTGAAATTGCACAACTAAAAAGAAATAAAGAAGATGCTACCGCTAAAATCAATGAAATGAAAGAAGTTGGGGGAAATATCAAAGCCCTTGACGAAGAAGTCGCACAAGTAGATGAAAAATTAAAAGAAATTGCAACTACTTTGCCAAACTTACCAAATGATTCTGTCCCTATCGGAAAGGATGAAGACGACAATGTCGAAGTGCGTCGTTGGAATGAACCTCGTAACTTCTCTTTTGAACCCAAACCTCATTGGGAAATCGCTGAAAATCTTGGCATCTTAGATTTTGAACGTGGAGCAAAAGTATCAGGTAGCCGTTTTGTTTATTACAAGGGATTGGGCGCTCGTTTAGAACGTGCCGTCTATAACTTTATGCTAGATCAACATATTTATGAACATGGTTATACTGAAATGATCACTCCTTACATGGTGAACAGACGTGCAATGTTTGGTACAGGACAATTCCCTAAATTCAAAGAGGATGTTTTCCAATTAGAGGATACAGATTTGACACTGATCCCAACTGCAGAAGTTCCGTTAACGAACTATTACAATGACGAAATTTTAGACGGTCAAGACCTACCGATCTATTTCACTGCCCTTAGTCCAGCTTTTCGTTCTGAAGCAGGAAGTGCTGGCCGAGATACTCGTGGATTGATTCGCCTACACCAATTCAATAAAGTTGAAATGGTCAAATTCTCTGATGCAGAACATTCATATGAAGAACTTGAAAAAATGACAGCTGATGCAGAAGATATCCTTAAAAAATTGCATTTACCTTATCGTGTTGTTGCTTTATCAACTGGAGATATGGGCTTCTCAGCTGCCAAAACTTATGACTTAGAAGTTTGGATCCCAGCCCAAGATATGTATCGTGAAATCAGCTCATGTTCAAACTGTGAAGATTTCCAAGCACGTCGCGCAATGATCCGTTACCGTGATGAAGATGGAAAAATCCATTACACACACACACTAAACGGTTCTGGTTTAGCTGTTGGCCGAACAGTGGCAGCTATTCTTGAAAATTACCAAAATGAAGACGGTTCTGTCACAGTTCCTGAAGCGCTTGTTCCTTACATGGGGAATTTGAAAATCATCAAATAAAATTAGCCTTTAAGACAACTATTCAAGCTTGCAATGCGTTCGTGTGCTATCAAAAACGAATACACACTACGTGATCTCGAAGCTACAGGCAAAGAAATGTCCCGCAAAAATCAGACCAAAAATCTAACTTTTGCGGGACATTTTAAATTATTTTCGAGTAACTCGCTTTTTATTCAATTTAAGCAGTCGAACTGACTCAAGATAACGGTCTCCTACAAATAGCTTCTCTGAAAACGAAGCCGAGATTTCACAGAAATTCAAGAACAACGTCTGGGAAATCCTTTCTTATGTCTTGTAGCCAATCTGTTCTGTTACGACTTAAGATTCAACTGAATAGTTCGGTGCTTCTTTTGTGATCTGTACGTCATGTGGATGTGATTCTTTCAATCCGCTACCACTCATTTGGATAAATTGTGCTTCGTCACGTAATTGTTTCAAATTACCTGCTCCTACATAACCCATACCAGATTTTAACCCACCGATCATTTGGAAAATGATGTCTGCAACGCTTCCTTTATAAGCTACGCGCCCTTCGATTCCTTCTGGAACTAATTTATTGGCTTCATTGACACTTCCTTGGAAGTAACGATCTTTCGAACCTTTTTCCATTGCGCCTAATGAACCCATACCACGATAAGTCTTGAAACGACGTCCTTGGAAAATTTCAAATTCACCTGGTGACTCATCTGTACCAGCCAACATACTTCCTAACATCACTGCATGTCCGCCAGCAGCCAATGCTTTGACGATATCGCCAGAATATTTGATACCACCATCTGCAATAATTGCTTTTCCATATTGACGAGCCACAGAAGCAGCATCATAAATCGCTGTTAATTGTGGTACACCCACACCAGCTACGACACGTGTCGTACAAATCGAACCAGGTCCGATCCCTACTTTTACAACATCCACACCAGCATCATACAATGCCTTTGTTGCTTCAGCTGTTGCCACATTCCCTGCAATTAGCGTTGCGTCTTTGAAGGTTGAACGGATTTCTTGGATTTTACGAATGACACCAGCACTATGTCCATGTGCTGTATCAATAACGATTGCATCTACACCAGCTTCTAACAATGCGCCGGCACGTTCGAAAGTATCACTTGTGACACCTACAGCAGCAGCAACTAATAAACGTCCATGTTCATCTTTCGCTGCGTTAGGAAATTCAATCACTTTTTCAATATCTTTGATGGTGATCAAACCACTCAAGCGACCTTCATCGTCAACGATCGGTAATTTTTCGATTTTATGTTTTTGCAGAATTTTTTCTGCATCTTTTAGAGAAGTACCTACTGGGGCTGTTACTAAGTTTTCTTTTGTCATCACATCATTGATTGCTATATGATAGTCAGTCACAAAGCGCATATCACGGTTCGTAATAATACCAACCAATTTTCTGTTTTCTAAAGTTTCAACGATTGGCACTCCGCTAATACGGTATTTGCTCATTAGTTCTTCTGCATCTGCTACTAGATGTTGCGGCGTTAAAAAGAAAGGATCGATGATCACACCACTTTCAGAACGTTTTACTTTACGTACTTCATCGGCTTGCTGACTGATCGTCATATTTTTGTGAATAACACCTAATCCGCCTTGTCTTGCCATGGCAATTGCCATTTTACTATCAGTAACAGTATCCATACTTGCACTGATGATCGGAATATTCAACTTAATATTTTTTGTTAATTGTACGCTCATATCCACTTCGTTTGGTAACACGTGACTTTCTGCTGGTATCAATAAGACATCGTCGAAAGTAAACCCTTTTTTCGTGAACTTTGTTTCCCAGTTGGACATTTTTAGTACCACTCCTCTGTTTTAGTTTATCTACTAAAATAATCGATTTTCTTTATTAAGTCAACAGTCTTCCCGTAATCCCTATCTTTTCTAAGAAGATATTTATTGTAATCGTTTACGTATAGATGATTTATTACTTCACTCTTAGCAGTTTTCTCTAAAAAAAAACAGTCAGAATCTTTTATCCTCCCAAAAGAGACTTCAAAAATTCTGACTAATTCCTTATTTTTTTTATCTTCTAGGTACTGATAGACTACCAACAATACCGTATTTCTTCTTCAAGTAGTAACGTAACGCAAGTGCGACCCCGCCGATGATCACGATGACTACTGGATCTAGTAATGGGTTTAGTACTGGTGGAAGTAACGTTGTAGCAGAAAATGCGATTACCCAAATCAGCGTTGTTCCCCCTAAAATAAGCAATGTTTTACCCATACCCGGTTTTTTACTGCGATCTGCTCCAGGATATTCATACTGATAAATGTATTTATACATCAGATAAAATACCCAGCCACCGACTGCAGAACCTAAAATAAGAGTTGAAATTCCATAAGCCGGTGTTGTTCCACGTGAAAACAATCCAGTGATCGCAACCATGATACTCAACAGACCAAGTAGTAATAATGCGTTATCTAGCCACATCAAGACTGGTTTGGCATTTACTTTTACTTCAGCTGGTTTATTGATGATTGCTTCTGTTCGTTCTGCAACAGTACCGAATAGTTGTCTCGCTGTTCTTCCGCCCTTTTGCTCAGAAACTAAAGTCGGAAGGATGTCATGAAGGGCTGTGACTTTTTCCTCTTCGGATAAGTTAGCCGCTTCTAAAGATTTTTTCAAATCAAAAATATATTGTTGGTTTCTTTTCGTCAACTTTTCTTCTAAACTATTGTTTTCTTTTACGATCTCGCGTAATTGTTCTGGTTCCATGATCTAATAGTCCTCCTTAGCCGTTACTCTAACGGTTGTCACAAAAGACATTCTAACATACTATACGTACAGTTTGATAGCCCTTTTATACATTAAAACGGAATAACATAACGTCGCCATCTTGGACTACATAATCTTTACCTTCTAGACGAACGCGACCTGCTTCTTTTGCGGCATGCATGTTGCCATAATGATCTAAATCTTCAAAAGAGACTGTTTCTGCACGAATGAAGCCTCGTTCAAAATCTGAATGGATGATTCCAGCTGCTTGAGGAGCTTTGATTCCTTTTTTGAATGTCCAAGCTCGGACTTCTTGTTCTCCAGCAGTAAAGTAAGTAGCCAATCCCAATAAATCATAGGCTGCACGGATCAATTGATCTAATCCAGATTCTTCGATCCCTAATGCTTCTAAGAATTCAGCTTTATCTTCATCATCTAACTCGGCGATTTCTTCCTCTGCACGCGCGCTAACAACGATTACTTCTGCTTTTTCTTCTGCCGCGAAGTTACGTACTTCTTGAACATAGTGATTGGATTCTGCTTCTGCTACTTCGTCTTCTGCCACATTTGCTACATATAAGATTGGTTTTGTTGTTAATAAGAACAATGATTTAACGATTTTTTGTTCTTCTTCTGTAAATTCGATCGAACGTGCAGAACGACCGTCTTCTAAAACTGGCTTGATTTTATCTAGCACAGCTAATTCTGCTACAGCATCTTTATCCTTTGTTTTAGCAACTTTTGCCACTCGTGTATAGCGTTTGTTGATTGAGTCAAGGTCAGCCAATACAAGCTCCAAATTGATCGTATCAATATCAGCTAAAGGATCAACTCGTCCTTCCACGTGAGTGATGTTGTCATCATCAAAACAACGGACGACATGACAGATTGCATCTACTTGGCGGATATGACTCAAAAATTGGTTACCTAAGCCCTCACCTTTACTTGCACCTTTTACGATACCAGCGATATCCGTAAATTCAAAAGTAGTTGGCACAGTTTTCTTTGGATGAACTAATTCCGTCAACCGTTGTAAACGCCAGTCTGGTACTTCTACCATCCCTACATTTGGGTCAATCGTTGCAAAAGGATAGTTTGCTGCTTCTGCTCCAGCTTTAGTAATTGCATTAAATAAAGTCGATTTTCCGACATTGGGTAAACCTACGATTCCAGCAGTTAATGCCATAAATTTATTCACTCTTTCTCTGCATTTTTTTCAAGTATTTTTTTTAGTTTTTTTTCAAATTCTCGACGAGTCATCATAACGATATGTCCACAATTCACACATTTGATTTTGATGTCAGCACCCATTCGAATGATCTCCCAACGGTTCGTCTGACACGCATGAGGTTTTTTCATTTCAACGATATCATGTAAGTCGTACATAAAAGTCCCCTCCTTTTTGAAAAAAATATCTGAACGCTTGCTTTATTAACCGAAGCGCAATGATGGATTCTCTATTATTGAAAGTAATAGGACAAAACCTAAGATTTTTGTTTCTCAGTTTTATTCGTCAAATTGAATATTAAGAATATCCAGGATTCTTGTCAAATCATTTTGTGACAGATATTCAATTTCGATTTTTCCTTTTCCATCTTTTTCTTGGATAGCGACACTTGTGCCGAACTTATCCATTAAACGATCTTCGCTTTCACGGATATAGTAAGGTTTTTCTTTTGCTAAACGTGGAATTTTTTTCTTTTCTTTTCCATCATTTTCATTTAATTGTGACACAATTTGTTCTAATTGACGAACAGTCAGATTCTCCGTTACTGCTCGATTTGCTAATTTTAGTATCAAGCTTTTATTTTTCAAGCCTAAGAGTGTACGTGCTTGTCCCATCGAAAGGCGTTGATCTTGGACCATTTCTTTGACAAGATCGGGTAACGTCAACAAGCGCAAGTAATTCGCAATATAAGGCCGACTCTTGCCTAAGCGGTTTGCCACTTCAGCTTGTGTCAATTTGAGATTTTTCATCAGCATATCATATGCTTCCGCCTCTTCTAGCGGATTTAAATCTTCCCGTTGCAGATTTTCTAGAACGGCAACTTGCATCATTGATTCTTCATCAAATTCTCTAACGATCGCTGGGATAGTTTCTTTTTTAGCTAGTTTAGACGCTCGAAAACGGCGTTCTCCAGCGATGATCTCATAGCCTTTTACTGCTGATCGGCGCACAATTATGGGTTGAAAAACACCTGATTGTTCAATTGAATTCGCTAATTCTTGCAAAGAAACTTCTTCAAAAGTCTTCCGTGGTTGATACGGATTGGGACGTAATTCATTCAATGGCAACTGGATTACGGTCTCATCTGTTACATCTACAGTTTCTAAATTTTCTAAGTCTTGGAACAATGCATCGATTCCTCGACCTAATCCTTTATTTTTCTTCACGATTAACCACTTCCTTTGCCAATGCTTGGTAGACTTCAGCTCCTCTAGAACGTGGATCATAATCGATAATAGGCATTCCATGACTTGGCGCTTCTGAAAGTCGGATATTTCTTGGAATAATTGTTTCATATACTTTTTCACGGAAATATTTGCGGACTTCAGCCACTACTTCGTTGCCTAGGTTTGTGCGCGCATCGTACATCGTAAGCAACACTCCTTCAATCTCTAACTCAGGATTGAAATGCTTTTGAACAAGACGAACAGTATTCAATAGTTGGCTTAATCCCTCTAATGCGTAATACTCACATTGAACAGGGATCAAAATTGAATCACTAGCTGTAAATGAATTGATTGTCAGATGTCCTAATGAAGGTGGGCAATCGATCAAAATATAATCATATAAGTCGGTGACTTCAGCTAATGAACCTTTTAGGCGCGATTCTCTGGCCATCATTGAGGTTAACTCGATCTCAGCTCCTGCTAATTGGAGAGTTGCTGGCACAATGCTTAGATTTTCGTGTTCAGTAACAAGTGTTGCGTCAGCGATAGGTAACTCATTGACTAAAACATCATAGATATCTTGTGTCACATCAGGTTTGCGGATACCTACGCCACTTGTTGCATTTCCTTGCGCGTCCATATCTACTAATAGAACTTTTTTCCCAAGGCTAGCTAGGCATGCGCCTAAATTTACCGTTGTCGTTGTTTTACCGACTCCACCTTTTTGATTTGCAACAGATATTATTTGTGCCATCTCTTCTCCTCCTACTTAATTGGTTGCTTGTTAGGCAATCCAGGTTTTCTTGGATATTTTTTCGGTGTGACCTTCTTTTTCTGAATCATGAGAATGTGCCGTTTATCCGTTACGTTAGGTAATTCAACGGTGTATTCTTTGACGAATTTACCACCTAAAAGGGCAATTGCCGATTTTGCTTCCAGTAACTCTTCTTCACTTTTAGCTGCTTTGAGCGCATAAAAATAGCCTTCTTGTTTTACTAAAGGTAAACACAATTCAGCTAGGACGTTCAATCGAGCTACTGCACGCGCCGTTACGTAATCGAAAGACGCACGAAATTGCGGATTTTGTCCAAATGTTTCAGCTCGATCATGGTAAAGATTTGCGGTAATACCTAACTCTTTCGTTAATTCCGTTAAAAAAGTAATCCGTTTATTCAAAGAGTCAACAATCGTGATCTGCAATTCTGGAAAAACGATTTTTAATGGAATACTTGGAAAGCCTGCGCCAGAGCCAACATCACAAAGTGTACCATCTTTTGAAAAGTCCCCATCAAACGCTAAAGTCAATGAATCATAAAAATGTTTCAAATAAACATCTTTCTTTTCTGTGATTGCTGTCAAATTCATTTTTTCGTTCCACTCTACTAATAATTGATAGTAACGTTCAAATTGAGTCATTTGTTGATCCGTTAACTGGATACCTTTTTCTGCCAAAATCTGATGAAATTCTTCTGGTGTCATAGTTTGTCCTTTCATTGTGAAACAGTTTCATTGTTTCACGAAATCTCTTCTTACTTTAACGCAAAATGTCAGGAGTTGCAATCTTTCCAATAGAAATTTAAACAGAAAAAAGAGAGGAAAAATAATTTTAACTATTCCAAATGTAAGTTAAAAAATGAAGAATCAAAAAAGAAAGTATATGACAAAAAGCTTTGTCATATTTCCTCTCCGGATCACCTTATTCATTGATGGTGTACTGAATCAAACATTCTTTTCTATATTGTGTTAAAAACGTGTCAAAAAAGAGTAAGATGATGGCATACATTACAAGGGACTTTATTCATTTTTTTAAAATCAGCAACTAACAATCATAAAAAAAGGCGTATCATCAAGCCTTGTCCTCTGTCACTTTCGCAATCTTCCCTTGTTCGATGTAGACTCAAATCGATCTATCAATAAGTATCAAACTGAGTCATGTAGAGACAAAAATTTCAAAAACGACCTGTTAAATGGTCATTGAATAACATTTGAAATCAATAAAACGGAGTCAGACACGGAGTCAAAACAAGCCCGCTGAAAATTTAAAAACATACAGTCCCACTACGTGGCTGTATGTTTTTATTTCAGATTACCTGAAATGATTCCATGTACCTTTTTTCCCATTTTTTTCTACTAGTTAGTAGCAAATACTCTCCTATTTTCTCAATAAACTATTTTTGACTACATGGTATCTGAAACCTTGCCATTATAGTAAAAAATGTCTCTATTCCCATTTCAGATACACTTTATATAAGCGGATTCCAAAAAAACAGAAAAAGGAACTCCTAGTTAGTTTATGCTTTCTAAAAGTTCCTCTTGAGATACGGTCATATAACAACGGGGTGGGGTAAATAAATGAAAAATGTGGAGGAAACATTATTCAATAGCTATCTTAAATACTTCGTTATAAAATGTGAACAAATAAAAGATATCTATCCCTATTTTCTACACTTCCACTTTACTACCATCTTTGAATCGTACAATTTTCTTAACTCTTCTCGTTTACCTCAATTCATTCTCAAGTGGAATCAACTCATCATCTTACATGACGTATATCCCTAACACAAAAATAGCCATATCCTTTAGTTTGGATACGGCTATTTGATATTGCTCATTTAATTGTCGGACCACAGCAGGCGTGAATTTCCTTGTACTCAACTCCTAGCGATGTCATACTTGTAAAATCACCATAAGTAGAAAGACTGAAAATAGTGAAAATACATAGAATTACTAATACATTTTTTCATAACTACCACCTCTATATAACTACACAAAAATTCACGAAGAATTAACCAACTTTACTTTTTCTCACTAAATCAATATTCCATAGCCGCAGGTATTCCTAATTACTAAAATCATTTTTTTTACATGTAACCTAACCTCAAATTTGGTCACTTTTTTTGATATTTTATACACTGGTGATCAGTTGAAATATCTCTGTCCTTACCAGTAATATAGATGAAATCTATCTCTTCACTAGACTTTATATTCTCGATCTTAAACTTAATAGAGTATCACCATTTAAAGTTATTTCGTACATTTTTTATACTCTATTTTAAACTGACTTTCTTCTGCTAACTTATCTGTCGGCTAACAGTACCCAGTAAATCTTTGTCTTGTTTATCAAAAAATACTTCGACAGAAAACTGCCATCGGCTAAACTAATTATCATCAATCCTACAAAATAAAAAATAAGCTGCTTTCCAAATTTTCCTTAACCATCATCATAGTTGATATTTCCACTTATACGATGGAAACTATAAAAACTCCCTAGTGAATTTGCACCTTTGGGAGTTTCTATTCAGACGGTATACATAATAAATTTAAATTAGTTTAACATTAACACCTCGGTATATGGTATTTCTACATATACACGATCTTTCTTGGGATAGTATTCAATATTTATATTTATTGCACTCCCATTGTCTAACGTAGCTTTAGCCCGGTATGTGTTATCTCCATTTTCATGAGTGATTGTCACATCATCACATACTAAAAGGACTCATTTTTTAACATAAGTCCTTTCGTACCACTACATTACGCTTCAACTTTCGCAATCTTCCCTTGTTCGATGTAGACCATCAAAATACTTAAATCAGCTGGATTGACTCCACTGATTCGACTTGCTTGTGCAATCGTTTCAGGTTGGATCTTTTGCAGTTTTTGTTTTGCCTCAGTGGCTAAGCCATTGATGGCTGCATAATCAATATTTTCTGGTATCTTTTTAGCTTCCATCCGTTTCAGTTTTTCTACTTTTTCAAGTGCCTTTTTGATGTATCCTTCATATTTAATCTGGATTTCTGCTTGTTCGATTTCTTTGCATGTCAATGCTTCATTAGCAGGAATAAACTGTAATAGATCCTGGTAGCTGATTTCTGGTCGTCTTAAGAAATCACTTGCTAAAACACCATCTTTTAATGGGGCCGCATTGATTGTTGCTAAGAAAGCTTGAACTTCTTCTGTTGGTTTGATACGAACGCTCATCAAACGCTTGATTTCTTCTTCAACAGCAGCTTTCTTTTTCAAATATGCATTGTATTGGGCTTCTTTGACTAAACCTACTTGGTAGCCCATTTCAGTGAGACGTAGATCCGCGTTATCATGACGTAAAAGCAAACGGTATTCTGCACGAGAAGTCAATAAACGATAAGGTTCATTTGTTCCTTTTGTGACTAAATCATCGATCATCACACCGATATAACCATCACTTCGTTTGATTACCAATGGTTCTTTTCCTTGCACTTTCAATGCGGCATTGATCCCAGCGATCAAGCCTTGTCCAGCTGCTTCTTCGTAGCCACTTGTTCCATTTGTTTGTCCGGCCGTGTAAAGATTTTCAACGACTTTTGTTTCTAGTGTTGGACGTAATTGGTGTGGTTCAACGACATCATATTCGATCGCATAACCGGTGCGCATCATCTCTACTTTTTCCAAACCAGCAATCGAATGTAACACATCTACTTGGACATCTTCTGGCAAAGAAGTTGATAATCCTTGTACATAGACTTCTTCCGTATGCAATCCTTCTGGTTCCAAGAATAATTGATGACGTGGCTTGTCAGCAAAACGAACGATCTTATCTTCGATTGATGGACAATAGCGTGCGCCCACACCTTCTACGATCCCAGTAAACATCGGCGCACGATGTAAGTTGTCTCGGATGATCTGGTGGGTCGTTTCTCCAGTATAAGTTAGCCAGCAAGACTCTTGATCTAAATTATATGCACTGTCAGGTGTACTGAAACTAAAATGATTGGGTTCCTTGTCACCTGATTGCTCTTCTGTGACTGAATAATCGATCGTGCTTGATTTGACACGTGGCGGTGTTCCTGTTTTGAACCGTTCAATGGCAAAGCCAAGCTCTTTCAAATTATTCGCTAATCCAACAGAAGGTTGAGAGTTATTAGGACCAGAAGAATATTTCAATTCTCCAATGATGATTTCGCCACGTAGAGCTGTTCCAGCAGTGATAACGACAGCTTGCGCACGATAACTCGCCCCAGTAGATGTAATGACACCACGACAAATACCGTCTTCAACGATCAATTCTTCGACAATACCTTGACGTAAGGTCAAATTTGGTTCTTTTTCGATCGTATGTTTCATTTCTGCGGAATAGGCATGTTTGTCAGCTTGCGCACGCAATGCTCTGACAGCTGGTCCCTTCCCAGTATTCAACATACGCATTTGAATATAGGTTTTATCGATATTTTTACCCATTTCTCCGCCTAATGCATCGATTTCGCGGACGACTACTCCTTTGGCAGGTCCACCAACGGATGGATTACATGGCATAAAAGCAACCATATCCAAATTGATCGTTAATAGTAATGTTTTTGAGCCCATTCTTGCTGCGGCTAATGCGGCTTCAGATCCCGCATGTCCAGCACCGACGACGATCACGTCATAAGCATCTGCTTGATAATGATTCAAAAGATTTTCCTCCTTATTTTCCTAAACAAAATTGACTAAATAATTGAGTAATCAGTTCATCTTGTACACTGTCTCCGACTACTTCACCTAAGTAATCCCAACAGCGAGTCATGTCGATTTGTACTAAGTCTACAGGCATACCAGCAGCGATGCCCTCGATGACTTCCTCTAATGAAATAGCTGCTTTTTCAAGCAAAGCAATGTGACGCGTATTTGACACATATGTCGCATCACGTTCTCCCGTTTGACCACCAAAGAATAAATCAGAAATTGCTGTTTCTAAACGATCCAAACCATCATTTTTAGTCACAGAAACGGCAAAAACTGGTTCATTTTCTACCCATTGTTCAAGTTTTTCTGTTTCTAATTTTGGTGGTAGATCCGTTTTATTTAAAAGAATAATCCGCTTCAAGCCCTTAGTGACCTCTAGCAGCTGTTCATCTTCTCTCGTTAACGGTTCGCTTTGATTCAAGACTAATAAAATCAAATCTGATTCAGCAAGCGCTTTGCGGCTTCGTTCTACACCAATTCGTTCCACAACATCTTCTGTTTCACGAATGCCAGCTGTATCGATCAGTTTCAATGGTACCCCGCGAACATTGACATACTCTTCAATGACATCTCTAGTCGTTCCTGCAATATCAGTGACGATTGCCTTTTCTTCACGTAATAAGTGATTCAAGAGACTAGATTTTCCTACATTTGGTCTACCAATGATCGCCGTACTTAACCCTTCACGGAGAACTTTACCTTGTTTAGAGGTCGCTAACAATGCTTGGATTCTTTCTTGGATCATCGTGGCTTTTTCCAATAATAGTTTCGTAGTTAGTTCTTCTACATCATCATATTCAGGATAATCAATATTGACTTCGACTTGTGCTAATGTCTCTAAAATTTCTTGTCGTAACGAACGAATCAACGCAGATAGATTTCCATCCAGCTGGTTCAAAGCTAAGCCCATTGCTTTATCGGTTTTCGCACGAATCAGATCCATCACGGCTTCGGCTTGCGATAGATCGACACGCCCATTCAAAAATGCCCGCTTTGTAAATTCACCAGGTTCTGCAAGTCTTGCGCCTTCACGCAACAACAATTGTAAAATTTGGTTTACTACAACGATTCCGCCGTGGCAATTGATTTCTACCACATCTTCACGAGTAAATGTTTTGGGTGCTAACATGACAGAAACCATGACTTCATCAACTAACTGTTCATTTTTAGGATCAACGATATGCCCATAATGAATAGTATGACTTGGGACTTCAAGTAAACTTTTCTTTCCACAACGATATACTTTATCTGCTAACGCTACTGCTTGATCTCCGCTGAGGCGGACAATACTGATGGCGCCTTCTCCAGGTGGAGTCGAAATTGCAGCAATCGTATCAAATTCTAAAGTAATTTCAGCCATTTTCTCACTTCCTCTTTCATTTTACGCACAAAAAAAGCGCCCACTTCACCCTTTGTAATAAATGGTGAACTTAGCACTTTGACTGCTTGTTCTCGATTAAATTCTGGTCATAGGTTATCACATCTAATAGAAGGAATCAAGGGTTTTTAATCGGATACTGGCTTTATCTTTACTAGGACTTTCATGTTTTTGGGTAAACTTTACCTGATTTATCTTAGCTGATTCTTTTCACTTTTTTCTCAACATGGAAGTGGGCTATTTCTTGAGTCGTTCTCTTTCATTACCGAGATTGCTCTATCTTTAACTCTTGTGACCTTAGTGTTTTTTGTAGCCACGCATGGTGCGTCTCTTTTCCTTTTTTTAGTTTATAAGAAATTTTTTCTTGCTGAAGTACTTCGGTACGTTTACCTTTTTCATCTAGGTATGTCACTAGTGCCTGTTGCAGTATTTTTAATGTTTTACTAGAAGCTCCACTGTTTTTCAAATGAACTATCGCTAAATGAGTCAATTCTTTTTTGAAATCTCCATTAGATAAATTAGGAATACTTGATTTATAAAATATTTGTTTTTTTATTTTGAACTGTTTCTTGACCCCTAAAATATATTTCATTGCACCATTTAAATTATTGATCATACAATTATCTTGGACATATTGTGAGGTTGCCAGATCATTGGAATGATATTCTTTCTTTGCACAACGACTGAACAAATGAAGCGGACGATATTCTTCAAATGGTCCTTTTATTAATTCGTTTCGTTCAAACCAATTCAGATGTAGCCGTCCTATACGCAATGCCTGAGTGATTGCCTTGATCTTTTGTGGTGAATTTTTGATCTTATAGATATAAATCGGTGTAATCTGTTTCTTTTTGCTATCTATGTATACAGCTTCACTCAATTTTTTTTGAATGGATTGGCTATCAGGGCTAACTATACGCATCTGTGCTTTATCATAGGTAGCAACTTCAAAATCTCCTCTGATCTTTTTGATAATCACATCCACTGCATGATACCCATCATCTCCATTTGGAAGTTTCATACAAACACTTATTGGCACAAGCAAAAAACTGTCAGGATGATCTTCTTTCAACTCATTTAAATAAAAAGGCACTAATTTTGTCTCAACAGAGCTGTTCATGCTTTTTTGAACAGATTCTTTTAACAGAGGAATATTTCTATCTTGGAACTTATCTGAGTAAACATCTAACACTTGTTGGTAAGTCGTCATAAATTCAATCACGGGATTAGGCACCTTTTTCATTTTTTCTTGAATTGGATTCCCCATTAGGTTTAAATTCTGAATGATCGTGCTACACATGTTTTTCACGTATTCTTCGCTATTTAGGTACCGCTGACGTTTTCTTTCAACCGATTGTATAAGTTTTAACCGTTTTCTTTCTCTAAATAACTCGTAAATACCCACTAATCATCACCTCAATTCAGTGTTTTCGATAAAAAAATTTTTTATCCTCTTTTTATCCTCTAAAGTGTAGTAATATTTTCTTTTAGTTTTAATTCATTTTTTCCCTAACTAGAAGTAATCGTTGCTCTTTCTTACATACTCCTTTATCTTTCTTTAAAAAAAAGGTACACTAAAATGGTAGCGCTATCTACCTACACTTTGTTTTATCGAAAGGAGAAACTTATGGGCCAGTTTAATCCTATTTCATTTGACGGTGAAGATGACCCGCGCATCAATGATGTCGTGTTATCCACGGGAAATATCAACCAAAAATATATTGTACGTGATATTGTTTTTGTGGTGGAATGCTTTGAAGCTGACTTGTTTTACCCAAATTTTAATACTGAAGATCTGTTTTTAACAACGAAACGAAAGTTAAAAAAGAAAGTGCTGGAATACGGGGCAAACGCAGTGATCAATTGTCATTTTGACTATCAGCAGCGCTCACGTGGCGAAAAACAGTGCTTGGAATTATTTGCCTACGGAACGGTCATCCAGTTTGTCCAAACTACGATTGGCTGATTACCTGATACAATTAGTACATCTTAATGCAAAAAAAGCACATGAAGCGAGGCTTCATGTGCTTTTCCTATCAAAGTAAGACTACTTGAACATCGTATACTCCGATAAGAATGATTTCTAGTAAAATATACTTGGTTTAAAAAAGTTTGTCAACGAGTATTCATTATTTCTAGAAATCATCCTTCTGTTACAAGCGTTTTTTCACTGGCTCAACGACCAAATAACGATAAGGTTCATCACCTTCTGAATGAGTTTGGACAGCTTCATTTTTACTCAACACCGCATGGATCTGCTTTCGTTCAAAAGCAGGCATTGGTTCTAAAAATACCGGTTGTCCCGTACGACTGACTTTATCCGCTGTACGTTCTGCAAGTCGTTGGATGATTTCTTGGCGTTTCTCCCGATAATTGCCTACATTCACTACCACAGAAAGCTTATTTTCAGCTACACGATGAATAAATACCTGGGCTAAATATTGTAAGGCATTCAGCGTTTTTCCATGTTTCCCGATCAATAGCCCTTGTTTTTGAGTATCCAATTGAAAAACGATCATGTTTGCTTCTCGCTTGATTTTTACTACAGCTAGTGCATCCAATTGTTTCGTAATTTCAGTGAGATAAACTGCTAATTCCGTTAAAGCTGCTTCATCACCTAATTCACTTAGTTCTTTTTTAGGCACTTCTGCTTGAGATTCTTCTTCGTAAACAATTTCTGTTATTTCAGGTTTTTCTTCTAAAACTTCTTCCACTGTTTCTTCGATCGTCTCTGAAACAGTTTCACTGATTGAAGGTTTGATCATCAAACGGGCATTCTTTTTTCCTAGACCTAAGAATCCTTTTTTACCTTCATCAAGTATCTCGATCTCTACGTTGTCTTTTGATAGACCCAAATCATTCAGTCCGAGTTGGACCGCTTCATCTATTGTCGCAGCTTCATAAATTGGCATTAGCATTACCTCCCTTATTTTCTACGTTTTTTCTTAGGATTCATTGCTTTCTTCATTGCTCGTTCTTTTTCACGAATACGTTGTGCTTCTTCTTCACGTTCTTTTCTGATTTTAAATGGATTGTTGATCAATAGCGTTTGTAGTACTTGGAACGCATTTGAGACTACCCAATATAATGAAAGACCACTGGCTAAATTGACACCCATCACTAAAATCATCACAGGCATCACGAAGTTCATGATCTTCATTGACGCATTCGACTCAAGTTGGCTCATACTACTTAAATAAGTACTTGCAAACGTAAAGATAGCCGCTAGAATCGGCAAAATAAATGTTGGATCAGCAGTTCCTAGGTTCAACCATAAAAAGTGTCCTTGTTTTAATTCTGGTACACGTGAAATGGATTGCCACAACGCCATCAAGATTGGCATTTGTACTAATAATGGTAAACAACCTGCATATGGGTTCACATTATTCTCTGCATATAGACGTTGTTGCTCTTCACGTAACTTTCTTTGTGTATCTGGATCCTTAGAACTATATTCTTGTTGCAATGCTTTCAGTTTTGGTTGAAGTTCTTGCGTTTTGCGCATACTCTTTGTCTGAAAATGCATCAAAGGCATCAGTATCACACGAATGATCAAGGTGAACAAAATGATCCCAATTCCTGCGTTACCAAATGACAATGCTTTGATCGCTTCTGCAAAATAATAAACGATGTAGCGATCCCAAATTCCTGTGCTTTGTGCACTCACTTCTCCAGTTCCACAACCGGATAAGACGACGGCAAGACCTATGATCCCTACCATCAAAAGTAAACGTTTGTATTTCTTCACTTACTCTTTTCCTCTCTATCGATTATTTTTGCAAGTTTTAAGACATGGACTAGATTGGAACGAATCTCATCGTAAGTCAACCCTTTGACACTTGGTCTGGCAATCACAATAAAATCCAATTCCGGGTCGATCTCTTCTTTTAAAGAATAAATCGCTGCACGGAGCTTGCGCTTTACATCATTGCGACATACGGCATTGCCTACTTTTTTACCTACTGAAAGCCCCACACGAAAATGCTGTTGGCCCTTTTTCTCTAAGCGGTAGATAACAAATTTACGATTAGCAAATGATGCTCCTGTTTGGAACACAGCTTGAAATTCTCGTTCTTTTTTAACACGATACGCTTTTTTCATTCGTTTTCTTTCCTTTTCTATCTCTCACTTACGTCAATAATCATACCATATTTCATGTGACTCTTTTACCCTTTCGCAAAAAAGGATATAAAAAAAACCACTGAAACCCCAGTGGCTTAAGCTGAAAGAACTTTTCTTCCTTTACGACGACGGCTTGCTAAAACACGACGACCATTTTTAGTACTCATACGTTTACGGAATCCGTGAACTTTTTGACGTTTACGTTTATTTGGTTGGTATGTTCTTTTCATGTATTCCACCTCCAAAATTTCTTATCTACTGATTAAACACAGACATACTTTGATAGTATAACGACAACTAAGGTATTTTGTCAATATAAAATAGAACGATTCTTGTTAAAATACGTATTCTATTTTTCCACAGAACTATTTTTTGCAATGTGTTTTATATGTGGAAAAAGTTATGCACACGAATTATCCACAACATTTTCCATGCCCTTTTTACACAGAATAAACACCTGTAAAAAAAGTAATCCACAGACAGGGAAAAACTTGTGAATTGATTGCTGAACAATCTGATAAATATAGATTTATTATCCACAGATACTTCTGGAGAATTTCTCCAAAATACCACTTATCCACCTGTTGATTACTCTTGTGGATAACTATTTTTCCCACTTGTGTTTTTTTCTTCTCATTCACCTCTTGATTTTGTGGATAAACGTAAAATAAAAATTTTTTCTTTTCTTTCTGTGGAAAACTTCAGCGAAAAATGATAAATTAGTACTAGTTATTCACTTTTTAATGAAGGAGGAGGCCTTATATGGTATCCCTCGATGCTTTATGGAATGAATTAAAAACCACTTACCAAAAAGATTTATCGCCTGCAAGTTATAATACTTGGATCGAAACCGCTCAACCAAGATCGTTGGATCAAAGCCAGTTAGTTGTAGAAGTTCCTAGTAAAATTCATAAAGAATATTGGGAAAAAAACCTAGCGACAAAGATCGTCGAAGTCGGTTATATGCTGACAGGTAAAGAGATCATCCCGCGTTTTGTTACCGGGGAAGAAGCAGAACAAGAAATCATTGCAGAAGTCCAAAGTCCAAAAATACCTGTAGCGAATCCCATAAAAAAAGCGATGTTGAATCCTAAATATACCTTTGACACGTTTGTTATTGGGAAAGGAAACCAAATGGCGCATGCTGCGGCATTAGTCGTTGCAGAAGATCCGGGCTCTATTTACAACCCGTTATTCTTTTATGGAGGCGTTGGTCTTGGTAAGACCCATTTGATGCATGCAATTGGTCATCAGATGCTGTTGAGCCAACCTGATGCGAAGGTCAAATACGTTAGTAGTGAAACATTTGCGAATGATTTCATCAACTCGATCCAGAACAAAACAGCAGAAGAGTTTCGTCAAGAATACCGAAACGTTGATCTTTTATTAGTTGATGACATTCAATTCTTTGCAGAAAAAGAAGCTACACAGGAAGAATTTTTCCATACATTCAATGCACTTTACAACGAAGGAAAGCAGATCGTTCTAACAAGTGATCGCTTGCCAAACGAGATACCAAAACTGCAAGAACGTTTAGTATCACGCTTTGCATGGGGGCTTTCCGTTGACATCACGCCACCTGATCTAGAAACACGAACAGCGATTTTGAGAAAGAAAGCCGCTGCTGAACGATTAGAGATCCCCGACGATACGTTAAGTTATATCGCGGGCCAAATCGATTCGAATATCCGTGAATTAGAAGGAGCTCTGGTGCGTGTCCAAGCATTTGCTGCGATGAATAGTGAAGATATTTCAACAAGTTTAGCTGCTGATGCACTGAAAACACTGAAATCTGGCAAAGGACACCCGCAACTTTCGATCCTACAGATCCAAGAAGAGGTTGCAAAGTATTACCATATTCAATTAAAGGATCTAAAAGGGAAAAAACGAGTGAAATCGATCGTTGTCCCACGTCAAATCGCAATGTATCTAGCAAGAGAGTTGACTGACAGTTCGCTGCCAAAAATCGGAGCCGAATTTGGCGGAAAAGATCACACCACAGTCATCCATGCGCACGAAAAAATCCAACACTTAGTTGATTCAAGCGTAAGCATGCAAAATGAAGTATCGGAAATCAAAAATTTTCTTTTAAATTAATCAAACCAAAGGAAAAACGCTTTGTGGATAAAAGTGAAAAAAACAAAAAAGTTATGCACACCTTTTCCACAGCTGTTTTTTCTTTTCTTTCTTGCATTTTTTTAGTTTTCCACAGAATCAACAGTACCTAATACTTTTATTATTTTATATTAACTAATAATAAATACATGTCTAAAGGAGAAACATCATGAAAGTTACCTTAAATCGAGCAAGTTTTATGCAAGAGTTGCAAACTGTTCAACGAGCTATATCAAGTAAAACAACTATTCCCATTTTGACAGGGGTCAAAATCACTCTGACACAAGAAGGATTGACGTTAACTGGTAGCAATGCAGATATTTCAATCGAAACATTTTTATCGGTCGAAAATGAAAAAGCACAAATGCAAATTGAATCTACTGGATCAATTGTTTTACAAGCTCGTTTCTTTAGTGAGATCATTCGCCGTTTACCAGAAGAGACATTCACTTTAGAAGTTTTAGAAAATAAACAAGTGGCGATCACTTCAGGTAAAGCCAACTTTTTAGTCAATGGATTAGATGCAGACAATTACCCACATCTACCGGTAGTAGAAAGTCATAACCAAATGAAATTACCTGTGCATGTCTTGACGAAACTGATCAACGAAACAGTTTTTGCCGTTTCACAACATGAAAGTCGCCCAATTCTTACTGGGGTCCATTTTATTTTAGAAGGCAATTCTTTGTTAGCTGTCGCAACAGACTCACATCGGTTGAGCCAACGAGTGATCCCAGTTGAACAAGCAGTAGATCAATTCGATATTGTCATTCCTGGTAAAAGTTTAACGGAACTTTCTCGTTCACTAACAAATGAAGAGGAAATCGTTGAAATCAGCATCATGGAAAATCAAGTACTGTTCAAAACAGAAAATATGTACTTTTATTCACGCTTGTTAGAAGGGAACTACCCTGATACGAATCGTTTGATTCCTTCAAGTTTCAATACAGAAGTTGAATTTTCAGTACCTAGCTTCTTAGCAGCGATCGAACGTGCTTCTTTATTGTCACATGAAGGACGTAACAACATCGTTCGTCTATCTATCACTTCAGATTCTGTTGTTCTTTATGGAAATTCTCCTGAAATTGGTAAAGTCGAAGAAAGTTTGAACTATGTGACAAGTAGTGGCGATCCTTTAGAGATCTCCTTTAACCCTGATTACATGAAAGCTGCATTGCGTGCTTTTGGCGATATGAGTATCAAAGTGAAATTTATTTCTTCTATTCGTCCATTTACTTTAGAACCAACAGAAGACGGTGTTCAATTTATCCAATTGATCACACCTGTACGTACAAATTAAGCAACTTTCTTGATAGATTGAAAAATTAGATGAAAAGAAATAGAAAAGAAGCAAAAAGCCCTAAAATCAATTTTAAGGCTTTTTGTTTCTTTTTGTTTAAAACACCTTTTTTTGCTTAAATCGTCTTATATGGAAAAATATATGGATAAATTTGTTTTATTGATCAAAAAAAGGTATAATAGAGTATACATTTATAATGAAAATGAGGGATGAAGAGTGAAACAACAAGTCATTCTAAAAACAGAATTTATGACGTTGGGTCAAATGCTAAAAGAAGTCACGGTGATCAGCAGTGGTGGACAAGCAAAATGGTATTTAGCTGAGAACACTGTCTTAGTAGATGGCGAACCTGAGAATCGCCGCGGACGAAAACTTTATCCCGGTATGATGGTTGAAGTTCCAGAAGTAGGAACTTTTTTTATGGTAAAAAAAGGGAAAAAAGATAATGAGGCTGAATAAGCTCTATTTAAAAAATTATCGTAACTATCAGGAATTACAAATAGAGTTTTCGAAAAATCTCGTCATTTTCTTAGGTGAAAATGCGCAAGGAAAGACGAATCTTTTGGAAAGTATTTATGTTTTAGCTATGACTAGAAGTCATCGTACAAGTAGTGAACAAGAATTGATCGGTTGGAATGATGACCAAGCATTGATTCAAGGAGAAATCACGAAAGGTACATCTAAAATCCCTCTAGAAATCTTACTTTCAAAAAAAGGGCGCAAAACAAAAATCAATCATATCGAGCAAAAGAAGTTAAGCAGTTATGTTGGACAATTGAACGTCATCTTATTTGCACCGGAAGACCTTTCTCTAGTCAAAGGTAGTCCTCAGATAAGACGAAAATTTCTTGATATGGAATTAGGACAAATCAATCCGATCTATCTTTATGATCTGGTTCAATATCAAGGGATCTTAAAACAAAGAAACCAATATTTAAAACAATTGAACGAAAAAAAGCAAACAGATCTACTTTACTTAGATATTTTATCTGAGCAGTTAGCTGAATTTGGCAGTAAAATCTTGAAAGCTCGTGCGCAATTTGTTCAGCGATTAGAGTTTTGGGCAAACACGTTGCATCAACAAATCACCCATCAAAAAGAACAATTAGAGATTGAATACGTAACAGCGATTTCTTCTTTGCATTCACAAACACAAGAAGAGATCCAAACACAGTTTTTGGCATTGCTAGATCAGAATAAAAAGAAAGATTTGTTTCGAGGGACAACAACGATAGGGCCCCATCGTGATGACCTTTCTTTTTTCGTCAATCAAAAAAACGTGCAGAATTATGGGTCTCAAGGACAACAGCGAACCACAGCTTTGAGCGTCAAATTAGCTGAAATCGACTTGATCAAAGAAGAAACAGGGGAATATCCAATTCTCTTGCTTGATGATGTGATGAGTGAATTAGATGATAATCGCCAACTGCACTTGCTAGAAACGATTGAAGGTAAAGTCCAAACTTTCTTGACAACAACCACACTTGATCATGTAAAAAATAAAATGACCGTTGAACCTGAGATTTTTTATGTTCAGCAAGGAAAAATAGAAGGAGAAGAAAGTTAAATGACAGATGAGAGAAGTTTAATTGAACGCGCTAAAGAATATGATGCCAGTCAGATTCAAGTCCTTGAAGGATTAGAAGCCGTTCGAAAACGTCCAGGAATGTACATCGGATCTACTAGTTCTGAAGGATTACATCACTTGGTATGGGAAATCGTCGATAATTCGATCGATGAAGTGTTAGCGGGATTTGCTACTAAGATTGGAGTCATTATTGAAGAAGATAACAGCATCACTGTAGTTGACGATGGCCGCGGGATTCCTGTGGATATCCAGGCAAAAACGGGTCGTCCTGCTGTAGAAACTGTTTTTACCGTGCTTCATGCAGGGGGGAAATTTGGCGGAGGAGGATATAAAGTATCTGGTGGACTTCATGGCGTTGGTTCATCCGTTGTTAATGCGTTATCGTCACAATTAGATGTAAAAGTTTATAAGGACGGCAATGTTTATTACCAACAATATCGTCGTGGTGCAGTCGTTGATGATCTAAAAATCATTGAACAAAGTGACCGTCACGGAACAACTGTCCACTTTATTCCAGACCCGGAAATTTTTACAGAAACAACTGTTTTCGATTTTAATAAATTAGCTACTCGTATTCGTGAATTAGCTTTCTTGAATCGCGGCATGCACATCTCAATCGAAGACAGACGTGAAGAAACACCTGTAGTGAAAGAATACCATTATGACGGTGGGATCAAGAGTTATGTCGAATATTTAAATGCCAATAAGACAGTGATCTTTCCAGAGCCTGTTTATTTAGAAGGCGAACAGCAAGATATCACGGTCGAAGTTTCGATGCAATATACCGATGGGTACCATTCCAACATCATGAGTTTCGCGAACAATATCCACACATATGAAGGCGGGACCCATGAATCTGGGTTCAAAACAGCATTGACTCGTGTCATCAACGATTATGCGCGTAAACAAAAGCTGATGAAAGAAAATGATGATAATTTGACAGGAGAAGATGTAAGAGAAGGCTTGACAGCAGTCATTTCTATCAAGCATCCCGATCCCCAATTTGAAGGACAAACCAAAACAAAACTGGGAAATTCAGAAGTTCGTACTGTAACTGACCGTTTATTCAGCGAGCACTTCATGAAGTTCTTGTTAGAAAATCCAAGTGTCGGACGCCAAATCATCGAAAAAGGATTATTGGCTTCTAAAGCCCGCTTAGCTGCTAAACGTGCAAGAGAAGTGACAAGACGAAAAGGTGCGTTGGAAATCAGTAATCTGCCAGGTAAATTGGCCGATTGCTCAAGTAATGATCCTGAAAAATGTGAATTATTCATCGTCGAAGGAGATTCTGCCGGTGGTTCTGCAAAACAAGGACGAAATCGTGAATTCCAAGCGATTTTACCGATCCGCGGGAAAATCCTGAATGTTGAAAAAGCCAGCATGGACAAAATTTTAGCGAATGAAGAAATCCGTTCTTTATTTACAGCGATGGGCACCGGTTTTGGAGAAGATTTTGATGTTTCTAAAGCCCGTTACCATAAATTAGTTATCATGACGGATGCCGATGTCGATGGCGCACATATTCGGACATTACTGTTGACACTATTTTATCGTTATATGCGACCTATCGTGGAAGCAGGATATGTTTATATTGCGCAACCACCATTGTATGGCGTAAAACAAGGGAAAAAAATTACGTACGTTCAGCCAGGTAAAACTGCTGAAGAAGATTTGAAAGAAGTTGTTGCTTCTTTACCAGCGACACCAAAACCTAGTGTACAGCGTTACAAAGGCTTGGGAGAAATGGACGATCATCAATTATGGGAAACAACGATGGACCCTAGCAATCGAATGATGGCTCGCGTCAGCGTGGATGATGCAATTGCAGCTGATCAGATTTTCGAAATGCTGATGGGTGACCGTGTTGAACCACGCCGTGCGTTCATTGAAGAAAATGCCCATTACGTGAAAAACTTAGATATTTAATCATGAAGGAGGAATAAAGATGAGTGAAGAAATCAGAGAGAACATCCATGATGTCAATCTAACTAGCGAAATGAAAGACTCCTTCATCGATTATGCGATGAGTGTTATTGTAGCTCGTGCACTACCGGATGTTCGAGACGGCTTGAAGCCTGTTCACCGCCGTATCTTATACGGAATGAATGAATTAGGTGTGACGCCAGATAAAGCACATAAAAAATCAGCCAGAATCGTTGGGGATGTCATGGGTAAGTATCATCCCCACGGTGATAGTGCGATCTATGAATCAATGGTCCGTATGGCACAGCCATTTAGTTACCGCTACATGTTGGTAGACGGTCACGGAAACTTTGGTTCAGTCGATGGAGATGGAGCTGCTGCGATGCGTTATACCGAAGCGCGTATGAGCAAAATCGCCACAGAGATGCTCCGTGATATCAATAAAAATACAGTCGATTTCCAAAGCAACTATGATGATACAGAAAAAGAACCTGTTGTGTTACCAGCTCGCTTTCCTAACCTTTTGGTAAATGGAACAACTGGTATTGCCGTAGGGATGGCAACGAATATTCCACCTCATAATTTGTCAGAAGTCGTGGCGGCTATTGACTTGTTGATGGAAAATCCAGATGTAACAACGAATGAATTGATGGAAGTACTTCCTGGTCCAGATTTCCCAACAGGCGGTTTAGTTATGGGTAAATCAGGTATCCGTCGTGCCTACGAAACAGGTAAAGGATCAATTACAGTTCGTGCGAAAGTGGAGATCACAGAGATGCCAAACGGTAAAGAACGTATCCTCGTGACGGAACTACCATATATGGTCAATAAAGCCAAATTGATCGAACGTATCTCTGAATTACACAGAGATAAACGGATCGAAGGAATCACTGATTTGCGTGATGAATCTTCTCGTGAAGGCATGCAGATCGTCATCGACGTTCGTCGTGATGCAAGTGCATCAGTTATTCTAAATAATTTGTATAAATTGACTTCTTTACAAAATTCATTTGGTTTCAATATGTTAGCCATCGAAAAGGGTGTTCCTAAAGTATTAAGCTTGAAGCAAATCCTTGAAAACTATGTTGAACATCAACGTGAAGTGATTACACGTCGTACGATTTTCGAAAAAGAAAAAGCCGAAGCACGTGCTCATATTCTAGAAGGTTTACGTATTGCTTTAGACCATATTGACGAAATCATTGCGATCATCCGTGGCTCTAAATCAGATGATGAAGCAAAAACAACGATGATCGAACGATTCAAACTTTCAGATCGTCAAGCACAAGCGATTTTAGACATGCGTTTACGCCGCTTGACAGGTTTGGAACGTGAAAAAATCGAAAATGAATACCAAGAATTATTAAAACTGATTACGGATTTAACAGATATTCTTGCTCGTCCAGAACGGGTAACTGATATCATCAAAACAGAATTGGCAGACTTGAACCAACGTTTTGGTGACAAACGCCGTACGGAATTATTGGTAGGCGAAGTATTGAGTCTGGAAGACGAAGACTTGATCGAAGAAGAAGAAATCGTGATCACACTAACAAATAATGGGTATATCAAACGATTAGCAAATAACGAATTCCGAGCACAACGTCGTGGCGGTCGCGGTGTCCAAGGGATGGGTGTCCACAATGACGACTTCGTCAAGAATCTGGTTTCTTGTTCGACCCATGATACATTGCTTTTCTTCACAAACAACGGAAAAGTATATCGTGCAAAAGGTTATGAAATACCAGAATATGGCCGTACAGCCAAAGGGATTCCGATCATCAATCTATTGGGAATCGATTCCAGCGAAAAGATCCAAGCAATCATCGCTGTAACTGGGCAAGCAGAAGAAGGACATTATCTATTCTTTACAACGCGCCAAGGAACGGTAAAACGAACCACTGTGACGGCATTCGCTAATATCAGAAGCAATGGCTTGATTGCGATCGGTTTGAAAGAAGATGATGAATTAGTCAATGTTCTGCTAACGGATGGTCGCTCCAATATTATCATTGGTACACATAATGGGTATTCTGTAACATTCTCTGAAGAAGCCGTTCGCGATATGGGACGTACAGCTTCAGGTGTGAGAGGGATCCGTTTACGTGAAGAAGATTATGTGGTCGGTGCAGCTTTGATGAATGAAGATCACGAAGTACTGATTATCACAGAAAAAGGGTATGGCAAACGAACAAAAGTTTCTGAGTATCCAGTAAAAGGTCGTGGTGGTAAAGGAATCAAAACAGCCAATATCACAGAAAAAAATGGTCCATTAGCTGGTCTAGCGACTGTGGTTGGAGATGAAGACATCATGTTGATCACTGATAAAGGGGTCATCATTCGTTTCAACGTAGCAACTGTTTCTCAAACAGGACGTGCAACTTTAGGGGTACGTTTGATCAAGATGGAAGCTGATACGAAAGTAGTAACGATGGCAACCGTCGAACCTGAAAGTCCAGAAGAGGCTACAAGTGAAGAAGTAGATGCATCAACGGAAACAACGGACGATCAATCGGAGGAATAATCACCGAGATGAAAAAGAGGTTGGGACAGAAGTGTTTAACTCCGAGAAATAAGAAGAAATTAACGGAAATTGCTTTTCAAATTTTTGTGAATTTCGGCTTATTTAAGAAGGAGTTGCTTCTGCTCCCACCGTTTATTCGTTTTTAGAGAATGGGACAAAAGTGTTTCTTACTTTTGTCCCACGCTCTTTTTCTTTTTGGCCTCTTGCTTTAACTGTTTATTTCGTGTATAATCAAGGATTGTGAGTAGTCTAATTTATTAGAAAACTCTCCTTGCTCTTGGGAACCTAAGAGCCGAAAGTCCATAGGGAGGTGAATATCAATGGAAAATACGAAATATGAAATCATGTATATTATTCGTCCAAACATTGATGAAGAAGCAAAAACTGCTTTAATCGAACGTTTCGATACAATCTTAAAAGATAACGGAGCTGAAGTTATCGAATCTAAAGATTGGGAAAAACGCCGTTTAGCGTATGAAATGAACGGTTACCGTGAAGGTATCTATCACATCGTTAAAGTAACTTCTCCATCATCAGCAGCTGCTGTCAATGAATTTGACCGTCTTGCTAAAATCAACGACGATATTATTCGTCACATGATTGTTAAAGAAGAAGCTTAATCATTGTTTCATGTGGAACAATGGAAAACGATGAGAGGAGATGACAATTTTGATTAATAATGTTGTACTAGTTGGACGTCTAACGAAAGATCCAGATTTACGATATACATCAAGTGGCACTGCAGTTGCAACGTTCACTTTAGCTGTCAATCGTAATTTTACTAGCCAAAACGGCAATCGTGAGGCTGACTTTATCAACTGTGTGATTTGGCGTAAATCAGCAGAAACATTAGCAAACTATGCTCGCAAAGGTACCCTTTTAGGTGTTACCGGACGTATCCAAACTCGTTCTTATGATAATCAACAAGGACAACGTGTATATGTAACAGAAGTAGTTGCTGAAAATTTCCAATTATTGGAAAGTCGTTCTGCATCTGAAAATCGTCAACAAAGCGGCGGTTCTCAAAGTTCTGGTCAATCGGCAAATAATTTTGGCGGAAGTAATAACTATAATCAAACATCTCAATCATCCAACGGTATGCCTGATTTTGATCGTGATAATTCTGATCCATTTGGCTCAAGTTCAACGATCGACATTTCAGACGATGATTTACCATTCTAAACGAATTTGATAGGAGGGAAATAGAATGGCACAACAAAGAAGAGGCGGACGTAAACGTCGTAAAGTAGACTATATCGCTGCTAACCATATTGAATATATCGATTATAAAGATATTGAATTACTAAAAAGATTTATCTCAGAACGCGGTAAAATTTTGCCACGTCGTGTAACAGGTACTGGTGCTAAGAATCAACGTAAAATTACGATTGCTATCAAACGCGCACGTATCATGGGCTTACTACCTTTCGTAAGCGAAGACTAAGAATGAAAATCAGACGACAGTCGCTAAGACTGTTGTCTTTTTTTGCCCCTGAAATTTTAGTAAAGAGCCTCGATTCAACTACAAATGATCGCTTTTCTGTACACTTTTGCCTTAAAGGACAAGCGATATAAAAATCAGATTGTTTAAACATACTAAAATTAGAAAAAAATCCTTGCCCATTTGTTTAATCACTTGAATGACGAAAGTTATGGTAAAATTAAACTAATCAAGTATGGGAGGAAGACGATGGAAAAAGAAAATACAAACTTAACCCCTAGACCTCTCTTCATTATTTTATTCATATTAATCGAAGTACTGGTTATCTTATTTATGCCATTTCGGTTTGTTAGCGCTTTGGTTGTTTTAGTTTTGAATATCTTGTGGCTTCGCTACTGGCTGAAAGTGAAACGCTGGCTGACACTGCGAAATCGTGAAAAGATCCAACAAGCTTCAACGGTTGCCGAAACACACTTAGCTTATGTTTCAGAGATCATGCCAGTTGGGATCATTTCTTACCAGCCGATGACTCAAAAAATCGATTGGATGAATCCTTTTGCATTAGGGATCAAGGATCAAAGTGCGTTATCAGAAGATGAACTACTGGATGCGTTTTTTGCTGCAAAAGAAAAGAAAAAGAATCAGCTATACTTAGCGGATAAAACATTTCAATTCGATTTAGATACTGTTAAGGGTGTAGTCTATTTTAGTGATGTCACGCAAACACAATTACTGAAACTGCACCAAACCAACAGCCAGCCGGTAATTGGCATACTATCGATCGACAACTACGCCGATGCGATCGATAAACTGGACGACAAAGAAATTTCTTACCTGAATTCTTTTGTGACAACGTTGGTTTCAGATTGGATGAATGAGTACCATGTTTTCTTTAAACGAATCAATTCAGAACGTTTTTTCTTTTTCACTCAATTGAATGTGCTAAAGAAAATGATGGATAAGAAATTTGATTTGCTGGATCGCTTACGTGAAGAAGCGGAGAAACAAAATCTGCCGATCACTCTTAGTATGGGGATTGCGTATGGTCAAGATCCACTCGATGAAATTGGTGCAGAAGCACAAAACAATCTGGATGTAGCGCTAGTTAGAGGGGGCGACCAAGTTGTCGTCAAAGAGATGCGTGAAGGAGCGAAACCAGTCTATTACGGTGGAAGATCAGCAAAAACAGTGAAGCGGACACGGGTGAGATCAAGAGCGATGAGTACGGCTTTACGAAGAATTTTTGATGAAACAGGCGATGTATTTATCATGGGTCATAAGTTTCCAGATATGGATGCGATTGGCTCAGCATTTGGCGTGAGTTGTTTAGCACGCTTTAATCAGAAAAAAGCTTATGTGGTCATAGATGAAACAGAAATTATTCCAGACGTTGAACGTTGTTTGGAAGAAATCCATAAACATCCAGATTTGGAAGCACAATTGATCTCGCCTAAACGAGCGATGGAGCTGAAAAAAGACGAGGACTTACTTGTGATGGTCGACTACCATAAACCTTCTCTATCGATCTCTCAGAGCCTTTATGAGCAGTTTGATAAGATCGTGATCATCGATCATCATCGACGTGGGGAAGAATTCCCAACTAAACCATTATTGACGTACATTGAATCCTCAGCTTCTTCAGCTTCAGAATTAGTCACAGAGCTAATTCAGTATCAAAGTAGTCGAGCCAATCGTTTAGATCGGTTTGAAGCTACATTGTTGCTTGCTGGGATGACGGTCGATACGAATAGTTTCAATGTACGGACGACCGCTCGAACTTTTGATGTAGCAAGCTATTTAAAGGCTTGTGGAGCTGACACTTCCCTAGTACAATATTTATTGAGTTCAGATTTAGAAACTTACTTGGAGATCAGTGATTTGATTGCCCAAAGTGAGTATGTGACATCAGATATTGTGGTAGCGACAGGGACAGATGAAAAAGAGTATAATAGTGTCATAGCCGCAAAAACAGCGGACACACTTTTATCAATGATCAATATCAATGGGGCATTCGTTATTACGAAACGAACGGATGGATTAGTCGGTATCAGTGCACGCAGTACGGGCACGATCAACGTGCAATTGATCATGGAGTCGCTAGGTGGCGGTGGACATTTCACGAATGCTGCTACGCAATTGGAAAATGTCACAGTTGAAGAAACCAAACAGCGTTTGTTAGCTGTAATCAACGAGAATATGAATCAACTATATGATAAGGAGTAATTACTATGAAAGTCATTTTCTTACAAGATGTAAAAGGTAAAGGAAAAAAAGGTGATGTAAAAGAAGTTCCGACAGGATATGCTCAAAATTATCTATTAAAAAACAATCTAGCAAAAGAAGCAACAAAAAGCAGCATCAGCCAATTAGCTGGTCAGAAAAAAGCACAAGAAAAATATGAAGCAGAAATTTTAGAAGAAGCAAAAAAACTGAAAGAGTTTTTAGAAAAAGAAGATACGGTTGTTGAATTAAAAGCAAAAGCCGGAGAAGACAGCCGTTTATTCGGCTCAATTCCTTCTAAACAAATCGCAGAAGGATTGAACAAACAGTACAAAGTGAAACTAGATAAACGTAAGATCGAACTAGAAAATCCAATCCGTACATTAGGTTACACGAATGTACCAGTCAAATTGCATCATGAAGTGACAGCAACGATCAAAGTACACGTTGTACAAGAATAAGTTAGTAAAATCAATTATGAGAGAGGTCGAGACAAAAGTCGTTTAGGTTTGATAAATTGGAGAAAAAAACGAGGTTGGGACAGAAGTGTTTAACTCCGAGAAATAAGAAAAAATTCACGAAAATTGCTTTTCAAATTTTTGTGAATTTCGGCTTATTTAAGAAGGAGTTGCTTCTGCTCCCACCGTTTATTCGTTTTTAAAGAATGGGACAAAAGTGTTTCTTACTTTTGTCCCATGCTCGTTTTTTTTTGAAATTTCCGAAAAAACTGGCTTTTGTCCGCCGTTTATTCAGAATTAGAGTCTGTGGCAAAACTGATTGTTAGATTTGTCCCACATTCTCTAAACATGATTAAACAAGAAGTAGCACCTTCAAAAATAACCTGAAATCACAAAATAGGAAAGACGATTTCTCAAAATCCCTAGTCATTTCTCGGAGTGAAAGACTTCTATACTAAACTTTTATATTTGGATAGAGAAACAGGCAATGTTTTTGAACGATAAAGCCAACGTACAAATACAGTGGAATGATTTTCCGCGTGAAGACACAATGAATTTTCCACTTTTTAGGATGACTTTTTGACTATTTTCTTGTAAAATGAAGCAATTGAAGACAAGGAGCGATATGTATGAATGAAGTGTGGCAGGATCGAATTCCACCGCAAAATATTGAAGCCGAACAAGCGGTTTTAGGGTCAGTTTTTTTAGATGCTGAAACTATCATTGATGCCATGGAGTACATAGAACCGAAAGACTTTTATCGTCGGGGACATCAAATCATTTTTGAAACAATGATCGAATTGAATGATCGCAGTGAAGCAATCGATGTGGTCACTGTCAAAGATCGTTTGGAACAAGGAAATCTATTAGAAGATGCTGGGGGCTTGAGTTATCTTTCCGATTTAGCATTGGCTGTTCCTACAGCGGCGAACATCGTTTATTATGCAAAGATCGTAGAAGAAAAATCATTGTTGCGTAATTTGATCCAAACAGCGACAGGAATTGTTACTCGTGGATTTGAACAGGGAGAAGAAGTCCAATCGATATTAGATGATGCAGAACGTAGCATCCTTGAAGTATCCGAAAAAAGAAACCGGAGCGGATTTTTATCGATCGCAGAAGTCTTGAATTCAACGATCGAAAATATTGACCAGTTAGCACAAAACAACGAAGAAATCACAGGACTTCCTACTGGCTATCAAGGCTTAGATAAGATGACAGCAGGTTTCCAACCAGAAGAATTGATCATCTTGGCAGCTCGACCAGCTGTCGGGAAAACGGCTTTTGCATTGAATATCGCACAAAATGTCGGTACCAAAACGGATCGTTCCGTAGCTATCTTCAGTTTGGAAATGGGGGCAGAATCTCTGGTTAATCGGATGCTTTGTGCGGAAGGATCGATTGAAGCGAGCCATTTGCGTACAGGTCAGCTTTCTGAAGAAGAATGGTCCAATCTGATCGTTGCGATGGGGAGCTTGTCACGGGCGAATATCTTTATTGACGATACCCCTGGGATCAAAATCTCTGAAATACGCGCAAAGTGCCGCAAACTCGCACAGGAAAAAGGCAATCTCGGCTTGATCTTGATCGACTATCTCCAATTGATTGAAGGGAATGGCAGAGAAAACCGTCAACAAGAAGTTTCTGATATTTCCCGTCAGTTAAAGAAACTGGCGAAAGAATTGAAAGTGCCTGTTATCGCATTATCACAGCTTTCTCGTGGGGTTGAACAGCGGCAAGATAAACGACCTGTTTTAAGTGATATTCGGGAATCAGGGTCTATCGAACAAGATGCAGATATCGTCGCGTTCTTGTACCGTGATGATTATTATGAAAGAGAAGGCGGCGAAGACAATGACGGCGCTGAACCGCAAAATGACAACGTGATCGAAGTCATCATCGAAAAAAACCGTAGTGGTGCCCGAGGAACTGTTGAATTACTGTTCATCAAAGAATACAACAAGTTTTCGTCGTTATCACCAAGAGAAGAATACTAGAAGAGACAGAAGTGTTCCACTTCAAGAAATGGAGTCATAGCAGATGATTTTCATTCCTATCCTATCTCTATCAAAGCCAATGAGCATCATTTATGAAGAAAATGATCTATGATGAAGCAGTCTGCAATGTCAGTAGTAGTTGCGAAATAGCGAAATAAAGCAGAAAAAATGAGGTCGAGACAAAAGTCGTTTAGGTTTGAAAAATTGGATATAAAAAAGAACAATACGTTTTTTGTATTGTTCTTTTTTTTTGAAATTTCCGAAAAGCCTGACTTGTGGACGCCGTTTATTCGAGAGTCTGTAGCAAAACTGACTTTTAAATTTGTCCTACATTATTTGTTCATCTTCTAAGTCAAGCCTTTGTTATTCCCTATACTCTTTTGAGGGAATAATTTTTCAAACACGTTTATCGTTCGTTTTTTAAGCGTTTTTATAAAATAAATAAAAGTATCATTCGATTTTAGTTGAATAAATAGCGAGTTATTGATACAATAATTCAGGATTAAATAATATAAAACGAGGTGTTCAGATGTCATCTGTAGTAGTAGTAGGTACACAATGGGGCGACGAAGGGAAAGGAAAGATTACTGACTTTCTTAGTGAAAATGCTGAGGTGATCGCACGGTACCAAGGTGGCGACAATGCAGGACACACAATCAAATTCAATGGTGTTACTTATAAACTGCATTTGATTCCTTCTGGGATTTTTTATAAAGATAAAATCAGTGTGATCGGAAATGGCGTAGTGGTGAATCCTAAATCATTAGTGACGGAATTAGCGTATTTGCACGAAAAAGGTGTAGCGACAGATAATTTACGTATTTCAGATCGTGCGCATGTCATTTTGCCTTACCATATCAAATTGGATCAATTACAAGAAGATTCAAAAGGTGAAAACAAGATCGGTACAACGATCAAAGGGATCGGACCAGCTTATATGGATAAAGCTGCTCGTGTCGGCATCCGTATTGTAGACTTATTAGATAAAGAGATTTTTGAAGAACGTTTGCGTTTGAACTTAGAAGATAAAAATCGTCAATTTGTGAAGATGTTCGATTCTGAACCATTGGTATTTGAGGATATTTTCGAAGAATACTATGAATATGGCCAACAAATCAAACAATATGTTACTGATACATCAGTCATCTTAAATGATGCTCTAGATGCAGGAAAACGTGTCTTGTTTGAAGGTGCCCAAGGCGTGATGTTGGATATCGATCAAGGAACGTATCCATTTGTGACTTCTTCTAATCCAGTAGCTGGTGGTGTAACGATCGGTAGTGGCGTTGGCCCTTCAAAGATCAATAAAGTCGTTGGTGTATGTAAAGCTTATACTTCTCGTGTAGGAGATGGTCCATTCCCAACAGAACTATTTGACGAAACAGGTCAACAAATCCGTGAAGTCGGTCGTGAATATGGTACGACAACAGGTCGACCTCGTCGTGTCGGGTGGTTTGATACAGTCGTGATGCGCCATTCAAAACGTGTATCAGGAATCACTAACCTATCATTGAATTCAATCGATGTATTAAGCGGACTAGAAACAGTAAAAATCTGTACAGCGTATGAATTAGATGGAGAAATGATCTACCATTACCCAGCAAGCCTGAAAGAATTGAAACGTTGCAAACCAGTATACGAAGAACTTCCTGGTTGGTCTGAAGATATTACAGCATGTAAAACACTTGCTGAACTACCAGAAAATGCCCGTAACTATGTGAGACGTATCTCAGAGCTTGTAGGAGTCCGTATTTCAACATTCTCAGTTGGACCTGACCGAACACAAACAAATATCTTAGAAAGCGTCTGGGCACAAATCTAAGTCATTTTAGTAACATTCGTTGAGACAGGACATTCTTGTGCCTTAAAGAGTGAACGAATGTGCTATAGAGTCGAACACCATGAAAGCAGGAAAGAACCTGTTGTCCTTTTGTGGTGTTCGACCTTTTTTTGCCGTTTTCTTCACTGTGAACACCGGTAGATGGCCAAAAAGAGTGGGTGAATATTAATTATTTTCTTTTTAGATAGCTAAAGATATTTTGAACGCAAGAGATTTGCTATAATAGAGGTTAAGGGTAAAATGAATGGTGAAGGAGTTGAAGTAGGTGTATCAAATAGTAACAGACTCATGTTGTGATCTTCCTTATCAAGTACTCGTAGCGACGAATGTTGACTTTTTGTCAATGAAGATCCAGTTAGATGAACAAGAATTAGTGGATGATCTGGGGAAAACATTTAACTATGACAAATATATGGAACAATTGAGAAATGGAGCAACGCCAACCACCTCACAGATCAATGTGGGACAATACCTTGAATTCTTCCGTACGTATGCTGAAAGAAAAATCCCAGTTTTATATGTTGCTTTCTCAAGTGCATTGAGTGGCTCTTATAGTAGTGCATTGCAAGCTGTAGAATTACTAAAAGAAGAGTATCCTGACCCTCAGATACATGTATTTGACACGAAAGCCGCTAGTGTTGGTGAAGGCGTGTTGGTATTAGAAGCTGTGCGATTGAAAGATGAAGGAAAAACATTAGAAGAAACGTTAGAGTGGTTAAAAAATAATTATTTAAAAGTACACTCTTGGGTAACCGTCGATGATTTGAAACATCTTGAACGTGGCGGACGTATTTCAAAGGCTAGCGCTACATTAGGAAGTATTCTGAGTGTCAAACCAATTATTACAGTAGATGAAGAAGGGCATCTGACGAATGTCGATAAAGTGCGTGGCAGAAATAAATCGATCCAAAAAGTCGTAGAAGAAACGATTAAAACGATCGTCGCACCTTTAGAACAAATCGTCTATATTGCCTATGCAGGGGACTTAGAAAGTGCCGAAAAAGCGAAACGCCTGTTAGAAGAGAACATCAAGATGAAAGAAGTGAAACTTTATCCGTTGGGTCCTACGATCGCTAGTCATACTGGCTATGGCTGTATCGCCATTTTTTCAATGGGGATCAAACGATAGAAGTGTACCATCACTAATCGAATAGAAAGAACAGGTTGCAACAGAAGTATTTCATTCCGAGAAAGAACCAGAGAATCATGGAAATTGTTTTGCAAATTCTGTGAATTTCGGCTTATTTCCAAAGGAGTTGCTTTTGCTCCCACCGTTTATTCGTTTTTAAAGCATGAGACAAAAGTGTTTCTTACTTTTGTCCCATGCTCGTTTTTTTTTTTTGAGATTTCCAAAAAACCTGACTTTTGGCCGCCCGTTTATTCGAGAGTCTGTAGCAAAACTGATTTTTAGATTTGTCCCACTTGCTTCTTTGTTAAGGAATTTCAGCACCAGTAGGATTCAACGATCAATCAGTCACGAAACAATTGATCCGTTTACTTCCATAACTCATTTAATTGTTTTTGGATATCTTTGTTTTCTAAAAACTCATCATACGTTGTGTCTGCGCGATCGATGACTCCTTTATCAGAAACAGCAATGATGCGGTTTGCAAGAGTTTGGATAAACTGATGATCGTGTGAAGCAAAGAGAATAGAACCTGTGAAGGCCATTAGCCCATCATTCAATGCAGTGATTGACTCTAGGTCCAAATGGTTCGTTGGATCGTCTAAAACTAAGACATTTGCTTTAGAAAGCATCATTTTAGAAAGCATACAACGGACTTTTTCGCCCCCAGATAGGACATTTACAGGCTTCAAGACGTCTTCACCAGAAAATAGCATTCTACCTAAGAAGCTGCGTAAGAAAGTATTGTCGTCTTCTTCTTTACCTGCATATTGTCTCAACCAGTCTAAAATCGTTAGGTCCGTATCAAATTCTTTCGTTGTATCCTTTGGTAAATAAGCATTGCTTGTTGTGACACCCCAGCGCACTGTACCTGTATCTGGTATGATCTCACCCATGATTACTTTGAATAGTGTCGTAGTTGTGATATCATTTTCAGCAACAAAAGCTACCTTGTCTTCTTTGTTCAAAATAAATGATATATCATTTAAAATTTTCTTACCATCAATAGTAACACTCACGTTTTCGACTTGTAAAAGGTCGTTGCCGATTTCACGTTCTGGTTTGAAACCAACGAATGGATAGCGACGAGAAGATGGCTGGATGTCATCTAACGTGATTTTTTCTAACATTTTTTTACGAGAAGTCGCTTGTTTTGATTTTGAAGCATTCGCGCTGAAACGAGCGATAAAATCTTGTAATTCTTTGATTTGTTCTTCTTTTTTTGCATTTGCATTTGCTTGTAACTTTGTAGCTAGTTGACTAGATTCTAACCAAAAATCATAGTTGCCGACATATAATTTGATCTTTCCAAAGTCTAGATCCGCCATATGTGTACATACTTTATTCAAGAAATGGCGGTCATGAGAAACGACGATAACTGTATTTTCAAATTCAATCAAGAATTCTTCTAACCAATTGATTGATTGGATATCCAATCCGTTTGTTGGTTCATCTAATAGCAATACATCTGGTTTACCAAATAGTGTTTGGGCTAAAAGGACTTTGATTTTTTGACCACCCGTAAGTTCACTCATTTGTTGGTGATGTAATTCTTCAGGGATATTCAATCCTTGTAATAATACTGCTGCTTCTGGTTCAGCTTCCCAACCATTTAGCTCAGCAAATTCGCCTTCTAATTCGGCTGCTCGGATACCGTCTTCATCTGTAAAGTCTTCTTTCATGTAGATGGCATCTTTTTCTTTCATTACTTCGTACAATCGTTTGTGTCCCATAATAACTGTTTCTAAGACTGTATATTCTTCATAGTCGAAGTGATTTTGTTTCAAGACGGCCATACGTTCATCTGGACCCAAGGAGACAGTACCTGTAGAAGGTTGTAGCTCTCCGGATAATACTTTAAGGAACGTTGATTTACCTGCACCATTTGCACCTATTAAGCCATAGCAATTTCCGGGAGTAAATTTAATATTAACATCATCAAATAGTTTGCGGTCTGAAAAGTGCAAACTTACATCATTTACAGTAATCAATTTTTTTCCTCACTTTATCTTTTAATTATTTTTGACAAGTCTTCTAGAATTATATAGGGGAAAAGTAAAAGTTTCAAGGTAATCAGCTATTCTTTGTGTTTCACGTGGAACAACGTAACAAAAAGTAAGAAACAGCTGATGGATAGAAGGTGGATATCTGTATGTATTCCAGTATTTTTCTAAAAAAACAATGATCTTGGATAGAAAAAAAGTGGATAAGGAATAAATAGCCTTCTCATATGTAAATTGGTTACACTCGGATGTATCAAAAACTTCGTAATACAATATCAACAGAGCGATCAATCGTCTTTCAGCATATGTTTTGACGTTATTTAAAGAGAAAGGTAGTATGGATAGTAGATCAAAATGAAAGTAGGTTTGAAAAATGAATGAAAGAAAAACGGTAGATTGGGGTTCTTTGATCTTAGGGATATTATTTGTGATTGTTTCTCTGATGTCTTTCCAAGATCCAGTAGGTAATCTTGTGGCAATCGTGGTCGTATTTGCTATTTTTGCCTTTTTAAAAGGAATTTTTGAATTATTTGTTCGCAATCGCATGAAGGAATTGACTGGCTACAAAGGGAAGACACCACTAGTTGTAGGGATCATCGATATTTTAGTAGGAATCTTTTTCTTATTCAATATTGGAGCCGGTGTAGTGGCATTGCCATTCGTATTTGCAGTGTGGTTCATTGCGGATTCCGTATTTGCTTTATTGGCTGCTGATTTGGCTAAAGGGGTAAGTAATGGCTATTATTGGTTCACTGTCATCGTAAATATCTTAGGTATCATTTTGGGGATCATGCTATTATTTAATCCTATCTCATCAGCATTGACCCTAAGTTTCTTAGTTGGATTCTATTTTATGTTATTTGGTATTACTCATATCGTTTACGCATTTAGATAAATATTCGACAGTAGTTTATATAAAAAAGAGGCAGGACATTATTATGTCCTGCCTCTTTTTTATGAGCTTATTCGTTTTTTATAGTGTGCTTTTAGGATAACTTACTCACGTTTTTCATATAGTTCATTTAATACAGGCATATCATGAACTTCATATTTTTCTTTGAAGGCATTGATTTCATCTGTGGAATATTTTCGAGGATCTAAATGCAAGTCTTCTACAGGTAGTGGTCGTTTATTTTCGATTTTGACATCAATGACTACAGGGCGTGTTGACTTTTGAGCTGCATCAAACGCTGGTCGTAGTTGATGGTAATCAGTAATCGTGAAACTGTCTGCACCTAATGCTTCACTGGCCTTACCAAAATCTGCATCTTCCAAAAAGACACCAAATTTCTTTTGTTCTGTATCTTCTTGTTCTGCTTCGATAAAACCAAAGGAATCATTCGAGAAGACGACGTTGATGATTGGTAATTGGTATTTGACTTGTGTGATGATATCTTGCATGACCATCGCGAATCCGCCATCGCCACTTAGAGTGAACACTTGTTTTTCTGGAAAGCTTAATTGAGCAGCAATTCCTCCAGGAACACCATTTCCCATCGTTGCGAACCAACCAGAAGTAGTATGCTTTTGGTTGCCGTTCATATCTAAAAGACGAATCGAGTGGATCGTGGTATTGCCGACATCCGTGACAAAGATTGCATCGTCTTTCGCAATACGATTGATTTCTTTATAAACTGCTTCCGGGCGGATAGGTTGCTCTTCACGATTTTCAAATGATTTCAACCAGTTGACCCAGTTCTCTTTGTTTTCTTGATTTGCTAGATACCAACGTTCTTCAGGTCGAGATTGGCCAAGTTCTGCTAGTCTTTCTAAAGTGGTGTTGGCATCTCCTAGGATTGAAAGAGAAACGGCATGTCTGCGGCCAAATTTTGATGCATCGATATCTACTTGAATAAAGGCAGCATCAGGATTGAAGAAAGCTCGACCAAATGGAAAGTCACTTCCCACGAATAAAATCAAATCAGCTTCAGCAAGTGCTTCGTTTGCAGGTTTCGTCGCAACTCGTCCAGCAAACCCAAGAAAATTTTTATAACTATCAGGAACAATTCCCTTGGCTAGAACAGAAGCAACGACAGGAACTGAAAAGTGTTCTGAAAAGTGTTTGATCTGTTCGAAACCATTACGCGTGCCTTGCCCAACATACAATACAGGTTTCTTTGCTTTTTCAATGTAAGGAAGTGCAGCCAACAAATCTTTTTCGTCAGGTAAGATGTAGCCGGTTTTGTGTGTAGCTGCAGTCGTGAAATCTTGTTCTTCGATTTCAGCAAAACCTAAATCTACAGGAATCGTCACGATCGCAACACCTTTATGTTCGTAAGCAGCTTTGATCGCTTCATCGACTACATGTGGCAAACTTTGTGGCGTCATCACTGTTCTGTTATAGACACTAACATCTGCAAAAATAGGATTTTCATTTAATTCTTGGAAAGAATTATAATTCATCGCTGCAGAAGCTACTTGTCCTAATAGCGCTACGAGAGGGACATGATCCATTTGGGCATCATATAGTCCATTGATCAAATGGGTTGCGCCAGGACCAGCAGAACCAAACACAGCGCCGACTTTGCCCGTTAGTTTTGCATCGGCAGCTGCGGCTAATGCACCGACTTCTTCATGACGAACTTGGATATATTTGATTTTTTCTTTTTCATGATATAAAGCATCCATGATGGAATTGAATGAACCACCAGGAATTCCGTAAATATGATCGACTCCCCAACTTTCAAGAACTTTTATCATAGCGACACCAGCATTGATTGTCGACATAACTCTCCACTCCCTTAGTGTTAAAATTTACTAACTAAAGTATAGTGCTTTGTCAGAAAATCCCCAACTAATACGTCTTTTCGTAAAATAGTAGTCATGCTTTTTTCTATATGCTAGAGTAGTAAGTAAAGGATTGAAAGGAGAAAAATATGGCTGAATGGCTATTAAGATTAGACCCGTGGCAACAGGCATTGGTAGGGACTGGCTTTACCTATTTTATGACTGCACTGGGAGCTGCGTTAGTCTTTTTCTTTAAAGAGATCAAGAAAGAAGTTTTGAACTTGATGCTTGGTTTTGCTTCAGGAGTGATGATCGCTGCAAGTTTTTGGTCGTTGCTAGATCCCGCAATCACGAAAGCAGAAGAAAATGGCGACATTGCTTGGTTAGTGGTAAGTATTGGCTTTGGACTAGGTGGACTTTTCCTTTATATTGCGGATAAGACATTGCCCCACATGCATTTTGGGCCACAACATGAAACAGAGGGCTTACCCACCCACTTGAAGCGGACGATTTTATTGGTATTTTCGATTACATTGCATAATATCCCAGAAGGTTTAGCTGTTGGGGTAGCCTTTGGAGCAGCAACTACCGCAGATAACCCTACAACGGCTGTTTTAGCAGCAATTTCTGTTGCACTAGGAATAGGTATTCAAAACTTTCCAGAAGGAGCCGCCGTTTCTATTCCCTTACGGCAAGAAGGATTGAGCCGTACGAAGGCATTTATGTATGGACAAGCATCAGGTATCGTTGAACCGATTGCTGGTATCGTTGGTGCGATCTTAGTGACGAAGGTATCGATCTTGTTGCCGTACGCGTTGGCATTTGCAGCTGGAGCAATGATCTATGTCGTTGTAGAAGAACTGATCCCCGAAGCACAGCAAACATTATCAAGCAAGCGGCATTTTGCTGTATTTGGTGTGATGTTAGGATTCATCATCATGATGATCCTTGATGTTGCTCTGGGTTGAACGAATGATATATCATTTAATGATAAATAGAAAAACACTAAAATGTGTGAAATCATGCCACAATTCATAAGATCTTGTTGAAGAACGTTTAATAAAGAGGTCGAGACAAAAGCCGTTTAGGTTTGAGAAATTGAATAGAAAAACCTGACTTTAGGACGCCGTTTATTCGAGAGTCTTTAGCAAACCTGATTTTTAGATTTGTCCCGCACTCTTTTTTTGGGAAGTGTTTCTAGAGGCAGACCTCTTATCTTTGGATGAAAACAGGAACAGATTAGATAACCTTCAGAGGTTGCTTTTCTGTCCCTGTTTTTTTGTAGTAAATGTCCGAGTAATCAACTCATTCGAGTATTCGATTAATAGTATTTGCGGTTTCGATTAGCCCCACTAATGGCACGAATCAGCCAAATAATGATAGCTATAGGAATCAGCAATTTGACAGCAAACCATAAGATGCTGCTCAATACACCAACAAAAAGACTGATGGCAAAACCAGCAACAACCAATACCATGATCAACATGAAGATATTTAAGAAACTATTTCTACGTTGCATAACAATCCCTCTTTTCTTATTTGCATCGACTAGCGGTTACGTTGATGTCCTTTACTACAGCAATTGAATTGACCCGGTGCCCGATGAACAAATATGGTAACTTCTTATTGAAAAAAGTATAACAGAATGGATGAACAGCCACATCCATCGTTAGTCTGATTTTTTATTTGGTATTTAGCTGTATGAAATGGTTGCTTTTTTCCGTTCTTTTCTACTAAAATAAGGCAAATAAGGAGGCGGAACTTATGTCGAAAAATCGTTTAGAAGCTTTTACCGATGCCGTGATTGCGATTATCATGACAATTCTCGTTTTAGAGTTACATGAACCAAGTTCAGATACTTGGCAAGCTTTGTCAGCTTTAGTCTCTCGTTTTTTGATCTACATTATCAGTTTTTTTACTTTAGTTATCTATTGGAACAATCATCATCATATGTTCCAAGTCGTCCATAAAGTAAATGGGAAGGTATTATGGGCAAATAGCTTTTTTCTCTTTGCTTTGTCACTTTTTCCATTTGCAACTTCTTGGATCAGCGAATACACGTTTAGTTTAGTTCCAGCAATCATATATGGAGGTGTTTCGTTAGGTGCCAATATCGCGTATTATTTCCTCGCAAGGGAATTGGTTAATTCTGATACAGCCCATAAGAAAGCAATCAAGGAACTATTAGGCAACTATAAAAAATCCTATTTGACCATCTCATTGAATATCATCGGAATCGTTCTAGGCTATCTAGTGACGCCCCTCGCTGTCTTGATCACTAATGGAATCATGTTATTCGGCTGGTTGATGCCAAGTAAGAAAATCGAATCCCATTACGTTGACTAAATAACAATAAGAAAAATTAAGATAAATATAAACAAAAGATAAAAAAATGATCGAATCTATAGAAGAGAATAGTATCCGAAGAGGGATGCTTATGATAGACAGGAAAAAATTAACGATTGGGTTGATTACTAGCATGGTAACGATCCTCATTTATCTGGATCAACAGAAATGCGGCTCAGTAGTCATCATTTTATCTTTGCTGCTCACGTTTTTTGTTTCACTGAAAACCAAGGACCAAAGAAAAAACAAATAATAATTTCTGAAAAGAGGTCGAGACAAAAGTCGTTTAGGTTTGAGAAATTGAAGAGAAAAGAGGCTGGGACAGAAGTGTTTCTTACTTTTGTCCCACGCTTTTTTTTTTGAGATTTCCGAAAAACCTGACTTTTGGACGCTCATGTGGAAAACTTTAGGTTTGAAAAAATGTTTTCCACATAAAGAGGGGAGGAGGCTAAAGGCATAGCTATAAGGGTAAAGTCGATTTATACATAGATAATGTATAAATATTAACAGGTTGCAAGAGCTAAGGAAAAGCAAATAAAAAATAACTTACAGCAATAAAAAGGATGTTATTTTATAAATTTAAAATAACGAATCAAAGAAAATCGTAAAGACGTTTGTAGGAGCTAGAAGTAAATTGAGTAAAATGTGGAGAAGGATACATCAATGAGTGGGTAGAACAGATCAGTCCGGAAACTTCAAAAATGAGAAGTAAACAAAAGGTTAGAAGTGTTTCATTTTGAGAAAGAAGAAGGCTATATGAAAATTGCTTTTCAAATTTTTGGTGAATACTGATTTTTCGAAGGAAATGCTTCTTCTCCCATAGTTTATTTTTGTTTGAAGTGGGAGGCAAAAGTGGCCTTACTTTTTTTGCCTTACGTCCTCTATGTATTGCGTAAAAATACCACGAGGGGGTATGCTAGTTGGAGGATTTCTCAATAGTGTTGCACTCAGGAGGCTATTCTTTGTAAGCAAAATAGCGAGTATCTTTTTTTGCTAAACCAAAGGTATCTGATACATGTAGATTCTGTGGTGCGAATTGGATAGCTGGGATAATGAATATCTTTTTATCTTTGTCTAAAATAGTGATCGTAAAGCTGATATCCTCGTGTTCTTCATTGAGCAAAGTGATATAAGGGTGATCATCAAAATTGATCTCAACAACTTCATAACTGCCTAATAGACGAAGATGAGGGCCTTCATTTTTGACTAGTTCGTTTTCAGTAGGCACATAGTCCATCTTTGATGTTTGTGTTGGCTGCATCTGTGCTTTTGAAGAGATATCTTTTATAGGAGAGGTCAAGAAATCAACAATAAAAAATATAGCGACTATTATTAAAATACTACTAACGAGAATAATTGTTTTTTCATCTTCCACACTCCTATATGGTGATTATGCTATAAAAACAGTTGCTCATATTATAAAAAATTTTTGTGAGTGATGCTGTTAGTAATAATAAAAGCTACATTTTTTTAATGCGTTATTAATAAAATACCACAATCAAAGTATAAGTGTATTTACATAAAAAATAAAGCATAAATTTTATTATTTTATAGTTTATTTTATTGAGGGTTAAATGAAAAATAACTAATAAAACTGTTGATAATAATTATTCTTGTTAACGTTTTCGTGATAAGATATAAAAAGCTTCAAGAAAATTCATATCGCTTCTCTCATTCAGTAGCGAATAAAATTACAAGTAGCGAATTTTCTTGAAAATTTTCAACAAGGTCTATTTTTTGAAACTTAGTTTAACGGAATACCTAAATAAAAGGTAGTGCCTTGTGACTGGCTGACGAGTTGGATCGACCATCCATTTTTTTTGATGATGGATGAAACGATGAATAACCCTAGGCCGGTTCCGCCGACTTCTTTTTTTGTTGTAAAGAAGGGAGTAAAAATTTTTTCTCTGATCTCTAAAGGAATACCAGGTCCGTTATCAGAAATTTCGATAATTGCGAATTGACCAGGTACATTTGTCTTTTTCTTCGTCTTAGGAAGTAGCGATTGATCAAAATATGCAAATGGATCATCAGCAAAGAGTGTAATTGAAACATGTGCATCTTGTTTGGCCTGATAAGCATTCGTGATCAAGTTGTAGATGATGATTTGCAGATCTTCTTTTTCAAAGACAGTTTTTCCTATATCTGGCAAATCCGTAGTTAAAGTAAAGCTTTTTGGTACGAGTAAAGAAAGATGATCAATGGCTTCTTGTATTACTTGCGAAAGTGCATAATTACTTTTAGGTGCTGTTTCCACTTTTGAAAAACGTAGAACATTCTTTGAAAGGTTCTGTCCTTTGATCGCAGATTGGTAAACTTCATTAAGGTCGTCCACTAATAGTTCGTCTTCATGATGTTCTTCCATCAGCAACTGCAAATTACCAATGATGGGCGTTAAAAAGTTGTTCATGTCATGGACGATCGTGGTGGTCAGTAACCCAATTGTTTCGAGCTTCGATTCTTGAAGAATTTGTTTTTCAAGGGCATGCTTCTCTTGGAGCAACTGTTGATGTTTCTTTAATTGTAAATTTTCAGCATAAGTTTGGTTGCGCTTATGATAATATTTAATTGATAGACCTAATAACGCGATGACAACCAATAAGATCATGAGTAAACCGATAATGATCAATCCATCTTGTAGCAACAAGCCGTTTCTTTCGTAGTAGTCTTCATTGCTGGCAAAAATGAGACGGTTATTTCCAATAGTAGTCCATTCGAATGACGTGATTTTCAATACTCTTTTTATTTTTGGTTTAGGCCACCAATAAGAGTAATAGACAGCATCCCCTCTAGATTGTGTCAATTGCTTTTTTTCTAATTTTTTTAGATCAGATAAATCAAGTGTGGGGTATTTTTCCTCTCGCCCATTTACAATAGAAAGACCTATTTGCTCACTTGAAGGATGCATGACGACTTTCATTTCTTGATTTTTGACCATTGTGTAACCAGCTTGATCATCTGTATCCAATAATTCAGAATGGTAGAGGGTCTGCAGATCAGCGAGCAATACGAGTAAGGCATGCTGGTTATTGTTTAAAGACACGGTTTGATAGATATTTATGTAGGAGTGGTTATCATTGAAATAAACGGCACCATTCTGCTTGATACTACCCGATAAAGCTTGAGAAAAGTCGGGATCTTTGGCAACAAGTTTAGCTAATCCTGCAGTCGGTTGTGCGGTGTGCAAAGGTTGGCTATTTATTAAGGTTCCATCCTGCGAAAAAAGGAAAAGACCAACGAGCGCTTCTTCATTTTTTAAATTGGAAAGATTCTTTGGTTCGTCAATGAACTGTTCGTTTGTCATTTCTGGTTGGAGCAGGTTCAATGTTTGCTGATAAGAACGAAACTTTGTTTTCACTACGTTTATTGCGGAATGGTTGAGGGTCGAGAGCTGATTTTCTGCTAGATCAACCGCATGCTTTTGCAACTGGTAATAGCTAGAGCAGGTAAAAATCTTGCCGAGAATCGTCAGTAATGTAACGACTAGGATGAGACTATAAAGTTTCTTGTAAGTTAGCTTTTTCATCATGATCTTCCTTTTTACCGTTTCCATTATTATATAATAAAGCAAGGAGAGTTTCTTTTGCGAAATGAAAAAATATTAATCATAGACGATGAACCAAGTGTACGCCGTTTGATTTGGAAAGCACTTCAGTCAACAGGGATTCTAGTGTATCAAAGTGATTCAGTAGAAAAAGCGCTAGATATCATCACTCGAGTCGAGTTTGATCTATTTTTGTTGGATATCTGTTTGGAGCATGAAAATGATGGATATCATCTTGCTCAAATGATCCGAGAAGCGAATCCATTTACGCCTATTTTCTTTTTAAGCGGTAAAACAAGTGAGCAAGAAATCATCAATGGCCTTGAAGTTGGTGCAGATCAATATTTGACAAAGCCTTTTTCGTTGGATCTTTTACGTGCTCAAGTTGTTGCGGCGTTGGATCGTAACAAAGTGATTCGGAATCATCATTCGACAGCTGAAAAAAAAGAAATCATTGTTGGCGATTTTCGTTTTGATCAAAATCGCTACCAACTTTATAAAAATGGACAGCCTATCAAGCTTTCTTCCAAGGAAATCCAATTGATGCGTTTCTTTATGCTGAATCCGGACCAGGTTTTTTCGAAAGAACAGATCTATAGCAGCGTCTGGGAAGATGGCGAATTTGACGCAAACACGATCATGGTTTTTGTGAATCATCTAAGAAATAAAATTGAAACCGACCCCAAAAACGCGCAGTATATCAAAACTGTTTGGGGGATCGGCTACACCTTTTTACCAGAAGGGGAAAACAACTTTTCTAAAAATGAAAAATAGATCCCTAATGAGAGTAGATCTGCTGAACCACCTGGACTGAGATAGCGGGTGGTCAGTTGCTGATCATATTCTTTTAATTTTTTGACTAGTTGCACATAAGAAAGTCTAGATTTCTGTAAATCTAAGCTTTCTTTTTTTATCTCTTTTAAAGCATCTCGCCCCCCACGATGGAGGATATTGCTGTCTTCCACCTCACTCATTAAATACAGTAATGCACGTAAAAGTAATTCCTCTTTCCTGAGTTCTTGGTGTTTGCGCAAAAAACACATCAATTTTTGCAGTGCCGGATATCCGTTCGCCGCTTCCCCACGAATACCAGATATTTGGTACTTCAAATACAATTCTTCCCCATAAGACAAGTGTTGCTTGGTTGTTAATTGTTGAAAATCTTTGGCGACTACGTCTTGCGTGATATCTTGTGAAAGTGACAGTATCTTTTGAGTATCTTTAGCAGCAAAAGGGAGGTGTATATTCGACTGCAGATGAAGTCCGGTAGCCCCTAGTAAAACAGCAAAAGAAAAGTTGGCTCCTTTATGTGTATTGATCCCTTTTGTTGCTTTTAGCATAGCTGTTTCCGCCATTTTTCCAGTTTCACGCAAAGAATCGAATAATAAAGAAGGCTGACCGCGATGTGTCAAACCTAAATAGAGATATTCCTTGAAGAATGGGCGCAGGCTTTGGATGCTCGCAAGAAACATTTGGAAATCCATGTCACGGTGGGCCCCGTTTGAAAAGCGATCTACGAGCCCAGGTTTTGGCGACAATGCAACTTCTTCGTATAAAGCCGTTTCCGCATAGTTACTGATCGTAAGTAATTGTTCATCCAATTTTTTGTCGCTCCATTTCCGCTAGTATGAATTGCAATGAATGATCTAAATGTTCCTGCGTGATCATCTTTATCTGTGCAATATTGTTTGTTTTCATCCCTCGATAAATCAACCAATGTTCGGCTAAAGCAACACTGCGTCGTTCAGAAGAACGGATCGAAATATCACGAAAATAAAGTAGATAAGAGCGTAATTCCATCACGATTCCTTTTAAACGTAACATCTGACTTTTTTCATAAATGAAGGTATTGAAATCTGAAAAATTGGCTAACAATTCATCAACACGGTCTTCTTCGTTCAATTTGTCTCCATATGTCAGTAATTCTTTTAATTCCAGAAAATCTTTCTCATCCATTTTTTCCATTGCTTTGATTGTTGCCAATGTATCAAGAGATTTGCGTATATCAAAAATTTCATATGCATCTTTTTTACTGATTCCTTTGACTACGATCCCGATTTTAGGTACATGTTCGACCAACTGTTCATCAACTAATTGCCTTAACGCATAACGGATGGGTGTTCGACTGATATTCAAGGTATCTGAGAACTCTTTTTCATTGATTCTAGAGCCTGCAGGGATTTGACCTAAAATAATCGTTTTGCGAAATGCTTCATACACAAGAACTTTTAAAGGCTTGTTCTGCGAGAAGTCTAAGTTTTGTCTGACGTTTTCAATCATTGCATTCATTTGTCAACTCCTACTCTGATTCGTTCAAATAAACGGCATTTATTGTAAGGCACCTTTCATCAATCAAGAGGAGATCAGTCACTCAACTTTTTATTGAACAGGAACTTCGTAATAAACGCCGTCTATCTTATCTACTTATAAGGAACTAATCGGTTCATTATCGGAATCATAACGAAAAACATAACTAAATTCAACCCTAAATTTTCTACTAGCTATTTTTGTTTATTGTGGAATATAAAGTGGCATATGGCCTAAAAGTACGATCGTCACTACAAAGATGATGAAGATACCTAAGGCATATTTTGCAGATTCTTTCTGCCATTGTCCCATATCTAAGCCAGTCAAGCGTAAAAGCAAGTAAATAAATGCGACAAGTGGGCTTAATAAGTGGAAGGCTTGTCCCATCAATGAAGCAAGAGCCATCTCCATATTGGTAAATCCATAGGCTCTTCCTGCTTCAGCTAAGACTGGCAAGACCCCAAAGTAGAAACCGTCATTGGAAATAAAGAATGTACCTGGAGCAGAAATCAAGGCGATGACTAATCCCCAGAAGCCTGCCAGTTGTTCTGGAATGATCGTAGTGAAACTATTCGCTAAAGCAGTTGCCATCCCTGAACCTTGGAACAAGCCCATGAAGACACCGGCTGCGAAGACTAAGATAACTACTTGAACAGCGTCTCCACCATTTGCACCAATACGTGCAGATTGGTCTTTTAATATTGGATAGTTGATCATCAACGCGATACATGTACCCACTAAAAACAGTAAAATCGGCGGTAATGCGATCGTATCGATAAACGAGCTTGCTACAAGCCAAGCAATCAAAAGGATCGTTAACAATCCATTGAAAATAAAGTTGTGCGGACAACGAATTTTTAATGTATCAGGATCAGTGATCGTGGTCATCTCTTCGATTTCTTCAGTAGTGAGTTCTGTGATCCCTAAACGTGCCCGTTCTTGTTTTCCCATTCTCCGAGCAACAAAGAAGGTAACATAAAGCAGAGAAAGAACCATACCAGGCAGAAGATAGGTCAAGATGTCAGCATCTACTTCTAATACTGCCATCGCACGTGCTGTTGGACCACCCCAAGGCAAAAGATTCATGATCGTGTTTTTTAGGATGATCAAAACACCTAGATTCATCATCTTCATATTCAACTTCTTATAAATCGGAATAAATGCAGAACAGCAAATCAACGTGGTGGTTGTTCCATCGCCATTCAATGAAACGGCTGCTGCAACGACTGCTGTAGCCATCAATACTTTCATCGGATCGCCTTTAGCAAAATAAATCATTTTTTTAGTGATGGGGTCAAACAGACCTGCATCAAGCATGATTGAAAAATATAAAATAGCAAAAAGCAACATGATCCCCGTGTTAGCGGTAGTAGAAATCCCTTCTAAAACAAAATCACCAATTGAACCTTTCTCAGCGGCACCTGATACCATCGCAAAAAGTGTAAAAATCAACGGGATAAGGACTAAAGAAGTAAAAGGAGACATCTTCTTTTTCATAATAACGAACATAAAAACAATGATCATAGCATAAGATAAAACAGTAAGTAACATGGTGTTCCTTCCTCTCTAACTAAAATAAAAATCTGTAAGCGTTAACAAATAATCGTAAAAAAATAAGTTCTTATTTGTGATGATATAAACAAATTTGGAGCCTCTCCTTTCTTTTTTACTTTCTTTGATGTGGTTAAGAATAGTCAAAATTTTGAGAGAAGAAAAGAGGTTCCTAGAAAAAGAACAGGAAAAAAACAATCCAGAGAAACAAATCTTATCGCTTGCTTAAAAAGTTCTTAATGAAATATTAATGCTATAAAAAACGCTTAATATCAACGTTTTAACTAGTTTTTAGAAAAAATGAATAAAAAGAAACAATGAAAAAACAATTTATCCTACAATTCACACTAGCCGTATCTCGAGTAATTTTTATAATTAAGAGTAAGTCAGAAAAATAGAAAGGAGAGGAGAAATGGGGATCTTCGAAAGATTGTTCAAAAAAACACAAAAAGAAGAGAAATTTATCCAACCGAGCAATCAACAAGAAAAACATCGTGTGTTGACCGATGAATGGGAAGCGGTTCCAGAATATATACCGGCTCCCCCAGAAGATTATGACTTAGTTAGTGTGATTGCTACGGCGATCGTCGCAGGTGATCGACCAGATAGTCAATTTATTATCAAAAGTATCAAGCAAAAGAATCCTGAAGTTGTCCTTACTTCCGTAATTGCGGCAAGTATTATGGCAGGGGAATCTCAGCAATCACAATTCATTGTCAAAAATATAAAGAAAAGATCAAAATAATGGAGGAAATAACATATTGCGAAAATTTAAAATTACAGTAAATGGAACAGAATATTTAGTAGAGATGGAAGAAATCGGCGCACCACAAGTTGCTAGTGTACCGCAACCAACCGCACCAACTCCGGCAGTAAATCCAGAACCAGTAGTTAAACCAGCAGCACCAGTTCAAACCAGTGCTGCCACAGCAGATGCGATGACTGCACCGATGCCTGGTACGATTCTTAAAATCCTAGTTAATCCAGGAGAATCCGTTCAAGAAAACCAACCATTGATGATCTTAGAGGCAATGAAGATGGAAAATGAAATCGTTGCTGGAAAGTCAGGAATTGTTGCTGGCATCTATGTTTCAACGGGGGATATGGTCAATCCAGGAGATGCGCTGATTACAATCAATTAATTTAAAGAAAAGAGGAAGTGACGTTTATGGAGACTTTGTTAGAAGGTGTGATGGGGATCGGGGCTGAACCTGGTCGCTTGGTCATGATGATCATCGGTGGCGTGCTGATGTATCTGGGAATCAAAAAAGAATATGAGCCAACTTTATTAGTACCGATGGGCTTAGGAACGATCTTAGTCAATTTTCCGAACTCAGGAGTATTGAGTGCCGGTGGAGAGGCGGGGCCATTCCAAGTACTCTTTGATATGGGGATCAATACAGAACTTTTTCCATTGCTATTATTTATCGGGATCGGTGCAATGATCGACTTTGGTCCATTGTTGCAAAATCCATTCCTATTGTTATTCGGAGCCGCTGCTCAGTTTGGGATCTTTTTTACGATCATCATGGCGGTGTTGCTAGGATTTGATTTAAATGATGCTGCATCTATCGGGATCATTGGTGCGGCCGATGGACCTACTTCTATTTTTGTAGCGAACACACTGAACTCAAAATACATGGGAGCAATCATGGTTGCCGCTTACTCCTACATGGCGTTAGTGCCAATCATCCAGCCTATAGCCATCAAAGCAGTAACAACTAAAAATGAACGTCGGATCAGAATGAACTATCGAGCAGGTGAAGTCTCACAAACAGCGAAGATTCTTTTTCCAATTGTGATCTCGATCGTTGCTGGATTGATTGCACCAGTATCGCTGCCACTTGTAGGTTTCTTGATGTTTGGGAATCTGTTAAGAGAATGTGGCGTATTAGATCGACTTTCTATTACTGCGCAAAATGAACTGGTCAACATTATCAGTATTCTTTTAGGGTTATCGATCTCAGTGAAAATGCAATACGAAGAATTCCTGCAAATCGATACGTTGATGGTCATTGCACTAGGATTAGTGGCGTTCATCATGGATTCAATCGGTGGGGTGTTGTTTGCGAAGTTATTGAACCTTTTCCGCAAAGAAAAAGTCAATCCAATGATTGGTGCAGCAGGTATCTCTGCATTTCCAATGTCTAGTCGAGTGATCCAAAAAATGGCAACAGATGAAGATCCGCAAAACTTTATTTTGATGCATGCAGCAGGCGCGAATGTTTCGGGACAGATTGCATCTGTTATCGCTGGTGGGCTGTTATTAGCCTTATTAACTTAAGAAGGAGGAAGACAGATGACACATGATTTGTGGGTATCATTAGAACTATTACTTTTCGGTTGGGGCGGTGTTTTTGCAGTTATCTTGATCATCTACTTAGCCTCATTAACTTTAGCAAAACTGTTCCCAGTAAAAAAATAAAGAAGGGATCAAATGGAGAATCTAAAACGTTTGTGGTTAGCTCAAGATAAAAAAGCATGGCAACAATGGTGCGCGCTGTTAGAAAAAACAGGTCTGCGCACAGATGAACCAGTCGAGTATACGGTGGGCATTTATGAACAAGGCCAACTGATTGCTACAGGTTCTTATCAAGGGAAAATCATCAAATGTCTTGCTGTTTGTAAGAATTATCAATCTGAGAATCTTTTAACAAGTATAATCACACATTTAGTGGAACGATTAAGAGCGGTGGACCAAACCCATCTGTTTGTATATACAAAGCCAGAGAATCAAGCGATTTTTCATTCTTTGGGTTTCCAAGAAATATTAACGACTCAAACGATCAGTTTCATGGAATTTGGAGCGCCTTCCTTCAACCAATATGAAGCATATTTGCGAAGTAGAAAAAAAGAAGGGGAAAATCAAAGTGCAATCGTGATGAATGCCAATCCTTTCACCAAAGGGCATCAATATTTGATTGAGACAGCAGCTGCTGAAAGTGAACAAGTCTATGTCTTTGTTCTATCAGAAGAGCGTTCTGAATTTTCTGCAAGAGATCGATTGGAAATGGTGAAAATGGGGGTTGCACATTTAAAAAATGTGGTGGTGTTGACGACCAACGAGTATCTCGTATCGTCTGCCGTATTTCCTGCTTATTTTCTAAAAGAGCGTGCGCCATTAGAACTTGCTCAGCTACAGGCTACCTTTGATGCACAATTGTTCAAGCAAAAGATTGCACCAATCTTAATGATTAAAAGGCGCTATGTCGGTGAAGAACCATTTTCGCCAGTAACGAATAAGTATAACGAAGCAATGAAAGCTGTCTTTTATCCAGAAATAACTTTGACGATCATTCCTCGCTTACAGGTTGATGATTCGATCATCAGTGCGACAAAAGTTCGTGAAGCCATTCAAAAAAATGACTTGCCTCTTTTAAAAAAATTTCTGCCAGAGACGACTTACACGTATTTGCATAAATTGAAAATAATCAAGGAGTGAAACGAATGGAAATCAAAAAAATCGCTTCTGCCGGTACAGTAGAATCAAGTGATATTTTAATTACTATTGCACCCAATGAACAGGAGCAAATCGAACTTTCATTAGAAAGCAGCGTGGAAAAACAATTTGGGAAACAGATTCGTCAGATGATGACCACTACCTTACAACAATTGGGGATTACACGAGCAAAAGTAACAGCAGTGGACAAAGGTGCCTTAGATTGTACGATCGTTGCTCGTTTGATTACTGCTGTCCATCGCGCAGCGGAAGAAGAAAGTTATGTTTGGAAGGAGATCGACTCATGGAACGTTTAAGAAGAACGATGATGTTTGTTCCAGGTGCAAATGCGGCAATGCTTCGCGATGCGCCACTATATGGAGCAGATTCCATCATGTTTGATCTAGAGGATGCGGTTTCATTAAAAGAAAAAGATGCAGCACGGACACTTGTCCATTTTGCTTTAAAGACCTTTGATTATTCAGCAGTTGAAACAGTTGTGCGAATCAATGGATTAGATACTGTCGGAAAACAAGATATTGAAGCAGTCGTTTTAGCAGGTGTCAATGTCATTCGATTACCTAAAACAGAGACATCTCAAGATATCATTGATGTGGATGAAGCAATTACACTAGTGGAAGAAAGCAATCAGATCCCAGTTGGTACAACAAAAATGATGGCAGCGATCGAATCTGCAGAAGGTGTGTTGAATGCACGAGAAATCGCGCAAGCATCTACTCGACTGATTGGGATTGCTTTGGGCGCAGAAGATTATGTGACGAATATGAAAACAAAACGATATCCAGATGGGCAAGAACTGTTTTTTGCACGAAATATGATTTTACATGCGGCACGAGCAGCAGGAATCGCAGCAATCGATACCGTTTATTCTGATGTAGACAATGTCGAAGGCTTCCAAGCAGAAACAAACTTGATCAAACAGCTAGGTTTCGATGGGAAATCCGTGATCAATCCTCGACAGATCCCATTAGTCAATGCCATCTATGCACCAACGGAAAAAGAGATCCAACATGCAAAAGAAGTGATTTGGGCAATCAACGAAGCGGAAGCAAAAGGTTCTGGTGTCATTTCACTCAACGGAAAAATGATCGACAAACCAATCGTAGAACGGGCGCAACGAGTGATTGCACTTGCAAAAGCAGCCAAATTAATCTCAGAGGAGGGGATGTAAAGATGGTCAGAAACAAAGCGGGAAAAGAGATCCCTCAAGAAATCGCTGAACATTACGATATTTTCGAAGGAGAATTGGCGCATATCACACCATATGATGAAGCCAGTCGCAGGATCGTGCCAAGAAAACCACGAGAAACAAAATTAGTAGGCAGTCTACGTGAAGCAATCGAAAAAACAGGGTTAAAAGACGGCATGACGATTTCCTTCCATCATCATTTTCGTGAAGGTGATCGAGTGATGAACCAAGTATTGGCAGAAATTGCGCACATGGGCATCAAAAATCTGACGATTGCGCCAAGTTCCATTGCAAATGTACACGAGCCCTTGATTGAGCATATCAAAAACGGAGTAGTCACAAACATTACTTCCAGTGGTCTAAGAGATAAAGTCGGGGCAGCTATCTCTGAAGGAATCATGGAGAATCCAGTGATTATTCGTTCACATGGTGGACGGGCTCGCGCGATTGCCACTGGGGATATCCATATTGATGTTGCATTTCTAGGAGCGCCTAGTTCAGATGCTTATGGAAATGCGAATGGTACGGTAGGAAAGGCCATTTGCGGCTCTCTGGGCTATGCAATGGTTGATGCGAAATATGCAGATCAGGTAGTCATCATCACAGACACGCTTGTTCCTTTCCCGAACACCCCCATCAGCATTCCACAAACGGATGTTGATTTTGTAGTGGAGATTGATGAAATCGGTGATCCAGAAGGAATTGCTAAAGGTGCCACTCGTTTTACAAAAAATCCCAAAGAATTATTGATTGCTGAATATGCAGCGAAAGTAATCACGAATTCGCCTTATTACCGTGAAGGTTTCTCCTTCCAAACAGGGACAGGAGGCGCAGCACTAGCTGTTTCACGCTTTTTGCGAGAAGCAATGATCGAAGATGGGATTACTGCAAGTTTTGCTCTTGGCGGAATCACGAATGCCATGGTCGAATTATTAGAAGAAGGCTTAGTTGGAAAAATCATCGATGTACAAGATTTTGATCATTCTTCTGCGTTGTCGTTAGGGAAAAATGACCAGCATTATGAGATTGATGCCAATATGTATGCATCACCTTTAAGTAAAGGTTCAGTGATCAATCAGCTAGATACGGCTATCTTATCTGCTTTGGAAATCGATACGGATTATAACGTCAACGTGATCACTGGGTCCGATGGGGTGATCCGTGGAGCTTCTGGCGGGCATTCAGATACGAGTATGGCATGTAAAATGAGCCTAGTTATCGCTCCGTTAGTTCGTGGAAGAATCCCTACGATCGTGGATCAAGTCAATACAGTGGTCACACCAGGCTCAAGTATCGACGTCGTAGTCACAGAAGTAGGTATTGCGATCAATCCAAACCGCTCAGACTTATTGGCTCATTTTAATACCGTAGATATCCCACAATTCACGCTGGAAGAACTAAAAGAAAAAGCCTATCAAATCGTTGGCACGCCCGAGTCAATCGAATATGGGGAAAAAGTAGTCGCTTTGATCGAATACCGTGATGGCACGATCATCGATGTGGTCAAAAATGTCTAACGAATTATTTAAAGGGCACACGATTACTTTAGAGCAAATGCTAACTGCGCGATCCAACAGAGCGGAAAGACAGAAAAAGTTATTAGGGCAAGATAAAAATCAAAGTCTGGTTTGTTTGACCCTGAATATTCCTGGGCCAATCAAAAATTCATATGAATGGCAGAACGTCTTTCTCGTCTTGGTGAAAGAAATCGAACATGCTTTTTCAGAAGAAGAAATGGGCGCAAAAGTACTCCATCATGAATGGACAGGTTCAGAGTATTATTTAAAACTCAATGTAACGCAAAAAGAAGCGAAACAAAAAATGGTCGTGATCGAAGAGGAACATCCATTTGGTCGATTGGCAGATATCGACGTACTCGCATTTACAGAAAATATTCAACCTCTTACCCGTGAAAAATTGGGATATCCTAAGCGAAAATGTTTGCTTTGTACAGAAGAAGCGAAAGTATGCGGCCGTTCAAGAACGCATACGGTGAAAGAAATGCAGTACGCAATCCAAGCAATCGTAGACAAAGAAAGGAGACGATTTTATGAAAAAAATCCAGTTCATGGAAACCGTTTTACGTGATGGCCAACAAAGCTTGATTGCGACACGCATGCCAACAAGTGATATGTTGCCTATCTTAAAAACAATGGATCAGGCAGGATACCATTCTCTAGAAATGTGGGGAGGGGCAACCTTTGATTCCTGCCTAAGATTTTTGAATGAAGATCCCTGGGAACGATTACGAACGATTCGTAAAGAAGTGAAAAACACAAAATTACAGATGTTGCTACGAGGACAAAATTTATTAGGGTATAAAAATTATGCGGATGATGTCGTGCGTGATTTTGTTGAAAAATCGATCCAAAATGGGATAGATATCATTCGAGTATTTGATGCATTGAATGATACCCGCAATCTACAAACTGCGATCGTTACAGCCAAAGAAGCAGGTGGGCATTGTCAAGCAGCTATTTCTTATACGACAAGTCCGATCCATACAGTCGATTATTTTGTCCAATTAGCAAAAGAAATGGCGGATACAGGCGCGGATTCTATCTGTATCAAAGATATGGCTGGTGTATTGACCCCACACACTGGTTTTGAATTAGTTAGCCGTATCAAAGAAACGATTGATCTACCTTTAGAAGTCCATACGCATGCGACCAGTGGGATTGCTGAAATGACGTATCTGAAAGTCGCTGAAGCAGGAGCTGATATCATCGATACGGCCATTTCTTCTTTTGCTGGCGGAACAAGTCAGCCTGCTACGGAATCGGTAGCGATGACGTTAGCCGAAATGGGCTTTGATACTGGTTTAGATATGGACAAAGTGGCGCAGATTGCTGAACATTTCAATCCTGTACGTGACCGTTTTAGAGAAGAAGGCCTTTTGAATCCCAAAGTGAAGGACATCGAGCCTAAAACGTTGATCTACCAAGTTCCAGGTGGTATGCTCTCGAACTTGCTTAGTCAGTTGACCGAACAAGGACTTCAAGACAAATATGAAGATGTTCTGGCAGAAGTACCAAAAGTTCGAGCAGATCTGGGTTACCCGCCACTTGTTACGCCACTTTCTCAAATGGTAGGTACACAAGCACTGATGAATGTGATCTCTGGTGAACGCTATAAATTAGTGCCCAGTGAAATCAAGGATTACGTTAGAGGGCTTTATGGAAAAGCTCCAGTACCGATCAGTGAGGAAATCAAAGAACTCATCATCGGTCAAGAAGCAGTTGTTACTGTTCGACCAGCTGATTTGATCGCACCACAACTACCGGAATTTCGTAAGGAAATTGCAGAATATGCGAAAACAGAAGAAGATGTTTTGATGTATGCTCTATTTCCAAAACAAGCCAAAGATTTTCTAGGGCGCAGAGAAGACCCGTTTTACGATGTACCTCTTCAAACAGTAGAAGTGAAGATCGATTTTTCAGCATAAACATAGCATAGGCGATCAACTTTCATAAGAGGCCTAAACAGTAGTGGTTCACTGAGAAATATAAAGGGATTCACGAAAAATTACTCTTCAAACTTTTGTGAATTTCGGTTTTCGAAGGCTTCTGCTTCTATCATCTATTCGTGCTTAAAGAGGTCAAGACAAAAATCGTTTAGGTTTGAGAAATTGGAGAGAAAAACGAACAATACATTTTTTGTATTGCTCGTTTTTTTTTTTGAAATTTCTGAAAAACCTGAATTTTGGATGCCGTTTATTCGAGAGTCTGCAGCAAACCTGATTTTTAGATTTGTCCCATATTCTCTTTTTTTTTATGTATACACACATTAAAGGCATGTACTCGAATTTTCGAAAAGTGTGTGGTGCTGTGAACATCAGTCAAAAGTAAGCTGCTTGATCTCATATTTCTTCTACAGTTACTTTAAAGTGCCTATAGTACTTAAAAGTGCGTACTTCCTAAAAAGGTAGATTGTCTTGTATAATTGTCAATCACAGTCTATGAGAGGAGATTCAGTGATGATTAAAAATTTACAAGATACAGTTTTATTGAATAATGGAAAGAAGATGCCTGGACTAGGTTTAGGTGTTTTTCAAATACCCAATGAACAAACAGCTGCTATCGTTTCTGAAGGCATCAAAACTGGGTATCGCTTGATTGATACCGCTGCTGTTTATGGAAATGAAGAAGGAACAGGTCAAGGGATCAAAGAAGGACTAGCTGCCACAGGCTTGAAGAGAGAAGACCTATTCATTACTTCAAAAGTTTGGAATGCTGGTCTTGATTATGAAGAAACACTAATTGCTTTTGAAGATAGCTTAAATAAGTTAGGATTGACCTATATCGATTTATATTTGATCCACTGGCCAGGAACAGATGACCAATATATCGAAGTATATAAAGCCTTAGAACACTTATATGAAGAAGGAAAAATCAAAGCAATCGGTGTAAGTAATTTTGAGATCCATCATTTAGAAAAATTACTTTTAGAAACCACGGTCAAACCCGTTGTCAATCAAGTAGAGTTACATCCTCGGTTGAATCAACAGGAACTACAAGTTTTTTGTGCGGCAAATGATATTTTGATTGAAGCTTGGTCCCCATTGATGCAAGGAAAAATCTTAAAAGAACCAGTCTTACAAGAAATCGCAGAGAATCATCATCGCTCAGTCGCCCAGATCGTCTTGCGTTGGGATATCCAACACGAAATCATCGTATTGACGAAATCAGTAAAAACGGAACGTTTGATCAGCAATGCTGCATTATTTGACTTTGAATTGACAGAAGTAGAGATGCAAATGATCGATGAATTAGACCAACACCTACGTGTCGGTCCAGATCCAGACACATTTGATTTCAAGTAGACTGCACAAGCTATTTTTGAGAAAGGGGTAATTGATCATGGAAATGGGTTTAAGTAAAAAACTGGTACTTGTCACAGGTTCGACGAAAGGAATCGGAAAAGCAATTGCAAAAGAGTTCGCAAGAGAAGGCGCCGATGTAGTCATCAACGGACGAAAAGCAGAAGATGTCGCAAAAGTCGTTTCAGCACTGAAAGAAGAATTTCCACAGACGAATCCTCAGGCAGCACCATTTGATATAACAGACGAAACTGCACGAAACCAATTATTGGAACAATTTCCAGAAGTAGATGTATTAGTCAATAACATGGGGATTTTTCAGCCAATGGAATATGAAGCAATCACTGATGCTGTTTGGAATCGATTTTTCCAAACCAATGTTTTGTCTGGAAATGCATTAGCGAAACATTATCTGCCTAAAATGCTAGAGAAAGACTTTGGCCGAATCATTTTTATCGCAAGTGAAGAAGCCATCATGCCTTCAGGGGAGATGCCTCAATACAGCATGACAAAAACAATGAATCTATCACTAGCTAAGAGTCTCTCTAAATTAACAAAAGCCACGCATGTTACGGTCAACACGATCATGCCAGGTTCTACGTTAACGGAAGGGGTAGAAGCTATGCTGGAAGAGATGTACGCACAATCTGATCTGCCAAAAGAAGAATGGGAAGCTGATTTTATGAAGAACCATCGACCTTTGTCACAAATCCAACGATTGATACGTCCAGAAGAAGTAGGACGTTTCGTGACATTTATCGCTAGCCCTTATGCCTCTTCTTTTTCTGGAGAAGCTCTACGGATCGATGGTGGTCTGGTGCCAACGATATTTTAACTGAGTGCTTGCCTGTCTTTTTTGAGAATCTAGTTGCACTGTGTGTTTTTAGGGTTTTGAATCAGGCAGTCCGAAACTTATTTTTCTATTGTATCTATCGTTCTTTTGCATAATATACTGCGAAATCGAAGCCTTTTTGTGCTACGAAAAAGAGGCTGGGACAAAAGTGTTTAACTCCGAGAAATAAGAATAAATTAACGAAAATTGCTTTTTAAATTTTTGTGAATTTCGGCTGATTTAAGAAGGAGTTGCTTCTGCTCCCACCGTTTATTCGTTTTTAAAGAATGAGACAAAAGTGTTTTTTACTTTTGTCCCACGCTCTTTTTATGTTTGTAGCTATACAAAAATCGATGAATAATTAAGAGGTAACAACATAAGTAACAAGCAATGTTAAGAAAAAATAAAGAAACTCCTGTTATACTAAAGAAAGCATCTGTTTTCAGATACATAAAACCACTATTCATAGCGAAGTATAGACAGAAAAACTTAAAAAAACTCACGTTTGAAAATCTTATGAAATGTGTGTTTTAGAAGGAATATTTCGAAGACTGGTTTGTTAGAAATAGGCGAAACAAAAAATAGTACTTATGTAGTTGAACGATTCAAAGTTATCTATAAAAAAGAGATTAAAAAGAGGATTCTTCAGAATTAAGCCAACCTGCTTACAAATATAAAAGCCGATTTTCAAAGCTTCATGGTGTGTTTTGCGGTAGCCCCTCTTTTTAGTTATCTTAGACGAGGAGTGATTCATTGCTTAAAACATATTTTCGATTCAACAAAATAAAGGACAACCCTTTTAGGATCATGAATTTGATGATTCTTATTTTTTTGGTGTTATGGCTAGGATATATCAATCATAATTTTTTGATTTCTAGCTTTTCTTCACTAGGGATTTTTACATTTTTCTATTACCAAAACATACCGATGAAGTATTTGCTCAAACGAATGTTGCTTATTGGGTGCGGGTTACTCATTGCGTTCATGCTAGGTGTGTTATCCACTTATATCCTGTGGCTTGAACCATTTGTCGTCGCTACGGTTGCTTTTTCCAGCCGTTTTATTTTACGGTTGTTTCATATTTCCAAACCGGGCGGATTATTTTTTGCGATGTTGTCTGCAATGGGAACGAGTATGACTTTGCCAATTGCGCAACTTCCTCAAATTTCGCTGTTCTTCTTTATGGGCGTTGTATTTTCTTTGATTGCAGCCATCATCACAAAAGTATTAGACACACGTCCAGAACAAGTAATCGATACAACAACATTAAAAGAACGTTTCCACCATGATCCACTAGTTATCATTGATTCTGTTTTTTATAGTGCGGCTCTTTTTCTTTCCGTCTACGTTAGCCATGGCTTGAAACTGCACAATCCTTACTGGCTAACACTTTCTTGTGCATCGATCCTACTAGCAGAAAACTTAGATGCGATGAAACATCGACAAGTCCAATACCTGATTGGGTCGATGTTAGGGTTGATCGTTTCAGCAATTTTGTCGTTGATCCCTTTTACGCAACTAGAAACGATTTTTTTAATCACCTTCCTTTATGGGATCTCTCAATTTTTAGTAGCAAGAAACTATGCAGTCGCAAACATTTTTCTAAATCCGATGGCATTGATGCTCTCGACTCTCATGAGAAATGCGTATTTATTTTCTTTGATCGAATATCGTTTCTTGGGTATTTTGCTGGGAAGTTTCATCGGACTAGGAGCGGCATGGGTAATGAATGTCGGTTTACGCCACTACTTAGCCGTTGTGAAAAATAGCCTGAAAGAATGAAGGTAAGTAAAGGTAGTAGGTTCAAGGAAGAGTTTCACGAAAGAATATTTTCGACTCTATGTGAAGGGCGTCTTTGATCCACTACATCAAAATTATTTATAAAAGCAATTGGTATTTATTGGGAAAAAACTTTCAACTAGTAATTCACGATTCATGAAAGAAACGACCAATATCTTAAAGGGATATAATGTGTTGCGTTATAGTAACAATCTAAAAATCATCCCCGAAAAAATAAGCGTATTTTCAAACAATCTTGTCGAAGATAAGGTTGAAATCGCTAAAGTCAAAAATAAAGTGACAAGTTTTCTAGTATTTTCTAGTTTAGTCAGTCAAGTTTTAGTCGATATATTGAGGGGCTATCTAGTTATTATTGGTCAAACTACGCTAGGGGCGATCAGTTCTAGTGGAAATTTAGCGGCGAATATTTTTAATTCCATTTCACTAACAGGACAACAGTTTATCCAACTGAAATCTGCTAATCCAATTGTCGCAGATTTTTTTGAAGAGGTTGAGCCGGAAAAAGAAAAAAAGCTTTTACCAGATTTCAATACAGTGAAATTAGAACAAGTTACTTTTGGCTATAAAGAAGACAAGCCCATTTTAAAAGATATCAATCTCGTCATTGAAAAAGGGAAAAAGTATTTATTGATTGGAGAAAGCGGCGGAGGTAAGAGCACGTTGCTGAAACTCATTTCTGGAGAATTGACGAACTATCGTGGAAAGATCTTATTGGATGGGAAAGAACTACAAGATGTAGATACTTCTGCTTTTCTACAGTATATTGACCAAAATACGTACTTATTCAATGCTACCTATGAAGAAAATATCACTTTGTGGCAAGATCATCCATCTGGTGCACTTGAAAAGGCAATGAAGCGGGCAGCAATTGACTTTATAACGGAACCAAGTGATTTGATCACCGATAATGGGGAAAATGTATCTGGAGGACAAAAACAGAGAATAAGCTTGGCAAGAGCGTTTATTCAAGAAAAAAACTTCATTTTAATGGACGAAGGCACTTCTTCATTAGACCGGTCGAATGCTTTAATCATCGAAAACCTATTACTAAGTGACCCAAACCTAACAGTGATCATTGTCAGTCATCATCCTTTTCCTGAAAACAAAGATAAATTTGATCAAATAATTACAATTGAACGATGGCAAGATCAACTTAAACATGAAATGACAAATGGCGATCGTAAACCTCAATCTAATTAAAAAATAGAAGCAACCGAGAAAAGGTGATCTTAAAAGTCATCTTTTCTCGGTTGCTATATAGACTTATTTCTTCACTTGGAAATCATAGAGATGTTCATTATTGCGCCATAAAGTAGAATGAACGGTACGCTCTTTTTTTTCGTTGAAAGTCGTTAAATTCAATGTCCAAATGTCAATGTTATTTTCTTGATCATAGCTTGCAATAGCGATGTTTTGCTCATCTATAGGATCAACAAAGAAGACTCCGGTTAGATCGATAGTGATTCGGTGTTGTTTGCTGATTTTTCCGGTTTCTAAATCAATAAAATAAATGGTGCTATCACTAGCGAGATACACCAACTGATTATTATAGATAAAGCCACCATTTGAGTAAGGAAATCCTGAGTTATCGATAGTTATGTCTGGTGATAAGTCTGTAAAGGTACATTGTTTTTCTTCCATAGAATAATGAAAGAGTTTGCTTTGATAATCTTTAGCGGAATTGAAGGCAATGCCGTATAGTCCATCTTTGTAGACAACCAAGTCATAGACAAAAATGTATTCATGATTTTCATCATGTGGGAAAGAACTAGCGAATTGGGTGGTTAAATCTCCTTCAACTAAGGTATGCTGATAGAGAAGGATAGCTTCTGTGTCTTCATGTAAAGTATATATTTGTTGGGAATCATGACCGAGCCCGATAATGAATTTGTTTCTACTGACGTGTTTATCATCAACATAAAAATGATTGCCATAAGAACCATCGTCTGAATAGCCATGATTGAAAATTTTGACAACCGTTTCTTCAATCACCATTGTGCTAATACCTGTATGCTCTTTTGTGGTGCGTTTTGTTTTCATCACTTCATTTGTTTCCGGTGTATAGATATAGTCATATTGACGATCAGAGGTGTGGATTTGATGATTCAGTTGCGTAAAGCTGCCTAACTCCAGCCCGCTAGTTTTTAACAGCATCTGATTTTTGTCACCAACTCCGATCAATCTACCAGAGGTCAAATATTTATCCATTGTTGTGGAGAAATATAAAAAGTAGTCATACGTACTAGCATTTTTTTGATCGGTAGTATGAAAGGTACAGCTAGATAAAAAAAGAAAAGCACCGGATAGTAGCAGAAGGTATTTTTTCATAGAATCCCACCTTTCTGAAATGCTATTTAAGCTCTTTTGTTTGCAGCAGTGTACAGAAAAAGAAATAAGGAATAAATTTGTTATTCGCTTCTTTTTATTATTTCCGCTTTAAGCATATTGTTTGCTAATCACGTGAGTGGGTATTTTTTAAAGAATGGAGTGTGCTTATTTACTTACTTGGAAATCATATAAGTATTCATTGCTACGCCACAAAGAAGTGTCTATTGTGCGTTCCTTTTTTTCTTTGAAAGTTGCTAAATCGAGTGTCCATATATCAATGTTATGTTCTGCATTATAGTTTGCGATTGCAATCATTTGTCCATCAATGGAATCAATAAAAAAGTGTCCAGTTAAATCAATATCAGTGTAATATTTTTTGTTGATCTGTGCGGTTTCTAAGTCAATAAAGTATATGGTGTTGTTTCCAGAAAAATAGACGAGTTGGTCTTTGTAAATAAAGCTACCATTTGCTGAAAAAAATCCTACGTCTTCAAATTTTATCTCTGAAGCTAAATTTTTTAAATTGTGCATATGATCCGTTAGAGAATATTGAAATAAGTAGGGGTTACCAGAAGACAAATCAAAAACAACAGAGTACAGGTTATTATGGTAAACTGCCAAATAATAAGAAAAATGATAACTTTCTCTTTCGGAATTAGGGAATGTGCCGATGAACTCGCTGATTAATTCGTCTTGATGGAAGTAGTGACGACTAAGAGATAATTCATTTAAGTCTGTTTCACCTAGAGTGTAAATATTGTTTAGGTCATTCCCCACGATGTAGATGTATTCCTTTATAAGATAATTTTTCTGATTCATATATATATGTGTATGATATTGTCCATTCTCCGAATACCCATGATTAAAAAGTTTAATAACTGTCTCTTCAATCGCCATTGTTTTAATGCCGGTATGCTCTTTAGTTGCTCGCTTTACTTTTTTGATTTCCCCAGTTTTAGGCGTATAGATATAATCATATTGTCGATCAGAACAATGGAGTTGCTGGTCCAATTGCGTAAAACCGCCTAGCTCCAAGCCGCTTGTTTTTAACAACACTTGGTCTTTAGCGCCAACTCCGATTAATCTGCCAGAAGTCAAATATTTATCCATTGTTGTGGAGAAATATAAAAAGTAGTCATACGTACTAGCTTTTTTTTGATTAGTAGTATCAAAAGTACAGCTAGATAAAAAGAAAAGAAAAGCACCGAACAGTAGCAGAGGGTATTTTTTCATAGAATCACTTTATAGGTCCTTGTATAACTAGAGTCACGTATATCAATTGGGTAAACACCTGTCCCGCCATTTCGGTCGATATCGATTCCCGCCTTTTGGATGTAAGCACTCCAAAGCAGTTTTGAACAATTTTTAGCACCAGTATGCGCAGTTTGCCGGTTAGTCACAAAGTTGTAAGAATAGGCATCTTTCCCAACACGCGAATTTGCCCAATCTGCAGCAGCATTTCTCTTTGCTTGTGTCGTATTCACCAATTGCATGACTGCATTTTTTTCAACATTTCTACTCTTGTAAAATATTCTTCTCACGCCAGTGGAGGGGATAGATTCAACGATGGAATCTCTTGTATGATAAAGTCCTACATGCCCATGCTGAATACCTAAGGTGGAGGAAGGCGTATAAAAAATATCCCCCTTTCGATCAGCAGAAGTCAAATAACGTGCACCTGAATTGCCACCGCGTAGTCGTGATTCTCCTTGTTCTTCTGCTATCGTCTGTTCTAATTCATTCAAGGCGAGGTCAATCACCTCTGTCTCTGATGTACCCATGCTTTTTGCTGTTTCTTCGATTCCCTCCATTAATTCTTCTCGGGATAAACCTGGCTGCAATTCCAACAACTGATCGATTTTTGATGTTTCTGTGGCACTGACGAATGTTCCGCTCAATGCTAGTCCTAAAGTCAAACAAGCAATCAATAGTTTCTTCATAACTCTTTCCACCTTTCCTAATTATATTTACAAAGAAAGCGTATACTATTTAAAATAAAATAAAAAGAACCAAAGCGTTGCTTTATTCTTTCGATTTCTGTTTTTTCGGTATACTGGTAATAAAAAGGAGAAGAAAAACAAATAAGGGAGGCAAAAATGATGGAATTTGCACGTTGGTTGCGTCAGAAAAGAGAGAAAAACGGCTATACTCAAGCTTTTGTAGCGAAACAATTACATATTTCTAGACAAGGAGTATCAAAATGGGAAAACGGGAATGCTCGACCGTCTTACGAAATGTTACATAAAATTTTTTGCTTGTATCAGTGTACAGAACAAGAAATCAAAGTGTTATTTGATAAAGTTGGTGAGAATAAAAAGTGACACCAATGGAAATGAAACAGGCATTAGTACCAAAAAAGATTATAGAGAACGGTCAGTCAGCCATCTCTCTATAATCTTTTCTTTGTTCTTCACGCCAGTTATTCTCTAATTGACAGAGAATAAATAATCTTCTCGTTGTACTTTTTCTTGTACAGTTTTAGCAAAAGGTTCATGATCAGCTGTGTTCGTGACGATAATCGGTGTCGTTAAATCATAACCGGCAGCAGAAACATTCTCTAAATCAACGGTGATCAAAGCATCTCCTGCATGGACGTATTGGTTTTCTGCCACGTGCAATTCATAGAATCGCCCATTTAATTCGACTGTATCCATCCCGATATGGATGAGAATCTCTACGCCATTATCTCCCCGTAAGCCAATCGCATGTTTGGTTGGTGTGGTCATGATCACATAGCCATCAATAGGGGAGCAAACTTCTCCTTCTGTAGGAAAAATAGCTAACCCATCTCCCATCATCTTATCTGCAAACATTGGATCGTTGACTTGTTCTAAGGGTACGACCTTTCCTGTAAGTGGACTTGAGATTTTTACTGCTTGAGAGGCTTGTTGCAGTTTTTCTTTTTTTATCGTTTGTTTTTGTAAAAGGATCGTGACGACAAAGGATAGGAGCATTGAAAGTAGAATCGTAAGGATAGAAAACCAAAAATTACGATTCAAACCTGAACCATCTGTTGGGATAAATGTAGGGATCGCGGCAATCCCTGGCGAAACGACAGCGTATTGTTTTAATTGGACCAGCCCAGCCAAAATGCCTCCAATTCCGCCACCGATGATAGCACCGAAGAAGGCACTACTGTAATTGATCAATACTCCAAAAATCGCAGGTTCTGTTACACCCATGATCCCCGTGATACCAGCAGATAAAGATAAGGAACGTTTATCTGTGTCCTTTTCTTGAAATGAAATGGCTAGTGCAGCTGCACCAACTGCCACATTTGCTGCTAGCATGGCAGGAAGAACGAAAGAATCATAGCCATAATCTCCCATCATGGCAAAAACTAGTGGGAATAATGCTTGATTTGTTCCGGTCATTACTAGTAATGGTGTTACTGCGCCAACGATACCGACAGATAACCATCCTAGATGTTCATACATGAAGCTTAATCCGTCAGCAATGAAGCTACCGACGATGTTACCTAGAGGCCCTAAAACGATCAAAGTGACAGGTACGGTAATCAAAATCACTAGTAGAGGTTTGAGAAAATATTTGATCACTTGTGGGATGAATCGATCACCAAGTCGGTCAACCAAAGCCATGAACAATACACCAAAGATCACTGGAATAGTGGTTGTATTATAGGTAGTAGTTGGGACAGGAATACTCAAGAAATCTAAATTTGCGATACCGTCAATGGAGGCATGGACAAGAATTGCGCCCAAAAACATACCTAGCATTCCATTGATCCCCAATTTTTTCGCCGCACTGTAGCCGATAAAAATCGGTAAATAATAAAAACCAGCATTATTAATAGCATTTAAAATCGTATAAGTGCCACTTTCTGTGCCAATTCCAAAAAAAGTAACACCAATATTCAGAACCGCAGAAACCAAACCAGCTGCAACTAAGATTGGAAGGACAGGAACAAAGGTACCGCTAATAAAGTCGACAATTGCTGATCCATACGCTTTGATACTTTTTTTTGTAGGAATCTCGGTTGATGGTTCTTTTTTTTGATCTAATTGTGCAGAAAACAACGCATAGACTTTTGGAACGTCTGGTCCAATCACTAATTGGATCTCATTTTCTCTTTTAACAATTCCCATGATCAGTGGATTTGTTTTTAGTTTTTCTTCTTCAAGTTGAGATACATCGGCTAATTTTAAACGTAGTCGGGTTGCGCAGTGGTTGGCGCTGATCACATTATTGATTCCACCGATATTTTCAAGAATAAATTGAATCAGTTCATCATATTTCTTCATTGATTCCACCCTCATTTTTTATGGATATTAAACGCTTTCAACGTTGAAAGAGAAGAGGGATGGATCACATAATGTGTGCGTTAAGATCTATAGAAGTTTTGGACCACACGATATGCTCTCTCATCCTCATCTGTTTTTCTATTCTTGTTCTTTTGCTTCACTTACTTTGGCGCCATTCGAAGCAATCACTTCTTTGTACCAATAAAAAGAATCTTTCGGAATACGTTTCAAATCAAGAACTTCTTCGTCCGTTGTATTGATATACACTAATCCATAGCGTTTAGCCATACCGTTACCGGTACTTAACAGGTCTGTAAATGACCAAGGATTGTAGCCAAATACTTTGGCACCATCTTCAATTGCTAGGCCGATTTGATAAATTTGTTCTTTTAAAAATTTGATGCGTTCAGGGTCATGGACTTTGCCATCTGCAGCTACTGATTCATGAGCACCATAGCCATTTTCAGTGATCACCATTGGTAAATGATAATGGTCATCCATGTAGCGCATCAAGTACCGCATACCAACAGGATCGATCTCCCAATCCCAATCCGTTGTTTCCACATATGGATTTTGTGTTTGAGCATAGATTCCTGGATAGTTAGGATAAACAAAACCACCTTTTTCTCCGGTTTTATTCAATCCTAATGCTTGAGCCTTTGAATCAAAAGGAGACTCTTTTGCAACGTTACTACGGTAACAATTGATACCAAAGAAATCGATCTTTGCCTTAGCGACTAATTCCATATCTCCAGGGCGGATGTCAGGATCGATATTGTATTCTTTCCAGTAACGTTTGATAAATCCATTGTATTCGCGATTTGCATTAAAATCATTCCAGATTTTTTCGGTTAATTCCTCTGCGTTCATTGCAGCGATTTGATCCTCTGGTTTACAAGTTTCAGGATAGAAAGGCACCATACCAGGTACAGGACCGATTTTGCCATCTTCAACAAGTTCGTGGCAAGCAATCACCGCTTTTGCATGGCAAAGATTCATAATATGATTGACCTTCCACTTGTCTTCGAACCAAGTGTCAGGATATTTACAAACACCTAACCAGTCACCATAGACGATCTGCATATTCTGTTCATTGATTGCTAACCAATATTTCACGCGATCACCAAATTCATTGAAACATGTACGAACATATTGATCGAATGCATCAATGATTTCTCGACCATACCAGCCGTTGAACTCTTCATCTACCCAAACAGGCATATCGTAGTGATACAGTGTGACGATCGGTGTGATACCATTTTCAATTAGTTCATTGATTAGACTGTTGTAAAAATCGATTCCTAGTTGATTAGGAACGCCAGAATTATCAGGATAGATTCTGGGCCAAGCAATTGAGAAACGATAGGAGGTGAATCCACATTTTTTCATCAAAGCCACATCTTCTTTGTAGTGATGGTAGTGATCTGCAGCAATTGAATTATCCGTAAATGGCTTTTTTGTTTGACTATTTAAATCAATGGTTGCTTGTGATCGGCCATCTTCTGCCACGGCACCCTCTACTTGCCAGGCTGCACTTGAAGCGCCCCATAAAAAGTCTTTAGGAAATGTTGGTTGTTCTTTGTAATGCATACTAGTTTCCTTCTTTCTTATACTTCAATAAGTAACCGTTGAACAATAAATCAAGCACAAACTGAATGCCGTAAGTGTAATAGAGTAGATCATTGATCTCTGCTTCGTGGTATTGCGCACTTAGATGATACAATTTATCAAAATATTTATTGTATATCGGATTACGATTATTTGTGAATAAAACTTTTTTTGCCTCGATCTTAGTCAGCTCATCTGCGAGTGTCGAAACGAATAATCCAGAAATCGAAAAAAGAATAAGCAATGATCGGTCTTTTGAGAAAGTACTACTCGCAAGTTCTTCTTTCGAAGTAATCAAAGTGATCCGTTTTCCGAAAATAATCATTCGCTGTTGAAAAGTACTTACTGCGCCGGCAATATTACTGGAACAAACGATAACAACTTGCTGGCTTTCATTGATCATTTTAACGAGACGATTGACTTCTTGTGTGTTGAATCGAATGCTCAATTCCTCCATTAGAGAAGTGATATTCATCACTAGTTTATCTAGAAAGTGATCGTAGCCATAAAATTGTTCAAACTCAAGTACGCCATCATCAAACTCTTGTGCGTGCGCTTTCATGTCTGAGAAATTTTCATAACCGAGTAATTTTCCAAAACGACGTACTGAAGCTCGGGAAACATGATTTTCTTCAGCGATTTGATAAATGTTCCACTGCTTGACGTATTTGAAATTTTCCAAAAAGTACTTTGCTAGTTCATATTCCACTGACCCTATTTCATTTTCATTCACGATACGGTTTAATTTGTAGATTAGATTCAAACGATTATTATCCATTTTTATGATCTCCCTTGGCCAAGTTAGATTCTGTCTTAACTATAGCGGAATTTATTGAGTAATGGGGTGCAGATTGTGTCCCCAATAGCAGAGGACAGACAGGTCAGACTTATTTGGATTAGTTTATCAAATAATAATGGAATTTGCTTCTTTTTAGACGAAATTGAAGACTGGAATGGCACAGGGAGCGGGAAAGAGGTAGGAAATAAGTAAAATATAAAAGTAGCGTATCATGAAAGTAGGAATCGCTTGCGTGTGATGAGCCAGCGTTAGAAAAGTTCGTTCGAAAGAAACTAGTTAGGGAATAGATTCACTCCAAGTGAGAATAGGCACCAATGGTAAGCAAAATCTGGTTTCGCGGAATAAAGAGATGAGGGAATGATTTAGGTGTTTCATTTTTAATCTTTAATCTTCTTGAGAACACTTAATTCAGTTTGTATTGGAGATAAAAAAGTTAGTTCTAAGAAATATTCAGTAGTAAAAATGAATACAGGATGTTTTGTTTTTGTGTTAATAAAAGAATGATATATCAAGAATTTTTTATAACAATACAAATCAAATAGAAATCGTTTACACTACGGGCTTATAAAGGTATAATTGCATTGTTCAGATTTAAAAACAACGATTGGGTTATTTGTTTTATCTAGGCGGTTTTACTTTTTTATTATTAAGAATGGTTTCTAAGTTTAGGAGGAGAACAGTAAAAGAATAACAAAATGAGAAGTATAAATAAGCGAATAAGTTTATTATTATCTAATATCTTTAAAGATTTGAGTAGCTGACATTACTATCTATGATAATTTCTTATAAGTGATTTATGAAAAATTTTTCCAACTGAGTTAGGGGGTATGCATAAAGGTGAGTAATCTAATTTGTATGAGTAATCTTGGTATGGAACAAAAAGGTAATAATATTTTAAAAAATATAAATTTAGAGATTAAAATTGGGGAATTCATTTTTTTAATTGGAGAAAGTGGATCAGGAAAAACAGCGTTACTTGAACTAATTCAAGGAAGGCGAATGTATAATTCTGGTAGTTTAAAAATTAATGACAAAGAGTTAAGTCAATATGACTACAGGGAATTACAGAAATTGAGGAGAACGATGGGGATAATCTTTCAAGATACAAGACTTGTTGAGGAGTGGACCGTATTTGACAATATCACTTACAAGTTAGAATTTTTGGGCTACCCATTTTCGTTAATACAGTCAAATCTTGAGAGAGTCACAGTGGAATTAGGTGTAGACAAAAAAGTAAGAAGTTTACCTAAAAATCTATCTGGTGGTGAAAGACAACGAGCAAATATTGCAAGGGCAATAATAGGAGATCCTCAAATCATTATTGCCGATGAACCCACATCCAATTTAGATAGGGGAAATTCAAAAAAGGTTTTTGAAATACTCAAAAAGCAGAACAAAGCTGGCGCTACAGTCATCATGACCACTCATGACCCTTACTTCATAGAGAAATCAAATTTTAGAGTAGTTAAATTGGCTAAAGGGGAGAAAGTATATGATCAAAGTGTCTCCAACTATTTTGTCTAATTTCTACCTTATCCGAAGGAGTATGAAAAGCGCAAGCAAGATGGGGATTAGAAATATTATTTCCATACTGATTGTTGGAATAATCTATTTAGAATGTATCTTTTTTCAGCAATACATTCAACGGTTTATTCATATTATGGAAGAGGAATTAATAGATACCGATCAAATTGGGTTGAATAGCAATACATTTTTGATCATGCAGATATCTGTGGGAAGAGATATTATATCACTTTTAATAATAACTATTACTATTTACATATTATTTGATTTTCGAAATAAATTTCTACTAATGAAAGTAATCAACAAAGAGGATGTCCAAACAAAAATATTTTTAGGAGTTCACCCGAAGTATGTATTAAAAGAACTATTGATGAGAAATTTATTTGTTTATATGGAAGGTTTTCTTCTTAGTTACATAATTTGTATTTGTATAAATTTAAAATTAACTTCATCACTGAACTCTATATTACCTTATGCTGTTCATCCATATGATAGAAATGCCATATTTTTTTCTATGTTTTTGTTTTTATTAGTAGTTGTGCTAATACTAGTTTTTTTTTCAATCCTAATTGAATGTGTTAGCATTCAGAAGTTTAAGAGAACATATTCACTTTATTAATACTAATATTTCTAGGTTGCGGAATATTATATTAAATATTTTTTACTTACTATTCTGGAGGTGATTTAATGAAATTAATGACAATTGAAGAAACAAAAGTAGTAAAAGCAGGTTGGACCTGTTGGTTTCCTTTTTGCGGAAAGAAGGGATTGAATCCTGCGGATGGGATGCGCCATGCTCAGTTAAATATATTGCATGCCCCATTCATTTCAATTTAATAAACTAATAAACTATTATAACTAGCATCGCAACCATGCTAGTTATTTGTAGACGGGAGTATGGAGATATGCGTATTTCTGGAATTATGCAGACTGATGAGCGTGATTGTGCAAGTGCATGCCTCGCAACCTTGTGTTTAGAGTTTGGTATTAGGGTTTCCAGACCAGAACTAAATGACTTAATAAAAATTGATCAAATCGGTGGAACACTTTTTGGTTTGATGGAAGCTAGTAAAAAATTAGGCCTTAAGCCAACACCGCTCAAAGGTACATATACAGAATTCTTATGTGGGGTCAAAGAAGGACAATTTAGATTACCTTGTATAGCTAGTGTCATAACTAATACTAACATGGCCCATTTTGTTGTAATAAATAAAATAAATAAAAATAAAGTGAAAATTTTTGATCCAGCAAAAGGAAATTCATCAATATCTCATGATAATGTTTTAAAAATTTGGGGAGAAAGTATTCTTGTAGTAGATCCCCCAGGTATTACTTATGATTCTACATATGCACCTTATTCAAAATATTTGGAAATTCTTATCAAAAATAAGCGTACTCTATTTTTGCTCTCCTTGCTTTCTATAGTTATATCTTCAATTACAATTTTAGTCTCTCTATTTTATCAATATGCTATTGATTATTACGCAGGAACAAGTATTAGACCAGATAATGATTTCGAAACGATTATCTATCCTTTTATTCAAAATTTTTGGATAATATTCCTTGGATTAAGCACAATCTATCTTTTGCAAGCTGTATTTAATTATTTGCGTTCTCGATCCATTGCAAATTTTACGAGAAAAATTTCTTTGGATTTGTTTAATCAATTTAGCAAAGCTTTATTTGAATCAAAATATACATCTTTGGAAAGTAAACAAATTGGGGATATATTAAGTAGAAGTCAAACTGTTATTGATTTACAACAAAATTTTGCAAGTATTTTTTTAACATTTGTGTTGGAAATTTTTTCATTACTGGTGTCGAGCTTCATTTTATTTTTTTTAAATTCAGGATTGTTTAAAATCGTAATAATTATGGGAGGACTGTTATTATTTCTGTCCATTTTCTTCATCTATCCAATTGATAAACTTAATAAGTTGAAAATAGAACAAAGTGGGGAACTTACCACAGCTATAAGTACTTTTGTTTCAAATGGTATTAATAGTCGAGTTTATAAACAAGGTGTTTTTTTTAGAATACATTTCTCTATGAAGGTTGAACAGTTGATTCAAACCTTGCATAGAGAAATCTTAATAAAAAATATGTCTCAAAGTATAAATGCTACAATACAAAATGTTTTTCTATTGTTAGTAGTTTTGCATGGGGGATTTCTTGTTTCCAAGGAAGTTATTTCGATAGGACAGCTAGTATCATTTCAAATGATAATGCCATTTTTCATTTTACCGATAAAAAGTCTTTTGTCTATACAAGCAGATTTTCAGAAGCTTATTGTTGGTATGAATAAATTAAATGATATTTTAGATTGTCCCGTACCACCTCAGGAAAATAAAGAGAATATACAAGAAATATTATTGGCTTTAGAAAACATTTCATATTCTCATAACTATCATGATACCGGAGTCGAAAAAATTAATTTGAAAATATATCCGAATGAAAAAATTTGCTTTTTTGGGGAAAATGGATCTGGTAAGAGTACTTTATTAAAAATATTAATAAGTATATATACTCCAGATTCGGGGAAAATAATATATAACAAAGAATTTTTCAATGAAAAAATGAAAGTCAGTTTTGTCGAACAAACTCCTAATTTTTTTCCAGGAACTTTATTGGAAAATATAAGTTTTGGATCAGATAATTTTGACTATTGCAAGTATAATCATACTTTATGTGAGTGTGGAATAAGTGAGTTCGATAAACAATTTCCACAAGGATTAGATACTCGCATTATTGAGAACGGAAGTAATCTTTCAGGAGGGCAACGACAACAATTATCGCTAATTCGAGCAATTTATAATCAACCAAAAATTCTTTTACTAGATGAGCCAACGAGTAGTATTGATAAAGTCAAAGAAAAAAGTATTTTTGATACCTTGATCAAGAGTTCCGTAGCGAGGACAGTGATAGCAACTGTCCATAATAAAGAATTACTAACTTATTTTGATAGAATAGTATTTTTAAAATCAGGGAAAATTGTATCTGAAGGAAGTTTTACCGATCTTCTTTCCAAATGTGATGAATTTACAGATTTTTTTTATGGAGGGAAATAAATGCCTATTTTAGTAATAGTATATAATATAGCAAGTTTTTTGTTATTAGTGGGATTAGTAATAGGAGTAGTTTCATTTAGGCAAAAGATAATCTTACTTAGTTTTGGTCAAAAGCTAAGTATCATAATGGTTTTAATAGGAGTTTTTGTTCCATATGTAATTAGTTTTATTACAGAATTTTTTGTACCTCATTCCCATTAGAATTTTACCACAGAATTTTGTCGAGTATCAGGAAAAGTTTTTTTGTATAGAATATTAATTATATTATTTTATGTCACATTTGAATGTAAATACTTTACAAGATAATGTTGAACATTTTGTAGAAAACTAGAAAGTCTAATTTTATTATTTAAGCAAATATCAAAATGCTATGAATATAATCTCTATTTGATAATAAAAATTTGGAATGGACGAAATATGAGAGTGATTAAATAATACAGAATAATTATTTAGAAGTATTTTATGAAGTAATGACTGTATTTGAAGCTAAGGGAATACATTTTTTTAGTAAAAGTATATGAAAATTAGATCATTTTGATAATCAAAAGCAGTAAAATAGTTTTTGTAGTATGAAATACCCAGTGCAAAATGAGTGAGTGAAAAGAAAAATATTTTATGCTAGACTAATGGGAAATAATTTATACTAAAAATAGCCAAACTATGATGGGATAAGTAGGCTATGTAGGAGACATCATTCACAAACAACCCGAAGTCGTGAAAGCTATCGAAGAAAAACTCCATCCCGATGGGGTTAAAATACGAGTCATAACAGCCTAGGAATCTAAAATCGAAGATGCGAATAGAGTTGCTGCTGGTTTAGGTATTGGTATCACTGTATCAGCGTTAATCTTAGAGCCAATCGCTTCAATTTAGTTGTAGCTGTAGTTCTAATAGCACAAAATAGAGGATATGATTGCTCTATGTCTCGGTGTGTCAGATCAAAATAGAATTCCATATGGGGGATATCTCAATGAATAATCTTATATATATAATCTTGTTTGCTATTTCGTTATCACTTTTACTTTTCTTCGATTATTTCAAAAATAAAAATCCCAAATTTTTTAAGTTCTTACTATTTATCATTACTGTACTAGCTGTTTTATTGATGACAGATTTTATTTAACTTATCTCAAAAAGTAGCGAACCATATTATTTTTCAGTAATATGCTTATTATTCGTATTATAGAAACTGTTATTTTAAAATCGACCCGGTCTGTCCGAGTTGATTTTTTTTAGAGTAGAATTCAACTCGGGCACAGCATTTGATAATAAAATAGAAGTACATGAATAAGCATTGGAGAGAATAGGTATGACTGAAAAAATAATGTAGAAAAATTTTATGAAGGATTGTTGGATTGATTAACCGTAAGTAAAGGGGTTCAGGCGGAGAAAAGCAAGAACTAGAGTTACGAGAATCACTTACAGCGGGGCTTGAAGAGTTGTACGAGCTTCAAGATAATCATTTAGAGCGTTAATAAAGAAAGATTGAGAATAATTTTAAAATCGCCGAAAATCTACTTGTATTTGTATATAATGTTTACAAATGAAGTGTAATCTATTAGTATATAAGTGTATACAAATTATGGGAGGCGATAGACATGCCTAGGTATAAAGAAATCGCGATTGCTTTAAAGAAAAAAATCGTAGAAGGCGATTTTAATGAAGGTGAACTATTACCAGATCAAGAAAGCCTAGCAAAAATCTACAATACGAGTCGAGTAACAGTGAGAAAAGCAATTCAATTGCTAATTGATGAAGGATTATTGTATACAAGACGTGGTTCTGGCACTTATGTTAGAACCAATATCAAAAAGAATATAACCGATGTTACGCAAATGAATAGTGTGTTCGGTACATCTATTCAAGAAGGGGTGGAGGTAACAAGTAAAATCCTCCGTTTCGAAGTGCGATTCCCAACTGATTATGAATTTGAGACCTTGAAAATTAAGCCCACTGATCCGGTCTATGATATTAAGCGTGTCAGATATGTAAAGGAAGAAGCAAGAAGTATTGAAACATCTATCATGCCTTTGAAATATATAAAAGATTTGGATGAGAATATTTTAAAGGGTTCTATCTATAACTATATAAGAGAAAAATTAGGATATGTAATCAGTGCTGCTCAACGGGTAATCATTGCTTCTAAGGCGAATGAATTGGATAGTGAGGAATTCGGCATTGAGGTAGGCGATCCTATCTTAGAGACGAATCAAGTAGTGTTTTTTGATGATGGCACTCCATTTGATTTATCCAAGACAAGGTATCCCTACACATCTGGAAAAATCGTTGCTGATATTAATTAAGTTTCTTAAAGCTTTTTCTTGAATCTTCAAGGAAAGCTTTTTTTATTGGTGAATGATTAGTATACACTAATATAAATAAGTGTTTACAAAATTATTTTTAAGTGATATCCTATTTTTAAAGCTAACGCGTGGCTGTAAGAAAATGGAGGGACAAATAATGAATGAGGATAAAAAGCAAAAAAGAGAAGCTTTGATGGGGAAATTTGTTCTGATAGCTCAGAAAATCGGAAATCAGATTTATTTGAGGACATTGCGTGATTCATTTGCAACAATTATGCCGCTATTCATTTTGGCGGGAATTGCTATTTTAATTAATTCAGTTGTGTTGGATTCTACAGGCTGGTTCAAAAGTTTTATTAGCGCAGAGACAATGGCAACTTGGCAAAATTGGGGAAATATTATTACTAACTCAACATTGAATATTACGGGTCTCATTCTTGTCATCGCAATTGGCTATTTTTTGGCTAAAAATAGAGAATACGATAATCCAATCGGCGTAGTAATCGCAGTAGTTCCAGCATTTCTGACGTTGTTGCCAATGATCATTGAAACGACACCAATTGATGCAGAGCAAGCGGTAAAAATCAACGGTGTAATCAGCTACGGAAATATTGGTTCAAAAGGTGTCTTTGCGGCAATCATTACTGGTCTTCTTGCAACAGAACTGTATATTCGATTAACACGATCAAACAGATTAAAAATCAATTTGGGAGATAGTGTTCCACCAGCAGTAGGAAAATCATTTAATACAATGATTCCTTTAGTTATTGTTGTTTCGTTATTTGGTTTTGCCTCATTTCTCATTCAATTAACTGGAAATGATTTTATGGCGATTATTGAGCGCTTCATTCAAGAGCCATTACGTGGTGTAGGAACATCCTTATTTGGTTATTTATTCTTAGTTTGCCTTGGAAATTTGCTCTTTTCTTTCGGAATTCATCAATCGGTGGTTACCGGACCGATTCTAGATCCACTATTAATGGTAAATATGAACGAGAATATGGACGCTGCAGCAGCAGGACAGCATGCTCCTCACATTATTAATTCAGCCTTTCATCAGGTTTATGGTGCCCTAATGGGTGGAACTGGTTCAACCATTGCTTTGATAATTGCCATATTACTCTTTAGTCGCTATCGGGCTTATAGAGATTTGTCCAAATTAGCTTTGGGACCCAATATCTTTAACATTAATGAACCTGTGATCTTTGGTCTACCGATTGTGTTCAATCTTCCAATGATCATTCCGTTTGTTCTATCTCCTATTGTCGGTACAGTCATTGGCTATTTCGCAACATCCATGGGGTTGGTAAATCCGTGTGTTGTAACTATTCCATGGACTACTCCGCCATTTTTAAGTGGCTTTTTGGCTACTGCAGGTGACTGGCGAGCGATCATTGTTCAGGCAATTATCATTGTTGCCTTAGTCTTTTTCTACTTACCGTTTTTGAAAATTAGTGAACGAGTTGCTCGAGCGAGTGCTGAGTCGCTAGCAAATTAAATCATTGAGATTTGGAAAAAGGATGAATAAAAACAGATTGGAATGAGAGAATGGTAAAGAAAAAGTTTTTTTGGGGAGATTCTTCATCAAGCATGCAAACAGAAGGGGCATGGAATGAAGGCGGAAAAGGGCCTTCAGTTTACGATGTTCGTGAAGCGACTAAACATACTTCAGATTGGAAACACGGGATTGATCGCTATCATAGATATGAAGAGGATCTTGATTTGTTGCAGGAGATGGGAATGAATTTTTATCGTTTTCAAACTTCTTGGTCGAGAATCAATCCGATGGGAGATGGCGAGTTCAATGAAGAGGGGTTACAGTTTTATGATCGCTATATTGATGCGATGCTGGCACGGAATATCGAGCCTATGCTGTGTTTATATCATTTCGATATGCCGCTAAATTTAGCTGAAAATTATGAAGGGTTCATGAGTAAACATGTAATCGACGCTTTCGTGGAGTACGGGAAGATGGTAGTAGACAGATATAAGGATAGAGTAAAGTACTGGGTCACATTTAATGAGCAAAACTTGTATTCGACACCGTTGGCATTACTTTATGGTGGAACGCTTAAAACAGCGGATACAGCAGAAAATATTCATCAAATTGCCCATAATATCATGGTGGCTCATGCGAAGATTGCTAATTATATTCATGCAACGACGGATGGTGAAATTGGCGGAATGCTAGCCTATTCTGATATGTATCCTGCAACAAATGATCCCAAAGATATCCAAGTAGCAAGAGAATGGGATGAGTTTATTAATCAAAATCTATTGAATGCATTTTGCGGACGCGGTTATTCTAAGCAAGTTCGAATCTTTCAAGAGAATCGGTTAAATCTGGATATAACAGAAAAAGAGCTTATAGAGATTGAAAAAGTTACGAGTGATTATTTGGCATTTAGCTATTACTGTACAGGATCAATTAGTCATAAGAATATTCCATCAGATATTGCGCCAAATTACTATTTAACGTTTGGGGAAGTTGACAATCCGTTTGTTTCAAAAAATCAGTGGGGATTTGGAATTGATCCTCTAGGGTTTAGAGATATTATCAATAAAATGTATCAAAAATACAATGTCCCGATTTTTCCAGTCGAAAATGGAATTGGTACAAACGAAGAGTGGGATGGAAAAACTCAGATCGAGGATGATTATCGGATTTTTTATCATGAGCAACATATTAAGGCTATGAAAGATGCCATGACCATTGATGGATGTGAAGTATTGGGCTATCTTGGCTGGGGGTTGATTGATTTACCAAGTTCGAAAGGGGATATGGAGAAGCGATATGGTATGGTATATGTAAATCGTGGAAATCATGAGCTTCGCGATATGAAACGCATACCTAAGAAGAGCTTTTATTGGTTTAAAGACTTTTTAGAAAAAGAAAAGAGTAAAATAAATAATTAAAGACTCAAGTTTCCCACAACAAATTTGGTCGGTAAACCTTGATATACTTGGGTAGAATCGTAAACAAATCAGACAGTTGACTTTTGATAAATTTTTCCAAGCGTTTCGTAGCTTTTTCTGCCATATTCTCGATAAGCATTGATTCAAAATTGTACCTGTTTGTAGCTTTTGACACCATACTTGATGGAAAGAAATCGAGTTCCACCTTTACCTTCAATGTATTCGTGAACGATTTTCATTTTGAATTCGAAACTGTATTTTGCCATAAAAATAGCGACCCTCAAAAGTTCGATTTTTGATCTAACTTTTGAGGGTCGTTTCAATCAGGGGTTATTTTTTTTGAGTTACAGAAAAAAATAAACATAGATTTGCTATTGAAAAATGCTATATTTTATGCGAAAACGGTTTTACTTATTTCAGCAAGAATAAAGAAGTACGAAACAGTAGTAGGATGGAAGCGTAATTGGACGGAAGGGACTCGTAGTGTTTAAAAGAAGTGTGAAGGTGAAACATAGTCAGATGCTAAGAAAGTGATTAACGATAGGAGAGATTGCATTGGGTAGATACACACTAATTTCAAGGGAACCTGTGTTACAAAACCAGTGGTATAAGATCTATTTAGATAAGTTAAGCGTGGTTGGAAAAGTGCTAGAACAGGAATATTTTTTCATAGATTTTTTTAACGATTCGGTTGCAGTAATCATAGAAAATGAAAATGAGGAAGTTCTGTTTGTCAGCGCATATAGATATATTTTGAATAAAATTTGTTTAGAAATTCCAGCTGGAAGTGTAGAGCAAGGAGAAGATCTATCAGAGGCAGGAGTTAGAGAGTGCTTGGAAGAAACTGGGTACTCTATTCATTTAAAAAAAGAGCATTTTGATTTTTATGCAAGTAATGGAGTAAGTAATCAAAAATTTCATGTTCTATTTGCAGAAGTAGATAAAAATAGTTTTCAAAAGGGCATTGATGAAGAGGAAATTCAAAAAATAGAATGGATAGATAAGAAGAAAGTTAAGTCCATGATTGCAAGTAATAAGTTTGATGATGGATTGTCTCTAACAGCATTATTACTCTATTTCTTTAATGAAAAAGGTAGCCAAAATGAGAACTGACATTCTAAAAGAAATGGAAATTTCAACTCAATTGTTGAACGCTGATGAAGTAGTATTTCCTAGAGTAGTTGATATACATCCTGTAAATGGAAGATGTAATTTAAATTGTGCATGGTGTATAGGGAAGAAAGGATACAAAAAAATGATCCATTAGTGGATCATTTTAGTATTCGAGGCGTTGATACAATCATTGAAAATGTACTAAACCCTAAATACCAAAAATACTGGCCGCTAGAGTTTCATATTTGTGGATGTGATTCTGAATCGCTGCTCAAATCAAAAGAAATTTTTGATGAAGCGTTGTTGAAAAATTTTTTTAACATAGATACTTGTAGACGTTCAGAATTATTTTTGGTTACGAATTCATGAAATTCAGCAAAACACATTCAAAGTATTCTAGGTGAAAAGCCTGATATGATAGGATTTTCACATTTTTTCAAAAATAATAAAAGAATAGGACTGATAACCATGTCTTGAAAAATAGCGAACAAAAGAAAAATCCCTTGTCAAACGTTAATCTGACAAGGGATTTTTAGTAGGGAACCATATCATTTTTAATGAAAATCAAGCATTTCATAAGTTGAAAAACAATGATTTATCGGCATTCCCCATCCATATTGTATTAGCTCTTTATTCCCACTCAATTTTATGGGTGAGGAAGATAAAAAGAAATAGCGTGATATCAACGTTTATCATTGTCAATAAACAGATAAAAGAGTATATAAAAAATAGCAAAGGTGCAATTTTAGTGCAATGAAATCGGTGATTTTTTCAGATGTAAAATACCTAATAACTAAATTTCAATATTCAATTAGATGAGTAGCAAAGTACTACTCATCTTTTTTATTAAAATTTAACTACTAAAAATAGCGAAACAATAATTAGTTAATAGATATTGATATATACCTATTGTATACTTAATGTAAAGGATTACAAATGGAGGCTAATACATATGTATGACACTTTGTGTGGAGTTAGATTTAAAGGTGAGATGTTTGATAATGAGAGAGATTTTTCTTTTTTTTCAAATGAAGGAGATAACAGTTATCCAACGAGAGTAGGAATTGTCTATGGTAAAAATGGCTCGGGAAAAAGTACGATAACTAAAGCTTTTCAAAAATGTAGTGATGCTAGTAATACAAGTATTTCAAGTGCGTTATTATATGATTTTGAAAAAAAATCAATCGTAGAGACAGATGCAGTTAAACAAAATATTTTTGTATTCAATGAAGATTTTATCGAGAAAAATGTGAAAATTAAAGAAGAAGGGTTAGACACTATTGTCATGTTTGGAGAACAAGCAGACTTAGAAGAAACTATTGATGACTTGATTTTAGAAAGAGAAACAAAGTTAGAAGAATATAAACTTCAAGAAGAAAAATTGAAGCAATTTAATGATACGAAAAATCTTCAATGTCCAGAGTATCATTGGAATAAGCTTCGTTCATCATTACAAGGAGATGATAATTGGGCGGGAATTGATCGCCAAATTAAGGGTCAACGAGGCAATTCGCCAGTGAACAATGCCCTTATTAATGCCATAGTATCACAGACTGTTGACTTAACAAAAAATGAATTAGAATTAAAATTCCTTGAAAAGAAAAAGAGTTATGATCATCTTAAAACTGAGGGGAAATTAATTACTAAACAAGTTTCCTTCCCGAATTTGGTTATAGATACAAATAAAATTTGGAAATTGTTAGCTATTAAAATTGATAAACCTCAGCTTACAAAAAGAGAAGAGTTGATACTTGACTTAGTTATGAATGGAAAACAAGCTCATTTTATAGCTGTTCATGATTCTTTTCTAAATCATGATCTTAATCAGTGTCCTTTTTGTTTACAATCTGTGTCTGATGAATATAAACATGAATTGATAGAGAGTATAAGTAATGTACTTAATAAAGAAGTTGAAAATCATATTGCAGCTTTAAGAAATATAAAAATACAAAAAGTTACCTTTGATTTCGAACCATATTTTGATTTAGAATTCATTGTGGAGGAATGTAAAAAAACATTGCAACAAGTGAATGAAGTTATTGATCAGTATAATGAATTAATTGATAAAAAAATAGAGAATACGTATACTCCAATTGTGAAACAGAACTTTGCTCTTGATGAATTATTGATATTATTGCAAGAGAAATTTCAGTCATTAGAAAATTCAAGAGAAGATTATAATAAGAAATTTGATGAACTAGAGCCTTTAAAGTTAGAGTTGATTGAATTAAATAAACAAATTGCTTATTATTCCGTTTCTAGTATTTATCAAGATTATTTAAAACAAAAAGAATTAAAAGGTATCGAAGATAAAAAAATGAAAGATATCATTGAAGAAGGAAAACTAATTAACTCTAGATTGAAAGAGTTACAGGAAAGACAAAAAAGTATTAAAATCGCTGTGGATTATATTAATCAAGGGCTTAAATATATCTTTTTTTCTAATAATCGATTGACAATTGAAACTCATGAGGATCATTATGTATTGTTTTCAAGAAATCGTCTTGTAAAACCATATGATATATCTTGCGGTGAACGTAATATATTAGCTCTTTGCTATTTCTTTACCCAAATTATGAATAATGAAAAAGAAAAAAATATGTATAAAAAAGAATCCCTGATTGTTATAGATGATCCAGTATCTAGTTTTGATTTAGAAAACAAAGTAGGTATCTTATCTTATTTAAAATCACAACTACTAAAAATTTTGTCTGGTAATAAATCTAGCAGAGTTTTACTTTTTTCTCATGATTTAGCAACAATGTATGATTTAATAAAGCAATTTGAAGAGATAAAAGAAGGCGTGAAAATCAAAAATAAAGAAGGAAAAAAAAGCATATCTACTAATTTCTTAATATTTGAATTAGAAAATTTTGATATAAAACCATTTTCCTATAGAAAAAGAAATGAATACACCTCTTTAATAGAAACTATCTATGATTTTTGTGTGGACACTTCTCAACAAAATGATATTGCAATTGGCAATATTATGAGACGAGTATTAGAAGCGTTTGCTACATTTGAATATAAGAAAGGGATTGAAGCAATTTCATGTGATACAGAAATCTTATCTTCTATGGGAAATCCAATTTATAGTCAATATTTTGAGAACCTGATGTATAGGTTAATTTTAAATGGAGAAAGTCATTTTGAAAAACGCCTTAAAAGTCTACCGGATTTGAATTTTTACGCTACCATATCTTTAGATGAAAAAAGACGGACAGCTAGAGATGTGTTATGTCTTATAAACGTTTTAAATAGAAAGCATTTAAAAGCCCATTTAACAAAAAGGAGTAGAGGAATTAATGATGTAGATATGTGGTGTCAAAGTATTTTAGAACAATAAGTTTATTTTAGAGAGTCCACCTATCAGATGCTTATAGGTAGACTTTTTTTATTTTTACACAATTTGCCAAAATTTTCTTTCATTATTTAGTTTATTAAGATTGCTGACATTAAAGAGCCTACTAGTCTTACTGAATTAACTTAAATGAAGTGAAATATCACATAAAAAGAATCATGAATATTTCAAAGTTCAAAAATAGTTTTTTAATATTTGAAGGAGGAAAGCATGGTTCCAATAAGAAATCCTACAAGTAAGAATAGAACAAAAATTCAAATTAAGGAGAAAATAAATGAATAAGAAAAAACGTCAAGCAATTTCGCTAGTGGGTATACTCACAGGGATGATTGCTTTTTTTATTATCCCAATTACGGCTCTTGCAGCTTCGGTAAATTATGAAAAAATTGGAGATTATGTCTCAACTTGGCATATTGCATCTTTAGGTGGTATACACTGGACAGAAAATGGTGTGCATCTGATCAAAGCAGATAATCAGCCTACTTTTTGTATTGAACATGGAGTTTTATTAAATGGCGGCTCAGTATTTGAGCCATCCGAGCTAAATAGTGCTGAAAAAGAACGTCTATCTTTGATTTCCTATTATGGCTATCAAATTAGCCCTACTATGGAAAATTATGGGATTAATCAAAACATTATTTGGGAAGAGTTTGGTGATATATTGTTAACCACTCAACTTCCAAACTACGCCAATCTTAAAAATGAAATTTTAGCGAAAGTAGCTAATCATAAAATTAAGCCAAGTTTTGCGAATCAGAACATTACATTAAATGTTGGTGACTCTATTACATTGACAGATACAAACAATGTTTTATCAAAATATGGCAACCCTTTAGAAAATTCCGCAAATCTTCAAATTGAAAAAAATGGAAATATATTGAAATTAACTGCTACGGTTAGTTCTAAAGAGTCTAGTAAGCTTCAGTACAGTATGGTGCCAAAAGATCAAGTGGGTCAAAGTTTCATCTATATAAGAAACCTGGTGAACAGACTGTAGCCACATTTAAATTATCTAATGCTGGAGAAATGAATCTGAATATTAAAGTGAATTTAAATGGCAACGTCAAACAAAAAAGTAGATCATGACACTGGAAAAGCTGTGCCTAATACGAAAATGAAATTTGCATATAAGGAGCAAAATATTATGGTAAAAGGTGATTCAATAAAAAAATCCAAGAATGGTACGTATTACTTTCGGGTGAATATTGGATATGATAGTGAAAAAGATTCAGAAATATAAAAGTGGTTTTAAGACTATTATAGAGGCAAGAGAAGCTTATTCAAGACTACTACTTGAATCTCCCAATAATTTAACTAGTAAAAAGGATGAAATGCTTTTTAAAAATTATCTTGAAGAAATATTTCTTCCTTGGTATAAAACGCAAGTTAAGAATAGGACATATGATAATCGTCTTAATTCTATTAGAAAACATTTTTCTTATTTCTATGCACAACCAGTAAGTAAAATCGAACCCATTCATGTTCAACAATGGCAATCTAAACTGTTTGAAACATTAAGTGCATCCTACATTCGAAATGTTCAAGGAATTTTTTCAATTGCAATGGATCGAACTGTGGTATTAGGGTTAACAAATAAGAATCCGTCAAAAATTGTTGGTAATGTAAAGAAGCAAAAAACAAAAATAGAGTTTTGGACAAAAGAAGAGTTCGAAAAAGTAATTTCTCATATTTATAAAGAGGATTATTACCAGAACTTTCTTTATTATGTTTCCTTATGGTTTCTTTTTATGACGGGAATGCGGATTGGTGAAGCTACCGCTATTCAATGGGAAGATATTAATTTTGAAACAGGTGTTTTAAGAATCAAGAAAAACTTTATATTATAAGAACCTCAATTTTCATGAATTCGTAGAACCCAAAACGAAGGCTAGTACGAGATTTATTGTTTTAGATGAAGATACGTTGATACTCCTACAAGAGTGGAAAAAGATTCAAAAATCTGTAGTACAAACAGGTTTTGTAATGAGCTATAATGGAGAACCAACTCAAAAGTATACCATTAATTATGCTATTACAAGATTTGCTAAATTAGCTGGAGTCCATCGTATTAAAATTCAAGCTCTCAGACACTCCCATGCCTCTTTGTTAATTCAAATGGGGGAAAATCCATTAATCATAAAAGAACGTTTAGGACATGAAGATATTGAAACTACACTTGGTACGTATGGACACCTATATCCTCATAGTAATTTTGAAGTGGCTTTAAAACTCAAAGGAATTATTAAAATGATCCATTCAAAAACTAATTTAGATATGTCGCCAAGTAACGGTCACACGGCAGGGTTTATGCATAAAAAACAAAAAGTGCAATGGAAATTAAAAAGGCTCTATACTTTTTGATGTTGGTGAAGTTCGCCAACATCTTTTTTGTATAAAAAAATATAGAAAAGACACCCTGAAATCCTTTAGAATTAATTTGGCTACCAATTCATAGGAGGATTCAAGATGTCTCATACTCAGCTTATCAAAGATACCCTAAATATTCTAGACCTAAATATCCATTCCGAGGAAAATTGTTTAACTAAAGAAAAATACAAAGGACAAATTTGCTTGATTTATAAAGGAACTCTTCTGTACAAGCCAGATGAGTGTCCCCATTGTCTTTGTGTCGTCCCCTCTAGAATCATTCGTTGGGGAACGGCAACCGTTCGGCTGTTACTGAATGATGTGTCTGAGTATCGCACTTATCTGGAGTTGAAGAAACAACGATTTAAATGTAAGTCTTGCCAAAGAACATTCGTAGCGGATACCTCTGTTGCTGAAAAACACTGTTTCATTCGTCAAAAAGTTCGTTGGTCTGTCATTGCTCGCTTAAAAGAGAATACTTCCATGACGGAAATCGCCCGTCAGAAAAATATCTCCACTTCTTCGGTCTATCGTGTTATGAAGCGATTCTACCGCCCCTTGAATCCTTTCAAACAGACTTTGCCAAAGGTCTTATGCTTTGATGAATTCAAATCGGTTCGAAGTGTTGCCACTGCAATGAGTTTTATCATGATGGACGGACAAAGCCATGCATTATTGGATATTGTCGAAAATCGATGCTTGCCTTATTTAGAACGCTATTTTTCTCGGTTTTCATTAGCGACTCGTGAAGCCGTTCAATTGATTGTTATTGATATGTATGCACCTTATGTTTCGTTGGTTAAAAAGCTTTTCTCGAATGCTCAGTTGATCATCGACCGTTTCCACATCGTCCAACATATTGGCAGAACTTTCTTGAATCATCGAGTGAAAGAAACCACTGTACGACTTAAAGGAACTTCCCACTCTCAACGAGGGTTAGGGAAAAAATTGAAGCGCTATTGGAAACTCCTACAAAAAGAAGAAGCAAAGTTAAACTACGAAAAACGGATTTGGCGTGCCAGTTTTAAAGATTATTTGACTGAAAGTGAGATTGTCGACCGACTGTTAGCTGCTTGTCCCAACTTACGCCAAGGCTATCAGTTATACCAAGACGTTCTTTATGCGGTAAAGAAAAGAGATCAGTCACTATTTGAGGATTGTTTAACTAGAGACATTAGCGGTCTTCTTGAAACCTATACAACCACTTTACGAACGTTTAAAAATTTTCTGCCACAGATCCAAAATGCGCTTCACTACAGCTATTCAAATGGACCATTGGAATGTTTAAACAACCACATCAAAGTATTAAAACGCAATGCTTACGGCTTTCGCAACTTTTACAATTTCAAACTACGGATCATGATTCGTCATGGCAAAACATTTTTAACCAAATAAACAGAACAGAAAGAGATTTTCTTCTTTCTGCTCTGTCCAAATTATTCTAAGATTTCTCTTTACCAACATCATTTGACAAAGAGCCATTAAAAAAGAGCCGAAAACCCTTATCGCTAAAGGTTTTCTAGCTTTCTAACAATTATTCCCACTCCACAGTTGCAGGTGGTTTAGACGTAATATCGTACACGATACGGTTGACGTGTGCCACTTCGTTGACGATACGTACAGAGATTTTTTGCAAGACGTCCCAAGGGATGCGAGCAAAGTCAGCTGTCATGCCATCGATGGAAGTAACGGCGCGGATACCGACAGTGTAATCATACGTACGGCCATCGCCCATAACACCAACAGAACGGATACCTGGTAGGACTGTAAAGTATTGCCAGATGTCACGATCTAATCCAGCCGCAGCGATTTCTTCACGCAAGATTGCATCAGATTCGCGGACGATTTCTAATTTTTCTTCACTGATTTCACCTAGTACACGGATACCTAAACCTGGTCCAGGGAAAGGTTGACGCCATACGATTGAATCGGGCATACCTAATTGTGTTCCTAATTTACGGACTTCATCTTTGAAGAGTGTGTTCAAAGGTTCGATCAATTCAAATTGCATATCTTCTGGAAGACCACCAACGTTGTGGTGAGACTTGATTGTTTGAGCTGTCTCAGTACCACTTTCGATCACGTCAGTATAAAGTGTGCCTTGTGCCAAGAAAGCAACGCCTTCTTCGCCAGCTAATTTCGTTGCTTCATCATCAAAAACATACACAAATTCATTTCCGATGATTTTGCGTTTTTCTTCAGGATCAGAAACACCAGCTAGTTTATCTAGGAAACGTTTTTTGGCATCAACTTTGATGATGTTCAAGCCAAATTTACCGCCTAGACTTTCCATTACTTGGTCAGCTTCGCCTTTACGCAATAGGCCATGGTCAACGAAGATCGATGTTAATTGATCACCGATTGCTTTTTGTAAAAGAACACCGACAACACTAGAATCTACGCCGCCTGAAAGACCAAGTAAAACTTTTTTGTCGCCTACTTGTTGACGGATTTTTTCGATTTGCATATCGATGAAGTTATCCATTGTCCAGTTGCCTTCGCAGTGGCAGACATCAAATGCAAAGTGACGTAATAATTCGATTCCGTATTCGGAATGGCGTACTTCTGCATGGAATTGGATACCATAGAAGTTGCGTGTTGTATCTTGGATTGATGCAATCGGGCAATCTTTGCTTGTTCCGACGATTTCAAAACCTTCAGGAACTTTTGTTACCAAGTCACCATGACTCATCCAAACAGTTTGTTGTTTTGGTGTTTCATTGAACAACACAGCATCGTCAGCAGTTACTTCTAAGAGTGCTTTTCCGTATTCGCGATTTTTGGCTGGTTCAACTGATCCACCTAATTTATAAGTGATCAATTGCATACCATAACAAATCCCTAATACTGGAATTCCTAAGTTAAAGATCTCTGGATCGATTCCAAAAGCATTTTCATTATACACACTGTTTGGTCCACCAGAAAGAATGATCCCTTTCGGATTCATTGCTTTTACTTCTTCTGCAGTAATGCGGTGGCTCAATAGTTCGGAAAAGACTCCCAAATCACGGATGCGTCGTGTAATCAATTGGTTATACTGGCTACCATAATCTAATACGATAATCTTTTCAACGTTTGTCATATCGGCAACGTTTGTCACATTTATTACCCCTATCCCTTTAAATTTTATCTCAAAATAGATGAAACTATTTTAAAATGCTAATATTTTCGCATGAAAATCGAATCGATGATATGATTTTCAGTTTTATGGAGAATTATATCTGCTCTGCTGCGAGTAGGCAAGATATATTCGTTTAAATTCTTTAAATTCACATTTTTCCATACTTCTTTTGCCATTTTGAACGCATCTTCGCGATCACCGATAGCAAATCGATAGTAATAGTTTTGTGGATTTTGAAAAGCTGTATCGAGCAAGGCACCGAAACGATCAAGGTACCATTTTTCGATCAGTGATGAATCTGCGTCAACGTAAACGGAAAAGTCAAAAAAGTCGCTGACGTAAATTTGTTGGTTGGCTGGTAGTTGAAGCGTGTTGATTCCTTCAACGATCAGAATATCTGGTTGTTGGATCAACTCGTATTCATCAGGAATGATATCATAGACGTCATGTGAATAGACTGGGACTTTGATTTCTTCCTGACCGGATTTGACTTTATTTAGGAAGTCAATGAGCATTTCCATATTGTAACTTTCTGGGAATCCTTTACGATCCATAATCCCTCGTTCTTTTAAGACCTTGTTAGGATAGAGAAAACCGTCAGTTGTAATCAACTGAACATTTCTCCGCTTAAAAGTACGAGATAAGATTGTTTGCAGTAGGCGAGCAGTGGTGCTTTTACCAACGGCGACACTTCCGGCGATCCCAATGATGAATGGTGATACCTCCACGTATTTATGAAGAAAAAGACCTTTACTCAAAGTAAGAGATTCAAATTCTTTCATATAAAGATAGATCAGATGAGCAAGAGGAACATAAATATCTCGGACATCTTGCATCGAAATACGGTCATTCAAACTCTTGATTTTATCTAATTCATCTTGGGTCAATGGTGCTTGCCCGTTACGATAAAATTCACGCCATTCTTCTCTTGCGACACGGTAGTAATTCATTGGATCATTCATAATAGCCTCATAGCCTCCTGCATTCTCCCATCAATGGATTTATTTTAACACAAAACATTCCTAAACCCTATCACTTGGGAGGAAAGCTTTGTCTTTTTTTGGTATTTTTCTATAGTCAGAAAAAAAATAACACTCAAGGGTTCTAGTCTGACTTGCACCTCTGTGCATAAAACGATAGACTATGGACAACTAACAAAGTAAGAAGGGTGGACATTATGACAAACCACTATTATTCAGAAAACCCCGAGACAGCCCATGATTTTGAGGAATGGCCGTTTGAATTAAAAGGAAAAATATTCCGATTTGTGACTGATTCTGGCGTATTTTCACGTGAAACAGTCGATTACGGTTCACGTGTATTGATTGATGCATTTGACTGGGAAGAATTACCAAGTGAAGGGAAAATATTAGATGTTGGTTGTGGCTATGGACCAATCGGATTAGCCATTGCTTTTGCGAGTCAGCGGATGGTGGAGATGGTCGATATCAATTCACGGGCAGTTGAGTTGGCACAGGGAAATGCCAAACGGAACCAAATTAAAAATGTGGAGATCCACCAATCAAATATCTATAAAGATGTTCAAGAAGAAGGCTATGCTGCTATTGTCAGTAATCCGCCCATACGTGCAGGAAAAAAAGTAGTTCACGAAATATTGACAGAGGCGTATCCACGATTAAAAACAGGTGGAACATTGACGATCGTGATCCAAAAGAAACAGGGAGCACCGAGTGCGCAGAAAAAAATGCTGGAAACTTTTGGAAACGCGGAGATCGTTACAAAAGACAAAGGATACTACATTATCAAAAGTGTGAAAGAATAAATAAAATTATACGGTATCGTGACTATTCATCATTTTTTGCTCTTTTTAGAAAAGCAGCGATGTGAATGGATATAAATTTTTTTGCTATGAGTAGAATATTTTGAGAGATGATTTATACAGATCTAGGAGGCTGAGACATAGAAATGTTTCGGCTTTTTTGTTTCGTTGAAGCTTAGATAAAAAAGGGAAGTAAAGCATTCTGTCTATTTTCTAGCTATTCTTTTTGAAAGGGTTTTGGTAAACTAAAAAAGAATTTATACAAAGGGGGAGAAGAAGTGAAATTAACGATCAGAGATATCGCAGAGATGGCTGGCGTTTCTGTGACGACTGTCTCACAGATATTGAATAATAAAGGAAGCCGCTTTAGTGATAAAACTAGAAAAAAAGTATTGGAGATCGTGAATGAGCATCACTACAAACCTGATTATTTTGCCTCCAATGTGATCAATCGTCATTCTAAGACGATCGGGATGATCGTGCCTGATGTGACCGACTTTTTCTTCTCTAAATTGATTGAAGGGGTTGAAAGTTATTTAAATCCGTTGGGGTATGTGATCATGCTGTGTAATTCTCGGCATAGTCAGGAGAATGAAATCAAATATTTACAAGAACTCTCTCATCGTTCGGTAGATGGCATTTTATTGGCTACCCCGAATATCTTGCCTGATGCGTATTCTTTAGATAGTGGGTTTTATACGAACATGCCGATCATCTTGATCGATCGAGGACTAAACCGTAGAGACAATGGTCGCTTGCTTGTGAAAGAATATGAAGGGGCTTACCAAGCGGTATCGCTGTTCATTGAAAGTGGACATACTAAAATCGGTATGCTGAAGGAAACAACTGGTTACTATCAATTGGAAGAGCGGTTCAATGGATATCGCCACGCGCTAAAAGATCATGGTATTCCTTTTAACGGCAAGCTTGTTGAACAGGGTGAATTGACGGTACAAGGTGGTTATGAATCTTCCAAGAGATTGCTACGCCACAAAGATATTACTGCGATTTTTTGTGGGAATGATGCGATGGCGATTGGTTGTTACCAAGCAATCGATGAGTTAGGGAAAAAAATTCCGGAAGATATTTCAGTCATTGGGTTTGATGGGCTAAAACTTTCTGAATATATGATCCCCAAATTGACAACAGTTAAACAACCAAGTTTTGATATTGGTTTTTATGCTGCTCGCTTTTTGATCGACACGATTGAATTTCCCCAACGCAAAGTTCCGAACAAAGTCTTTGAAACAAAATTAATTATTCGTGAGAGCATAAAAACATTGACAACGGGCTAACTGGGCGGTATATTGCTTATGTAAGTGTTTACAAAGGCGAAGTATGGCTCTTTGTATTTTTGGTAAACTGGTTTACTAAAGTGGTTTACCTTTTATAAAAATCCTGTATAATACCGAATGAAGACAAGGAGGATCAGGCAATGCGAATGGTGGATCTGATTGAAAAAAAGAGGGACGGAAACGAATTATCAACGAAAGAAATCGACTATATTATTACGAATTATACGAGTGGTAACATTCCTGATTATCAAATCAGCGCATTGCTAATGGCAATCTTCTATCAAGATATGACGGATCGAGAAATTACTGACTTGACACTGGCAATTGCACATTTAGGAGATGTGATCGATTTGAGTCCATTAGATGGGATCAAAGTCGACAAACATTCGACTGGTGGTGTGGGAGATACGACAACGTTGATCTTAGCGCCGTTAGTAGCTAGCGTGGGTGTTACAGTGGCAAAAATGTCTGGCAGAGGACTTGGCTATACGGGCGGAACACTAGATAAATTAGAAGCGATCCCAGGGTTTAAGATCGAACTTTCTGATGAAGAATTTATCCGGATCGTCAATGACAGTAAGGTTGCAGTTATTGGTCAATCGGGAAATCTTGCACCAGCAGATAAAAAGTTATATGCCTTACGGGATGTGACGGCGACAGTTGACTCGATTCCTTTGATCGCAAGTTCGATCATGAGTAAAAAAATCGCCGCGGGAGCGGATGCAATCGTATTAGACGTCACTACTGGTGATGGGGCATTTATGAAAAATATTGCGGATGCTCGACGATTGGCGAAAACAATGACCAGTATTGGTAAACTAGCGAAGCGACAAACAGTTGCAGTGATTTCTGATATGTCTGAACCATTGGGTGAGGCAATTGGCAACAGTCTGGAAGTCGTCGAAGCTATTGATACATTAAAAGGTAATGGGCCGGAAGATTTGGTGGAAATGTGTTACGCATTGGGAAGCCAAATGATGGTATTAGCAAAACAAGCGGCTACGATCGATGAAGCAAGAGTACAACTTAAAGAAGCCTTGGAATCTGGCAAAGCTTTGTTGAAATTCAAAGAAATGATTCAAAATCAAGGGGGCGACCCAAGTGTGGTGGATCAGCCTGAACGATTGCTGACAGCGAAGTATGTAAGCGAGCTTCCTGCGAAGGAAAGTGGCATTGTGTCGAAACTTGTTGCGAATGAGTTGGGAATTGCTGCAATGATGTTGGGAGCTGGCCGTAAAACGAAAGATGATGCTATCGATCATGCGGTAGGTCTTAAATTAAATAAAAAAATCGGCGATCCTGTCCAAGAGGGCGAATCTTTATTAACGATCTATAGTAATGAAGAAGATATCTCTTCTGTGAAAGAATTGCTTTATCAAAATATTGAAATCAGTGATTCGGCTGAGAAGCCTACTTTAATACACGACATTATCACAGAATAAAAAGGAGAGAAAAAAATGGAATTGAATCGAATGATCGACCATACAATTTTAAAAGCAGATGCTTCAGAAACGGATGTCATGCGTATCATTGAAGAAGCAAAGAAATATCATTTCTATTCTGTCTGTATCAATCCAACATGGGTTTCTTTAGCAAAAGAAAATCTAAAAGGTGAACCGGTAGCGGTATGCACAGTGATTGGGTTTCCTCTAGGGGCTAACACATCAGAAACAAAGGCTTTTGAAACAACAAATGCCATTGAAAACGGCGCAGATGAAGTAGATATGGTTATCAATATTGGTGCATTGAAATCACAACAATATGGAAAAGTACAACAAGATATCGAAGCAGTAGTTGAAGCAGCCAAAGATCGTGCATTAGTGAAAGTGATCATTGAAACAGCGCTACTAAACCATGAAGAAATCATCAAAGCTTGCGAACTTGCGAAAGCAGCTGGAGCAGATTTCGTCAAAACATCTACTGGTTTTTCAACTGGTGGTGCCAAAGTAGAAGATATTCGATTGATGCGTCAAACTGTAGGCCCAGAAATGGGTGTGAAAGCATCAGGTGGCATCCATAATGAAGCGGAAGCTTTAGCAATGGTTGAAGCTGGAGCAACACGGATCGGTACTAGCGCAGGCGTTTCGATCATGTCTGGCTCAACAGGTGAAGGATACTAATTTTAAGGAGAAGCTTATGTCAGAAGTGAAACAAGAGTGGATCGATACTGCAATAGAGGCCTTGGATAAAGCCTACGTTCCCTATTCCCATTTTCCTGTAGGCGCATGTTTAGTGACTGAATCAGGGTGAACGTATCAAGGAATCAACATCGAAAATGCATCATTTGGCTTAACAAATTGTGCCGAGCGTACAGCATTCTTCAAAGCAATCTCTGAAGGAGAAAGATCATTTACACACTTGGTTGTGTCTGGGCATACACCAGATCCGATTTCTCCTTGCGGTGCTTGTCGGCAAGTCATGGCTGAATTTTGTTCGCCGGATATGCCAGTAACTTTGATTGGCGATGACGGTGTCATGAAATCCACGACTGTGGAGGGATTGTTACCTTACGCATTTACAGAAAAAGATTTATAACTCACGTTCATTCAGTCAGCTGACTGTTGAAAAATAAAACAATTATTTTAGGGGGCTTTACAGAAATGAAAAAAGCAAAATTATTTGGTTTAGGTGCTGTAGCGTTATCTGCTGGGTTATTATTGGGCGCATGTGGCAACGGCGGCGATTCAGACTCTACTGATTCCACTGGTGGAGGCAGCTCTTCAAAAACAACAACTGCAGCATTGATCACAGACACAGGTGGTGTCGATGACCGTTCATTCAACCAGTCAGCTTGGGAAGGTCTAGAAGCTTGGGGGAAAGACCATGATCTTTCACGCGGAAATGATGGATTCCAATACTTCCAATCATCAAATGAATCAGATTATATTCCAAACATCGACCAAGCCTTGAATGCCGGATTTAAAACAATTTTTGGGATTGGTTATAAATTAAAACCTGCAATCGAAGAACAAGCTGGTTCTAATCCTGAAACAAACTTTGCGATTATCGATGACGTAATCGAAGGAAAAGACAATGTCGTTTCAGCAACATTTAAAGATAACGAAGCTTCTTATCTTGCAGGGATTGCAGCGGCATACACAACTGAAACAAATATTGTTGGATTTATCGGTGGGGTAAAAGGTGAAGTAATCGATCGTTTTGATGCTGGATTTAAAGCTGGTGTTGATGCTGGAGCGAAAGCTTTGAATAAAGAAGTAAAAGTTTTGAACCAATATGCAGGTGACTTCTCAGCACCAGATAAAGGTCGTTCAATTGCACAAGGTATGTACGCTCAAAACGCGGATATCATTTTCCATGCTTCAGGTGGTACTGGTAACGGTGTATTCCAAGAAGCTAAATCATTGAATGAATCTGGCGACAAAAAAGTTTGGGTAATCGGTGTTGACCGTGACCAATCTGACGAAGGCGACTACACTTTAAATGGGGAAAAGAAAAACTTCACGTTGACATCTACACTTAAAGGTGTGGGAACTGTTGTAGAAGACCTAGCACAAAAATCAGCTGACGGTAAATTCCCTGGTGGCGAACACACAGTTTATGGATTGAAAGAAGACGGTGTGGGTATCACTGAAGGTCAACTTTCAGATGAAGCGAAAAAAGCAGTGAATGAAGCAAAAGAAAAAATCATTTCAGGAGATATCAAAGTACCAGAAACTCCTAAAAGCTAATTAAGTTTTATTCGATAGAGGTCGGGACAGAAGTGTTTCACTCCGAGAAATAAGAAGGGATTCACGGGAATTGTTTTTCACATCTTTGTGGATTTTCAGATTATTTTTTGAAGGGGGGCTTTTGTTCCCGCCATTTATTCATATTTAGAGTGTGAGGCAAAAGTATTGCTTACTTTTGTCCTATATTCTATGAATAAATATATTTCGATCTATTGTTTCTTTATCAAGGTGTTGTAAGAAGTGGGTTGTTCTTGACGTCTTGTCTCATCGGAGCAAAGTGCTTCTTTCATAACCACTGTTAAATGGTGTTCAAAGGCCAACTCCTTGAAATAAGCCTGAATTTTTAAAAATATGAAAAGCTATTTAAAAAAATTCTTTCTTAATTGTCATCGGAGCAAAACGGCCTTTTCACAACCTCTATTAAATGGTGTTCAAGAAGCTGTCCTTCGGCAATAAAGATGAAAAACTCAAAATATGAGAAACTATTTCGAGTTTTTCATCTTTATTGCTCAGGACAAAGCGCTTCTTTCACAACCTCTTGATAAGGGAACAATCCCCTGAAGTATTTTGCTTCATTTTAAGATTTATATAGAAATAGAAATCTTTGTCAATCGTTGCCTAGACAGAAATCGTTAGGATGTGAAAAATGTGGTTCAAGAAAATATTGTCATAGAAATGCGGAATATCACCAAACAATTTGGTACATTCAAGGCAAATGACAACATCAATTTACAAGTGAAAGCTGGTGAGATCCACGCTTTGCTTGGAGAAAATGGTGCCGGGAAATCAACATTGATGAATGTACTATCGGGTCTTTTAGAACCGACTTCAGGTGAGATCCTGATGCATGGAAAAGAAGTGAAGATTACAAGCCCAACAAAAGCTAATCAGCTAGGTATCGGAATGGTCCATCAGCATTTTATGTTAGTGGATGCTTTTACGGTTACAGAAAATATTGTTTTGGGTAGCGAACCCAGTCGAGCAGGGGTGCTTAATCGCCGCAAAGCTCGTGAAGAAATCAAAAAACTCTCAGAGCAATATGGGTTGTCGGTTAATCCAGATGCCTATGTTCGTGACATCTCTGTAGGGATGGAGCAACGGGTCGAAATTTTAAAAACACTTTATCGTGGAGCAGATGTATTGATCTTTGATGAACCAACCGCTGTATTGACTCCTCAAGAAATTGATGAATTGATTCTTATCATGAAAGAGTTAGTAAAGGAAGGCAAATCAATCATTTTGATTACGCACAAATTAGACGAAATCAAAGCTGTAGCTGACCGTTGTACTGTCATCAGACGTGGACAAGGGATCGGTACAGTCAATGTGAAAGATGTCTCTTCTCAACAATTAGCAGATATGATGGTGGGACGTACCGTTTCATTTAAAACAATGAAGAAAGAAGCACGTCCGCAAGAAGTAGTATTGTCCATTGAAAATCTAGTAGTCAAAGAAAATCGAGGACTAGACGCAGTCAGAGATCTTAGCCTAGAAGTACGGGCTGGTGAAGTACTAGGGATTGCGGGGATCGACGGGAATGGTCAATCTGAGTTGATCCAAGCATTAACAGGCTTGCGAAAAGCAGAAAGCGGCACAATCCGCTTGAAGGGTGACGATATCACCAATAAGAAACCGCGTAAAATCACAGAGGCTGGCGTAGGTCATGTGCCTGAAGATAGACATAAATATGGACTGGTATTAGATATGACTTTAGCTGAAAATATCACTTTACAAACGTATTATCAAAAACCATATAGTAAGAATGGGTTACTGAATTACTCAGTCATCAACGAGCATGCACGTGACTTGATCGAAGAGTACGATGTACGGACAACAAATGAAATCGTACCGGCAAAAGCACTCTCAGGTGGAAATCAGCAAAAAGCGATCATTGCACGTGAAGTGGATCGTGATCCAGATTTATTGATTGTTGCGAATCCTACTCGGGGGCTAGATGTAGGAGCCATTGAATTTATTCATAAACGTTTGATTGAACAAAGAGATAAATTCAAAGCTGTTTTATTGATTAGTTTTGAGTTGGAAGAAATCTTGAATGTGTCGGATCGAATCGCCGTGATCCATGAAGGAAAAATCGTCGGTATCGTTGATCCAAAAGAAACATCTGAAAATGAACTAGGATTACTTATGGCGGGCTATTCTTTGGAAGAAGCAAGAAGAGAGTTAGAAAAGGTTGGTGGCGCACATGAATGATCGCAGTGAGAAGTTTCGTAATCTGCTAGTACCGGTATTTTCAGTAATTTTAGGATTGATCTTAGGCGCTATTTTGATGGCTGCTTTTGGATTCAACCCAATTCAAGGTTATTCTTCGATGTTGAATGCTTCACTTGGTTCACAACGAAGTATCGGAGAGACATTAAGACAAGCAACGCCTTTGATTTTTACAGCGTTAGGTTTCTCGGTAGCTAACTCTGCGGGCTTCTTTAATATCGGGCTTTCAGGACAAGCGCTTTGCGGTTGGATCGTTAGTGTCTGGGTAGCATTGGCATTTCCTGATCTGCCAAAAGTGGTTTTATTGCCACTTTGTGTGATCTTAGGTGCCTTAGCAGGAGCAATGGCAGCAGCTATTCCTGGTTTGCTACGTGCCTTTTTCGGAACAAGTGAAGTAATCGTAACGATCATGATGAACTATATTTTACTTTACCTTAGCACATTCGCTTTACACGATATGATGCCGGAAAGCTACCGTTCTAGTTTGGATTCATCAAACTTAGTTGGACAAAATGCCTCATTGAGAGTGCCTTGGCTTACTCAAATGTTCGGTGGTTCCCGTGTAAATGCAGGATTGTTTTTAGCACTTATTGCTTTGTTCCTCGTTTGGTTGCTTATGAAGAAGACGACGCTGGGATTTGAAGTGCGTTCGGTCGGATTGAATCCTTTTGCTTCGGAGTATGCAGGGATGAGTAGCAAGCGTACGATTGTTTTATCTATGGTGATTTCAGGCGCTTTAGCAGGGTTAGGTGGGGTAGTTGAAGGACTAGGAACATATCAAAACTTCTTCGTTCAAACCACTTCACTATCCATCGGTTTTGATGGGATGGCAGTTTCGTTATTAGGTTCTGGATCAGCAATTGGAATCCTTCTTTCAGCGATCTTGTTCAGTATCTTGAAGATCGGCGGACTGGGAATGCAGACAGGTGCAGGAGTACCATTTGAGATCGTGAATGTTTCGATCGCCTTGATTATTTTCTTTGTCGGAATCAATTTCTTGATTCGCTTTATCATGGCGAAACTATTCCAAGGAAAGAAACAAGCAGCAATCGTTGCAACGGTCGAGTCGAACCCAACAAGTCAGAATAAAGAAGGAGGAGAGCTTTAATGTCAACAGTCGAATTGATTGCTTTGATCCTTACATCTACACTCGTTTATTCAACGCCTTTGATCTTAACCTCTTTAGGTGGAACTTTTTCTGAGCGCAGTGGGATCGTTAACGTAGGTTTAGAAGGTATCATGGTCATGGGTGCATTTAGTGCGGTTGTTTTCAACTTGACGATGAGCCCTGAATTAGGTGCAATGACGCCTTGGATCGCTATCCTAGTTGGTGGGATCGTCGGTGTCTTATTCTCCTTGCTACATGCAGTAGCAACGGTTAGTTTACGTGCAGACCACATTATCAGTGGTACGGTCATCAACTTGATGGCTCCCGCATTAGGTGTATTTTTAATCAAAGCATGGTATGGTAAAGGTCAAACGGATAACATCTCCGTAAACTTAGGGTATTTCTCCTTCCCAGGTCTATCAGATATTCCTGTGATTGGACCGATATTCTTTAAAAATACCTTTTTACCAGCTTATTGTGCGATTTTGATTGCTGTTCTTGCGTGGTTTATCATCTTTAAAACCAAGTTTGGACTACGTCTACGTTCGGTTGGTGAGAATCCTCAAGCCGCAGATACACTAGGTATCAATGTATATGCGATGCGTTATTCAGGTGTATTGATCTCAGGTCTTCTAGGAGGAATGGGCGGCGCTGTTTTTGCACAGTCTATCTCAGGTAATTTTTCTGCCGGAACAATTGTTGGGCAAGGGTTCATTTCAATGGCAGCAATGATTTTTGGTAAGTGGAATCCGCTAGGCGCAATGGCCGCTTCTTTATTCTTCGGTTTTGCGCAAAGCTTAAGTATCATCGGCGCACAATTGCCAGTGATTTCTTCAATACCGCCAGTTTTATTACAGATCGCGCCTTATCTATTAACGATCATCGTTTTGGTCATTTTCTTAGGAAAAGCATCTGGGCCTAAAGCAAACGGCAAAAATTATATCAAATCAAAATAAACTTTTAGTGCATAAAAAGGGCGGGTTACGGGAACTATTTTTCGGCTCGTCCTTTTTGATTTATATAGTTAAAAAATAAAAGGAAAGAAGGAATATTCATGTTTAAACGTGTACATTTGATCGTCATGGATTCAGTTGGAATCGGAGAAGCACCTGATGCAGAAAAATTTGGTGATAAAGGTTCAGATACACTAGGCCACATCGCAAAAGAAGCAGGTTTGACCATTCCTCATTTAGAACAATTGGGACTAGGAACGATCCGTCCATTAGAAGGAGTAGAAGCTGTAGCTGATCATCAGGGGTATGCGACAAAATTAGAAGAAGTGTCTGTTGGTAAAGATACGATGACAGGACATTGGGAGATCATGGGTCTAAATATCAAAACGCCATTTCGTGTGTTCCCTAATGGATTTCCAGAGGAGCTTCTAAAACAAATCGAAGAATTTTCCGGTCGTAAAATAGTTTGTAACAAACCATATAGTGGAACCGCTGTTATTGATGATTACGGCGAACATCAAATGAAGACAGGCGATTTGATCGTGTATACCTCAGCAGATCCAGTTTTGCAAATTGCGGCACATGAAGAAATCATTCCTTTAGAAGAATTATATCGGATCTGCCAGTTTGTCCGTGACATCACGAAAGATGATCCATATATGATCGGTCGGATCATTGCCCGTCCTTATGTCGGCGAACCAGGCAACTTCACACGGACAAGTAACCGCCATGATTACGCACTAGATCCATTTGGCCATACGGTATTAGATTCATTGAAAGATGCAGGCAAAGATGTAATTGCTGTTGGAAAAATCAACGATATCTTCAATGGTCAAGGGATAACAGAATTTGTTCGCACGAAGAGCAACATGGATGGTGTCGATCAATTGCTAAATGTCATGAAAAAAGATTTTACAGGGATCAGTTTTACGAACTTAGTTGATTTTGATGCCTTGTATGGTCATCGTCGTGATGTAGTAGGGTACGCACATGCGATCGAAGATTTTGATTTACGAATACCTGAATTATTGGATGCAATGACAGAAGATGACTTGCTGATGATCACGGCTGACCACGGGAACGATCCAACATTCTCTGGAACAGACCATACACGGGAATATGTTCCATTACTTGTCTACAGCAAAAAAATGAAGGAACAAGGCAGCTTACCTCAAGGATACTACTCTGACATTTCTGCAACGATCGCAGAGAACTTCGATGTTCCAGCAACTGAAAATGGCGAAAGTTTCTTGAAACTGTTGAAATAATTAAAAAACGAGCGTGGGACAAAAGTAAGAAACACTTTTGTCGCATACTTTAAAAACGAATAAACGGTGGGAGCAGAAGCAACTCTCTCGGAAATAAGTCAAAATTCACAAAAATTTGAAAAAGCAATTTTCATTAATTTCTTCTTATTTCTCGGAGTTAAACACTTCTGTCCCAATCTCGATTCAAGAAGAGTTCATGTAAAGGATTTGGTAAAAGAGCCATCTTGCTTTAAATGATAAAAATCAGCTGTTGAGAATGTGGAGACCATTTGTTTGAACAAAATGAAGAATTCTACAAATGATCAATAGAGAAAAATTTTTAAAATAGGAGAAAGTAAATGACCCAATTAAGCGAAATGTTACAAGAAACGACGCAATTTATTCAGTCAAAAGGAGTAAAAGAAATCGATTTTGGTTTGATCCTAGGTTCAGGATTAGGTGAATTAGCTGAGGAAATCGAAGAAGCTATCACGATTCCTTACGATCAGATTCCCTTCTTTCCAACATCAACAGTTGTTGGGCACGTAGGTCAACTTGTTTACGGCACGTTATCAGGAAAAAAAGTATTAGCGATGCAAGGACGTTTCCATTTTTATGAAGGCCATTCGATGCAGACAGTGACATATCCCGTTCGTGTCATGGCAGCATTAAAGGCACACTCAGTGATAGTCACAAATGCTTGTGGTGGGGTGAATGAATCATTTGCTCCTGGCGATCTAATGGTGATTACCGATCATATCAATTTCACTGGCCAAAATCCATTGGTTGGACCAAATGATGATGAAATCGGTCCGCGCTTCCCGGATATGAGCGATGCGTACACAGCTAGCTATCGTGAAATCGCACAAAAAGCAGCGGAAAACTTAGCATTGAATCTAAAAGAAGGCGTATATATGGGATATTCTGGTCCAACTTATGAAACGCCTGCAGAAATCCGGATGTCACGAACAATGGGGGCAGATGCTGTCGGTATGTCTACGGTTCCGGAAGTGATTGTAGCGGCACACAGTGGTTTGAAAGTATTAGGGATTTCATGTATTACGAATCTTGCAGCAGGAATGCAAGCAAATCTGAATCATGAAGAAGTAGTAGAAACTACACAACGTGTCAAACAATCTTTTAAAGCACTGATCAAAGAAGTGCTAGTGTTACTATAAAACAAAAGGAGCAAGGAATATGAGTGTGCATATCGAAGCAAAACCGGGAGAAATAGCAGATAAGATCCTACTACCAGGAGATCCATTACGGGCAAAGTATATCGCTGAAACATTTTTAGAAAACCCTGTATGTTATAACGAGGTTCGTGGAATGCTTGGCTTTACAGGTACGTATAAAGGAGAACGAGTTTCTGTGCAAGGAACAGGAATGGGGATGCCTTCTGCAACGATCTATGCCCATGAACTGATCCATTCATATGATGTGAAGAAATTGATCCGAGTAGGGACTTGTGGCGCACTATCAAAAGATGTCCATGTTCGCGATTTAGTTTTGGCACAAGGAGCAGCTACTAGTTCTTCCATGATCAAAAAGAATTTTCAAGCATTTCATTTCCCGCCAATCAGTGATTTCGATCTACTATTAAAGGCGTATGGACTAGCGAAGGATAAAGGGTATAGAACACATGTTGGCAACGTACTTTCAGAAGATACGTTTTATAAAGATGATTTGACTGAGACATTCAAATTAGCTGAACTAGGTGTTTTAGGTGTTGAGATGGAAGCAGCTGCCTTATATTATTTAGGTGCAAAATACCATGTTCAAACACTGGCGATCATGACAGTTAGTGACCATTTGATTACTGGAGAAGAAACATCCGCAGAGGAACGTCAGACAACATTCAATGAAATGATCGAAGTTGGTTTGGAAACAGCGATTGCAAAATAAAAAGAAAAAACCTTAGGGATCAACGGGTAAGTTGATTTCCTAAGGTTTTTTTGACCTATAATTTTTGATTATAAGTAGTATTTTTTAGCAACTGTTAAATCATCGTTTAATTCATAAACAAGTGGTTGACCAGTTGGGATTTCAAGATCCATGATGTCTTCATCAGAGATTCCTTCAATGTGTTTTGCTAAAGCACGTAGAGAGTTACCGTGTGCAGCTACTAAAACAGTTTTGTTGTCTAGTAAAGCTGGAGCGATTTCGTCTTGCCAGAATGGTAAAGCACGTTCCAAAGTAACTTTTAAGTTTTCGCCACCAGGAATATCGCGTTTGTCTAACATTGCATAACGACGATCGTTTGCAGCAGAACCTTCGTCACTTTCGTCCATTAATGGAGGAAGAGTGTCGTATGAACGACGCCAGATGTGTACTTGGTCATCTCCGTATTTTTCAGCTGTTTCTTTTTTGTTCAAACCTTGTAACTTACCATAATGACGTTCATTTAAGCGCCATGATTTGATTTGAGGAACCCATAATTGGTCTGAGTATTCTAAAATCAAGTTACATGTTTTGATTGCACGAGTTAAAACAGAAGTATAAGCAACGTCAAATTCGATTCCAGCTTCTTTGATTTTGCGTCCGCCTTCTTTTGCTTCTTCGATTCCTTCTGGTGCTAAGTTTACGTCAGCCCAACCAGTAAATTGGTTTAATGCATTCCATTCACTAAGACCATGACGAGAAAAAACTAATTTTGGCATGTTTAGCTCTCCTTTAAGATAGGTTTTATTTCTGAAAATTTCAGTTCTGCTTTATTGTACAATTTTTTTGCCTAGATTTCCATTGAAAAATGAAGTTAGTTCCTTGAGAAAAGGATCAATAGAAGATAAAAGAACAAAAAACAGCGTAATACGCACTTTTTACATTTCAAGTCACCTAGTGAGAGATTTATTCGTAAACAAGGGTACTTTAAAAGAAAAACAACGAAATTTTATAGGGGTAATTAGGAAATAACAAGTACATCGCATCATTGTTAGAACAAATTTTCTCTATGTTTACGAGTCTTTCTGAAAAAAGGTCGCTACACAAAAAAGAAGTATCAGAACATCTTCTCATGTTCTTGATACTTCTTTTTTAGAGCAGAGTCTCTTGCCTCGGATAACCATTGCTTACAGTATGATCCACGGCACTAAGTCCGATAATCCTTCAACCTCACTAAGTGGAGAGATTCATTTTTTCTATTTCAGTCAAAATGAGTTGGCACAATCGGTTAAGATAACTGCTGGATCTCTTTTTCTGGAAGGTTGATATATTTATAACACGTTCCGACTGATACACCACATTTTGAAGAAATCAATTGAATCGTTTCTTTTTTCTCGTAGTAAAGTCTGCGGATTTTTTTGATTGTTTTTGGATCGATTTTTGGTCGTCCGCCAATTTTTCCTTTTTTACGTGCTTCGTCGAGGCCTACTAAAGTGCGTTCTTTGATCAATGAGCACTCCATAGTAGCTAAGCCTTCCATTAACTGAAAATAAATTTTTCCCATGGGTTCACGAGTATCGATTTCTTCGTGAAGACTGACAAGATGTAACCCACGGTCTTTGAATAATTGCGTTAGTTCTGTTAATTGTCGGGTCGACTTTCCTAAACGATGCAGCTGGCAGATTACTAAAGTATCACCTTGGCGCATTTCTTTGATGACTTTTTCTAAACAAATGTTATCAGACATGGCATCCTTCGACTCATATGTCTCGTGAAAAATTTCTTGACAACCAAAATTAGAGAGTTGTTCAACCTGTGATGTTAGATCAACATCATTTATGGTTGTGCGTGCATAACCAATAATCTTCATGGTGATTCCTTTCTAGCAATGATTTTCTGACTATCTATGACAGTAAGAATGTAGCATAAAGTCTTTTAAAAAGATAGTTTTTTTATGTTTGTTTAAACGCGTCGTTTTTTACAGAAATCGTAAAAAATTTCTATTTTTGAAAAGGGGTATCGGTCACTGTGACGCCTCCATCGGCACCGACGATGACTTTTGTCACCATATTCAAAAATAGTCCATGTTCGACTACACCAACGAGTTGGTCAAGATATGTTGCTAAGCTTTCAGGATCTTCAATGACATCAAGATGAAGGTCAATGATGTAATGACCGCCGTCAGTGACTAAGGTTTCGCCAGTTTCAGTTGATCGGAGCACAGGATTGTAGCCTTTTTTAGTGAAGATATGCATCAATTGTTGTGAACCGTAGGGAATGACTTCTACAGGAAGAGGGAACTTGCCTAGTTTAACCACCAGTTTCGATTCATCAACGATCCAAATGGTTTGTTTTGAATAAGTTGCCACGATTTTTTCGAAAAGAAGTGCTGCGCCGCCACCCTTGATTCCTTGGAAATCTTGGCTGATTTCATCCGCGCCGTCAATCGTCAAATCGACCTCTGTAACTTCATCAATACTCTTTAAAGGGATGCCGAGTGTTTCAGCTTGTTCTTTTGTTGCATTTGAAGTAGTTACACCAGTGATCTTCAATCCTTCTTCACGCATTCGACGGCCGATTTCTTCTACCATATAGTAGGCAGTTGAGCCTGTACCTAATCCGACGATCATTCCGTCTTTTACAAATTTTGCAGCTTCGATACCAGCTAATTGTTTTAGATTCATTTTTTGCTTCCACCTTTTTTGAGTCTGATCTTTCATAGCTATTTTATATGGAAACCGTATAAAAAGATACCAAACATTTGGAGTATTTTGTTGGTTTGAAAAAAAGTACAACACTAGTTGACATCCTTTTTTATTCATGATATTCTAACCAAGGTGCTTTATCTACAGGTCTCTATTTAAGAGGCGTGCTGACTGTTTATCAAAGCATATTTGATAAAGATGCATAGATTGCATTTATTTTTTATCGCAAAAAAAGAACCACCTGGATGTGTGGAACTAGACGCGAATAGTGGGAAGGAGGAAACAAGGAATGCCTACAATTAACCAATTAGTACGTAAACCTCGTAAATCAAAGGTGGAAAAATCAAATTCACCTGCTTTGAACAAAGGATATAACAGCTTTAAGAAAACTCAAACAAACGTGAACTCTCCTCAAAAACGTGGGGTAGCAACTCGTGTGGGTACTATGACACCTAAAAAACCGAACTCAGCTTTACGTAAATATGCTCGTGTTCGTTTGTCAAACTTAATTGAAGTTACTGCTTATATCCCAGGGATTGGTCACAACTTACAAGAACACAGCGTGGTACTATTACGCGGTGGACGTGTAAAAGACTTACCAGGGGTACGTTACCACATCGTTCGTGGCGCACTGGATACTGCTGGTGTAAACGATCGTAAACAAAGCCGTTCTAAATACGGTACTAAAAAACCTAAAGCTTAATTTTAATTATTAAACAAATGAAACTTGCTTCTACTTTAGTAAGTAGCGGAGCAATTACTATGAATATTATTTCGGAAGGAGGAGTTACGGATGCCACGTAAAGGTCCTGTTGCAAAACGTGATGTTTTACCAGATCCTATTTATAACTCAAAATTAGTAACTCGCTTGATCAACCGTGTAATGGTTGACGGAAAACGCGGTGTTGCAGCTAATATCATTTATAACGCCTTTAAGATTGTTGAAGAATCTACAGGTAACGACCCACTAGAAGTATTTGAACAAGCAATGAAAAATATCATGCCTGTTCTTGAAGTTAAAGCTCGTCGTGTTGGGGGTTCAAACTATCAAGTACCAGTTGAAGTTCGCCCTGAACGTCGTGTGACTTTAGCGCTTCGTTGGATTGTTAACTACGCTCGCTTGCGCGGTGAACATACAATGGAAGAACGCTTAGCAAAAGAAATCATGGATGCTGCAAACAACACTGGTGCTTCTGTTAAAAAACGTGAAGACACTCATAAAATGGCTGATGCCAACCGTGCGTTTGCTCACTATCGCTGGTAAGATCCTCTCTGCGTGGTCGGTTTTATACCGACCATCAGAAAGTATCCTTATTTTTAGCAACTAGATAGTAAAGAGAGGAGAAACAAGGAGAATGACCAGAGAATTTTCTTTACAAAACACTCGTAATATCGGTATTATGGCCCACATCGATGCTGGTAAAACGACTGCTACTGAACGTATCTTGTACTATACTGGTAAAATCCATAAAATTGGTGAAACTCATGAAGGAGCTTCACAAATGGACTGGATGGAACAAGAACAAGAACGTGGGATTACGATCACTTCTGCTGCTACAACAGCACAATGGAAGGGTCACCGTATCAACATCATCGACACACCAGGACACGTAGACTTCACAGTTGAAGTTGAACGTTCATTACGTGTACTTGATGGTGCTGTAACAGTTCTTGATGCACAATCAGGTGTTGAACCTCAAACTGAAACAGTTTGGCGTCAAGCAACAACTTACGGTGTACCTCGTATCGTATTCGCAAACAAAATGGATAAAATCGGTGCTGATTTCTTATATTCAGTATCAACATTACATGATCGTTTACAAGCAAATGCTCATCCAATCCAATTACCAATCGGTGCGGAAGATGACTTTACAGGTATTATCGACCTTGTAACAATGAAAGCCGAAATCTATACAAATGACTTAGGGACTGAAATCGAAGAAAGAGAAATCCCTGAAGAATATCGTGAATTAGCGGAAGAATGGCGCGAAAAATTAGTGGAAGCTGTAGCTGAAACTGATGAAGAACTTACTTTGAAATACTTAGAAGGTGAAGAAATCACTGAAGCTGAGTTAAAAGAAGGAATCCGTCGTGCAACTCTTAACGTTGATTTCTACCCAGTATTATGTGGTTCAGCATTTAAGAACAAAGGGGTTCAATTATTATTGGACGCAGTTCTTGCTTACTTGCCATCACCGTTAGATATCCCTGCTATCAAAGGGATTGACCCTAAAACTGATGAAGAAGTTGAACGTCCAGCAGACGACAGCGCTCCTTTCTCAGCTTTAGCATTCAAAGTTATGACTGACCCATTCGTAGGTCGCTTAACTTTCTTCCGTGTGTACTCTGGTGTCTTGAAATCAGGTTCATACGTACAAAACGCTACAAAAGGCAAACGCGAACGCGTAGGTCGTATCTTACAGATGCATGCTAACTCACGTTCTGAAATCTCTGAAGTTTACGCTGGAGATATCGCAGCTGCAGTTGGTTTGAAAGATACAACTACTGGGGACACACTATGTGATGAAAAGAATCTAGTTATTCTTGAATCAATGGAATTCCCAGAACCAGTTATCCAAGTCGCTATTGAACCAAAATCAAAAGCTGACCAAGATAAAATGGGTGTCGCTTTGCAAAAACTATCTGAAGAAGATCCTACTTTCCGCGCTGAAACAAACGTTGAAACAGGCGAAACAATCATCGCTGGTATGGGTGAACTTCACTTAGACATCATCGTTGACCGTATGCGTCGCGAATTCAAAGTTGAAGCTAACGTAGGTGCTCCTCAAGTATCTTACCGTGAAACTTTCCGTTCTGGCACTCAAGCCGAAGGTAAGTTTGTACGTCAGTCTGGTGGTAAAGGTCAATACGGTCACGTATGGATCGAATTTACACCAAACGAAGAAGGCGCAGGCTTTGAATTTGAAAATGCGATCGTCGGTGGGGTTGTTCCACGTGAATACATTCCAGCTGTTGAAACTGGATTGAAAGATGCTATGGAAAATGGTGTCTTAGCTGGATATCCATTAGTTGATATCAAAGCTAAACTTTACGATGGTTCATACCATGATGTCGATTCAAATGAAACTGCCTTCCGTGTTGCTGCTTCTATGGCATTACGTGCAGCAGCTAAGAAAGCTAATCCAGTTATCCTTGAACCAATCATGGCTGTTGAAGTCGTTATCCCTGAAGATTACTTAGGTGATGTTATGGGACACGTTACTGCACGTCGTGGTCGCGTTGAAGGTATGGAAGCACGCGCTGGCGGACAACAAGTTGTTCGTGCGATGGTTCCACTTGCTGAAATGTTTGGTTATGCTACAACTCTTCGTTCAGCTACTCAAGGTCGTGGTACTTTCACTATGACATTTGACCACTACGAAGATGTACCAAAATCAGTTCAAGAAGAAATCATTAAGAAAAACGGCGGAAAAGCTGAATAATTTCTTAAAACCGGATCGTCCGTTTAACGGATTATCCAAAGAGACTATATTTTTAATATAGTTTCGTGTAAAATAATTATCGATGATATGGGCATGTGGGTGACCGTCTGGTTACCACATACCTATCAGACAAATAAAAAAAATTATATTGTATTTTTAGGAGGACATTTTAAAATGGCAAAAGAAAAATTTGACCGTTCTAAACCACACGTTAACATTGGTACTATCGGACACGTTGACCATGGTAAAACAACTTTAACAGCAGCAATCACAACAGTACTATCTAAGAAAAACGGCGGCCAAGCTATGGCTTACGATCAAATCGATGGTGCTCCAGAAGAACGCGAACGCGGAATCACAATCTCAACAGCTCACGTTGAATACGAAACTGACGCTCGTCACTACGCTCACGTTGACTGCCCAGGACACGCGGACTACGTTAAAAACATGATCACTGGTGCTGCACAAATGGATGGAGCTATCTTAGTAGTTTCTGCTGCTGATGGCCCTATGCCTCAAACTCGTGAACATATCCTATTATCTCGTCAAGTTGGTGTTCCTTACATCGTTGTATTCTTGAACAAAGTGGATATGGTCGATGACGAAGAATTACTAGAATTAGTTGAAATGGAAGTTCGTGACTTATTAACAGAATACGAATTCCCTGGTGACGATGTTCCTGTAATCGCTGGTTCAGCTTTGAAAGCTTTAGAAGGCGACGCTTCATACGAAGAAAAAATCCTTGAATTAATGGCTGCAGTTGACGAATATATCCCAACTCCAGAACGTGACAACGACAAACCATTCATGATGCCAGTTGAAGATGTATTCTCAATCACTGGTCGTGGTACTGTTGCTACAGGTCGTGTTGAACGTGGACAAGTTCGCGTTGGTGACGTTGTAGATATCGTTGGTATCGCAGAAGAAACAGCTCAAACAACAGTTACTGGTGTTGAAATGTTCCGTAAATTATTAGACTACGCTGAAGCTGGAGACAACATTGGTGCTTTACTACGTGGTGTTGCACGTGAAGACATCCAACGTGGACAAGTTTTAGCTAAACCAGGTACAATCACACCTCATACAAAATTCTCTGCAGAAGTATACGTGTTGACTAAAGAAGAAGGTGGACGTCATACTCCATTCTTCACTAACTACCGTCCACAATTCTACTTCCGTACAACTGACGTAACAGGTGTTGTTGAATTACCAGAAGGAACTGAAATGGTTATGCCTGGCGACAACGTAACAATGGAAGTTGAATTAATCCACCCAATCGCTATCGAAAACGGTACTAAATTCTCAATCCGTGAAGGCGGACGTACAGTTGGTGCCGGTGTCGTTACAGAAATCAAAGCTTAATTAAATTAAGCCTAAAAAGTTACATCTACTCGGACGTTGAAGTCTGGAATGAAAGATCTCTTGATCTTCATTCCAGGCTTTTTTTATTTTCTCGAGAAGCTAGATGTTTCAACTGTCCAAATTAATGGACAGAACAAAAAATCAGATAAGAGGAATTTCGATTATAGTTATGGACAAGGGGGAGTCAAATGCAGCTAAGTAGAAGAGAAAAAGAAATGATCGAGTGTTTTATCAAACATGGATTGACCCTTACAGCCCAAGAACTAGCTGGATTTGCGAATGTTTCCACTAAGACGATCTATCGGGCAATCAGAAAAATCAACGAGGCATCTAAACATGGAGATATCATTTTGGCAGAAGTCGGTAAAGGGTTCCGTTTAGATTATGCTAACTATTTAAAAGAAAATGTTAAGAATACTGAAAGCAGAAGTAGACAGGGACCTTTGGAAAGAAGAAATGAAATATTGTTAACTTTATTGTTCAAATCACCGAAAAAATTATTGATCCATGAGTTGTTCCATCCTTATTACATCAGTGATCCAGTAATCAGTAATGATCTGAATAAAATCAGCTTGTTCTTGAAAGACAATGACCTGAAACTCAAACGTCACGGACAGAGAGTAGGGATCGAAGGGACAGAACGAAATATTCGCAAAGTCGTCAACATGTTGTTGAGCTTCAATTTATTAGAGGATAAACAATCTTTCACAAATAACTATTCGACCAATTCATTTGATATCAACTTTATTACAACGATGCTGGAATATATTGAGCAACAATTGGTCAGCGGAATTGCGTATCCTTATGGGATGAATATCTTTTCACATATTTATATTTTATTGAAACGTTGTCGGGAAGGAAACATTCAATTAGAAGATGAATCTTGGTACCTAGAAGAGGAAGACCAGAGAATAATTCAATACAATCAAGAACTATATGAGTTAGCACGTGCAGTGATGGATAAAATGGGGAATTATCTAAATATCTCTTTACCAGAAAGTGAGACATTTTATCTCTTTCAATACTTGGTGTCTTCTAGAGTAGAAAATGGCGCAATCAGCTATCAGAATCTATTCAGTGAGGCGAAAGAGATCACGCAATTTTTCTCTATGAATATGAGTCAACTAATGGGGATTGCTATTGATCAAGAATTGTATCAGCAAGATCTATACAACCATATCCAACCCCTATTGTACCGATTGAAACACCATATCATCATCAAAAACGATTTATTGAATGATATCGAATCAGAATATACCCAAACATTTAAACAAGTAGCCTATGTCAGTCAAATGGTTCAACAAGTATTCCATACGAACCCTATCTCAAAAGATGAAATCGGCTTCTTGATCCTTTATTTTGTGAAATACAAGGAACTGATCCCCATAAAAAAAAGAGTGTTGATCATGTGCAGTAGTGGTGTCGGGACTTCTGAATTATTAAAAGTGAAAGTCAAAAAGGCATTTCCTGAATTAGAGATCATTGCTGTTGTATCTGCTCGCCAGTATCAAAAAAATCAGACACAGTTTGCTAATATCGACTTGATTCTAACGACTGTCCATCTCACTATTTCTTCTGAAACACCGATGATTTTAGTGAATTCAGTATTTACGAAACAAGACGAAAATCGTGTGAAAGAGAAGTTAGGAGAGATAGAAAATGGAAGTGAAAAATGAAACAGAATTTAGTATTGCTGATGTGATCACCGAGGAGTTGATCTATCTAGAAATGAAAGCGAAAACAAAAGAAGAAGTAATTCGTGAATTGAGTGAATTACTAGAAAAGAACGGTAGTATCACGAATGTTGACGAGTTTTTAAAAGATGTCTTTCAACGTGAAAAAGAGGGGATGACAGGTATTGGAAATGGTTTAGCTATTCCCCATGGCAAATCCAAAAGTGTACTTAAAACATGCTTGGCAGTCGGTAAAGTTTCAACACCGATCAAGTGGGAAACATTAGATGATCAGCCAGTCCAAGTGATCATATTGTTTGCAGTTAAAGACACAGATGCAAACACCGTCCACATCAAATTATTGCAAAAGGTAGCCATGCTCTTAGCAGAAGAAACGTTTATTGACAACTTGATACATGCAACAACTAAAACAGAATTCATGGCTCTACTAGCAAAAGAGCCATCTGAATAATAAAAAAAGGAGGAAAGTAAACATGAAGATTGTTGGAGTAGCCGCATGTACCTCAGGAATTGCCCATACGTATATCGCTAAGCAGAAACTAGAAAAAGCCGCTAAAAGTTTAGGGCATGAGGTCCACATTGAAACACAAGGAACGATTGGAACCGAAGATGAACTAACAGCAGAAGAAATCGCACAGGCAGACGTGGTGATCCTTGCTACAGATATAAAAATTGGGGGCAAAGAACGCTTCAGTGGGAAAAAGGTCATTGAAATACCAACGAGTATGGTGATCAAAGCACCTAAAGGATTGATAGCGAAAATCGAGACGGAAATCAATAAAACGTAAAGGGGAGAAGTGGAATGTTTCAGCACTTGCAATTAAAAAAGCATGCATTAACAGCTATTTCGTATATGTTGCCCATCGTGGTCACCGCTGGACTATTGATAGCAATCGGGAATTTGACTGGTGGAAAGGTCATAACAGATTATCAAGCAACGTATACTGTACCAGATGCTTTGGTTTCTTTAGGTGTATTAGGGATGGGTTTATTGGCGCCTGTTATTTCAGCGGCAATTGCTTATTCCATTGCTGATCGACCAGGAATTGGCCCAGGATTATTTATGGGATTGATTGCTAATGCCATTGGGGCAGGCTTTTTAGGTGGAATGTTAGGCGGGTATTTAGTCGGCTTTTTCGTTTTGTTTTTAGTGAAGCATATGAAGGTACCAGCTTGGGCACAAGGATTGATGCCGATGATGATCGTCCCACTCGTTTCTACGCTGATCGTAGGACTCCTTTTGTTCTTTGTGGTGGGTATTCCGATTGTTTGGGCAACAGAAGCACTTACTGAATTTTTACGTGAGTTACAAGGTTCTGGAAAATTTTTATTTGGAGCAATCGTGGGGGGAATGGCAGCTTTTGACTTTGGTGGTCCAGTAAATAAAGTTGCTTCATTATTTGCGGATGGATTATTGCTGGAAGGTGTGCAGGAACCGGAAGCAGTCAAAGTCCTTGCTTCGATGGTCCCGCCATTTGGCGTCACCATCTCGTGGATCCTATCAATAATAGCACGTCAGACAAAGTATTCTAAGGAGGAAGAGGACAATATCAAATTAGCTTTTCCAATGGGGTTATGCATGATCCCTATTGCAGCAGTTGATCCGATACGTGTGATGATTTCTTGTACGGTAGGAGCGGCGGTCGGAGGTGGTCTAAGCATGTCTTGGGGAGTTGGTTCTCCTGTTCCTTCGGGAGGCGTATTTATTATTCCAGCAATGAGTGATCCGTTGAAATTCACTCTAGCGTTGCTCATAGGCTCGGTTGTTTCAGGAATTTTATTATTTGTACTGAAAAAAGCGCCCGCTGCTAGTACATTAGCGGAAGAGGAAGAACAAATCGATTTTTCTTCGATTAAAATATCCTAACGAGTAAAGGAGAACACCATGTATGTTTCAATGAAAGAAATGCTAAAAAAAGCAAATCGAGAAAACTATGCAGTCCTAGCAATCAATTGCTTTAATTTAGAAACTGCTCAAGCAACTATTCAGGCAGCAGAAGAGATGCATGCACCGATTATCATTGATTTACTACAAGATCATTTGAAAGAACATCTCAGCTATCTTTATTTAACAAAGCCGATCATTCGCATGGCAACAGCGGCAAAAGTACCTGTGGCATTAAACTTGGATCATGGGCAAGATGTGGCTTTTGTAAAACAGTGCCTACATGAAGGGTTCTCTAGCGTCATGATGGATGCTTCGAGGTATGCGTTGCATAAGAATATCGAGATTACTAAAATGATTGTTCAGTTTGCGCAAACGTATAATGCAAGCGTAGAAGCAGAAGTTGGCAATATGGGTGCTGTGAACGGCGATCAGTTTACCGATACTAAAATGTATACAGATCCTAAAGAAGCGATTCATTTTATTAATGAGACTGGTGTGGATTGTTTAGCCATTTCTTATGGGTCGAGCCATGGAGAGTATCCCAAAGGCTATCAACCTAAGTTTCAGTTTGATATCATCAGCAAAATCAAAGAAGCAACCCATTTACCGCTTGTTTTACATGGGGGTTCAGGAGCAGGTGAGGCGGTGATCCTGCGTTCTGTCAAATTAGGTATCAATAAGATCAATGTTGGATCAGATTTTATGAAGGCTCAAAAAAACTCTCTTTTTCAACTATTAAAAGAAAATCAGACGATCGGGTATCCTGACTTGCTCCGTCAAGCATCCTTAGCAGGAAAAGAAGTAGTAAAAGTGTATATCGAACTTTCGGGTTCTAAAAATAAAGCATAAGAATGGAGATAAAAAATGTTAATCAATATGAATCAACTATTAGAAATTGCCAAAGAAAACCACTTTGCAGTAGGGGCATTCAATGTAGCAGACAGCAATTTCTTACGAGTAGTCATTGAAGCTGCTGAAGAAAACGATGCACCAGCGATTATCGCAGTCCATCCGACAGAATTAGATTTTACCAAAGATGAATTTTTCCAGTATGCAGTTAGCCGAGTGAAAAATAGTCCAGTTCCATTTGTTATCCATATGGATCATGGCGATAATCTAGCCAGTATTATGCGGGCAATCCATTGTGGGTTCAGCTCAGTCATGATCGATGGTTCCTTGTCGCCGTTTGAAGAAAATATTGCTGTGACGAAAGAGGTCGTGGATATTTGTTATAAAATAGGTGTTTCGGTTGAAGGGGAGCTAGGAACGATTGGGAATACAGGAACTTCAGTCGAAGGGGGTGTCTCAAAGGTCACCTATACAAAACCGGAAGATGCAGAAGAATTTATTGCGCGTACAGGCATTGATACTCTAGCAGTAGCGATTGGCACAGCGCATGGTATCTATCCTAAAGATGTAAAGCCAGAATTGAAGATGGATATCCTTGAACAAATCAAAGAAAAAGTAGCAATCCCGTTAGTCTTGCATGGTGGATCAGCAAATCCAGATGAAGAGATCGAAAAAGCGGTGCAGATCGGTATCCAAAAAGTGAATATCTCCTCTGATTATAAATATGCGTTTTATAAAAAATGCCGTGAGATACTTGCTTCAACAGAGCTATGGGATCCAAATGCCATCTATCCAGAATGTATTGAAGAGGCGAAGAAAGTGGTTAAACAAAAAATGACGCTGTTCCACTCCCTTGGGCAAGCGCAACTCTATCGCCAAGCGAATATCAAACCTTGGCGCCAAGAACTGAATTAGCAGACGACCGAGTTGATTCTAGTACTGACTTTCCTACTAATTAACGAAGATTCTTTCTATTATATATAGAAGGAATCTTTTTTAGATAATACTATATTTTAGTAGAAACCTGTCTAAATGAAAACTTATGAAAACAAATTAGTATTTACAGGAAAAAAGCCTTGCTTTGTGGATTTAGATATATTATAATTACAAAGGTGCGTTTACCAAACGTAAACGACACGGACGTAATCAATGTGATTTCGTCGGCTAAGAAACGAGAGGTTGCGACACGCCCGGACGCTTTGCCACGAACGAGCGTGACGGAAATTTTCGTGGAGCTATGTCTACTTTTCAAAATAGACGAAGGAGGGAACAAGATGGCAAAACAAAAAATTCGTATCCGTTTAAAAGCGTATGAACACCGTATTTTAGATCAATCTGCGGATAAAATCGTGGAAACTGCAAAAAGAACTGGAGCTAGCGTGTCTGGTCCAATTCCATTACCAACTGAACGCAGTCTTTACACAGTTATTCGTGCGACTCATAAATACAAAGATTCACGCGAACAATTCGAAATGCGTACACACAAACGTCTTATCGACATTGTGAACCCAACACCAAAAACTGTTGATGCTTTGATGAAGCTAGACTTACCATCTGGTGTTAACATCGAAATCAAACTATAAAACTAAAATAAAATTAATGGAGGTGTACTCATGACCAAAGGAATCTTAGGGAAAAAAGTGGGAATGACACAAATCTTCACTGAATCTGGCGAACTAATTCCAGTAACTGTTGTAGAAGCTACTCCAAACGTAGTACTACAAGTTAAAACAATGGAAACTGATGGCTACGAAGCTATTCAAGTTGGTTACCAAGATATGCGTGAAGTTTTATCAAACAAACCTGCGAAAGGTCATGTTGCAAAAGCAAACACGACTCCTAAGCGCTTCATTCGTGAATTCAAAAATGTTGAGCTAGGAGAATATGAAGTAGGAAAAGAAATTACAGTAGATGTTTTCCAAGCAGGAGACATTATTGATGTAACAGGTACTACGAAAGGTAAAGGATTCCAAGGGGTTATCAAACGTCACGGCCAAAGCCGCGGACCAATGGCTCACGGTTCTCGTTACCATCGTCGTCCTGGGTCAATGGGTCCAGTTGCACCTAACCGTGTATTCAAAAACAAACGTCTTGCTGGCCGTATGGGTGGCAACCGCGTAACAATCCAAAACTTGGAAGTTGTTCGCGTTGATGCAGAAAGAAACGTAATCTTGATCAAAGGAAACGTTCCTGGAGCTAAAAAATCATTAATCACTATCAAATCAGCTGTGAAAGCTAAATAATAGTAGGAAGAAAGGAGGAACTAAGGAATGCCGAATGTAGCATTATTCAAACAAGATGGAAGCCAAAACGGTGAAATCACACTTAACGAAGAAATCTTCGGAATTGAACCAAATGAAAGTGTTGTTTACGATGCAATCGTTATGCAACGTGCGTCATTAAGACAAGGAACGCATGCGGTTAAAAACCGTAGCGCTGTTCGAGGCGGTGGACGCAAACCATGGCGTCAAAAAGGAACTGGTCGTGCTCGTCAAGGATCAATCCGCTCACCACAATGGCGTGGAGGTGGAGTAGTCTTCGGACCAACACCACGTTCTTACAGCTACAAACTTCCTAAAAAAGTTCGTCGTTTAGCAATGAAATCTGTTTTATCAGAAAAAGTTGCTGAAAATAACTTGGTAGCAATCGAAGGTTTAAGCTTCGACGCACCAAAAACAAAAGAATTCAAACAAGTTCTTGCTAACTTATCTATTGACTCTAAAGTATTGGTTGTTCTTGAAACAGGTAACGACTTTGCTGCTTTATCAGCACGTAACTTACCAAACGTTTCTGTAGTAACTTCTGATAACGTTAGTGTTCTAGATGTTGTTTCAAGTACAAAAGTGTTAGCAACACAAACTGCTCTTACTCAAATTGAGGAGGTGCTTGCATAATGAACTTACTAGACGTAATCAAACGCCCAGTGATCACTGAAAAATCAATGCTTGCCATGGATGACAAGAAATATACTTTTGAAGTGGACACTCGTGCAAACAAAACTTTAGTAAAACAAGCGGTTGAAGCTGCTTTTGACGTTAAAGTCAAAAACGTGAACATCGTGAACGTACGTGCGAAATTCAAACGTATGGGCAAATATGCAGGTTATACAAAAAAACGTCGCAAAGCGATCGTTACATTAACCGAAGATTCAAAAGAAATCCAATTATTCGAAGCTGCTGAATAAGCACTTACTAGATAACTCATTAAATTAGGAGGGAAAAACGTGGCGATTAAAAAGTACAAACCTACCTCAAATGGTCGTCGTAACATGACAGGTTCTGATTTTGCTGAAATCACAACATCAACACCTGAAAAATCATTGTTACAACCATTGAAAAACCATGCTGGACGTAATAACAACGGCCGCATCACTGTACGTCACCAAGGTGGCGGACATAAACGCCAATATCGCGTGATCGACTTCAAACGTAACAAAGATAACGTTGTTGCAACTGTTCAAACGATCGAATATGATCCAAACCGTTCAGCTAACATCGCGTTAGTACACTATGAAGATGGAGTGAAAGCTTACATCTTAGCACCAAAAGGACTACAAGTTGGAATGAAACTTGTTTCAGGTCCAGATGCAGATATCAAAATCGGAAATACTCTTCCTTTAGAAAATATTCCAGTTGGTACTGTTATCCACAATATTGAAATGAAACCTGGTAAAGGTGGACAATTGATCCGTTCTGCTGGTACAAGTGCTCAAGTACTTGGTAAAGAAGGCAAATACGTATTGATCCGCTTGAACTCTGGTGAAGTTCGTATGATCTTAGCTGCTTGCCGCGCTACAATCGGTTCAGTAGGTAACGAACAACATGAACTTATCAATATCGGTAAAGCAGGACGCTCTCGTTGGATGCGCAAACGCCCAACTGTACGTGGTAGCGTAATGAACCCTAATGATCACCCACACGGTGGTGGTGAAGGTAAAGCTCCTATCGGACGTAAAGCACCAGTTTCTCCTTGGGGACAACCAGCTCTTGGTTACAAAACTCGTAACAAAAAAGCACAATCAGACAAACTTATCGTTCGTCGTCGTAAAACTAAATAATTACTTTGACCATGTGTCGCACATTTTGAGAGGAGGTTCACCATGGGTCGTAGTTTAAAGAAAGGACCTTTCGTTGATGAGCATTTAATGAAAAAAGTTGAAGCTCAAGCAGGGGTTGAAAAGAAAAAAGTTATCAAAACTTGGTCTCGTCGTTCGACAGTATTCCCAAGTTTTGTTGGATATACCATCGCAGTATACGATGGACGTAAACACGTACCAGTTTACATCCAAGAAGATATGGTAGGACACAAATTAGGTGAATTTGCACCAACAAGAACTTATCGTGGCCATGCCGCAGACGATAAGAAAACTAAACGCTAATTTGAGGGGAGGATAAAACCAAATGGCAGAACAAATCACATCAGCTAAAGCAACTGCAAAAACAGTTCGCACTTCACCTCGAAAAGCCCGTTTAGTAATTGACCTTATCAGAGGTAAAAGTGTTGCGGATGCAATTTCAATCTTGAAATTCACACCAAACAAATCTGCTGGAATCATTGAAAAAGTATTGATGTCAGCAGTTGCGAATGCAGAAAATAATTTTGACTTAGATGTTGAAAACTTGGTAGTATCTGAAGCATTTGTTAACGAAGGACCAACAATGAAACGTTTCCGTCCACGTGCAAAAGGATCAGCTTCTCCAATCAACAAACGTACAAGTCATATCACGGTAGTCGTATCAGAAAAATAAGGAGGGATAATCAGTGGGTCAAAAAGTACATCCAATTGGAATGCGTGTAGGCATCATCCGCGACTGGGATGCAAAATGGTATGCTGAAAAAGAGTATGCAGAGTTCTTACACGAAGATCTAAGAATCCGTAAATTTATTTCAACTAAACTTGCTGATGCTGCTGTATCAACAATTGAAATCGAACGTGCTACAGGTCGTGTTAACATTTCAATTCACACAGCAAAACCAGGTATGGTTATTGGTAAAGGCGGATCTGAAGTCGAAAACCTAAGAAAAGAATTAAACAAACTAACTGGTAAAAGAATCCATATCAACATCGTGGAAATCAAAAAACCAGATTTAGATGCAAAATTAGTAGGTGAAGGAATCGCACGTCAATTAGAAAACCGTGTTGCTTTCCGTCGCGCTCAAAAACAAGCCATCCAACGTTCAATGCGTTCTGGCGCTAAAGGAATCAAAACTCAAGTATCTGGACGTCTAAACGGAGCAGATATCGCTCGTTCAGAAGGATACTCAGAAGGAACTGTTCCTCTTCATACTTTACGTGCGGACATTGATTACGCATGGGAAGAAGCAGATACAACATACGGAAAACTAGGAGTTAAAGTGTGGATCTATCGTGGAGAAATTCTTCCAACTAAAAAAAACACTGAGAAAGGAGGGAAATAATCATGTTAGTACCTAAACGTGTAAAACACCGTCGTGAATTCCGCGGAAAAATGCGCGGGGAAGCTAAAGGTGGTAAAGAAGTAGCATTCGGTGAATACGGTTTGCAAGCTGTTGATTCACATTGGATCACTAACCGCCAAATCGAAGCTGCTCGTATCGCAATGACTCGTTACATGAAACGTGGTGGGAAAGTATGGATTAAAATTTTCCCTCACAAATCTTATACTGCCAAAGCAATTGGGGTACGTATGGGTTCTGGTAAAGGGGCACCTGAAGGATGGGTTGCACCAGTAAAACGTGGTAAAATCATGTTTGAAATCGCAGGCGTTCCTGAAGAAGTGGCTCGTGAAGCGTTACGTCTAGCTTCTCACAAATTACCAATGAAAACTAAGATCGTAAAACGTGAGGAAATGGGTGGTGAATCGAATGAAGGTTAAAGAAATCAGAGAATTAACCACTGCCGAAATGCTTGATCAAGAAAAACAATTAAAAGAAGAATTGTTTAATCTTAGATTCCAATTAGCAACAGGTCAATTAGAAAACACTGCACGTATTAAAGAAGTACGTAAATCGATTGCACGCATCAAAACTGTGTTGCGTGAACAAGCTAAGTAATTATGGAAGGAGGCCATTAAGCGTATGACTGAAGAAAGAAATCAACGCAAAGTTTATCAAGGTCGTGTGGTTTCAGACAAAATGGATAAAACAATTACCGTTGCTGTCGAAACAAAGAAAAACCACCCTATCTATGGTAAACGCATGAACTATTCTAAGAAATACAAAGTACATGATGAAAACAATACAGCAAAAGTTGGCGACATCGTGAAAATTATGGAAACTCGTCCATTATCAGCTACAAAACGTTTCCGTTTGTTGGAAGTAGTCGAAGAAGCAGTTATTATCTAATAACACGAGATTTTCCTATATAGATTGAATGCAAAATCTGAAAGGAGGATACACAACGTGATCCAAGCAGAAAGTCGTTTAAAAGTCGCTGATAACTCAGGCGCACGTGAAATATTGACGATCAAAGTCCTTGGTGGTTCTGGTCGTAAAACTGCTAGTATCGGTGACGTGATCGTAGCTACGGTTAAACAAGCAACGCCAGGTGGGGTTGTCAAAAAAGGTGACGTCGTAAAAGCCGTTATCGTTCGAACAAAATCAGGAGCTCGTCGTACAGACGGTTCATATATTAAATTTGATGAAAATGCTGCAGTGATTATTCGTGATGATAAAAGCCCTCGTGGAACACGTATCTTTGGGCCAGTTGCACGTGAACTACGTGAAAACAACTTCATGAAGATCGTTTCACTAGCACCAGAAGTTTTATAATTTTGAGACACTTATCAAAGGAGGTGCGAAACAGTTATGTTTGTTAAAAAAGGCGATAAAGTTAAAGTTATCACTGGAAAAGACAAAAATAAAGAAGGCGTTGTATTATCAGCGTTTCCTAAAAAAGATAAAGTCATTGTCGAAGGTGTAAATGTTGTTAAAAAACACCAAAAACCTTCTCAAGCTGCTCCTCAAGGTGGAATCGTTGAGATGGAAGCTCCAATTCATGTTTCTAACGTGATGGTGATCGACTCTACTGGCGTAGCTGGCCGAGTTGGCTATAAAGAAGTAGATGGCAAAAAAGTCCGAGTTTCTAAAAAAACCGGTGAAGTTTTAGATAAATAATAAGTTTAAGGAAGGAGGGTCTTACTGAATGAACCGCCTAAAAGAAAAATATCTTAAAGAAGTAACTCCATCATTGATGGAAAAATTTGACTATAGCTCTGTTATGCAAACACCTAAAGTTGAAAAAATCGTCATCAACATGGGTGTTGGTGATGCGGTATCAAACGCTAAAAACTTAGATAAAGCAGTTGAAGAATTAACTTTGATCACTGGACAAAAACCAATGATTACAAAAGCTAAAAAATCAATCGCTGGATTCCGTTTACGTGAAGGAATGCCAATTGGTGCAAAAGTTACATTGCGCGGAGAAAGAATGTACGAATTCTTAGACAAATTGGTTTCAGTTTCTCTACCACGTGTACGTGACTTCCATGGTGTAAGTAAAAAAGCCTTTGACGGTCGTGGAAACTATACTTTAGGTATTAAAGAACAATTGATCTTCCCAGAAGTAGATTATGATTTAGTAGATAAAGTACGTGGTATGGACATCGTTATTGTAACGACAGCTAACTCAGATGAAGAATCTCGTGAGTTGTTGACACAATTAGGCATGCCATTCCAAAAATAATTAAAGGAGGCGAACTACGTGGCTAAAAAATCAATGATTGCTAAAAACAAACGTCCTGCAAAACATTCAACACAAGCTTATACTCGTTGCGAACGTTGCGGACGTCCACATTCAGTTTATCGTAAGTTCCATCTTTGCCGTATTTGCTTCCGCGAACTTGCCTATAAAGGTCAAATTCCCGGCGTGAAGAAAGCTAGCTGGTAAAAAAGTAAATTCGCATAAGAAGGAGGTAAAAGATCAATGGTCATGACAGATCCAATTGCAGATTTTCTAACTCGTATCCGTAACGCAAACATGGTTAAACATGAGTCTTTAGAAGTTCCTGCATCAAAAATTAAACGTGACATCGCTGAAATCTTGAAACGTGAAGGTTTCGTTCGTGATGTTGAATATATCGAAGATGACAAACAAGGCGTAATCCGTGTTTTCCTAAAATTTGGTAAAAACGGCGAACGTGTTATCACAAACTTAAAACGTATCTCTAAACCAGGTTTGCGTGCTTATGTCAAAGCTGACGAAGTACCAAAAGTATTGAACGGTTTAGGTATCGCAATCATTTCGACTTCTGAAGGTGTTGTCACTGATAAAGAAGCTCGTGAAAAAAATATTGGCGGCGAAGTTATCGCTTACGTATGGTAATCAAGTAGAATCTACAAGGAGGTGTCTTTAAGTGAGCCGTATTGGAAATAAAGTCGTTGTGATCCCTGAAGGAGTAACTGTTACTCAAGATGGAAACAACGTTACAGTTAAAGGACCAAAAGGTGAATTAACACGTACTTTCTCTTCAGATATCACAATGAATATCGAAGGAAACGAAGTGACATTCACTCGTCCGAACGACAGTAAAGAAATGAAAACAATTCATGGAACAACTCGTGCCAACTTCAACAACATGGTTGTAGGTGTCAGCGAAGGATTCCAAAAAGCGTTAGAATTGATCGGGGTTGGGTACCGTGCACAATTACAAGGATCAAAACTTGTATTGAACGTTGGTTACTCACATCCAGTCGAAATCACACCACCAGCTGGAGTAACTGTTGAAGTACCAGCAAATACACAAGTAATTGTTAAAGGTGCGAACAAAGAAGAAGTTGGCGAATTAGCTGCGAACATTCGTGGAACTCGTCCTCCAGAACCTTATAAAGGTAAAGGTATTCGTTATGTTGGCGAATATGTACGCCGTAAAGAAGGTAAAACTGGTAAATAATAGTTTTGAAAATTGCATAGAAGCCAGCAGCAGGAAAAAAATATTTTGCAGAAGTTTTTCTTCGATCAAAAGAAATTTTGCTTGTGCCGCAGCTTCTATTTTTCGGGACTTTCAGTTTATTGCTTGATCAAGCAATACAATAAAATTAAAGAGGTGACAATTGTGATTACAAAACCAGATAAGAACAAAACACGTCAAAAGAGACATCGTCGTGTACGTAACAATATCTCTGGTACTGCTGAGCGCCCACGCTTGAACGTTTTTCGTTCTAACAAAAACATCTACGCTCAAATTATTGATGACGTAGCGGGTGTAACGCTAGCAAGTGCCTCTACCTTGGATAAAGAAATTTCAGGTGGAACAAAAACAGAAGCAGCACAAGCTGTCGGTAAATTGGTTGCTGAACGCGCAACTGAAAAAGGCATTAAAGTAGTAGTCTTTGACCGTGGTGGATACCTTTACCATGGCCGTGTGCAAGCTTTAGCTGAAGCTGCTCGCGAAAATGGACTAGAATTTTAGAAGAAGGAGGAATACCATTCATGGTTTATATCGATCCAAAACATTTGGAATTAGAAGACCGCGTTGTTGCAATTAACCGTGTAACAAAAGTTGTTAAAGGTGGACGTCGTCTACGTTTTGCTGCTTTAGTTGTTGTCGGTGACAAAAATGGACACGTAGGATTTGGTACAGGTAAAGCACAAGAAGTACCTGAAGCAATCCGTAAAGCAATTGAAGACGCGAAGAAAAACTTAGTTGAAGTACCTATGGTTGGTTCAACAATCCCACACGAAGTAATCGGTGCTTTTAGTGGTGGTAGAATCCTAATGAAACCTGCTGTTGAAGGTTCTGGGGTTGCTGCTGGTGGACCAGTTCGTGCCGTATTAGAATTAGCTGGGGTAGCAGATATCACTTCTAAATCTTTAGGCTCAAATACACCAATCAACGTTGTTCGTGCAACTGTTGAAGGTTTGAAACAATTGAAACGTGCTGAAGAAGTTGCAGAACTTCGTGGCAAATCTGTTGAAGAATTAATCGGATAAGGAGGACAAACATAATGGCTGAATTAAAAGTTACTTTAAAACGCAGTATTATCGGACGTCCTCAAAACCAACGCGATACAGTCAAAGCGTTAGGTCTTACTAAGATTAACAGTTCAGTGGTTAAGCCTGCTAACGATGCTATCAAAGGCATGATAAATACTGTTTCTCATTTAGTGGACGTTGAAGAAGTCTAATTAAACTTAAATAATCTAAGAAATTAAGAACTAGAATATTAAGGAGGTGCCAAACCTATGAAACTTCATGAATTGAAACCTGCAGAAGGTTCACGCCAAGTACGCAATCGTGTTGGACGTGGTACTTCTTCTGGTAACGGAAAAACTGCTGGACGCGGTCAAAAAGGACAAAAAGCTCGTTCAGGCGGTGGTGTACGTCTAGGATTTGAAGGAGGACAAACGCCATTATTCCGTCGTTTACCAAAACGTGGATTCACAAACGTGAACCGTAAAGACTATGCAGTTGTTAACCTTGACGTCTTGAATCGCTTTGAAGACGGTGCTGAAGTAACACCAGTTACTTTAGTAGAAGCTGGAATCGTGAAAAACGAAAAAGCTGGAATCAAAGTATTAGCTAACGGTGAATTAACTAAAAAATTAACTGTGAAGGCCGCAAAATTCTCTAAAGCAGCTGAAGAAGCAATCGTTGCTGCTGGTGGATCAATCGAGGTGATCTAATGCTTAAACTATTAAAAGATGCTTTTAAAGTAAAAGATATTAGATCAAAAATCCTATTTACAGTGTTTGTTCTATTTGTATTTCGTCTAGGTGCACATATTACTGTGCCTGGCGTAGATGCTAGTTCATTGCAAAATCTTTCTTCTTTGCCATTTTTCAATATGTTGAACTTAGTCAGTGGTAGTGCGATGCAAAACTTCTCTATTTTCTCAATGGGGGTTTCACCTTACATTACAGCGTCTATCGTCATCCAATTGCTACAAATGGATATCGTTCCACGTTTCGTGGAATGGTCAAAACAAGGGGAAGTTGGTCGTAAAAAGTTAAATCAAGCAACACGATACCTGACATTAGTATTGGCATTTATCCAATCAGTCGGTATCACTGCTGGGTTTAACCAATATGCCCAATTAGGTTTTGTCAATAACCCTAATGTGTCAACATATGTAACGATCGGTCTGATCTTGACTGCCGGTACTATGTTTGTCACTTGGTTAGGAGAACAAATCACCGAAAAAGGTATTGGTAATGGTGTGTCAATGATCATCTTTGCAGGAATCATTTCTAGACTACCTGAAAGTGTCAAAGAAATTTATGAAGATTACTTTATAAACATTGATCCTTCAGATATTTGGAAATCTGCAATTTTCGTTGCCATCTTACTTGTTGCGATTTTATTGATCGTAACGTTTGTCACATTTTTCCAACAAGCTGAACGCAAGATCCCGATCCAATATACGAAACGCGTAGCAGGCGCTCCAACAAGTAGTTATCTACCGTTGAAAGTGAATGCGGCTGGGGTTATCCCGGTTATCTTCGCCAGCTCGTTTATTGCTACTCCTAATGCGGTATTACAAGCATTGAGTGGTCGGTTTGGATCTGAAAATTGGTATAAGATAATGATGGAGATCTTTAACTATAACACGGCGCCAGGTGCGACGATTTATACGATACTGATCGTTGCATTTACGTTCTTCTATGCTTTTGTTCAAGTGAACCCTGAGAAATTAGCGGAAAACTTACAAAAACAAGGAAGTTATATACCAAGTGTACGCCCTGGTAAGGGGACTGAAGAGTATGTCTCAAGCTTATTGATGCGTTTAAGTACAGTCGGTGCAATTTTCCTTGGTTTGGTGGCTTTATTACCGATCATTGCTCAAATGATCTGGAATTTGCCTCAATCTATCGGGTTAGGTGGTACCAGCTTACTGATCGTTATCGGTGTTGCTTTAGAAACTGCGAAACAGTTAGAAGGCTTAATGCTGAAACGTAAATATGTTGGATTTATTGAGTAAGAGTAAGAAAGCGTGTTGAGGTTTTTCCTCAACACACGTTCTCACATTTATTAGGAGGGTAAACAATGAACCTCATTTTAATGGGGCTACCAGGCGCGGGTAAAGGAACACAAGCAGAAAAAATCATTGATGCTTATCATATTCCGCATATCTCAACAGGAGACATGTTTCGTGCAGCGATGAAAAATGAAACAGCTCTTGGCTTGGAAGCAAAGTCTTATATTGATAAAGGTGCATTAGTTCCTGATGAAGTAACAAATGGAATCGTGAAAGAGCGTTTAGCTGAATCAGATACGGAGAAAGGCTTCTTATTAGATGGCTTTCCACGTACGATTGAGCAAGCAGAAGCTCTGGACGCAATGCTGAAAGATTTAAATAAAAAAATTGATGCTGTCATCGATATCCATGTTGGTGAAGAAGTATTGGTTGAGCGTTTAGCTGGCCGATTCATCTGCCGTAACTGTGGAGCAACTTACCATAAAATTTTCAACCCTACAAAAGTTGAAGACACATGTGATCGTTGTGGTGGGCATGAATTCTATCAAAGAGAAGATGATAAACCTGAGACGGTTAAAAATCGTCTGGCTATCAACATCAAAAATAGTGAACCAATCTTGGCTTATTATAAAGAACAAGGTTTGCTACACACTATCGATGGTGATCGTGAAATCGATGCTGTATTTACTGATGTACAAAAAATCATTGAAAAATAGCACGATTGCCCGTAGCCGACTTGCATTAAGCAGTTACTCTTGTCAAGTTCAATAAATTATGATAGAATATGTCAGTCCGACTTCTAGAGAAATCCTCTAGATGATCCATTTTGAGAATTTTGAGGTGGGAACTGCAGTTTCCGCCACTTTATCGTGTGAAAATGCGAAACAAGTACAAGGAGGTACTGTGCGTGGCAAAAGAAGATATGATTGAAGTCGAAGGTACAGTCGTCGAAACTTTGCCGAATGCAATGTTTAAAGTTGAACTAGAAAACGGACACCAAGTTCTTGCTACTGTTTCAGGTAAAATTCGTATGCATTACATCCGTATCTTACCTGGTGACAAAGTGACGGTTGAATTGTCTCCGTACGATTTAAACCGTGGCCGTATTACTTATCGCTTTAAATAATTGTACTCCGTAAAACTACAGGAGGTATTATCATGAAAGTAAGACCATCAGTAAAACCAATGTGCGAACATTGTAAAGTAATTCGTCGTAAAGGACGCGTTATGGTGATTTGCCCAGCAAATCCAAAACATAAACAACGTCAAGGATAATTGGAGGTGCAATAAATATGGCTCGTATTGCAGGAGTAGATATTCCTCGTGATAAACGTGTAGTAGTTTCACTTACTTATATCTATGGTATTGGTAACACTACTGCTAAAAAAATCTTAGCTGATGCTGGTGTATCTGAAGATGTTCGCGTTCGTGAATTAACGAATGAACAAACAGATGCTATCCGTGCGGAAGTAGATAAATTAAAAGTTGAAGGTGATCTTCGTCGTGAAGTGAACTTAAACATCAAACGCTTGATGGAAATCGGTTCATACCGAGGCATCCGTCATCGCCGTGGTTTGCCTGTTCGTGGACAAAACACGAAAAACAATGCACGTACTCGTAAAGGCCCAGCTCGCGCTATCGCTGGCAAGAAAAAATAATTCTTAAGTGAAGGAGGTTAAAACTTCATGGCAGCAAAAAAAGTGAATCGTAAACGCCGTGTGAAAAAGAATATAGAAGCAGGTATTGCACATATCCATTCTACATTCAACAACACTATCATCATGATCACTGATACTCACGGAAATGCATTAGCGTGGTCGTCAGCTGGTTCATTAGGCTTCAAAGGAAGCAAAAAATCAACTCCTTTTGCCGCTCAAATGGCAGCAGAAACAGCTACAAAAGCAGCAATGGAACACGGATTAAAGACTGTTGAAGTAACAGTTAAAGGACCTGGTTCTGGACGTGAAGCAGCAATTCGTTCATTACAAGCTACAGGTTTAGAAGTGACTGCAATTCGTGACGTGACTCCAGTTCCTCATAATGGTGCCCGCCCTCCAAAACGCCGTCGTGTTTAATGAGTGCCGCTCATTTTGAGTTCTATTAGTAACGTCATTGAACAAGACACTTTTCGTTTTGAAAGGGGTAAAGATAAGAATGATTGAGTTCGAAAAACCAAGAATCGCAAAAATTGATGAAGAAAAAGATTATGGCAAGTTCATCGTTGAACCTCTTGAAAGAGGCTATGGGACTACTTTAGGGAATTCCCTACGTCGTATTTTATTATCTTCTTTGCCAGGTGCTGCCATCACTAATATTCAAATCGATGGTGTACTGCATGAATTCTCTACCATTAAAGGTGTACGAGAAGACGTCACTCAAATCATCTTGAACATTAAAGGTTTAGCACTGAAAATGTATGGCCAAGAAGAAAAAAACCTTGAAATCGATATTACCGGACCTGCTACAGTAACTGCTGGCGATATTATCGTTGATAGTGAGGTAGAAATTCTTAACAAAGATATGTACATCTGTAGTGTCTCAGAAGGTGCTACGTTCCATGCTCGCTTAACAGTGAAACCAGGACGTGGTTATGTTCAAGCAGATGAAAACAAAAAAGAAGATATGCCGATCGGCGTACTTCCAGTCGATTCAATCTACACACCAGTTCGTCGTGTAAACTACCAAGTAGAAAACACTCGTGTTGGACACCGTGAAGATTTTGATAAATTGACGATGGAGATTTGGACAGATGGTTCAATCGAACCATTGGAAGCAATGAGTTTATCTGCAAAAATCATGACTGAACATTTAGATATTTTTGTTAACCTAACTGATGAAGCGAAAAATGCTGAAATCATGGTTGAAAAGGAAGAAACACAAAAAGAAAAAATGTTGGAAATGACAATTGAAGAATTAGACTTATCTGTTCGCTCTTACAATTGTTTAAAACGTGCAGGAATCAATACTGTACAAGAACTTACGAATAAATCTGAGCCAGAAATGATCAAAGTCCGTAACTTAGGACGTAAATCATTAGAAGAAGTGAAAGCAAAATTACACGACTTAGGTTTAGGTTTACGTAAAGAAGATTAAAACCTTTTACGAAGGAGGGAAACCAACGTGAGTTATCGTAAACTAGGACGCACATCTAGCCAACGTAAAGCGATGTTGCGTGATTTAACAACTGACTTATTAATTAACGAACGTATTGTGACTACTGAAGCTCGTGCGAAAGAAGTTCGCTCAACTACAGAAAAAATGATCACTTTAGGCAAACGTGGAGACTTGCATGCACGTCGTCAAGCTGCGGCTTTTGTACGTAATGAAGTTGCTAGCGTACGTGAAGAAAATGAGGATATCGTCATTGAATCAGCTTTGCAAAAACTATTCAACGATATTGCACCTCGTTATGCTGAACGTCAAGGTGGCTACACTCGTATCTTGAAGACAGAACCAAGACGCGGTGATGGTGCACCAATGGTTGTCTTAGAACTTGTCTAAAATCACACTAATAACATCACTTTATAGATGATTCTTTTAGAGTGTTATGATGTTGGAAGTTAACTCTTCCGAGTCTAGCTCAGCGCTACTCCTCAAGTCGAATCGATTTGAGGAGTATGCACTCATCATAAAGTGTTTTTTTGTACCTTTAATTAACTGTCTTGACATGTATTTGATGGCACAAAAAAACACTTTAATTAAAACGGAAACAATTGAAAAATCAGGTATTTTTTGATAGTGTTAGTAGGAACTTTAGGATGGAGAAGGAGTAATTATGGAGCCAATTATTGAATTAGGAAAGATTAATTACAAATACCAACCAGATGACCCCCGTTTTGCGTTAAAAGATATTTCATTTACGATCAATCAAGGTGAATGGATCGCAATTATCGGGCACAATGGTTCAGGTAAATCAACACTCGCAAAGACGATCAACGGTCTGCTTTTGCCAGAATCAGGCACGGTAAAGGTAGGAAAGCAGTTACTAAATGAAGAAAATATCTGGTCTATACGTCGAATGGTCGGTATGGTTTTCCAAAACCCTGACAACCAGTTTGTCGGATCAACAGTGGAAGATGATGTTGCTTTTGGTCTTGAGAATCAGGGTATCCCACGAGAAGAGATGGTGGTTCGTGTAAAGGATGCACTTGAAAAAGTCCGTATGAGTGACTTTTCAAAAAGAGAACCTGCACGATTGTCTGGTGGACAAAAACAACGAGTTGCTATTGCAGGAGTTGTTGCGTTACGGCCAGATATCATCATTTTAGATGAAGCGACTAGTATGTTAGACCCCGAAGGACGAGAAGAAGTTATTTCGACGATCAAAAAGATCAAAGAAGAAAGCAACTTGACGGTCATATCTATCACACATGATATCGATGAAGCAGCGAATGCAAATCGGATCTTTGTCATGAAACAAGGTGAGCTAGTTAATGAAGGCACACCAGAAGAAATTTTTTCTGCTGGTCCTGAACTGATCAATCTGGGGTTGGATCTTCCTTTTCCTGAAAAATTAAAGAGTGCATTAAAACAACGAGGTTTTGTCGTTCCAGAAGAGTACATGACTGAAGAAGGGATGGTGGACTGGTTATGGACATCCGTTTTGAAAAAGTAGATTTTACGTATCAGCCCAATACACCATTTGAACAAAGAGCGCTATTTGATATTGATATGACGATTGAAGAAAATAGCTATACAGCTCTAGTCGGCCATACAGGTAGTGGTAAATCGACCCTACTTCAACATCTAAATGCATTGGTCAAGCCTACGAGTGGAATCGTACATATTGGCGATCGACAAATCAAACCTGATACGAACAATAAAAATTTAAAACCGATCCGTAAAAAAGTCGGGATCGTTTTTCAATTTCCTGAAGCACAATTATTTGAAGAAACAGTCGCTCGAGACATTGCGTTCGGTCCTAAAAATTTTGGAGTCAGTGACGAAGATGCGCTTCAGTTAGCAAAAGAGATGCTTGGGCATGTTGGTTTAGATGAGACTTACTTAGAACGTTCGCCATTTGAATTGTCTGGTGGACAAATGCGGCGAGTGGCTATTGCTGGCGTCTTAGCAATGAAGCCAGAGGTACTCGTTTTAGATGAGCCAACAGCAGGACTTGATCCGCAGGGAAGAAAAGAAATGATGGACATGTTCTGGCGTCTGCATAAAGAGCAGAATATTACGATCGTACTAGTCACCCACTTGATGGATGATGTGGCGAACTACGCAGACTATGTCTATGTACTTGAAAAAGGGAAAATTGTCGAAAGTGGACGACCCCATCAAGTTTTTCAAAATCTTACCTGGTTAAAAGACAAGCAATTAGGTGTTCCTACTGCTACCGAGTTTGCAGAAAAATTAAACAATCGCGAGAAGCTATTTTCCGAGTTGCCGATCACTGCTGAAGAGTTGGCAGATAGGATTGTTGAATTAGCAGGAGGAAATGCACATGATGAATAAATTGATTTTTGGTCGGTATATGCCAGGGAATTCCTTGATTCATCGATTAGATCCTCGTGCAAAATTATTAGCCAGCTTCTATTTTATCGGTATCATTTTTTTAGCAAATAATTGGCAGACTTATGCACTATTAGCAGTTTTCACGTTGCTTGCTGTTTTTCTTTCGAAAGTCGATATCAAATTCTTCATTCGTGGTATTCGACCGTTGATCTGGTTGATCTTATTCACCGTAGCTTTACAAGTCTTATTTACAAGCGGTGGTGCCACTTATTGGAGTTGGGGGATCTTTAACATCACTGAATTTGGTGTGATGAACGGACTCTTCATTTTTTGCCGTTTCGTATTGATCATCTTTATGTCGACATTATTGACATTGACCACGCCTCCTTTAGAATTGTCTGATGCAATTGAATATCTGTTAAGACCTTTAAAGGTTGTGCGTTTTCCAGTACACGAAATCTCCTTGATGTTGTCGATCGCTTTACGTTTTGTTCCTACTTTGATGGATGAAACAGAAAAGATCATGAATGCACAACGCGCACGTGGCGTCGATTTTGGAGAAGGTAGCTTAGTTCAAAAAATGAAAGCTGTTATTCCCTTGTTGATCCCGTTATTTGTCAGCAGTTTTAATCGTGCAGAAGATTTGGCAACAGCTATGGAAGCAAGAGGCTATCAAGGTGGTGAAGGACGAACGAAATATCGTATCCTTCATTGGCACAACCGTGACACGTTCGTCATTCTTGCATTTGTATTATTGACGATCGCGTTGATTTTTTTAAGAAGCTGATTTAGTAGAAAAGGTGAATGTATGACACGCTACAAAGCAATTATTGCATATGATGGAACGAACTTTAATGGATTTCAAAAACAGCCAAATGGTCGTACCGTACAAGAAGAAATAGAAAAAACATTGACAAAGATGGCGAATGGTAAAGAAATCACTGTTTTTGGATCTGGTCGTACAGATGCAGGAGTACATGCAATGGGACAAGTGATCCATTTTGATTACCCCGAAGAGCGTCCGTTAGAGCGTATGCGTTTTGCTTTAGATACGCAGTCACCAGAAGATATTGCAGTGAAAGAAGTAGCAATTGTTTCAGAAGATTTCCATGCTCGTTATCTTGTAAAAGAAAAAACGTATCAATTTCGAGTGGATATAGGAAAACCGCGTAGTCCATTTCGACGCCATTATGCCAGTTATTTTCCTTATCCAATAGATGTAGAAAAGATCCAACGAGCGCTTCCTGATTTATTAGGAACACATGATTTCACTTCTTTTTGTGCTTCTGGTAGCTCTATCGAAGACAAAGTTCGAACGATCTATGAGGCGAAAATGGAAGTGAATGAAACCGGAGATGAGCTTTTGTTTACTTTCCGCGGTAATGGTTTTCTTTACAAAATGATCCGTATCTTAGTTGGAACATTGCTTAAAATTGGAAATGGACGTTTGGCAGAGGATAGTATTCCTGAAATCATAGCGAAAAAAGATCGTAATGCTGCTGGACCGACGGCTCATCCAGAAGGGCTATATCTTTACGAAGTCAAATATGAATGAAAAAACTCCTTTAGTATCTGATGATGATCAGACAACTAAAGGAGGTTTTTTATTTTCTTCTACGATGTGAGGTTCTTTGTGGGGCAGGTTGTTCGATTTCAGTAACTCGTTTAAATGAACTATTACGCTTTAGATACCAGACGTAGAGAAAGAACAGTGCAAGACAGAGAACGAATAAGATGGCACCGATCATAAATCCCTGAGGTAAATAGGTAAACGTGACAGTGTGCTTACCTGCTGGAACTTTGATCATCAAGAAGGCATCTTTAAAGTTTTCTACCTCTACTGATTTGCCATCAACTTTGGCTTTCCAACCTGCATCATAAGGAATCGTTGTGACAAGCATCATATCTTCAGGAGTATTGACTGTTCCTGTAGCTGTACGTCCTGTAGTGTCCATCTCAACGCCGTTGTCCTTGATCTGGTTCATTGCAGCTTGATAAGCTACAACATCTAAGCCGATGACTTTTGGTGCCATAAAACTAACTTCTTTTGTGCCATAAAAACTAGCAGTAAAGGTGACTGTCGTTTCTTGCGGATAATAACCAAGATCATAATATTGCCCAGAGATATTGATTTGGGTCTTGCGTGACATCCCATTGACTGTAATGGTAGCAGTTGAACTTTCTAATTGTGCATAATTCGTTGGGAAAAGGCTCAAGTAAGCTTGTGTATTTGCTGGTACTTTCACTTCCCAAGTTAAGACTTTTGGCTGATTTTCAGCTGTTTCGCCATAAGTCACACCTATTGATGTATTGCTGACTGTGACATTTTGCTGGCTTTTCAATGTTGGTGTATAGAATGTATAATACTGTTCGTTCAAACCAGACAGTTGGTTGATCAAATTTGTTTGACTAGTCAAATTGTCTGTCAGTGGCTGGTCCACATCATTGATCGACAAAGGAGCAGTAAAGGCTAAAGGTAAAGCATTGATATTTTTATAGAGCGTGTAATCACCGCTTTGATCTTCTCGAATAAAGCCGTATTTACTAAAGCTGCTGTCGTTTTTCGCGATATTGTATTTGATTCCTGTAAAACCATCCATCAACAAAGTATTATTCGCATAGCGAATGTTCAAATTCGTTCCGTGAGAACGAAACCCTAATGTATCCAGATAAGAAGAAGAGTTTCGGTTTCTGATAGAAGAAAACAAACTGATCCCGCTATAACCATAATTGATCGAATCATTCGGTGAGATGGGGTCAAGGTTTTCTAAACGATAAAATGTATCTGATTCTTTTTTTGTTTTGTCAACTAATGTTTTCAATGAGGGCGCAGGGTCAGTATACAAACTTCGCGATGCATAATTCCAATCATCTAAAATACCATGGATCATACTGTTCGTGTTGACACTTGCTTCTGCAGTCATGAGCAACAATAACAATAGACTGAGGTATTTAACTGACTGTTTGTGATGGTGGAAAAAACCGATCGTCAAAGCATAGAGCCCTAAGAAAACAACAGTCAAAACAAAGGAAGTCGTTGTGACATAAGAATAACTACCTGCTGGTTTCAGTCCCCAAGCAGTAGTGAAGACCGCTGCAAGAAGAATGATGATCCCGACTAGTAATCCCTGATCTTCTTTCGTCAGTACTTCCCAAGCTTTGGCAGCCAGTAAAATAACTAAGAAAGAAAACAGATATGCATAACGGAATAAGAACATATTCGGTGCGTGCATCCCATGCCAGAATAGATTTAAAGGAACGATATAAAAACTAGCAATCAACAGTGCAAACAAACTACCAAATAAAAGTTTGTTTTTGACAGTGATTTTTCGGCTGATAAAATAAAACAGGCACAGTACTAATGGAAACAATCCGGCGTAAATAAAAGGAATCGAACCATATTTGGTTGTATCATAAACGCCCACCATATTTTTCATGATCAGATCCAAGTAGGAAGTGGCCTCTGTTTTGAACGTCGTGATCTGAGTCAGTGCTTCTCCATTAGAGCGCAGATCAAGGATAGCAGGCAAAATAATGATCATTGAAGCACCACCAGCTAGTAAAGAGGTAATGCCGTAAGGAAGAATCGTTTTTTTATATACCGACCAATTACTTAGAAGTCTAACAACAAAGTAAAGGAAGGAAAAGACACCGATCATGAATCCCATATAAAAACTCGATAGAAAGAGTAAGAGATAGCTGACAAATAGGACGATCGGTTTTTTTAAATCCATTACTCGATGAATCCCTAGAATGATCAAGGGAAGGTAAATAAAGGCATCTAACCACATGATGATTTCTGAGTGTGCAGTGATGAAAGAAATCGATGCATAGCTAACACTTAGCGCAACATGGCCCCAACGAGGTATCTTGTATGTTCTTGCAAGAAACCAAAAAGATAGTCCTGCACAGCCGACTTTTAAGATCGTAAGAAAATAAAGGGCATCAGGCATCATCTGATTAGGGAACAACACCACAAGCGGCGTGAAGATCCCGCCTAGATAGTACGAGATCAAAGAAAGGTAATTCAAACCGAGAGAGGCATTCCATGTATAGAAAATACTTTGCTTTCCAAGTAACATATTCCGAAAGCTTGCATGAAAGTTAGAAAATTGTGAAAAGGCATCACTCGCAAGAATGCTGCGGTCGCTTCCAGGATAGATACCGATACTTAGATAAATAAGTGTGAGTATCAGTAAAGGAATCAGGAAGCTAGCTAATGCGTAGCGACCATTCTCTTTAAGAAAAAGTTTTAATTTTGTTTTCATATTCAAACCACCAATTTCTATGATAATGAAGATACTTCTAGTTTATCACATTCATCTTTTTCTCCACCTTAAAAGACTTTACATTTCATAAAAAAATAAAAAAACAAAATAAATAATACAAAATCGTCAAATATTATAGGAAACATAACGAAAGATTTGAATTTATCTAGATGAAATACTAGCTAAATGAACTATCAGTAGAAGATTATACCTATGTTTCATAAACAGTTGAGCAATCATAAAAAGACAAATACCCGATGCTTTTAAGTGGTATGAAAAAATACCTAAAGCAAGAACTCAATGACGAGTCTACTTTAGGTATTTTTACTTGTTATATGTAAATAAAAACCGTTCAACAATGAACGGTTCAAACTTTATTCAATTAAACGCGTTCAACTTTTCCTGATTTCAAAGCACGAGTTGACACCCAAACTTTTTTAGGTGTTCCGTCGATCATTACGCGAACTTTTTGTAAGTTAGGTTTAACAGTACGTTTTGTTGAGTTCATAGCGTGTGAACGGTTGTTTCCACTTTTTGTCTTGCGACCTGTAAAGTAACAAACTTTTGCCATGTAAATTTCCTCCTTTGCCTTGATTTGGAGCAATAGAATAATTCAGCTCATACCAGACTAACATATCATATAGAATAGTAATTTGCAAGCACATTTTCACTGATAGAATTGACATTTGTCAAGAATAATTGTAAATTATACAAGGTTATTTCTAAAAAATTCGTGGGTTTTTGAGTACTTTAGGGTAACTACCTTTTATTTCAGGTTGCGCTATGATAAAATATGATAGAAGAAAAATGGGAGTATTTTACCCGTTAAGGAGGCTCATTCATGGCTGTAAAAATTCAAACGTCAGCTGGAACCATTGAAATTACCAATGATGTGATTGCAACAGTTGTTGGTGGCGCCGCGACAGATGTGTTCGGTGTTGTAGGAATGGCCAGCAAAAATCAAATCAAAGATAATATCACTGAGATTTTACGTAAAGAAAATTATGCTAGAGGTGTAGTCGTTCGTCAAGAAGATAACGGTATCGCGGTGGACGTTTATACGATTATTAGCTATGGTACAAAAATTTCGGAAGTTTCACGTAATGTTCAAGAAAAAGTAAAATACAACTTGGAGGCATTATTAGGTGTAACAGCCAATTCTGTTAATGTCTTTGTCCAAGGTGTTCGTGTGCTGCCAGACTAGGCAGGAGGCTTGCTGATTCATTCAGCAGTCGATCTGAAGGAGGATTATCTAGGTGAGTTTAACAGAAATCAGTGCAAGCCAATTCCAGGAAATGGTTCAGGCGGGCGCGAATCGTCTGCAAATAAATGCAGAATATGTCAATTCGTTAAATGTATTTCCAGTTCCTGATGGAGATACTGGTACAAATATGAATTTATCCATGACTAGCGGAGCAAAAGCAGTAGTTGACTCTACTTCTGAAAAAGTAGGAGATCTAGCAACGATGCTATCTAAAGGATTGTTGATGGGAGCTCGAGGAAATTCAGGCGTTATCTTGTCTCAATTATTCCGCGGTTTTTCCAAACAAATTCCAGATGTAACAGTATTAAATGCTACCGATCTAGCGGCGGCTTTTACACATGGTGTTGAAACAGCTTATAAAGCGGTCATGAAACCAGTAGAAGGAACGATCCTGACAGTAGCGAGAGAAGCTGCTAAAGCTGGCGAAAAGAAAGCAAAATCAACCGATGATGTAATAGAAGTGATGACTGCCGTTGTCAAAGGCGGAAAACGCGCTTTAGCTAAAACACCTGACTTATTGCCAGTATTAAAAGAAGTAGGTGTAGTCGATAGTGGTGGACAAGGATTACTGTTTGTCTATGAAGGCTTTTTGAGCGCTTTGAACGGTGAATTCCAAGCAGATGAAGTCTATGAACCATCTCCAGCAGAAATGGATGACATGGTCAATGCGGAACATCATCGTAGTGTCCAAGGACAATTAGCTACAGAAGATATCCACTATGGCTACTGTACAGAAATCATGGTGAAAATCGGCGAAGGACCAACCGTTGATAGCCAATTTGATTATGAAGAGTTCCGCAATTACTTAGACGGATTAGGCGATTCATTATTAGTAGTCAATGATGAAGAAATCATCAAAGTACATGTTCACACAGAAAATCCAGGTGAAGTATTGAACTATGGACAAAAATTTGGTTCATTAGTGAAAATAAAAGTGGATAATATGCGTTTGCAACATGAAACGATTTTAGAGCATGACGAAGATGTCAATACGTTTGCACAACAAAAACCGACGCGTACACCTTATGGTATCGTAGCAATCGCTGCTGGCGAAGGGATCCAAGAGTTATTTAAAAGCTTAGGTGCAAATTACGTGATCAGTGGCGGTCAAACTATGAATCCAAGTACAGAGGACATTGTCAAAGCCATTCAAGAGGTCAATGCAGATAAAGTTATCGTGTTGCCAAACAACAAAAATATTTTCATGGCTGCTGACCAAGCAGCTGAAGTTGCTGAAATCCCAGTAGCAGTCGTGCCATCAAAGACGATCTCTCAAGGATTGACAGCGATGCTATCATTCAATGATCAAGTATCATTAGATGAAAATAAACAAACAATGACAGAAATGCTTTCAAGTGTAGTGAGCGGTCAAGTGACACATGCTATTCGTGACACAACGATTGATGGCGTAAAAATCACTGAAGGTGACTTTTTAGGAATGATCGATGGAAAAATCGTGATCTCTAATCCAGATATCGTGGAAACTTCATTAGATACTCTAGAAAAAATGATCACTGAAGACACAGAAATCGTAACGATCTTAGCTGGTGAAGGCGGCTCAGTTGAGCAAGCAGAAGCTTTGACAGCTAAGTTAGTCGAACGTTATCCAGATTTGGAAGTCGAGATCCATCAAGGAGATCAACCTGTTTATCCATATCTATTCTCAGCAGAATAAGAACGTAGCAAAGAATGATCGAATTAGTAAGGGCTGTGCCAGAGAAATGGTACAGCCCTCTTTCTAAGGAATGGCTGAAACAGAATAAGACTGCCAGTTGGGAAATGACGAAGAGGAGGAAATGACCATGCGATCTTTGAATGATCCAGTTACGGTGTTGGCTGGTGTGGGAGAGAAAAGAGCCGTGAGTCTTGCCAGTTTAGGCATACATACGATTGAAGATTTACTGACCTATTATCCTTTTCGCTATGAAGATATCCAAGAAAGAAATTTAAATGAGATCCAAGACCAAGAGAAAGTAACCTTAAAAGGACTTGTGGTTTCTCCACCTGTCATGAGCCGATTCGGGTACAAAAAAAGCCGATTACAGTTTCGAATGATGCAAGATCATGCAGTGTTCAATGTTTCTTTTTTCAATCAACCTTATTTAAAAGATAAAATCATTTTATCGGAAGAAATCGCTGTCTATGGAAAATGGGATGTGAAACGAAAAGCTTTAAATGGGATGAAAATCTTAGGTTCTCAAACATTAGATGATTTTTCTCCTATCTATCATGTCAATAAATCGATACGCCAAACGACCTTAGTTGATCTGATAAAAAAAGGATTTGAAGAATATGGACAATTACTTGAAGAAAATCTGCCGATCTACTTAGTTGAGAAGTATCGTTTATTGGATCGATCAACAGCTGTTCGAAGTATGCATTTCCCAAAAAATCATGAAGAAAATCATCAGGCGAAGCGACGAATCGTTTTTGAGGAATTCTTTTTGTTCCAAATGCGACTTCAAGGACTAAAAAAAGCCGAAAAAGCAGAAAAAAATGGACTGGAGATCTTATACGATATCCAGCGATTAAAAGAGTTTACCAAAAAATTGCCCTTTGAATTAACGAATGCACAAAAACGCGTAACGAATGAAATTTGTCGTGACCTTAGAAGCCCACAGCATATGCAACGTCTTTTACAAGGGGATGTAGGAAGTGGGAAAACGATTGTAGCTGCCATTGCTTTGTATGCCACGATCACAGCGGGATTCCAAGGCGCATTGATGGTACCCACTGAAATTTTGGCACAACAGCATATGGAAAGTTTACAGCAATTGTTTGATCCAACAGAAGTAAAGCTTGGTCTTTTAACTGGTTCAACGAAAGCCAAAGAACGAAAGGAACTAATTGAACAGCTAGAAACCGGAGAAATAGACATGATAATAGGTACACATGCGTTGATCCAAGAAGGCGTGGAGTTTCAAAATCTTGGGTTAGTGATCACAGACGAGCAGCATCGCTTTGGTGTCAATCAACGAAAAGTTCTTCGGGAGAAAGGTTGGCGGCCAGATGTGTTGTTCATGACTGCAACGCCGATTCCTCGTACGTTAGCAATTACCGCGTATGGAGAGATGGATGTTTCGATCATCGATGAGCTGCCAGCCGGGCGGATCCCCATCGAAACACGTTGGGTGAGAACACCACAGTTAGATAGTGTATTAGATTGGACACATAAAGAATTAGCTAAGGGGCATCAGATGTATGTGATTTGTCCATTGATCGAGGAATCCGAAGCACTTGATGTGAAAAATGCAGTAGAAATCTATGAGAAATTAAGTGAGTTGTTTGCACCTCAGTATGAAGTGGGATTATTACATGGTAAAATGAAGAACCAAGAAAAAGATGCGATCATGGAAACTTTCAAAGAAAACAAAATGCAAATCTTAGTTTCGACGACCGTTATCGAAGTCGGAGTAAACGTTCCAAATGCCACGGTCATGTTGATCATGGATGCGGATCGTTTTGGACTAGCTCAGTTACACCAATTGCGTGGCCGAGTTGGTCGGGGCAGTGATGCTTCCTATTGTGTATTAGTCGCTAACCCTAAAAATGAATTAGGCGTTGAACGGATGAAAATCATGACAGAAACAAATAATGGTTTTGTATTAAGTGAAAAAGACTTAGAACTACGTGGCCCTGGAGAAGTCTTTGGTTTTCGCCAATCAGGGTTGCCACAATTTGCGATTGCAGATCTTGTGGCTGATGGCAATGTGTTAGAAGTCGCCCGTGATGAAGCGCAGAATGTTTGGCAAATAAAAAATTGGCAGGTACTACCAGAATATCGGCCTTTGGTAAATAGTCTAGAGGTAGAAAATCAGGATAATCATTATTTTGATTAGCAGACTATGCTATACTTTATAGTGATGATAAAAAAGGAGTGGAAATAATGAGAATCGCCGTAGATGCAATGGGGGGCGACCACGCACCACAAGCAATTGTGGAAGGTGTGGCTTTAGCACAACAAGATTTCCCGGATGTGGAATTTATCCTTTATGGTAAGGAAGCAGAAATCAAAAAATATTTGACAAATGAAAAAAATATCACGATCGTGCATACAGACGAAAAAATAAGCAGTGATGATGAACCAGTTAAAGCGATTCGTCGTAAAAAGACCGCTTCGATGGTTTTAGCGGCGCAAGCAGTGAAAAATGGAGAGGCAGACGCTATTTTCTCAGCCGGAAATACAGGAGCATTATTAGCTGCAGGATTATTTATCGTCGGCAGGATCAAAAACATCGAACGTCCTGGATTAATGTCCACATTGCCTGTTATTGGCAAACCTGATGCTGGTTTTGATATGTTGGATTTAGGTGCAAATGCTGAAAACAAAGCGGAGCATCTTCTACAATATGGTATACTTGGTTCGTTTTATGCACGAAAAGTTCGTGGTATTGGTCGCCCTCGGGTTGCATTATTGAACAACGGAACAGAAGAAACTAAAGGAAGCGAACTTACGAAAAAGGCTTTTGAATTACTGCACAATGAAACGAGTTTGAATTTCATTGGTAATGTAGAAGCAAGAGAATTGCTAAATGGTGTTGCTGACGTGGTCGTCACCGATGGATTCACTGGGAATGCTGTGTTGAAATCAATCGAAGGTACTGCAATGAATATGATGGATCTTTTGAAATCAGCCATTTTAAATGAAGGTTTTAAAGGAAAGATGGGGGCTGTCCTACTAAAAAACGGCCTGCGTTCATTAAAATCTGAAATGGATTACTCTAAACATGGCGGAGCTGTGCTCTTTGGACTGAAAGCGCCAGTGATCAAAACTCATGGTGCAACGGGTCCAGATGCGGTAAGATATACGATCCGTCAAATCCATACGATGCTTGAAACAAATGTGGTCGGCCAATTGGTTGAACAATTTGAAAAAAGCGCAGAGTGACTTTTTTTATCCGAATGAGAAAAAGTCGGTGAAAAAAAGGTGGACATTCTTAAAAATTGCCAGTAGAATTAGCGTTGGTGAAAGAAAGTCGGCAATTTCGATAATTGTTGGAGGTGAAAACATTGGCACGTGAAGAAATATTTAACAAAGTAGCGAAAATTATTTCAAATCATTTTGAAATTGATACAGATAAAGTAACTGATGAATTAAATATCAAAGATGACCTAAAAGCTGACTCAATTAGCATCATGGAATTTGTTTTGGAGCTTGAGGACGAGTTTGGAACAGAGATCTCTGATGAAGACGTAGAACAAATTGAAACAGTTGGCGGTGCGGTAGATTATATCAGCAGTCATCTTAACTAATTTTTGATAGAGAGAAGTGAGTAAAGACCATTTTTTGGCCTTTACTCACTTTTTTTTAATCTTTTCTGAAAATGAAAAGGGTTTTAAATAGATTTTTCTGACAATTCTGGCAACACTTCGAAATAATCTTGCATTATAAAACGATTTTCTATATAATTATTAATAATCTATTACACGAAGCTTAAAATAATACTTGTTATAAAACGTTTTACTCTGTGTAATATTATTTTTTATTAATAAAACTTCCGTCGTGGGAGCAGAGAGGGGTATTCGATTGTCAGATAATCAACTATTAGATGTTCAAAACCTACATACAGGCTTCCGTCTTAAAGATGAATATTACGATGCGGTAGATGACGTTTCTTTTACGTTAGATAAAAACGAGATCTTAGCAATCGTGGGCGAATCTGGGTGCGGGAAAAGTACGTTAGCTACTACTATCATGGGGTTACTTGATCCAAACAATACAAAGATCACAGGCGAAATTTTATATAATGATTTAAACTTGATCGAATTAAACGAAACTTTATATAACAAGATTCGGGGAAATGATATTGGCATGATTTTTCAGGATCCATTATCTGCATTAAACCCTTTGATGAAAATTGAAGACCAAATAAAAGAAGGTTTGTCTTACCATACAAAAATGAACGCGGAACAAAGACAAGCTCGTGCTTTAGAATTATTAGAACAAGTTGGTATTCCTAATCCTGAACGAGTAGGACGACAATATCCCCATGAATTATCAGGTGGGATGAGACAACGTGTGATCATCGCAATTGCCATTGCCTGCAAGCCACCGATCATCATCGCTGATGAACCAACTACTGCTTTAGATGTAACAATCCAAGCACAGATCCTTGATTTATTAAAAGATTTACAAGAAGAAACAAAAGCAGGAATCATCCTCATCACGCACGATTTAGGTGTCGTTGCTGAAATGGCGGATCGTGTAGCCGTGATGTATGGAGGTCAGTTTGTTGAAGTAGCAAGTGTGAAGGAATTATTTGAAAATCCACAACATCCATATACACGTTCTTTATTGAACTCTATTCCTCAAGAAGGAAATCATGATGTGGAACTACATGTGATTGAAGGGGTTGTTCCATCTTTAAAAAACATGCCGCGTGAAGGTTGCCGTTTTGCTCCTCGGATTCCGTGGATCCCCGTGAGTGATCATGAAGAAAATCCAGTTCTTCATGAAATTGCTCCGAATCATTTGGTTCGTTGCTCATGCTACAAACATTTCCACTTTAGAGACGAAAAAGGAGAGGTGTAGATGTCAGAATTAATCACAATCAACGATTTGAAAGTTCACTATCCGATTCGTAGTGGTTTCTTTAATCGAGTAACGGATCATGTTTACGCAGTAGATGGCGTAGATTTTATCATTGAAAAAGGAAAGACTTATGGGTTGGTTGGTGAGTCCGGCTCAGGAAAATCGACAACCGGAAAAGCGGTTGTTGGTTTGGAAAAAGTTACATCTGGTCAGATCATTTACGAAGGCAAAGATGTGACTCAGCGAAGTAACCGAAAAAAAATCGGCTATAACAAAGATGTCCAAATGATCTTCCAAGATTCGATGTCCAGTTTAAATCCTAAAAAACGAGTATTAGATATCATTGCTGAACCTATTCGGAATTTCGAACGTCTGAGCGATCAGGAAGAAAAGAAAAAAGTAAAAGGATTGCTAGATATCGTAGGAATGCCTGAAGATGCATTGTACAAATACCCACATGAATTTTCGGGTGGTCAACGTCAACGTCTCGGTGTTGCTCGAGCAGTAGCAACGAATCCAAAATTAATTGTAGCAGATGAACCAGTATCTGCCTTAGATTTATCTGTACAAGCGCAAGTATTAAACTTCATGAAGCGAATCCAACAAGAATTTGGCCTCAGCTATTTATTTATTTCTCATGACCTAGGAGTCGTAAAGCATATGTGTGACAACATTGCTATTATGTATAAAGGACGCTTTGTTGAGATTGGTACTCGTGAAGATATCTATAATGACCCACGTCACATCTACACCAAACGTTTGCTTTCGGCTATTCCTCAGATTGATGTGGAAAATCGAGAACTTCATAAAGAGAATCGTCGAAAAGTGGAAAAAGAGTATATTCAAAACCAAAATGAGTATTACGATCAGACGGGACGAGTATACGATTTACGTACGATTACAGCAACGCATGAAGTAGCGTTGAAAGACGGAGGTGCTAGTTAATGTGGAAAACGATTCTAAGACGTGTGCTACTGATGATCCCGCAAGTGATCATACTTAGTGTATTGATCTTCATGTTGGCAAAAGCGATGCCGGGAGATCCATTTACCGGATTGATCAATCCAAACCAAGATCCAGCTGTTATTGAACGAATGAGACAAGCCGCAGGATTGAATGATCCGTGGTATGAGCAATATTTCCGTTGGATAGGCAACGCACTGCATGGGGATTTGGGGCAAAGTTTCTTATATAAACGTACAGTTGCTGATTTGATCGGTGAACGAATCATCAATACACTCTATCTATCAGTTTTGACAGTTATTATTACGTATTTGATTGCTGTACCGCTAGGAATGTTAGCAGGTAGATATCAAAATTCGATTTTAGATAAAGTGGTCGTGATTTATAACTTCTTCAGTTTTGCTGTACCATTGTTCATTTTTGGTCTGATCATGCTGTTTATTTTTGGTTATCGCTTAGGCTGGTTTCCAACGAGCGGTTCACAGACCTTGGGATTGCAGGGCGGATTTATTACGCAGCTGTTTGACCGAATGAAATATATCATTTTACCATCGATTACCCAAGCCTTCTTAGCAACAGCTGTCACGATCCAGTATTTAAGAAGTGAAGTCATTGATTCTAAGTCTTTGGATTTTGTACGGACAGCCCGTTCAAAAGGTGTACCAACGAAAAAAGTATTTAGTCGTCACATTTTCCGTAACGCGGCATTGCCGATGGCTTCGCAGATGGGATATGAAATCACTTCCTTGATTGCAGGTTCAGTAGTTATTGAAAAAATCTTTGGTTATCCTGGGGTCGGGAAATTGTTTATCGATGCGATTGGTCAACGAGACTATACGGTTATTACATCCTTAGTATTGATTTTAGGAATTGCAACGTTGATTGGAACCTTGCTATCAGATATCATCATGAGCATCGTCGATCCACGTATTCGTATCCAATAAAATCAATCTGAAAGGAGCAAAAGCAAATGAGCGATAAAAAGAAAGAAGTTACGCAAGAAAGCATCCCACCAATGGGTTTGCGAATGATTGCGCGTGAATTTAAAAAAGATAAAATAGCCATTTTTTCATTAGGCTTACTAGTTGTTTTATTGTTAGTCATTTTTATTGGTGCGCTATTCACTGACCAAGACAAAGTGATGTACGTAAGTATCTTTGACAAGTATGCAGCTCCGGGTGCTATTTCCGCTGAAGGTACAAAATTTATTTTAGGTGCAGATGAAGGTGGTCGTGATGTTCTTGGACAATTAATTATTGGTGCCAGAAACTCTGTGACGATTGGCTTTGCGATCACAGTGATTACGTCCATCATTGGTGTAGGCTTAGGGATCATCTCTGGTTACTACGGTGGGATCGTTGATAATATTTTGATGCGTATCGTTGATTTTATCATGATTCTACCGATCATGTTGATCATCATCGTGTTTGTATCGATTATTGCGAATTACAACGTATGGTCATTTATTTTCATCATGAGTGCTTTTTATTGGGTGGCAAAAGCCCGATTATTCAGAAGTAAAACATTATCTGAAGCAAGACGTGATTACGTGAGTGCTTCGAAGACGATGGGAACAGGCGATTTTAAAATCATGTTCCGTGAAATCATGCCGAACTTAAGTTCATTGATCATCACCAACTTAACGATGAACTTTGCGGCAAATATTGGGATCGAAACCACTTTGACTTTCTTAGGGTTTGGTTTGCCAGCGAATGTTCCAAGTTTAGGGACATTGATTGGCTATGCCAGCAGTGGAGAAGTTTTAGTGAATCGACAATGGATCTGGTTACCTGCGTCAATTCTAATTTTAGTTTTGATGTTAAGTATCAACTATGTTGGTCAAGCATTCAAGCGTTCTGCTGATGCCCGACAACGACTAGGATAGAAAGAAAAGGGGGATATAGGATATGAAAAAAACGGTTTTAGGATTTGCAACACTGCTTACAGTAGTAGCACTAGCTGCTTGCGGTAGTGGCGGGAGTACTGATTCTTCAGGAAGCAATTCCGCAGATAAAGGGGACAGTAAAAAAGAGTTAACGTTTCCTTTAGCAACAAAAAATGATAAAGATTCAGTGAAAGACGGCGAACTAGAGGCTGCGGTAGCAACAGACAGCCAGTTCAAAGGACTTTTCCAATGGGAATTCTATCAAGATTCTTATGATGCTGCATTCATGGCACCTTCTCATGAAGCATTGTTTGCTAATGACGCTAGTTTCAAAATCAATGATAAAGGGGCTGCAACGTTAGATTTAGACCAAGATGCGAAAAAAGCAACAATCAAAATCAAAGATAACGTAAAATGGTCTGATGGCAAAGCTGTAACAGCGGATGATGTTATTTTCCCTTATGAAATTATCGGTAACAAAGATTACACGGGTATTCGCTATGACGATACTTTCCAAAATATCGTAGGTATGGAAGAGTATCATGATGGAAAAGCAGATACAATTTCTGGTATCAAAAAAGTAGACGATTCAACTGTTGAAATCCAATATAAAAAAGTAGAACCAAGTATGCTACAAGCTGGCGGCGGAATTTGGGCTTATGCTGCACCAAAACATACGCTTGAAGGCGTTGCAATCAAAGATATGGAATCAAGTGATCAAGTACGTAAAAATCCAGTTACTTTTGGTCCTTACTATATGAGTAATATTGTCTCTGGTGAATCTGTAGAATATTTACCGAATGAATACTACTGGAACGGAAAACCTAGTTTGAAAAAAATCACTATGAAATCAGTGCCAATTGCAAGTGCAACAGAAGCAGTGACTTCAAAATTGTATGATATGGTTTTCCAAATGCCTACAGATACGTATGACACATACAAAGATGTAGAAGGCTACACAAACTTAGGTCGTCAACAAACATCTTATACTTACCTAGGCTTCAAGCTAGGCACATGGGATGCTGCTAAGAATACTGTAAACTATGACAAAAATTCAAAAATGGCAGACAAATCATTGCGACAAGCAATGGGCTATGCATTAGATAATAATGCAGTAGGTGAACGTTTCTACGCTGGTTTGAGAAGCAATGCAACATCATTGATTCCTCCAGTATTTGAAGGTTATCATGACAAGGACCTAAAAGGTTATACTCAAGATATGGATAAAGCAAATAAATTGTTAGATGATGCTGGTTACAAAGATGTAGATGACGATGGTCTAAGAGAAGATAAAGATGGTAAGAAATTGACAATCAACTTTGCATCAATGGCAGGTGGCGAAACAGCTCAACCATTAGCTGACTACTATGTTCAACAATGGAAAAAAATCGGTTTGAATGTAAAATATACAACTGGTCGTCTGATCGAATTTAACTCATTCTATGACAAATTAGAAAATGATGATCCTGAAATCGATGTATACCAAGCAGCTTGGAATACTGGTACCGATCCAAATCCAAATGGCTTGTGGGGAAAAAATGCAGCATTCAACTACACACGCTTTGCTTCAGATGAAAATACAAAATTGATTGATGATATCGGCTCTGATAAATCATTCGATGCGGATTACCAAAAAGAAGCTTATAAGAAATGGCAAAAATATGCTTTCGATGAAGCTTTTGCAATCCCAACATTATTCCGTAATGAAGTATTGCCAGTCAACGATCGCGTAAAAGATTGGAACTGGGCATACGATGAACCAAATCCATGGGCTAAAGTTTCTGTAACAGCAGATTCACGTTCATAAAAAAATCAGAAAAAACCACAAAACAGTTGATCTGTTTTGTGGTTTTTTTGTTTATTTTAAGATGCGGTTGATTATGGATGTTTTTTAATTTGAAATGACAAGTTATCGTTTGTACATAACATTGTTATTGCTTACTATTTAAGAGAGGGATAAAGTCAGAAATCCATATCTTAAAAATCGTTATTTAATAATGACAGACTAATCGAATATCCAGCGATGATCTAGAGCGAATGCTCTTCATCATAAATTAAAAAAGGAGGCAAAACGACTCGGTGTTGGAAACATCAAAAATCGCTTGTTGGGACTTAAAGTAAAACTGAAAAGGAGAATGATGATGAGAAGAATCAAAAAGAATATGACATGTATCATTGGGCTTTTTTCTATGGTTGTTTTATTTACCCCGCTTTCTCAAGTCAGTGCAACACAAACGATTGAACCTTTAGTGGTGACCACAGAACCAACGATCTTGGATCTAGATGAAACAAACAGTTTACTTCCAAGACAAACAAGAATCACAACAAATACGTTTTATGGGGGCGTGACAGGAATTCCCGGATTTGGCACAGTATGGGGAGAGTTTTACCCTACGCAAAGAGAAGTAGCGGTACAAGCTAAAGGGAAACAGGTGAAGACAGTATATGGACTTCCCGGTAGAACGGCTAAAGCAACGGCTTCACGTGCATTTACTGGAAATACTTCCGGATGGTGGTGGAGATAAAGAAGAGAAGCTAGGATAAAACATTAGAACGAAATACCCGAACTTAGTTATTGCTTTTACATCAAGTAGGACCTTGTCGCAGTTCACGAGGTTTCATGTATTGAAAATAGTTCGGGTATTATTTTAGAGTAGGTTTTATTCAAGTATTCTTTTTTTTAAAATAATGAAAAAAATATATTCTTTTTTCTTTTTATTTACTGTCGTTAGTTTTTTCTATAGTATGTCCTTTATTGGCACAGAAGTGATCAAATCAGCAATTCCCAGTGTCCACTCAAGCATTATGGTGGAAACAGTAGGCGGACAGAAAAACAATCAAGAAATATTCCAAAAAATCGCCCACTATGCTCGTGAAAAACAGGTATCTATACATAAATTGATTTTTAGAATTGGCGAAGATGGTCAGACAAAAAAGGAAATCTATACGTTTGATAAAATAAAAAATTCTACATATAGTTATCCAGTGATTCCTTCAGACTATCCGACATTTTTTTATGATTATTCCGAATTAACAAATGAAGAAGTACTTGGCTTATATTTGATAACCGAAGCACCTCCTAAAGACATGAAAGAGGAATTATATAAGAATGGAATCGGGATCGAAATTGAACAGGCTCAGTGGTTTTTCTATTTTGCTTCGATGTTGTCCGGTAGTATCGGACAATTATTCTTTATTCTTTTCTTATGCTTGATTGTAGCATTAGGATTCTATAAATCCTCGATCCGTAAAAAAATAGGAATCAGAGAGATGCTAGGCTGTCCAAACTATCGCCTTATTTTAAGAGATATTGGTTGTGACGTCGGGTTGTTTGCAGGAATCTTAGGAGCTTTTCTTTTTTTCTACCCTCATATGCAATTTCTTTATGGCCCAATTCTTATTTTTGGAATCATATGTATTGGTCTTCTTCATGTATCGAGTAGCTACTTTTTTGCTTTAGGTGCTATTACTAGAAAAATCAAAGGAGAAAAACCATACACGTGGCTAGCGAACACCAATCTCTTACTTAAAGCAATGATCATGGTGTGCATGATTCTCAATGTGGCAATGCTCTCGGCAAAAATGACTGAGAATAAAATCCTGCAGGAACAACTAAATTACTGGACACAGATTCCAGATTACTACCATCTGCAGTTTAGCAATAGTACTCAATTACTACCAAATTTTAAACAAAGCAAGGAGCAACAAAAAGAAAACTCTAGCCAAATAAATCAGTTATTATTACCTCTGATAGAAAAAGGGGAGCAATCAGGTGGTGTTTTTCTAAGTGATCTAGAGTTGATGGCACAGCATCCACTTTATAATTATGTTGATAAAAATGCTCTCTGGGTGGCTAACCAGAATGCCGTTCGAGAGCTAAATGTAAAGGATAGGAGCGGAAATGTAATCCAGAGGTTAGATGAACATTCTTTCCATCTATTGATTCCTGAAAATAAGAGAAGGCATACCAGTATTATTGTGAAAGAAATAGAGAAAGATCTAAATTTTTATCAACATCCATTTGACTACGAAAGCACTGTATATCAAGGAGAATTAAACATACTATATATACAATCAAATCAAGTACTTTTTAATTATAATCATCAATTATGGGAAAACATGTATGCTTTTGATCCTGTGATTGTAGTGATTTCGCTACCGTTGATCGAACCAAATATCGATAGTTGGATAGCTGATATTTCGAATGGGACGTATCTATTTCGTGAAGCAACAGAAGTTCAGCACTTTATCCAAGAGCATCAACTACAGAAAGAATTTTTTGGTTTGATTGCTGTGAAAGACCAGATCAATGAGACTATTGTAAAAAATCGGTTTGAATACTATACAGCAGTGATAACTTGGTTTTTTTTGATTACTAGTTTTGTGGCAATAGAAGGCTATTCAAGTATGGTTTATATTCAAATGAACAGTAAACGTCTTTTTCTTCAATATATCTTTGGAAAAACTTTGTGGCAGCACCATCGAGATTATTACCTTAAAATGAGTGTTAGTTCTTTTGTCGCATTAAGTAGTTTATCTTTCTGGAGAGCAGAGTGGTTAGCGAACTCGTTAGCAGTAGCTATCTTTGAAATGAGTTTACTTTTAGTTATGACTTACATTGCTGAAAAAAAACAACGACTCGAGGTGATTAAAAATGATTGAAGTGAGAGGCATCTCAAAAAAATTTAACGAAAAAGTGGTTTTCGAAGAGTTATCTTTTACTTTAGATAGCGGTTCGATGATAGCGATCATTGGAGAAAGTGGTTCTGGTAAAACAACACTATTAAATTGTTTGGGACAACTTGAGGAAGTAGATAAAGGTGAGATCTTCATAAATGGGGAAAAAATCTTGCGAAAACACAAACGGAAATTTTTTCGAGAACAGGCGGGTTTTCTATTTCAAAATTTTGCTTTGATCGACAATGAAACGGTGAAAAAAAATTTGCAATTGGTAACAAAAGATCAATCAAAAATAGTTGCCGCATTGGAAAAATTTCAAGTAGAACAGTTGTTAAACCAAAAAATATTTCGTTTGAGCGGTGGAGAGCAGCAACGTGTGGCGTTAGCACGTCTATTCTTGAAGGACCCACCATTAATTTTTGCTGATGAACCAACAGCTTCATTAGATCAGAAAAATAAAGAAATCGTGATCCAAACTCTGCAAGAATTGAACCGACAGGGAAAGACAGTTATAGTTGTGACGCACGATTTAGAATTAGCCAAGCGGTTAGGTCGAGTCATCGATCTTACTGAGTTGAAAAATCTGATTACTTTCTAGCTTAAAATCGAAATAAATAGGTACAGTGAGCTGAAATATGAGCGTGGGACAAAAGTAAGAAACACTTTTGTCTCATTCTTTAAAAACGGATAAACGGTGGGAGCAGAAGCAACTCCTTCGGAAATAAGCCGAAATTCACAAAAATTTGAAAAGCAACTTTCGTGAACCTCTTCTTATTTCTTGGAGTTAAACACTTCTGTCCCAGCCTCGTATTTCGGCTTATTTGTGGTGTCTATAGCCTTCATTGCTTACTTTTTTCTAGAATGGGTAGCAAAAATCAAAATTTTTGGAGTGTTTATTAAGGCTTTGCTTACCTTTTATTTCAACCATTTCAAATTTATGAAAAAACCAGTATAATAAGGAAGTATTGAAAAAATATCCATAAAGGAATGTGGAAAATGGACAATCAGCTGACAAAAGAACTAAAAGAAAAGTATACTATCGTTTTTCACGATCTAAATCTACTTGAACAAGCTTTTACCCATTCATCCTATGTGAATGAGCATCGCAACCTTCAATTATCTGATAACGAACGATTGGAATTTCTAGGAGATGCCGTCTTAGAATTGATGGTCTCTGAATATCTATATCGTTTATATCCAGATATTCCAGAAGGAAAATTGACGAAGACCCGTGCCGCAATCGTACGTGAAGATAGCTTATCAAAATTTGCAAAAGAATGTGGTTTTGATAAATACATCATGTTAGGCAAAGGGGAAGAAAATTCTGGAGGACGTACTAGACCAGCACTTCTTTGTGATCTGTTTGAAGCCTTTTTAGGCGCTTTGTATCTAGATCAAGGTTTTGAAGCAGCCCATGACTTTCTCAAAGCAGTCGTCTTTCCAAAAGTTAAAGCAGGTGCTTTTTCACATGAGATGGATCATAAAACGAAACTACAAGAAGTATTGCAAAAATCAGGGGACGTCTTCATTGAATATCGCTTGATCAAGGAAGAAGGACCCGCCCATGAACGTATTTTTTGGATCGAAGTATACGTTGACAACAAATTGATCGGGACAGGTCAAGGAAAATCGAAAAAATTAGCAGAACAAGCTGCTGCTGAAAATGCACTAGCAGCATTGTAAAAAGTGAGTGAGGGAATGCTTAGTGTATTTAAAACGAATTGAAATAGCTGGGTTTAAATCCTTTGCGGATAAAACAGTGATTGATTTCGAAAACAGTGTAACAGCAGTCGTTGGGCCAAACGGAAGCGGAAAAAGCAATATTACGGAAGCTATCCGTTGGGTCTTAGGCGAGCAATCAGCTAAAAGTCTTCGTGGCGGAAAAATGCCTGACATTATTTTTGCTGGTTCAGATACGAGAAAACAACTAAATATAGCGGAAGTCACAGTTACTTTGGATAATACGGATCATTATCTTCCGTTAGATTACAACGAGATCAGCGTGACTAGACGGTATCGCAGAACAGGCGAAAGTGAGTTTTATATCAATAAACAAGCTTGTCGATTGAAAGATATCCAAGAATTATTTATGGACTCTGGGCTAGGTAAAGAATCATTTTCGATTATTTCGCAAGGAAAAGTCGAAGCAATCTTTAGCAGTAAACCAGAAGACCGCCGCGGAATCTTTGAGGAAGCAGCAGGGGTCTTGAAATACAAGCAACGTAAGAAAAAAGCAGAACAAAAATTGTTCGAAACAGAAGATAATCTTAGCCGTGTGCAAGATATTATCCACGAATTGGCAGAACAATTGGCACCTTTATCTGTTCAAAGTGAAATAGCTAAAAAATTCTTACGACTAAAAGAAGACTTGACGCAAACAGATATTGCTTTGATGATCGCAGAGATCAAAGTAGCGAAAAAAGAATGGGAAGAGAAACAAGCAAGACTTGTTCAATTCAATCAAGAATTGTCTGCTTTGACCACACAGATCCAAACGCAAGAAGAAGTCTTGGCAGAAAAACGCAAACAAAATCTGCAGGCAGATCGCCAGATCGAAAAGGGGCAACAAACATTACTTGCTTTGTCCGAGAGTTTAAAACAAGCAGAAGGCCAAAAAGATGTGTTACTTGAGCGGACAAAACATACACAAAAAAGTTCTGCAGAGTATCAAACCTCTTTAGCGGAAGCGCAGAAGAAAGTCAGACACTTCGAAAAGATGCAAGAAAATTTGACTAAAAAAGTGAATGAAAAAGAAATAGAGATTCAACAAGCGCAAACAAAGTTGATGAAGACCCAACAAGAATTAGAGAAATACCAAAAATCAACCAAAGAATTGTTGGCTGAATTACGCGATCAATATGTTGATTTGATGCAAGAACAGGCAAATGTGGGGAATGAACTGAAATATCTAGAACGCCAATATTTGCAAGAAACATCAAAAAGCAAACAGGCGTTAGCAAAACAATCAGAAGTGGAAGCTTCTGTGCTAGAGTTGACAGCCAAACGTCAGGAATTGTCAAAGAAACAAGAGCATCTCCAAACAGGATTAGCAGCAAATAAAAATGAACTGGAAAAAATCCAACTAAATGGAAAAAAATACCAGGATCAATTAGCACAAGAACAACCAAAAATGTATCAGTTGATGAATCAGGTGCAACAATTGCGCGCACGCCAAAAAAGTTTACAGGAGATCCAAGAAAATTATTTTGGTTTTTATCAAGGGGTACGTTTGGTTTTACAACACAAACAACAACTGTCAGGGATCATCGGAGCTGTAGCTGAATTGATCGATGTGCCATCCTCTTTCACTTTGGCGATCGAAACAGCTTTAGGGGGGGCGGCTCAACATGTCATTGTGGAAAATGAACGCGATGCGCGTCAGGCAATCACTTATTTGAAACAACAAAGAGGTGGCCGTGCAACTTTCTTACCTCTGACAACGATCAAACCTCGACAATTGCCAGCTCATATTCTTTCACAAGCTGAAGCTGTAGATGGCTTTTTAGGCATTGCGAGTGAACAAGTGATTTTTCCTGATAAAATCCAAACAGTTGTCCATAATTTGTTAGGAACGATTCTATTAGCTAAGGATCTTGAGAGTGCTAATGCCATCGCCCAAACCATTCGCTATCAGTACCGAGTTGTTTCATTGGAAGGTGATGTGATGAACGCCGGCGGTTCGATGACCGGTGGGGCGAATAAACGTGGAAATCAAGGAAGTTTATTCTCACAAAACCAAGAATTGAAACAATTGACAGTAGCGTTTGAAGAAGCAGATCAACAACTGCAACTTCAAGAAAAGAAAGTGCAAGGATTACAGCAAGAAATAACGATTTTGGCTGAAAAACAAGAAGTTTTGCGTACGCAAGGAGAACAGTTGCGACTTGAAGAGCAAGAAGTAACGAACCACTTGCAAAACATCATGAATGATTTAGCTCGTTTTGAAAAAGAAAAGCAAGTATCGAATTTTGAAACGCGTGAACTACAGCAATTTATTGAAACGTATCAGAAGCAGCAAACAGAGCTTACAGCAAGGCAGAGCGAAATCGAGTTGCAACGCCAACAGATTGATGAAGAAATCAAATCACTTAGTCAAGAAAGTGATCAAATGGAAGCGAAAAAAAACCAAGTCCAAGCTGAAAAAGCGCAAGAACAAGCAGATCTGGCTGTTTTAAAAGAACAATTCAATCATTTACAGATCCAATTGCGAGGAGCACGTGTCCAAAAAAATGAAGCATTGGAACGTCAAGAAAGTTTGGAAAAGCAGCTAGCAAATTTAACAGCTGATTTTACAGACCATGAGATGACAGAAGAAAGTTTAGAGAAAAAAATCGGCGAGCTATCAGCGAAACGTGAAGCATTACAAATAGAATTAACAACAATAAAGGCACAGCGTGAGAATATCCAGAAAGAAATCGACCAGCTTGAAATCGTGTTGGCAGAACAAAATCGCCAACAAAAAATCCAACTGACAGAACAATCGAAACTGGAAGTGCAAAAAGATCGGGCAGAAGTACTTCTTGATACTCATTTAGGTTACTTACAAACGGAATATCAAATCAGTTTTGAAAAAGCAATCGTTGACTATGAAGAAACAGAAGATGTAGCAGTGAGCCGTGTTGAAGTTGCGTCATTGAAAGAGCAGATCGAGGACTTAGGCCCCGTTAACTTGAGTGCTATCGAACAATTTGAACAAGTCAATGAGCGACATACATTTTTAGCGACTCAACGGGACGATTTGTTGTCTGCGAAAAATCAACTTTTTGAAACGATGGAAGAGATGGATGATGAAGTACGTACACGATTCAAAGAAGTCTTTGAGGCGATTCGTCAAGAATTCAAAGTGGTATTTCCGAATATGTTTGGTGGCGGACGTGCGGAGTTAGTGCTTACAGACCCAACAGATCTTTTGAAAACAGGGATTGAGATTGAAGTTCAACCACCAGGAAAAAAATTACAAAGTTTGAGTTTGCTTTCAGGTGGAGAAAGAGCGTTGACAGCTATTGCTTTGCTGTTTTCGATCATTCGAGTCTGTCCGGTCCCATTCTGTATTTTAGATGAGGTTGAAGCTGCATTAGATGAAGCAAACGTGAAACGCTTTGGACGTTATTTAAGTGATTTCCAAGATGGCACACAATTCATCGTGGTTACACACCGTAAAGGAACGATGGTCGCTGCCGATGTTTTATACGGCGTGACGATGCAGGAATCGGGAGTTTCAAAAATCGTTTCGGTTCGTATGGAGGATATCAACGAAGAAGGAAAAATGGAAACGAAAGTGTAGGAAAATAAATGATCAAATTAATTTCGATTGATTTAGATGGTACATTATTAGATGAAGAGAAAAAAATCTCAAATGAGAATAAGCGTGTGTTGGCCGAAGCTAAAGCAAAAGGGGTCAAGATCGTGTTATGTACAGGGCGCCCATTAGCAGCGATGGCTCACTATCTGCAAGAACTAGGTTTAGTAGATGAAGGCGATTTTAGCATTACTTTCAATGGAGGTCTGGTCCAAAAAAATGACACAGGCGAAATCATGGAAAAGAAAGTGATGACAGTTGCAGATATCCACCGATTGTATGATTTAGCCCAACAGTTGGATTTGCCACTAGATGTTTTATCAGATAATCGGGTGCTGCAGTTGCCAAGTGCGCCCAAGAAGCAATCACTATATAATGTGTTGAATAAATTGCTGCAATTTCAACCAGCAACATTAGCAGATATTACAGATGAATTTGTATTGAATAAAGCTGTCATTGCTTACCCACAAGAAGAATTAGATCCAAAAATCAAAGAGATACCAGCTACATTCCATGAAAGATATGAAATCATCAAAACACGAAGCATGCTTCTGGAATTCATGCCTAAGGGTGTCACAAAAGCTTATGGAATCTCTCTATTAGCGAAAGATCTAGGATTAGAACCAGCAGAAATCATGGCAATCGGGGATGAAGAAAATGATTTACCGATGATCGAATATGCTGGATTAGGTGTAGCGATGGAAAATGCGGTGCCAGCTGTGAAAGAATTAGCAGATTACATTACTTCAAGCAACGTTGAAAATGGTGTGGCAAAAGTCATTCAAAAATTTGTTTTAGATTAGGAGGGAACTTATGGGATTCTTTGATAAGATCAAACGTGCGTTTACTGGAGAAGAACAAGCAGAAGAAGTCGAAGTACAAGAAAAGTACGACAAAGGACTAGAAAAAACCCGAAAAACATTTGGGGAACGCATGAATGAGTTATTTGCAAATTTCCGAACAGTAGATGAAGATTTCTTTGAAGAACTAGAAGAAACGCTGATTGGCGCAGATGTGGGCTTTGAAACAGCGATCCAGATCACGGAAGCGCTCCGGCAAGAAGTAAAACTCCGGAATGCGAAAAAACCAGCAGAGATCCAAAATGCAATCATTGAAAAATTAGTTGATCTGTATGAAGAAGAGGGAATCAACGAAGTCAATGAATTGAACATTCAAGAAGATAGCTTGACAGTCATCTTGTTTGTCGGCGTGAACGGAGTTGGAAAAACCACAAGCATCGGGAAACTTGCGCATCAGTATAAAAACGAAGGCAAGAAAGTTTTGCTGGCTGCCGCTGATACTTTCCGTGCAGGTGCGATCGACCAACTAGTTGTGTGGGGCGAACGTGCTGGGGTAGAAGTAGTTCGTGGAAATGCCGGAGGTGACCCTGCAGCTGTTGTCTATGATGCAATGGAACGAGCGAAAAATGAACAAGTGGATGTTTTATTGGTGGACACAGCAGGCCGTTTGCAAAATAAAGTCAATTTAATGAATGAATTGGAAAAAATAAAACGTGTCATCCAACGGGAATTACCAGAAGCACCCCATGAAACTTTACTCGTCCTTGATGCGACAACTGGCCAAAACGCAATGGTCCAAGCGAAACAATTCAAGGAAACGACGGATGTTACTGGGTTAGTATTGACGAAACTAGATGGTACGGCAAAAGGCGGAATCGTATTAGCCATCCGTAATGAATTGCATCTACCAGTCAAATTAGTCGGTCTTGGCGAAGGTATCGATGATTTGGAACCATTCGAGCCAAACGATTTTGTTGTGGGCTTGTTCAAAGGGTTATTAAAAGAAGAATAAAATCTGTTATGACTGTTCTTTGAAAGAAAGTACCTGATTTAGGGGAAAAACTACCATGATCAACTGAATAATTGATCACATAAACGTAGCTAAAGAAAAAGCTGGAGTACCATGAGAATATGAAAATATTTTCTGGTTCTTCAGCTTCTTTTTTAGAATGAGAAGAGAACATAAAAAAGTAAGATGGGGCTCTACATAAAAGTTGAATTTTTCTTTTTTCTCATTTTAAAACAATTTCGTTCTTTTTCTAGAGGATTTTTACTATAATTAGAGGCATATGAACTGGAGGACAATGAATAATGAATTATAAATATTTACTCTTGCATCCTAACTCACGCCCGTTTATCGATCAAGCACGTTTTGGTGTTGAACGTGAAGGACAACGAGTGGATCTGACAGGAGCTTTAGCACGAACCGATCATCCTGAAGTATTTGGTGATCGAGCATTCCATCCCTATATCCAAACAGATTTTAGCGAAACACAAATTGAATTGATCACACCCGTCACTGATTCAGTGGAGGAACTATTCCAATATTTAGCGGCTATTTATGATGTCGCTTCTCGGTCGATCTCTGATGAGGAAATGATCTGGCCGTTAAGTATGCCACCTGCACTACCGACGAAAGACGAAGAAATCATGATCGCGAAATTAGCGAATTTCGAGGATGTACTTTATCGCCGCTATCTAGCCAAAGAGTATGGAAAAAGAAAGCAGATGGTGAGCGGTATCCATTTTAATTTTGAATTTGGCGATGATTTATTACGATCATTGTTCGCGCAACAAACGGAATTTCCTGATTTTACATCATTTAAAACAGAACTGTATCTAAAAACGGCGCGAAATTTCTTGCATTACCGTTGGTTGATCACTTATCTATATGGGGCTTCTCCTTTTAGTGAAGCAAATTATTTCGTCGATAAACCTGCACCAAGCGAGCCGGTTCGAAGCATTCGCAACAGTTCATTTGGCTATACGAATCATCCAAATGTCAAAGTATCTTATTCATCAATGGAACGCTATTTATCCGATATCGAACAGATGGTGGAAGAAGGGAAATTGTCAGAAGAAAAAGAATTTTACACACCTATACGCTTCCGTGGCGGGAAACGAGTAGCGGATCTGACGACAACTGGAGTACGATACATCGAGTTGCGAAACATTGACCTGAATCCCTATGCACGTCTTGGAATCAATCCAGAACAAGTGAAATTTTTGCAACTATTTTTGACGTACATGTTGTGGGTAGAAGAAGAACAAGAACCAGATGCTTGGGTGAAAGAAGGTACGGATAAAAATGAAATAGTTTCTCTTGAACACCCGTTGAAGCAAACAGCTTTTCTTGAAGAAGGGCTTAAGGTATTGAATGGGATGAAAGAAATGCTGATCGAGTTAGAACAGCCAACAGCGATCTCTTTGATTGAGAAAATGATTGAGAAAATGCTACAACCAGCAGAGACTTTAGCAGGAAAAATCTATCAAGAAGCAAAGGAAAAAAGTCAGCACGAGTTTGCCCTGAACCTAAGTAAAAAATATGATGAAGAAGCACATGCACGTCCTTATCAATTAGCAGGCTTTAGAGATATGGAACTTTCTACACAACTCTTTTTATTTGATGCGATCCAAAAAGGAGTAGAAGTGAAAGTAATTGATGAAGCTGATCAATTTTTACGATTACAACATCAGGAACATATCGAATATGTGAAAAATGCAAATATGACAAGTAAAGATAGCTATATCGTTCCTTTGATCATGGAGAATAAGACAGTCACGAAGAAAATTTTAAAAGAAGCAGGATTCCGTGTACCAAATGGTGCAGAATTTACATCAATGGAAGAAGCGATAAAAGCATATCCGAGATTTGCCAAGCAAGCATTTGTGATCAAACCGAAGTCTACGAATTATGGGCTAGGAATCACTATCTTCAAAGATGGAGCAAGCTTAGAAGATTATCAAGCGGGATTAGCTATCGCATTTAGGGAAGATGCTTCTGTTTTAGTCGAGGAATTCATGCCGGGAACGGAGTACCGTTTCTTTGTGATCAACGGTGAGGTCCAAGCCATCTTGCTTCGAGTTCCGGCAAATGTCGTAGGAGACGGTGTGCGAACAGTAGAGGAGTTAGTTGCTGAAAAGAATCTTGACCCGTTACGAGGAACGAACCATCGCGCACCATTGGAACTGATCCAACTGGGAGAGTTAGAACAATTGATGTTGAAGGAACAGGGATTAACGGTATCTTCTGTACCCGCCAAAGACAAAATCGTTTATTTGAGGGAAAATTCAAATATCAGTACTGGAGGTGACTCCATTGATGTGACGGATGAATTTTCTGAAGACTATAAACAAATTGCAGTTTCAGCGGTGGAAGCATTAGGTGCGAAAATAAGTGGAATCGATTTGATCATTCCAGATAAAGAAGTAGACCCTGAGAAAAATCCAACTGCCTATGGAATCATTGAAGCGAACTTTAATCCAGCGATGCATATGCATGTCTACCCGTTTGCAGGAAAAGGCAGAAGACTGACAATGAATGTTTTACAATTGTTATATCCAGAAATTTTTGAAAAATAACAGAGCAAAAAAAATATTTATCTCTTCTGCTAGACCAAAATAATTGGGGCAGAGGAACAGCTTTATGAATATCTATAAAACGACCGCCCAAAGTTAGAATTCCTGACTTTGGGCGGTCGTTTCAGTTGGGAAAATACTTATTTGAATTAAAACAAGCGATCCCATAAACTTTTCTTTTTGTTTTTTTCTTCGGGTTCTACTTGTTCTTCTTTGGGATATTTTTCTTCTACGTCAATGACTGGTTCATTCACTGCTTGTTTCGCAGCTAAGAGTAACCCAATGCTGTCTGGAGCGTCGGAGACAAAGTCATTGACGACTGTAAAACGGATATTTTTCTTCGTTGCAAGCTGGATGTATTGATTTTGGATCGCAATTGGGGTTTCACCATTCAAGAGAATCGTCGCATCAGGCTGCTTTTCCATTTCTTCAATGAATTTCTCCTTGTTTGTCGGATCTTTCATCTCAGCGATCGTCATACTCAAATAACAACGTTCACGAAAAGTACCTAAATATTTGTGTTGTTCCTCGGGATTTACTAATGGGGTACCATACATTCCTTTGTCTAAATGGCTTTGTACATCGTCTTTTGACATCGGATTATCCTCCTTCTCAGTTCCTCTAATAGAATTATAACATAGAAGATGAAAATACTTAAAAAAGAAAAAAGCGGTTGCTTTTGTTCAAACGTTCACTTAGAATAAGAATGAGAATCATTATCAATTAGAAGCGAGGAGGATTTTATGCGGTACTTTTGGTTAATTGCTGCCTTGATTGGACTAGGCTGCTGTTCCTTATTTATCGGTGTATCAAATGTACAGTTTTCTGACCTGATTCACTTAAGGGGACAAAGTACCCAACTTTTTTTAGTGACTCGCTTCCCTCGAACGATTTGTTTGATCTTAGTTGGAGCGACAAGTAGTATTTGTGGACTGATCATGCAGCACTTGACTCAAAATAAATTTGTTTCACCAACGACTGCGGGAACGATGGATAGTGCAAGGTTGGGAATTTTAGTCGTTATGTTATTTTTACCTCAGGCACCTTTACTTTTACGTTCTCTGACAGCTTTTTTCTTTGCTTTTGCAGGAACACTTTTATTTTTATCTTTTGCACGGTTGTTTCCGCAAAAAAATCAGCTTATGCTTCCGTTAGTTGGAGTAATGTTGGGGAATATCATTGGTTCCGTAGCGTCTTTTTTTGCTTACCAATTTCAATTGGTACAAAACATGTCTTCATGGCTACAAGGAAATTTTGCGACGATCATACGTGGTGAGTATGAATTATTGTATGTAACGGTTCCTTTGTTGGTGGTTATTTACATCTTTGCGTACCGCTTTACCATTGTTGGCTTAGGTGAATCTTTTGCAGTCAACCTAGGGATCAATTATAAAAAAATGCAATTATTAGGAATAGGACTTGTTTCTTTTGCGAGTGCAATCGTATTGATCATGGTTGGAACGATTCCATTTCTTGGTGTGATCATTCCCAATATCACTGCTAAGCTATATGGGGATCAGGTACATAAAACGTTGGGATTCACCGCGCTGTTGGGGAGTGTCTTCTTACTTGCTTGTGACATCATCGCTCGAGTCGTTATTTATCCCTATGAAGTGCCGGTCAGCGTGGTGGTGGGGATCATTGGCGGTATTATTTTCCTTTATTTGCTGGTTAGGAGGAAAAAGAATGCATAGAAAAAGGATACGATTTACCCTTTTGGTTATCCTTACTCTAGGAGTGATCGCCAGCTATTTGATGATCAATACCTATGGGAATTGGCAATTCGCCTGGGCACTTCGCAGTAAAAAAATTTTTGCATTTCTTTTGGTTTCTCTCGCTACAAGCGGTGCAACGATCAGTTTTCAAACGATCACACAAAATCAATTTTTGACCCCATCTGTTTTAGGATTGGATTCATTGTATGTATTGGTCCAAACAACTCTCTTCTTTTTCTTTGGTGGAGTGACGATGTTACAACAGGTAGGAACAGGGATGTTTTTACTGAATATTGGATTGATGGTGGGGTTGAGTCAGCTCTTATTCTTCTTTTTATTGAAGAAAGGTCAGACGAATGTCTTTCTTCTTTTAATGACTGGGTTGATCTTAGGTACCTTGTTTAGCAGTATCAGCACCTTTTTACAAGTTGTCATGGATCCAAATGAATATGATCTTTTACAAGGAAAGCTCTTTGCTAGTTTTGGGAATATTCCAAATCAGTATTTACTGCCTGCTACGATCATCATTAGTTTGTCTTGGCTCTTCTTATTTTATAAAAGACACTATCTTGATGTGTTCCATCTTGGAAAAGAACAAGCAATCAATTTAGGGATTGATACAGATCATTTCCAGTTTTTGGTATTATGCTGTGTCAGTCTTCTGACGGGTACTGCTACTGCATTGGTGGGACCGATCACTTTTCTAGGGTTTATTGTAGCGAATATCAGTTATCGTTTCTTTGCTACTTATCGACATGGAGAATTATTTCTAGGGAGTTTTTTGATTTCCGTCCTCTTTTTAGTGGGTGGGCAATTGCTCGTAGAACAGCTTTTTGGTTGGAACACGACTGTTAGTATTGTGGTGGAATTTTTAGGTGGTGTTTATTTTATTACAAAATTGATTCGTGAAAGGAAGACGATCACATGATCGACTTAAAAGAAGTTAGTAAGAACTATCATGAAAAAGCGGTGGTGAAAGGAGTCAATCTGACTATCAAGGAACAGCAATTGACCGCATTTATTGGACCGAATGGAGCAGGAAAATCGACAGTTCTGTCAATGATCAGTCGGCTGATTGCCAAGGATACGGGCGAAATTTATTTGGATCACAACGAGGTGAAGGTTTGGCGCTCAAAGGAACTAGCTAAAAAGCTATCCATTTTACGACAAACCAATACGATCAGTATACAGATCACCGTCAAAGAATTAGTTGAATTTGGTCGTTTTCCTTATACAAAAGGGAAACTAACTACACACGATCAACAAATCGTCAAGGAATCGATGGAACATCTAGGTTTAGACGCATTAGCGGATCAAACGATCGATACACTTTCTGGTGGTCAGTTACAGCGGGCTTACATTGCGATGGTACTTGCCCAAGATACAGATTACATTTTGTTGGATGAACCGTTGAATAATCTGGATATGAATTTTGCTGTACAAATCATGCAGATTTTAAAAAAATTAGTGAACGAATTAGGAAAAACGATCATCATCGTTCTCCATGATATCAATTTTGCAGCGAGTTATGCAGATGAAATCATTGCCATGAAAGATGGAGAGTTATTTGTTCAAGGCACAACGAACGAAATTATCAAAAAAGAAGTTTTAGATGAGTTGTATGAAATGGACATCCGAATTTGCGAAATTGAAGGACGCAGATTCTGTCTTTATTTCTAAAAAAATTAAAGGAGAAAAGAGATGAAAAGATTAGTACTTAGTGTTTTATTGATGGCAACATTTGGATTGGAGGCATGTGGGAATACTGGAAACAGTAGTACGTTGTCTACCCAAACAAGTAATACAACCGAACAAACGACCGTATCTATTAAAGACAGCAATGGAGATCGTGTGGAAGTACAAAAAAATCCACAAAAAGTCGTTGTTTTTGATAACGGGTCTTTAGATACATTAGATGCATTGGGCGTTGGGGATAGAGTGATCGGAGCAGCAACTAGGAGCTTACCTAGTTATTTAGATAAGTATAAAGATGTAGAATCGGCTGGTGGGATCAAAGAGCCTGATTTAGAAAAAATCAATCAGTTACAACCTGATTTGATCATTATTTCTGGTAGACAAAGTGATTACAAAGAAGAACTAGCTAAGATTGCGCCAACCCTTTATTTAGCGGTCGATACAAAGGAACCGTGGGAATCTGTACAGCAGAATGTAAATGCGTTAGCTGAGATTTTTGGTAAAGAAGACAAAGCAAAAGAAGAACTAGCTACATTAACGAAAGAAATTGAGGAAACAAAAGAAAAAGCAAGCAAGCTTGAACAAACAGCTTTAATTACGCTAGTGAACGAAGGGCAGCTTTCAGCTTATGGTTCAGGTTCACGTTTTGGCCTTGTCCATGATGTATTTGGATTCAAACAAGCGGATGATCAAATTGAAGCTTCTACGCATGGACAGAGTGTTTCCTATGAGTATATCTTAGAAAAAAATCCAGGGATCCTTTTTGTTGTCGATCGCACGAAAGCAATTGGCGGAGATGACAGTAAAGATAACGTGTCGGCAAATGAATTAGTTGCGCAGACAGATGCTGGAAAAAATGATCAAGTCATTTCTTTACAACCAGATGTATGGTATTTAAGTGGCGGTGGTTTAGAGTCAATGAAGTTGATGATAGAAGACGTCAATCAAGCATTCAACTAAAGGAAGACTAGAACAAAACGGAAAACGGCACGAAAATGAGGTCGAGACAAAAGTCATTTAGGCTTGAGAAATTGGAGAAAAAAACGAACAATACGTTTTTTGTATTGCTCGTTTTTTTTTTTTTTTTTGAAATTTCCGAAAATCTGACTTTTGGACGCCGTTTATTTGAGAGAGGCTGGGACAGAAGTGTTTAACTCCGAGAAATAAGAAGAAATGAACGAAAATTGCTTTTCAAATTTTTGTGAATTTCGGCTTATTTCCGAAGGAGTTGCTTCTGCTCCCGCCGTTTATTCGGAATTATAGTCTATAGCAAAACTGATTTTTAGATTTGTCACACATTCATTTTTTATATTTGGATCGGTTTCTTAGATTGTCTGGATCAATAAGCATGGAGAACCAATGGATCGATACGGTAGTTTAGTTGGATCTTGAAGGAGTCAGATTTTTGTCTCTGCTAGTGCTCGATAATTCAAAATATTCATTCTTCGATAGAAGTCAGCAGGAAGCTTTGTCCAATGTTTTAATAACTGATAAAAATAGCTTTCTTCTGCTTTGATCTTGTATTCACTCAGAATCAAACCAAATGAGCTTGATTTTTTTTGCGCTAATTTTTCAAAAATTGAAATTGCTTTTTGCTTATCATCATTGACAAACAAAGTTTTCACTTCAATGTAGGAACCTTCGATGTTTTGTGTTTCTTCGATAAAGTAGATCGTTTTTGCGTATTCAGTCATAATGATTCCTCCAGGTTTTAATTGAATAAGATAACAATACTGAAAAAATATTAACAAACCGTGAATAAAAGGTTATTCTTTTTCAAGTAATGTTTAAAGCTTTTTTATTTTCAATTTTTTTTGACGGTGTTTAAGGTTCAATTAAGAAAATATCAATGAAAATTCGTGAAATCCTTGATTCTGTCGCATATTTTCGATAAAGTAGTTAGAAATATATACGTAGGGGTGGGAAAGCCAATGGAATTATTGATTGATCAAAATTTAATTTTTGCCCAGCACCAAAGAATCGAAACAGAGCGTTTGATCTTGCGCCCAGTTACTCTAAAGGACACAGAGGATATGTACGAGTATGGAAAAGATGAAGAAACAACGTATTATGTATTTCCTACGTACCAGACGATAGCTGATGCGAAACAGGGAATCGCTAATGTTTTCATGGCAGCTCCTCTAGGTAAATATGGTATTGAGTTGAAAAGCAATCATAAAATGATTGGTACTATCGATTTAAGGGTTAATGAAATACAGGATAATGCAGAACTTGGTTATGCATCAAATAAGGCGTATTGGGGAAACGGATATATGCCGGAAGCTGCCAGAGCATTATTGACACTTGGTTTTGAAGAATTAGCGCTTGTGCGGATCTTTGCACAACATGACGTAGAGAATCCTAAATCTGGACGGGTCATGGAAAAAATCGGTATGAAGAAGGAAGGAACCATTCCTGATGCGAGACATTGGAAAGGAAAAATCGCTTCAACCGTTTTACGTGGCATCACAAAAAAAGAATGGCAGGAGCAACAGCACAAAAAAACAAGTTAGTTGCATCTAAAATATAAAATCAGTAAGCTATACTTGAGGTGATGATAATGGAACTATTGTTAACAGAGGAAGCAAAAGAAAAGATCCAATCTCAAGTCAATGCAGAGGAACAATTATTATTAGATATTGAAGATGGTGACGGTCCATTCGCAGATACTCGGGTAACTTGCCAAATCGATACGTCCTTTCGTTTATTGATCGTCAAAAAGGATACGGACAAAGATTTGAGTTTATATTCAGAGACAGCGGAAACCACAGTTGGTCCGATCCGAATGAAAAAAAGTGCTTTGATGTATATGGATGACCCTACAACAATTGCAGTGGAACCAACGTATAATAGTCTTCAATTAAAGGGTCCAAGTGGTTTATTAAAAGGGAATTTACAAATGCTTCATAGAGACTAAGAAGAGAACAGAAGGTAGTCGTAAAATGGGAAAGTTAGCGATCATCAGTGATTTGCATGTTGACATCAACAAGTTTAGCGAAAATGAATTGCTGATCCTATGGCAAGTATTAAAAGAAAAAGAAATCACGCGCCTTCATTTGGCAGGTGATGTAGCGAACAAAGTAGATCGTTGTTTAGCTGTTGTGGAATATTTTGCAAAAAAAGGATTGCTGACGACCTTTCATTTTGGCAACCATGAATTAGCTGATGTCAATGGCGAGGAAATGAAGAATCATTTTCCAGATGCGCATTTTCTGAATGAACGCTATATTCCTCTTAATGAGAAACTAGTTTTAGTAGGAATGAACGGTTGGTATGATTATCGTTTTTCTGAATTGAAAGAGTTGGATGCCATCGTTCGAATGAAGAATCTTTACTGGTATGATCGGTTTATTCAGCGAGAAGGGACAGATCTTGAAGTGAATGATCGCTTGCTTCAAGAAACCAAAAATCTGTTGGATATCCTTTCTGCCAAACAGTTAAAGGTGATTTTTTCTACGCATTTTGTTCCTAAAAAAGACTTTATAGTGTATCAGTCAGCTCCCTATGAACGTTGGAATAATCTAAATGCTTTTTTAGGGTCAGAGTCATTGGGTGATTTACTGGATCAGTATGACAATATCACACATGTGGTCTTTGGACATACACATCGCAGGTTTGCCGACAAAGTCATTGGTGGCGCAACATATAGTTGCCGGCCATTTGGGTATTATTATGAATGGCAACTGACTAGAGACTTCGTTTTGATGAATCGTTTGGTTGACAGCTACAATCCAATGAAATTGCGAACGTTATTGCGTGCTCATGATTCGGAGTTCAGCGTGTATCGTACGAAACATTTACATGAAGAATTTGAAAAAGCAATGACTGTTATTTTGTATTGATCCCATACAAAATAACAGTCATTTTTCAGTTGAAGTCAACGAGAAAGAGAATCTTTTTTTTTAGATTTTTGGATATAAGTTAATTTTGATGGCGATACTTTTGCGTATAGTTCTGCGATTGACGTTTTTTGATAGTCTTCTTTTATAAGATTTTGAACTCTTGCTTTTGGAAGGCCATTTAAAGGGACAATAGAGAAATCGCGTTTCATCATATTGTTAAATCCATGATGAATGGTGTACTGTTTTTTTTGGATACTGTTTTTTTTTCAGATGATAGATCAGCTTAAGAAGTGGATTTCTTGAATTTTTCCATGTTTTGTTAAGCTTTAAGAGTTTATTTTTCATTTTTTTCCTTTCTTCATAATAAGAAAAAATACGATCTAATTTTTTATTTTCGTTGTGATCATTGCCCTTTAAGGCGTGGAGGAAATGTCGACGCATCTGAAATGTAGCATTCTCTTTTACATTGTATTTTGGTGTAAGCTTTTTTTTACGCGTATCGATAGTTTGGAAAATATCCGTATGACAATGGTACAAAGCTGTTTTGAAAGCTGCATCGACACCGGCTATAATACAATTTCCTTCGATTTGTCTACTTAGTTTTATTTTTAAGTCTTTTGCTTGAGGCTCATTTGAAAGAGTAGTAAAGGCTTTTAAAATCCCATAATTCGACCATCTGTCATAGCTAACAGTAGAGCTATTTTTGTAAATCTCATCAGAGTTTTTACTATCTAAAAGTAGTTCACTGAGCTTTTCTATATTTTTCTCAGGGATCGTGAGATAGCTGCCAGTCCGTTGTTGAAAAAAACGTGCTTTGTCTAATATTGTATCTATGTATAAGTAATCCAGCCGCGTGTTTCTGTTCTCCTTCCGTCAAAAATTGGATGGGGAGGATCATGAAGGAGGTACGATCATCAGGCTTTAGATTTTCCAGTAATTGTTTGATCTCGCCTTGTTTAGTAGCGTGATAAAAATCAATGGTATTTTGTAAAGAGGTGGCAATAGCAGATTGCTGTTGCTTGGGTATAAAAAAATTTTGTTGATCTTGTGCAATCATTTTCTGATATGTCGTAAATAGTAACGTATAAAGTATCTTGGCATCCGAACCTGTCGAATGATACGAACCATTTTCTTTCAATGCAAGAAGTAAAGCTAAAAGTTCAGCTTTTCGTTCGCTTTCAGTATAGTCAGTTATTGCCATGATAACGCTCCTTCGTTAAGTTTTAGTGATAGATGATAGTTGAAATAAGTGACTGCGCTTTTCTTTTGGGGTGAATCGGAACCTTGATTTCAGTTGCTTCTTTTTTTCTTGCTTTTTACTGTATTATTCCATATTCAAAAGAGTAAACAGAATATATTTTTCCAAAAAAAAGAAAACTGGGTGCGAATTTTCGCATCCAGTTTTCTGCTTGACTTTGATTAAGCCATAAAGATGAATTTGTATAAGAAGACTGCAACAATACCGGCACAAATCGGTGCAACAACTGGCACCCAAGCGTAACCCCATTGTGATGAGCCTTTGTGTTTAAGTGGTAATAAAGCATGTACCAGACGTGGAGCAAAGTCACGCGCTGGGTTCAATCCAGGACCAGTAGGACCTCCAAGAGAAGCGACTAATGTCCAAACTAAGAAACCAAGTGCTAAATGAGCTGTACCAAGGTTATCTTGGAAGAATGGTGCTTTAGTGATACCTAGGGCACCAAAGAATAAAACGAATGAACCAAAGAATTCATTGACGAAACCATTGAATTTAGAACCAACACTATTGATGGTAGAGAATGTACCTAAAACATGGTTTACATCATCTGTTTGGTCATAGTATGGTTTGTAGCAAGCTACAACGATCAATTGACCAATTACGGCACCGACTAATTGAGCTGCAATATAAGGTAAAACTTCTGACCATGGGAATAAGCCGTTTGATGCAAGAGCGATTGTGAATGCTGGGTTGATGTGGTTTCCGCTGATTCCGCCAAAGATCATTGCTGGGATCATAACCCCACAGCCATAACCTACAGCTATCAACATCCAGTCACTTCCGTAACCCTTCGTTCCTTTTAAATCTACGTTAGCTACAGCACCGTTTCCTAGAACGATCAATAAGGCTGTACCAATCATTTCCGCCGCTAGACGCGTCATAAGTGAGTAATCCATATATACCTCCAAAATATTATAAAAATGCAAAAAAAAAGAAACATCAACACAATAGGTGCAGTGTTTCGTCTGTCCTTTTCTTCCGTGGTCGCAATAAGTGCAGATTAAAAATGCGATTTCTATGTATGAAAGAAATCAGACCAACTTCCAAAAATCAACGCTCGAAACTTTCTCGCAAAACACCAACCTTAATTATAAATATATCAAAAAAAAACAAGTATTTTTTTCAAATGTTGTTGCTTAGAAACAGCATGTTTTGAAACTTTCAGAAAAAGTTTGTTAGTAAAATGAAAACAAGACATAAGGAGTGTTTCATATATGAAATTTTTTCAAGAGTTTTTTATCATTACATTTTTTTCTGTATTAGGCGAAGCGACACGAGTTTTTGCGCATCTGCCTATTCCCGGAAGTATCCTTGGCATTTTATTCCTGTTTTTGGCATTTGAGATGCACTTGGTAAATCCTGAAAGACTAGGAGCAACAGGGGATTTTTTGTTGAATAACTTAACGATCCTTTTTGTACCTGCTGGAGTGGGCTTACTTGATTATTTTGACGATATTGCAACGATCTGGCCTATTTTGCTTGGTGCTGTTGTCGTTTGTTCCGTAGTGACAATGGTCGTAGCAGGAAAAACTGTAGAAGGTATTGAAGCAATCGTCCGATATGTCACGAAGAAACGAAAAGCAAATGATCCAGAAGTAGAGATGGAGGAACAACAAATTGACTGAATTTTTCCGTAATCCTTTGTTTGGTTTAAGTGTCACTTTAGGTGTGTATGTTCTATCCGATAAATTTTTACGCAAATATAAATTACCAATCATCAATCCATTAGTTTTATCGATCCTCGTAATCATTTTATTTTTACATTTTTCTGGTATCGATTATCAAGACTACAATATCGGTGGCAGCTTTTTGACGATGCTGATCACACCAGCGACAGTAGCATTAGCCATTCCGTTGTACAAGAACTTTCATTTATTGAAGGAAAATGTTTTTTCAGTCCTGGCAGCCATTATAGCCGGGATAGTTGCCAATTGTTTGGTCAGCGTAGGTATCGGCTATTTCTTTTCATTAAAGAAAGATATGGTTATTTCATTATTGCCAAAATCAGTAACTACAGCAATATCAGTAGATCTTTCTCATAGTATGGGCGGGGTAAATGCAGTCACACTTGCCATCGTTGTTTCAACAGGTATTTTTGGTTCATTGATTGCCACACATATTTTTCGAATATTCAATATCAAGAGTCCTGTCGCTCGTGGAGTTGCTTTAGGGAGTACTTCCCATGCAATCGGGACAGCTAAAGCAATTGAACTGGGCAAAATAGAAGGGATCGTTTCTGGTTTAGCAATCTGTGTCAATGGTATTCTAACAGTTTTCATCTTACCTTTATTGTTCCAACCATTTGCTGGCTTGTTTTAATGTCGAAGTAGTTGTTTTATGCTACAATGAAACCAACGTTCTAGCATAAAGGAGTGAGTGAAGTTGTATTTGTCATCTGAATATTTAAAGAGATTCGACAAAGATCTCTACTATAAAATCCTTCTGCTGGAAAGCTTTGAAGATCATGGATGGCATACAGCTGTGCAACTTGCGCAAACAGTTCAATTAGATGCACGCAGTGTCTCGAAATATTTAAGTGAACTATCTAAAAATTATCAGCACTTTAGTGGGAAAGCACAACCTCTATTTGTAAAGTCCCACCGTGCTGGTTATAATTTTCATGATTCCTTAGATTCGATCGAGCACGAGCGTTTTCTCATCTATCTTGTGCAAAATACGTTGAAATATCAATTATTGCATGATATTTTTTTTGAAGATTTCCACACGATGTATCAGTTTGCACAAAAGCATTACATCAGTGAATCAACTGCCCACCGAAAAATCAATGAATGGAAACAACAATTAAAAGCCTATGGTATCTCTTTGCAACGTGGGGACTATGTGGCCCAGGGAGAAGAAGAAATCATTCGGCTCTATTTACATATGACTTTTTGGCAGTTGTTCCGTGGAAAAATCTGGCCGTTTGCGACGATTTCCCAAACAGATGTGAAAAAAATCGCAGAACAAATCATGGCTTTTTTTAATGTACGGTTGAATGAAATCAAAAAACGAAGGTTGGAATATATGTTGGGAGCTTTCTTTTTGCGTAAGTCTCAGAAACACTATGTGAACTTAAACAAGCGCAAACGGCGGTTGATTACAGATAATCCATTATTTAAACAATTTTGTCAGTGGATGCAGCCGGTATTTCCAAACTATTTTCAAAACGAGGATGAGGTAGGCGCGCTTTTTTTAGTGTTGATGACAAGAGAAGAATACTATACGGATGAAGAAATCCGTACCAGTATTTTTACGTTCCACCAAAAATATCAGACCCCGCCTTATACCGCACTTTATGAAGCGAAAGAAGCATTAGAATTCTACCAAACAGAACAAGGACTTCAAACAGAAACTTTATCTAAAGAAGCAGAAAATTATTTATTCAGTAGCCATTTATTTGCGTATCTTTTTCCGGAAGCAAAAGAAACGATTGATGGCAACGACAGTGATTTCATGAATCATCTAGTGATTGAAAACAAGGAATTAAAACATTGGCTCGATTTATTCTTTGAAGTAGAACGTAGAGAAGTCCGACACCCGGCTTTTCAAAATATTTCCTTTTTGATGGGGAGATATCTGACGGTTTTAAAAACAATGGGCGCATTCACTCAACAGTTGCCTCAGATAACGATTTTGCTAATGACAGATTTTCCGTTATTTGAAGAACAACTGATCGAAGAGGGGCTACGTAATTTTTTCCGCAATGACTATCAGTTGCTTTTTTTACCTACAGACTATCGTGGAAGAGATGTCGATTTGTTGCTTTCAACGAGTAAAGTTCACCGTAAGCCATGGGCAGATCTAGAATATTTTATCGTAACAGGCGAGTTACAATTGAAAGACTATATTGAACTTTTTGAAAAGATAAGACTGATCCAAGAAAAAAATAATCGTAGGAGATGAAGAAAATGACATTTGAAGAAATATTACCAGAAGTAAAAAAAGGAGCAAAAGTGATTCGTGAAGGCTGGAGTGGTTTTGAGCTTTACGTCGTTCTTGTATCAGGAGATGAATTTGACGGTTGTCCCGTTACTCCTTATTTTTTGATCAAAACTAGCGACGAAGGATTTTCTAGTTTTGCTCCAACTGTTTGCGATATCTTGGCAGATGACTGGGTCATTGTAAAATGAAAAACCACTATACAGATCTAGTTGAAAAAGTTGTTTTTGTGACTGGTGCAGCTTCGGGAATCGGACATGCACAAGCTAAAGCTTTTTTAGAGCAAGGCGCCCAAGTTTTTGGACTGGATCAGCAAAATGGTGGTATGGGAGAACTTTCCACGAGTTATCCAGAATCTTTTATGTACTGCTTGGGAGATATCACAAAAAAAGAAGTACTTTTAGAAGCGGTAGAAACCTGCCATCGTCACTTCGGTGAAGTAGAGATTTTATTGAATACGGCTGGGATACTTGATGCCTATCACCCGTTGTTAGAAACGGATGAAGAGTTGTGGGATCGGATATTTGCGGTCAATGTAAAAAGCATGTATCGCTTGACTCAGTTGCTACTTCCAGAGATGCTTCAACGAACCTCTGGAACGATCATCAATATGGCTTCTATCGCTGGCTACGTGGCTGGTGGAGGTGGTGTTGCCTACACAAGTGCCAAGCACGCGATTATTGGTTTTACCAAACAATTAGCGTTCGACTATGCTTCCCAAGGTATTTGCGTAAAAGGAATCGCACCAGGAGCTATCCAAACGCCAATGAATGCGGCTGATTTTGCAGGAGACGGTGAAATGGCAGAATGGGTGGCAAATGAAACGCCAGTCAAACGCTGGGCCAAACCAGAAGAAGTGGCTGAATTAACGTTGTTTTTAGCAACACCTCAAGCCAGCTATATCCAAGGAGTAATCGTTCCGATCGATGGTGGTTGGCTCTTAAAATAGCTTTTTTGTTGATATTGTCAAACGAGCCGGTTATACGATCACTTATTCTTAAAGTGGATAGAGGCAGTATGGCCAGAAAAAACTTACATTACGGCACTTCAGTTGGAAGAAAATTCCCATCCTTTGGTCGTAATTATTACCAAGAATATTATCTTGCAAAGGAGAAAACAAGTGGATCATAAAGAAATAACTTCAAAAAACCGTTGGACGACAGCAGAAATTGCGCGAATGGCTTTGGTCACAGGTTTATATGTAGCAGTCACTCTTGTATTGTCTGTAATCAGTTTTGGTGCCATCCAAATACGGCTATCAGAAATGTTCAATTATCTGTCCCTCTATAATAAAAAATATATTTATGCTGTAACACTAGGGGTAGCATTAGCTAACTTGGCTTCGCCACTTGGATTGATTGATGTCGTTGTTGGCAGTGTCAGCACACTGATCATCCTATTACTCAATTATAGTGTGACGAAACGAGTAAAAAATATGAAACTGAAAATGGTGATTACAGCGCTTATTTTTGCATTCTCCATGTTTACAGTGGCAGGACAGTTAAAATTATTGTATCAAGCACCCTTTTTCTTTAATTGGGGAGTCATTGCTTTAGGCGAATTGGCTTCTATGATTGTGGGTGGCGTCATCATTTACTGGATCAGTAAAAAATCGATTTGACTAAATAAAGTAAGAACAAATTAGTATAGGTTTGTACATGAACGAAATAAATAAAATAAGTGGTACATCTTCTCAACGAGTGGATTCTCCGAAAAATAAATTTCACTTTTCTTTTTAAATGACAAAAACCACCAAAAATGTAGCGACCCCAAAAAGTTAGACTTTTGGTCTAACTTTTTGGGGTCGCTTCAATCAGATGTTTTTTTTATACTATGATTAAACTATCTCTTGCTGTTAGTGGTCTTATCTATTTGATTAATTCGTAATATACGATCAATTAATCGAAAATTTTCTTTTGTAATTTTTATAATGCTTGTAATTGCTTCATAATCGGAAAAATCTTCTAACTTGATATCAATTACTAAATCTGTCCATTTATACTCTAATTTTATGGATACGTAAAATTAGGAAGCAGGATGTTGATCAGGTACTCTTTTTATATAATCACTACTTCTCTTTTTGATATGTTTTTGTGTCTCTTTTTTTCCTTTTTTCTTCAGAATCTTCTAAATTAGAAATTGATTTTTGAATTTTTTGTGTCTCCTGTAAAGTTCGCTGAACTTGTAAGGATGATTCTTCTTTGGGTAAATTAATTTTACTTAGAATATCGCTATTTTGATAAAAATTTGGTGCATTTACAAATTCTGGCATAAAAAATACCTACTTTCTAGTTAACGTTCCGGAGTAAGTCGAAATCCAATTATTTCCAGCTGATTTATAACTTTGTAAATACAATTTCCCATAGTACCAATAACCATTTCTTTTTTCTTTCCAATTTCGTGATTGAGGAGGTCTAGAGGGCCAACCAACTTTATCAAAAATTATCATTCCTGTCACTCGTATCGTTTTAGAAGCTGCTCGTGAAAGTAATGGAGAAACTTTAAATAATTTTCAGTAACAGTTAAATCGTTAGTTGGGTTGCCAATGGCTATTCCATCCTTATCTAATGGAGTTAATTCTTGGTTATTATCTACTATAGTAGTTGGTTCATTTACACTATCAGCAAATGTAGGGATTGTAGATCCAGCTACACTAATACACTAACGCCAATAGTTAAAAGACCTAAAGATAAAATAAACTTGTTTTTCATTATGTACTACCTCGGAATCTAAATATAGAAAACATTTTCTAGGTAGATTTTAACAGATAAATCAAGTTATATATTAGAAAATTCATAAAATATATTTTTAATGTCATAATCGTTTAATTTTTCTGGATTGTCATTTATTTATAAAAGGTATTCCCATTTAAAAAGAAAAGTAACAACTAACTTTCGGAGAAGTGTCGAACAGTAGTGCACCGCTTATTTTTTTTATTGTAATGGGAAGAATAGTTATTTTTTAGGTGAAGCAATAGTCGAGCGAGTAATCAGGTGCAATCTTTTTCTCAATAAGATCCCTAGATAAGCCGCTGCAGTTCCTTTGATCAGGTCTGGGAGTAGGAAGGGAACGAACCCACTTAAAAATGCCGTTTGGATCGATAACCCACCACTGATTTTCAACCAAAATGTGCCAAAAATCAAAGCAATCACAGAACCTAAGAGATTTGCAATAAAAGCTTGCGGATAATTTTCACCCCATTTTTCAATCAGCCAACCAATCAGCAAGCTTTGAAAAATAAACCCAATCAAATATCCACCAGTAAGGCCTAATAGGACACCAATCCCACTAGTCATGCCAGAAAAAACAGGTAAGCCAATCAATCCTAACAATAAGTAGATAAAGACGGCTACCGTTCCTGTTCGTTTACCAAGGAAGGTGGCGGTCAATCCGATCGCAAACGTTTGGCCTGTTAAAGGAATGATACCTAAGGGGATGGTAAATTGTGAGAGGACAGCGATAATCGCTGCAAATTCAGCCGCAAGTATAAGTTCTTTCAAAGATTTTGTCATAAGCTCTCCTTTTCGTTAACTTTATATTTTTTATAGGTTAACGAAATTATACGTGATATACATAGAATTGTAAATAGAAAAATGAAAATATGTTGATCCTAACCAATGAAACGGATTCAGAACTATTTAAACAAAAAACAAGCCTAATACTCTGGAGAAAAAGAACGTCTTCCTAAAATAGTAGTTTTTTAAGCGAACTTTTTGGATTGTACTTCAAAAGCCAACTCCTTGAAATAAGAATGGATTTTTTCACAACCTTATCTACGGTGTTCAAAGAGCTGACTTTCGGCATTAGCTCAAAAAAGTAAAAAATATGAGAAGCTATTTTCTATTTTTCTTCTCTAATGTTCAAGCCAAAGCACTCTTTTCACAACCTCTAAATAAAAAAGCCCAACTACCGAAGTGGTAGTGGGCTCGTAAACCAAAACTTTTGAAATTATAAGCTTTGGTTGTAGTATTCAACGACAAGTGCTTCGTCGATTTCTGGATATAGTTCGTCACGTTCTGGTAAACGAGTTAATGAACCTTCCAATTTTTCAGCGTCAAAGCTTACAAATGCTGGGCGTCCAACAGTTGCTTCAACAGCTTCTTTAACTGTTACGATATTTTGTGATTTTTCACGAACTGAGATCACTTGCCCCACTTCAACGTGGTATGAAGGGATATCAACGCGTTTGCCATCAACAGTGATGTGGCCATGGTTAACTAATTGACGTGCTTGACGACGAGTAGTTGCAAGACCTAAACGATAAACAACATTGTCTAAACGTTGTTCTAGTAAGATCATGAAGTTAACCCCGTGTTTACCTTCTTTGATTTTGCTAGCTTTAACGAACAAGTTACGGAATTGACGTTCGTTCATTCCGTACATATGACGTAGTTTTTGTTTTTCAGTTAATTGCATACCGTATTCTGATTGTTTGCCACGGCTATTTGGTCCATGTTGACCTGGAGCGTAAGGGCGACGTGCTAATTCTTTTCCTGTACCTGATAATGAAATACCTAGGCGACGAGAAATTTTCCATGATGGTCCTGTATAACGAGACATTAAGATTTCCTCCAATAAATAAATGTAGTTTTTGGAGTAAAATAATCCGATGAAAAATTCATAATCGTGTAGTTCGTTCTTCAATCTTCACCTTTGCAGCCGCGGTTACACAATTGAACCCGAATCGGGGCAACGAACTAGGGACGTATTATTATTCTTCTGCTGCATTATTTTACACAAATTCCAGTATAAAGGAAATCACTTGGTGATGTCAAGTGAAAAGGCTTCTAAAAACGCTTTACAAACGCTTCCGCACTCTATAAAATAAGGAGGTATATGCCAAAAGCATGAAAATAATTGAACAAATCAAAGGAGAAAAGAGATGAACCCAGTATCACCGTTGTTTGAAAAGATCGATGCCTCGATCGAAAAGAAAGTCGACTTGTTCGACAATAGTTTTGCACGTTATGCACTACGCGCCATATTTGCTTGTTTATTTTTAACATTAGGAACAGCTGTGGCTTTTGCAATCGCAATGAAAGGCGAAGCAATCGCTCACGGACTTGGGAAGATCCTTTATGCATTTATGTTTAGTTGGGGTTTGGTAATGATTTTGTACATGAATGCAGAGTTAGGGACTTCGAATATGCTTTATATGACAGTTGGCGCTTATCGTAAGCGTTTGAATCTATCGAAAGCACTAAAAATTTTATTTACTTGTATTTTGTTTAATCTGATCGGCGGCTTGTTGTTTGGATTTTTGGTTTCTGCTACTTCGCCATTTCAAAGTTTGGCATTGGACAATTATATGTTAGAATCAGTTGCAACGAAACTGACAAAGCCAACGATGACGATTTTGGTGGAAGCAATGTTTGCAAATATCCTAGTCAATACAGCTGTTTTGATCAGTATGCGTATGAAGGATGATGCAGGTAAAGTATTAACGGTTGTGTTCATTATTTTCATTTTCTCATTTTTAGGTTATGAACACGTGATTGCGAATTTTCCTGCTTTTACATTGGCTTTCTTTGCTTCAGGAGGGCAAATGGATGCGATGACGCTAGGCAACATCGTACATAATTTATTGTTTGCCTTGCTTGGAAATTATATAGGAGGCGGACTAGTCATGGGGCTAGGGTACGCTTGGTTGAATCAGTCTAAATCAGCTTATGTGGATTGACCCCTTCGAAAGGAGGAGGAAAATTGGAGAAGCTTGTTTTTCCAAAAAATGAAGAGAAAGCTAAACAGATGGAAGACTATATGCGTAATCAGTTTTTATTTGCCGGCGTGCCAAAACCAGAACGAGCAAATCTGCAAAAAAAATTGTTGCTTGATAGTAAATGTCTATCTGTTTCAGAAATTATTGCTTTGGCTGACTATTATTATGGTCAAATCGAAAGAGAGTATCAGTATTTAGCCATCGATTTAGTCCAACGTAATGTTCAACGTTTTACTTTTGATGAGTTGCGGGCATTGATAATGCTTGTAGAAAGAAAAGAATGGTGGGACAGTATTGATCTATGGCGGAAAGTTTACAGTACATGGTGCCTTTACCATCTAGAGCAACTGGAATCAGTTTTTGTTGTTTTTGCGCAACAAGATGATTTTTGGTTGCGGCGTATCGCTATTACGCTACAATTAGGTTTTAAAGAAAAAACGGAGACACAGCTACTTGCAAAAGCAATCGAAGCCGATCGTATGACCAATGAGTTTTTTATCCAAAAAGCAATTGGGTGGGCTTTAAGGGATTATAGTAAAACAGACGCAGATTGGGTAAGAGAACAATTAGCAAAAGACTTGAGTCCTTTGGCAACAAGAGAAGCAAGCAAGTATTTATAAGAAAGAGAGACGACAAAAAATGAAACGCAAACTATTTGCATTTGATATTGACGGAACATTGTTGGACACGAATAAACAAGCACTAGATAGCACGAGAGAAGCGCTCGATAAATTACGAAAAGCAGGTCATTTAGTGACAATTGCTACGGGACGTAGTCGTTTCCATGCACAGGAAGTGATCCGTGACTTAGATTTTACCAACTATATTTTATGTAATGGAGCTGCAGGTTTTTTAGATCATGAACAAGTCTATAAAAACCTTTTGGATCGTGAACAGTTAGACCGCTTTGTCGAAGAAGCACATAGTGAGAATATCGATACGGCATTTGTTAGTCTTGATAATATCAAGCGCTCTTCTTCGAATCATGTCGGAATAATGGAAGAGGCAATGCATTCATTTGGCGCCGTTTTGCCTGAGTTGGATCAGTATTTTGTCGAGGAACAAGAGATTTACCAAGCTTTAGCCTTTTTTGATAAAACCTATGATGACCGTTTTGCTGATTATGATAAGATCCGTTTTGTACGTTGGCATGAAAATAGTGTAGACGTTGTTCCTCATGACGGTTCAAAAGCAGCGACGATCGTACATTTAGCTGATCAAGTCGGTATTGCGCAAGAAGATATCATTAGTTTTGGTGACGGACAAAATGACCGAGAAATGTTGCGTATGTCAGGGATCGGAGTAGCAATGGGAAATGCTACGCCGGAAGTCCAAGCAGAAGCAAAATTAGTCACAGATACAAATGACCAAGATGGTATTTGGAAAGCGTTGAAAGAATTGACTTTTATTTAGTCTATTCCCACTGATTATTCGAATGACGAGTCAAAAGTCGTTTAGTTTTGAGAAATTGAAAAGAAAAACGAGCAATACGTTTTTTGTATTGCTCGTTTTTTTGAAATTTCCGAAAAAACTGGCTTTTGGATGCTGTTTATTCGAGAGTCTGTGGCAAAACTGATTTTTAGATTTGTCCTACATTCTTTTTCGACAATAAGAAAGAGTACCATATAGATACTTTTGACTCAGGTTTTAAACAAGAATAAACGGTGACGGAAGAAGAAAATCAGCTTGATCTCTCAGAGCAAAACACTTCTGTCCCAGCCTCTTTTCTTTCTTCTATAAAACAACTATAATATAAAGTGACGTTAAAAGAGAAGAGGAAAAAGTGTGCGGGTTTTATTTATTGGTGATGTAGTAGGTTCAATGGGGCGAGAAATGATTACAGAGTATCTTCCTCGATTAAAGAAAAAATTTCGACCACAGGTGACGATTGTCAACGGGGAAAACGCGGCTGCTGGAAGAGGGATCACAGAAAAAATCTATAAGAAGTTCTTACAAGATGGTGTAGATGTGGTTACTATGGGGAATCATACATGGGACAATAGAGATATTTTTGAGTTTATTGACCAAGCGAAAAAAATGGTACGTCCAGCTAATTTCCCAGAAGGAACACCCGGACAAGGGATAGTATTTGTCAAAGTCAACCATCTTGAATTAGCAGTTATCAATATGCAAGCTCGTTCTTTTATGGTGGATCTAGACGACCCTTTCCGTAAAATGAACGAATTGATCGAAGAAGCAAGAAAAAGAACGCCAATTATTTTTGTTGATTTTCATGGGGAAACAACCAGTGAAAAACAAGCAATGGGTTGGTTCCTAGATGGAAAAGTTTCTGCAGTCGTTGGAACACATACCCATGTGCAGACAAATGATGCGCGTATCTTGCCTCAGGGGACTGCTTATCTGACTGATGTTGGTATGACTGGTCCGTATGATGGAATCTTAGGTATGCGACGTGAACCTGTTATCGAGAAATTCCTAACTGCCCTACCTAAACGTTTTGAAGTGGTAGAGAACGGCAGAGGGCTTTTGAGCGGTTGTTTGTTAGAGATCGATGATGTGACTGGAAAAGCAAAAACGATTGAATTGATCCAAATCAATGAAGATCGGCCATTTTTAGAATAGAGAGTGAGCGAATATTGCCAAAAGAAGCGAACATTCAAAAAGAAGCAGACAAGCTTATGGAACAATTAAGTCTGAATGAAGTAATCATCCGTTACAAAGAACTAGAAATGAAAGTACAACAGAATCACTATCTAACGCAACTCACAGAAGAAATCCAAAAAGCACAAAAAGAAGCAGTGAACTTTGCACATTATGGCAAGAAAGAAGCGGAAAAAGAAGCGATTGCACGAGCGAATGAGCTGACTGAAACAATGGATCAGCATCCGCTTGTCTTAGCTTACCGCCACCAACTGGTTGAAGCAAACGACCTTTTACAACATTTGACGAAGATGATCCAAGAGGAAATCAATGAATGGATAGAGGAGGAAGAGCATGCCTCAAAAAACTAAGAATACTCCGATGATGGAACAATATTTAAGCATCAAGGCTCAATACCAAGATGCTTTTTTGTTCTATCGTTTAGGTGACTTTTATGAATTATTTTATGAAGATGCTATCAAAGCATCACAAATTTTAGAATTGACGCTAACGAGTCGTAACCGAAATGCCGATGATCCGATTCCGATGTGTGGCGTGCCACACCATGCAGCCCAAGGGTATATCGATATTCTGATCGAAAAAGGCTATAAAGTAGCTGTTTGTGAACAAGTCGAAGATCCCAAGACAACTAAAGGAATGGTCAAACGTGAAGTAATCCAATTGGTCACTCCAGGAACAGTCATGGACAGTAAAGGTCTTTCGGCTAAAGACAATAATTTCTTGACAGCTGTAGTGAATGATGGAACTGATTTTGGTTTTGCCTATGTTGATTTGAGTACGGGAGAATTAAAAACAGCCCATTTACATGATGAGGAAGCTGTTTTAAATGAAACTTCTGCTTTGCAGACCAAAGAACTTGTTCTGGGAAATGAAATCAGCGAAACACTTTCTGAACAATTGAAGAATCGTCTAGGTTTAGTTTTTTCAAAACAAGAAACAAGTGAAGAAAATGCGGAATTTAGTTTTTTGACAAGTGAATTGAATGATCCGCTTGAAAAAGAAGTGACTGGCAAATTATTGACTTATTTAGCAGTTACACAAAAAAGAAGTCTCTCGCATATCCAAAAAGCGGTAGAATATCAACCCGATCATTATTTAAAGATGGACTACTATTCAAAATTCAACTTGGAACTAAGTCAGTCTATTCGGACAGGCAAGAAACATGGGACACTCTTATGGTTGCTGGATGAGACAAAAACAGCTATGGGTGGTCGTCTGTTGAAACAATGGCTGGATCGTCCTTTGATCCAGTTGAAGCAAATCAACGCACGTCAGGACATGGTAGATTCACTTTTAAATAGTTATTTTGAAAGATTGGATCTTCAAAGTGCCTTGACGAAAGTCTATGATTTAGAACGCCTAGCAGGAAGAGTGGCTTTCGGGAATGTCAACGGGCGTGACTTGATCCAATTGAAAACTTCATTAGAACAAGTACCGTTACTTCGTCAGTTGATTGAAGGCATCAATGAAGGACAGTGGACAGAACTATTAAAAAAAATGCAACCGATGGATCAATTGGTAAGTCTGATCGATCAAGCGATCCAAGATGAACCTCCTTTACAGATCACTGAAGGAAATGTCATTAAAGATGGATTCAATGAACAATTGGATGCCTATCGTTCAGCAATGAAAAACGGTAAGCAATGGTTAGCAGAGTTAGAAGCAAGAGAACGAAAAAATACAGGGATCAAAAACTTAAAAGTTGGCTTCAACCGCGTTTTTGGGTATTATATTGAAATCACGAAAGCCAATCTTGCGAACACTGAACTAGAAAAGTATGAAAGAAAGCAAACACTAGCGAATGCAGAGCGTTTCATAACCCCTGAATTGAAAGAATTAGAAACACAGATTCTTGAAGCAGAAGAAAAATCAGTAGATTTAGAATATCAGTTGTTTTTGGCAGTAAGGGAAGAAGTGAAAAAAGCCATCCAACCATTACAAACACTTGCCAAGTCTATTAGTACAGCAGATGTTTTGCAAAGCTTCGCTACTATCAGTGAACGCTATCAATATGTGCGCCCTGAAATGGTTACAAACCGTCATGAACTAGTGATTCAAGAAGGACGCCATCCAGTAGTCGAAAAAGTTTTAGGACATCAAGAGTACATCCCGAATAGTGTGGAGATGGCAGAAGATGAAATGATCTTGTTGATAACGGGACCAAATATGTCAGGTAAAAGTACGTATATGCGGCAGTTGGCATTGACTGTTCTAATGGCACAAATGGGTTGTTTCGTACCCGCGAAAAAAGCCATCCTACCAGTATTCGATCGGATCTTTACTCGTATTGGGGCAAGTGATGATCTTATTGCTGGCCAAAGTACATTCATGGTTGAAATGATGGAAGCGAACCAAGCATTGCTCCATGCTACACCGAATAGCTTGATTCTATTTGACGAGTTAGGTCGAGGAACGGCAACGTATGATGGTATGGCATTAGCCCAAGCAATCATTGAGTATATCCACAAAAACGTACAGGCAAAGACATTGTTCTCTACACACTACCATGAATTGACTGTTTTAGACCAAGAATTACCTCAGTTGAAGAATGTCCATGTGGGTGCGGTGGAAAAAGAAGGGGAAGTGGTCTTCCTCCACAAGATGATGGATGGACCCGCAGACAAAAGTTATGGGATCCACGTAGCGAAAATTGCTGGCTTACCTCCTAAATTATTAGAGCGGGCAGCCAAAATTTTAGAAACGCTAGAAGCAGGCGATACTATCCATCATTCAGTTGCTGTCGAGGTTGAAGCGACGTCAAGTAAAGAAATCTCATATCCAGAGGCTAACACGATACATGAAGAGCCAGCAGAAACACAACAACTTTCATTGTTCAGTGAATTCAGTGAATCAGAAACAGCTGTTATCACGGCTTTAAAACAAATGAACCTTCTAGAAATGACGCCGATGGATGCATTGAATCAATTATACGAACTAAAAAAACAACTATAGGAAGAAGGCGTTGAGATGGCAAAAATTCAGGAACTATCGGAACGATTAGCCAATCAGATCGCAGCTGGTGAAGTTGTCGAACGGCCAGCATCCGTGGTAAAAGAACTCGTTGAAAATGCCATTGATGCCGGAAGTACGCAAATTGATATTTTAGTTGAAGAAGCAGGCTTGAAAAAAATCCAAGTCATTGATAATGGCGAAGGTATCTTGACTGAAGATGTGGAAAATGCGTTCAAACGCCACGCTACAAGTAAGATCCATAGTCGTGATGATCTTTTCCGCATCCGTACGTTAGGGTTTCGCGGAGAGGCGCTTCCTAGTATTGCTTCCGTATCGTTGCTCACGATTGAGACAGCGAATCAAGATGAAACACAAGGAACCTACTTAGAATTGAAGGGAGGAGAAGTAATAGAGCATCGCCCGGCGCCACTAAGACAAGGAACAAAAATCACCGTTGACAATCTGTTCTTCAATACACCTGCACGGTTAAAATATGTAAAAACATTGCATACGGAGTTAGCCAATATTGGCGATATCGTCAATCGCTTAGCTTTGAGCCATCCCACGATTGCATTTCGTTTAGTCCACGACGGCAATAAAATGTTGGCAACAGTAGGAAATGGAGATCTAAAACAAACGATTGCGGGGATCTATGGATTAGCTACAGCAAAAAAAATGTTGAAAATCGAAGCGAACGATTTAGATTTTGAAGTCTTTGGGTATGTTTCCTTGCCAGAAGTTACTCGTGCAAGCCGAAATTATTTATCGACGATCATCAATGGCCGCTTCATCAAGAATTTTTCATTAAACAAAGCAATTGTGGCAGGTTACGGCTCGAAACTGATGGTTGGCCGTTTTCCAATTGCTGTTTTAGAAATCAAAATGGACCCGTTATTAGTCGATGTCAATGTCCATCCTACAAAACAAGAAGTCCGTTTATCCAAAGAACAAGAACTGACAGATTTGATTGCTCAGGCGATCCAAATAGCACTATCACAAGAAAACTTGATTCCTAGTGCTGCAGACAATTTAAGATTTAAGAAAAAAGTACCGGATCAACCAAAAGCTGAACAAATTGAGATTGATTTATCTTATGCGTTTGAAGAGCAGAAACCAAAAACCCCGCAAAGTTTGGGTTACGATCAAGCGACAGGCGCATTCTATGTTTCTGAGGAAAAGAGTCCAGTTGTGAACGATTCTGTTGATAACTCTGTGGAAAGTGTTGAAAACAATGAGGGGTTTTCTGAAGAAACAGGGGATTATCCAGAAAAACAGGAAAAAACGGTGGATAAACCTGGTGATATTGTGGATAACTTTGTAGAAAAATCAGTGGATAAGTCTGTAGATGAGTTATCCACTGTGGGCAACTTTTTAGAACAAGAAGTTCCTGGTCAAGATGTAGCGGAAACTGTGTACGAGGAAGAATTAGCTTTACATCCAGAATTTGATTTAGGGAAAAAAGATCGTGGATTGGAGCAAGCAATCCAAAAACTCGAGACTGAAAAGGCAACACAACGTTTTCCTCAGTTGGAATATTTTGGACAAATGCATGGAACATATCTATTTGCTCAAAGCAAAGAGGGGCTCTATATCATTGACCAACATGCCGCTCAGGAACGGATCAAATATGAATATTTCCGGGAAAAAATCGGGGAAGTCACAGATGATCTTCAAGAACTGCTTGTTCCTTTTGTTTTAGATTACCCGAATAGCGACGCATTGAAATTAAAAGAGCAGAAATCTGTACTTGAAGAAGTCGGGATTTATTTAGAGGGATTTGGCCAAAATAGTTTTATTGTTCGTGCGCACCCAACTTGGTATCCAAACGGGGAGGAAGAAGCGATCATTCGAGAAATGATCGATATGTTATTGTCCACTGGGACGGTTAGTGTGAAGAAATTTCGTGAGGCAACAGCAATCATGATGAGTTGTAAACGATCAATCAAAGCGAATCATTATCTAAATGAAGCACAGGCTAGGGTATTGTTGAACGATCTTGCCCAATGTGAAAATCCGTTTAATTGTCCGCATGGAAGACCAGTATTGATCCATTTCACTAATTCAGATATGGAAAGAATGTTCAAAAGGATCCAAGATCCACATTAAGGCGAAGAGGGGAAAACAGATGAAAGTTGTTTTGGCTTCACAGTCACCAAGAAGAAAAGAATTACTAGGACGATTGGTTTCCACATTTGAGGTTCAACCTGCTGATATGGATGAAACGCCATTTGAAGGAGAAAACCCTAAACAATATGTACAACGAATGGCTCTTGAAAAAGCGAACGTTGTTAAAAGTAAACAACTACCAGATACATTGGTCATTGCAAGCGATACGACGGTGGTGCTTGAAGACGAGATCATGGGTAAGCCTGAGAATGAGGAAGAAGCGCAAGAGATGCTTCGAAAACTAAGTGGCACGACCCATGATGTCTATACAGCAGTCGTTCTAACAGATCATCAAAAAGAAGAAAAAATCTTAGCACATGCGGCAGTTACTTTCTACGATCTAACAGATGCAGAGATCGCTGCTTACTTAGCAACTGGTGATTATGCTGATAAAGCAGGCGCATATGGTATCCAAAGCCTGGCTGGTGCGTTTGTCAAAGCAATTAATGGCGACTATTACAGTATTGTGGGATTTCCCATTGGTGCCGTCAATCAAGCGCTGAAAAAATTTAACTGAAACTAAAAAAGACTCATTGCCAAAAGATAGTGGTAATGAGAAATTCTGGAATAATGGCTATTCGTCAAATCGTATTGATGCAAATTTATATAAAACTCACGATGAATGTGGGACAAATCTAAAAATCAGTTTTGCTACAGACTCCGGATAAACGGTGTCCAAAAGTCAGGTTTTTCGGAAGTTTCTCAAACCTAAAAGACTTTTGTCTCGAACTTATTTTATTTCTAAAGATTAGTCCTTGTTATAAATAGATGTCAAATTCATTCTAAAGAATTTCAAGATGTCTTTTCTATACTTTTGAATCATAAAAAATGTTGGCGAACTTCACCAACATCAAAAAGTATAGAGCCAAAAAAATGAGCCAAGTAACCTCGTTATGCAGTGGTTATCTGGCTCATTTTGTCTTACTTGATTTTTGCTTTCCCAACTTGTTCACCGTGGCGGACAAGTCCTGTTTGATCGAGTGATAATCCAGCTACTTTTTCATGGTTAGTTAGAACAACGAGGATATCGGTCTTTTTCCCTGCTTGCTCAACCGCAGCTAGATCCATTTCAGCTAAACGTGTATTTGGTGTGACAAGGTCGCCTTCTTTCACGTGTACAGTGAAAGGTGCTCCTTTTAACTCAACCGTATCAAGCCCCATATGAACAAGAACTTCAAGGCCTGCATCACTTAAGATACCGATAGCATGTTGTGTTTCAAAAACGCTAGTGACTCTTCCGCTGACAGGTGCATACACATTGTTGTTTGAAGGTTCGATCGCGTATCCTTCACCCATCATTTTTTGAGAAAAGACAGGGTCATCAACTTCGATGATCTCTTTAACTGGTCCATCTGCTACTGCAAACAATTCTTCAGTAAGAGCTACGCTAGTTGTTGCTGTGTTGACTGGTTCGAACTGTTTTGGAGCAACAGTACTGCCGTCTGCTGTTTGTAATTGGACACTTGATTCAGCAACAGGTACAGCTGGATCAATTTTATTTAAAATACCTTGACGTCTAAAAATGACAGTCAAACCGAAAGGAACAATGACTGCAATGACCATTGCAATGATAAATGGTACCCATGCTTGTGCTTGGATAGCTAAGATGCCAGGTAATCCTCCTACGCCGATCGCATTTGCACGGACACCCATCAAGTTAGCAAACATCCCTGCTAGACCTGACCCAACCATTGCTGCCACAAATGGATAAACGTATTTCAAGTTGATCCCGAACATTGCAGGTTCTGTTACACCTAAGTAACAAGAGATCATTGCAGGAATAGAGATTTGTTCTTCTTTTTTATTCCCTCTGTGTAAGAAGATGATTGCAAGTACAGCTGAACCCTGTGCGATATTTGATAGAGCAATCATAGGCCAGAGGTTCGTTGAACCAAAATCAGCAATCAACTGCATATCGATCGCATTTGTCATATGGTGCAATCCAGTAATTACTAATGGGGCATATAAGAAACCAAATACTGCACTGAATAGCCAGCTGATTGAAGAAGTCAACCCTGTATTTACGACATTTGAGATCCAGCTACCAATTGTCCAGCCGATAGGGCCTAAAATCACATGAGCTGCTAAGACTGTTGGTACCAAGGAGAATAATGGTACGAAGATCATTGAGATCGACTGTGGGATATACTTACGGAAGAAAATTTCCAAATAAGCTAACATGAATCCGGCAAGCATTGCTGGAATCACTTGTGCTTGATAACCGATCATTTGAACTTGTGCAAATCCGAAATCCCAGAAAGGAATATCAGCTGCAGCAGTTGTAGCTACACTATAGGCATTTAATAATTGCGGTGAAACTAATGTGATCCCTAAAACAATTCCTAAAATTTGTGTAGTACCCATTTTCTTCGCGATACTCCAAGTGATCCCGACAGGTAAGAAGTGGAAGATTGCTTCACCTGGTAACCATAAGAATCCATTGACACCATTCCAGAACTGAGAATGTTCAACGATCGTTCCACCAAGACTCGCAAATTGGATACCTTCTAATACATTACGAAAACCTAAAATCAGTCCACCCACGATAATTGCAGGAATCAGTGGTGTGAAAATTTCCGCTAAAACAGCAATTGCTCGTTGGACAGGATGAAGATTTTGCTTGGCTGCGACTTTACTTTGTTCTTTTGATACGCCTTCAACACCAGATACAGCAACAAAATCATTGTAAAATGTGGCTACATCATTGCCGATAATTACTTGAAACTGTCCTGCGTTAGTAAACATTCCTTTGACACTGGGAATATCTTCAATTGCTTTTTCGTCTGCTTTTTGCTGATCATTCAAAACGAAGCGCATACGTGTAGCACAGTGACTCACAGCGGCAATATTTTCTTTTCCGCCGATACTCTCTAGTAGTTTTTCGGCATCTGCTTGGTACTTTACCATAGGAATAAACCCCTTTCTTTTTAACTTGTGTATACAAGTTGTTCATATCCATACTATACTGGTTTATTTAGTGAATTGAAAGCGTTTTATTTTAAAACGAGAAAATCTTGTAATCGCTATAAAAACGATGGAGTGAATGGAGCAAGAAAGTAGCCAGAACATTGAAATCAGAAAAAAGCTGTAGTATAGTTGATTAACGAGTAAGAGATTTCAACTGTTTAGTGGAGGAGAAAAGAATGAATAAATTCAATGAAATTTTTTTAGATTTGGAACAAAAAATTTTGGAAAAAGAATATCCTCCCCATACGTTGTTGCCAAGTGAGAATCAATTGATCAAGATATATGGTGTTTCACGGGAAACAATTAGAAAAGCGCTTAATCTTTTGACAACAGAAGGTTATATCCAAAAAAAACAGGGAAAAGGATCAATCGTATTAGAACGTAATCGATTTGATTTTCCAATCGCTGGTTTAACTAGCTATAAAGAGTTACAAGAAGCACAACATATTCCTAGTGAAACGATCGTGCAGACGTTAGAAGAAACAACGGTCGATCAAGCACTTAGTGATGTTACTCGTTGGGTAAAAGGAACACCGGTCTGGCATTTGATACGTCAAAGAAAAATCAATGGGGAAATCGTGATCTTGGATAGAGATTATCTATTGAAGGACGTAGTTCCTGTGTTGACAAAGCAGATCAGTGAAGGATCTATTTATGAATACTTTGAAGATGAGTTGCAGCTGACGATTGCTTATGCCCAAAAAGAAATCACCGTTGAACCTGTGACAGCAGCGATAGAAGAATCTATGGATCTAAACGGAGACAAATACGTAGTGGTTGTGAGAGGCTTAGTCCATTTAGAGGATACGAGTTGTTTCGAATATACCGAATCGATTCATCGTTTAGACAAATTCCGCTTTGTAGAGTTTGCAAGAAGACGAAAAGTATAAACCTGTAGCAAAATGAGCAGATTGTTTGCTTCTCCCTCCTTTGTCATTATGATTAAAAGACAAGGAGGCGTTTTTGATGAACGAAATTGAAAAGAAAAAACAAGAGTTAAAAGAACAAGACCCAATTTCCTATGCAGTGACACAAGAAAACGCGACAGAACGACCATTCACAGGAAAATATGATGATTTTTATGAAAAAGGGATCTATGTTGATATTGTCAGTGGTGAGCCACTATTCAGCTCTGCCGAGAAATATGATGCAGGTTGTGGGTGGCCAGCTTTCAGTAAGCCAATCACAAGAAAAGATATCAAAGAAAAAGCTGATTTTTCACATGGAATGCATCGAGTAGAGGTGAGAAGCAATCAAGCAGACTCACATTTAGGGCATGTCTTCAATGACGGCCCCACAGAAAAAGGTGGCTTACGCTACTGTATCAATTCTGCGGCTTTAAAGTTCATTCCTTATGATGAAATGGAACAGCAAGGATATGGCGACTATTGCTTGTTAGTTGAATGAAAGCTCTGACCATGACAAATTATCAAGTATAATCAAGAAAACGTCTAAGGTGGACAATCAAGTGGCTTACAGTAAAAGAATGACCAATATCTGAACTTTTTATCCACGATCAAGCGCTGTGAACGATGAAATTTGACAAGGAATGCGAAAAAATTTTTTTGCATTTCTTGTTACCTACTGGGTATAGTCACAAATTTCATTGTTTGCGGCTTTTTTCGTCGTATTTTGTTGGCTCACTTATCGAGTCCAGTACTGTTTTTGATCTGCATCCGAGGTGCTGACTAGAGATGAGGGCAGAGAAAGCAACACTATCAGATTCAAACAGCTATTTCTCTCTGTCCCAAGGTTTATATGATTTTGGATTCATATGATTTGATGATGCGGGAACAAAAATAGCGACCTCTTTTTTCAAAAGCCAAAGTGTGCTACAATAGGAGAAAATATGCGAACGTATGTGTGTGAAAGAAAGAGGATAACAAGATGTATGAATATCTGACAGGTGTGGTCACTTTTATCAACCCCTATTACATAGTAGTGGAAGCAAATGGGATCGGTTATCAAATTGCTTTGGGAAATCCTTACCGTTACAGCAGTCAAATGAACAAAGAAGTAAAAATCTACGTCCATCAAGTCATCCGAGAAGATGCGCATCTTCTCTATGGCTTCGGTTCTCTAGAAGAAAAACAATTATTCTTACGATTGGTCAGTGTTTCAGGCATTGGTCCTAAGAGCGCATTGGCTATTATGGCTAGTGACGATCATTCGGGATTGATTCATGCAGTAGAATCTGGAGATGTCACTTATTTGACGAAATTTCCGGGTGTTGGTAAAAAGACAGCGCAGCAGATGATTCTTGATCTAAAAGGAAAATTTGGCGAGTTGAGCATCGAGACGCCCTTCAATTTATTTGATGAGACTGCACTGCAAGATGCAACGGCTCTATCTGAGGCAATGGAAGCTTTATCTGCATTAGGATACAGTGAAAGAGAAGTCAAGCGTGTAGAAAAACAACTAAAAGAAGTGGAGAATCAAACCACTGATGAATATTTACGTCAAGCATTGAAATTGATGATGAAAAAATAAGGAGGGCTATGAATGACAGACGAACATCTATTATCGCCTGAAACGGGTGAAAATGAACTTAGTTTGGAAAAATCCCTCCGCCCGCAGTATCTTTCGCAGTATATCGGGCAAAATAAAGTCAAACAAGAACTAAAGATCTATATCGAAGCAGCTCGTAATAGGGAAGAGCCTTTAGATCATGTATTATTATATGGTCCTCCAGGTTTAGGAAAAACGACAATGGCCATGGTGATTGCAAACGAAATGGCGGTAAATATCCGGACTACGAGTGGACCGGCTGTTGAACGACCAGGGGATCTAGTAGCGATCCTTAATGAATTAGAAGCTGGAGACGTATTATTTATTGACGAAATCCATCGGTTACCGCGGGTAGCAGAAGAAATGCTTTATTCGGCGATGGAAGATTTCTATGTAGATATCATGGTAGGCCAAGGACCGACTGCTCATCCAGTCCATTTTCCGTTGCCACCATTTACATTGATTGGCGCAACAACTAGAGCAGGAATGCTGTCGGCACCACTTAGAGATCGGTTTGGGATCATTTCCCACATGGAGTACTATGAAGAATCTGATTTAAGAGAGATCGTTATCCGTTCTTCTGATATTTTCCAAACAGAGATCATCGAAGAAGGTGCGTTAGAGATTGCACGACGCTCGAGAGGAACACCTCGTATCGCAAATCGCTTGTTGAAGCGAGTCCGAGATTTTGCGCAAGTCCAAGGCGATGGAAAAATCGATCAGCAGATCGCAGATCGAGCATTGACTTTATTGCAAGTGGACCAAGCTGGGCTAGATTATGTGGATCAAAAACTGTTGCGAACAATGATCGAATTATATGGTGGTGGACCGGTCGGACTAAGTACTTTATCCGTCAATATCGGGGAAGAACGAGAAACAGTAGAAGATATGTATGAACCTTTTTTGATACAAAAGGGATTTTTAAAGCGTACACCGCGAGGAAGAATTGCGACTGCCTACGCATACGAACATTTTGGCTACGACTATCAGGTCTGATTTTGTAGTGAATTCAATTCTTTAAGTGGAAAGATAGGAGGAATGTGGATGGGTGATACACTGCACACGAAACAATTGATCAAAACCGTGTTTATCGATCTATGTCAAGAACAGTCTCTACAAAAAATCAGTGTTCAGCGGATTGCGCATGAAGCTGGAATCAATCGTCAGACGTTTTATTATCATTTTACAGATAAATATGATCTATTACGCTGGGTCTATTATGAAGATTGTTTACACTATCTAGATCCTGATTCTCTTTCTTTAGACAATTGGGAAGAACAAGCTTTGAAAATGTTAAAAGCAATCGCTGCTCAAAAAGATTTTTATGCAAGCACAGTTGTTTCAGACCAAGAAGTAATGCAAAAAGAATTTATAACGATCATCCAGCAATCATTTATCAAGATTTTTGAAGAAATGGACGAGGAAAAGCAATTATCTTCAACAGATAAATTGTTTTATGCCCGTTTTTTCTCCTACGGTTGTAGTGGGGTATTGATCAATTGGATCACTCACGAGTATACTGAAACGCCAATGGAGATTGCGATGCAACTCTTTCGTTTAGCCAAAGATACAGAGTTGTATTCTTATCGGTTGTATGCAAAAGAAGAACTAGAAGAAAATGAATGAGGGGAGAACCTGTCAATGACTAGCGTTTTATTTGTGTGCTTAGGAAATATCTGTCGCTCACCGATGGCTGAGGGACTGTTGAAAAAGCGGATTGCAGATGCTGGGATGTCGCATCGATTTAGGATTGATTCAGCAGCCACTAGCACGTATGAAATTGGACGTTCGCCTCATCCAGGTACGCAAGCAATCTTAGCAAAAGAAAATATTTCTACAGAGGGTATGATTGCCCGCCAAATCCAGCCACAAGATTTCCAAAAATTTGATTGGATCATTGGTATGGATCAGTCGAACGTCGAGGAACTAAAACAGTTAGCACCTGCAGATGCTCAAGCCAAAATCCATTTATTTTTGAGTAGTGTACCAGGGAAAGAAGAACAAAATGTTCCTGATCCATATTACACACATGATTTTGATGAAACATATCAACTGTTGAGTCAAGGTCTTGATTATTGGCTAAAAATATGGAGAAAAGATCAATAAAATAACGATATATATGTCAAGGTAACGCTTGCTTTGCTTTGGCTAGAGTAAATCATATTCTTGTTTTTTCGCTAAATATTAGGTAAAATAGATTTAATTAAGTAACACTTTCTTAGTTAAAGGAGGAGTGCATTCGATGAATGAAGAACCAGTATCACCTATGAAGAAACTGACCAAGTTAGTGACACATACGTCCTACCAGCTTTTCGATTCTTTTGTAAATGACACTGAGAAAATAGCAGAGAATGTACGTCTGCAAGGAAAGTTTGTCCTTGAACTACAAAAAGCGGCAGCGCAACACAGTTTAGTCATCTTGCAAGTCAGAGAAAATCGCATGAGTAATAAATATGAAACGATCTCGGGCTGGATCGCAACGAAAACAGTGGAAAAAGAGCGGGTCATGATCCGTTTACAAAACCAAGAACAACAAATACGTATGGTACCAATTGAACAAATCGAAAAAATCACTAGCCTTTCACCAGCGGGAGAGCAAGAACGATTATCGAAATAAATCAAATCGAAGAGGTTGGGACAGAAGTGTTTAATTCCGAGAAATAAGAAGAAATTAACGAAAATTGCTTTTCAAATTTTTGTGAATTTCGGCTTATTTCCGAAGGAGTTACTTCTGCTCCCACCGTTTATTCGGAGTTAGAGTCTGTGGCAAAACTGATTTTCAGTTTTGTCCCACGCTCTTTTTTTTGTATCAAAGGATCGAATATAAGCAGAAAATATAGTAGAAATAAAAAAAGGTCCTGCTAGCCGGGGAGCTAGCAGGATAAGGAGTTAAAAATGAAAAAGTGTTGTTAGGGTTGTTTGTTGGTATGTTTATATAATAGCGATGAGTTGTGAATTTTTTGTGACGAAAGTTTTTGAAAGTTGTTAAATTTCTTTGTAAAAATTATTTCTTATTGATAAAAGTTACTTGTTTATAAGAAATGGAAATAATCATCTCCTTAGATAGTATTTTCTATTTAGCTCATGATGAAAGTACGTTGAAGAACGGATACTTATAAAGCAGTTCGCATTATCTTGTTACTAAAGGATAATTGTACGGCTGTTTATCATAAAAATGAGACGTATCGTTGCTAAAAAATAAGCCTGATAATCCAAAAATAGGTTACACTATTTTTAAATTATCAGGCTATCAAAGCCGGTTATTTTTCAAGTAACAGTCATTTCTTTTGAGAAACAGTTACGTTAAAAGAAGCCTTACTCAGTCTAGTGCCGGTTCTTTTTTTATGCTACTCCAGATCAGTCCAATGATAAAACCAATGATCGCAGGAACGATCCAGCCCATACCTAATTGGAAAAATGGAAGATACTGCTTTGCATAGTCCAAGATATGTTGGGCTATAGCTGACTGTTTGATAAAGTCGGGACAAGCATTCAAACCGTCTAAAATAGAAGCAATTAACGTAAAGTACGTAGTCATTCGATAAACAGCTGGACGTTGTTTAAATAATGGCCCCGCAAGAACTAGTAAAATCAGGGTCATTGCTAAAGGATAGATGAACATCAATACAGGTAAAGAAATTTGAATGATGTTTGTCAATCCCACATTCGCCACCAAACAAGCGAGTACACTAGCCATCGTCACGAAAAATAAATAGTTTCTTTTTGGGAACAAATCAGTGAAAGTCTCTGCAAAAGCAGTGATCAAGCCGATCCCTGTTTTTAAACAGGCCAATACGACGATCAGTGCAAGTAAGATACTCCCGTAAGTTCCTAGATAATGGTCAGCGATTTGGGCAAGGGCGATTCCACCGTTTTCACTTAGCGCAAAACCACCTAGGCTCATGGCACCTAAATAAGAAAGCAATGTATAGATGATCCCCATCAAAACAATACTGATCGCACCAGATTTGATGGTGTCTTTTGCAATAGCAGAAGGTTTCGTGACACCCATATTGCGGATCGTCGTCACGATGATGATCCCAAATGCTAAAGCAGCTAAAGCATCAAGTGTGTTATACCCTTGAGTGAAACCAGTAAAAAAAGCATGGTCTTGATAACTCGGTTGGACAGCAGCATGTTGCACTGTACCGAGAGGATGAATAAATGCTAGTAACAATAAGAGTCCAAGTAATGCTAAGAAAACAGGATTTAAAAATTTTCCTACATAATCGAGGATCTTCGTCGGCCGTCTTGAAAGCCACCAAGCAGCAAAAAAGAATAGAATACTAAAAATAGCTAAAAACAAAGTTTGCTGATCAGACTGTATAAATGGGGCTAACCCGATTTCATAAGAAGTGGTTGCTAATCTAGGTAATGCGAAGAAAGGGCCGATTACAAGATAAAGCAAAATAGTAAAAACCATTGCATACGTTTGATTGATTCTTTTAGCCAATTCATAGACGCCAGCCGTCTTCGATACGCCAATGGCAATGACACCTAAAAATGGGAGGCCGATTCCTGTTACTAAAAAGCCGAGGTTTGCCCAAAAAATCGAGGCACCTGCTTCTTGTCCCATGTGGACTGGGAAGATCAAGTTACCAGCTCCAAAAAATAAACCAAAAAGCATGGAACCGATAAACATATATTCTTTAAATGTTAACTTCTTTGTCATAAATAACTCCTTTACTTCTATTTTTTTTAAAGTAACAAAAATAATACAGATTAGCAACCATTTTCTAGATAACGGTAGTAATAAATCTTTAGGTATTCCGACCATTCCGTGCTAAAATATGAGATAACTTACTAATAGGAAGTGGTCAAGTGACAAAATCAAGATTAGAAGCGTTCACGGATGGCGTCGTAGCCATTGTTTTAACAGTCTTGGTATTAGATAAAAAGATCCCTGATCCACCAGGTTTCCAGTCATTATGGGGAATTCGAAATACTCTGTTAGCTTATGGTATTAGTTTTATTTTTGTGGGAGTCATTTGGGTCAATCATCACCGTGTATTTCAAATGGCAGATAAGATCAATTATCGTGTCGTATGGGCCAATATTTTTTGGTTGTTCTGGTTGACACTTTGTCCGTCAGTCACAAGTTGGGTCGGCCGTAATCCGACTGAATTTTGGCCAGAGCTGTCTTATGTCCTTGTCTACACGATGTGGAGCTTTTCCTTTAGTATCCTGATGAAACAAGTGATGCGAGCGAATAAACCTGATTCGCATGTAGTCAAGACATTGACTAAAGACCATCGAAGTTTTTTGTCGATGTTCATCAATATTTGTCTGATCGTCGGTGTATTTTTTATTCCAATGATCGGTTTACTCGGTCGTTTCCTCGTCTCTGGTTTGTGGCTCTTATCTTACCGAAAAGCCGATGAATACTACCATATCTTTTTTTCAAGAAAAGTTGAATAAAAAACACCTGGGAATAATCCATTAAGGAAAATCCCCAAGTGTTTTTTTATTTTTTCTCATATTTGATTCGATAGATGACCAATAAGCAAATGAACCAGACAGGTGTTAGTAACAACGCAATACGTGTATCTTTCCCAAGAAGTAGGACAACACAGGTAAAAGCCATGTATAAAAAGACGAGGTAGTTACTAAAGGGATAAAAAGGCATTTTGAATGAATGATCTTTTTTTCCAAGTATACTTTTTCGGTATTTTAAATGGGTATAGACAAGCATGCTCCAAATGAATAGAAAACAAGTCGTTGCGATGCTACTGATCAAAGTGAAAACCTCACTAGGCATGATATAGTTCAAGACGACTGAAATAAAAATCACAATGGTTGAAAAGACTAATGCATTTCCAGGAACACGATGAGCGGTCAGCCGACGAAACCGTTTTGGGGCACTGCCTTCTTGAGAAAGGGAACGGAGCATCCGTCCAGTACTGTAAATCGCACTATTACAAGCTGAAGAAGCGGCACTTAAGACGACTAGATTAATCAATGAAGCAGCAATCGTAATGCCGATTTCTGAGAAAACTTCCACAAAAGGACTGTTGTCAGCATTTAAGCTGTTCCAAGGATAAATAGACATGATCACGAATAAAGACCCCAAATAAAAGAGAATGATCCGAATGGGGATATTATTGATTGCTTCTGGCAGTACTTTTTCAGGATTTTTAGTTTCGCCAGCTACTAACCCGACTAATTCGATTCCAGCAAAAGCAAAGGTGACCATTTGAAAGGATAGGATAAATCCTTTTCCGCCCTTCGGGAAAAAGCCGCCATGCGACCAGAGATTCGAAATACTTACGATACCGGCACTTGTTTTATAGTGTGTGATGATCATATAGGCACCTATGATAATAAAAGCGATGATCGCTACTACTTTGATCAGTGCAAACCAAAATTCTAATTCTCCAAAAAGAGAAACAGCGACCATATTCAATCCTAACAATAAAACTAAAGCAATTATCTCAGGTAGCCATTGGGGGATGCCAGGTGCCCAATATCGGACATACATGCCCATAGCAGTAAGATCAGCCATGGCGATAGCGATCCAACAAAACCAGTAAGTCCAGCCTGTCACAAAAGCTGCTTTTTTTCCAAGATATTCTGCAATAAAATCCAGAAATGAATGGTTATTTGTATTTGATAATAAAAGTTCGCCTAATGCACGCATAATGAAAAAGCAGATGCATCCTGTGATCAGATAGGCAAAGAGGATCGATGGTCCAGCCAATTGGATCGATTTTCCTGAACCGAGAAATAGACCAGTTCCGATTGCACCACCAATTGAGATCAATTGAACGTGCCTGTTCTTGAGACCTCGTTGTAGTTCTTGTTGCTCTTCGTTCATCAGTTTACTCATCCTAACTAAAAATTTGATTACTTCCATATTAAGAGAATTTTCAAAAAATTACAACTTTGATTCAGAAATCGATCACGTACAGTTTTCATCGATTCATATGAAAAAGCTGACCTTTTTTCATTATAAAAAGAATCGATAACGTATTTACTTGATGTCGATGAAAGAGTCGGCGATCAATCTAAGAGATTTGATATCTTGTTCCGTAAATGGTACGCGTACCAGTACGAATTTTTGTTTTTTATTTAACTTCATTTTTTGAGGTGTCGTACTGATAACTAAATCTGCTTGTTTTGATTGTGGAACAAAAGTAACAAAATAGCTGTTTTTTTAAATTAAGGATGACTTGCTGTTATAGATAATTGGTCAATAAGTAATTCAAATCAGATTGTAGATTGATTGCCAAACGTGGTCGTAGTTTGGCAAAGGGACACAAAGTAAGACAGATCAGCAATTGATTTTGAAAACGAAAACTATTTTCGGGTACTCGATAGTTGTATTTTTGAGTATATGTGTCAAAGAGAGAGTTGAATTGATGGTAATAAGTTGTTTCTTCATTTTGAACAGCTAAAATCAACTCTTGCTGGTGAAAGAAATTTTTGTCTATTTTGAAGAAGTTGAGGCTGATGAACTCATAGCGATGTAAGCGAACAGTAAGTCCTTTTTCTTCTTCGTCCAACGGTGTAAAGTAACGTTCAAAAAGATGAAACCAATCATTTGTAAGTTGATCAAACCAACCGCTTAGTTTAGGTGGAAATGGTTGGAAATCTTCCTCGTATCCAAAGATATCCGATGTCTGGATAAAAGCAATCAGTAGTTGCCAATTAGTTTGGTGCCATTCTGAGAGAAAAGCAGGCTTTTCAGGAATGGAGAGCGTTTTTAACAAGAGGGTTTGTCGTAATGTAAAAGTTAAGTGACTTTCCTGTTTCATTGCATTTAATTGGACGTAAAGCCAGATCGACAATAATTCTAAAGATTGTTCACTGGAGGATACCGCTAAATAAGTAAGGATTTTTCGCGATAGTTCCCAAATTAGGAGAGATGATCAGATAAGCCTCTCTATTTGGATAGATAAGTTCCATCTGTTCTTTGATTTCATGACAGCAATTTAAGATCGTCACTTGACTGCCCTATCCTAATTTTTTATGGATTTCCAAGGAAGTCAAGGGGAGGTTCGTTTCATCCAACAAGCGAAAAATCTTGATCTTTAGTTGAGTATTCGTGTCTAAACCGTACATAAAGCACCTCTTTTTTTAGATAAGCAAAAATTAAATGGAGTGGATATTTTACAGTATGTAATAAGGGTATCTTAAACTTTTTCGTTGAAAAACGTATAAAAAATAGAAGGAATTTTAATTCTTTTTTATGTCAAACCTTACAACAGATGTTAGTTTTATTCATTTATGAATGAGTAGAATAATTTTTATATAGGTATAAGAAATAATCTTCGATAACTATTCTTAAAAAGTAACAAATTGAAAAGTGTACATTTTTGGAGATAACCCAACTTAAAATCTGGTCTTTAATTTAAGAAATAGAAACCCTATAGTTACTTATGAGAATTTTCACGATAAAAAGAAATCTTTATCTCATGATTGCCTAAAAATAATAGCAAATACTATTTTTTTGTTTCTGATCATCTAATAGGAGGTGAAGTGAATGAAAAAACATCAAGTAATCTATTCATTGCTTTTTTGTGTTTCATTTTATTTGGCACAACGAGTCAAATACGTGCACCAACAACAGAGACCGTGACGCTCTCCGTTCATAAGCTCCTATTTGAAGATGGACAACTACCAGACTTGCAGACAAAATGGGGGAGTACTGTCACCAGAAGATTTACCTTCTTATCGGGGCCTAAATGGTGTAACATTCTCTCTTTATGACGTTACTGACCTTATTCTTATGGGAAAAAGGTTTAACGAAAGAACAAGTACGATCTAAGATAGCTAAACAAAATCCCACGCAGTATTTGACATCAGGTGTTACTGAGACGCAGCACGCTGAATCGGGAATAGTGAATTTCAATGTTCCAAAGTACAAAGCAAGTGTTTCCTATCAAGGGGAGTACGCTGTTTATTTACTTATTGAAAGCCATGCACCAACAACCGTTAAAGAAAGAGCAACGCCACTTGTTGTAACTTTGCCGGTCTACCAAAACGAACAAGAAGAATCAACGATCCATCTATACCCTAAAAATGAAGAAATCGCATATACAAAACCACGAAAAACAAGTGTTGGATAAAAAGACAAGTTATGCCTATGGAGATTGAGTTTCTTATCAAATTACTACAATGATACCTGTAGACAGCTGGAATTATTCTACCTATCAAATCAGTGACCATGCAGACAATGACTTAGTCATGAAAGAAGGGTCTCTTCATGTGCAAGTTGGCGAACAAAAAACGATCGATTATTAGAGTTCGGTTGAGGGTTCACCATCCAAATTTTTCCAAAAACTCTAGCGGAATTTTCAGGAGAAAAAATGACGATCACTTATGAGATGTCATTGGAAAATGCTCAAACTCTCGAATAAACGGCGTCCAAAAGGCAGGTTTTTCGGAAATAAAAAAACGAGCAATACAAAAAGCGTATTGTTCGTTTTTTTTCAATTTCTCAAACCTAAACGACTTTTGTCTCGACCTCTGTAAGTTTGTCTAAACGCTAAAAACTCTTTTCTTGAAGATCAATGATCCTTTTGTCCTGTTTAGTTTTATCCTTTTTGTAAGATACGAGATAAAAATTCTTTTGTTCGTTCTTCTTTCGGATGAACAAAGATGTCTTCTGAAGTTCCTTCTTCTGCAATCACACCTTTATCCATAAAGATCACCCGATCAGAAACATCTTTGGCAAATTCCATTTCGTGGGTCACGATGATCATCGTCAAACCGGTATGAGCCAAATCCTTGATCGTGCTTAATACTTCACCGACCATTTCAGGATCAAGAGCAGAGGTTGGTTCATCAAAGAGCATGACATCGGGATTCATCGATAACGCACGGGCAATCGCTACCCGTTGCTTTTGTCCACCAGATAGTTGTGAAGGTTTTGCTTCTATATAACGCTTCATGCCAACTTTCTCTAAGTTTTCAAGAGCAACTTTTCGAGCTTCCTCTTTGCTTCGTTTCAACACAGTTGTTTGTCCAGAGATACAATTTTCTAAAACATTCATATTGTTAAAAAGATTGAATGATTGGAATACCATTCCAACATTTGTCCGATATTTAGGTAAATTATATTTAGGTGATAGAACATTGTCACCGTTATAGACGATTTCGCCACCAGTTGGTTTTTCTAATAGATTGATACAACGCAGCAAAGTAGATTTACCAGAACCGGAAGAACCGATGATCGTGACAACTTCTCCTTTGTTGATCGTCATACTGATATCTTTTAATACTTCGTTTTCACCAAAGTTTTTTCTTAAATGGTTGATTTCAATGATTTTTTCGCTCATGATGCTTCCTCCTTATTCCTGCAAGTTTGAATTGTCGATTTCTTCGATCTTTGTATAGGCTGAAGGGCCATCGATTTTTTTCTCAACAAAGCGCAGGATTCTTGTGATAGTGAAAGTCATGATCAAGTAAATGATACCAACGATCGTAAATGTTTGGAAGAACTGGAAGTTTGCACCAGCAGCTGAATTTCCTTGGAAGAACAAGTCAGCAACACCGATAACACTCAAGACAGCTGTATCTTTGATATTGATAACAAATTCATTTCCTGTGGCTGGCAAGATATTACGCAAGACTTGTGGAACAACTACTTTACGCATCGTTTGGCCATGTGTCATCCCGATAGCTTGTGCTGCTTCAAATTGTCCAGGATCGACTGCGAAGATCCCCCCACGAACGATTTCAGTCATATACGCACCTGTGTTGATCGAAACGATGAATAGGGCAGCGATCGTTCGATCCAGTGAGATCCCAAAGGCTAACGCTAAGCCATAGAAGACGACCATTGCTTGAACCATCATTGGTGTTCCTCGGAAGACTTCGATATAAATAGAGAGTAGTAGGTTTGCTAATTTTTGGAAGAAACGAGTAACCGCATTGTCTGACTCAGGAATCGAACGGAAGACACCGATCAATAAACCAAGAGTTGTACCAACGATCGTACCGATCAAGGCAATGAATAGTGTTAGTCCTGCACCGCGCAAGAACATGTTGCCATATTGATCCCAAATCGTTTTGAAATCATTTAACAGACCTGAGTCTTCATCATCATCTTCAGTAGAAGCTGGTTGATCTTTAATTGCTTGATCCATGATAGTTGTACGTTCTTTACTTGAGATTCCACCAAGTATTTGATTCACTTTTTGGATGTCAGGGTCGCCTTTACGCATTCCAACTGCAATTTGAACATCCTCAGGCTTCGTTTGAAAGCCATTTTCGCCTTTTAGTTCAAGCATTTTCAAATCTTTATTGACGCTTGTTGCAGTTACTCCTTCAGGTCGTTCACTGATATAGCCATCGATCATACCTGAAGTTAACGCTGTACGCATTGCAGAAAAGTTGTCCATTGCTTGCTGTTTATCTACTCCAGGGATCTGATCGATCACATCATAATGGAATGTATTTAGTTGAGCAGTGATCTTTGCGCCAGAAAGATCAGCTAAACTTTTGGCATTTGCGTATTTTCCGTCTTTTTGTACCACGACAACAAGTTGAGATTCATAATAAGGATCGGTAAAGTCGATTTCTTTTTTACGTTCCGCAGTAGGACTCATACCGGCGATGATCGCATCGATTTTACCAGATTGAAGGGCAGGGGCTAAACCATCCCATTTTGTTTGGATAATGACTAATTTTTTTCCTAGACCATCTGCTACTTTTTTGGCGATTTGAACATCATAACCACCAGCATAGCTTTTTTGACCTTGGATCGGTAATCCATTGTTCGCATCGGTTTGCTGTGACCAGTTGAACGGTGCATAACCTGCTTCCATACCTACACGAAATTCATCGTTCGGTGTTTTTTCATCTGCACTTACTAAGTTTCCGATACTGAAAAATGAAAAGATAAATGCAAATAATAGGGTGAGTGTAACTGAACTTTTTTTCATATTCTTTCTCCTTTTCTTTTCACACGCATGAATCAGGATCTTCCAAATGGAAAACCATGAGCCACTTCGTTAGAAAGAACCGCTGAATGGGGAACTTTCTAATCCGTTGCGCATAATTTTTGCACGAGCGGTCAAATAAATGCGTTGCAATAGCTTATCAGGAGGAAATAAAAAACGACCACTTCGAGGATATGAAGGGGCCGCTAAATTTCATAGAGTGATAAACCTCTCACAAAACATAGCGCAACTTAGCATCACTGCTAAGACAGTCCATAAGCTCTTAACTTATGTCCCAACGTAAACTTTAAGCAAAAAAGAGTACATTTCGGCGATCCTCCCTAGTCCTGCTTCGACATGTTTGCTTCACTCCACAGAGTTAATGATTCTCGCGACCTCTACCTCATTGATTGAGGTAACTCGTATTCAGTTATTTATACAAAAACAGTTTACGATAGCCAAGATGCTTTGTCAATCCATAACTTGTCTTTTTCATAAAAACACTGACTAAACATAGAAAATTTTCATTCGTTTTCATTTTTAACATGATTTTTTGGCGTTTTCCCTTTGATTTGAAAAGAATAAATATTCACTCTAAATCGAAATTGGTCAAAAAAAGAACCTTCGGCAAAAAAATCTTGCAGAAGGTAAAAAAGCGGTGGTATTCAGAAAAAAACTTTGTTTGCCACCATGATCGTTACTGGCTAAAGAAATCAGCAACAACGATCAAGCCGCTTTGTTCACAACCTTTGGCTCGCGGCCTAAGATTGCTTGTAGAATAACTGTTACACCATATATTGCTAATACTAAATAGATCAAACTTGAATATTGTGTGATGCCCCAACCCCAAGTTCGGTAAACAACTAAAGTAATGGCTAAAACGATAGCGGCTAGTACATTGAAAAATGCGAAAGCCCAAAGATTCCCGTTTTCTTTACGTACAAGATAAAAAATCGAGAAATAAATACTTAATGCTAACCAAGCGATACAAGCTAAAATAACGCCCCAATAAATAATGAATGGTACCATGTCAATTCACCTCACTTTGATCTTGTCTGTTTGGTCTAACGAATAAATCTCAGGTTAGTCCCAATGAATACAGCAGTATTGTAGCACGTTTTCATTTTTTTGTCAGTTAAGATTGTGATTTATTTCTCAAAAAATGAAATCGTTTGAATGCGTATTTCTGCCAGAAGAAACAGGAACAAAAGTGTGCGTGGGGCATATTTTCGATTATAATAGAACTGAGGTGACAAAATATGAAAAAGGTAACTGTAGCAGAAGCAGCACAAGCAATCAACGAAAGTAAAAGCATCACCTTTTTGACTGGTGCAGGAGTCTCGACACCTTCGGGAATCCCGGATTATCGCTCTTTAAAGGGAATCTATCAAGGAATTGAGCAACCCGAGTATTTATTAAGTCATGAGGCAATGGTTCACGAACCACAGAAATTCTATTCATTTGTTAAAAAAATTTACCATCCGAATGCACAGCCCAATGTCATTCACACAGAAATCGCACGATTAGAAAAACATAAAAAAGTCTGGACGGTGTCCCAAAATATTGACGGGTTGCATGAAAAAGCCGGCAGTCAACAACTTGTCAATTTTCATGGAACTCTTTATCATTGTTATTGTAGAAAATGTGGAAAAGAAGTCGCTTGGCAAAGCTATTTGTATAGTGATACGCACGAAAACTGCGGTGGTCAAGTCCGCCCAGCCATTGTTTTATATGGCGAAGGATTTCAAGAAGAAGTATTGGAACAGGCTACATTTGCGGTTAGCCAAGCTGAGCTGGTAGTGATCGTAGGAACGAGTTTTCAAGTACATCCTTTCTGTGATCTGATCCAATTTCGCGCCCCACGCGCAAAAATTTTAGTCATCAATCAGAGTCCGATCTATCTGGATCAGGAATATGACTTTGTCCAGACCGATGGGGTGACGGTGTTCGATAAAATAAAAGAATTAGGAGCAAATTATGACGATTAAATCTGAGAAAGAAAAAATGATAGCAGGCGAATTATACTTTGCGAATGATCCCGAGTTAATAGCAGATCGCCAATTTGCAAGAAGCCAAAGCCAAATCATCAATCAAGCTGAAACAACAGAACTACGCGCGCAACTCTTGAAAGAAACATTCGGAAAGACGGGCGAAAAAATTTATATAGAACCGATGATCAATTTTGATTATGGGTATAATATTTTTGTTGGCGAAAACTTTTATGCGAATTTTAACTGTACTTTTTTAGATGTAAGTACAATTGAAATCGGAGATAATTGTATGTTTGCCCCCAATGTCCAGCTGTATACGGCAACTCATCCGCTCCATCCAGTAAAACGAAATAGTGGACTTGAATATGCAAAGCCGATCAAAATCGGAAACAATGTCTGGCTAGGTGGCGGAGTGATTATCACTCCCGGTGTAACATTAGGGGATAACGTGGTTGTTGGTGCAGGTTCCGTTGTGACCAAATCATTTCCAGATAATGTGGTCATCGCAGGCAACCCCGCACGTATCATCAAAATGGTCGAGGAAGAACAATCACAAGAAACCCTCGAATCATTGAGACAAACAATCGATAGTCTGGACCAGCAACTGGTGAAACTGTTAGAAAAACGGATGCTGACTGTGACAAAAATCGGTCGAGTCAAAAAAGCAACGAATCATGCGATTTATGACGAAACACGGGAAAAGCAGGTTCTAGATAAAGTAGCAAAATGGGTGGATGATTCCGACTATACGGAAGCCATTGTTGCGACCTACCAAGATTTGATGAAACATTCTCGTGATTACCAAAAACAAATGGATAAGGAGAATTCAGATGATTGATGGAGAAACCCGAAGAAAGCAAATCCTTCATACCTTATTGAATGAAGAAAAGCCAGTCAGTGCCAGTAATTTTGCCAAGCGATTTGGTGTCAGTCGGCAGATCATCGTCGGTGATATCGCACTTCTCAGAGCTGCTGGAGAAACTATTGTCGCAACTGCTAGAGGATACATTTTAGAAACAAGCGAGTCTACGACTGGTTTAGTCAGTAAAATCGCAGTCCAACACGGACGCGAGCAAACAGAAGAAGAGTTGCGCCTGATTGTTGAAAATGGCGGGGAAGTGCTCGATGTGGTGGTTGAACATCCACTATATGGAGAACTAACAGGAATGTTGCATATCCAAACTGAAAAAGATATACACTCATTTATGAAACGCTATCAAAAAAGTAATGCTTCTTTGTTATCTGAACTAACAGGTGGTATTCATTTACATACCATCCGCTATCCTGACACGATCACTTTGAAACAAATCAAGCAAAAGTTATTGGAAGCAGGTATTCTATACGAAGGCTAGGTAACAGAGTTAGCGAAACAACCAGGACTATGTCCGAAAAAACTAAATAGCCTAGCAGATAACTGGGAGAAAAAAACGATTATACGTTTCCCCAGTTATTTTATTTACCAGAAAAAAGGAAACCGCTTCATCGATCTAGTTGATATAAACTAAAAGTTAATGATGGAATAGACTAGAACATTCTGTTTCTCATAAAAAGTTAGGAGTGGAAGAGCATGAATGTAAAACTAGGATTACTTTATAAAAGTCCAAGAAGTGAGTTTAGGAATGATGATGCATTTCCTTTGGTTGAGTCAACAAAAGACTATATCGATGCAATTGTACAAGCCATAGTAGTAAACAAGCAAAAACTTACTGAAAAAGATTTTAGGGCTCAATTTTTCAATAACCGATTTACTGAACTGGCAAATGCAAAGGATTTGAGTTTATGGAATGAATTTCAACAAGTAAGTCAAAATAGTGCAGTGTTTTCATTGGAAAATATTTTGGCAGACATCGACTTTGAAGAGGGAGGATTCTCAGCGGAGGACTTGTTCAACCGTTTAGAGGCCCCAATCAGCAAACTGGCAATTGAAGTCGTCAAACAAACAACAACTGTTCAGATGCTCTGTTCCTATGATTATGATCCCCGAGTAGCTATGGCTAAGGAGATGGAGATACATAGAGGCGTCGAGCTGATTGAGGATTTTGATAGTTGGGAGGAGGGCATACGTAAGCAACATAAAATTTATATAAAAGAGAGTAAAGAAATTCCCATCTACGATCTATATATGGAAGAAGAGGCTTTGAAAGAAAAGATTGTATTATTTGATGCTCAGTCAATTTGTTCCCATCAGTTACCTTGGCAAAAGCAAAGAAACGTGGAAAATAATCAAACAATATATCGCATAAAAGAACCCACATTTAACGAAAAAATACGTAAACTACTTTGTACAACTAACCCACGACTAGCTGTTGAAGGCGCAGAAAAAATTTCTGATTATACAAAGGTACTTGTTCAGTTTATGAAAGAAAATGAACAAGTGTTAACTAATCCTTTGTTTCGACAAGATTTTTTTGAAAATTTTTCTTTGTATATCTCTTTTAAAGAAAAAAATTTATCGTTGGAAAAGGAATTTCAGCAAGTAAGTAGGGCATTCAAAGAATTTCATTTTGAACATATTTTTCAAAAAATCGATTTTAGCCAAGGAACACTTGAACCTGCAACTTTAACGAAATTATTGAATCACGAAATGAAACGGTTAGCAGTAGAAGTGGCAAAAAAAGATCCTAATGTTGCCCTCTTTTATCGGTATGATCAACAGCTATTCAAACATCTTGCATTTGAAGTTTTCTCGGATGATCGCCATGGCTATTCTCCAGAGGATCTAGTGGAATTTTTAGATGAATGGAAGGATTCAGTGCGCGAAGAAGAAGAAAGGTTTAGTGCGGATCGGGAAACAAAATTACATGATCTATATCACAGTCGACATGAAATTGAAAAGCAAGTATTTTTTTTGGATAATAAAAACCAGTTCGTTCGAGCACCATGGGAAAGAGAATTTGATTGGGAAGAATGCTCAAAGCGCTCGCTAACAGAGGTAAGTTCTACGAAGGTGGATTATCAGGTGACTAGTGAATCCGAAGAAAAACTGAAACAATTGGCGGATTACATAATGAGGAAAAAAATTATTTAGTGGATAGGATTTCTGAACAACGTGATGAGGTAGAAAAATCAAGTTTGGTACAAACGATGAATGAATTACAGGAACTACAAGAAAAACTTGTAAATGAACGCGTATTACGGAATGAGAGGGAGCTAGATAAAGTTTTAGCTAAGTTGGATACATATTCTCACGCGGAACTTCAGAGCAATATACTGTTGATGAAGGAAAAACTAAACGCAGAATTAGCGAATCCCTACACGAAAGAGGTAATGATAGAGCAATTAAAAACTGCCTTGGAAAAGCGTCAAGTAGAAGCAATGTTTTGTCAAAATATAGAGCAGTTAATCAGGAATAGTAGGGACTATTCACTGAGGCATACTTGTGAATTGATTACGTATGTAGAGGAAAAAACAACCAAATTAGCGAGCCAATCCTTAACTGAAGGGGACTTAATCATCGACCGAGTGAATTATTGGCAGAAGATGCAAGAACAAATGAAGATAGTTATAAGAGTGAAAGAAGAAATAGAACCCATAAAAAAGCTCGTAAGCCAAGCTATGCCTAAGGAAACTACTCTTCAAAGCGCAGCTCTAAAGATGAGAGAAGGTATAAGAAAAATAGCCAATCAAGTACCTGAAACTGATAAATTCTTAGTGTATAACGAATGGAACAAGATAGAATCTGCTATTCGTACTATAATGGAACACTACACGGGTATAGACTTAAATAAGAAAGTAAAACAGTTACTGAGGGATAGTAGAGGCTATAAACTACATGATGTTCGCAGATTGTTTATACAAGTTAGGGATAGAGTAAGTCGATTAGCGAAGCAACCCTCGAATGAAGGAACTTCTATAACAGATCAAGTGGGTTACTGGCAAGATATGCAAGAGAAAGTGGAGATAATTCTGAGAGTAAAAGAAGAAATAGCACCCATAAGTTACCTCATAAGCCAAGACTCTCCTGATGAGAGGGAGCTTCAAAACGCACTTCTAAAAATAAAAGAAGCAATAAAGAGAATGAACCGATTGCCCATAGCCTATCGACCGTTAGCGGATAAAGAGTGGCAAACAATCGAAATTTCTGTGAATCAAGCTATATTGTGGGCTCATTATAAGAAGGATGCTCAAAAAAAAAACAATCGCTATTTACTAGACTGAGAACGCTGATAAGTAGAAAAAGCCCTCATTCTGCTCAACAGAATAACCAAAGCCTGTATGTTGATCAAAGTGCGTCAAGCACTCTCCACAAAAAAGATTTTTCAAAAGAACCATCACTATTTAGTAGGCTGCAAAAGTTGACAAGGGGAGAAAACTCTCGTTCACCTCAACCAAATAAACAAAGATCAGGTGAAAAGGGAGAACGTTGCTGAAATACAGTGATGCTTTACCATTGAGTATATCTTTTTGAGAATTATTTGGGGTGGTTGGTACATAACGGATAAATAGTGGAAATAATAAAAAAGAATGAATGTGGGGAAAAAGGCAAGAAACACTTTTGTCTCATTCTTTAAAAACGAATAAACAGTGGGAGCAGAAGCAACTCCGAGAAATAAGCCGAAATTCACAAAAATTTGAAAAGAAATTTCCGTGAGCCTCTTCTTATTCTTCGAGTTGATCACTTCTGTTCCGACCTCTTTTTAGTTGCTACTTGTTAAAGTCCATCATATTCGCTTATTCGATCACCAATACGCCTTCTTTAAGGGCGAATGGATTTTGATCATTGATATGGTCATAGAACATGACGCCGTTGATATGGTCGATCTCATGTTGGACAACGATCGATTCATAATTTTTCAAACGAATCTTGTGTTTTTCGCCATTCATATCATAGTAAGAAACAGTGATCTTAGCATGACGTACGACATAGCCTGGAACTTCACGATCGACAGATAGACACCCTTCACCTTCACCCAAGCAAGCATCTTGTACAGAATGACTCAAAATTTTTGGATTATACATCACAGTACTCAATGTTGGTTCAGTTACTTCTGGATCAGGACTTGGTACGTGAACAGCAATAATGCGCTTGGAAATATCAAGTTGTGGTGCTGCTAAACCAACACCACCACGTAGATTTAATTCTTCTGCTTTCACAGGATCTTGGCTGTTTTTTAAAAATTCAAGCATTTCTTTTCCTAGTGAGATATCTTCTTCACTTAATGGGAGGGAAACTTCCTCGGCGATTTCGCGCAACGTTGGGTTTCCTTCACGAATGATATTATCCATTGTAATCATGGAATATGTACCCCTTTCTTCTAAAACGATTCATCAGTCTGTTTTCGGATTATAGTTTAACATAAATTTTAAAAAGTAGTAGTAGGATTGTTTGATAAACTAAATTTTCTTAATGATTATTCACTTGATTTCTAACGTATATTCAGGTAAAGTATAGCTGTATGCTCAAGGCATACCGCCTGTCACTTGGTTAAGCGAATCACCAACGTTTTACTCAGTCACAGGGGAATAATCGAAAGAGGTGAAAGAAATGGCAATTTCAAAAGAACGTAAAAATGAAATCATCACAGACTATGCACGCCATGAAGGAGATACTGGTTCTCCAGAAGTACAAATCGCTGTATTAACTGAAGAAATCAACCACTTGAACGAACATGCACGTGTGCATAAAAAAGATCATCATTCATACCGCGGCCTAATGAAAAAAGTTGGTCACCGTCGTAACTTGTTAGCTTACTTACGTAAAACTGACGTTCAACGTTACCGCGAATTGATCAAACGTTTAGGTCTACGTCGTTAATTTTAACAAAAAGAGTGGGGTTCAAACGAATCTCACTTTTTTTACTGTGATACCTCAATCAACCATTTCGTGAAAAAGCATGATGGACTCCTACTAACCAAATGAAAGCTACCAAGCTGCGTTTGGCGGTTTTCATTTGTTTAGTAGCGTCTTGCTTTCACGTGAAAGAAAAGGAGTAATTATGTCAGAAAAACAAGTATTCAAAACGACATGGGGCGGCCGTCCCCTACAAATCGAAGTCGGTCAATTAGCAAAACAAGCCAATGGAGCAGTATTAGTCCGTTATGGCGATACAGTGGTCTTAAGTGCGGCTGTAGCATCAAAAGAAGCAAAAGATACAGATTTCTTCCCATTGACAATCAACTATGAAGAAAAAATGTATGCGGCTGGGAAAATTCCTGGTGGTTTCATCAAACGTGAAGGACGTCCAAGTACAGAAGCTACTTTGACCGCTCGTTTGATCGACCGTCCGATCCGTCCGATGTTTGCGGATGGCTTCCGTAATGAAGTCCAAGTAACAAATATCGTGATGAGTGTGGAAACAGATTGTTCACCAGCAATGGCTGCTATGCTAGGTTCTTCACTTGCGTTATCGATTTCTGATATCCCATTTGACGGACCAATCGCTGGGGTAGAAGTTGGCCGTGTCAACGGTGAATATGTCTTGAATCCGACTGTTGAACAAGCAGAACAAACAGATATCGAACTAAGTGTTGCGGGAACAAAACAAGCAATCAACATGGTTGAAAGTGGCGCTAAAGAAGTATCTGAAGAAGACATGTTAGGCGCATTGCTTTTTGGTTTTGACGCAATCAAAGAATTAGTTGCTTTCCAAGAAGAAATCGTTCAAGCAGTGGGCAAAGAAAAAATGGAAGTTTCTTTACTGCAAGTAGATGCTGGATTGAAAAAAGAAATCTTTGATGCATCATACGGTACGATGAAAGCAGCCGTTATGACAGAAGAAAAATTGGCTCGTGAAGATAACATCGAACAAGTGAAGATCGATATTCGTGAGGCTTATGCAGAGAAATTTTCTGGACATGAAGAAGAAGACCACTTAATAAAAGAAGTCAAACAAATCACGGAAGATCTTGAAAAAGATGTGGTACGTGAATTGATCACGATCGATAAAATCCGTCCTGATGGTCGTAAACTAGACGAAATCCGTCCATTGTCTTCCGAAACAGGCTTGTTGCCACGTGTCCATGGTTCTGGGTTGTTTACTCGTGGACAAACACAAGCATTATCTGCATGTACTCTTGCACCATTAGGGGAACACCAAATCATTGATGGACTTGGTGTGGAAGTCAGCAAACGATTTATCCACCATTACAATTTCCCTCAATTCTCTGTAGGCTCAACTGGGCGCGCTGGTTCACCAGGCCGTCGTGAAATCGGTCATGGGGCATTAGGCGAACGCGCACTAGCGCAAGTGATCCCTTCAGAAGAAGACTTTCCTTATACAATTCGTTTAGTAGCGGAAGTGTTGGAATCAAATGGTTCTTCTTCACAAGCAAGTATCTGTGCGGGTACATTAGCATTGATGGATGCAGGTGTTCCTATCAAAGCACCAGTAGCAGGTATTGCTATGGGACTTGTATCAGATGGCGAAAACTATACGATTTTAACGGATATCCAAGGGTTAGAAGATCATCTAGGAGACATGGACTTCAAAGTAGCTGGAACAAAAGAAGGTATCACAGCACTTCAAATGGATATCAAAATCCAAGGAATCACGGAACAAATCTTAAAAGAAGCATTGACACAAGCAAAACAAGCACGGATGGAAATCTTAGAAGAATTGACTTCAACGATTGCTGCACCACGTGAAGAATTAAGCCAATATGCACCGAAGATCGAAATGATCCAAATCGATCCAGCGAAAATCAAAGATGTGATCGGTAAAGGTGGAGACACTATCAACGGTATCATCGAAGAAACTGGTGTAAAAATCGATATCGATCAAGATGGTAAAGTAAGTATTGCTTCTTCGGATAAAGAAATGATCCAAAAAGCAATCAAAATCATTGAGGACTTGACTAAAGAAGTGAAAGTCGGCGAAGTTTACCTTGGTAAAGTCGTTCGAATTGAAAAATTTGGGGCTTTCGTCAACTTGATCAAAGGAAAAGATGGACTTGTCCATATCTCTCAACTAGCAAACGAACGTGTGAATAAAGTAGAAGATGTTCTTAAACTTGGAGATGAAGTACTTGTAAAAGTTACTGAAATCGACAAACAAGGACGAGTAAATCTTTCAAGAAAAGCAATGCTAGCTGAAGATGGTACTGAAAAAACAACAAACTAAATAGAAGAAATTTAGATTCAATATTTTTTCTAATGAATATGTCTGGAGCAACAGATGGGGAAGTATTGAATCTCAATAAATAAGTCGACTTTGCGGGATTTGTTTTTCAAATTTTTGAGTAGACCGATTTCTTGAAAGGTTACTCCCACTGTCCACTCCAAACGAAAGAACGAGAGAAAAGTATGTTTACTTTTGTCTCGTTCTTTTTTGTCTGAGCAAAACTATCTGAAACCAACAGTCACGTAGCTAACTTCGATAGTTATTGTATCGTGTGTCTACTTTTTTCGGTGTGAAATTCAGCGTTACGTGAAGTGCGGTATTCGCTCATCGTTTGCCCTGTTTCGCGTTTGAATTTTTTATAGAGTACAGAAGGATTGGTGTAACCTAATTTTTCAGCAATCGAGCAAGTCGTCTCATTAGTAAAAGCCAATAATTTTTTTGTATTGGCGATTTTTAGCTGAGTATAATAAGCGGAAAAACTTAGATTCAAATTGCGTTGGAACAGCTTTTTCAAGGTGCTAATCGAACAGTTCAACTCTTGGGCTAATTCTGATAACCGATAGACTTTGTCAGGGTGGTCATTTAAGAAGGCGGTCGCGCGGTCGATTAGAGTCACATCAAGTTCATTTACAGGTGGTAGGGCATCAACAAATGCGGATTGGTACTCGCCAAGTTTGATTTTATCTTCCAATTGGGTAGTGATCAATTGTACAATGGATTCACCGTGACGCACGAGCAAAGTGATTTTTTCATCTTCTGACAGTGGATGCTGATGGTAAAATTGGATCAATTGAGGAGTGAATTGTTCAACTTCTTTTTTCTGAATGGCCACAACAGACGGAATCAATGTGTAGTTTTGTTGATTTTGCTGTTTCAATTGACCGATAAAAAGGGTGCCGACATGCCGTCTATCAACGTAAATCGGAAAAACGATGTTCACGAATTGATAGGGACAACGATAAATCAAATGCGATTTTTTTTGTTGGATACAGTGAGTAGCAGCACGGCGGTCAGAATGTAAACAAACCTCTTTTGAACGGACGGCTTCACAAAAAAGACAAGCGTTGGTGATGTCCGTTACCGGCTCGCCTTGACTATCAATCAATAAGAGTGAGACACCTAATAATTTGGCGGTTGTTTCTTGAAGAATTTGCTAAGTCTCTAAATCCTTTTTCAATTGCCATAACATGTGATCACCTCCTTTTTTTATGAAACTATGTATCGAATACAGAGCTTTGTAGTTTTTCGCTTTTTTTATATTTCTTCATATCACAAATAATGAAGGCTTTTATCTTTGTTGTGAATGTTTTATACTAATAGTGGTAGTTATTGTTGCATCGTAGTGAATTAGTCCCTTATGTGATATATCCTACAATGGTGGAACTAGTTCCTAAATGTTATCACCAACTGCGTATAAGTACATACTATCACCCTCCTCGCTTTTGATAACTTCATTATGTAGGAGGAATTCATCTTTTTCTTAGAAAAGTATGGTATTTCGTCATAAAAAGGAGACGTGATCATGAATCATTCGAGTTTAATCAAAAAGTTAAGGCTGGAACGAGGACTATCGCAAGAAAAATTAGCGCAAGGTATTTCACAAAGAAGCACGTTAGCATCATTTGAAAATAATGCGACAAAAATATCTTATAATATTTTGATTCAATATTTGGACCGAATGAATGTCACTTTAGAAGAATACCAATTTATGCTTGATGGCAATAATTTGAGTGAAAAAAGAAAGTTATCAAAAGTGTTTTTTGACAAGCTTCGTCAACCCTATGACTCAGAATTTGCCAAATTCCTGAATGAGCAATATTATTCGACGGATGATTATTATTACAAACTTTTGCATGCTAGCTATGTTCTGATTAGGAAAAGAGAAAACGATGCTATTCAAGTCGATTCTATAGGTGCTCAGAAAATCATTAAGGGCTATCTTGATTCCATCGAAAATTGGGGTAGGTTCGAACTATCGCTTTTTATCAATACGTTATTTTGTTTTAGTGATGAGTATATTTTCGACCACTCGAAACGCTCGGTCAAAAAAATGAAAACGTATGTTGATGACCTATATTTTAATCGCGATATGGCATCTTTTTTGATTAATGGAACGCAGTTGGCTTTTGAACGAGGTTCAACTGGACTTTTCACTTATTTCTTTAAAGAACTAAAACAGTTTTCTGACAAATTTAATAGCACGGATACAAAAATTGCATGGAAAGTTTTCTCATTTTTATCGACTGATGATATTCACGATCAACAGAAAAAGGCGGAACTGATTTTTGCGTTACATTTTTGGGAGAAAGATAATTATGTACGCTATGTAGAAGAAAAAATCAATTTGCTTGGTGATGTAAAATGACGGTACAGATAAATGTTAAGCTAACAAAGTAATAAGTCTCAATTTTTTTGATACATAAAAATGTCTAAAAGGTATAAATATCAGTGATGAAATTCAGTTGGTGTAAATTTAGTGAATTGTACCTAGAATTCGATATCCTTGCAAGTATATTATGGTATGTTTAGGTATTATTGATAGTTCATCGAGATTGAAAATGTATAAATACCCCAAATGGAAGCGAAGAGTATCTCTAAAAACATACCAATTCGTTCTTTTTTGCGATATCATAAATGTATTCCAAAAAAATTTTAAGAACGAGTAGGCACTAAATTATCTGAATTATCAGAAAAATATCCAAGGATTTTTTTATTGTCGAACAACAGTATCCATACAAAGTAAATGAAGTATGTCGAAATGTATGACTTTAAAAACATGATTAAGACAATGATTCGTTAAGTTGGTCCACTCATCAGAAACGGAGGGCATCATGGAAAAGAAAGCAATTTTAGAAGTGAATTCAAGTTTGGAAAAAGAACGTGAAGCACTGGGCGCATGCTTTAATATCGTTCAAATCAATGCAACATGCTAATAAGAATATAAAACCCAAGGCATATCTTACTAGATATGCCTTGGGTTGACTATTAGGAGGAAAGATTATGCATAGAAGCTTTTTACTCCAGGAAGAGTCCTTTGATTTTCCAGGAACAATGATTGTGTTTAACGCAAGGACTGGACGGTCTTTGACCTATAAAAAAACGGATTATCCTTCTTTGGAAAGATTGATGGAAGATGCTGCCGTTTATCAGTCTTTATCGGTTTTGGATTTTTGGAATGATAGTGAAGATCAATTTCAAAAATCTTTAAATCAAAGAATTAGCTTTAAAAATTCGCCTTCTGTAATTAATTTAATAATTCTCGTGCATCAAGATTGTAATTTTAGATGTACTTACTGTTATGAAGATTTCAAGCATCAAGAGATGAATCCAATCATGACCTCTGCGGTTATTAAGCATATTCAACGTAGGATTGAAGAGGAGACTATTACTCATGTCAACCTATCTTGGTTCGGAGGAGAACCTATACTTGGAATAAAAGCAATTGAAGAGATTAGTGCATCAATAATTCCACTTTGTGATAATGAAGGGATTACATATGGCTCTTCCATTACAACCAACGGTTATTTGCTGACTGAAAAAATTTTTCAACGTCTGAAAAAATGTCGGGTTTCTTATTATCAAATTACTCTTGATGGATTGAAAGATATTCATAATCAACAACGTGTATTAAAAAATGGGAAAGGGACGTTTGATAGAATAATTAGTAATATTGAAAAAATTGTTCCTGAAATGGACAATGAAACAATCATCATTCGGACAAATCTAAGTCGGAAATCTATGTTAGGTATTGAAGCTTTTATGGATTTTTTTATTGAAAAATTTGGCAAAGAAAAAAATATTTATTTAGATTTTCATCAGGTAAAAGATTTAACTGGAAATGAAGAGCCTGAAGTAGAAACCAAAGAATTATTAGAAATTGTGAGAAAATTTATAAAGAAAGGAGGAAATGCATATCCAATTTTAAGGAAGATTCAACCTCAAAGTACGTGTTATGCGACGGCTTCTAATACTTATGTCATTACCGTGACTGGTGTCTTGCACAAATGTACGGTTGCAATTGACAATAATGATTTCAGTATTGGAAGGATAACTCCAGATGGAACATTTATATTGAAAGAAAATCGTATTGCACCTTGGATAAATCCTAAATTGAGAAAAGACTGTGCCGAATGTAATTTTTTGCCTCTGTGTTGGAATAATGAATGCCCATTAAAAAATCAAACTTGTAATCACTGCCATACATATAAAGGAAACGAGAAGCAACTTCTTAATCTTTTAATGTTACAAGGGCATATTGATTATAATATCAGAATACCTAGCTAATAACGTGAATGAATACAATGCAAAAATTATTGTTCAAATAAATTGTTAAAAAGCTAAGTTTGTTGATGTACAAATAGTACTATGGAAATAGGGGGTAGAAGAAATGAAAAAAATGGGATATCTCTTTAGTAGCTTAATGGCGCTTGAACCAGTTTTTACTTCATGGGCGTTCTCAAGAGTTTTTGTCTTGGTTTCAGGACATTCTTATCAAACAATTGTTCAATTTATTGGTTTGGTCTTAGCTTTCTTTGTTTTATTTGCTGGAATAAAGGCGGCTAGAACATGGTTTGTCAATCAATATGTCAAAGAAGTAAACGCGGATATCAAGCATTCGGTACTGATGCAAGAATATGAGAATCAAATAAAGCACGAGACAGAAATTACTCCTGGTAGAGTTGAAAAAACGATTTCCTTTATCCAGAATGACTGTAAACAGTATGAAGAAAAAAACTTGATGCTTCGGTTTGACGTTGTCAGATTAGGGACGACAGCTGTCTTTTCCATTCTTTTTGCTGTGTACAATAGTGCTTTATTAGCTGTGATTTTTGTTGCATTTTCTTTTTTGCCGATAATTGTACAACATTTTACGAAAGATAAAGTAAAAAATGCGACTCAAGCATGGACGAAGCAGGCGAAAAAATTTTATTTAGCGATGACCGAATTTCTAAAAGGCCTACCTGCTTTTTATCAGTATGGAGCGATTGGCGAAAATGAAAAAGTGCTCCAAGGGGAAATTGATAAAATCGAAACAAAAAACAAAAGTATGAAAACGACGTTATCTTTGGCTGGAGTAATGATTGAATTGATTGGCTATATTGCTTTTTTCATTCCGATCGGCTTTGGGATTGTTTTTGTGAATGCTCAGATGATTACGTTAGCAGCTTTTATGGCTGTTCTTAACGTGAACAATGGCATCATCAATTCGATCATCAGCTTAATGAATATCAAAAATTCGATTGATAGTGTGTCAGCTATCGAAACCGAGATAAAAGATACAACGAGCACTAAGCTGTCACCAGTTATTGATTTGTCACCGAAAAGCAATCAGTTTGAATCACTGAAATTGGAAGGCGTTCAATTTCAGTATAATGGCAAAGAAATTTTGTCCGCTGTTGATTTACAGATAAATAATGGAGAAAGAATTTTGATTCAAGGAAAATCTGGCGCAGGTAAATCAACATTACTAAAAATCATTGAAGGGCGGATCATACCAGATGCCGGTCGTTTGACGATGAATGGGACTTTTGTATCAACATCTGATGTGAACCATCTATTTGGTATCATTCATCAGAAACCTATCATTTTTAAAAATACATTGCTTTATAACTTGACGCTAGGAAAAATGGTCGACTTAAAAATAATCGAAGAGGCATGTGAAAAGGCGAATCTGACAGAACTTGTTGCCAGATTTGGTTTAACGGGCAATCAACTTCTTGACCCTGATTCAAATCTTTCAGGAGGAGAGATGAAACGAATCGAAATCGCTAGATCACTGGTTTTTGATCGACCGATTCTAATCGTTGATGAAGGAACCGCTTCTTTAGACGAACAAACTTCAGCAGAAATACACGAGAATCTATTCTCGTTAGGGCGCACGATCATCGAGGTAGATCATCACATTCCGCAGAATTTATTGAATCACTATAGTCAACGGTTGGTACTGGAATCTGGTAAGTTGAGCAGAGAGATATAGATTTATTTTTTGGGTAATCTCATTCTTTTATGAAAATAACATAGTAAAAAGGAAGAAATATTTAGCTCATGGTGTTTCATCATGATGCTTTTTTGTTTCTCATGATTAGCTAATTGATTCTCTCTACAAAATTGGGAATAATCTCTATGGATACCAGATAAAAATCGAACCGCTTAATCCTTGGTCGATTTGCTAAATCAGCGTAAAATAGGTATATAATCTGTTTTTAGAAAAAGGAGGGACAGAGATGCTGCACTTTTTACTGACATTGATTGTTGGAGGCATATTAGGACTTATTGCTAGCTTGATATTAAATGAAGAAGTACCAGGAGGTGCAACAGGCATGGTATTGATCGGATTCTTGGGTAGTTGGCTTGGTGAATCCATTCTTGGAGAGTTGGGTCCTTCTATCAGCGACTTCTATCTTGTTCCTTCCTTGTTGGGGGCACTTTTTTGTCTAGGTGTTTATACGTTTTTAACCGATTATATTCGCCGACATTATTGGAAATAAAAAATAGCTGAAATGATTGACACATTAGAATCTTCCTAAGATAATGAGGAGACACTTAGAAAAAATCTGAACAAAGGCAGACTTTCAGGAGTGAATGTTAGAGGAAATGAGGAAGAAAGTTGACAACAAAACATAATACTAAGAAGATTTCAATGGCCGGTCTTTTAGTGGCAATGGGCGTTGTATATGGAGATATCGGTACCAGTCCATTGTATGTAATGAAAGCCATCGTCGAAGACAACGGCGGACTACGCGGAATCAATCCGGATTTTGTGATTGGTTCTGTATCATTAATTTTCTGGACACTGACGTTGCTTACTACAGTCAAATACGTGGTGATTGCATTGAACGCAGATAACCACGGTGAAGGAGGAATCTTTTCTTTATATACTTTGGTAAGAAAAGGTGGCAAGTATCTGATTATTCCTGCGATGATCGGTGGTGCGGCTTTACTAGCAGATGGTGTGTTGACGCCTGCGGTAACTGTCACAACGGCAATCGAGGGATTAAGAGGGATTCCACAATTTTTTGATCGTTTTGGGAATGATCAAAATATTATTGTTATTATTACTTTAGTGATTATCTTAGTGTTGTTTATGGTTCAACGTTTTGGGACAGAAGTTGTCGGTAAGGCGTTTGGACCAATCATGTTTTTATGGTTTACTTTTTTAGGTGTGATGGGATTGGTGAATTTCAGTCAAGATTGGACAGTGATCCGCGCATTGAATCCTTATTATGCAGTCCAATTGCTGTTAAGTCCGGATAACAAACTAGGATTATTTATCTTAGGGAATATCTTTCTAGCAACAACAGGGGCAGAAGCGCTATATTCAGATCTAGGACACGTAGGAAAATTGAATATTCGCTTAAGTTGGCCATATGTCAAAATATGTCTGGTATTGAATTATTTTGGACAAGCAGCTTGGTTGCTGACTGTGTACCAAAATCCAGAGATGCAGCAGATCAAGAATCTGAATCCATTTTTCCAAATGCTGCCGAATGGCTGGTTGATCATTGGGGTAGCGTTCGCGACTATTGCCGCAGTTATTGCTTCACAAGCCCTGATCACAGGCTCATTTACGTTAGTTTCTGAAGCGATTAAATTGAAACTATTGCCACGATTGAAAATCATGTATCCAGGTAGCAGCATTGGGCAAATGTACATTCCAGCAGTCAACTTGATTTTATGGTTTGCCTGTTCACTAGTTGTTGTAACCTTTAGGACTTCCCATCATATGGAAGCAGCGTATGGTCTGTCGATCACGGTTACGATGCTGATGACTACAGCATTGCTCTATTTCTATTTGATCCAAAATGGTTATTCTAAATGGTTTGCGCATATTGTGACTTTCTTTTTTGGTGTAATCGAGATCGTCTTTTTCATCTCAAGTATCGTAAAATTCTTCCATGGCGGCTTTGTTGCAGTCTTGATCGCATTAGTAATCTTAGCGGTCATGTTTATTTGGGAGCGTGGGAATATCATTCGTGAATCTGTAGCGGAAGATGTTGCGTTGAAAGAATACATTCCACAACTAGCTAAATTGCGTGATGATAGATCGTTACCACTCTACCAGACAAATATCGTGTTATTGGTACCTGATATGGCTGAAGGAAAAGTGGGCAGGCAATTCGTTTATTCGATCCTTGATAAACGACCAAAACGAGCACGTGTCTATTGGTTTGTCCATGTGGAAGTAACTGATGAACCGTATACAAAAGAATATCAAATCGATATGATGGATACGGATTTTATTGTACAAGTCAACTTATTCTTAGGTTTTAGAGTCCAACAAGAAATCAATGTGTATGTTCGTCAGATCATCCATGATTTAATGAAACAAGGACGTCTTCCTAAACAACCACAAACTTACTCTTTGACGCCAGGTAGAGAAGTCGGTGATTTTCAGTTTATCTTGATTGATGAAGTTGTTTCAAATGTCACAACGTTGAATAAATGGGATCGTCAAATCATGCAGGCAAAACTTGCAATCAAAAAATACGCAACGACCCCAGAAACATGGTTTGGACTGGAATACAGTGAGGTCAAACATGAAACAGTTCCATTGTTGATTGGTTTGACCAGAAAAACATGGTTAAAAGAACGAAAAAAGATAACTGAAAAGTCTCCATAAAAATGGGGATAAAAAATGAATGAACTACCTGAATGAGAGGAGTATGTAGAGCCCTCTCATTCAGGTAGTTCTTTTGTCTTAGTTTTATTGTCTTTTATCTGTGGTGGGATGTATCTTTGGTTTTACTTGTTACAACAGATGAACTGTTCGAAAGTAGTGTACGAATATTAGCTTTTTCTTTTACTTGTCTGAGGTACATTGTATCAAGATAGTTTTCGATATCATTTGGTTCTTGTTGAATTTGTTTTATGTAGTTTGGTACACTGATTTGAAGTTGTTCCATTTTGTCATTTAGTGTTTTTTTATTTAGATCAGCCTGCACATCTCGTCCAATTTCTTCTTGTGTTTTTACAATGGCCTCTTTTTATAATGTTTTCACATCATTTTCAGGTAAATCAAAACTATAGATAAGGTTCGTTAATGTATGTAAGTATAGCTTTTTTTCTGCTAGATCCGGAAGGTCTTTTTTGAACTTCGAAATAACATTCTTATTTGTACTTTCGATTATTCTTTTTGCTCCAGTTGCTCGTTCCATTGTTTCGGGGAAAGGAAGATTTGCCACGATTAACTTGATGCTCTGATGGTTATAGTTGCAAGTGGCTAGAAAAGCCAACGTTTCCTTTGGTCCATATACGTCTAACATTTTATTTAAATAGGTAACAGTATAGAGCAGATTTTGATTGGATAGAAAATCTGTGTTTGTTTTTATTGGTATTTTTTTTTATGAGCTTTTCTGCTTCGACTGCTCGATTCAGTGATTTCGGTAAGTGGATGTTAGCGGTAAGAAATTTGATGCTTCCTTTGCTGTAGTTGCAAGAAGCAAGAAAGTTTAACGTCTCTTTAGGTCCGTGTACATCCAGCATTTTATCCAAGTATTTAATGGTGGTCAGTAAATTTTGATTACCTATGAGATCTGTGGCCATTCCCCTGTCCTTGTTTTTAATGATATTTTCTGCTGCGATTACAGGATCTATTGATGGTGGCAACCCAAGGTTCGCTATCAGGAATTGTATGGTCTTAGCGCTATAATTACGTAGAGATAAAAGAGCCAATGTTTCATTTGGACCGTGGATGTTAAACATAGCATTTCAAGTATTGATCGTATTTAGGAGTTTCTGATTGGATTTGAAGTCGTTGAATACATGGGTCTTATCAAGCTTAAATAATTCTTTGACTATTTTTGTACGGTCTAGTGAATTTGGCAAATCAAGGTTATTGATAATAAATGCAAGGCTCTCAAGACTATAGTTGAATTTAGCTAAAAATGTTAAGGTATCATTTGATCCGTAGGTTTTACACATGGAACTCCAGGCTTTAACGCTATGTTCTAGAATAATCTTTTTTTGTCTACTTGTTTATTAGACATAATGGATTCTCCTTTTCATCGTTTTTTTTTCTGTTTTATTGTAGGGGATTATTTTGGGTAGAAGGAATTGCTTTTTTCTAAGGTAAGAATTTTTCGGATACCGCTAAGAAATTACTTGATGAAATACTCACTTTATACAGAAGGTAGAGAAAGTCTATTCTATTTTTATCAAAAATTTTTAGAAAAGAGGTACAATGGAGATGGAAAAGAGAGGTGGGAATTTATGGTACTTAATTTTGTCATCTTATTTTTGATGATTGCAATTACTTCATTTTTTGTAGCAAGTGAATTTGCATTAGTAAAGATACGGCGTTCACGTTTAGAGCAACTAGAAAAGGAAAACGTAAGAAATGCGAAACTAGCACTTCATGTCACACATCACTTAGATAACTATTTATCTGCAAGTCAATTAGGGATCACGTTAACAGGATTGATTATTGGGTGGGTTGGAGAAGGCTCTGTAGCTGCTTTGTTAGAACCATGGCTTGGCAAGTTGCCTTTTAGTTCCACATTAAGTGGTACGATCTCTGTTGCTTTAGGGTTTATTATCGTTACCTATATCGATGTTGTGATCGGTGAACTTTTGCCAAAAAGTTATAGTATCGTCAATACAGAACAGGTCGTTTTATTTGTGGTAAGACCACTACATTACTTTTATAAACTAATGTTTCCTTTTATTTGGGTACTCAACCACTCAGCGGCAGGTCTTGGGAAATTATTAGGGGTGAAATTGGTATCTGAAGGGGAAGAAACCTTGTCACAAGAAGAACTAACTTTAGTTGCATTGAATTCTTATGAAAAAGGTGAATTAACGAAGGAAGAATACCATTACTTAGAAAATGTCTTTGAATTTGACGACACGCTTGCAAGAGATATCCAAGTGGATCGAACATCGATGCAAGTGTTTGAAGCAAGTGATACAGTGAAACAAGCGATCCAAGAGTCAATCAAACGAGGACATACGAGATACCCTGTCATTTTAGAATCAAAGGATAATATTATCGGGTATGTGACGTTGCCAGATTTAATCAAACAATCGTATAAAGATGATCAGTTGCCAGTAGAACAGTTGATTGAAGAACCAATTGTGACGACTGAAACGATCCCGATCAAAAAATTATTGACGATCATGCGTAAAAAAGGCAAACATATTGCGATTTTAAAAGATGAATATGGTGGAACAAGCGGGTTAGTGACGATCGAAGATATTTTAGAAGAAATCGTCGGAGAAATTCGTGACGAAACGGATTTGGATGAAGCTCTTGTGGCAAAACAAGCAGATGGCAGTTACATCGTTTCAGGAAAACTGACATTAGATGATTTCGAACGTTACTTTGATGTTTCGATCCCAGCATTTGTTGACTCGCCCTTTATCACATTAGCGGGTTTCATGTCTCACTACGAAAAAAATATCGAAGCAGGTAAGGTGATCTTACTTGAAAGTTTTCAATTCACTGTTTTAGAATACAACCATGCACATATCGACTATTTCAAAGTCATAAAAAAACCAGTTAAAGAAGATAAAAAAGAGCAATAGAACAAGAAATAGAGGGTAGAATCAGCCATTGCTGATTCTACCCTCTATTTCTTAAGCTTATTTTTCGGAGTCAGACGCTTCTGTGCCGAACTCTTTTCAATCTTGGATTAGTGGACACTTTCATAACGGACTTGCGCATTATCCAATGAGAAATGTTGTTCGTTGTCCAATTGTTTTAGTTGTTTCATTGAACGAAGGTAAGAGTACAGTAGGACAGCAACAGAACCAGCCCATGCAAGTGGAGAAGCAGCTGCGGCACCGGCGTATCCCAACATACCTGTCAAAATAATTGCTGCAAATGAACGCATCAGCAATTCCATCATCCCTGCGATGGTCGGTATTTTGCTTTGTCCAAGTCCTTGTAAAGTGTAGCGCAAGATGAACAAGATCGCTAAGATCCAATACAAAGAACCGTTGATGTTGAAATAAGTCTGTGCTAATTCAAATACTCTGGTTTCAGAGGATGAAACAAATAGTTTCATCAATGAATGACCAAAGAAAATCACTGTTGCTCCAGCAACAAGACTAAAGCCAATACTCATCATTAGTGTTTGTTTGACACCTTTTAGGATACGACCATATTCTTTTGCTCCGTAGTTTTGAGCACTGAAAGTCGCCATAGCGATCCCAAATGACATCATTGGTTGATTGGCAAATTGATCGATTCGGCTAGCTGCGGCTTGAGCAGCAACGACGTCTGTACCTAGACTATTTAAAGCTGCTTGAAGAACGATCGCTCCGATGGCAATAATCGATGATTGAAAAGCCATTGGCAAAGCAGCATTTAGATGGACACGGATTTCTTCTTTATCAAATGAAAAATCTTTTTTACGTAGTTGCAGCAATGGAATCTTCTTTTTGATATACACGAGACACAATACACTTGAGCTAACTTGGGCAATCACTGTAGCAATGGCTGCTCCTTCTACCCCCATGCCAAAGAAGATGATGAAAATCAAATCAAGCACGACATTGATGATAACTGCGATAATCAAAAAGAACAAAGGCGTTCTGCTGTCACCGAGCGCACGAATAACGTTTGAAAGCAGATTAAAACTCATAGATGCAAAAATCCCTAGTAAAATGATCGAGATAAATGTTTGTGCTTGATCAATGATTTCAGGTGGAGTTTGCATCAATTGAAGCATCGGATGAATGAATACTAGGCTAAGGGCAGTTAAAACAATAGTGACAATCAAACTTATTACAACACTTGCAGCAAAGCTTTTCTTAAGGCCGCGGTAATCTTTTGCACCATATCGTTGGGCGGTGATGATCGCTAGTCCAGCTGTTAACCCTTGGGCAAACCCAATAATCAAAAAGGTCAAACTTCCAGTAGCGCCAACAGCGGCCAACGCGTTTTTTCCTAATGTCTGTCCAACGATGATCATATCGACCATATTGTAGAACTGTTGAAAGACATTACCAATGAGCAAAGGAACAGTGAACATTAAAATTAGTTTAGCCGGACTTCCTTTTGTTAAATCGCGCATCTTTTAAACTCCTTATTGTCTTTAAAATTTAGTTAGTAGTATATAGTGTTTATCCTAAGAATACCAATTAGAAATTAATGAAAAAACGGAGTGCTTTCTCTATTTTCTTGGAATTTTCATAATTCATTTTCAATAAACCACACCATGAAACAAGCCAAGAAGTGAACCACTGAATGAATTCAACGAATAAATTCAAAAGATCAACTGCTTGGCCTGAATGTATGGATCAAAAAGCGACATTGTTATGTGTCAACTTCAATACTGTTTAATCTCACTTGGTAAAAGAATCGTTTCTCTTGTGCCATCATCATAAGCATAGACTTGGCTTGGAAATTGTGAAGAATATCGAAATGGTAAATCAATGTCCATTTCTACCTCACTGCCTGCTTGTGAAAAATGGATGGTTACTTTTCCATTTTTCTCTATTAAATCAAAGGCTAAAATATTATCTAATGAGATGACTCCCTTAAGGTCTAGGTCAATAATAAACCAGATACTATCAATCAATTCATCTGGCAAACTCGATACAACACCTACAGAGGCATACCGGTTGCGACTGCTGTCAAAACTTTCAAACATCTGTTTAACCTCCTTTGTTTTATCGAATAGACATGTACACTTTTTCGTTTAGGATAAACGAATGATACTTACTGTAACGATGGTTCATTCTAATAAAGATTTTTAAAAAATGCAACAATAATCGCATACTTTTTTTCAAAATATAAGTTTTTTTAAAGAGAGAAAAAAATATGCCAAAAGCGCAGTTTCCAACGCTTTTGGCATTAACAATTTTTCTGTTATTCTTCAGGTGAACCAATTACTTCTGGTTCGCTTGCTACATCAGTTGTTTCAGTTTCTTCTGCTGGAGCTACGACAGCAGCGATTTGTTCTTCACTATCCGTTACAACTTTATATTCGTTGTTTTCTGGTAGATCTGCCACAGTGATCGAATCACCTAAGTCTAAGTTTGTTACATCTACTTCGATACGTTCTGGCAAGTTATCTGGTGTAGCAGATACAAGAACTGTGTATAGGTTTTGTGCTAATACACCGCCAGATTTAGCACCTGCAGCTTCACCAATTAGAACAATTTCTGTTTCAACTTCTGTTTCTTCCGACATGTTAACAGATAAAAATTCGACATGTTCAAAATGGTTGGTAAAGGTATTTGTTTGGACTTTATGAACCAATGTGTTGACTTTGTTTCCGTCGATGTCCATTGTCACTACGGCATTTGCGCCATTTTCACGTAATAATTTGCTAAATGTTTGACCATCAAACGAGATTGGTGTGCTTTCAACATTGTAGCCATAAACGATAGCTGGAACTTTACCTTCATGACGTAATTTGTTTCTTAACGAACGGGGACGTACTTCTCTTTTACTTACTTTTAATGATACTGACATAACCAAAATTCCTCCTTAAAATGTGACTGCCTGCTTTGGTAACGGGCAGATTTTATTTAAGTGAACTTTTCCGCGGCTATTCTCTTGCACATTATTGGGTAGGGGCGCTTAAAAAAGCGCAAAAGGGTAGATGCGCGCATCTACCTTAGAAAGTCAGGATTCAACTTTTCTCCACCAGGTCATTACGCTGTGTATGAGAAATCCAATTCACTTTACTACTTAACCGTAGCGCTAATTTTTGATTAAGTCAAGGAATAACGCTGGTTTTATTATTTGCATGAAGAAATATTCAGGTTATAATGCTTGGTAGGATAAGAAAGGAAACACCTATGCGTTTAGATAAATTGATTGAAGATCAGCTACAAACAACACGGAAAGAAATGAAACGATTATTTGCTTCTAAGCAAGTTCGAATAGATGGACAAATCGAGTTTAGTCAAAACCGTAATGTCGATAGTTTGCTCCACGAGATCGAAGTTTCTGGTAAGCGATTAACTACAAATGAAGCCTACTTTCTCTTGAATAAGCCGAATGGGGCGGTTACTGCTGTAAAAGATGAAGAAAAGATGACTGTAGTGGATTTGATTGCGTCAGCAGACCGGGCCCAGGCTTTGTATCCCGTAGGACGCTTGGATCGTGATACGACGGGGCTGCTCTTACTGACATCGAATGGGCAGCTAGGCTATGAGATGCTACTTCCTAATAAGAAGGTATTAAAAACTTACCAAGTAGCAGTCAATGCAGAATTGACGCCTGAGGATAGTCGGGCTTTTAAAGAAGGAATCGTATTCGATAGCGGGTATCGCTGTTTGCCTGCAGAACTGACGATCACAGAAGCAACCAAAAAAAACAGTACAGCGACTGTCACGATTCAAGAAGGAAAGTTCCACCAAGTTAAGAAGATGTTTCTAGCTCGCGGGAAAAAAGTAGTAGAACTAAGAAGAATGAAGATGGGTCCGCTAGAATTAGATGAAAAATTACCAGTGGGCGCCTATCGGTCGTTGACGCTCACTGAATTAAAGCAACTAAAAATGTATTTTAAATAGGAGAAGATAAAATGAACTATCAAACAATATTATTTGATGTAGATGATACATTGCTTGACTTTCAATTAACCGAAGCAAAGGCTTTGAACGAATTGTTTGCAGAACAAGGAATCGAACTGACTCCTGAAGTGAGAACAAGTTACAAAGCATTGAATCATCATTTGTGGCGTGAATTTGAAAAAGGAAATAAGACAAGAGAAGAAGTTACAGGCAATCGTTTTGGACTATTATTCCAACAATTTGGGAAGACCGTTGATAGCGCAGCAATGGAAAAGCGCTACCGTCACTATTTGAATCAAGGACATGATTTGATCGAGGGTAGTCATGAACTGCTTCAAGCACTAGAAAATCAAGCAGACCTCTATATCGTGACCAATGGTGTATCGAAGACACAATACCAACGTTTGACTGATGCGAAGATGCTAGGATATTTCAAACAGATCTTTGTTTCTGAAGATGTCGGCGCACAAAAACCGATGAAGGCTTTCTTTGACCATGTATTCTCTCATATCCCAAATTTCGAAAAAGAAAAAACAGTGATTATCGGTGACTCGCTCACTTCTGATATTAAAGGTGGAAATGCTGCTGGGATCGATACGATTTGGTTCAACAAAAATAAATTGCCTGAGATTCCTGAAATCAAACCTACTTATCGAGTAGATTCACTAGCTGAGCTTTATCCTCTTTTGGAAATAGACGTACATTAATTTTCAGAAAAATATAGCATTTTCGTGTTTTTTCGCTATAATAGATTAGAATGAAAAAACGGATATGAAAGAGGTTTTAGTCAATGACAAAAAGCAAGCCAATTATCATTGGTGTGACGGGTGGATCAGGAAGCGGAAAAACAAGTGTTAGTCGCGCAATCTTCAATAATTTTCCAGACCATTCCATCATGATGCTTGAACAAGATTCTTATTATAAAGATCAAAGCAATTTAAGCTTTGAAGAACGATTGAATACGAATTACGATCATCCCTTTGCCTTTGATAATGATCTGCTGATTCAGCATGTAGAAGAACTACTGAACTATAAAGCCATTGAAAAACCAGTCTATGATTATGTTGCACACACAAGAAGCCAAGCAACGATCATTCAAGAACCGAAAGAAGTAATTATTTTAGAAGGCATCTTAATTCTAGAAGACGAACGCTTGCGCGAGTTGATGGACATTAAAGTCTATGTTGATACAGACGATGATATTCGCATTATCCGCCGAATCAAACGAGATATGGAAGAACGTGGCAGAACATTGGATTCGGTCATCGAACAATATTTGACAGTGGTCAAACCGATGTATCATCAATTTATCGAACCGACCAAACGTTACGCAGATATCATCGTGCCTGAAGGCGGCGAAAATCACGTTGCTATCGATTTGATTACGACTAAAGTTGCTAGTTTTTTAGATCATAAATAAGTTGTAGCGAGGACAAGAACAGTTGTATGTACTGGAGCGGTGAATCTGTCAGAAATAGTTCTGATGGGTTGCTGATTGGATTTAGGATAGAGTGATAGATGACTCTCTTAAATTCTTTACCAGTCAACTGTTTTTTTATTTAGAAAAAAGTAGGATTATACTTAAGATGGTGGAGAGACTATTTATGGTAAAGAAATCAAGTATACACAAGTACATACAGGTTATCCCGATTATCGGCTTCGTGTTTTTTCTAGTATTGGTTCTGTACGGATACCGACATGGTATTTTTCAGTCAACGGATTCTTTACAGAAATTTTTTCAACAATTTGGCCAATTCGCGGTAATCATGTTTATCTTCTTCCAAGTTATCCAAGTCATTATCCCCATTTTGCCAGGCGGTATTTCTTCTGTAGCAGGAATGTTGATGTTTGGCAACGGATTTGGTCTGCTTTATAGCTGTATCGGTTTAGTGATCGGGGAGGCAATTGGTTTTTTGCTTGTTCGCTATTATGGCGTAAGTTTTGTTCAACTTATCCTTTCACCAAAAAAATACCAGAAATTTGATCAATTATTGACACGAAGAACAAAAGATATCAAAAAAGTATTAATTGTCACGCTGTTATTACCTTTTGCACCTGACGATCTTATCTGTCTTGTCGCAGGCTTGACAAAATTGACTTTCAGAGAATACATGCAGATCGTTATTCTTTTGAAGCCATGGTCTGTTGGGATCTATAGTATGATCATGCTGTTTTTATTTCACAAAGCGCAAGGCAGCTTATAAGAAGGGAAGAAAATGATGTTAGAAAAAGTCAAAGTTACGCAAAATGAACTGGAAGAACTAGTCGCAGTTATCCAAGAAGTCTGGCCGGAAGCATTCATTCCAATCATTGGACAAGAACAGGTGGACTACATGTTAGCGACCTATCAATCAAAAGCACAGATCGAAAAGGAATTAGCTACTACTGTCAATTATTACTTGTTGAAAGATGAAGGCGAAACAGTTGGCTATACAGCATATGAAGTGATTGATGGGAAAATCTACTTGAGCAAATTGTACCTGCTAAGCAAAGTACGAGGAAAAGGACTGACATCTGCAATTTTTTGTTGGTATGAAGAATTAGCAACCGAACAAGGGATGAATGAAATCTTTTTACGTGTAAATCAAGAAAATACCCAAGCTATTGCAGTTTATCAACACCAAGGATTTGAAATCGAAGAAGAATTGATTTCCGATATTGGCCGAGGATTTCAAATGGTGGATTACAAAATGAAAAAAACACTCGCATAAATGGTGGGGGTGTGTTAAAGTAGCTTCATGCGACGGGTCGAGAAGGCCTCTGGTTTACAGATGCGCCTGATTGATTTTGGAGGCACACGATAAGTTAATTATCACTTGCCGGAATGCAAGGGTGTCGGACAAGACTTTTGTGGAGAAGGGCTTGTCTGCTTAAAAACAGCTGTTTTTAAGCACCAGTAAGTAAAAGCCGATCAACTCAACAAAGATAAGTGCGAATTTTGAGACGTTACTGTTTCATTCATACTTATCTGAGTGATCGGCTTTTATTTTTATGTATCAAAAAGAATATACGAACGTGAGGTTGGGACAGAAGTGTTTAACTCCGAGAAATAAGAAGAAATTCACGAAAATTGCTTTTCAAATTTTTGTGAATTTCGGCTTATTTCCGAAGGAGTTGCTTCTGTTCCCACCGTTTATTCGTTTTTAAAGAATGAGACAAAAGTGTTTCCTAATTTTGTCCCACGCTCAACCTCTCAGTTCTAAGCTTAGTATCAGGACATTCTATGGCTGAGAGCATAGTGATCGCCGTTTATTCGGAATTAAAGTCTGTAGCAAAATTAATATTTAGATTTGTCCTACATTCTTCTATTTAAAATGAAACATAATGAATATTTTTTAATTTATAATTATAGTTATTTCCTTTTTTATTTTTTAACAACGATTATGATCTTTTTTTCGACAGTTATGTTGCTTTATTTTTGGATATTGATTAGTTTTCAAAGTTTTTTATTGCAAAATAGAAAGCTTTTTTTTATTCTCTATTTTTTTAAATAAATAGAGGGAGTTTATTATTTATGAGATAATATAAGATAATCTAATATCAAATAACAGTAATTTTTATCAGCTTCATTGCCTTAGTGTAAAAGCTTTAATGTTGATCAGTAGAAGGAGGATAGAGAATGTTTTAGAAACTTGAAAAATTGAATGATTAAAGTTAAAGCTTGTCCCCTTAGATTCCATGAATTTTCTACCATGTTTGTGAAACTTGAGTAAAGGAGATGTTTATTGTGGACTGGATCTATTTAATTCTCGGTTTAGCAGTAATTGGCTGTTTTGTTTGGAGTTGGTCCAAAATGCCTAGAATTTTGGAGTACTGGAAGGAGCAAGGAAAAGATGAAAAAGATGACTAGACTTGTAGCAGTAAGTGCGCTTTTTACAAATTTGGCAATATCTGGAACACAAGTAACTCAAGCTTCCGAAGTAGTAATAGATACTACGAATGCCGTTTCTGAGGAACAACCTACAAGTTTTGATAAAGGACAAAGCATTGAGGAAGTTGTTAAAATAATTGACAACTACTATAATCCTGTTCCCGTTAATGGATTTTTACTCAGAGCGGCTGCTGGGACTAAATGGGCTGCTGGGACAGTAGAATATGTGGGGCAAGGGTCCCAATTAGTTACAAATTATTTTTGGGTTAAGGGAAGCTCCATGTCTTCGACGAATGTGGTTGGTAAGGCTCAACGAAATGCAGTAACTGCAAAATATGGCTCGGTTAATAACAATACCTCCTACAAAATGAAGACACAACAAAAGCTTAACTTAAGCCCTCAAACTCAAGGCTATGTAACTGTGTCAGCGCAAGCTTGGTGTTATGCAAGAGATTAACTCATAGGCTGAAGTAAAAAAGGAAGTTTCAACTAGAACTTCTTTTTTTTGGCTCTTCGTCAAATCGTGTTGTTTTGAATTAAATCGTAAAAGGGAGACGTTTCGGCGTTTCCTTTTTTTATAAAAAAAGGATTGGCGTTCCTACTTCTAAGAGTAACAACACCAAATATTATAGAACCCAATTTTTATGTATCCAAAAGAATATACTGGCATATTATGTATAGTCAGTTCTAAGCTTAGTATCAGGAAATTATGTGGCTGAGAGCATGGTGTCCAAAGCTTTTGCGATTTACTATGTAATAATCCAATCAATAATTTTTATAGAGACTATATTCTACCGTTTAAGTGATAGGTTTTTTCATAGTTCCATTTTTTCCCTACTTTTGTTTTTAGTCTATGATGAGCACGATATCCATCACGGTAAATTGTTTGTTTTCAGGGTCATAGACCGACCATAAAAATGCCCCATCGTCTTCTCTGCCATCATTATAGATATTTGTAAAGTCGTTGTTCCATTGGTAGATCACTAAATTCTTTTTATCAGGGAATAAGAGATCATTGACTTTCCAAAAGTCTTTGCGTGTTCGCTGTATACCAACGTAGCTAAGAAAAGCCGATTCATATTCTCCATCTTCCGCGAAAAAATTTTCCGATATGAGTGCCACAGCTTGCATCATTTGAGGATTCACGCGAATAGGGAATCCATTATAAGAATCAAAAGAGGGAACATCTATGTAGACAAGTTTTACGTCTGCGGTTAATTTATATAATTGAGGGAATTGTTTAACATCGGCTTCCCAACCTTTTCTATACCCTATTCGTTCCCGTATGATTCTTGCTCTATATTGTTGCACGGGTTCGCCATATATGGGAAAGCCTGTGGCTTCTTTTGTTATCATGTCAGCTTTAATCTGGGCATCAACCCTCATCTCTATGGCTTGCTTTATTTCAGGCGTCAAAGTGATCTCTACATCTGGTACTTGATCTAGCTTTTGTTTTAATCCTGGTACGAGCTGAGGTACTTGGATTGACCATTTCCGATTCATATACGTGAGGTAAGCCAAGACGGCTTCTTGATGGCTGGCGTACCCCTTGTAATTTTCTTCTGTAAAAAAAGCGCACTCTACAGGTTCGATTAAGCGATCATTGAAATTATAATAAAAGGATTCTTTTTCTAACAGTTCCATGTTTTCACGCTCCTTACGATTATTTACGTATCTATGCTGTTTTTTCATTTTATCATGAAGCATCGTTTAGTAGAGGCAGTCTTTAAATCTCCTTTTTTCCTAAAAAAGAAATTTTTGAAAGGTATTTTTTCTATTTATACATAGGACGATTTTCTAATGTGGTTGAAGGGAGAGGCTTAAAGGCATGGAAGACGAGTGTTCGAATGAGCCAGATTCGTTCAACTTTTTTCAGTATAAAAAAGTTTGTTTTCAAAACCTCGGCTGCGGTTTTGCTAGTAAAAGTGTTTGGTTATTTACTAAAATTGGTTTCTGCTACAATTAATGCTAGAATGATTTTAAATTATAAAATTGAATAAGTAGCTAAGGAGCTTTTTTATGTACGAAAAAATCAAACAATTCGGTCGTAATTTTACGCAAACTACGCCGTTTATTTTAAGTAATACGGTCATTTTGATTCCGTATCTTTTATTTTTAAGCTTAAGTGATGGTAATGGCTGGCTATCCATTTTACCATTTACGCTTTTTTATACGTTTCGCATGACGGGACTATTTTTAATCAGTAGTCTGCGGTTTGGATTAGATAGCTATACTTTACTGATGATCTCTTTACTGATGGGAGGAGCGGGCTCACTATTAGGCATTCTAGGTGTCATCTATTTTCCTTTGTTTTATTTATCAAGTATTTTATTGGGCTTGAGTGCTTCGTGGCTAGTTCCGGCAAATATTACTGTGAATGCGCATGAAAAACATCAGGGATTTACGAACATGACAGCCAATAAATACCCATTTGCAATCCTTTTATTGCTCTTATTGTTTCGTGCGATCGGTCTTCCTGGCGCCTCACAGATCGTCGTTACACTAGCTGTTTATACGTTGTTTTACATTATGGCTTATCACACAGTCAGTCACTATCCGCGCTATGAATTAGATTTCAAGGACATCAAATCCAATTTAGTAGCAACCAAAGAATTTGTCCTCTTTATTGGTTTCTTCATCCTTTTGTTTTTGCTGCGTAACGCGCGATTACTAGTTGATCCTGAACTGTTCGATATTGCGGTTTATGGTTTTTTATTGTTATTTGTTTTGGCAGCCTTTTATTTAGGCAGGGCGATGAAAAACTGGAAGCTGCCAACATGGATGAATCTCTATACCTTTTTAAATGGGATGCTAGGCAATTTCTTGTTTTTATTCAGTACGATCTACGTAGGAAGAGTCTATGGTTTTGATCGCTTGGCAATTGATATGTACTTGCCATATATTGCAGGAATGATTTTAGCAAAACTTATTGGCAATAGGTTGTTACGAGGTTTCTCAGCTACACCGCTTGTTGTCCAACTTGCTGGCCTCTTTCTTTCATTGCTTGTTCTTTTAGTGCCGTATGGATTTGTTCCAGGGCTGTTTTTACTCAGTTTTTGGCATGCGGTTGCTAGCAGTTGGCTGAACCACGAATATTATGAGATTGAAACAGAAATTCCAATGGACCGCAGAATCATCACAAAATTTACTACCCAAAACAAGGGAAGTGTGACGCATCAATTTTTGTTGATGGTTTGGATGTTGGTCATTGCTCGCTTGATGGGTGAGCCAGTAGCTTTGCTGTTGCGATTAACAGGAAAGTTAAGTGTGCCAAGTTCAAGTGTTCAATTGATGACTTATACTAAATGGGGAAACGTGGGCCTATTGTTGTTAGGCGTTATCACAGTCTATTTACTATGGAAGCGAGATGAAAAACATGCGCCTATTCATTGATGGAGATGGATCACCAGTCAAAGAGGATGTCATTGATTTAGCCAGCAAAAAAAAGCTTGAAGTAGTGATTGTGACAAGTGTCGATCACTATACTACAAAAGAATATCCCTCAAATGTGCAACTCGTGTATGTTGATCGTGGTACAGATAGTGCAGATTTTAAAATCGTAGGTTTGATTCATCGAGGAGATTTTTTAGTCACCCAAGATTATGGTCTGGCATCACTCGTTTTGCCAAAAGGTGTACGGGTCTTTCATCAATCTGGAAAAGAATTTGATGAAAGTAACATTGGTTCACTTTTAGAGCAACGGTATCACAGTGGGAAAATGAGAAAAGCTGGTCTGAGAACTAGAGGGCCCAAACCCTTTACGAAAGAAGACCATACAGCTTTTCGGCTTGCTTTTGAGCAAGCATTGGCGGAAAAATAGTTGAAATTAAACATGAGGTCGAGACAAAAGTCGTTTCGGTTTGAGAAATTGGAGAGAAAAACGAACAATACGTTTTTTGTATTGCTCGTTTTTTTGTATGGAGATTATTTTCTTCTTTTCTTATACAACTGGATCAATGAATCGATGGCTAAGAAGATAATGACTAACGCAGCGATCGCATAGGTACAAATCCCTAAGATGGAGATGACATTGAAACGATCATCTGGTGCGGCTTGTACTAAAAGTGAGGCTCCTACGATCAATGCAGCAAGGATCACGCCGAAAACGATCCGATTGACCATGTTTTCTATACGACTCAATAGATCTTCTTGCTTTTTGATCTCTAAATTCACTTTTCCTTGCCCTGAGGTCCATATCTCAAGTAGATGATGCAGTTGTTGGGGAAGTTTCGGTGCAGTTTTCAACCCGCTTAATAAGTCTAATCCCGTTTTCTTCAATGTTTCTTCGATTTCTAAATGAGTGAAAAAATAATTCTGAGCAAATGGTGTGGCAATCTCCATCAATGACATTTCAGGATCTAACACACGAATCACACCTTCTAATGTACTAAAAGCTTTGAGTAATAGAGTGATATCGCGATCAAACTGTAAATTGTTTTGGTGACAGATCACAACGATTTGAGTGAAGACCTCTTGGATCTCGATTTCTTCGATGGGAGAATCGGTATATTGTTCAAGAAAGGTGGCCAGTTCTTGATGGAAATTACTTTCATCAAAAGAACCTTCCTGTTGGCAAAGCCGTAAAACAGCCTTCTCAATACGATAATTATCTTTGGTGTATAACGCAATGACAGCTTCTGTCAAGCGTTGGCGAAGTGTCAGCGATAGTTGGCCCATCATGCCAAAATCAATATAGTTCAGCGTATAAGGGGCGGCTTGTTTCGTGACACGAGAAGTAGCTGTCACACTGATCGAATGAAATTCTTTTTGTCGTTTTTTTGTTTCGGTTGTTTGGTTGTGGCTCAACTCATCGGGGGTCAATAGATGGAATAAAATATTCCCAGGATGAGGATCGGCATGGAAAAAGCCATCATCGAACACTTGTTTCATAAAATTTTCGACTAACAATTTTGCGATGCTTTGTTTTAATTGCTGATTTTCATACCCTTCAATTAGTGGTGGTTCATCAGCTGTTATGTTCATTAAATGGTTTAAATTTTCTCCAGGCATTGCTTCCATCACGATCACTTTTTTCGAACAAAAAGCTTCATAGATTTTTGGACTGCGAATCGCTTGCCAATGGTCATTCTTTTCATAAAATAATACGCCATTCTTACTTTCTTTAAAAAAGTCCAATTCATTCGTCAATGAGCGCCGTACTTCTTGTAGCACACCATTCAAATCTACTACGCTAGTTTCAGGAATGTATTTGATCAAAGGAAGAGCTCTTTCAAAAAGTTGCAGATCCAACATGATCTCTTCAGCAATATTTGGATGTTGGACTTTAACGACCACAGTGTCGCCATTTTTTAACTTTGCGTGGTGTGCTTGACCCATAGAAGCTGAGGCAAAAGGAGCTTTGGTAAACTCTTCAAAAATATCTTCGATCAATAAGTCCAACTCTGATTCGATTGTTTTTTTTACGGTTAGATAGCTATCACTAGGGACACTATCCTGTAAGGTTTTGAACGTTTTTGTAAACTTAGTTGAAAGCAAGTCGTCACGTACGGATAACATTTGACCGATTTTGATAAATGTTGGTCCTAATTCTTCGAAGGCAGTTTTCACTTGTTCAGGATTTTTTTGCTGGACAAAGTTAGGAACGACATTATATTTGATAAATATTTTGATGATTTCTGCTAAACGGCTGCGAGAAGTTGATTTTGACATGTAGCTCACTCCTTTCTATTATCATAACTGGAAAGGAAAAAAGGAACAACTAACTTGACGGTATATTTTACAATCCCTTAATCGAATTTTTATAATCAGCAAATCATCATTATTAGACAAGAATCTAAAAAAAGTGAGGATCTATTTCTTGCATTTTTTCCTACGATTCAACACGAAACGCTTCTTTCACAACCATCTTTTTTGTGCTAGAATATGAAATAAATCACTGAATGATTTAGAATACAGGAGGACAATCTTTTGAAGATTACTTTACTATATGGCGGACGCAGTGAAGAACATGATGTTTCGATTCTTTCAGCGTTTTCAGTCTTGAATGCTATTTATTATGCGTATTATCAAGTGCAACTTATATTTATCAGTAAAGATGGTCAATGGGTCAAAGGACCATTATTAACAGAAAAACCAGCCAGCAAAGATGAGTTGCATCTGACTTGGGACCCGAGTGGAAAAGTAACAGACGGCTTTACTGGAAAGGTGATCAATCCTGGAGAAATCAAAGAAGAAGGAACGATTGTTTTCCCAGTTCTGCATGGACCAAATGGAGAAGATGGCACGATCCAAGGATTTTTAGAAACATTGAATTTACCTTATGTGGGCGCGGGTGTGTTGACGAGTGCATGTGCAATGGACAAGATCATGACGAAGTACATTTTACAGGCCGGGGGAGTGCCACAAGTTCCTTATGTCCCAGTATTGAAAAATCAATGGAAAGAAAATCCTAAAAAAGTTTTTGACCAATGTGAAGGCTCTTTACTTTATCCGATGTTCGTCAAACCTGCGAATATGGGATCAAGCGTAGGGATCTCCAAAGCGGAAAATCGGGAAGAATTACAAAATGCGTTAGCGACTGCATACCAATATGATTCACGTGCAATCGTTGAACAAGGGATCGAGGCTCGTGAGATCGAAGTTGCAGTCCTTGGAAATGAGGATGTACGCACCACGTTACCTGGTGAAGTAGTAAAAGATGTGGCTTTCTATGACTATGATGCAAAATACATCAATAATAAAATCGAAATGCAGATCCCTGCTGAAGTTCCAGAAGAAGTGTATCAAAAAGCACAGGAGTATGCGAAACTTGCCTATACGATGTTAGGCGGAAGTGGCTTGAGCCGTTGTGATTTCTTCTTAACAAATAAAAATGAGCTTTTCTTAAATGAATTGAATACAATGCCTGGATTTACTCAATTTAGTATGTATCCTCTACTATGGGAAAACATGGGATTAAAATACGGAGATTTGATTGAAGAACTGATCCAACTAGGAATCAATCGCTTCAACCAACGCCAAAGTTTTTTTGAAGTAAATAAATAAAACCAGAATGAAGCTGGATCAAGTGTCAAATACGCTTGTTCTGGCTTTTATATGCGAAAAGGAAGGTTTTCATGAAATTAACGATACAAGAAATCGCGCAAGCAGTCGGTAGCGGGAATGAGGAATCAGGTAAGATAACTGGAGTGGAATTTGATAGTCGTAAAATCAAAGCCGGTGATCTATTTGTCCCCTTAGCTGGAGCAAGGGACGGGCATGAATTTATTCAGCAAGCAATTGAACAAGGTGCTTCGGCTACGCTGTGGAGCAAAGAACCAGCAAAAGCTCCGCAAGGAATTCCAGTGATCATTGTAAAAGATACATTAGTAGCAATGCAGGATCTAGCTAAATACTACTTAGAGAAGGTTGGCGCGGATGTTATCGCGGTGACTGGGAGCAATGGCAAAACAACTACGAAAGATTTGACTGCATCAGTATTATCGCAAAAATTCCATACGTACAAGACACAAGGAAATTACAATAATAATATTGGTTTGCCTTACACCATCTTGCATATGCCTGATGAAACAGAAAAAATCGTTTTAGAGATGGGGATGGATCATGCCAATGAGATCACTGCGCTTTCTTTGTTAGCCCACCCTAAAGTTGCGGTAATCACGATGATCGGAGAAGCGCATATCGAAAACCTTGGTTCTCGAGAAGGAATCGCTAAAGCGAAGATGGAGATCGTAGATGGGCTTGCATCGGACGGTTTATTGGTTATTCCAGAAGCAGAGCCGCTATTAAAACCACTCACAAAGAATTTGACACAATGTGTGCAAACATTTGGGATTGGTTCAGGAGATGTCGATGCCACTGTTGAAAAAGAAGAAAAGACAGAAACAAACTTTAAAGTAGCAAACGACCACTTTATGATCCCTCTTCCAGGTAGTTATAATGTGACCAATGCGCTGATTGCTTATACAGTAGGCCGCTTTTTTGGGTTATCTATTGAAGAAATCCGTCTTGGTTTAGCAAATGTCGCTGTGACACAAAACCGTACAGAATGGCTGACAGCAGGTAATGGTGCCTCCATTTTAAGTGATGTCTACAATGCCAATCCAACCGCCATGGGCTTAGTTCTGGATACTTTTGGTCAACTCCCCTCTGAAGGCAGACGAATCGCTGTGCTTGCAGACATGCTTGAGTTGGGACCAGATTCCTTGCAGATGCATGCAAGTATGAGTGAACATATCAAGCCCGATAAGTATGCTGTAGTCTTTTTGTATGGGCAACAGATGCGCGCATTGAAAGAAGCATTAGAAAAACAATATCCCGCATTATCAGTCGTTTATGTTGAAAAAGAAAAAGAAGAATTGATCAAAGCAATCAAAGAAGAATTGCACCCTGAGGATAGTATTCTATTAAAGGGAAGCAATAGTATGAAACTGAATGAGGTCGTTCAACAGCTATTGGAAATGAAATGATGAACTGTAAACTTGCAGAAAATGAAAAATCATGCTAGAATAACCTATTGCCGAAAGATGAAGAGAAATTGGACTGGTTTTATCATAACGTAAATTGCTAGAGCCAGATGTCATAATAATGATAAAGCTGAACGCGACCCGTTTGGCTTTTCTAATGCCTAAACTTCGCAAAGTGATTTTTCGGTGGTGCCACAGGGGCTAAGAATGGATAAAAACGTGCGTGGCCACTGTCAAAAAGAACCAAACACTTTGACCGAACAATCGACGGGGTAGCAAAAATTAAGCTACATCCTCAGTTAACAACCATATAGGAGGATTCATTTGAAATTTAAAGAACTAGAATTATCACCAGAATTATTGAAATCAGTAGAGCGTGCAGGCTTTGAAGAAGCAACACCAATCCAGTCAGAAACAATTCCTTTAGCATTGTCTGGAAAAGACGTGATCGGACAGGCACAAACAGGAACTGGTAAAACGGCTGCTTTTGGTTTGCCAATGTTAGAAAAAATCGATACAAATCGTAACGAACTACAAGGATTAGTTATTTCACCAACTCGTGAACTAGCAATCCAAACACAAGAAGAACTTTACCGTCTTGGGCGCGACAAACGTGTACGCGTGCAAGCTGTCTACGGTGGAGCAGATATCGGCCGTCAAATCCGTGGATTAAAAGATCGTCCACATATCGTTGTCGGTACACCAGGACGTATGTTAGACCACATCAACCGTCACACATTGAAATTAGGGACTGTTGAAACACTAGTATTAGACGAAGCAGACGAAATGCTGAATATGGGCTTCTTAGAAGATATCGAAAGTATCATCTCTAGAGTTCCTGACCAAAGACAAACATTATTGTTCTCAGCAACGATGCCTCCAGCGATCAAAAATATCGGCGTGAAATTCATGAAAGATCCAGTGCACGTGAAAATCAAAACAAAAGAAATGACTGCTGATTTGATCGATCAATACTATGTACGTGCAAAAGAATATGAAAAATTTGACATCATGACTCGTTTGTTTGATGTACAATCACCTGAATTAACGATTGTTTTCGGGCGTACAAAACGACGTGTGGACGAATTAGCTCGTGGACTAGAAGCTCGTGGCTATCGAGCAGAAGGAATTCACGGAGATCTTTCACAACAAAAACGTATGAGTGTATTACGCTCATTCAAAAGCGGACATCTAGACATTTTAGTTGCGACAGACGTTGCGGCTCGTGGACTAGACATCTCAGGTGTGACGCACGTGTACAACTATGATATCCCTCAAGATCCAGAAAGCTATGTTCACCGTATCGGTCGTACAGGGCGTGCAGGAAAAGGCGGGATGTCAGTAACTTTTGTTACACCAAATGAGATGGATTATCTTCATGTCATTGAAAACTTAACGAAAAAACGTATGACTACATTGCGTCCTCCTACTGAAAAAGAAGCATTCAAAGGACAACTAGGCGCAGCAATCGAACAAATCGAAGCAAAATTGGAAGAAAATGGGTTAGACAAATATCTTCAAACAGCTGATAAGCTTTTAGAAGAATATTCTGCTCAAGATCTAGTAGCGTTGTTATTAAAAACAACAGCAAAAGATCCTTCAGACGCAGTCCCAGTTAAAATCACACCAGAACGTCCATTGCCTATGCAGAAAAAAGGCTACAACAAGAATGGTAAACGTGGTGGCGGCAATAACCGTAATCGCCGTGATAATGGGAATTATCGTGGAAACAAATCTAAAGGTGGATATAACAAAAACAGTAGCCACCAAAAAGATGGCGGTAAACGTCAAAACGATAAAAAACGTGGTTTTGTGATTCGCACAAATAATGATTAATAACAAAATGAAAGTTTCTCTTTTTTTAAGAGAAACTTTCATTTTTGTTATTTCTATACATATTGGTGGTAAAATAGCGAGAATTTGGTAGAATGAGAGTGTTCTAGAATTTTTGAAGAGAGAAAAGTATATGATAAAAGGAATTGGTATTGACGCAGTTGAATTACCTAGGATTGCGAAGATCATCAAAGAAAAACAAAAATTTATTGACCGTGTGCTAACGTCTAACGAAATCGATCAATTTCGTGAACTGCCTTTTCATCGGCAGGTAGAATTTTTAGGTGGGCGATATGCTTGCAAAGAAGCATTTTCCAAAGCGTGGGGAACCGGCATTGGCAAAGTGACCTTTCAAGAAATCGAAATCTTAAAAAATGATGCAGGACAGCCCGTGGTGACAAAATCACCTTATAGTGGGAAAGTTTGGGTCAGTATCACGCATACGGATGAAGTCGCCTATGCACAAATTATTTTAGAAGAGTAGAAAGAAGGAAAAAATATGGTTGTCGCTTGGCACCGTCCTACAAGAGCAGTTATACATACAAAAGCTATTACTGAAAACGTGAAAAATGAAGTGGATCGATTACCTAAAGGGAAAGAATTATTTGCTGTTGTCAAAGCAAATGGTTATGGACATGGAGCAATCCAGACCGCTGAAGCTGCTGTTGCTGGGGGAGCTACCGGTTTTTGTGTATCTAACCTGGATGAAGGAATCGAATTGAGAGAAGCCGGCTTTACACAGCCGATTCTAGTATTGAACATGATTCCAATCGATGCGCTGACGTTAGCTGTTGCTCACGATCTATCCATCACTGTAGGAAACCAAGAATGGTTGAATGAGGCGGCAGAGTTCCTGTCTGCTCGTGGAATAAACCATCCTCTTTCACTGCACCTAAAAGTAGATACTGGAATGGGCAGAATCGGCTTTACGACTCCAAAAGATGCCGTAAGCGCTGTGACGTTCATTCAGGATAGTTCTTTGCTGAACTGGGAAGGAATCTATACCCATTTTTCAACAGCTGACCAAGCTGACGATACTTATTGGAAACTACAACAAAAGAGATTTATCGAAATGCTCGATGTAATGCCTGAATTACCGAAATATATCCATGTCAGCAACAGTGCCACAGCACTATGGCATGATGAACCAATCGGCAATATGATTCGTTTTGGGGTAGCGATGTATGGACTGAATCCTTCTGGTCATGCGTTGGCTGAAACATACCCTTTACAGCCCGCACTTGAATTAGTATCAGAGTTGATCCAAGTGAAACAATTGGCTAAAGGAGAATGTATTGGTTATGGCAAGACCTATACGACTAGCGAAGCAGAGTGGATCGGAACGATCCCTATTGGTTATGCAGACGGTTGGTTGCGGAAAATGCAAGGATTTTCAGTTTTAGTAGAAGGGGATTTTTGTGAAATCGTTGGTCGTGTCTGTATGGATCAAATCATGGTGCGTCTACCTCACGAATTTTCTATTGGAACAAAAGTAACCTTGATCGGTAAGAATCATGGACAAGAAGTAACAATGCAAGCAGTGGCGGATCATATCGATACGATCCATTATGAAGTAGCCTGTGTACTAGGAACACGGATTCCTAGAGAATATCAAGATTAAGGAGAATCCTATGGTTAAAAGAGGAGATATTTATTTTGCTGATCTTTCTCCAGTCGTGGGATCAGAACAGGGCGGGACCCGTCCCGTCTTAGTCATTCAAAATAATTTAGGCAATCACTTTAGTCCTACGATTATTGTTGCGGCAATCACGGCAAAAATGGCAAAGCCTAAATTACCTACGCATATAGGGATCAAAGCAACGGGGACAGGAATTGAACGGGATTCCGTCATTTTACTCGAGCAAATCAGAACAATCGACAAATCAAGACTGAAAGAAAAAGTCTGTCATTTGGATCGTGGGATCATGACAGATGTTGATCGTGCATTAAAAATCAGTGTAGGCATCGAAGCGTTGGCGCCTGTCACTAAATAAAAGCATTACGCCTTTACATATAAAAGGATTGATGAAGCTCAGTCGTGCGTATGTTTTACCGAACGGATAAAATGAAAATAGAAGAACAAAAAGAAACCTAGATCCAAACACACGAGAAAGTGTCCTGAATCTAGGTTTCTTTGTTTACTTACTGCAAGATTGGCTTACCAACTTGCTTTTTTTACGCCAGGGATCAATCCTTGATGCGCTAATTCACGGAATTTGATCCGAGACATGCCAAACTTACGCATGTAGCCGCGTGGACGTCCATCGATCAAGTCCCGATTTTTTAAGCGTTCCGGACGAGCGTCTAAAGGAAGTTGTCTTAATCCTTCATAGTCCTTATTGGCTTTTAATTCTTGGCGTAAAGCGGCATAGCGCTCAATCGTAGCTTGTTGTTTTTTTACTTTGGCGATTTTTGATTTTTTTGCCATATTCTTTCCTCCATTTTTATAAATCGTAAAGATTTCGTTTTTCGGAAATGCTACTTTAACATAAACAGTAAATAAACGCAATTTATTTGGATTTATTCAAAATAAGGCGCATTTTTTGTCAAATGGAACGAGGGAACGTAAACTAAAAGTAAAAAGGGGTGCAAAGAAGATGGAAAGATTAGGGATTACAGGGTATGGACCAGCAATAGAAGTCTTTAAACGTATCACTGCGGAACCAAGGAAATTGACCGCAAATCATATTCGGGTAAAAATGAAAGCGTTCGGAATCAACCCTTATGATATTGCTTTGCGTTCAGGTAGCATGCAAGAAGTACGCAAATTGACGTTTCCCTATGTCTTGGGAAACGATGGTGCGGGAATCGTAACGGAAGTAGCAGCGGATGTTCAATCTTTTAAAGTGGGAGACCGAGTGGCAGTTCACCCAATATCAGGAGCTTATGGAGAAGAAATCGTCTTACCAGTGGGGAAAGCGGCTAAAATCCTAGAAAAAATGAGTTGGTCAGAAGCGGCAGCAATTGTCACACCGGGGATTACCGCCTACAATCTAATCAATCACCTGCTAGATCTTCAACCAACCGATACAGTAATGATTGAAGGGGCATCGGGAGCGGTAGGAACTAGCTTGATCCAATTACTTCATATGAGAGGAATCCGAACACTCGCCAGTGCTTCTAAAAAGAATGAAGAAAAGATACGTCAACTTGGAGTTTCTGATTTTTCTGCATATGATCAAGAAAATCCTGGCATAAAGTTCCAAAATCAGGCAGATACTGTGATCGATGCAACAAAAGGGAGCGTAAAAGGTGAATCTGGTATCCAAATCATGAAAGAGGGTGGAAGATACATCGCCTTGAATGATCTTCCTTCCCTAGAACTACATCAAAAAAAGATAGGATTCTATGAACCTTTTATACCTAGAAAAGAATATCAGGACCAAGAAGCGTTTACTCACTTATTCAACGCATGTCAAAATGGTGATTTTCATATTTTTGTGGGGAAAGAATTACCGGCTACGATAGAAAACGTGATTTGGGCACATCAACAATTAGAAGGGCACTCTACAACAGGCAAAATCATTTTGACTTTTGATTGAAATTTGCTATTTTTAGGAATTTTATGAAAATTTGTTTATACCACCCTTAGACTTTTCATAATTCTAGTACAGTATTAGCGTAAAAATATCTTTCTTCTTCAATAAATGATAAAGTAAAACATGTAAAATTTAATCATTCGTTCATTTATGCAAGAGTAGAATAGGACAATTCCAGCTATGTGTCAAAATTATTGCTGTTTTTGAAAAAAGAGAATTGAAAATTACATGATTTACATGGTAAAGTAATTCAGCTGAAAAAAAGAAGAAGGGGATATTTATGCGTTCAATCAAAAATACATTGAAGTTATACCTACTTGATTGGAAAAGGATTTTTAAAAATCCAATTGCAACAATTTTGATCATTGCGATTATGATTATCCCTTCATTGTATGCATGGTTCAATATCAAAGCATTATGGGACCCATATGGAAATACAGGGGAGCTGCCAATCGCTGTCTACAGTGCAGACAAGCCGGCAGAATTCCAAGGGAAAGAAATTGCAATTGGCAAAGAAGTCATCAAGTCACTTCATGACAATAAACAACTTGGATGGCAATTCGTTGATTCAAAAAAAGAATTAGAAGACGGTGTACGTTCAGGAGAATATTATGCAGGTATCTACCTGCCAGAAGATTTCTCTGAGGACTTATTGAGTTTTACAAGTGGAGACATCAATAAACCTAAAATCGAGTACACAGTGAACGAAAAGATCAATGCCATCGCTCCGAAAATCACAGATAAAGGAGCAACCGCGATCCAAACACAGATCTCAGATGAATTCATCAAAACAGCTAGTTCTACTTTGTTGAAGGTCTTCAATGAGATTGGTTATGATATCGATTCAAATCTTGTCAGCATCAACAAAGTAAAATCAATGATTCTATCTACGGATGAAAATCTAGATACAATCGATGGGTATACGCAGCAAGTGCTTGACTTGCAAAAGCAACTACCAGACATCAAAGAAAAATTGAATAAAGCCAATGAATTCATCGATTATTTACCAGAAGTCGATGAGATGGGGCAAAAAGTCGTTGAATTAAACGGCAAAATGCCTCAACTACAAGAGCAAGCAAAAATCATTTTAGACTTGCAACAAAAGATTCCGGAGATCCAGAATGCTGGAAAACAATTAGCTGAAATCGATGGAGACTTTTCATCGATCCAAGAAACGATGAACCAAGGAATCAATGAAGCGAAACAAGGCTTGACGATCATTCAACAAGTCCAAGATATTTTGCCAGATGTCAAAAATCTGGAAGGGCAGGCCAATAACCTCGCTTCACAGACTAAAGCTGGTGCAAATCAGCTGAAAGACGCGCTACCTGGTATTACCACAAGCGTCAAAACGACACTTGATTCGATTGGACAAGTAGCGACTACGACAAGTTCGTTAGCTTCAACAATCAATCAGGCAATCTCGGACAATCAGCTTACAGATGATGAAAAACAAAAAATTGGTGAAGTGTTAACGAATTTTGCCAATAGCATTCCAGAACAACAAAATGCGATTGATCAATTAGTATCGTTCCTAACAAAATTGCAAGAAAATGCTGGGAATACAAAGCTACAAAACATTATTGATGCGTTAAATAACGCAAAACCTGTGTTAAGCATTCTGCAAGAACGCGTGACAGCATTAAATCAAGCAATTCAAAGTGGGAATATCGATGATGTCAAAACATTATTAGGACAAGTTCAAGATGCTGCTAAAAACGTGAATAGTCTTGTATCGGCTATTGACCCAGCCCAAGCTAGTTCAACCGTTGAGTCTATCTTGAACCAAGTGATCAGTACGATCGAAACAGCACAAGGTGCATTAAGCAAAGCAGATCAAATCGACTTTGGTTCATTGTTAAGTTCAACAAAAGCTACTATGACGAATGCAGTAGCAATCTTAGAAAAATATCAAAAAGAAATGCCTGCTATCGGGCAAGAGATCCATGATGCCAATACCATGTTGAATGGCAATATGGCAACGATCGTTGATGGAATTAACAAAGGCGCAGACCTATACAACAATGATCTGCCAGTACTAGCCAATAAACTAAATTTGGCTGCTGACTTCATCCAAAATGATTGGCCTACGTTGAAAAACGAAATTACCGGAACGATGTCGACAGTAAATGAAAAAATGCCTCAAGTGGAAACAGCTGTAAATGCCGCTGCTGACCTGATCACCAATGACTGGCCAAGTATCAAGACAGGTATCCAAAAAGCCGCTGACGCGATCCGTAAAGGCGAACAAGAGGTAGATCTCGGAGAAGTAATCAAACTCTTGAAATTAGATGCAACAAAAGAGAGTGACTTCTTTACTAGTCCTGTAGAATTAAAAACCAATGCACTCTATCCAATCGCAAACAACGGTTCAGCAAGTACACCGTTTTATACAGCGTTATGTTTATGGGTCGGTGCGGTACTACTATCGAGTGTCGCTACAACAGATTATTATTTAGGGAAAAAAGATCGAAACAATTTTACAAAACGTGAACAATTCGTTGCCCGTATGTTGACATTCCTAACTATGGCAGTCGCACAAAGTTTGATCGTTACACTAGGAAATATCTTCTTATTAGGCGTAGATGTCCAAAATCCAGTTTACAGCGTCTTATTTGCTGTATTGATCGGCTTAGCCTTTATGATGATCGTCTATGTTTTAGCTGCCTTGTTCGACAATGTCGGGAAAGGATTAGCGATCATCATCTTAGTACTATCTATTTCCGGTGGTGGTGGGAACTACCCGATCCAAGTATCAGGGAAGTTCTTCCAAATGATCAATCCATTCTTGCCATTTACCCATGCGGTCAACCTATTGAGAGAATCAGCAGGCGGAATCTATTGGCCAAACGCCATCCCAGCCATTTGGATCATGATCGCACTATTCATAGTCTTTGGTATAGTAGGAACAGCCGTAGCACCATACGTACAAGAAAAAATGCTCAAATTCAAAGAAGCAGCACATAAGAGCCATATATTCCATTAGGCCGTTTCAACGTTGCTCTGCATCAAGTAATAAGCCCCACCAGACGAAAATAGTTCCTCATATTTTTGTTTGGTGGGGCTTATTATCGTAGATGCAAGCGTTGAAACGCCGATTATCGGGGAAGATACAGGGACAGAGCAGATTGGAATCGTAGGCCAGACGAAAATAGTTCCTCATAGTCTGAGAAACAGGGGCTTCGTTCAAAGAGTTGTTTCATGGATATTGATTATCAGAAACAGGAAGAAAATTATTGGATTTCGAGCGAAGAAGACGGTATTTTTCAATTACTTTTTCCAAGTGTGATGAATGAAGAGTAGCCTAGTCATCTGCTTATTGAAAATTAGCCATGTTACATATTTTAACAAGAAAGGTGTAACGATGTATATCAGCTGGGCGCTTTTCACTTTAAGGTACGATTGAAAAAAACTATTGATTTTTTTCTACTTTTTTCCAATTATTTTTAATAAACTTTATTGACTTTTATATTTTGTGAGCGTACTATAACATCTTGTTTAATATAAAACTTCGATAATAATCATTTGAAGCAAATATGTGTGTAAAGGAGTAAAAAAATTGGATTACTTAAAAAGGTTGTTAGTAGGTAAGCCGTTAAAATCAGCTGACAACGATGACCAGAAATTGACTCGATTTGCGGCGCTTGCTCTGCTTTCATCAGATGCGCTATCTTCCATTGCGTATGGAACAGAACAGATCGTAGTGGTTTTAGTTGCATTGTCGACCGCAGCTATCTGGTATTCGTTACCAATTGCAGCATTTGTCATTATTCTATTGATTTCATTAACGTTATCCTATCGTCAAATTATCCATGCCTATCCCCATGGTGGAGGCGCTTATGTCGTAAGCAGTGAGAACCTTGGTAAAAACGCAGGTTTGATCGCTGGTGGGTCTTTATTGATCGACTATATGTTGACGGTCGCAGTTTCCGTTTCAGCCGGTGCAGAAGCAATTACTTCGGCGATACCAGCTCTATATGAGCATCAAGTGGGAATTTCTGTGGCAATCGTGCTACTTTTGATGATGTTGAATTTACGCGGGTTAAGGGAGTCGGCTTCGTTCTTGCTCTTCCCAGTGTATACGTTCATTATCGTCATCACGTTATTGATTGCTGTTGGTTTGTTTAATATATTAACAGGTGCGATGCCGTTACATGCAACAGCTTTACCAGGTGCTGCTGTACCAGGTGTGTCCATTGCCTTGATTTTACGAGCATTTTCTTCTGGTTCATCTTCACTGACAGGGGTTGAAGCAATTAGTAATGCTGTACCTTTCTTCAAGAAACCACGGGCGAAAAACGCCGCTGGAACTTTGACAATGATGGCGTTGATTCTAGGATTCTTCTTTGTAGGAATTACCTTTATCAACTATTGGTACGGAATTGTCCCTGAAAAAGAAGTAACTGTATTATCTCAAATCGGCCAAGCTGTTTTTGGTCATGGGATCTTATATTACATTTTACAATTTGCTACTGCGTTGATTTTAGCTGTAGCTGCGAATACTGGTTTCTCAGCTTTTCCTGTTTTAGCTTTTAACTTGGCAAAAGATAAATTCATGCCTCATATGTACCAAGATCGTGGAGATCGTTTAGGGTACTCTAATGGGATCATGACTTTAGCATTTGGATCAATCATCTTGCTATTCATTTTCCATGGTTCAACAGAGCGTTTGATTCCATTGTATTCAATCGGCGTATTTATTCCATTTGCGTTATCACAAACAGGGATGGTCATCAAATGGAAAAAAGAAGGCAAGAAGTGGTTAGGAAAATCAATTGCAAATATCGTAGGAGCATTTATCTCATACGCCATCATTGCAATTTTGTTTGTTTATCGTCTAGGCGATATCTGGCCGTTCTTTATCATTATGCCGATCGTCATTTTCATTTTCTATAAGATCCACGATCATTATAAAAAAGTAGCTGAGCAACTTCGTTTAGAAACGGATGCGAAATTACATGATTTCGATGGGAATACAGTACTTGTATTAGTCGGAAATGTGACTCGAGTAAATATCGGTGCGTTGAATTATGCGCGTTCAATCGGTGATTATGTTGTAGCAATGCACGTTTCCTTGGATGAAGATGTGGAAAAGGAAAAAGAGATCGAAACGGAATTTAAGAAGCATTTTCCAGATGTTCGTTTCTCCGTAGTCCATTCGTCTTATCGTTCGATCGAAAATCCGATCATCCGTTATGTGGATCTTGTAAGTAAGAATGCTGCAAAACAAAACTATACAACGACTGTCTTGATTCCACAGTTTGTACCGAACCGTAGATGGCAAAATATCTTGCATAACCAAACAAGCTTACGTTTACGTCTGCGTTTGTCATGGCGAGAAAATATCGTGATCAGTACGTATAGTTATCATTTGAAAAAATAATTGAAAAAAGTGTGGGGAAAGTAAAAAATACTTTCAGCCCACACTTTTTGTTTAGAAATACTTTATCCTTGATTATTCGATGTCTTCGCAGCTGGATCAAGTCGGCGTTCTAGGATTCCTAAGACCCAATCGGTAATGATAGCCATCAAAGCAGTTGGCAACGCACCGGCTAGTATGATTGATGTTCCATCTGTTGCATTGGTCCCACGAATGATGATATCCCCTAAGCCACCTGCACCAACGAAGGCACCAATAGCAGTGATCCCGATGGCTACAACTAAGGCATTTCTGATCCCAGCCATGATAACAGACACAGAAAGGGGAAGTTCGACCATAAATAGCCGTTGTGTAGCTGTCATCCCCATTCCTTTTCCGACATCAAGGATTCCTTTATCTACTTGGATCATCCCAGTGTAAGTATTTTTGATGATCGGTAATAGAGAATAAAGAAAGACGGTCACGATCACTACATTGACACCTAATCCAAGGCCAATCATCAAAATAGAGATCATTGCCAATGAAGGCACCGTTTGGATGATATTTGCCAAGCGAATCACCCAGTTAGCTAATTTTCGTTTGCGAGAAACCATGACCCCAATTGGAATCCCGATGACTGCTGCAAATAATACACCGTAAATCGAAATCAGAAAGTGGCGGATGAATTGTGAAAAGACATAGGCGCCGTTTTCTTGAAAATAAACGATGAATTGTTGAAACCAGTTCATATTTTCCATTACGCTCACTTCCCTTCAAAATAGTGATTTTCTTTTAAAAATCGTTCAGCTACAACAGAAGGCTCAACAAGGTTGTTGTCTGCTTCATAGTTCAACTGCTGCATTTTTGCTGTACTGATGGTGTTGCCTAATTTATTCAATGCTTCTTCTAATCCAGGGGTATTCTTCAATACCTGATTGTCAACAACAGGAGCAGCATCATAAGGAGGGAAGAAGTTGCGATCATCTTCTAACATGACTAAGTCATAGCTTGCAATCCGTCCATCGGTGGAATATCCTAAAACGATATCCATTTTTCCGGCTTCTACAGCGTCGTAAACTAGACCGATCTGCATAGGCAGGATCGAATCAAAAGAGAAGCCATAGGTTGTTTGAAACCCATCGTATCCATCTCCTTTACGAGTGATCCAAGAGGTATCTACACCAGCGACAAGTTGGTCAGCAACATCTTTTAAATCACTGACTTTTTTTAGATTGTATTTTTCAGCCGTATCTTTTCGCACAAGAAAAACGTAGGTGTTTTCAAAACCGTAAGAAGGGAACCATATTTGATCGTATCGTTTTTCAAATTCTTGTTTCACGATAGCAAAAGCTTTCTTAGGATCTTTTTCTGGTGGTAAGTTCAAGGTAGTTGTTAAATCTGTTCCAGTATAACGTGCTGCAGAGATAGAGGCATCGCCATTCATCATCGCTTGATGATTGATCGTGGTTGTCGCCAAGTTGTTGATGATAGCAGTATTTTTATCTGTATAGTGTTCCACCATCCCAGCAACTAAACTAGCCAAAATTTGCGCTTCAGAAGTAATTCCGCCGGTGATAGAGATCGTCTCTTCATCGGTGTTGCTGGCTAAACCAGGAAAAGAACAGCTTGCCAAAAGAAGAGCCGTGACCACAAGTAAGAGACTATTTAGTAATCGCTTCATTCGTCATTCTCCTCTCTTAAGGCAATAGGGGTAAGACGATTTTCTAATAGACCTAGTAAGAAATCTGCCAGTAGTGCTAGGATCGTTACAGGAATTGTTCCAGCGAAGATCAAATCTGGCTGATAGTTATTCAAGCCACTAAAAATCAGATCACCTAAACCGCCAGCACCGATATAAGAGGCAAGCGTTGCCCAAGCGATGACATAAACGGCAGCTAAACGAATTCCTGCCATGATCGTTGGCATAGCAATCGGCAATTCTACAGAAATAATAGACTGGATATTTGTCATGCCCATCCCTTTTGCAACGTCACGATAGTTCCAGTCAACGTTTTTCATGCCAATAAACGTATTTCGCAAAATCGGTAGTAGAGAATAAATAAATAGTGCAATAATGGCCGGTGTTTTTCCGACACCAAAGAGTGGGATCATCAAAGCTAACAAAGCAAGAGAAGGGACCGTTTGTAGCGCACTAGTGATACCGATTACGATATTGGCGATTTTAGGCAGACGAGTTAAGGCTACGCCAAGTGGCACAGCGACTGCGACCCCGAGAATCAAAGCCACAGCGGAGATGTAGATGTGTTCGATACTCTTGTTTAAAATTTCAGCGCCATATTGTTGAAAAAATTCAGTCATCAGTTACTCCTCCTTTGTGTCAACGGAGGTGGATGAACCAATCGCATCGGTGATCGAGTGTTCTTCTCCCCAGATGACATCATAGACGATATCCACCAGAGAAGCTCTTGTCAAAATACCTACGACTTTGTTGTTTTCATCCACAACAGGGACGTATTTCAATCCGCGTTTCAAGATCCGTTGTAAGGTATCACGTAGATAGGCGGATTCTTTTACATAAAAAACATGTTTGTTCAAAATATCACCGACACTTGATACTTTGCCACGTTTTTTATCAAGCGTTTCAACATCAATAAATCCTTTTAGAACATTTGAATTGTCTGTAACTAATAATGTATCGACACGTTTTTCCCGCATGAGTTTGATTGCTTCTTGTAATGATTTTTCAGGCGTGATCGTAATGGCTTTATTCAACATTACTTCGCCTACTCGTGTGGTGTCGGGTTTCGCTTGGAGTAGTCGATCTTCACCGATCAATTCTTCGACAAATTCATTTGCAGGATTACGTAGAATGTTTTGAGGGGTGTCGTATTGGATCACTTTTCCTTCACTCATGATAGCGATCCGGCTCGCTAATTTGATGGCTTCATCCATATCATGGGTAACAAAAACAATCGTTTTCCCTAAACGTTCTTGCAGATCCTTGACTAAATCTTGTAAAGAATCACGAGTAATGGGATCAAGTGCGCCAAATGGCTCGTCCATCAAGATGATATCTTGGTTAGCTGCAAGCGCTCTTACTACACCGATCCGCTGTTGTTGACCACCAGACAACTCATGAGGATAACGGTCAAGCATTTCACGTGGTAGTTCAACCAGGTCGATCATTTTTTCCGCAGTTTTATTGCGTTCTTCTTGGCTGACTTTCAGGAGTTTTTGCACGAGGGTGATATTCTCACGAATCGTCATATGAGGCATCAACCCGATACTTTGGATCACGTAACCGATTTGTCTGCGTAGCTCTACAGGATTGATATCTTGGATCGATTGACCATCGATCAATATTTTTCCTTTCGTCGGATCGGTCATTCGGTTGATCATCCGCATCGTCGTTGTTTTACCGCTTCCGCTGGTACCTATAAAGCAAATAAATTCACCTTTTTCGAACGAAAGATTGACATTATCGACGGCTATTTTTCCACCTTTGTAGATTTTTGATACATTTTGGAATTCAATCATGATGCCACCTCTTCTTCACTTTCTATAAAGACTGTTACTAATAATAGTATGCCTAAAATAACGTAGGAATACAAATGTTGCAGCTGTCATTTGTTCTTAGGTTTTTGCCAATCCGCTGGTAAAAATGGTAGAATGATGGGGCACAAGATAGAAAGTGAGTGACGATATGTTAACAACAGAAGATTTTGATTTTGACTTACCAGAAGAATTGATTGCTCAGACACCGTTAAAAGACCGTGACCAATCTCGTTTACTTGTTTTAGATCGAACAACAGGCGAAATGAAGGATAAACATTTTCATGATATCATTGAAGAATTAAATCCTGGTGATGCACTAGTAATGAATAATACGCGAGTGTTGCCAGCACGTCTATATGGAGAAAAGCCAGAAACAGGCGCACACTTGGAAGTTCTTCTTTTGACAAATACAGAAGGTGATACATGGGAAACGCTGATCAAACCAGCGAAACGTGCGAAAGTAGGCACACGGATTTCTTTTGGGGATGGACGATTGCAAGCGGTGGTCAAAGAAGAATTAGAACATGGTGGCCGCATCATCACATTTGAGTACGAAGGGATTTTCTTAGAAATCCTTGAATCATTAGGTGAAATGCCTTTGCCACCTTATATCAAGGAACGCTTAGAAGACCCAGATCGTTACCAAACCGTTTATGCTAAGGAGAACGGCTCGGCAGCAGCACCAACAGCAGGCTTGCATTTCACGAAAGAATTATTGGATGAAATCGAAGCAAAAGGGGTAGAATTAGTCTATCTTACGTTACATGTTGGTTTAGGAACGTTCAGACCTGTAAGTGTGGACAAAATCGAAGAGCATCACATGCACAGTGAATTTTATCGTCTAACGGAAGAAGCAGCTGAACGACTAAATCAAGTGCGTCAAAATGGCGGGAAAATCGTAGCCGTGGGAACAACATCTATTCGAACACTAGAAACGATCGGTACGAAATTTGATGGAGAAATCAAAGCGGATAGCGGTTGGACTGATATTTTTATTACGCCAGGCTACCAATTTAAAATCGTTGAGGCGTTCTCAACTAACTTTCATTTACCAAAATCAACATTGGTCATGTTAGTTAGTGCATTTGCTGGGAGAGAGCTGACGTTAGCGGCGTATCAACATGCAATTGATGAACGCTATCGTTTCTTTAGCTTTGGCGATGCAATGTTCGTGAAATGATTTTAATAAAGAGCATGAAGCAAAAAACTTGTAATAATCAAAAAACAGTGGTCACAGCAGGATTTCCCTGCTTGAATCACTGTTTTTTGATGTTACTCAGTTTTCTGGCTGATCAACATATCTTTTTAAAGGAATAATATTTAACACTTTTTGGGCATTAGGATAAGTTGCTTGGATAGCGGTCAAAATCGATTGATTTTTCGGATGAACAACATTTCGAACGATTTTTTTCCTCCCCGCAGATTCGAAATAGATTTGATGAACATCCGCATCAGCAAAAATAATTTTTTTTCGCAACAACTCTCTTTGAAAAGGTGGGGCGACATGTCCCCAGTCGAAGAAATCAAGTTGTGTCTGTTGTTGATCAAAATGAATCTTTCGTTTTAAATCGTTTTCTGTCACACAATCATCCGTAAAAATAAATTGATTGAACAGATAGTGATTCCCCAATGAATCGGTTTTTTTATCATATTGAATATAAATTTTACAGTCTAATAAATACATCTTGCTTCCCCCTGAAGAAAAGATAGCACAAATTAGTGTGTAGAAATATCGATATTTTATTTAATTTGAAAATTTTTGAACAAAAAAAAGAGCCAAGCTCTCGATTAGCTTAGCTCTCTCGTATTCGGAAGGAATCGAATAAACAGAAATAAGTGTAACTTTCCATGATTCATGCAAAGTACGGTGTTGAATTTCTTCTTGATAAACAAAAAATCTTGTTTTCGTTACATCTTCAACAGTTGAAATGTTGAAACATCTCTTGTTCCTATTCAATTTTCAGACGTTCATGTTATCCATTTGTTACGTATCTTGTTACTTCTTGTTTTGGATACTCGATCATCCAAACATTCATACGCATTCACTATTTATAAAGTTATACTTTACATGTAATCAGTGGTGAAACCTGTACTTCTAACAACTTTGTTTGCCTATTCTAATCTATCGAGAAATTCTTCTGTTTATTTGAGGTTATCCTCCTTCCTTACACCTATATAATAGCATGGTTTGGTAGCGTTTGCAAAAAAAGCTTTTTTTCTACCTATTTTAATTCAGATGCTCTTAGGCGCTATACTTGAATGGATTAAAAAAAAGATGTTATAGTAAAATTAGTACCTTTTTTGTGCGTACAATATTAAAGGAGGAATAGGATGGACAAATATAAGCAGACGGTGAAAGAAGTAGAGCAGGAAACAAAGACAGATATTGAGCAAGGACTGACGACGGGGGAAGCAGAAAAACGAAGTCAGCAGCAAGGAAAAAATCAATTTGATGAAGCACCAAAAGAATCGATTGCAAAAAAATTTCTACGCAGTTTATCTGATTTTACAACGATCATTTTACTTATAGCAGCAGTCATTTCTTTTTATACTGCGTTTGCAACAGAACATGGCGACTTATTTGAAGGTCTTTTGATCATTGCTATCGTCATCATTAATTCAGTGCTAGCAATCGTGCAAGAAGGAAATGCAGAAAAGGCGTTAGAGTCATTGCAAGATATGAATAAGCAGACGGCAACTGTTATTCGCGAAGGAAAAGTAGAAAAAGTTGATGCAGAAAATCTGGTAGTAGGTGATGTCTTAGTTTTAGAATCGGGTTCTGCTATTGCTGCTGATGCTCGTTTAGTTGAAACGTCACAGTTGCGGGTAGAGGAATCTGCTCTTACAGGTGAAAGTGAAGCGGTCGAAAAAGAGGCAGATTTCATTACTAAAGAAGATGAAGCACTTGGTGACCAGTTGAATATGGTCTTTAAAGGATGTACTGTAGCAGCTGGTCGAGGAAAAGCAATCGTTACGGCTATTGGGATGGACACAGAAATGGGTAAGATCGCTGGTCTGTTGAATGACCATACAGCTCAAAAAACACCTTTACAAATACGGTTGAATCAACTAGGGAAACGGATCAGCATGATTGCACTAGCTGCTGCTGTATTGGTTTTCATTATCGGTGAACTTCAAGGTGAACCATTGCTAGAAATGTTTATGACGTCAGTTTCTTTAGCAGTAGCCGCTGTACCGGAAACATTGACCGTTATCGTTACGCTGACATTGGCATATGGTGTGCAGAAAATGGCTAAAAAACACGCGATTATCCGTCAATTACCAGCAGTCGAGACCTTAGGGACAGCCAATGTCATCTGTTCCGATAAAACTGGTACATTGACCCAAAATAAAATGCGCGTTCGTCGGGTTTGGAGCAAAGAAGATGAAGTAACGGATATCGAGGACTCCATGACAAACAGCGCGATGGAAATCTTGAAAATGGCGGCGCTTTGTACCGACGTTACAGTAGAAAAAGAAAACGATGATCTTATCGTGAAAGGAAATCCGACTGAAGCAGCAATTGTACGTGCTGTAGAAGAAAATTATCATACAAAAGAGGAATTAGAAGAAAAATACCCACGAATTGATGAACTTCCATTTGATTCTGATCGTAAGATGATGACGACGGTTCATCGAATGGGGGAGAAATACATCTCAATTACTAAGGGAGCCTTTGATGTTTTATCTGAGCGCTTTACCTCAGGTGATGTGGAGCAAGCCACTGCTGTCAATGATCGTTTTGGTAAAAATGCGTTACGTGTGATTGCGGTTGGCTATCGAACATATGACGAAGAGCCGCAAGAAATCACCTCCGAAGCGTTGGAAAACGATCTTCGCTTGATTGGTTTGATCGGGATGATCGATCCACCACGACCAGAAAGTAAAGGGGCAATCAAACGCGCGAAAAAAGCGGGCATCAAAACGGTGATGATCACAGGGGATCATGTTGTGACTGCCAGCGCCATTGCAAAAGAGTTAGGAATCTTATCTCATCCATCGGAGGCGCTTTCCGGATCTGAATTACAAGCATTGTCAGATGAAGAACTAGATGAACGGGTACAGGAGCTTTCGGTTTATGCTCGTGTGACTCCAGAAGATAAGATTCGTATCGTAAAATCATGGCAACGAACAGGTGCTGTAGTAGCAATGACTGGAGATGGGGTCAATGATGCTCCAGCTTTAAAGGCAAGTGATGTTGGCTGTGCGATGGGCATTGCAGGGACAGATGTTGCGCAAAGTGTTTCGGATATGATTTTGACAGATGATAATTTTGCTACGATCGTTGATGCGGTAAGCCAAGGGCGCTCGGTTTATCAAAATATCCGTAAGGCAATCAATTTTCTATTGAGTTGTAATATTTCTGAGATTTTCATTGTGTTGATTGCGATGTTATTAGGTTGGGGAGCGCCATCCACGGCTGTTCAGTTGTTATTTGTCAATGTCGTAGCAGATGGATTGCCAGGATTCGCTTTAGGAAGAGAGCCTGCTGAGAAAGGGATCATGGATGAAGCACCGATTCCTAAAAATGAGGGGATATTTGCTCGTGGTCTGATGCAGAAGATCGCCATCAATGCGAGTGTTTTTACAGTCGTTACTTTATTTGGTTACTATTTAGGAACATTTGTAAATACGATCAGTCCATGGGTAGAGGCAAGTCAAGAAGTAGGGCAAACAGTTGCTTTCTTGGTATTGGCGTATTCGTCAATCTTACATGTCTTCAATGTGCGCAGTAGCCAGTCAATCTTCAAAGTGAATCTAGCAACGAATAAATCGTTACTAGAAATGGCTGTTCTATCGATCGTCATCACTACGGCGGTTGCTTTGTTACCATTTACGCAGACACTATTCAATTTAGTCCACATTAGTTTAAATCACTGGCTGTTAGTGGGATTATTATCGATCGTACCGATTGCGGTCGTCGAGTTGATCAAATTCCATCAATTACCAGAAGTAGAAGAAGAGGAATAATGATAAATAAATAAGGTTACTGCTTGGGGCAGTAACCTTTTTTGCTTTATCTAGAACGTTTAAACTTCTTTTGGTAGTTCATTATAAAATGCTGCTTTTGTTGCAGAGATGTAAGGATTCAACCATAGATAGCCGATTCCAAGTGTTAACATCGCTAAAATGTGCCAGCCGATAAAGGTAAGATCCAACCAGAATAATTTTCCTTTATAGCCATCCATCAATTTACGACTTGCTGTGATCGTATCTAAGACGCCAGGTTTTTCTCCAGTATCTGTGACGATATCATAATAGATAAAGTAACTTTGAGAATAAGAATAACTTTTGATGATCCCAGGAATAACCAAAAGTAACGCCCACAAGGTAGTAAAGATTGATGTTAAAAGTGCTAATAAAATGATCCCGCCGATGAACAAACCAGAAAATCCGCGAAAAGCATCTTTAAACGGTTCGATCTGTGTCTTAGTTCCACGTAAGAGATCTAAGTATGTCCAAGAGATCCCGCTCATGAACAATGCACTGATGATAGAAGAGATGATCCCGCCACCACTACTTGCCCCACCACCGGTATTGTTTGCCGCCATATCTTGGACCGCTGTAGGATCACTATAGAAATTGACAAATAGCAAAGCAGTAGGGACAGCAATGATAAGGATAATAGCAATGGCAATCAATGTTGGAATCAGATTCAATAAGACTGCTTGCCCCTAACGACCTCTTAAACTGTCTTTTGCCTGTTGTTTCAGTTCTTTTGAAGATAACATATTTTTCACTCCTTTTTAATTGATGTGAACAGTATAACAAAGAAGAATCATTTTGGCTTTAAAAAAAGTTAGGAGTTATTAAAAAAATTCAAAAAAGGGGTATTAAATAAAAATAGAATAAAGGAAGAGGTCTTGCAAAAAGTAGGTGAAACGATTATGATGGTGGGAGTTGTCATTGCGATTATTTTTAAAGAAAGTAGGGAATTGAATGTCACAACCTGCCATTCGTTATCGTTTAATCAAAAAAGAAAAACACACGGGTGCCCGTCTTGGTGAATTGATTACCCCTCATGGGACATTTCCCACACCAATGTTCATGCCTGTAGGTACATTAGCAACAGTAAAAACAATGTCACCGGAAGAGTTAAAAGCAATGGGTGCGGGGGTCATTTTAAGTAATACCTACCATTTGTGGCTACGTCCTGGCGAAGACCTAGTAGAAGAAGCTGGTGGCTTGCATAAATTTATGAATTGGGATCAGCCGATTTTAACTGATTCAGGAGGCTTCCAAGTCTTCTCATTAAGTGATATGCGAAACATCGAGGAAGAAGGCGTACATTTCAAAAACCATTTGAATGGTTCAAAAATGTTCCTATCTCCAGAAAAAGCAATCAATATCCAAAATAAACTTGGTTCAGACATCATGATGAGTTTTGATGAATGTCCACCGTTTGATGAAAGTTATGACTATGTCAAAAAATCAGTGGAACGGACATCTCGTTGGGCAGAAAGAGGTTTGAAGGCACATGCCAATCCAGATCGACAAGGATTATTTGGAATCATCCAAGGAGCGGGATTTGAAGACCTACGTCGCCAAAGTGCAAAAGACCTAGTCGATATGGATTTCCCTGGCTATTCAATCGGCGGATTATCTGTTGGTGAACCTAAAGCAGAAATGAATCGAGTGTTAGAGTTTACGACACCATTGATTCCAGAAAATAAACCGCGCTATCTAATGGGGGTTGGCGCAGCTGACTCATTGATCGATGGAGTGATCCGTGGTGTGGATATGTTCGATTGCGTGTTACCTACACGTATTGCTAGAAATGGAACATGTATGACTTCACAAGGTCGATTAGTTGTTAAAAACGCGCAATATGCACGTGATTTTCGTCCGATCGATGAAAAATGTGATTGCTATACATGTAAGAACTATACGCGTGCGTATATACGTCATCTGATCAAATGTGATGAAACATTCGGCATCCGTTTGACTTCTTACCACAATCTATACTTCTTGTTGAATTTGATGAAACAAGTTCGTCAAGCGATTATGGATGATAACTTATTGGAATTTCGTGCAGCCTTTTTCGAAGAATATGGCTTTAATAAAGAAAATGCCAAAAGTTTCTAATATTTTTATCTAAATTTATGTAAAAAACTAGTGTCTAGCAGGTTTTTCTGCTAAAGTTGAGTTTGTAGATACATGTTAGCGAGGTGAAAAAAATGGGCTCATTACCAATGTTAGTGATGTTCGTGGTTATTTTAGGAATGTGGTTTTTTATGTCACGCTCACAAAAGAAACAACAACAAGAACGTCAAAGTTTGCTAGATAGCATGAAACAAGGCGATGAAGTAGTGACTATTGGCGGATTGCATGGTGTTGTTTCAGAAGTCGATAATGAAAAACGCACAGTTGTTTTAGACTGTGAAGGGATTTTCTTAGAGTACGATCGAGCAGCAATCAAGACGGTGAAACCTGGGACTACCATGGCAAACGATACTGTCGTTACACCAGTAGAAGAACCAGTTGAACCTAAAGATGCCGAAACAGCTGAAACAGTAGAAGTGAAAGAAGAAATCACTACCACTGTAGAAGAACCAGAGAATCACAAAGAAGTTAAATAAGCAGTTTCACAAAAAGTTGTGAAAGAAGCACTTCGCCTTGAGTAGAAAGAGGTCGAGACAAAAGTCGTTTAGGTTTGAGAAATTGGAGAGAAAAACGAACAATATGCTTTTTTTGTATTGCTCGTTTTCTTGAAATTTCCGAAAAACCTGACTTTTGGACGCCGTTTATTCGAGATTCTGTAGCAAATCTGATGTTTAGATTTGTCCCACATTTATCTTATCGCTGAGGCGAGGCTTCTTAATACAGCTTATTCGAGAGTGTAGGACGCAAGAGATTTTTTACTTGTGTCCTACATTTTTTGTTAGAAAAAATAAGTTTGTTAATAGTTGAATAAGATTGTTTTGTGGGAATGTATACATAGGAAGTTGAAAAAACCTAATACATCTCTCTTTTTTATTGAATTAATAGGGGGTTATACGTATTTTTAAAACTGTGAAAAAAATCACAAAAAGTGTTTACATAAGAAAAGTTTTATTGTATGATGTGTATGTGAAATAATTAACAAATAACCAGGACCTAGTAGGAGGACTATAATGGCTAAAGTAATGGAAAAAGAACAACCAAAAACGATTGATGTCCAAGCAATGATCGATGAGTTAGCAACCAAAGCAAATGTCGCGTTAAAAGAAATGGAAAATTTTGATCAAGAAAAAGTGGACCATATCGTACATGAAATGGCAATGGCAGCCTTAGACCAACATATGCCCCTTGCCAAAATGGCAGTTGAAGAAACAGGCCGTGGAATCTATGAAGATAAAGCTATCAAAAATATGTATGCTTCTGAATACATTTGGAACAATATCAAACATGACAAAACAGTGGGTGTCATCAACGAAGATACCCAAAAAGGATTGATTGAGATTGCTGAACCAGTTGGTGTCGTTTGTGGGGTAACACCGACAACGAATCCTACTTCAACGACAATCTTCAAATCAATGATCGCTTTGAAAACAAGAAATCCGATCGTATTCGCATTCCATCCAAGTGCTCAAAAGTCTTCTGCTGAAGCAGCACGTATAGTACGTGATGCAGCGATTGCAGCTGGCGCGCCAGAAAATTGCATCCAATGGATCGAACATCCATCAATCGATGCGACATCTGCGCTAATGAATCATCCGGGTATTGCAATTGTATTAGCAACTGGTGGAGCAGGCATGGTCAAATCAGCTTACTCAACAGGGAAACCAGCATTAGGTGTGGGACCTGGTAATGTACCTGCCTACATTGAAAAAACAGCAAAAATCAAACGTGCAGTAAACGATTTGATCGTTTCAAAAATATTTGACAACGGTATGATCTGTGCTTCTGAACAAGCGGTGATCGTTGACAAAGAAATTTATGCAGCTGTAAAAGCAGAATTCCAAGCACATCAAGTGTACTTCGTGAAACCTACAGAACTTTCACAATTAGAAGATGCAGTGATGAATGAAGGAAAATACGCAGTCAATCCAGCAATCGTTGGTCATTCTGCTGTAGAAATCGCAAAATTAGCAGGTATCAAAGTACCTGAAGGAACAAAAATGTTAGTAGCGGAACTAGCAGGTGTTGGTGCAGATTATCCGTTATCTCGCGAAAAGCTTTCACCAGTCTTAGCAATGGTCAAAGCAAATAGTACGGAACACGCTTTTGAATTATGTGAAGGAATGCTTAATTTGGGCGGATTAGGACATACAGCAGTTATTCACTCAGAAGATGAAGATCTACATGTGAAATTCGGTTTACGTATGAAAGCTTGCCGTATCTTAGTGAATACACCATCAGCAGAAGGCGGAATCGGAAATATTTACAATGAAATGATTCCATCTCTAACATTAGGCTGTGGTTCATATGGGAAGAACTCTGTATCTAGAAACGTCTCAGCGGTGAACCTAATCAATGTCAAAACTGTAGCGAAACGGAGAAATAATATGCAATGGTTCAAATTACCACCAAAAATCTTCTTTGAAAAGAACTCTTTGCTTTATTTAGAAAAAATGGAAAACGTGGAACGCGTGATGATCGTTTGCGATCCAGGTATGGTTCAGTTTGGTTATTGCGATACGGTTCGAGAAGTATTGGCACGTCGTAAGAATGATGTGAAAATCGAAGTCTTCTCAGATGTTGAACCAAACCCTTCAACAAATACTGTTTATGCGGGAACAAAACTAATGGCTGATTTCAAACCAGATACAGTGATCGCTTTAGGTGGAGGATCTGCAATGGATGCGGCTAAAGGCATGTGGATGTTCTATGAACACCCAGATACTTCTTTCTTTGGTGCAAAACAAAAATTCTTAGATATCCGTAAACGTACGTATAAAATCGATAAACCAGAAAAAACTCAATTTGTATGTATCCCGACAACTTCAGGAACGGGTTCAGAAGTGACACCATTTGCCGTTATCACAGACAGTGAAACACATGTGAAATATCCATTGGCTGATTATGCATTAACACCAGATGTGGCAATCGTTGACCCGCAGTTTGTAATGTCAGTTCCAGCATCAGTTACTGCAGATACAGGTATGGACGTGTTGACACATGCAATCGAATCGTATGTTTCAGTAATGGCCTCAGATTATACAAGAGGATTAAGTTTACAAGCAATCAAAATAGTCTTTGACTATTTAGAAAAATCAGTGAAAACACCAGATATGGAATCACGTGAAAAAATGCATAATGCTTCTACAATGGCTGGTATGGCGTTTGCGAATGCGTTCCTAGGTATTTGTCACTCAGTCGCACATAAAATCGGTGGAGAATATGGTATCCCACATGGTCGTACGAATGCGATCTTGTTACCACATATCATCCGCTACAATGCAAAAGATCCACAAAAACATGCAATGTTCCCTAAATATGATTATTTCCGTGCAGATACAGATTATGCAGATATTGCAAAATTCTTGGGTCTAAAAGGAAATACAACGGAAGAACTAGTGGAAGCTTTAGCAACAGCTGTTTATGAATTAGGACAAGCTGTAGGAATCGATATGAATTTGAAAGCACAAGGTGTGACACAAGAAATATTAGATTCAACAGTTGATCGTATGGCAGAACTTGCATACGAAGATCAATGTACGACAGCAAATCCAAAAGAACCGTTGATCAGCGAATTGAAACAAATCATTGTTGATGCGTATAACGGGTAATCAATAAGCAACCTAGTCAAATAAAAAAGTCTCTCGAATCAAAGGACGAATCCGAATAGAAATCAAGTTTCTCACCTGATTTCTATTATGGAAAAACGTTTCTCGATTGAGAGGCTTTTTTGTGTTTAGCACTGTTCTAACAATGATCGTTTTGCTATTTTCAATAAAGTTGTTTATAAGAAATAATAGTTTTATTTCACTAAGAATAGCATGATAAACTAATAATTACGATAGGAAATGAAAAGGAGAAATGATATGGCTACAGAATCGAACTATGAAAAAATAAATGAGGACAAACGAAAAACAGAACTTAGAAAAAGAGAACAAGAGTTAAAAAGGCTAAAAAGTTCAGAACAAGAATTGTCAAGATTCGATGATAGTAAAATGGATCGAATCCAACACTTGAAACAGGAGATAAAGGCGCTTGGAAATCCTAATCGAAATGTAGCACATAAGGCACTTTATGAGATGGAAGTCTCTAGTTTAAAAGCGCAACGATCTAGTTTAGAAAAAAACTAGGTGGCAGACGTATTGAAGATAGTGCTATAAGCAAATGGGAAGCGGAACTAAGAGGCGTAAATCAAAAAATAAAAAATTTCGATAAACAATATGCATATCTTAGACAACAGAAATCAAAAGATGAAATTTCAAAAGGGATGGACCAACTACTAGAAAGAGGCAATCAGAAAATAGCTTATTATAGTAAAGAGAATCAAAAAACGGATGAACTACTCACAAAAATAGTTAAATATCAAGGGAATGTACCGAAGAAATTATATAACCAATTAGATAATATCGTAACTGAAGGACAGAAGAAATTATTTGAAGATGTAGAGCAACTTACCCATAACAATTTCACTAAAATAAGTATTCCTGAGAACTCTTTTGAGAAAAATAAAACAGCCCAAAACATACTCAATAATGCAGAAAAATATAAGAAAAATTGTGTTGTAATGGTTAATAACTTTTATCAACATAATTTTGTAGTAAAGGATGCACTAAAAGATTATGGAGAGAAATTGAAGGGAAATAAAATGGCAAAGTCTGCTTCCGTTAATGTAATAAAATTTGTGTCAAGACTTCAAAAAGCTGTTGAAGCAAGACAACAAATAAGCAAAGTAGAAATGCCAGATAAAAATAATCAGAAAAAAGACCAAAAATTTTATCAGGAAGTGTCAATTCCTAGTGGTCAAGAAACCACAAAAGAACAGGAAAGTTATACACAAGCGTCAAATCCAAGTGTTAGTGGACGAGTTAGTTTAGTATCTAATGAATTTGATGCTAAAGAAACTTCTACGGACGCAAAAGAAGTCGTAGCCGTAAAAGTACCAGAGAGCCAGGGAATACCGAAAGAAGTGAAGGAACAAGAGGCTCCTTCGAAACGACGTGATACATTATACGCAAAAGTGAACGGTCAGGTCATCAAGGATGAAACAGGCCAATCTAAAAATTACAAAGAAATATTTTTATTGAATAGTGATATCTCTGACATTAAGACAAATCTTGGGAAAGCTACATCCCAGCGACAAGTATTCACAGATCGTGGGAAAACCCTTATAGGAAGGATACGTAATTTCTTTAGCAAAGGGACGATCAAACGGCTAGATAATACAATTAGTTCTTGCAAAGAAAAAATCGAAAGCAAGCAAAACGAATTGGCACGACTTCAGAATCCAACAGATAGATCAAAGGAGAAACCACAGCAATCATTTGAGCAAGTAACGGATCGATCGAAAGAAGTAAGCAAAGATAAAAGCAGCCACAAACCACAAGCAAAAGCTCGAACCAAGAAAGAAGTAGTAACAGAATTGGCATAACTAGCGGATCTCTAGCTAATCTAAAAGGCAAGTACCGTAGCTATACATATAATGGGATAGAACAAAACTTTAGAAAGGCCGGGAGGTGTCTTACTCCGAGAATAAGAAGAAATTCACAGAAATTGCTTTTCTGATTTTTGTAAATTTTATTTATTTTTCAAAAGAGTTGCGCTTCTCCTATCTTCCTTTGTTCATATTTAGAATGTGGTCAAGACAAAAGTCGTTTAGGTTTGAGAAATTGGAGAGAAAAACGAACAATACGTTTTTTGTATTGTTCGTTTTTTTTGAAATTTCTGAAAAACCTGACTTTTGGACGCCATTTATTTGAGAGAGGCTGGGACAGAAGTGTTTAACTCCGAGAAATAAGAAGAAATGAACGAAAATTGCTTTTCAAATTTTTGTGAATTTCGGCTTATTTAAGAAGGAGTTGCTTCTGCTCCCGCCGTTTATTCGAGAGTCTGTAGCAAAACTGATTTTAGATTTGTCCCACACTCGTTCTTCTTTCCATAGAATGAGTATTTGTACTAGTTGCTTCTCTCGATTTGATAAGTGAGATGGAAGAATACTTGGGGGGTACGAGAAAATCATGATGGAAAACCTCAAAATCATCTGCAGAAACTGTATTTTTTGTTGTCGGGAAATATCGTTCAAGCAATACAAAGATTCCATAGTAAGATAAATACCGTTAGTAAATTATAAGGAGGAATGAGCATGTATGATTTGGCAGAGAAAAAAATAAAAAAAAGAATGAAAGAAATGGTATCTGAAATAAAGGATCTAAAGAAAGAAAAAGAAGAACTACAGGTAGAATTGGATACCTTAGCACGAACGAATCAATTAGTAGGGGCTGGTGAATATGAGAAGCACCAAAAATTGACTATTGAAATCAGGCAGTTAGAAGAGATGCTAAAAAAATTGCAGAGTAAGGATGTGGTAATGAGACACGAGACTTTTTACTCTATATTAGAAAAAGAAAAACAGTCTGAAATAGAAGCATTCCAAATAACCGCAAATACAGATGATCCATTGACAAGGGAGTATGGAAAAAAGAGACTGGAAGAGGTAAATAAGGAGCAAATTGAATTAAAAAAATTTTTTAGTTATATCGATTCTCTAAAAGAAACACAATCTTGAGATCATGGCAGTTGAGGTAAAAGATATGAGCCGGTTGAAGAAGGAACTGAGTTCTAAGTATCAAGCAGTATTAGATTTGTCCATAGGCGAATTGTCTAATAGAGAGCTCTCACAAACAATTGGGAATTTAAGAAAAGAAAGCCCGCAAACACTAGATAAAATGATAGCGCTTAACTACAAGCTGGACGGCCTGGAAATTGAAGGGATTGTGCCCTTATCCAATTCAAAACTGCGAGTAAAACAGTCTGAAAAGTCTGTAGTAAAAACACGAGAAGACGCTATCAATGTGATTAACAGGTATAAGAAAGAGTGTTGGATCGCCCAAAATAATCATGCAAAATATTATTCTTTTTTAGTTTCGCTTACTGAAGAGTATAAACAAATGGAGACTAAAAAACTGAGTATCTCTGAAAAGAATAGACAGACAGCGACCGTGAAGAAAGTCATACATAATCTTAAAAGTGCTGACGAACGTAAAAGAGATCTTGTAGATTATCCATTCTATTTACCCATCATAGAGACATCCAATCCTGCTCTCACTGATAATTTTAAACAAAGAGTAGAGGATTATGACCACAATAAATTAGGTATAAATGACTTACCTACAAGGTTATCGATTATTTCTGAGGGATCATATGAAAGTGTAAGAGTTTTCGAAAATTAAGGATCGACGACTAGCGAAATTCGTTCAGCTGACAGTCAGATAGCCGGTGGTTCCGATTCTGAAAAGGGCAGGAGTACAAAAGGATCTGGATTTGAAAAGAATGAGAAGAGTATCGCCCTTTCAGGAATAGAGAAGTCACAACAACATATAGATGATCATACGGAAGGTTCTAATCATGGCATGCGAGTTAATCAGGCTGTTATTCTTGAAGCTGATCGTAACGAAGTCTTTGAACTAACCAAACAAAAGCTTTCAGAGATAACGGACAAGATAAGAAAACTTTCTCATTCATTAAAAGAAGTAAACGAAGAAATACAGAAAAAGGGACAAGGAAGCAAGGATTTGTTGGGTGAAAAAAAGCAGTTACAGGCTGATATTGAACTACATGAAGAATTAAAGGGAAGTTTCAAAACGAAATTAGATAATTGTCAAAAATCAGCTGTAATGAAAATGGCTCGAGTGAGAAGTCTTCAACCTACAAATGAAAATAAAAAAAGTAGAGAGAGGTAACAAGTAGGAATGTATATCCGTTTTTTTTTTTTTTTTTTGAAATCAGAGAGTCCAAAGTAATTAGTCAGAAGTAATCAACTATAATAATCTTGATGTATTTTCCGGAAAATTTGCGTTTAGAATGCCATTTATTCAAAAAAAGAGTGTGTCGAGAATTTTGTCACACTCTTTTTTTCAATTTTATTGAAGCAATTTATCATTTATTTTTAGGCTGAATTCTTTTTTTAATAGAAATCCCTTTCAATTTTCATATAATTTGATTATAATTTCCTATATAGAAATAGGAGGAAGCGATATGGAAAAAAAGAAACCTTATGGTACGGTGCTGATTAAAGCATCGATTATTTTAGATTTTCTGGCTGAGCAGCCAGACACTTCTTTGCAAGAAATTGCGAAAGGTACAGATATGACACCATCGACAGTATTGAAAATTTTAGATACATTACTGCTGATTGGTTATGTCAATAAGAGTACAGAGAAAAATTATCGCTTAGGCGGGAAACTTGTGCGCTATGCCAATAAAAATATCGATCAGATCGATTTAGTCGAAATCACACGACCATATTTAGAAAAATTACAGGAAACGATTGACGAAACGATTCACTTAGGTGTGTTGGACAACGAGGAAATATTATACGTCAATAAACTGGATCCCAAAAATCAGACAATCAGAATGTCTTCTAAAATAGGGATCACAAGGCCTTTATATAGCTCGGCTATGGGAAAAGCCGTATTAGCTGAGTTCGCTGAACCGCAGTATGAAAAGTATGTGGAGTCACATAAATTGATACCATATACAGAATATACAATAACGAATAGTTTGAAACTGAGAAAAGAACTTGATGAAGTAAAAATGACCCAGGTTGCTTTTGATGATGAAGAAGTTGAAAAGGATATTTTTTGTATCGGGGCTTCGATTGTTAAAGGAGAGGAAATCATCGGGGCTTTTAGCATTAGCATGCCTAAATATCGTTTGACACCTGAAGTAAAAGATAAAATCATCCAATCAATCAAGCAAACGAAAGAAGAAATTGAAAAAACACTCAAAAAAAAATGAAAAAGCGTTTGCATTTTTTCGCCACTGTCGTATAATACGGATATAGATTTCCGATTTATAAAAATAAATTTCTTTATAGGAAATGGGTGGGAAAATGAAAAAACTAGATATTTTGACACGTTTAAAAAAAGCTGGAGTAATCGCTGTTGTCCGTGGAGAGACGAAAGAAGAAGCTCTCAGTGCTTGCCAAGCAATAGTCAAAGGCGGGCTAAAAGGGCTTGAACTGACATTTACTGTCCCACAAGCAGATCAAGTGATTAAAGAATTATTGTCGATCTACAAAGATCAAAAAGATGTGGTGATCGGTGCGGGAACGGTCTTAGATGTTGTAACAGCACGATTAGCTATTTTGGCAGGAGCTGAATATATTGTCAGTCCTTGTTTTGACAAAGAAACGGCCGAGCTATGTAATTTGTATCAGATACCTTACTTACCAGGATGCATGACGATCGATGAAATGAAAACAGCACTTAAATGTGGTGTGGATATCGTCAAATTATTTCCAGGTAGCGCCTATGGTCCTAGTATCGTTACTGCATTTAAAGCGCCAATGCCACAACTCAATATCATGCCAACTGGGGGAGTAAGTTTAGATAATATGAAGGATTGGTTCGATGCCGGCGTGATCACTGTAGGTGTAGGAGGCAATTTATTGGCTCCTGCCGCAACAGGCGATTTTGCTAAAGTAACCGAAGTGGCTCAGCAATACGTCGCGAAATTACAAGAAATAAAGGGGTAGGTGCGATGGGGAAAGCAATCACATTAGGTGAAATCATGTTGCGTTTATCAACCGATCAGGGGAAAAGACTTGAAACCAGTGAAACTTTCCACGCGCATTACGGCGGTGGTGAAGCAAATGTGGCCATCTCATTAGCTAATTATGGACATGAGGTTGGTTTTGCTCCCAAGGTTCCTGACCATGCAATAGGGAAGGCCGTTAAAAAACATCTGCAAAGTTATGGTGTGGATACAGCACATCTTTTATTCGGTGGTCCGCGGTTAGGTTCTTATTATATGGAAACTGGGGTCGGGGAACGAGCGGCTTCCGTTATTTATGACCGAGCGGGTTCGAGCTTTGCACTGATGGAAGAAGATGAATGGAACGGCAAACAGCTGTTCCAAGGAGCAGAGATCTTCCATATTTCGGGAATTACACCGGCGTTGTCACAACCTTGGCGAGTCCTCACAAAGAAACTCATGCAAGAAGCGAAGAAAATGGGCTGCTTAGTCAGTTTTGATATCAATTATCGAGGAAAGCTTTGGACACCAAAAGAAGCAAGTGAAACAATCCAACAATTATTGCCGTATGTCGATATTTGTTCCGCTGGCGAACTAGATGCTCGTTATCTATTGGGTATCAAAGATGCTCCAGAAGAAGTGGAACAACCGTTGATTTATTATTACCAGAAAATGCAAGAAAAATATCCAAACATCAATGTTTTTTATTCGACGAAACGAAAAGTTCATTCCGCTAGTGACAATGAGTTACAAGGCACTTTATGGATGGACCATGGATATTTCGAATCACAAGTACATGAAATTACACCTATCGTGGACCGTGTGGGAGGTGGAGATGCTTTTGCTGGTGGGGTGTTACATGGCATTTTAGAAAAAAATACGCCACAAGAGATCATTGATTTCGCTACTGCTGCATCTGCTTTGAAACACACCGTCCATGGGGATTGTAACCAATTTGATCAATCAGAAGTCGCTCGCTTTTTAGCGTACGGCTCAGGAAAAATCGTAAGATAAAAAGGAGAAGATAAACATGCAAGAAATGGAAACACGTTATACACATAGTCCGGAAGATATTCGTCATTATTCAACAGAACAATTAAGAAAAGAATTTTTAGTGGAGAAAGTATTTGAACCTGGAAAAATCAGTTTGACTTATACCCACAATGACCGCATGATTTTTGGCGGAGTAACACCAACAGAAAAAGAATTAGAAATCACGCTGGATAAAGAATTAGGTGTTGAATATTTCTTGGAACGTCGTGAATTAGGGGTAATCAATATTGGTGGACCTGGATTAATCGAAATCGAAGGAAAGAAAGAAGACATGAAAAAGCAAGATGGCTATTACATCGGCAAAGAAACAAAGCATGTCGTATTTTCTTCAAAAGATCCAGAAAATCCAGCAAAATTTTACATTAGTTCAGTACCAGCACACCATAAATATCCAAATGTCAAAATCAGCATAGATCAAGTGAAACCAATGGAAACAGGCGAAGGTTTGTCATTGAATGAACGCAAAATCTATCAATATATCCATCCGAATGTTTGCGAAAGCTGCCAGTTACAGATGGGTTACACTATTTTAGAGCCAGGTAGTTCTTGGAATACAATGCCATGTCATACACATGAACGCCGGATGGAAGCTTATGTTTACTTTGATTTTGCCAAAGAAGATACACGTGTCTTCCATATGATGGGTAAACCTGATGAAACAAAACACTTAGTCGTGGACAACGAGCAAGCAGTTATTTCTCCAAGCTGGTCGATTCACTCTGGTGTCGGAACGAGCAATTATTCATTTATTTGGTCAATGTGTGGGGAAAATATCACGTATACCGATATGGATATGGTACCAATGGATCAATTGAAATAAGAAGGGGGATAAAAAATGGAATTTACAATGGATATGTTTCGCTTAGATGGAAAAGTAGCACTAGTAACTGGTGCTGTATACGGGATTGGTTTTGAGATCGCTCGTTCACTGGCAGCAGCGGGGGCAACGATCGTGTTCAATAATTTGTCACAAGAATCAGTAGATGAGGGGGTAGTGCACTACAAAGAAGCCGGGATCGAAGCAAAAGGGTATGTTTGTGACGTAACAGATGAACCTGCAGTTCAAGCGATGGTCAAACAAATCAAAGAAGAAGTTGGCTCTGTTGATATTTTGGTCAATAACGCAGGGATCATCAAGCGCACACCGATGATCGAGATGGATGCGGCAGATTTCCGTCAAGTGATCGATGTAGATCTAAATGCACCTTTTATCGTATCAAAAGCAGTTATTCCGGATATGATCGAAAAAGGTGGCGGTAAAATCATCAATATTTGTTCAATGATGAGTGAATTAGGTCGTGAAACAGTTAGTGCTTATGCAGCTGCTAAAGGCGGCTTGAAGATGTTGACAAAGAATATTGCTTCTGAATATGGTCAGTACAACATCCAATGTAATGGCATCGGTCCTGGCTACATCGCCACACCACAAACAGCACCTTTGAGAGAAAAGCAAGAAAATGGAGAACGTCATCCATTTGATCAATTCATCGTTGGACGTACACCAGCAGCACGTTGGGGTGAACCAGTCGATTTAGCTGGTCCATCTGTATTCTTAGCGTCTAGCGCTTCTGATTTCGTCAATGGGCATATCCTTTATGTAGACGGCGGTATTCTTGCATATATCGGGAAACAACCTTAAAAAACGTGTGAGCTAGAAGTAACAACAAGAGGTCGGACAAAAGTGTTTAAAAAGTGGATCAAAAGTATTTCGTACTTTTGGTCTACTTTTTTTGTGATTTCTAGACCGAAGTGAGAAATCTCAAGAAATAAGAAAAAATCCACAAAAATTGAATTTACAATTTTTGTGGATTTCATTATGTTTTTCAGAGAGACTACTTCTGCCAATTATTCGAGAGTCTGCAGCAAACTTGATTTTTAGATTTGTTCCACATTCATTTATTTACGATTTCCATATTTCGTCAGAGAGATTCCTCTTGCTTCGCACCAGCCTTTGGTAGCTCCCGTCAAGATAACTGGGTGATGATGCAGCTGATCGATTGTTTCTGCACCAACCATCGTAAATAACAAACGAAGTTCATCCTGCCAATCTTCAAGTAATCGGATAGTATCTTCTACGCCATTACTCATCAAGGAATTCAGTACGGTTCCTGATATTCCTACGGCTTGAGCGCCAAGACAGAGAGCTTTAAAGATGTCAAAGGCATTTCGGATGCCGCCAGATGCCAATACTTCAACAGGATATTTCGCTTCATTTGCTTCTAATAGTGAAGTAACCGTTGATTGCCCCCAATCAGCTAGATAGTTCAATTCTCTTTTAGGGCGACGTGCATTTTCGATCTGAGTGAAACTTGTGCCACTGCGACCACTAATATCGATTGTTTTGACGCCTAATGCAGCCAATTCGTCAATCGTTTCTCTGGTCATCCCAAACCCCACTTCTTTGACAATCAAAGGTACTGAGATTTCTTCTCTGATTGCTTGGATCAACTCTTTCCAATTTGAAAAATCACGATCACCTTCAGGCATGACCAACTCTTGGGGTGCATTTAGATGGATTTGTAAGGCATCAGCCTCAAAAAGTTCAATCGCTTGTTTCGCCTTGACGACCGAAGTACCTGCGCCGACATTTGCTAAGATCTTTCCATTAGGATAAACGTCACGCATCACTTGGTATGTCTCAGCTAATGTCGGATCTTTTAAAGCAGCACTCACTGAACCTGTCGCAATCATTAAGTCTGTTTCTTTAGCGATTGTTGCTAATTCGCGGTTGATTTTTTTTGTTTTTTCGCTTCCGCCAGTCATTGCATTGATATAAAAAGGATAATGCAAATCTAAACCAGCTACGGAAGTATGAAGACTGACTTCTGAAACTGCAAGCTGCGGTAAAGCATTATGAACGATACGTACAGTATCAAACTCATTTTTTTGTTTGTTATGGAAGGCTTTCGCTAATGAGACATGTTCATCTTTACGATTCATGCTTTTTCCTTTCTTTGATAGCTATAGACATGAAGAGGAAGTGGAGTGATCTCTGCAGCTTCCCACGCACTCATCAAAGGGAGAATACCTGATTTTTGATCAACGATCACGATCCCACAGTCGCCGCCACCAGCGCCTGATGATTTCGCTGCTCCCTCATATTCTTCTGCTAAACTGCATAATTTATTCAAAGCAGGTGTTTCGATCAATACACCAGTAATCGCGGAAAGATCATGTAATAGCTCACGGTTTTTTCGGATCATTTGTTGGATCAGTGATACATTGTTCTCTTTGAATCCTTTTATCATTTCATTGACACATTCTGTACTAGCTTGCAAAAACTGTTGATAAGCGGTCATTTTATCTGTTCGTGACCGATGGACTTGGTCTACTAGATCAGAAGTGGACGCTGGACTGCCAGTCCAACCGATCAATAAACGTAAATCTTTGGGGGTACAAAGCGACTCGATTGAAAGTCCTGGCCAATCCATCGCTAATAGTTCACTGATGGAATAATTTTTTTCTTGTTGTTGGAGCCAACGATGATCAAAAGTGGAAAAGGCGATCCAACCACCATAACAACTTGCGGCGACATCTCCGCATGAGCCGTTATCTTGAACGGCCAAATTTGCTAAAGCAGCAATTTTGAATATCTCCAATTGTGTTAGATTCAAGGCGTAAAAAATATTTAGTGCCTTAACTGTCACAACAGTAACTGCACCACTAGAACCCAACCCATATTTGCGACCATTGGAACTATCGAGTTCACTTGTTACTTTCAAGTCATAGAAGGAAAGTAAGATATTGTTTTCTTGCGCATATTTCTCAGTCAAGCGGATGGCTGCGAGAATATAATGAAATGGATTTTCACGAATATCTAGGACTAACTCGCCATGGCGCCGTGTCCAACGAACCGGCATTCCGCTATATTGAGCTGATTGGATACTGCCGACTTTTCGTGCGGCTTCTACGGTGACTGTCACAAATTGATCTACAGCAACGATGATTGCTGGATGACCGGTTTCAACAACTGCATATTCTCCAGCAATATAAAGTTTTCCTGGAGCAGATACTTCAATCATAAAAATCTCCCTTTATTCAATAATCTTGATTCCTGGACCAGCATGAGCCGTAATGACTTGCTGCGGGCTAAATAAATCGCTAAATGCTTGGCGCACAATCTCTTCTTGTTTCTTTTCCACTAACACTTTCACATTTGGACCAGCATCCATTGTAAAGTAGCAAGGAATCCCTTCATTTCGTAAAGTACGGACGGCTTGCATCGCCTTTAGGCTATCAGCTGACCAATAAGTAAATGGAGGGAGAGCAGCTAATGTCGTGCCATGCATCTTCAATGCGTTTCTTTCCATCGTTTTGCCCAGTGCTTGAAAATCTTTTGTGTGAATTGCTTGTTTTAATTGATAAAGGTCAGCTTCGACAGTATCTAGCCAACCTTGATAAAAACTGGAAGTTGCTACAGTACGTCGCATGCCATCTCTGCTAGAGACATCTTTTTTTTGATCGTTGAGAAGCACAAAGACCATAGCTAACTCTTCTTCAAAATTATTTGAGGGTACGGGTTGAGCATAGGAACTTTCATCATCATGCCCCTTTTCCCATTCGACAAATCCGCCGAAGATGCTGCGACAAGCAGAGCCAGAACCACGTCTAGCCAGTCTGGATAATTCTTTGTCATCTAAGCCTAAGTGCAATGCTTCATTACACGCACCAGCTAATGCAGCTAGTCCACTAGCAGAAGAAGCCAATCCAGCAGCAGTAGGGACAAAATTTTGACTCGTAATGGTTGCTTTATAGGCTATCCCTGCTTTTTTTCTAGCTAGATCTAAAAATGCACTTATTTTTTTTGTGGCTTTTTCATCTTGTAACTGATCGTCTAAGTAAAAACGATCTTCTGTAAATTCCTCAGAGAAGAGGACTTCAGTTTCTGTATAAAACGCATCAAGTGTCAATGACAAACTATTATTCATTGGGAGAATCAGCATTTCATTTTTTTTGCCCCAATACTTGATTAGCGCAATATTCGTATACGCACGTGCTTTTCCTTTAAACATAGGTATGTACTCCTAATCCTTGAATCCAAGTTGCAGCAGCACCTGCTTGAAGAAGTGCATCGCTGATTTCTTGGGCTTTTGTTTTTGTTTGAGTAAGAGCAATCATACAACCGCCTCTGCCACCACCTGTTAATTTGGCACCTAGCGCACCAGCGTCTTTCGCTGTCTCAATCAACAAATCCAAAAAGTCATTACTAATGGTCAAGCTTTTTAAGAGTTCTTGTGCTTCGTTCATTGCTTGAGCGAGGTGCAGCGGATCATTTTCGATGATTGCTTTTTTTGATTGCCTTGTTAAGTATCCTAGTTGTTGGATTTTTTGTCCAGTTTTCTGTTGATCTTTTTCAAATAAATGAGCGACATCTTTCACTGCTTCACGTGTTTGTCCCTTGATGCCTGTGTCAGCTACGATTAAAAAAGCATCGATATTCAAAGAAAAATAATCAAAGGGATGACCTTTGACAAAATAGATGGGTTCTAAACTACTTGTTGCAGCAGCATCGATCCCACTAGGATTCCCATGAGCGATTTTTTCTGATATTTGCACATTTTTTAGTAGCTGTTCGCGAGAAAGAGGTTGCGCAAGATAGTCATAAAAGGCACGTGTGACAGCAGTTGCTACGGCTGCACTAGACCCCATCCCACGCTCGGCGGGAATCGTACTATCGATCGTTAATTGAAAATTTGTACTGATGTGCTGTTCTTTTTTTAAACTAGCTACCAATTGTTTGATATTTTTCAACGTATGAGGAGCGCTAGTCAATTTTCCTGTATAATAAGAAGAAATCAATTGATCGGCTGACGAAAAAGGTAGTTCTTCAAAAGAAGCAGTCGTTTTAGTCGCGTAAAAAGGAAAAGCAATGGCTGGTTCGCCGTAGACGACGGCATGCTCTCCCATCAGAATGATTTTCCCATTTGATTCTCCTTGGCCATAGTTTGCCATAATCTAACTCCTTCTATATGTTACGCTAACTTTTTGAGCAAAAAATAAAGCGCCGTGTATCATTTGCGCTATCGAATGATTTTTTACATGTAAGTTCAAAAAAAAACAATCCATCTTTATTTTACTAAATCCAACGCAGAAGTAAAATAAAGAATACGTTTTTCCGCAAAAAAACATTTTTTTCTTAAGAAATTTTTGGGTTTTTAATTTAGTGAAAAGGGGAGATTTCTATTTGACACTACCAGATATTGGGGGTATATTTAGAAAGAATTGGAAAAAGACACTATATTTAGTGATGAAGTGAGTTGGAGGTAAATGAGCGTGATCGTTTTAGCAGGTACGATTGGTGCCGGTAAATCAAGTTTAACAGAAATGATGGCTGAACACTTGGGCAGTCAAGCTTTTTATGAATCAATCGATGATAATGAAGTACTACCCTTATTTTATGCCAATCCTGAGCAGTACGCATTTTTGCTACAAATATATTTTTTGAATAAACGTTTTGCAAGTATCAAGCAAGCAATGGAAGAAGATAACAATGTTTTGGATCGTTCTATTTATGAAGATTCATTGCTGTTCCACCTAAATGCTGATCTAGGTAGAGCAACGGAGACTGAAGTTCGCGTCTATGATGAATTGCTTGAAAATATGATGGAAGAACTTCCATACGCTGCACACAAAAAGCATCCTGATCTACTCGTTCACATTCGAGTGTCATTTGAGACGATGCTTGAACGGATCGAAAAAAGAGGACGTTCATATGAGCAACTTTCTTTTGACCCTACATTATATGACTATTACAAAGAATTGAACCGTCGTTATGATCAGTGGTATGAGGAGTATAAAGAAAGCCCTAAAATCCAGATCGATGGGGATCAGTTTAATTTCGTGGAAGATCCTGAAGCTAAAGAGGCGGTATTGAAAATAATCGAAGAGAAACTAGCAGAAATTCGAAAAGAAGTCATTGTTTCTTAATTTTTTTCATAGAAATGATAGAATGAGGTCGAGACAAAAGTCGTTTAGGTTTGAGAAATTGGAGAGAAAAACGAGGCTGAGACAGAAGTGTTCAATTCCGAGAAATAAGAAGAAATGAACGAAAATTGCTTTTCAAATTTTTGTGAATTTCGGCTTATTTAAGAAGGAGTTGCTTCTGCTCCCACCGTTTATTCGTTTTTAAAGAATGGGACAAAAGTGTTTCTTACTTTTGTCCCATGCTCGTTTTTTTTGAAATTTCCGAAAAACCTGGCTTTTGGACGTCGTTTATTCAGAATTAAAGTCTGTAGCAAAACTGATTTTTAGTTTTGACCCACATTCATTTTTTTGTGTACAAGTAAAGGGGGAGCTAAAGTGAGAAAAAAAATTTTTTTTAACCACGATCAAAATTTTTGGATGAATGTTCCAAGTGATGATGCCATCGCGGTTAAAAATCTAAAAGAAGAGTATGGGATAAGTGATGAAATGCTGACTTACTCACTCGATAAAAATGAACGGGCACGTGTAGAATATGATAGCTTAGATGATGCATTATTATTAGTAACGAATGTTCCGCATCAACAAAAAATCGAAAATCATTATGAGACTAGTCCAGTAGCATTTATTTTAAAAGATGGAGGGCTGTTTACCTTTACGACTAAAAATACAGAGTATGTTATCCGATTGATCAATGCTCTGCTAGAAAGAGACTCAGAAGTTTCTGTTTATAGCTTGCTATTTAGAACGTTATTTCTGATTTCGGGTTCTTTCTTCCCACTTATTGAAGAGGTTAACAGTGAACGTCAACGATTGAATATGCGACTGCGAGAAAAAACAACAAATAAAAATCTGTTGGCTTTATCTGACTTAGAAGTCGGTTTGGTCTATCTAGTCACTGGGACAAAACAAAATGTCGTTTTACTTGAGCAAATCAAAGCTCTCGCTATTTTTCGGAAATTAACAGAGAAAGAAAAAGAACAGTTGGATGACGCACTCATTGAAGCCAAACAGGCAGTTGAGATGACTAATTTAGCTTCTCAAATTTTAGACCAGTTATCAGGAACTTATAATAATCTATTGAATAATAATTTGAATGATACGATGAAATTTCTAACTGTCTGGTCATTGATTTTAACGGTGCCGACCATCGTTACCGGATTTTTTGGGATGAATTTACAATTACCCTTTACACATTCCGTCTTTGGATGGGGCATCGCCTTGATCATCAGCTTACTTTTATCGATCTGGATGTTAGTGGCATTATGGCGAAGAATCCGCTGAACTTGAAATAGTGAAAGAATGCTGTCGGAAGTTATTCGAAAGTGAAACAACAGAAAACAATTACTGGAAAAATCGTGAATGGATGTTTAAAAATTATCCCTACAAAAAGAGGTCGAGACAAAAGTGTTTATTACTTTTATCCCACGCTCGTTTTTTGAAATTTCCGAAAAGCCTGACTTTTGGACGCCGTTTATTCGGAATCAGAGTCTGTAACAAACCTGATTTTTAGATTTGTCCCAGAATTTTTTTAGGTTGGAATGTCTTGCCTAGTTGCTTTTTTAGTTTAAACGGAATAATGTATCTGCCTGATCAGGGGCCCAAGTCGTATCGCCATAATTAACATGTGTTTGTAATGTTACGTACAGTTTTCCTTGATAAACCACTTTTTCATGTTTCGTATAAAGCTGTGGAGAAGAGAATGTTCCTAAGATCCATTGTCTGCCTTCTACTTCTGTACCACCTTCTTCCTTTTTATCTGTGGTCACAGTCAAAACATTGCTGGCATCAGAGACTTCATTAGAATTACTGATTGCCTTGACCATATAAGTATAAGTTGTATTCGCTTTTAAGTTCGTATCATCAAACGTTGTTTTTGTAGTTGAACCAATTAGAGAACCGTTGCGGTAAACATCATATTGCTTGATTCCTTGCGTATGAGAAGAACGTCCCCACATAAGTGAAACACTTGAACTAGTGGTTCCCATCGAATGCAGGCTTTTAGGTGCAGTTGGTTTTTCTTGACTTGTTTGGGACAACGTCGTCACTGAAATAGCTGTTTTAGGTGAAGTTAAGCCATTTTGTCCAACCGCTTCGATCTCATAACGATAAGTGGTTTTTTCTTTAAGCTTACTATCTGCAAACTCAGCATTGGCTGTATTACCGATAAATGTGCCATTTCGATAAACATTATAAGAAGCCGTATTTGCTTGACCGTTCCAAGTTAGTGCGACAGAACTTGCTGTCACATTAGCTGTGCGGACATTTTGTGGCGCAGATGGTGCTACTGGAATACCAGCTTCGCCTTTTACATTGACATCGATTACGTTATAAAAGGCATTTGGTGTATCTGCAACATCCCAGACCGCTAAGATCACATGGTAACCCAAGCGATTGCTTGGAATAGTAATGTTATGTTTTGGATTATTTGTTGCTGCCGAGCCATCGTGGTTGATCGTACCAATCAACTCAAAGTCACCGCGGTCTAAAGAATCATTTGGATTCCAATCAGCTTTTGTCATGTAATAATGCCATTTAGATGTTGCATGTGAAGCCGTATAACGCCATGTGATGTTCATAGCGCCTTGTTTCACTTCTTGTTTTGTCCAACGACTCGCTGTTTGATTGTCCAAGACAAAATCACCGATTTGGCCCAAGCCACCTTCCATAGAGGCAATTCGTCCATCCGCAGGTCCAGCTTGTGGAAATCCTTTTTTTGCTTCAAGTGATTGAGGGTTTGTAATAACCGCTCCGTATTTTTCCCAAGCAGCTGAATATCCAAGCGTATTCCGTTCAATGGCACCTTGATAGCCTCGGCTAGGTGGTGATTCCACATATCCATGAGCAGAAGCAGAAATTTGGTTGATCATTAGGCTACCGAAAAGAGCTGTAGAGCAGAATAGAGTGGCTAAAAGTTGTTTTTTCATCATATTCCTCCAAAATTTTTTTGATAACGATCACCTTAATTTATAATTAGTTTCAAATTAAAATAATTGTTATTTGAATATAGAATATCAAAAATAGAAACGTTGGCCTAATCAACAATTACCTAGCTATAGGTAATTTTAGTTTCTTATATGAAGGTTAGAATTTAGAATCAATTTTATTTTTGAAATAACGTTTATGTAAAGCTTGCGCTAAGGATGCAACAGACGGCTATCAAAATGAAAACCAATCACTTATAAGAATTTCATTGACAAAGTAACAAGGATTTGCTATACTATTTGAGTTGAGAAATAAAAGCAGAAGCACCCGCTTCTCGCCTTAGTTGACACAGTCACTGGGCTAGATAGTTTTCATCTACTTGATTAGGTGAATGACGTGCGGGTTCTGTAAGAGAACTCGTTTTTTTATTGCCGTTTATCCGGCAAGCTTTTCTTTCTCTCATAATATTTGGAGGTGAATGACCATAGCAAAGGATATGATGGTTAACGACGGCATTCGTGCGCGTGAGTTACGATTGATCGGTTCAGATGGTGAGCAATTAGGAGTTAAAACAAAAGCAGAAGCATTGAAGATTGCAGAACAAGCAAATTTAGATCTTGTGTTAGTTGCACCAGGTGCAAAACCACCAGTTGCGCGAATCATGGACTACGGAAAATACCGTTTCGAGCAACAAAAGAAAGACCGCGAGGCGCGTAAAAAACAAAAAGTGATCAATGTAAAAGAAGTTCGTTTAAGCCCAACAATCGATTTGAATGACTTCAATACAAAACTTCGTAATGCACGTAAGTTCTTAGAGAAGGGCGATAAAGTAAAAGCTTCTATCCGCTTCAAAGGCCGTGCCATTACCCATAAAGAAATTGGTCAAAAAGTCTTAGATCGCTTAGCTGAAGAAACTGCTGATATTGCAACAGTGGAACAAAAAGCGAAAATGGACGGACGCAGCATGTTCTTGACGCTGGCACCGAAAAACGACAGTAAGTAATTTGAATGACTAACTGACTGTTGGACAGTCGATAGTCGGATAACGAAAGATTTTGAGGAGGAAATATAGTCATGCCAAAACAAAAAACACACCGCGGATCAGCAAAACGTTTCAAACGTACTGGTAAAGGCGGATTAAAACGTTTCCGTGCGTTTACAAGTCACCGTTTCCACGGTAAAACTAAAAAACAACGCCGTCAATTGCGTAAAGCAAGCATGGTTTCTAGTGGCGATTTCAAACGTATTCGTCAACAACTAGCAAAAATGAAATAAAAAACACAAACAAACGAAATTTGAAGATTTATTTTTATTAGGAGGAATTATACATGGCACGTGTTAAAGGTGGAACAGTAACTCGTAAACGTCGTAAAAGAATGCTAAAATTAGCAAAAGGTTACTACGGTTCAAAACACACTTTATTTAAAACAGCAAAAGAACAAGTAATGAATTCATACAACTACGCATATCGCGATCGTCGTCAAAAGAAACGCGACTTCCGTAAATTGTGGATCGCTCGTATCAACGCAGCGGCTCGTATGAATGGCTTAAGCTACTCAAAATTGATGCACGGTTTGAAATTAGCTGAAATCGACATCAACCGTAAAATGTTAGCTGACTTGGCTGTCAACGATGCAGCAGCATTTACTGCATTAGCTGACCAAGCAAAAGACGCTTTAAGCAAATAAGCTTATAAAGTAATATAGCAAAGTGGATTCTGGGACAATAGTCCTTCTTAAAAAGAATATACGCCTGATTTTGATGTATAAGATCAAAATCGGGCGTATATTTTTCTATTTTAGACACTTTTCCCTTCATATATGTTGCTAATTTTCTCAAATTTAGTGCCATGAGTGCCAACTGAATATCAATTTTTGCTCCTTCTTTTCCACGCAAATGAAAACGATGGAACGCTAATTGAGCCTTTAGATGGCCATACACTGGTTCGACTTCGATTTTTCGTTTCCGATAAATCGAACCGGTTTTTTCTTCTAAAAGCTTTTTCTTACAGTCCGCTTTAAAATAGCGCCAATTATTATTTAAAAGTGTTTCCAATTCTGGGAAAGTCAATTGTAAAGCGGTATGCAGGTTCATTCTCGTGCGTTTCATGTCCCTTTCAATTTGTTGATAAAAGCGTGCAAAATCGCGTGTTTGTTTATAGACTTCTGTTTGAGATTGTGTTTGTTTCCGCAAAAATTGACCGTGTATTTGTGCCAGCCGATGGGCATCTCGTTTATCCGTTTTGACTGAACGTAAGTCAATATTCAGTTGTCTTTTCGCTTCTAAAGGGTTTAATAAACAATAGGCGATTCTTTTAACAAAAAGTGTCAATGACTCTTGAATAAACCCCCGTTGCTTCAAAAACGATTTGTGGTTGTTCTGGAAAGAGCATAAATTTCTTGAAGAAGTGCATTGAAATGTGTGTTATCGTGAAGAATTTCTTGTTCAAAAAGACAAGTATTTTCATGATAAATAACGACATAACTTTTCCCCATTGAGACATCTAAAGCAAGTACATACATAATTTTCATCTCCTAAGAAGTGTTGAAAGGTTCTTCACTGCTTCATTTCGTTCCTAATTTCCTTTACACGGGCTCGAAGCCCCAACATACTTAAACCAGGTTTTAAAATGACAGTGAAGGAGACCATTTTTTGTTTGGGACTCATAGTCCAAGAAAGTGTGGTCGGTCTTTCTTGCACAATCAACTATACGCTTAAAAGAGCATTAGAGGGTAATTTCATCCGTCGATGAATTTACCCTCTAATCTTAGTATGTTTTTTTGAAATTTCCGAAAAAACCTGACTTTTGGACGCCGTTTATTCGAGAGTCTTTAGTAAACCTGGTTTTTAGATTTGCTCATACGCTCTTCTATTTCTATATTGGCTCCTATTTTTCGTAAGAGAACATAGATGATTCCCAACAGCAAAATATTTTTAGAGACACAATAATTAGTGTTTTTTAATCTTATTAACAATGATTATACGTGCATTTTAATGTAAGCGATTACTTGATCCGTTAGAATGAGATAACTGATATATCAGAGTGATCTGTTGATTTAGTTAAAAAGAAAATGGAGGGGCAGTATGAGTGATATTATTATAGGTATTTTATTAGTTATTTCGTTTTTCTTTATGGTTTGGTATTGCGTGAAGGGTTACAATTTGATGGTTGGTTTAGCGATCATGGCAACGGTTTGGATGAGTTTGGCGTTAGTAGGTAATTACTTTTCTCCTAACCCAACAATGGAAGGTCAAGGATTGATCGAAGTATTGACACATATCTATGCAACGGGTCCTGCAGAATATGCGAAATCGATTTTAGTAAATGTATTTTTTGGTGCTTTCTTTGGTCGAGTATTGGTGGATAGTGGTATAGCAGCTACATTGATCCGAAAAGTAGTGGAACTTGGTGGGGATAAACCACGGATCACGATGAGTTTACTTTGCATCGTAACTGCTATTATCTTTATGTCTATGACAGGGATCGGACCAGTTATCTCGATCGCAGTAATTGTTTTACCTATTTTGATGTCATTAGGGATTTCGGCTCCGATTGCATTGTTTTCATTCATGGGTTCGATCATGGCAGGGATTTTTGCGAACATTGTGAACTTCAAGCAATATCAAACGATCTACGCTGGATTCAATTCGGCAGCAGAAAGCTACACGTATAACGATTATTTCCAAATCGGAATGATTGGTATGGTTGTAAGTTTGGTTGTGGTTTTAGTTGCATCTAATATATCAATGAACAAAAAGAAACGTTACGTAATGGCTGCTGAAGTGCAAAGTGATGGCGGTGATGCACCGATGATTTCTTGGTTAGCAGTACTTATCCCAGTTTTAGGTGTCGTGTTATTAGATATTCCGATCATTTTAGGATTTATGATTGCTGGAATCTGGGCATTATTATTTACTGGAAAATTACGTGGAGGATATAAAGAAATTTGCCGGCAATTCGCTAAATTATTTACAGATGGAGCGACAGATGTTGCGCCGATGGTTGGCTTTTTAATGACTTTGGCGATGTTCAATAATTCTGCTGCGTATGCTTCTTCTTACTTCTCAGCAATTTTGGGGGACTTTATTCCAAAAACACCTTTAGTTTTGGCTATAGCATTTGCAATATTGACACCACTTGGGTTTTTCCGTGGTCCTTTAAGTTTAGTGGGTTCTGGTTCAGCCATTCTAGCAGTTGTTTTAGCAGTGAATCCAACAATGCCTGTTGCCTTCTTATTCCCGCTATTTGCAACAACAACGATTGCGCCGCAGCATTTAGATATTACACAATCATGGGTAGCTTGGGGCTTAGGCTATACAAAAGTATCTTCAAGAGAGTATATGAAAAAATCAATTCCAACTGGTTGGATAATCGGGGCAATTGTCTGTATGATCACGTTCTTATTGTATGGTAACTTCTAACGGATTGTGATAATAGAAATGAAATGGAGGAATGACAGATGAAACGGTTTGTACGAATGGGAATCGACGTTGGCGGGACACATACAAAAGCAGTAGCAATCGATAATGCCACACATGAAATTATTGGAAAGTCTTCAGTGAAGACGACACATGATCATTTGAATGGGGTGGCAGCAGGAGTGGTGCAGTCTTTTCAAAATTGTTTGCAAGAAAATCAAATCAGTCCAGATGATGTTGTTTTCGTGGCTCACTCGACAACGCAAGCAACGAATGCATTGATCGAAGGAGATGTAGCCAAAGTTGGAGTAATCGGCATGTCGAAAGGCGGTCTTGAAGGATTCTTAGCCAAAAGACAAACACGATTGAACGATATTGATCTAGGAAACAAGAAAAAAATCGAAATCGTCAATGCTTTTTTACCAGTAAAACATTTGAATGTGGATCGAGTGGCTGAAACGATCTCTAATTTAGAAAAAGAAAAAGCGGAGGTACTAGTATCTTCGATGGCCTTTGGGGTAGATAATGGTGAGCCAGAACGTGTTGTTTATGAAGCTGCTTCTTGTAAAGCCATTCCAACAACGATGGCATCTGATATCACTAAATTATATGGATTGACTAGAAGAACGAGAACGGCAGCAATCAATGCCTCTATTCTGCCTAAAATGCTAGATACTGCTACTTCTACAGAAAATTCAGTGCGTGAAGCAGGGGTCCACGTTTCTTTGATGATCATGCGTGGCGATGGGGGCGTTATGGAAATCAACGAGATGAAAAAACGCCCAGTATTGACAATGCTTTCTGGACCAGCAGCTTCTGTGATGGGGTCATTGATGTATTTGCGGGCATCCAACGGAGTCTATTTTGAAGTGGGGGGCACGACAACTAATATCGGTGTCATCAAAAACGGCCGTCCGGCAATCGATTATTCGATCGTTGGTGGACATCCAACCTATATTTCTTCATTAGATGTTCGAGTGTTAGGAGTAGCAGGTGGTTCGATGGTTCGCGCCAATCAAGATGGGATCATTGATGTAGGCCCACGTTCTGCACATATCACAGGTTTGGACTATGCTGTATTTACACCGACAGAAGAAATCAAAGGACCGAAAGTAGTATTCTTTTCACCAAAAGAAGGCGATCCGGCAGACTACGTCAAAGTCGTGATGGAGGATGGTCAAGAAGTAACGATCACGAATACTTGTGCGGCGAATGTATTGGGATTAGTGCAAGAAGAGCATTTTTCTTATGGAAATGTCCCTTCTGCCCGTAAAGCGCTACAAGCTTTAGCAGATTATTGTCAAACTACAGTAGAAGATATTGCGGAACAGATCATGGCAAAATCGTATGCTAAAATTGAACCAGTTATCTTGGAGTTAGCTGAAAAATACCATTTAGAAAAAGATCAGATCTCATTGGTAGGTGTAGGCGGCGGAGCTGCTTCACTGATTACTTATTTTAGTAATAAAATGGGCGTAAAATATTCGATCCCTGAAAATGCGGAAGTGATTTCATCAATCGGTGTTGCATTAGCGATGGTACGAGATGTTGTAGAACGGATCATCCCATCTCCAAGTAAAGAAGATATTCGTGCATTGAAGAATGAGGCAATGAATAAAGCAATCGAATCAGGCGCAACACCGGAATCAATTGAGATCCATGTTGAAATTGATCCTCAAACATCAAAAGTCACAGCTATTGCTACGGGTTCGACAGAAGTGAAAGCGACTGATTTAACAAAAGAGATCACGCTGCCAGAAGCGTTGGAGTTAGCTGCTGAAGATATGCGAGTTTCTACAGCGGAAGTCGAGGTAATGGAAAGCACACCGTTCTTTTATGTGGTGGGTGAAAAAAAACGTCCGAAAAATGCCGGAGCGATCCGTATCGTAGATCAAAAGGGCTTTATCAAAGTACAGCGAGGGAATGCTGCTTGCTTAAAAATAACTGCTGGCAATTATTTATCTGCGGTAGAAAAACTATGGGAAGAGATGGCAGTTTATCAAACAGAACTGATTGCTCGTCCAGAATTTTATCTCTGTCTGGGGGCAAGGATCTCTGACTTTACTGCAACGGATCTTGAACAGCTACAATTATTGATAGATTTGGAAATCTCTACTTTGGAACCAGGGGAAGAAGTGATTGTTGTTGCTGGAAACATCAAGCAAACATAAACTAAATCGATTGCTCAATGAGTTGTTCCCTATCTCAGAGGAAAGTTGGGGGTATTATCAATTCCAAAGAGACATTTTAAGAAAAAGAGTCTCTTTGGAGCATCAAAAAGAATTTATTCAGCAAGCCATCATGTGTGGGAAACAAACAGCACGGGCCTTGCGGAAAAGACATCCCCATAAGAACATCATGGAGCTTTGTGGAATATTAGGCACTAATATAGTGCACTGTAAATCAGAAGCAACAGCTGAACGTGTAACTTTTGCCACCTATGACAAAGAAGAGGGTATCCGATTGATGTTGGAACCTATCCAACGGTTTGTACAAGAAAGTGAAGATCCAGATCTAACAACGACCAAAATCACTGATTCGATTTTGGCCCATGAATTATTCCATCATATCGAGATGAGTTATCCATTGATCTATACACAACAAACGAAAATCGAACTATGGCATATCTTTTCTTACAAATATTATTCAACGATTCGCTCCCTGAGTGAAATCGCCGCAATGAGTTTTTCACAGGAAATCAATCAGTTTGGTTTTCATCCATATATATTGGAGGTAGCGATGGTTTGGCCGTACGATCCAGAGCGAAGTGAAAAATTATTGGCAGAAGTACAAGAGATCGAACAAAGAAAAATCAAATCTTGAAATAATAAAAAGTTAGCTAAACAGGATAGTTCGATTTTTGGCTATTAAAAAGACAGTTACTCTCAAAATTAGCGCTGCTATTTTGGGATCATCTGTCTTTTTTAGTGATTTTTTTGTCTGATAGTATTTGCGGGCTAAAGAGGTGGATGTGAGTTTTTAAGGTTTGATGAACCATCTAAAAGAAAATTCAATTGTTCAATAGGATTGACCGATTCTTCTTCTCGCATCTCTCGATCTACTCTTTCTCAAAATAATCTGGGTAAGCCTGTCGTACATATTCCTGTTCTTCGATGATCATATGCATATGCATGCTGCAAAGAAAACTCACTTCATCAAGGTTATGATCGATCATGGATTGAAGTAGTGTTTGGTGCTCATCTAAAACACGACCCCAACCCAGTTCTGTAATACTCAACCGTAACCATCTGAATCTGTCAAGATGTGTACTGTAGCTTTCGATCCAATCCCAGATTTCTGATTTTTCAGCAACTTTATAACAGGTACGGTGGAACGCTTTATCTAAATAGAAAAATAATTTTTTATCTTGAGTCGTGATTGCATGATCGGTTTGTTCCAAAATATCTTCTAATATCAGTTGATCCTGTGGGGTCATTTTGGCGCTGCATTCTTGAAGAATAGGATTTTCTAGCTTTTCTCGAGTATAGAGAGCTAAGGATGCAGAACGAATGTCGATCTTTGACACGAAGGTTCCAGATTGTGGGATCGTTTTGATCAATTCTTGGTTGCGTAACTGGATCAACGCTTCTCGTATCGGTGTGCGACCGATGGCAAGTTGTTCTTCTAAGACTTTGTCTGAGATTCTGCTTCCAGGTGCTAACTCAGAATAAATAATCTGCTTACGTATTGTTTCGTAAGCCTGTTGTTGTAAGTTTGTGCCAGCCATAAATGCTCCTTTCTACACAATGTTTTACAAGTATTATAACATAAAACGTTTACAGGAGAGAGGAGCGAAATAGATCCAAACAAAAAAATTCCAAACATCAAAGATGGACTGATGTTTGGAACAAGAGACTCAATTTTTTAACAAAATGATCAATCAGGTCGTATCTCATGCAGTTGTTTGACACGGCCACCGATCTGTTTAGCAAATGCTTCAGAGTCTTTTTTCTCTTTGAAAATCAACAAGTTATCAGGGTTCTTTTCTCGTGTGCGGCAGCCAGTTTTATCAATGTAACCATGCAATACTTTGACAACATACATGAGGATCACCTGCTTTTTTCTCTTTATTATACAAATTGTCCTATATAACACAAGAAAAAAGTCTCTGATTTTCTTAAATAAAAGGAAAGTTTTTTGCGTAGAGAGAAATCATTCGTTCGCCAACTGCGCGTAGTCTTTGAATAGTTGATCCAACTGTGTATCAAAACGATTGAGTTTGACTAATCGTTGCGTATCGGCAGTTAAAAAGCAATGTTTGCTCGAGCCAGTAGTTCGTAACTGATTATCTGCTAAACCATAGATTTCATAGGTGAAATCTAAACGAGTGCCCGTATACTTCGCGATTTTCGGTAAGATACAGACGATTTCGCCATAGCGGACCATTTCTTTGTATTGGCAAGTGACCTCAAGTACGGGAATGATCAGTCCTAATTCTTCGATTTTTTTATAACTGAACCCTAAATAATCGAGTAATGCCACACGCGATTCTTCTAACCAACGAATGTAATTGCTGTGATGGATGATTCCCATCTGATCAGTTTCATAATAAAAAGGTTCTCGAATATATCCAGTAAACAGTTCCATAAAATAACTCCTTGATCTTAATTTTTTTGACTGAAATGATGCATCCATTGTGGCAAGTACTGACTGATTTGCGTAGGGAGCACAACGTATTGTGATTTGGCTAATTGATCTCCGATATAGCTATGAAGATAGACAGCCGCTGCGATTGTCTGGTCATTCTTGGGGAATTGGGCGAGAAAACCAGCAATCGTACCTGCCAAAGTATCCCCCATTCCACCAGTTGCCATTGCAGCAGAACCTATGGTATTTTGATAAATCATTTTTTGACCATAAATAGTCGTCTGGTGACTTTTTAGTACGACAGTCGTTCCTAGTTCTTGCTGTTTCATGCTATTTTTTTCTTTCGTTTGATCAGCAATCGCTAATGAGGTAAGTCTTTGCCATTCCATTTGATGTGGTGTGAAAACTGTTTGTTTAGGATAAGGAAGTTCTAGCTGTTCCTTTGCAAATAAAGTTAGAGCGGAACCATCCATGATCAGCCATTGTTTTTTAGTTTGATGGGCTAAAACCAACTCAAGTATATTGAAACTTTCAGGAGTAGTGCCGAGTCCGGGACCTATCAATAAAATGTCAGCTGTTTCAAGTACGGAAAGAATCATTTTTTTATCATGCCAATCGACACACATTGCTTCTGGCAAATGGGCATGAAGGGGGGCGTGATTTTTAGTAGCGGTGATGACAGTTGTCAAACCAGCTCCGCTATTGACTGTAGCTAAAGCGCTCATGATGATTGCGCCGCCATATTGTTCATTGCCGCCAATCAAAACTGTCCGGCCGTATGTCCCTTTATGTGATTCAGCTGGACGTGGAGTAATGACTTCTTGTACCAAACGTTCATCTATTAACATCGAGATGCCTCCTTTCTTGTATTATAGCGTAGATATTTTTGTTGGAACACTCTTTAGACTAGGAATTGTCAGATTTTTTGAACTATTTTTTTCTTCGATTTATGGTATGATGAACAGGTAGACTTAATGAGTGGAGGATTAACTTTATGACAATCAATTGGCAAAAAGAAGTAGAAGCACGTAAAGAAGACTTGCTTGAAGACTTAAAAAATCTTTTACGTGTCAGCAGTGAACGTGATGATTCAAAAGTAACACCGGATGCACCTTTTGGACCAGGTCCTCGTGATGCGTTGAAACACATGTTAGCATATGGCGAACGTGATGGCTTTGTTGTCAAAAACGTGGATAATTATGCAGGACATATCGATCTTGGTGAAGGTGATGAAACATTAGGGATTTTTGGCCATATGGATGTTGTACCTGCTGGTGATGGTTGGGATACTGATCCTTATGAACCAGTAATCAAAGATGGCAAAATCTTTGCGCGTGGTTCAAGTGATGACAAAGGCCCAAGTATGGCAGCTTATTATGCAATGAAAATCATTAAAGAACTAGATTTGAAATTGTCTAAAAAAGTTCGTTTCGTTATCGGTAGTGATGAAGAAAGCGGCTGGGGCGACATGGCTTATTATTTCCAACATGAAGAAGAACCTGACTTTGGTTTTTCTCCTGATGCTGAGTTTCCAATCATCAATGGTGAAAAAGGAAATGTATCACTTGCTTTGAGATTCCAAGGCGATAACGAAGGTGACTACGTATTGAAATCCTTTGTTTCAGGCTTGCGTGAAAATATGGTCCCTGGTACAGCTACTGCAGCTCTTCAAGTACCAGATGCGGATGCAGCGATTGCAATGGAAGAAGCATTCTATAAATTTACTGAAGCAAATCCAGTTAGCGGTTCGATCGAAGCAGATAATACGTATGTAAAAATCGACTTAATCGGAAAAGGCGCTCATGGAGCAAGTCCTCAAGCAGGAATCAATGCAGGGACATTCTTAGCTCTTTTCCTAGATAACTATGAATTTATTGGTTCGGCAAAACAATTTATCCATGTTGCAGCAGCGTATGTCCATGAAGATTTCTATGGTGAAAAACTGGGTGTGGCATATGAAGATGAAAAAATGGGTAAATTAACAATGAACGCTGGCTTATTTGCCTTTAAAGAAAATGGAACAGAAGACGATAACTTCATCAACATGAACTTCCGTTTCCCACAAGGTGTGACTGTTGACGGTTTAGAAAGTGATATCTTAGCAACAGTCAAAGAAGAAGGAGCTTCAGTTACTCTTGGTGCACGTGTAATGGAACCTCACTATGTACCAATGGATGATCCATTGGTTGCAACATTGTTACAAGTCTATAAAGATCACACAGGTGAAGAAGGTTATGAACAAATCATTGGTGGCGGAACTTATGGACGTCTATTGAAACGTGGTGTTGCTTACGGTGCGATGTTCCCAGGCTACACTGATACAATGCACCAAGCAAATGAATTTATGAGTTTAGACGATCTATTCAGAGCAACGGCTATTTATGCAGATGCCATCTACCGTTTGGCACGTTAGATAAATAATTTAGTCGTTTTTTATTTTTTTCGATCGTTGAAATAAGCCTAAAATCAATAAAGTAAATTTTTAAAAGATGCTTGAAAAAGTTGAAAATAGAAATGGTGGTGTGATTTTGGTGTGATATTTTTTGAAATATCGCCAAAAATCACACCGCTTTTTTATTTCCCAGAATTTCTACCGTTTAACCTGTCTGATACGATATTAATAACATCCGTAGCAGTCTCGTTTTGAATATGTGTATAGTATTCTGTCATAGTTTTATTTTTATGGCCCAAATAAGCTGCGGCATGTTCTTTAGGGACACCAGCAATTGCTGCTTGAGTTGCAAAAAAGTGCCTTAACATGTGCGGAGAGATTTTTATATTACAACTCTTTGAAACCTTATCAAAGAGCCGATTTAATTGACTAGGAAAAAATGGATTACATGTTGTGGGATTTAGCAAGAGAAAATCTTCTTGGTGTAAAATTTGTCCATAGTCTTTTTTTATTTCTTTCGCTTCATGAATAATACACTCGATTGCTTCTGTACCTTTTTTGTCTAAAACGATGTATCTATTACTACTTGAGGTTTTGAGCCCGCCTTTACCATATTTTTGAGTTCGCTGTGTGCGACTATCCGCAATGTGTAGTGTTGCTAATTCTGGATGGTCACTGTAACGAATTGAAGATAAACGTAATCCGCATACTTCACCTCGACGTAAACCAAAAACACAAAGATAAATCATAGAAAATTCGTATTTTGTCAATATTTTTTCTGCCATCTTCATCCATTGTTGATATTCTTGAAGAGATATACGTTTATTCTTTTCAGGAAGAGTACCACTCCCAATAATTACTCGTTGCAATCGATTACGTTCAAGAATACCGTTGTAAACAGCATCATTCAACAAAGCCATAAACATGATATGGATAGATTGAACAGATCGTCGTCTCAATTTTTCAAGTTTTTGGTTAATGAAAATCTCGTAAGTATCTCGTTTTATTTTACTTAATGGCATATTACCAAATATAGGTTCAATATGTTTTTTGAAAAGAGAATCATTACTACACCTGGATTCAATAGACCAAACGTGAGACATAGTTTTACGATTTGCATATTCTTTATAATATTCTGTTACAGTTAATTTGTGAGACCGAATGTAATCTATTTCGGATTTATCGATGCTTTCTTCAATTTCTCTTAGTCGGGCTTTTGCATGTGCAATAGTTTTAAAACCAGATTCATCAATAATGTTTTCTTTACCGGCTATACGCACTTTTTTACGTATACGATAACGAGTACCTGCTTTTATTTCATAAATAAGTATATTTGGATATTTTGTTTTTCTATATTTTGCCATAGTATTCTCCTTTTGCTCCCGGACAGAATGCTTTAGAGAATTTGGCACCACCTCCTAAACGGCATGGCCAAGATGCTTAATTATAAAAAACACTCCATTTCTAGAGGAATTCCATAAAATCTAAGGATGTCTTGTTTCGTTGGACAGTAGAGTTCGTCTATATGTGAACCATCTATCAATAAATGGGTTGCACCGCAATTGGCTTGAGCTTCTATTTTAGATGTAGAAGAAAGACTGCTTGCGGTCATTTGTGCTGTGTTATCATCTGGATGAAAAATAGCGTGAGTCAATTCATGACCGCAAACAAAAAGCATTTTTTGATAAGGCAATTCTGCGTTTAAATGGATAAATTTACATCGTCGATTTTTTGTATAAAATCCATATACTTCCTCACCAAAATAGCCATATAGAACAGTGATACCTTTCTTTTCAGCTATTTTGAATGGATCATTGGTCCCATAATGCTTTTTCAATTTCTTTATTTTATACGGCACGTCTGATAAAAGCATATGACAATTCCCCCAGTTTGTTACTGTTGATTACCACGATATTTTTTAGGAGTATATTTCTTCTTTGCGAGAGCTTTTCCGATACGTAATGATTCTTCAATCGAAGAAAGAATTGCGGCACGTGCTTCAGGGGAAAGTTCTTCCGTATCTTTAGAAAAAGCAATTGCATCGGAATTTTTCATATCTTCGATAATCAGTTCTAATTCTCTTTGAATATCTCTTTCATCTTTTTCAGTGAGGTCGTAGTAGCGACGTTTATCAGTTCTTCCCAATAAGTAATCAGTACTAACATCAAAAAAATCTGCTACTTTTTGTATTTTATCTCCAGATGGAGTACTTTTATTCCAATTTCTTAAACTTCCAGCGCTAAAATCTAGCTTTCTTTCTAATTCTGCTCTGGTCATTTTTTTTTCTTTAATAAGATTGTCAACTCTATCTAAAAGCATTGTTTTATTCCTCCTAGACTACAAAAAAGTAAAATTTTACATTTTTAAGTTGACATATGTAAAATATTGCATTATACTTTATTTGTAAGCAAGATATTTAAGACGCACAAAAAGCAAATAAGTAATCACTTAATAGTCTCCCCAGACATAAGTAAAGCTCACATTTTGTGCGCTGTATTTCCTATGCTTACATTATGCAATATATTACATCTAGTGTCAATCTCAAAGTAAAAAAACAATGTAAAATTTTCGTTTCAAAAAGGAGATGATATTTAATGACTTTAAAACAACAAGTATTAATTGCATTAGTCAAGAAAGGTTGGAGTCAACGAGAATTAGCTCGCCAAATGGGTATATCAGTTACTTATTTACGAGATATCTTCACTGAAAAAAGAAAACCAAAGGAACGTTTGAAATAAATCGAAGAACTTTTAGATATTAATTTAGGAGTGGACAATGATGAACCTATTTGCAACTGATTTTGTCGAGTCATTCAAAGAAATGTTGAAGTCTGTATTAAGGAAAGCTATTCGTGAAATTTTAGATGAAATAAACGACGAGGAAAAATTCCTTCTCAATAGAAAAGAAATTTCAGCTGCTATCGGCTGTGACCCAGATACTTTTGACAAATCGTTTCGTTACCTTGAAGGATTTCCTTATCACATAAAAGGAAACACTGAATGTTGGAATAAAAAAGAAGTATTCGAATATTTACACAAGCATAAATTAATTAGATGAGACTCCCGGACAGAGTGTTGTAAGTATTAAACATGTATATTGTTCTACACTCATCACTTCCGAAAAGAGGAGTTGCGATTTCCTTCAAAAACTACAAAAAACAAAACTAAATTCGCACATATACCTACTTGCATGAGCAACTCCTCTTCTTGGAGGTGGTGACGGCGAGATACGAAGGAGGGTTGACATGAAGAAAGAAGAGAAAATGGGAATTTTAAATGAAGAAAATTACACAAGATTAATCGTTGAAACAGAAGAAGGTAAAAAAGTAGCAGAAGTTACATTGACCGATACAACTCCTGCTGATGGTTATCGTATTCGGTTAACTCCTAAATATGATTAACCTTTTGGTGGATGCGGATCGTTTCCGTGACTATCACGGCTTTGAATTTTTCCATCTCGGCCATGAATAAATAGCTCGGAACCTTGATTTTTAGAAATCTCTCTAGCGATTTTTACTGCTTCAGATTTTGTATTAGTATGGGCAGTCGCTTTGGAATTTCCAGCACCTTTGACATTCCAACCGCCATTGGAATTAGGTACGACATGTTGGTTTTTCCCCATAATATTCACCTCCATTTCTATAAAAATATTTTATCAAATAGAAATGGAGAAATTCAATAAACGAAGGAGGGATTAAATGACCTTACAAGAGCATCAACACTTGATGCGAAAACTAAATCAGGAATACCACGAAGAAATGAAACCTAGATTGTTAGGGGAACAATGGCGTGAACGCCAGAAGAAATAAAAAAGTGACTCAGCCGTCAAAAGCAATGAGTCACAAACCAAAAATTATATCGGGAGAATTATATCACATGAATAAAAAAATTGAAAACCTTATTGATGAATTAATCGAAGAATGCAACAAACAAGACGTTCCAGTTCTTTTATCAGTTAAGGGGGAATTTCAATGAAAAAAACACGAATTAATGTGAAGGGAGCATATGTCCTCGTTGGTGTGGGTATGTGCTTCGCCACTATTAACATTCGATATGGTTGGATTTACTTCATTACTTTAGTTTTGACTTATTTTGCTAATTCTACACTCAAGGAAGTGACTGAGCATGAATAATTTTGTACAGTCACTAGACAATTATATTACCAATCCGAATTTTGGGAATCCTACCAAAGAAGATAATTATGGTTTGAAATTAGAACCTAGAAAAAATGTGCTAACTAGTGAACATCTAGATAATGACCAAGATGACTTCGGAAACTTCGTATACAAATATGACCAAATGCATTTGATACATCTAACCAAACAAACGAATCGTCCAGAATGGGTAATAGTTACTCGTGATGGTTTGTTAGATGTATTAGATGAATACGATGGTTACTGGATAGAAATTTTACCTGCAGGTAAAGGAAAAGACTTTATTCGAGAAATGGAGTTGATATTTGGTGAGTGAAGAAAAAGAGAATATATTTCTAAATCTAAATGCTGTTAACGTAAATCCATACGTTGAAAAAAAGAAAACAGGAAGTACTGAATTGTCCTATCTTTCATGGGCGTGGGCATGGAAAGCTGTTAAAGAACGTTATCCAGACGCTACCTATCGAATTTTGAAATTTGAGAATAACTTGCCCTATGTGTTTGATGAGAACACAGGATATATGGTTTTTACCGAGGTCACAATAGATGGGATCACACATGAAATGTGGTTGCCAGTCATGGATAACTCAAACAAAGCAATGAAATCAGAGTCTTATACGTACGACACAAGAAACAAAAAGGGGATAACAGTTGAAAAAGCTTCAATGTTTGATGTCAATAAGACGATTATGCGTTGTTTAGTAAAAAATCTAGCAATGTTTGGATTAGGTCTTTATATCTATGCTGGTGAAGATTTACCAATGTTGCCAAAGGCAACGAAGGAGCAACGAGATGAGGCTAAGAAACTAGTTGCTGAAAATGCAAGGCTTGCTAAGATGACACAACAAAAAGCGATGACGAGATTCTTAACGAATATACAATATGCTGGGAAATTTGAAGATATTGATGTAGAAACTTGTGAGGTATTGATACAAACAGCTTCCGATGCGCTAGTAAAAATGAAAGCAAAAGTAAAGGAAGAGCAACAGAAAGAAGAGTCATCAGCATCAACTGAACATGATGAAATAATAAACGATCAACAGGATTCTTTATTTGATCCTACAAATCCACCAATGTGAAGTGATTAGATGCAACAATCATTCGTTATAACAAACTACAACAAAGAAAAACGATTGTTAACTGTACAGTTAAAAGAAGACTTAAATATTGAGCGATTAAAAACGATGTATTCGAATGATTTACGTGCAGTTTTAGGTGTTCTGAAGCTACCAGATCCTCGAAGGTTTAGCGAAGCCCAAAGGCTTTTATATTGGGCTTTGCTAGGAGATATCCATAGATGGTCTGGTACTTCAACAAGTCAGTTAAATGATTATTTCAAAGAAGAGTATGTGATCCAGTATTTTACAGAAATAAGTGTCGCAGATAATTCAGATGCAAGTGTGGCAGAGGTGAATAACTTAATTGAAATGGTACTTGATTTCATGTTTGAATGGAATGTTCCTTTTCCACGATCTTATGAAATTTTACCAAAGCATGAACAGTTTTATCACTATCAATGCTGTAAACACCGCAAATGTGTCATATGCGGACAATCTGGAGCAGATATTCACCATTTAGAAGCGGTAGGCAATAGAAAGAGATCACAAGTTGATCATCGCAAGTTTCCGTTGACAGCATTATGTCGGAAACATCATAACGAGGCGCACAATATGGGTGTTACTCAATTTATGAATAAGTATCAAATTCATCCTATTTATTTGAATAGCGCAGATTTGATACGAATTGGTGTGATGAATATGAATCAAATAAGAAGCTTTGATGATAGATATAAGCAAGAAAGAGGTACTCATGAGTAAGTTACTAATTGATGATTATCCTATTCAAGTATTGCCTAAATTAGCGACAGTCATTGGGCTGAACGAAGCAATTATTTTGCAACAGCTCCATTATTGGTTGAATAGCAAAAGTGCAAAAATGATTAAAAATAGGAGATGGATTCATAATACTTATGAAGAATGGCAAGGACAATTTCCATTTTGGAGCATAGCAACAGTTAAACGCACTTTGACTTCTTTAAGTAAGCAGAATCTAATAATTAAAGAAAATTATAACAAAGCAGGATTTGATAAAACGATTTGGTATTCCATTGATTATGACAAGCTCAAAGAGGTGACCCAACGATTGGGTCAAAATGACCCGACGGATGGGTCAAATTGCACCAATGGATCAGGTCAAAATGACCTCACCAATACCATAGACTTCCCAGAGACTACCACAGAGACTACAAGCATGCTAGCAGCGATGGCTCAGATCTCACAACTTTACCAACAAAAAATTAAACCAATGGATAGTCCTCAAAACATCGATCGAGTGCAGAGCTTTCTAGAAGACGGTGTCGCCCTTGAGGTCATTCTATACGCCATTGAGATTTCAGCAAGAGATGGCGGACATACGGCTGGGTATGTGGTTAAAAAGCTGAATGATTGGCAAAGACGTGGTGTCAAAACGGTAGACGATGCGAAGTTAGCAGACGAAGCGTGGAAGGCTGAAAATTCGCCTAAATCGTTCAAAAGGAATCCTGTTAGAAAAGAGCCTATCCCCAAATGGTTAGCAGACCATGAAGAACAAGAAAGGCTCAGAAAAGAAAGAGAAGCGCATCGATATGACGATGTTCCTTTCTAAATGTGAGGTGATACTTTGAAAGAATATAACTATCTCAAGCTGTTAAAAAAACTGGGGGAATGTAAACAAGGCGATGAACGTCAATGTTTGCAAGAAGTTTATAGACAGCTAAAAGAGTTAACCGAAGACCAAATAAAAAATGATCCTTCGAGCTGGAGCAAATTGCGTGTTTACTATGCGCTGTACGTAGATCCTACAAAGCTAGAACGTGTCCTTGAGAAGCGAGAAGATGGGCTTCATACACAAAAGAGGAAGTATTCCACTTTGTCATTCGCTGAGTGTTACCGAGGGTTACAGACATATTTGGAAAATCAACAAAAAGGAGTGGTCGTGTAGGTGGGACAGCCAAAACAAACAGGTGGGACACCTAAGAAAAGACCGAGATTTTCTCTGGATGATGAAACGATCGAACAACTCGCTTGGATGTATGAGGAAGATGTTAAAAAGGCAAACCATCGAATCTATCCATCGGATACGTTGAAGAAAGTCATTAACGAAGCGTACACAGTGCGTAGGGCGTTTAGAAATTAGCAAATGGAGTAGTGATATGGTTCTTACAAGGCAAGAAAAACGAGAGCGAAGAAAACGGATGCTAGAAATCATTGGCAGTCGTTCTGTTGAAGAATTATCTGATCAAGAATTGAATTTAGTACAAGAAATTGCTGAAACGATTGGTGCAGACACAATGGACGAATCTAAACCATTACCAAAAATGGATTTTGATTGCTTTACTTACGAGGACTATCGAAGCCTAAGAGAAGTTGGTTACTCTGTCAAAGCTATCCGTGAAGCGCTCGGAGGAATTGGAAACACAACCTGGTCAAAATGGCGTGAAGTAAATAAAGTGAAGGAGAGAGAGCTATGACATACGTCGTAAAAGCCATGTATTACATGGATGAAGAGAATAATGGGAAAACTAGATTGTCGCATGCTAATTAATTCAAAAGATTGAAGTACAAGAGAAACGTATAAAAAAATTAGAAAAAATCATTGAAAGGATTGTAGAAGATGAGCAATAGAAGCATAAATTTGGATTTTTCTAAATCTCCAGTAGCACCAGTTATTATTTATGGAAGAGTTGGAGATAATGGGTTACAGACAATTACTGTACATTTGAGTAATTTTAATGAACCAATCGATTTAAGAGACGGAGTTCTTGCATTCGAGGGATTGATTTCAGACGGTCAAACAAAAATTATAGATTCCGAAGGAATCACAGCAGATCCTGAAAAGTTGCTTGAAGGGACATTTGAGTACACATTTCCTAGCGCAGCATTTTCTATGGAAGGAATATATAAACGAGCGTATTTTTCTTTTCAAAAAGAAGGTAAAAGAAATACAACCGGTGATTTCAAAGTCATTGTTTTAGGAAATACAGATATTGATGTTGAAGAGGCGGAATCGATTATCACAGAATACAATAAGTTAATTGATCAACTTCATGAACTTTATACTCAAACTGCTGAGAGAGTTACTGAAGAGTATGAGCAATTCCATCAACAGGTTACGGAAAGAATGACTGAAATCAATGAATTAATTAATAATACAAAAATAGATTTGCAAGGTTTACAAGATAAGGTAGCTGAACTGAAACATATAGTTGAAAACTTAGAGAATTTATCCGTCGTGTATAGTGATAGTATTAATTTTGGAGACTATGATTATAGTGGAAATCCCAATTTATTTAGAAATATGGACTCAAGTAACTGGATTGTTGGGACGGGAGTAACAAAAGGTAGTGAAGAAAATGCGACGACATTCACGCTTTCCGATAGCACTACAAATCCTAATGCTTATGTACAAACAGAAGTACCAATTTTGTCGCCGAATAAAAAATACACGATGAGTACCAAAGTGTTTTTAGATAATCCAGCTTCATCAAATAACTATTTGCTTTACCGCTTAAATAAACAAAGTGATTCTCTTTCTTATTTGCATATAAAGTTAAGTGATTTACCATTAAATGAGTGGATAGAAGTAGAAACAATGGCAAATCAACATGAAGTATCGTTCGATCCTTCTGAGATAACGAGTGCCTGGTTACAATTACTATTAAATGGCTTTACAGGAACTATCAAAATTAAAAATGAACTTAAAATTGAAGAAGGTGAATCAGCTACACCATACCAGCCCAATCTATTAGTTGCCCCTTTTTATCTATCAAAACAAGTAACGGGAGAAAGAATGTACAAATATTTTGGTACAGGAATTAAGGATAGTGACAATCCAAATGACTTTGTCTGGGATTTGACTTCTGAATATATAGAAGCAAATTTTGCTAAGGAAACAGAGGTGGAAACAAATACTAATAATATTGCAATGCTAATTGATGACTTAAGAGTAGTGACGGCGAATGTTGTTTGGATGAAAAATAATACTTATGTTCTAGGGGAATGGCAAGATTTATCACTAACAGAAGGTTATCAAGGAGGAGACGGAACTAGTCCTAAGTATCGAGTTGACACAATAGATGGTCATAAAAAACTATCATTTAGAGGTGCGGTAACCACAACAAGTAATACATTGCCTAGTCAAACACAACAACATATTATTTCTACATTGCCAGATGAACTCACCCCTTCTGATACTAAAATGGGCTTAGGGGCAACTAATTCATTGAGTACTTCATGCAGAATAGCTGTCACTAGCGCAGGAAATCTATACGTAGGAAATGACAGTGGCAAAGATGTTAAATATTGTTATTTAGATACATTTTCATATTGGTTAGATTGAAGAAAATAAAATCATTTAGTAGCGTGCTCAAATGAGTGCGCTTTTTATTTTTATGAAAGGAAGAAAATAAGTGAATACAATGATAGAACTGTTGAAAAATCAACTTTTAAAAATGAGTTATGACGGTAGTTGGGTATTCGGTGCAATTGGTGGAGGAATTTCTTTTGTGTTTCCTGATTGGATTACGTCAAAGAAATTAGGCATTGAGCATGCAGTTGTTATTGGAATATTATTAGCAGTTTTTCTTATGGAATGGGCTGTGGGTTCTAGTTTAGCCAAATTATCGACAAGTAAAAAGAAAAATAGTACGACTCTGATCGATTCAGCTATTCGAGATTTTGTAATCTTGGTGATTTGCATGATTGCCTATGGCTTTGATTATTTGTTAGGTACTGGTTCCATTATTTTTTGTTTGTTTATCTTCGCTTTTATTTACCATAATTTCTATAGTTTGATGGCCAATATCGCTGTTTTAGGTTGGGAAGATAAATTTCCAATGTGGCTAATTAAGTGGCTAGAAGATGAAATTGAAGTAAAAAAAGAAAAATATTTCCCAACAAATCATTTACAAGGAGACGATGAAAATGAGTAAACATTTAGTAGTGTTTGGACATGGCCAAGGTGATCCCGGAGCACTGGGAAATGGCTATCAGGAAGCAACGTTTACCCGTAATATTTTAGGACCAAAACTAAAAGCATGGGCTGCAAAACTAAAAAATAATCAGATTGATTTTTACAATGAGTCTCTAGATATGTATCAACAAACAAAAGCTGGAGGTGGCGCGTATGACGTAAATGGTTATGCTTCGGTGACAGAGTTTCATTTAGATGGATCAAGCAATCCTAGCGCTGAAAATGGTCATGTGATTATCAATGCTCGATTTAAAGCGGACAGTAATGATCTTGCGATTGCAAAAGTGATTGAGAAATATGTTGGATTGTGGGGATCATCAAAGCCAACAGGAACATTTGGACGTTCAGATTTGCTAAACTGCAATGTATTTTCTAATCGTGGAATTCCATACCGCTTAGTTGAACTAGGATTCATCTCTAATGCAAATGATGTAAAGAAATTAGTTGATAACATTGATGCAGTAGCGAAAGAATTAATCGAAGCAATTACTGGTGAATCTTTGGGAGTATCTTCTTCAAACAATACAAATGCCAATAGCTCATCTAAGCCAAAAACACACGATGAATATGTGACAGAAAGCCCGATTCAGAAAGCAAATGGGCAAGAAGCCAAACTAGAATTGATGAAAGAAGTTGAGAAAGGGATTTTAACGATTCAAGGCTGGCAAGGAGCAGGAAATCACAGATACGGTTATATTTTCTTAATGGATAAACAAACAGGCAAAGAATTAGCTAGAGTTGCGACTCCTGGAATCGTTCGAGAAGATGTCAACAAACACTTAGGCGTTGCCAAGGGGTTAAAATATGGGATGAAAGGTGAGTTTGACATGAAAAAATTTGTCGGAAAGAATGTTTATATTATGTTTAGACGAACGAATGATCCAGCAGGAAATACAAAGGGTGGCCATCAAGATTTCCACTTCAAAGATTTAGCGTTGACGATTCCAAAACGATAAAAATAGCTCCTCGTTGAGGGGCAGTACATAAAAATCTATTATTTAGATTCTATAAACATGAGCCACTTATCTAACAATAAAGTAAATGTTCTGCAGAAGTACACAAATTGACAAGTATATTAAAATTTTGTTAAAATACAATTGTTTTTTATTTTTGTGTGCGGTTAATTAGAACTTACTTAAATCCTCTTATAATATTTTTGTTAATGATTTTAATAAAATGATTGGAGAGAAAATGATGGATCAAAAAGCATTTATCGAATCTATTGATTCTACAATCAATAGATTAAAAAAAGAAATTCGATTTAATAGTAGAGTGATTGGTATCGGAAATATTATAAAAATAGTTTTATCAGCTAGTATTCCAATATTAATTGATCAGGCTTCTGAACACAGGTCCTTACTATTGATTGTTTCAATTGCTTCAGCAACAATTACAATTATACAAAGTGGGATGTCTGCATTTCATTATCAAGATAAAGTACAGACTTCGACAGAGTTATTAATGAAAATCAAAAAAGAAAAGTTGTTATATATAACGAAAACATCTCCATATAATAAAACGGATGAAGAAAATTTCCATTTAATCGTTACAACCCTTCAAACTGAATTAAATGATATTATCTCTGATTTTAATCAAGTTAATAACTAAAAGTTTATTTAATTAGAAAGTAGTACAGATAGTACTAATTGTGCAATTAAGAAAAGAGATAAGATTTTACATTTTTTTAGGAATGTAGAGTCTTATCTTTTTTCTTAATGCTATAAATTAATAATAACATTATGAACAATAGATTTAAAATTTATTATCTATATTTTTTTACTTGATTTAGTTAGAAGTCAACGACTTTTTATAGGTGAATTATGAACACTGTTCGAGAGTCATTTGTCAATAGCAACTCTCATACCGGTTGACTTTATAAAAAAAAGCTCCTCATTGACAAATTTAAATATTATTATATACAATATGCGTGTTATCTCATGCTTAATAATAAAATATTATCCCACTTTTAGCTTTGAGATAACAGGATTGTTGTCACAATGTTATCCATTCCTTTAAGTAAATCACCTAATTATTACTTGTGGCAACAACCTGTACCATTAGCTCAGTTGGTCAGAGCAGACGGCTCATAATCGTCCGGTCGTAGGTTCGAGTCCTACAGGGTACATAAATTTACTATAATCACTGTAGAAAAATGTTATTGACAGTACTCTATATATTTCATAAAATGTTTTGTAGTATTTTTTAGTTAGGAGAATATCATGGATTTTTTTAGATTGAAAAATGCAATATGTGATATTAATAAATTACATAAAGAAATATCTAGAGTATATCTTATTGATAATTCTTTTAACTTAAAAAGTATTTGTGTGAAAGATGTAGTGGAAAATAGTTCCAAAATTTCTAAAGAGTTTTTAGATTATATAGATGAATATTATATTGGATTAAATACGGCTCTAATTTCATCTAATTTTGAATATGATTATTCAGAATGGGACGCACGGATTAGAATTAAGCAAAAAGAGTCAGTTATAAATAAACTTCATCATTATCTCTGCAATCATAACAACGGAGAGAGCCCAATTCAAAAATGTTTAAATGATTTATTAGGATTTAGGTTAATTATTGATGATTTTAACTTTAATTCTTTAGACATTCAAAATTTTTTAGAAGATATAAAATATGAACAAAATTTGATGAAGTGGTATACTAGAAATAAAGAGGATTATAAAGGAACGCATATTTATTTTAAAAATGTAAGTAATTTCTATTTTCCTTGGGAATTACAAATATGGAATACAGCCTATGCTCGTAGTAATGAAATTTCTCATGAGATACATAAGGCTAAACGTAACTATATTATTTGGCCAGAGCAATATAAGACAGCTAGTTTAAAGGAGGAAGAATAATGGCGTATCATTTTATTGCTATAGCAAGTTATTACGCTGGAGGTAAAAGGATAGGTTGGCACTATGCTTCTAATGACAATCTAGATAAAGCTATTATTCAAGATTTTTTTGAACAAAGCCAGTATAGGTTGTCTAAAAGTGAGTTTGGTATTCACAAACTAATTACTGAAGATAAAACTTGGAAAAGTGTTATAGAAAAAGATTCTTTTTTTAGAGATATATCAATAATCGAAGATATGGATGATTTTTTTGATTTGCTTAGTGCGGATAAAAAGATGCACGTTGAGGATGTTGCTAAGTTTTTCTTGTCAATAGGATCCATAACTAATTTGAAACTGCAAAAACTAATTTATTTTGCATATGCAACTTATTTAAAAAATACGGGTAAAAAATTATTTGAGGAGCACATTGTTGCTTATAAGTATGGTCCTGTAGTTGAAGAGGTTTACCAATTATACAAGGGATATGGAAGAGAAAAAATTGAACAAGAAACTGAAAAAAAATTCATGCTTAAAGATATAAGAGTTCCTTTGGTATTTGCTAAAATCGCATTGAATGAAGATGCGGTTGAAATATTAGCATCTTTAGCAGAAACAGTTCAAAAGTATTGGAATTTAAGTGCTTCTCGACTGGTTGAAATTTCACATGTTGATGGTGGACCATGGGATTTAACTTATGATGAGTTTTCAAGAAGTAAAGTGATTAAGGATGAGTTTATAAAAGAATATCATTATAAAGAATTAGAAAAATTGAATTAAATTTTCAAGATATAAATACCAATTATTCAGCCACCTTCGGGTGGTTATTTTTTATATCAGCTATAACAAAATTGAATAAAAAAGCTTAGTTTCATAGATTTTAATTATATTGTGCTATATAATTAAAAAAATATTATATGTCGTGTTCGCATTATATCCTTCAATATGTAGCACAGAGCAAATGTCGAGGTAAAATTCTTCACACTCTTACCAGATCTTCTGGTATTTACCTCGACTCTTTGCCTCTTGAAGCTACTCGAC